>NZ_BMNT01000005.1:80650-122718 GCF_014646695.1 Sphaerisporangium melleum
CTACGCCTCCTACATCGTCGAGGACGTCGCGGCCACCAGCACGCTCTTCGCGGCCCTGGTGGGCCCCATGCTCATCACCATGCCGCTGTGGGTGTGGCTCGCCCGCAAGATGGACAAGCGCGGCGCGATGATCCTGGCCGGCGCGGTGTTCATGGCCGGCGGCCTCTCCATGGTGCTCACTCCCGCCTTCGGTGAGCTGTACGCGCACGTCGTCACGCTGTTCATCGGCGTCGGGTACGCCGGGCTGCAACTGCTGCAGTTCTCCATGCTGGCCGACGTGATCGCGCATGACGCGGCGCTGAGCGGCAGGCGCAGGGGCGGGGTGTTCACCGGGTTGTGGACCGCCGTGGAGAGCGCGGTGGCCGCCCTCGGCGCCCTGGTGGTCGGCGCGGTGCTCGCGGCCGGAGGGTTCGTCTCCTCCGACCCCGAGCACCCGGTGACCCAGCCGGGCAGCGCCCACACCGCGATCATCATCGTCATGGCGATCATCCCGGCGGTGATCACCGGCCTCGGCATCCTGATGACCCTCAAGTACGAGCTGACCGCCGACCACCTCGCCGAGGCCCAGGCCACCGACTCCACCGCCCCGGACGCCACCGCCGCCCCGTGACTTCCCCCGGCCCACCTCGCGCCGGGACCACCCTCGCGGGGGTGTCCTCTTCCCGTCCGCTCCGGCATGACCGCCGCGTCGTCCGGCGACCGGCGAGGTCAGGTCATCCGGCGGGGCAGGGTGACCCGGGCCCGGGTGAACGCCGCCGCGACCAGACCCGCCAGCAGTGGCAACCCGACCACCAGCGCGGCCATGGAGCCCCAGGGAATGACGATCGGGCTGTAGGGGACGGACGTCCGGCTTTGCAGCTCGATGGCCGCCGACCACATGGCCGCCACGCCGAGCGACAGGCCCGCGACCGTGCCGGCCGCCATCCCGGTCACGGCGATGAACCACGCCTGCCCGAGCGTCACCAGCCGCCGCATGCCGGGCGGCGCGCCGACCGCGCCGAGCGTGGCCATGTCAGGCCGGGCGTCGGCGACGGCGAGCCCGGTGGCGGCGAACGTCCCACCCAGCACGAGCACGACGGCCGCCCCTGCCAGGATCAGGAACGCGACCCCCAGCGGGTTCTGCGGACCTTGCTCGACGTAGACACGGACGCCGGATCGCCATACCTCCGCCAGGCCCGCGACCTTGTCTTCCTCGGCCGGCGTCACCCGGTGCAGCCCGGGGTCGATGACGAACCCCGCAAGCTGCGGCCGGAGGCCGAGTTCCGTCGCGGTCCGTACCGGCAACAGGACATTCGTGACGGCGGCGCGAGCCGTGCGCACCTCGACGGCCGGCACGCTGACCTTCCGGGGCTTACCGCCGTACAAGCGCAGCCGTACCACGCCCGCACGCACCGCGCCGGGCCGGAACACCACGACCTTGCCCGCCGCCAGGGCCGCCGCCGCCTCGGGGTCGTCACGGCCGGCGAGATAGCGCGCCAGGTCAGGCCCGCCGATGCGGAACGCGTTGCCGGAATAGACCGGGCTCCCGCACTCCTCCTCCGTCTCGCAGTCGGCGAGCTGCACACCCCAGAGGTCCTCGCCGTTCACCGGCCGGTACACCTCGGCCAGCGGCACCCCCGGTAGTGCGTCCTGCAACGCCGTGCGCACGCGTGCGGCGCGCTCGCCCGCCGGCTCGCCGATGTCGACCGCCAGCGCGCCGTGCACCTCTTGGGGATGGTAATCGTGCGCCCAGCGTGCCTCCGCGCTGGCCGCACCGATCATGATCGCCACCACGCCCGCCGTCGCGGCGGCCACCGCGGCGACCGCGGGGGCGGTACGTCCCCGGTTGCGCACCGCGTCCCGCGCGGCCAGCCGGAACGGCAGCGGCAGGCGGGCCGCGAGCCGGCCCGCGGCCCGCACCAGCCACGGGGTGAGCAGGACGATCCCCACCATCGTGCAGAACGCTCCGGCCGCGAGGCTGAGGTCGCCGAACTCGGTGAGGATACGGCGGTCCACCCTCCAGCCGAGGGTCATCACGAAGCCGACGGCGACCAGAACGATGCCGGCCAGTGGCAGGCCGTTCCGGACGCGGACCGGTGCCGGCCGTCCGGCCAGCGCCGCGACGACGTCGGCGCGGGCGGCCCGCCGGGCGGGCACCACCGCGGCCGTCACCGCGCTGACCAGCCCGAGCGCGACGACCGCGGCGACGTAGCCGATCGGCACCTCGTACGGCCCGGCGACGGAGCCGTTCACGCTCTCCACGATCGGGACGGCGGCCCGCGCGGCGGCGAGCCCGATGGCCACCCCGAGCGCCGTGGCGAGGCCGCCGAGCACGAACCCGTCGGCGAGCACGATGGACCGCAGGTGGCGGGCGGAGCCGCCTTGGGCGGCGACCAGCGCCAGCTCACGGCGGCGCCGCCGGATGCCCACCGCGAACGCGGGCCCGGCCAGCAGGACGACCTCCAGCACCACCATCGTCACGACCAGTCCGCCGACGGCGACGTCCTTGGCCCTCATGCCACCGGCCGTCCGGATCACCGGTGGAGTCGCGGGATCCTGTCCGGTCAGCACGGCGCGGGAGGTCACCAGCAGGCCCTCGGCGTTCAACCGCCGGACGTCCTTCCACAGCACCGGCCCTGGGGTGTCCACCAGCCACTCGCTCGCCCGCGCGCCCGCGTCGGGCCCGGGGAACGCGACCACCACGTCCAGGTCGAGGCGGTCGGGGTGGTCCACGACGCCGACGATCCGATGGTCGGTGCCCGAACCGGACAGCCGGATACGCGACCCGAGCGGTGCGCCGTGCCGGGCGAGCCAGGAGGACACCGCGACCTCGTCCGGGCTCGCGGGGAACCGCCCCTGCCGGAGCGGATACAGGCCCCGGGTCAGCGGGTCCCGCAGGTCGATTTCCCTCACCGGGGTCGGGTCGACAGCCCGGCCGGCGTAGAACCGCCCGGACCCGACCGGCACGACCTTGCTGCCCGGCGGCAGCAGCGCGACCAGCCGGTCCGTCGTGACCGGCCGTGCCTCCTGCGTCGACTTCGGATCCTCGACCGACCAGAGGCCGCCGTCGGCGCCCTGCTGTACCGGCCGTCCCTGCCCGCTGTCGATGATCCGCGCGTCCGACGTGCCGAGGTCGCGGTCCAGCCGCTCCTGTGGGGTCACGTCGAAGGTCGCGATGAGGACGGCCATCGCCGTGACCACCAGTACCGGCAGCCCGATCATGACGAGGACCAGGGCGCTCCTGCCCTTGTACCGCCGGGCGTCGCGCCGCGACAGCCGCAGGGCCGCCCGTAACGCGCTCCCTCGCCCGCGTCCCGCCCGCCGGCCGCCCCCCGGCGCGGCGTCCGGGTCGTTCTCGGGCCCGCTCATGAGGTCACCGCCACGGTGGTGTCGGTGATGGCGCCGTCCCGCAGGAACACGACCCGGTCGGCCCAGGCGGCCAGCCGCGGCTCGTGCGTGACCAGCAGGACGGCGGCGCCGGCGTCGCAGCGGGCGCGCAGCAGGGCCAGGATGTCCTCGCCGGTCGCGGTGTCCAGCGCGCCGGTCGGCTCGTCGGCGAGCAGCAGCCGCCGCTCCCCCACCAGCGCGCGGGCGATGGCCACCCGCTGCCGCTGCCCGCCGGAGATCTCGTCGGGGAAGCGGTCGGCGACCTGCGCGACGCCCACCTCGCCGAGCACCGCCTCGGCCTCGCGCCGCGCCTGCCGGGTGCGGACGCCGTCCAGCTCGCGGGGCAGCATGACGTTCTCGGCGGCGGTCAGCGAGGGGATCAGGTTGAGGTCCTGGAAGACGTACCCGACGTGCCGCCGCCGCAGCCGGGCCAGCTCGCGGGCGGGCAGCGAGCCGAGGTGGACGTTCTCGACGGTGACGACGCCCGCCGTGGGCCGGTCCAGGCCACCCGCGAGGTTGAGCAGGGTGGACTTCCCCGAGCCGGACGGGCCCATCACCGCGACCAGTTCTCCGGCGGCGAGGTCGAGGCTCACGTCTTTGAGGGCGTGGACGGCGCCCGGCCCCTTGCCGTGGATGCGCGTCACGCCGGTGAGGCGGACGACGCGGTCAGTCGTCATCGGTGGTCTCCTGAGTAGTGGCGGGCGCGGCGGCCAGGACCACTTCGCAGTGGTCGAGCCAGCGCTGTTCCGCCTCGGCCTGGAAGATCATGGAGTCGAGCACCAGCCGCTGCGCCGCCCCGGCCTCCGCCCGCTTGGCGCGGGTCAGCTCCTGCAGGGCGCGCATGGTGGCGGTGCGCTGGGCGCGGACGACCTGGCGGACGTCGGCCGACGGCGAGGTGACCGCCATGGCGAGCTTGATCACCAGCTCGTCCCGCGGCCGGTCGGCCTGGGCGACGGGGGTGCCGAACCATCGCTCCAGCTCCGACCGGCCCTTGTCGGTGATGGCGTACACGACGCGCCCCTGCTCGTCCTGTTCGCCAGGTGCCACCAGCCCGTCGCGTTCCATCCGCGAGAGCGTCGTGTAGACCTGGCCGATGTTGAGCGGCCAGGTCGCCCCGGTCGACGCCTCGAACTCGGTGCGCAGTTGGTAGCCGTACCGCGGCCCCTGGGTCAACAGGGCCAGGATGCCGTGCCTGATGGACATGGATACTGAGTATGCATACTCGGTATGCTCAGGGCAACAGATCCCGCATATTCTGGACACCTTGCCGTTGCCCGCCCGATACTCAGCACATGAGCTCGTCGCACCCGCCTGTGCGCGCCTCCGACGGAGACCGTGATCGCGCCATCAACGAGCTCCGCGATCACGCCGCCGAAGGTCAGATCTCGCACGACACCTTCCTCGGGCGGGTCGATCGCGCGCTGCAGGCGCGCAGCCGCGTCGAGCTGACCGACCTGGTCTCCGACCTGCCCCCGCCCGGGAAGTGGCGGCGCAGGCTCACCGAGGCCGTCGCCTCGGTGTCCGACCTGACCACGCGCATCGAGACCGCCTGGCGCCGTCCGCGCCTGCCCCGCCTCGCACTGCCGGTGGACAACCGCACCCGGTACGTCGTCGGCCGCGGCTCCGAGTGCGACCTGGTGCTGACCGACCTCACGGTCTCCCGGGTGCACGCCGAGCTGCGCCACGAGAGCGACTCCTGGCTCCTGGTGGACCTCGGTTCGCTCAACGGCACCCGGCTGAACGGCTGGCGCCTGGTCGGCCCGGCCCGGGTACGCGAGGGCGACGAGATCTCGTTCGGTGAGTGCGCCTTCGTCCTCACCGCTCCGGTGGCCTGACCTTCGCCCTTCCCACACCGCGCCGCACCGCCGGCACCGCTCGGACACCGAGGCCCAAGGCCGCGCCGGCCGATCACGACCCAAAGGAAACGGCTGACACGAAAAACGGGCGAGCCTCCAGAGACTCGCCCGTCCGTTCCCCGGACCACGAAAGCGATCGGCCCGCGGGTGCCCGCAGACCGATCGCGCTTGTGTCGGCCTTCTGAGCAGCGGCACGTGCCCAGCAGCGCCTTCGGCAGGTGTCAGTTGATGATGAACTTCTCCCAGTCGCCGACGCCGGCGTTCCGGGCCCGCAGCATGGCGTAGCCGCCCTGCGTGTAGGCCAGCTCAGCGCTCACGTACTTCCCGTTGACCAGGGACTTGATGGTGTCGTAACCCCCGGCCTCGTTGTGCACGATCTGGAACCGCTCGTACGCGGCGACCTTGGTGGCGCGTGCCCGCAGCATGCCGGTGTCGGCGCCCGTGTAGTCCTTCTCGACACTCACGTAAGCCTTGGCGGCGTACGAATAGAGCGTCTGGTAGCCGTCCATGGGACAGAGGCTGAACTTCTCCCAGCTTCCCGCGCCACTGCCCGACCGCGCACGAAGCTGGCCCTTGACATAGCCGTCGTAGTCCAGCTCGGCGGCGACGTACTTGTTGTTGGCCTTCGACTTGATCGTGACGTCGGAGCAGGTGTCACCGATCTCCCAGTCGGGAATCGTGCGCTTCTGCTGCACGGCGGCGGTGCCGGCGGTCGCCGCGGGCACCGAGGTCACCATGACGACCCCCGCCGCCGACACCACGCCGAGTGCGGCGATGACATTTCTGAGCTTCATTCTTCTGCTTTCTCCGGTCTTTCCATATGATCCGCCGGCTGCTCGGCCATGCCGGCAGCCGTCCGTGTTGACCTGGCACCGCGCATGAGTCACCAGCGGTCATCACTGAGGAGCCGACTGGGCGCGCCCCCGCCTCTGCCAGTGCAGACGATAGAAAGCACCATAGCGAGCGGTATGCGTAATTCTGCACATATAGCGTGTGATCAGCGCCACAGAAGCCAATGAAGTAGAAATTCACAAATATTCCACTTACCAGTTGATGGCCGGGAATGGAATTCCGTTCCCATTCAGTGGCCCAACGTCCGGCCACTTCCGCGGACGTTCCGCCGTCGATCACCTGGCGGGTCATCTACCTGCCACCGCCTCGACCCCGCCGCGATCACGGGGATGCCCGGCCGCGTGGGCGTCTGCTACCGTGACGGCCATGAAGCGCGCTGGTTCGACGACGACGCCGAGGAGTGTCCCGGCGCGCTGACAGCTGACTTCGAGTCCGAAGCCCCGGGGCGAGTGCCCCGGGGCTTCGCCGTGTGGTCACCCGCCTCGGCACCCACGAGGAGACCACCATGCAGATGCACGACCACCGCAGGCTCGGGCGTGAGCTCGGCCTGTTCGGCACCGACCCGCTGATCGGCGCCGGGCTGCCGTACTGGCTGCCCGACGGCGCGACCATCCGGCACACCCTGGAGGAGTACATCCGCACCGCCGAACGCCGGGCCGGCTACCAGCACGTGTACTCCCCCGTGCTCGGCAAACGGGAGCTGTACGAGATCTCCGGGCACTGGTCGCACTACAGCGACGACATGTTCCCGCCGATGGACCTCGGCGGCGAGCAGGTCGTCCTGCGGCCCAGCCTGTGCCCGCACCACGCGATCATCTACCGGTCCCGATCGCACAGCTACCGCGAACTGCCGCTGCGCATGGCCGAGGTGGGCGGCATGTACCGCTCCGAGCCGTCCGGCGTGCTCGGCGGGCTCACCCGGGTGCGGGCGATCCAGCTCAACGACGCGCACATCTTCTGCACCCTGGAGCAGGTCGCCGAGGAGGCGGGCGGGGCGCTGGCGATGATCCGGCAGGCGTACCGGGACCTCGGCATCGTGCCGGCCCACTACCGGCTGTCGCTGCCCGGTCCGGGCGGCAAGTACGTCGCCGCTCCGGAGCTGTGGGAACGGGCCACCGCCCTGCTGACCGAGGTGCTGGACGCCGCCGGCGTGGAGTACGAGGCCGCCGAGGGCGAGGCGGCGTTCTACGGGCCGAAGATCGACGTACAGATCGCCGACCCGGCCGGGCGCGAGTCAACCCTGTCCACCGTCCAGGTCGACTTCCACCAGCCTGAGCGGTTCGACCTGCACTACATCGGCGCGGACGGCGGGCGGCACCGTCCGGTCATGGTGCACCGCAGCATCATCGGCAGCGTCGAGCGGGCCGTCGCGCACCTCATCGAGCGGCACGGCGGGGCCTTCCCCGCCTGGCTCGCCCCCACCCAGGTGGCGGTGCTGCCGGTGTCCGGCGACGAGCTGCCACAGGCGGAGGACCTGGTGAGACGCTGCGCCGAGCACGGGCTGCGCGCCGAGGTCGCCGCGCCGGAGGACGGCAGCCTCGGGGCCCGGGTGCGCGCGGCCCGCCTGGTGCCCTACCAGGCGGTGATCGGCGCCCGGGAGGCCGCGGCCGGTCAGGTCGCCCTGCGCCTGCGGGACGGCCGCCGCCTGCCCGCCCTGCCCGCCGCCGAGGCGGTCACCCGCATCCGGGCCCGGGTGGACGCCCGCGGCACCGGACTGTGGCACGAGGACGCCCCGGAAGGCGACCCAAGTCCGGCAAGCCGCGGGTGAACATACGCAGGTTTCCGTATTGTCGGCCTGGCTCGCGTTGTTCATGATCCCCTCAGGCTCAGCCCCCTGGAGGCACCACGTGCACAGACGCAGAAAACTCACCACCCTGCTGGCGGCAGCGGCCCTCGCGGCGACGCTGACCCAGGCGACCGGCGGCGGGACGGCCGGCGCGGCCGAGCCCGCGCCGGGCGTGGCCGACCTCGTCCAGGACATCGACCAGATCCTCAGCGCCGCGAACCTCTCGGTCGCCCGCGCCGGAGTCGTGGTCAAGAGCGCCGCCACCGGCGAGCAGCTCTACGCGCAGGACGCCGGCAGGGTCTTCCTGCCGGCGTCCAACACCAAGCTGCTCACCTCGGCCGCCGCCGTGGACACACTGGGCCTGGACTACCGCTTCACCACCAGCGTGCTCGCCTCCGGCCGCCGCGCAGGCTCGTCCCTGAAGGGCGATCTGTACCTGAAGGGCACCGGCGACCCGACACTGCTGGCCGCCGACTTCGACGCGCTCGCGGCCAAGGTCGCCGCCTCCGGGGTCAAGCTGGTCACCGGCGAGCTGGTCGCCGACGACACCTGGTTCGACGACGTACGGCTCGGCACCGACTGGGCGTGGGACGACGAACCGTACTACTACGCGGGCCAGATCTCGGCGCTCACCGCGTCCCCGGACACCGACTACGACGCCGGCTCGGTGATCGTGTCGGTCTCGCCCGGCGGCGCGGCCGGCGCCCCCGCCACGGTGACCACCACACCGCCCACGAACCACGTCAAGATCGAGAACCGGGCCACGACCGGCGCCACCACCGACGTCCTGGTCGAACGCGCCCACGGCACCAACACCGTCGTGATCACCGGTACGGTGGCCGCGCGCTACGACGAGTGGGTGGCCGTCGACGACCCGACCGGGTACGCCGCCTCGCTGTTCCGCAAGGCCCTGGCCGATCACGGCGTACGCGTCCTCGGCGCCACCACGCGCGGCGCGACCCCCACGGGGGCCAAGAGCGTGGCCGAGCGCGCCTCGATGCCGCTCTCCCAGTTGCTGGTGCCGTTCCTGAAGCTCAGCAACAACATGCACGCCGAGATCCTCACCAAGGCCATGGGCCGCAAGGTCTCCGGCAAGGGCACCTGGAGCGCCGGGCTCGCGGTGACCACGGCGTTCGCCAAGGCCAACGGGATCACGAACGTGCGGCTGCGCGACGGCTCGGGCCTGTCCCGGCTCGACGGGGTCACCCCCGGCGAGCTGACGTCCTATCTCATCGCCCTGCGCGCCAAGCCGTGGTTCACCACCTGGTACGACGCCCTGCCGATCGCCGGGAACGCCGACCGGTTCACCGGCGGCACGCTGCGCAGCCGCATGGCGGGCACCCCGGCGGCGGGCAACGTGCACGCCAAGACCGGCTCGCTGACCAGCGTCTCGGGCCTGTCCGGCTATGTGACCAGCGCCGACGGCGAGCCGCTGGTGTTCTCGATCCTGACCAACAACTACCTGACCGGCAACCCCAAGCCCGCCGTCGAGGACGCCATCGCCGTACGCCTCGCGCAGTTCAAACGCGACACTCCCGTGGACGCCGCCGCTCAGCTCAGGACCGCCGTCCCGGCCGGCACCGAGGACACCGGCCTCGAATGCTCCTGGCTCAAGCCCACCCCCTGCTGACCGACCACGCGCGGCGGCGATGCGGACCCCCAACCGGCCCAACCCGCCGCTCCGCGTGAATGCCCGACCTCGGGCCCGGCCTCCATCGGTCGGGCCCGAAACCTTCCCCACCGTCCGTACGGAGCAGGCCATCATGCGGATGGTGCGCGAAGCGCCTGGTGGAACTTCAGCCAAAGCCGTCATCGCGGCGGCAGGAGCCAACCGGCCCACACGGTCTTGCCGGGACCATCGGCGAGCGGGAGGACGCCCATCCGCTGGGCGAGGGCCTGCACGATGGCGAGGCCGCGGCCGTGAACGGCCTCGACGCCCAGGTCGAGCCGGCGAGGCCACTCGGCACCGTGGTCGGTGACCTGGACGCGCAGTTCTCCCCCGGCGGCCTCCATCGAGAGCCGGACGGGAGGCCGCCCGTGCGTGATCGCGTTGGCGAGCAGTTCGGCGACCGCCAGGACGACGTCGTCCAGCAGGTCCGGAAGATCCCAGGAGAGCAGCGTCTCACCGACCATGGCACGAGCCTTGGCGACGATCGCCGGGTCGGGCGGCAACTCCCAGCAGACGACGCGTGGACCGTCCATCGTCTCCGGCATGGCGACTCCTCGGGGTGGTTACGGGTACAGGTGGGCCGGTACGCGCGGCACGGCACTGCGCGCTGATGTCTCAGGACGCCGACGACTCGTCAGCAGTCGTCACTGATGTGGTGTGGCTGGATGCGGCCAGCCTGGTGCACCCCTGACCGGCGAGAACTACGCTCCGCTCAATCGGCGCATACGAATGGTGACCTCTCGGGGATCACGCCCACCAGAGACCCGGTGTTGCCGCAACAGTCCAGCAACAGCGCGAGGAGCTGACAGCGATGCATGAGCCCACGACCGGTACGGCGCTCATGTTCGGGCTGGCGCTTCGGCACCTGCGCACCCAGGCAGGACTGTCCCAACGAGAGCTCGGCAGGAAGTCCCTGTACGACCACTCGCGGATCTCCCGGGCAGAGCAGGGCGACATTCTGGTGCCCATCGAGCAGGTCCGAGCTCTGGACGCCGCCCTCGACGCAGGCGGGTTGCTGGTAGCGCTGCGTCAGGCCGCCGATCTGCGCCCCGTCGCGCCGCCGATGGTCCCTGGCGACGATGACGATGAGCCCGTCATGCTGGAGGTGCTGACAGCCGACGGAAAGAAGGTGACCGTGAGCATCTCGCGACGCCGGTTCGGTCATATGCTCGCCGGTGGCACGATCGCCTCGATCTTGCCCGGCACCGTCGACCCCGCTCAGACACAGCGTCTGACACAGGCCCTGGAGCGCCCGGCCAGGCTGGACGACGAGATCATCGGTTACTTCCGGCGGGTACTCGCCGAGCATTACACCGCCGACAAGATGCTCGGCCCGGCCGGGCTCCTGCAGCCGGTGCTCGCCCAGATCGGCGTCCTGGACGACCTGCGAAAAGGCGCCCGTGCCAGGCAGATCGAGCCACTGATGCAGGTGCTGTCGCAGTACGCCGAAATGGCGGGATGGCTGTACCAAGACCTCGGTGAACTGAACACCGCCCTCCATTGGTCCCGGAGAGCCGCGGAGTGGGCCCAATGCGCCGGCGACCGCCAGATGGCCGCGTACATGCTCATCCGGCAGAGCAACATCACCGGCCTCACTGATGATCACGCCGCCGTCGTCCAGCTCGCTTCGGCCGCACGCCGTGACCCCGCCGGTCTGGACCCGAAGCTGACCGCGCTCGCCGCCCAGCAGCAGGCCCGTGGACTCGCCATGCTCGGCGAGCACGACGAGTGCTATCGGCTCCTGGACGAAGCGGCCGAGACGCTTCGCGACCACCCGCAGGTCACCGAGCCGGACGCTCCCGTGTACCTGCACCACTACGACCTTGACACCCTTGATGAGCAGAGCGCCTTCTGTCATCGCGTGACCGGGCGCGCCGACACCGCCGCCGCGATTCTCGAATCCAAGATCGACAGACTGCCGGCGAGCTTCAACCGGGATCGCGGCCATCTCACCGCCAAGCTCGCCGTGGCCGTGGCCCAGTCGCCACACCCCGACCTGGCTCGCGCCGCGCACCTCGGCCGGGAAGCACTCACCATCGCCCGCCAGACCGGCTCCGCCCGCATCCGCCGCGAACTCGACGTCCTGAACGCCGAACTCCTCCACCGCGGGCCCGGCACCCCCGACACCAGAACCTTCCACGAAGCCCTGCTGGCGGAGACCAAAACCCCCGGCCAGCGCACTCCTGGGGTATAGGGACACGCGTCCCGCGAGAGCGGATCGCCCCGGCGACGTAGTCGCGCCCGCCGTTCCCGAGAGCGCCTCCCCGCCTTGATCAAACCTCGTACACGAAGCCGGCTGCGACAAGGTGAGTGGCCATCGGCGCCGGGGGGCGCGGTCAATGGGGCGGGCGAGGGGCAGCGGACCGGGTGCCAGCGAAGTGCGCGTCACACACCAGATCCGGCCAAGTCGGGTCACCTGCCGAAACGTTGGTCGCAAGTCAAGAGATCGCTTTCGTGATTCCAAAGCGTAGTCAAGTGAACACGTATAGTGTTCACGTTGTGCCTACGAGAGAACACCAGATATGGATCGAGCTCATACGAGAGCGTCCGTCCCTGGCCGCTGACCTGCTCGGATGCGTCCAGCCCGACGCCGTCCCCGTCTTCGCCGAGGCCCGCGTGGAGTCGGCGGACCTGACCGAGCACCACCCCACCGAGTACCGCGCCGACACCGTGGTCAGCCTGCTCAGCGACACCAAGATCGCCATGGCCGTCATCGTCGAGGTGCAACGCCACCAAGACCACAACAAACTGTGGAGTTGGCCCGCGTACCTGGCGACCCTCCGCGCCCGCCAGCGCTGCCCGGTCGTGCTTCTAGTCATCAGCCCTCAGCGGGAGACCGCCCAGTGGTGCGCCCGGCCCATCGCCCTCGGCCACCCCGGACTGGTGTTCAAGCCGCTGGTGCTGGGCCCCGACGAGATCCCCACGATCATCGATCCGCAGCAGGCACGGACCAACCCGGAACTCGCGGTCCTGTCGGCGATGGCCCATGGTGACGGCACTGACCGCGAGAAGATCTTCACGGCGATGCTGGAAGGGCTCGAGAACATCGAGTCCGAGCAGGCGCAGGGTTATATTGACGAAGTGCTGGCCATCCTTCCGGAAGCGGCCCGGGATGTTCTGGAGGAGATCATGAAAACCGGTACACGCGAGTACAAGAGCGACTTCGCCCGCGGCTACTACGGGCGTGGCAAGGCCGACGGCCTCGCCGAGGGCGAGGCGAGGGGCGAAGCCCGGGGGGAGGCCAAGATGTTGCTCCTTGTGCTGGACGCGCGGGGGATCGAGCTGTCCGACGACACGCGAGCCAAGATCCTGGAATGCTCCGATCCGGCACAGATCGAAGAGTGGGGACGACGCGCCGCCACCATCAACTCCACCGACGAGCTGTTCGCCTGATGGCGGGCGGAACGAAATGATCGCCCGAGCCGGAGGTCGGCTCGGGCGATCGATTGTGGTGCGGGTTACTTCTCCTTGAGCCAGCTCATCATCGGGCGGAGCTTGGCGCCGGTCTGCTCGATCGGGTGCTGGGCCAGCTCCTCGCGGTACTTGCGGAAGTTGCCCTGGCCGCCGTCGAACTCCTCGACCAGCTCGCGGGCGAACTCGCCGGACTGCACCTCGCCCAGGATGCGCTGCATCTCCTTCTTGGTCTCGGAGGTGATGACGCGCGGGCCGCGGGTGTAGCCGCCGTACTCGGCGGTGTCGGACACCGACCAGTACATCTTGGACAGGCCGCCCTCGTACATGAGGTCGACGATGAGCTTCATCTCGTGCAGGCACTCGAAGTAGGCGACCTCGGGCTGGTAGCCCGCCTCGACCAGCGTCTCGAAGCCCGTCTTGATCAGCTCGGAGATGCCGCCGCACAGCACGGCCTGCTCGCCGAACAGGTCGGTCTCGGTCTCCTCGGTGAAGGTCGTCTTGAGCGCGCCCGCGCGGGTGCCGCCGATGCCCTTGGCGTACGACAGCGTGAGCGGCCAGGCGTTGCCGGTGGCGTCCTTCTCGACGGCGACCAGCACCGGCACGCCGCGGCCGGCGGTGAACTGGCGGCGGACCAGGTGACCCGGGCCCTTGGGCGCCACCATCGCGACGTCGACGCCCTCGGGCGCCTCGATCAGGCCGTAGCGGATGTTCAGGCCGTGACCGAAGAACAGCGCGTCGCCCTCGACGAGGTTCGGCGCGACGTGCTCGGCGTACAGGTGGCGCTGGATGTGGTCGGGCGCAAGGATCATGATCAGGTCGGCCTCTTCGGCCGCCTCGCCCGGGGTGACGACGCGCAGGCCGTCGTTCTCGGCCTTCTCACGGCTCTTGGAACCCTCGGGCAGACCGACCCGGACGTCCACGCCGGAGTCGCGCAGCGACAGCGCGTGGGCGTGGCCCTGGCTGCCGTAGCCCAGCACCGCCACGTGCCGGCCCTGGATGACCGACAGGTCGGCGGCGTCGTCGTAGAAAATCTCAGTCACTAGCTTGCCTTTCGTGGTGTTCTCGTACGGCTCGCGTCCGCAGGGCTCACGCGCTGCGGTCCAGGGCCCTGAGCGAGCGGTCGGTGATGGAACGGGCACCGCGGCCGATGGCCACCATGCCTGACTGGACGAGTTCCTTGATACCGAACGGCTCGAGCACCTTGATGAAGGCGTCCAGCTTGTCCGGCGTGCCGGTGACCTCGATGGTCACCGCGTCGGTGGCGACGTCCACGCAGCGGGCGCGGAAGAGCTGCACGAGCTCCAGCACATTGGACCGCGTCTCGGTGTCGGCGCGGACCTTGATGAGCGTGAGCTCCCGCTGCACGGACTGCGCGGGGTCGAGCTCCACGATCTTGATCACGTTGACCAGCTTGTTGAGCTGCTTGGTGACCTGCTCGAGTGGAAGCTCGGCGACGTTGACGACGATGGTCATCCGGGAGACGTCATCGTGCTCGGTGGGCCCGACCGCCAGCGAGTCGATGTTGAAGCCGCGCCTGCTGAACAGGGCGGCGACCCGGGCGAGGACGCCGGGCTTGTTCTCGACGAGAACCGACAGCGTGTGGCGGGTCATGCGTTTTCTCCTGCCGAACCGGTGGACCGTCCGCGGGCGAGGCGGCGACGGCTCATGACTCCTCCTCGTTGTCCCACACGGGAGCCATGTCCCGGGCGAACTTGATCTCGTCGTTGCTGGTCCCGGCGGCGACCATCGGCCAGACCATGGCGTCCTTGTGCACGACGAAGTCGATGACCACCGGCACGTCGTTGATCTCCATGGCCTTGCGGATCGTCGCATCGACGTCCTCGGGCCGCTCACACCGCAGGCCGACGCAGCCGTACGCCTCGGCCAGCTTCACGAAGTCGGGGATGCGGCGCGGCGACTGCAGGTCGGTGTTGGAGTACCGCTCGTTGTAGAACAGCGTCTGCCACTGCCGGACCATGCCGAGGTTGCCGTTGTTGATCACGGCGACCTTGATCGGCACACCTTCCAGTGCGCAGGTCGCGAGCTCCTGGTTGGTCATCTGGAAGCAGCCGTCGCCGTCGATCGCCCACACCGTGGCGTCCGGGGCGCCCATCTTGGCGCCCATCGCCGCCGGCACCGCGAAGCCCATCGTGCCGGCGCCGCCGGAGTTGATGAACGTGCCGGGGTTCTCGTAGCCGATGAACTGGGCCGCCCACATCTGGTGCTGGCCGACGCCGGCCACGTAGTAGGCGTCCGGCCCGACGAGCGCGCTGAGCCGCTCGACGACGTACTGCGGCGCGAGCGAGCCGTCCTCCGGCGCGTCGTACCCGAGCGGGTAGGTCTTGCGGTAGCCGTTCAGCACCGCCCACCAGGCGGTGTAGTCGCCCGAGCGGCCCTCGGCCTGCTCGTGCTTCACCGCGTTGATCAGGTCGTTCAGCACCTCGCGGCAGTCGCCCACGATCGGCACGTCAGCGTGGCGGTTCTTGGAGATCTCCGCGGGGTCGATGTCGGCGTGGATGATCTTCGCGTGCGGGGCGAAGGTGTCCAGCCGGCCGGTCACCCGGTCGTCGAAGCGGGTGCCCAGCGCGATGAGCAGGTCGCTGCGCTGCAGGGCCCCGACCGCCGCCACGGTGCCGTGCATGCCGGGCATGCCGAGGTTCAGGTCGTGGCTGTCGGGGAACGTGCCCTTGGCCATCAGTGTCGTGACCACCGGGATGCCGGTCAGCTCGGCGAGCTGGAGCAGCTCGGCCGAGGCGTGCGCCTTGTGCACGCCGCCGCCGACGTACAGCACCGGGCGCCTGGCCTCGGCCATGAGGCGCGCGGCCTCCCTGATCTGCTTGGAGTGCGGCCGGGTCACCGGACGGTAGCCCGGCAGCCGCATGATGGGCGGCCAGGAGAAGGCGGTCTTGGCCTGCAGGGCGTCCTTGGCGATGTCGACCAGGACAGGGCCGGGGCGGCCGGTGGCGGCGATGTGGAACGCCTCGGCGATGGTGCGCGGAATGTCGGCGGCGTCGGTGACCAGGAAGTTGTGCTTGGTGATCGGCATGGTGATGCCGGAGATGTCGGCCTCCTGGAAGGCGTCGGTGCCGATCAGCGGGGCGGCGACCTGGCCGGTGATCGCGACGATGGGCACCGAGTCCATGTACGCGTCGGCGATCGCCGTCACCAGGTTGGTCGCGCCCGGCCCGCTCGTCGCCATGCAGACCCCGACCTTGCCGGTCGCCTGGGCGTAGCCCTCGGCCGCGTGGCCCGCACCCTGCTCGTGCCGTACGAGCACGTGCCTGACCTTGGTGGAGTCGTAGAGCGGGTCGTAGGCGGGAAGGATGGCACCGCCCGGGATCCCGAACACCGTGTCGACCCCGACCTGCTCCAGCGCCCTGACGAGGGCCTGCGCACCTGTCATCTCTTCGGTCATCGGCTCGTTTCCTTGCGTGGCTGGCTGGGTGTGGCCATAAAAAATGCCCCGCCTCGCCGGAACGGCGATGCTGGGGCTGCGCGCAGGGCTGGGGACTTCGTCAGCGGCCTGCGCGCCGGCGAAGTACTACACCGTCAAGCCGGGCAGCCGGCCCGGCAATCGAGTCCCCAGTGATACGCATGCCGCAACGATAGCCCCTGACACGTCACAGGTGTCAAATCTGCGGACACAAGTCTCACGATATGGGATGCCCGGTCCCAGCGCACCGACCCTCCCCACCAGAACCACAGCTCATCCCCTCCCGCCAGGAGCACGGCCCGTTGCCTGAACGACATCACGAGCCGCCGAGCACGAAAAGGTAAAACTACGCAGTGTTCTGCAGCGGAGGCACCGGGGCGAGGCTGGTGCGCATGAGGGAGTCGACGCCGCGGGCGGCCATCGGCCGGGCCACGAGGTAGCCCTGGCCGCGGGTGCAGCCCATCTCGCGGAGCAGTTCGAGCTGTTCGGGGCGTTCGATGCCCTCGGCCACCACCATGAGGCCGAGGTCGTGGCCGAGCCGCACGATCGTGCGGGTGAGCAGGGTCAGGGTCTCGTCGCGGCCGAGGCCGCAGACGAACGACGGATCGATCTTGATCAAATCGACCGGAAGCTGGCGCAGCAGCGCCAGGGAGGCGTACCCGGTGCCGAAGTCGTCGATGGCGAGCCGCACGCCCATGGCGCGCAGCTCCGACAGCCGGCCGATGATCTCCTCGGCGTCCTCGACGAGCATCTCCTCGATGACCTCAAGGGTCAGGGCACTCGCCGGCAACCCGCTCTCGGCCAGGGCCGCCGCGACCGTCTCCACGAAGCGCGGCGCGGTGATCTGGCGGGTGGACAGGTTGAGCGACAGCCCGATGTCCCAGGACGACGCCCGCCAGGCCGCCACCTCGCGGCAGGACTCGCGCAGGATCCACTCGCCGAGCGGGACGATCAGCCCGGTGTCCTCGGCCGCGCCGAGGAACTGCTGCGGCGGGACCAGCGTGCTGCCCCGCCACCACCGCACCAGGGCCTCGACGGCGGTGACCCGGGAGGTCGCGAGGTCGACCACCGGTTGGTACTCGATGGCGAACTGGCCGGCCAGCAGCGCCCGCTGGAGGTCGGCGGCGAGTTCCAGGCGGCGTACGACGTCGGCGTGCATGTGGGCGGCGAAGACCTCGACGCGGCGCCCGCCGAGCTCCTTGGCCCGCGTCGTCGCCACGTCGGCGTTGCGGATGAGGTCGCCGGCCGGGACGCCGTCCTCGGCGAAGGCGACGCCGACACTGGCGGTGAGCGCGATGTCGCGGTCGGCCACGCGGAACGGTTCGGCGGACACCTCGCGTACCAGGCGTTCGGCGAGGTCGATGGCGGACTGGGCGTCGGTGGGCCCGGAGCCGGACGGCTGGCCGGAGCCGCCGGACTCCAGCAGCACGGCGAACTCGTCGCCGCCCCAGCGGGCCAGGGTGTCGTCGGCGTGCACGGCGGCGCGCAGCCGCCGGGCCGCCTGGCTGAGCAGGTAGTCGCCGCCCGCGTGGCCCACCGAGTCGTTGACGCCGGTGAATCCGTCGAGGTCGATGAACACCACCGCCGTGGTCCCGCCCCCCCGCCGGGCGAGCACCTCGCGGGTGCGCTCCTCGAAGTAGGCGCGGTTCGGCAGCCCGGTCACCCCGTCGTGGAAGGTGAGGTGGACGACCTGGTTGCGCAGCGCCACCTGGTCGCTGACGTCGCGCGTGGAGATCAGGACGAGGTCTTCGACGTCGCTGGGGTGCCGGGTGGCGACCGACTCGGCCGGCCGCCAGGTGCCGTCGGCGGCGCGCACCCGGCAGGCGACGCGGCAGGCGCCCTGCCGCTCACCGGGGAGGTCGTCCTCAGAGGTCAGCGCCTTGAGCGCCGACTGGACGGCGGGCGCGTCCTCGGAGTGCACGTAGTCGAGGATGGAGCGGCCGACCAACTCGCGCGGCCGGTAGCCGTACAGGGCCTCGACCCCGGCGCCGATCTCGCGGATCTCGCCGTCGCGGTCGCAGACCACGATCACATCGCCCGCGCTCTCGGCGAGGTGGATGAGCCGGCGCTCGCTGGAGTCCAGGCCGCCGCGCATGCTCGCGGTCTCCAGGGCCAGCACGAAGACCTTGGCCAGCAGCACGACCACGATCGACCCCGCGGCCACGGGCAGCACCACCGCGGACGGCTCGGGCCCGCCGGTGACCACGCGCACCGCCAGAACCACGGTGGCGACGGCGGCCAGCGCGAGGGGCGCCCCCTCCACGATCAGCGAGGAGGGCCCGCGCGCGGGTCGGCCGCGGGCTTTGGGGCGTACGACCCAGGGCGCGGCGGCGAGCAGGAGGAACGCGACCGGGGTGAGCATGCCGGTGACCAGCGGCGGGGGGCCGTCGACGGTGATGCGGGCGATCGCGGTGGCGACCTCCTGCACCGTGGCCGCGGCGAGCACGAGGAGCGCGGCCCGGCCCACTCTGCACCCGGCGGAGCGCGAGGCGAGCGCGGCCGGGGCCACGGCGCAGGCCGCGAGCAGGCACACCACGGGCGAGGCCAGGGTGCTCGGCTCGTCGGATCCGGCGTACAGCGGGCCGAGCAGCGCCACCCAGCAGATCGTGAACAGCGACGCGGCGCTGATGTAGGCGCTGGAGACGTAGTGCGGCAGCGACCTTCCGTACGCCCTGCGGCGCGCGGTGCGCCCGCAGCCGATGGCGAGCAGCACCGTGCCGGCGACCACCAGCACGTCGGCGAAGGTCAGCATGAACGGGGTGCCCTCGGCGAGCGGGCGCATGCCCACACCGGCGAGCCAGCCGAGCGATCCGGAGGCCAGCCAGCGCCAGGCCGAGGAACGGCGCCCGGAGTGCGGGACCGCCCGGACGGCGGCGATCAGCAGCGAGACGGCGGCGATGAGACCGGCCGCCACCCCGGCGATCGCGGTGACCGCGGCGGCGGGGGCGCCGCCGAGGAGGGCAGCCGCCGGCCCCGCCGCGCCGATCACGGCGGCGGCGGTCAACGACACCCTTGGATCACGAAGGCCGTTCAACGTCGTCGCCCATGCGGCTCATCCCTGTCACGTCGCCAGTGTCGCGCTCGCCCGGCGGCGCATGAGGCGGCAACCGCTCAGTCGTCACCGATCTGATAACCGCCCTGCCCGCCGTCCCTGGACGGCGGCGCGGTGAGACTCACCGTACGCATCGGAGGTCACGAGGCAGCCACGGGTTGGGTTTGCTTTCCTATCGTTACGAGTCAGAAACGAGAGTCAAGCGACTCAGTACGCTCCCGTGATCACGTTGTTCAGTGGTTCTCCGGACAGGTATCTCAGCATCTGGGATCGCATGAGCTTGACCGCCCGGCGGCGGGACGCGGGGTTGCTGCCGGCGATGTGCGGGGTGATGAAGACCCCGGGCGCGCTCCACAGGGGGTGGTCGCCGGGCAGCGGCTCGGGGTCGGTGACGTCGAGGGCCGCCCTGAGCCGCCCGCTGTTCACCTCGGCGAGCAGCGCGGCGGTGTCCACCACCGAGCCGCGGGCGGCGTTCACCAGCACGGCGCCGTCCTTCATCCCGGCCAGGAAGGCGGCGTCGACCAGGCCCGCCGTTCCGGGGGTCTGCGGCACCAGCAGCACCACCACGTCGGCCCGGGGCAGCAACGCGGGCAGGTCCGCCTCGCCGTACACGCCCTCGCGCGGGGTGCGCGCCACGCGCAGGACCTCCACCTCGAACCCGTCCAGTCGGCGCTCCAGCGCCTGGCCGATCGAGCCGTACCCGACGATCAGCACCGTGGAGTCGGCCAGCACGCCGGTGATGTGGTAGGTCCACTCGCCGCGCTGCTGGGCGGCGGCGAAGCCGGGGAACTCACGGGTCACGGCGATCATCGCGCCGACGGCCCACTCGGCGGTGGCCGCGTCGTGGACGCCGCGCGCGTTGCACAGGATCACCCCTTCGGGCAGGTGCGCGCGGTACGCCTCCACCCCCGCCGTCACCGTCTGCACCAGGCGGAGCTTGCCCATGCGCCCCAGCAGCTCGGCGGTCAGGGCGGGCGGGATCAGCGGCGGGATCCACACCTCGACGTCCTCGGCCCCCTCGGGCGGGGTGTCGCCGCCCTCGTAGAGCACGCATTCCACGTCCGGCAGATCGGCCAGGGCCTCGACGATGGCCGGCCAGGGCGCCCAGATCTTCATGGACGACAACCCTAACGATCCCTCGCCGAAGGCCGGAACCTCGCGAGGCAGGCATCAGTATTGAGGGACGCGAGGAGGTTCACGATGCGCGATCGTTCACCCCGCCCATCCCCGGGCGCGGACTTTGCGGCGGCCCGCCCCCGCCCCGCCCAGGCCGCCACCGGACGGCCGTCGCCGGGGCGGGAGCGCGGCGGCGGGCACGACGAATGGCGAGCCGGCGGACGGGAGCCGGCGACCCTTTGGACGCCCCGTACGAGGCCGGGCGGTTCGGCGAGGTCCATGATGGCGGCGGTGGCCGCGGCCGTGCTGCTGGCGGGGTGCTCCACCGGGGAGCCCGGGCGCGCGACAGGCGGCGGCACGGCCGTCCCTTCGTCCGGCGCCACCGCCGCGCCGTCCGGCGGGCCTGCCACCGGGAGCACCGCGTCCGCGGGCGGGCCGGCCGTCCCCGGCACCCCGCGCACGCTCGTGGACGGGCTGACCGTGCCGTGGGCCATCGCCTTCCTGCCCGATGGCGACGCCCTGGTCACCGAACGCGACTCGGCGCGGCTGTTGCGGGTCACCCCGAAGGGCCGGGCGAGCGAGGTCGGGGTGGTCGAGGGGGTGTCCGCCGCCGGCGAAGGCGGGCTGCTCGGCGTCGCCGTCTCCCCCCGGTTCGAGCGCGACCACTACGTCTTCCTGTACTTCACGGCGGCCACCGAGAACCGCATCGTGCGCTACCGCTACGAAGGCCGCCTGTCCGATCCGGTGACCATCGTCAGCGGCATCCCCAAGGGGGCCATCCACAACGGCGGACGGCTCGCCTTCGGCCCGGACGGCTACCTGTACGCCACGACCGGCGAGACCGGCGACCGCCCGCTCGCCCAGGCCCTCGGCACGCTCGGCGGCAAGATTCTGCGGATGACCGTGGACGGCGGGCCCGCGCCGGGCAATCCGTTCGAGAACGTGATCTGGAGCTACGGCCACCGCAATGTGCAGGGCGTCGCCTGGGACACCGCCGGGCGGATGTACGCCTCGGAGTTCGGCCAGAACACCTACGACGAGGTCAATCTCATCCAGAAGGGCAAGAACTACGGCTGGCCGCAGGTCGAGGGCTCCGGCGGCGGGGACGCCTACGCCGATCCGCTGCTCACCTGGTCGCCCGCCGATGCGTCTCCGTCCGGCGTGGCGTACGCCAAGGGCTCGCTGTGGGTGGCGGCGCTGCGCGGCACGCGGCTGTGGCAGGTGCCGCTGACCGGTGGGGGCCGCGTGGGTGAGCCCATCGCCCACTACGTCGGCGAGTACGGCCGCCTGCGCGCGGTGGCCGCCACTCCGGACGGCTCGGCGCTGTACGTCGGCACCAGCAACAAGGACGGCCACGGCTCCGGGCCCGGGGGTGACGACCGCGTCCTGGTCATCCCGCTGCGCTGACCGGGTGGGGGTCAGGCGGGGTCGTTGCTGTTGAGGTCGTCGCCGCTCTTCTTGCCGCCGCCGTTGGTGCCGTTGGTGCCGTTCGGGGCCTCGTCACCGCCGCTGGGAGTGGCGGTGGGCGTCGGGTCGGCGTTGCGGTGGGGTGAGGAGCTCTGCGGGTCGTTGCCGTTGTCGTCGCGGTTGTCGCGGTTCTTGTCGCCGTTGTCGGACTTCGGCGTCACCGGAGTGCCGGGGTCAGGCCGGCCGTCGCCCTTGCGGCCGTTGGCCGAGGGGTCGTCGTCCTGCCCCGGCGGGGGTAACTGGGTGCCGGCGTTGTCACCGTCCTGCTGGAACGGGCCGGTGGAGCGCGCCGGCCGGCAGATCACCTTGGGCGCGGGGTCGTACACCGTCGTCTGGGGCTTGTCCTTCTTGACGGTCTTGCCGTCCTTGCGGAAGACCCGGGTGACCGTGACGGTGAACCCCGGGGTGCCGTTCATCGGGATGCACGAGGGGTCGGTGTCGGTCCTGGTCTCGGGCTCGGTGGGGTTGGAGCGCACGGTGGTCTCGGCCTCGATGCGGTCGTAGGTCCGGGTGCTCCACAGCGAGACCGTCACCGAGGTGCCGGTGGCCGAGGCCTTGATCAGCACACCATGGTCGGTGTCGTTGCGCCAGCGCAGGTCATGGTCGGGGTAGGACACCGAGGCGTCGCGCCCCTCGGGGTAGCCCGAGACGTGGAACGGGTAGGGCGTGCGGTCGACCTCCTGCATTCCCGCGAGGAACGCCGCGTTGTACAGGGTCGTCGCGAACTGCGACAGCCCGCCGCCGACGGCGATGACCAGGCGGTCGCCCTCGATCGCCTGGGCGCGGACGAACTTCTGGGCGGCGGGGTCGCCGATGGCCTCGTTCAGCGAGAACGTCTCTCCAGGCCGCACGACCTTGCCGTCCACCAGGGCGGCGGCCTTGCGGATGTTGGTCACCCGGGCCGCGCAGCAGGTGTAGGAGGTGGCGGCCGAGGCGACCTTCTCCCTGATGCCGAGCCGCATGGCCGCCGCGTCGGTGAGGGTCGGCTTGGTGACGGCGAGGGACACCGGGATGGTGCGGTGGCCGCCGCCGGCGATGACCCGGGCGACCGCTTCGGCGAGCCGGGCGGTGTCGACGCCCTTTCCGACGCGGGCGTGGACCAGCCTGGGCGTCTCGCCGTCGATGACGAAGCCCGCCTCGCGGACGGCCTCGGCCACTCCCACCAGCCTGACCTCCAGCCCGGCGACCGCCTTGCGCGCGTCGAAGACCGGGCGCACCTGGCCGCGGTGGTCGGCGGTGAAGGTCAGGTGGGCGGCGATCACCTTGGGGCTGAGGGTGACCCGCCTGCCGCCGTTCACCAAGGTGATCGGGTCGGCGACGGCGCGGCGCGCGGTGACGAGGGCGCCGTCGAAGGTCGCGGCGGCCACCTTGGGCCGCACTTCGCCGACCGGGAGCACGACCGAGGCCGGGGCGTCCACGAACGCCCGCTTGATGGCGTCGGCGGTCTTCGCCTGGTCGAGCCGGAGCCCTTCCTGCGGGGTGAGAACCTGGGGCGTGGCGCTCTTGTAGACGATCGCGCCTTCGCGGACCGGGCGGTCGATCTCTCTGGCGATCCTGCGGACGCGATCGTTCAGCTTGCGCTGGTTGATCGAGACGCGCAGCGGCAGCTGGCGCTCGCCCGTGAAGGACTGCCAGACGGACATGGGACTGGGGAAGCCGGTGTCCACGTCGCCGACGGTGGCCTCGATGTCGATCGTGAGGCCCGCCTCACGCGGGTCGAGGACGGCGACGCGCCGGCCGTCGAGGAGGAGACCGACGGCCTGCTGGTCCTTGCCGTCGTAGCGCTCGTGCAGCCGTTCGATGGCCTGGGTGGCGCTGAGGCCGCCGATCGGCAGGTCGCGCACATGCGTGCCGGGCGGCACCTTGCCCCACATCAGCGCGGCAGGGACGAGGTAGGCGATCACGAGGAGCAGGCCGAGGGCGCCGGCGGCCAGCAGGGGACCGCGCAGCCGGCGACGCAGGGCGGGCGACTCGGCCTCGTCGTCGAGGTTCTGGTGTCCGGAGGCGGGCTTCTGCTCGCCTACGGGCCTGCGCGCCCGGGGGTTGCCCTTCACCGGCCACGGCTCGGCCGGACCTGCGGGCGGAGGGGGCAGGGTCACCGGCGGCTTGGGCGGAGTGCCCGGGGGCGGCGGGGTCGCGGCGAACGGCGGCGGCGTGGTGGCGAAGATCTCCGGCGAGACGCCGGGGGGCAGCGGCGAGACGCCGCGCGGAAGCTTCTTGCGCTCGCCGGGCGCCTGGCCCCGGCGGTCGCCGCTGTCCTTGGAATACTGCCGGTCGACGGGTAACGCGACCGGCGAATCGGGGCGGACCGCCGCGAACGGGTCGGGTGGCGGGTCGATGGACGCTCCGGCGTTCCGCACGCCTTCGTCCTCCTCCCGCACTCGACCAGATCCCCTGCATCACCCTAAACCAAACAGGCCCCGGAATTCTTCAACATCCCCAGATGAATCCCGTCCGAGGTATGGGTAAGTCGAGTGGAAAATACGTACTTAGTACCGCAAGAAAGGTATGTCCGCATAACACAACGGACCCCGGGAGTTCCCCGGGGCCCGTTGTACGACCGGCATGCTATTCGGAGACGCCGAGCTTCTCCAGGATCAGCTCGCGGGCGCGCGCGGCGTCCGCCTTGCCCCGGCTGGCCTTCATCACGCCGCCGACCAGCGCGCCCGCCGCAGCGATCTTGCCGGCCCGCACCTTGTCGGCCGCGTCGGCGTTGGCCGACAGCACCTGGTCGATGATCGAGGACAGCTCGCCCTCGTCGTTGACGATGCGCAGCCCGCGGGCCTCGACCACCTCGTCGGGCGAGCCCTCGCCCGCGAGCACGCCTTCGAGCACCTGGCGGGCCAGCTTGTCGTTCAGCGCGCCGGAGGAGACCAGCTCGACGACCCGGGCGATCTGCCCCGGCGTGATCGGCAGCTCGGCCAGCGCCCGGCCGGACTCGTTGGCGCGGCGCGCCAGCTCGCCCATCCACCACTTGCGGGCGTCGGCCGCGGGCACTCCGGCCTCGACGGTCGCCTCGACCAGGTCGATCGCGCCGGCGTTGTGCATGGCGGCCATGTCGAGCTCGGAGACGCCCCACTCGGCCTGCAGCCGCTTGCGCCGCGCGCCCGGCAGCTCGGGCAGCTCGCCGCGCAGCTCGGCGATCCACTCGGGGCTCGGCGCGATCGGCAGCAGGTCGGGCTCGGGGAAGTAGCGGTAGTCCTGCGCCTCCTCCTTGGACCGGCCCGAGGTGGTGGCGCCGGTGTCCTCGTGGAAGTGCCGGGTCTCCTGAACGATCTTGCCGCCGTCGGCGAGGATCGCCGCCTGCCGCTCGATCTCACCGCGCACCGCCCGCTCGACGCTGCGCAGCGAGTTGACGTTCTTGGTCTCGGTGCGGGTGCCCCACTCGGCCGACCCGCGCGGCATGAGCGACACGTTCACGTCGCACCGCAGCGAGCCCTCCTCCATGCGCACGTCGGACACGCCCAGCGTGCGCATGACCTCGCGCAGCTCGGTGACGTACGCGCGGGCGACCTCGGGCGCGAGCCGGTCGGTGCCCGGGATGGGCTTGGTGACGATCTCGACCAGCGGGATGCCGGCGCGGTTGTAGTCGACGATCGAGTAGTCGGCGCCGTGGATGCGGCCGGTCGCGCCGCCCACGTGCGTGGACTTGCCGGTGTCCTCCTCCAGGTGGACGCGCTCGATCTCGATGCGGACGGTCTCGCCGTTCACCTCGACGTCGAGGTAGCCGTTGGAGCACAGCGGCTCGTCGTACTGGCTGATCTGGTAGTTCTTCGGCATGTCCGGATAGAAGTAGTTCTTCCGGGCAAAGCGGCACCACTCGGCGATCGTGCAGTTCAGGGCGAGCCCGATGCGGATGGTCGACTCGATCGCCTTGTCGTTGGCCACCGGCAGCGCGCCGGGCAGCGCCAGGCACACCGGGCAGACGTGGGTGTTCGGCGGCGCGCCGAAGGCGGTCGAGCACCCGCAGAACATCTTGGACTCGGTGCCGAGCTCGACGTGCGTCTCGAGGCCGAGCACCGGCTCGAACCGCTCGAGCGCCTCGTCGTACGGCATCACGGACTGGGTGGTGGTCACAGGGACGGAGCCTCCTTCAGCAGCGGGCCGCCCCAGCGGTCCTCAAGGGCCTTCTCGACGGCGGCGCCCACCCGGTAGCAGCGGTCGTCGCCGAGCACGGGCGCCATGATCTGCAGGCCGACCGGCAGGCCGTCCTCGTCGGCCAGCCCGCACGGCACGGAGATGGCGGCGTTGCCCGACAGGTTGGCCGGGATCGTGCACAGGTCGGCGAGGTACATCGCCATCGGGTCGTCGGCGCGCTCGCCGATCGGGAACGCGGTGGTGGGCGTGGTCGGCGAGACCAGGACGTCCACCTGGTGGAAGGCCGCCTCGAAGTCGCGGGCGATGAGCGTGCGGACCTTCTGCGCCGACCCGTAGTAGGCGTCGTAGTACCCGCTGGACAGGGCGTAGGTGCCGAGCATGATGCGCCGCTTCACCTCGGGGCCGAACCCGGCGGCCCGGGTGAGCGCCATGACCTCCTCGGCGCTGCGGGTGCCGTCGTCGCCGACGCGCAGGCCGTAGCGCATGCCGTCGAACCTCGCGAGGTTGGACGAGCACTCGGAGGGGGCGATCAGGTAGTAGGCCGGCAGGGCGTAGCCGAAGCTCGGGCAGGAGACCTCGACGACCTTGGCGCCCAGCGACTCCAGCAGGTCGACCGCCTCACGGAAGCGGGCGAGCACGCCGGGCTGGTAACCCTCGCCGCCGAACTCCTTGACCACGCCGACGCGCAGGCCGGCGACGTCGGCGCGGCGGGCGGCCTCGACCACCGGCGGCACCGGCTCGTGGATGGAGGTGGAGTCCATGCTGTCGTGGCCGGAGAACGCCTCGTGCAGCAGCGCTGCGTCGAGCACGTTGCGCGCGAACGGGCCGGGCGTGTCCAGCGAGGACGCGAAGGCGATCAGGCCGTACCGCGAGGAGCCGCCGTAGGTGGGCTTCATGCCGACGATGCCGGTAACGGCCGCGGGCTGGCGGATCGAGCCGCCGGTGTCGGTACCGGTGGACAGCGGCGCCTGGTAGGCGGCGACGGCGGCGCTGGACCCGCCCGAGGACCCGCCGGGGATGCGGGAGAGGTCCCAGGGGTTGCGCGTCGGGCCGTAGGCGGAGTTCTCGGTGGAGGAGCCCATGGCGAACTCGTCCAGGTTGGTCTTGCCGAGAATGACCAGGCCGGCCTCGCGCAGCCGCGCGGTGACGGTCGCGTCGTACGGCGGGCGGTAGCCCTCGAGGATCTTGGACCCGGCCGTGGTCGGCATGTCCTTGGTGGTGAAGACGTCCTTGTGCGCGATCGGCACGCCCGCGAGCGGCCCGAGGGGCTCACCGGCGGCGCGGCGCTCGTCCACGGCGCGGGCCTGCGCGAGCGCCGAATCGGCCGCGACGTGCAGGAACGCGTTGATCTGCGGGTCGACCTCGGCGATGCGGTCGAGGTGGGCCTGCGCGACCTCGACGGCGGAGACCTCGCCGGAGGCGATCAGGGCGCCGAGCTCGGCGGCGGTCTTGCGGATCAGGCTCATGCCTCCTCCCCCAGGATGCGCGGGACGCGGAAGCGGTCGTCCTCCACCGCCGGGGCGGCCGCCAGGGCCTCCTGCGGGGTCAGACTCGGGCGCACCTCGTCGGGACGGTAGACGTTGGTGAGCGGCAGCGCGTGCGACGACGGCGGGATGTCGTCGGTGGCGACCTCGGAGACCCGCGCCACCGCGCCGATGATGTCATCGAGCTGCGTGGCGTAGTGGTCGAGCTCGTCCTCGGAGAGCGCCAGCCGGGACAGCCGGGCGAGGTGAGCGACCTCGTCGCGGGTTATGGCGGACATGAGTCGTCAACCCGTTTCATGGATGGCAATCGGACAGTGTCATCCTAGGGCGCGGGCCGGAAGGTGGCCGAACCATTAGACGGGGTTCTCCGCCTCGTGACCGTGCGAAGGTCCCGGCCGTCCCGGCGCCGGACGCTACAGGGTCGTGACCTCGTGCGTACCGCGGCACGCGGGGCCGAGGCAGGGGGCGGTGGTCTCGTGGCCGTCGACCCGGGCGCGCAGCCACGTGGTCATCTCGCCGGCCGGCATGGGCTCGGCGAACCACCAGCCCTGCCCGGCGTCACACCCCATCTCGCGCAGGTACCCGGCCACCTCGTCGGACTCGACGCCCTCGGCCACCGAGCGCAGCCCGAGGGAGCGCACCAGGTCGACGATCGAGCGGACGATGCGCTCGTCGTCGGCCGTCTTGCCGAGCCGCTGGACGAACGAGCCGTCGATCTTCACCTCGCACACCGGCAGCCGCTGCAGGCGCACCAGCGAGGAGTACCCCGTGCCGAAGTCGTCCAGGGCCAGCGGGACGCCGAGCTCGACCAGCGCGTGGACGGAGTCGGCGGTGTAGGCCTGGTCGGTCATCAGGATGCGCTCGGTGACCTCCAGCCTGATCGCAACCGGCGGCAGGTCGAGCCGGGCCAGGCCCGCCTCCAGCAGCTCGGGCAGCGTCGGGTCGAGCAGGTCGCGCGCCGACACGTTGACCGCGACCGGCACCCGCAGGCCCGAGTGCCACCACGCGGCCACCTGCTCCAGCGCGGCGTCGATGACGTACTGGGTGATCTGCCGCATGAGGTACGACTGCTCGGCGAGCGGGATGAAGTCGTCCGGCGGCACCGGGCCGCGTTCGCGGTGCCACCACCGCAGCAGCGCCTCCACCCCCTCCACCCGGCCCGAGGACAGGTTCACCTTGGGCTGGTAGTGCAGTTGCAGCTCGCCGTCGCCGACCGCCCGGCGCAGGTCGCCGAGAAGGTTCAGCCGCTCGGGCGAGTTGCGGTCCTTTTCGGCCAGGTAGACCTCGACGCCGCTGCGGCCCTCCTTGGCGAAGTACATCGCCACGTCCGAGCGCTGGAGCAGCAGCTCGAAGTCGGGCGCGTGGTCGGGGTAGAGGGCGATGCCGACCGAGGCGTCCAGGTCGAAGGTCATGCCCTCCAGCCGCACCGGCTCGGTGAGCGCCGCCCGCAGCCGGGCGGCGACCTCACGGGCGGCGGTGGAGTCGCGGACGGTCGGCAGCAGGACGGCGAACTCGTCCCCGCCGAGCCGGGCCACGACGTCCCCCGGGCGCACGCTGTGGGTGAGGCGGTGCGCGACGATCTGCAGGAGGCGGTCGCCCACCGGATGCCCGAGGGTGTCGTTGACCTCCTTGAACCGGTCGAGGTCGAGCAGCAGCAGGCCGACGCGGGCGTCGTCGCGCGCCTCGGCCATGGCCTCCTCGGTGCGCAGGATCAGCAGCTTGCGGTTGGGCAGGGAGGTCAGGCCGTCGTGCATGGCCTGGTGGTCGCGGCGCACCGACAGTGAGGCGGTGAAGTACATGGCGGCGAGCGGCGCGACGAAGAGCGGGACCAGCGCGGGCGAGCGGTTCATGACGACGACCACCAGCGGGGCCAGGCCCAGCAGCGCGCCGTAGACCAGGCTCTGGTGCCCGATGGTCGTGCGGATCACCCGCCACAGGGGCCTGCGCTCGTGCAGGGCGACCGCCGAGCACACCAGCACGCCTCTGACCACGAAGTACGCGAGCGCCGCCGCCGCGACCGCGGCGATGTCGGTGCCCTCGGGCACCCAGGGCGTGGCGGGGTGGGGCCGGTGCCCGAAGGCGGCGAGCACGGCCGCGGCCGAGGTGGAGGCCAGCGTCATCTGGGAGATGTTGAACAGCATCCGGTGCCAGGCCCTGCGGTGGGCCAGGCCGCTGACGATGAGCGCGGTCGTGTGGATCAGTACGGCGACGGCCAGCCCCTGGTAGAGCAGGACGGCGAAGGTGAACAGCGTCGAGGTGGCCGTGCCGCCGGCCAGGCGCGAGCTGGAGACCACGATGGGCCGGAGCTCTCCGAGCACGACCAGCACGACGAGCATCCAGAACAGCGGGGTGCGCGCCAGGCCGGCGATCACGCCCGCGCCGAGGCCGATCTCCGCGATGAGCAGGGCGGCGCAGCCCGTGGCGACGACCCCGGTCAGGTAGATCCACAGCGGGGAGAAGGGTCGCGGCGGGGTGTCCCGCGTGTCGGATGGATCCGTCATTAGCAAGTAAACCCCCAAGAGGTCACTATGGGAGGGTACGACCTCTAGGCCACTTCGCGAAACCGGTTGGGCACGTTCCGTCACGGGTTATTTCCGGCATACGGCGGTTCTGCTTCGTGCTGACCATCGATCACGGATGACTGAAATTTCATAGAACAAGGTTCCAGCGGCATTCGTCCAGGTCTGTTGCCCTGCCGCGCGCGGGTCCGCGTTCCCCGCGAGCACCGGTCGCCCGCCTCCGGTCCCCGCCGACCGGCCCCGCCCCCGCCGCCGAAGATTTTCGCGGCATGTCACGCTCTGACACGAGCCCGGCCGGTCATGGCGGCGAGGACCACACGGGGCGACGGTGAAAACCACATGCCCCGGGACAACGGCGAGGCCCGCCACCGGGTCACGGTGACGGGCCGGAGCGGGCCGGCGGCCGTGATGGCGCCGCCGGCCCTTGTGATCAGTAGTGGAACCGCTGGATGCCGTCACCCCACGGGTTCACCACGTACCCCGTCCTGGTCTTCGGGTCCAGGTACAGCCCCTGCCGGCTGGTCGCGTCGACGTTCGAGACGCCGATCGTCGAGTTCACCAGGTTCACCACCGGATGCCGGGCCAGCACCTTCCCGGTGTCCGGCTCGATGACGGTGATCTCGCTCATGGCGTTGTTGTCGTCCGTCGTGCCCGCCTCGTACAGGTGGGCGACCAGCGCCAGGTGGTTGACGTCGTCCAGCGCCGCCCACGCCGGGCCGCGGGTGCCGAGGTCGGCGGGCGCGTCGCCGGTGAGGGTGCCCTGGTCGGCGACGGTCCAGGTGCTCGTCGGGAACTGCCCGGCGAAGGGCGTGCTCGGGCCCGCGAGCATGTACAGCCTGCCGCCCTTGCCGTCGGGGGAGAACCCGGCGGCGCAGCGGGGAGCGTCGGCGACCGGCGAGACCGAACGCGCGGAAAGGTCCACCCGGACCGTCCAGAACGGCACCCGCGTGCTCAGGCACGGCCCCTGGGTGCCACCGGTGACGGCGAAGACCGCGCCGGTGGCCGCGTCGATCGACACGCTGCGGAAGGTCCGCCCGATGTTGTCCGGATTCAGCGGGATGGGCGTGCCGACCTTCCCGGTCGCCATGTCCACCGGCCACAGCTCGGCCAGGCCGGAGCGGGCGTCGAAGGTCGTCACGGCCGCCCGGTGACGCACCGGGTCCACCGCGCCGCCCTCCAGGAGGGTCGCCTCGCCGTGGGTGTCGTCCTGCAGCGGGGTGAGCAGGATGCGCTTGCCCGTCGCGGTGTCGCGCAGGTCGAGCTGCGGCGCCGCCGCGACGTCGAACGGCCTGCGGGCGATCAGCGTGTGGCCGGTGCCCGGGTCGGACCCGATGATCGACTGCGTCTGGGAGCCGCCGGAGTCGCTCAGCAGCGGGGTGCCGACCTTGCCGGTGGCCAGCGAGTACGGCGTCGTGGCCGAGGTCCTGACGTAGGTCCGGCCCTCGTCGTCCGCGGCGAACTCATCGGTGGCGATGAGCGCCTTCTGCCCGGTGACCTCGAAGTTCTCCACCCCGCCCGGCACCGTCTCACCGTCGCGGTACTCCACGAAGGAGGTCGGGGACGCCTGGCCGATCGGCTTGCCGCCGCGGGTGGGCAGCACGCGCACCGGGTACTGCGTGCTGGTGGTCAGCCGCAGCGCCGCGAGGTCGAGGGTCGTGCTGCCCTTGGCCTTGGGCAGTGCGCGCACCAGGGTGGAGGCGTGGTCGACACCGTTGTCGTCCGGGCCACTGCCGTTCTGGTTGGTGGTGGTGTTCAGCGCCCCGTACAGCGTCGGGGCCGGGGCGAGGAACTCCACCAGCGCGCCGTCGGCGCCGTGCACATCGGTGACGTCCCACGAGAGCGTGAGCTTGGGCGCGGCCAGCGTGACCAGCGCCGAGTAGCCCTTCTGGTGGTCGGCTCCGCTCAGCACCGGCGCCTGCGGACGCCGGTCGGCGCCCTCGCCCACGCGCACGGCCCGGAAGTCGCCCCAGATCGCGCCGTTCACCACCAGCCCGACGCCGTAGATCCCGGCGCCACCGGCGGCGAAGGCCGCGGCGGGGATGGTCGCGGTGCCCTGGCCGGCCGTTACCGGGGCGCTCCAGTGGATGCGGAACTTGTCGGTGGTGGACAGCGGCGTCCAGTGGCCGACGGAGGACAGGACGATCCTGGCATCGGACAGGTCGCGAGTGCGCGACAGGTCGTACTGGACGGTGAGGGGCTTGCCCAGCGGGATCGACCCGGGGACGACCGGCGCGGGCGCGCCCGTGTAGGTGCCGTCGGTGGCCGAGAAGGTGAGCCGCTGGGAGAGCGCGGCGACGGTCCTGCCGTGGCGCAGCGCCTCGAACACCACTGGCACGCTGCGCGGAGACTCCGAGGCCACCGGCAGGCCCGCCGCGGCGAGGATCTCCGCCGGCAGGACGCGCAGGCTCGGCCCGGCGGACGGGATCAGCCCGCGGTCACCGACGCGCAGCCGGAAGGTCAGATCGTCGCCACGGCCGGTCATGTCCAGGCCGAAGGTGACCGGCGAGGAGACGTTCTGGCCCGAGGGGGTGCCCCAGAAGTCGGCCGGCCCGGTCAGGTCGATGCCGTCCGGGTCGGTGGCCTCGATGAACGACGAGGTGACGTCCACGCCGAGGAGCTGCCGGTGGGCGATCGAGAGCCGCAGCGCCGAGGTCGGGATGCGGTACTTGTCGGCCAGCACCTTCTCCACGGCGGCGGTGACGTCCAGCTGTGCGCCCATGTGCAGCTCACGGTCGGCCTGCGGCGTCCGGGCGATCGGGCGGCCGGTCGAGACCAGCAGGTCACGGACCGCACGCGGGCTCAGCTTCTGCCCGGTGGCCTTGGCCGCCGACAGCACGTTCGCCGCGGCGGCGGCGATCATCGGCGCGGACGCCGAGGTGCCGCCGTTGAGCACGATCTGCGGGCCGAGCGGGGAGTGCGCCAGCGTCGGCAGGTTGTCACCGGGGGCCGCGAGGTCCACCCGGCTGCCGAAGCCGGACGAATAGCTCGCCGCGCCGTTGTACCGGGTGGTCGGGTAGGTCGCGGTGCGAACGTCGGCCGAGCTCAGCGTGTCGTCCAGCGTCGTGGCGCCCGCCGAGATCACCCCGGTGTCGCGCACCCGCGTCGGGACGGTGGTCGCGCCCACGTCGTTGATGTCGGTCTCCGAGGCGGCGTCGCGGGTCACCTCGGTCGGCGTGCTGCCGCCGTCCGGGCCGACCGAGACCGGCAGGGCGAGGCGGGTGCCGTCGTTGGAGGAGACCACCACGACGATGCCGGAGTCCACGATCTCGCGCAGCGTCTTGCGGATCTGCGGATCGTCCTCCAGCCAGCGGGAGGGGAAGCCGATCGAGCCGTCGGTGCCGAATCCCAGGCTCGCGGTGATCACCGTGGGCCGGGGCTTCTGCGCGGCCGCGGCGCGCAAGGCGGCGTCGATGCCCCTGGACGACGGCTCCTGCGGGATGACCAGGCGGTAGCTCGCGCCGGGCGCGATGCCGAGCAGGTCGGTCGGCCCGCTGCCCGTCGCCTCGGGGCGCTGCCGGTCGTGCGGCAGCGGCGCCATCATCGAGAAGTCCATCAGGACCTCGCCGAGGTAGGGGTCCTGCCCCTCGATCGCGCCCATCGGGTCCAGGCGTGCGTCGTTGTCGGCGGTGTAGGTCGGGATCAGCGGCATCGACGGGTAGTCGAGGTAGCGCTGCCCGCCCTTGATCACGGTCGTCGGCCCGTACTCCCGCACGTACGGGTCACCGGCGTCGGCCATCGACTGGTCGGTGAGGTCGCCCAGCGACACGTTGGTGATGATCTGCCCGTTGCCGGGCAGCGTGTTCAGGTACGTCGAGAAGTGCTGGAAGGCGCCGATCGCGTTGACGCCGCCGGCGTTGAGGTACGACAGGAACGAGGTCGTGAGGCCTTCGTTCGCGGGCACCGCGCTCTTGGCCTGCGTCGCCTGCGGGCTCGCCTGTGGCGTGGCCGTCCTGGCCGCGGCCCGGTCGGCCGCCCGGTCCACGGCCGACAGCGCCTTGGCCGGGATGGGCACCGCACCGTAGTTCATGGTGCGCGGGCGCACCGCCGAGGTGGCCTGGCCGGTCGGGCCGCCGACTGAGTACGGGGTCAGGCGGGCGGCCTCCGCCCGGCGCCGCAGCACGTCGGCGGTCGGGGTCAGTGGCACACCGAGGCGGGTGCGGCCGGGGTTCTGCGGGACCGGGAAGGCGCGGGTACGCCCCGCCTTGTCGGTCAGCGTGCCGGTGCCGTCGCCGGACCAGCGCACCACCGAGCCGTCGGCCAGCGTGACCGAGTGCTCGCCCGCGGCGTCCGCCGCGGGGGTCTGCTCGGCCTGCGCGGCCGGGGTGCCGGTCGCCAGCAGAGTGGTGGCCAGCAGCGCCGCGGCCGCGGTCGCGGCCGAGGCGCGTCTGAAACCTGCGGACATTGTCGTCCCTTCAGGGGGTGTTACTAATGGGTAAAATGCCGTTTTTGTACTAATCGGCTGCGCTTCACCCTGGCGTCGGCACGGCAGAGGGACAAGGGATTCCGGCTGCGGGCTCGCGCAATTACCCACATGAGAAGCGGCCCCTACGAAGGAAATCGCGGCAGGCCCCGAAGACAGGCCCACGCCTCGATATCGGTCACCCGAACGGACACCCGCGGGCGCCCAAGCGGTGAGGACGCACCACCGCCCACGGGCGAGGCACGGAAGGAACGTCGGCCAGGCGAGGCGGGTGATCGGCTGGAGGCGGGACGATCCGCCGGTCGAGAGCGGGTGACCCGCCGAGGTGGGGCGATCGACCGGGCGAGTGCGGTGATCGGATGGAGGTGGGGCGGCCGGCGGGCGCGAAGCGGCGGGTCGTACGATCAACGCCGTCGCACGCTTCGAGGAGCCAATCGATGGACCCGTCTCCCGGCGCGTCCTGGGCCGGCACCGGCCTCGCTCCCCTGGCGGGGCAGGTGCTCGAGTACCTGGTCGGCCACCCCGACTCCGCGGAGTCCGCGGTGGCGACAGCGGTCGGCGCCACGCCCGAGGACACCGCTCGCGCCCTGGAGACCCTGGAGACCGACCTGCTCGCCGTCCGCGCCGGCGGCCGGCCCGTACGCTGGCGCGCGAGCCCGCCGCACTCCTCCCTCGGCTCGCTGCTGGCCCGCAGACGCCAGGAGCTGGCCGCGGCCGAGCGGTACATGGAACGGCTGCACGAGATCTACCGGGCGGCGGCCCACCGCTACGTCGACTCCGACCTGTTCGAGGTGCTGGGAACCCCCGCCGAAGTGGCCGTCCGCTACGCCCACCTGCTCAGGACCGCCCGCAGCGAGGTCCTCCACCTCGCCAAGCCGCCCTACGTCACCGCCACCTCACCGGCCGCCGGCGGCGGCGACGGTGCGCACGCTGCTAGCGGCGCGAGCGCCAGAAGTAGTGCGAGCACTGGAAGCAGCGCGAGCACTGGAAGCAGCGCGGGCGCGCTGGTGTGGAACGAAGGGGTGCGACTGCGGTCGGTCTACGACAGCGACGGCTTCACCGACGCGGTCTCCCTGGAGACGGCGCTGCGCGGCACCGCGCACGGCGGCGAGCTGCGGCTGGCCCCCGACGTCCCGATGAAGCTGGTGATCTTCGACCGCACCACGGCGATCATGCCGCTCGGCCGCGACGACCCCGCCGACGGCTCGCTCGTCGTCCACTCCCCCACCCTGCTGGAAGTGCTGACCGCCCTCTTCGAGAACGTGTGGCAGCGCGCCGTCCCCATCTCCCTCGATCTCGGCTGGAACGGCGACGGCTCGCCGGCCGCCGGCAATGCCCTCCTCGCCGGGATTACCGGCCACTCCGCCGGAGATGAGCTCGACGAGCGCACCCGGGAGATCCTGCTCCTGCTGTCCGCCGGCATGAAGGACGAGGCGGTCGCCCGGGTGCTCGGCCTGAGCCGCCGGACCGTCCAGAAGCACATCAGCGACGCCGCCAAGACCCTGGGCGCCCGCACCCGCTTCCAGACCGCCCTCCTCGCCCGCGACCGCGGCTGGCTAACCCCCCACCGCCCCACCTGACCATGTGTCCCGCGCGGGGCCGGGACGCTCCGCCGGCTTCTCGCCCTCCAACGACCGCACCCCACGGATCACGGCAGAGGTCCCTCATCACCATGGCGAGGAGACGTGCGAAGACCCCGATATCGGAACGCCACCGGCTAAGACGTCTCCCCGACCGGTTTCCAAGCCGTTACCCGCACCACCACTTCCTTGTATTCCTCATGCTCGATCTCAAGCCGGGCGACGCCTCCTTCCGACGTGTACGCACAAAACGTCTGGCCGGCCTTCGGTTCGATGCTGTAGGTCGGCCTGCTCTGCAAGGCCCGATAGCATGCCTCGGCATCGGGCACCCCCTCCCTGGTCGGTTTGCTGAAGCCGTGGTGGGGATAAAGCTTCATCCCGCGCGCCTCGTCATTTCCGTAGTGGAGATCTACGCCTTCCAGGAAGGCTTGGACCACCCGCGGAGGGTCGGTGTCGAGTTCGAGCCCGGTCGTGGTGAGGAGCGACACCGTCTCCTTCCGTGCCTTCGTCCAACTGCGCCGCGGCGTGGGACTCGGCGGCCGGGGCGTGTGGGTCGTGGGCGTCGGCAGGGGTTCGGTGGTGAGAGAGGGCTTCGGAGTCGGTGTCGGAGATGCACCGACGGAAGGAGACGCCGGGGTCGAGGTCGGGGAAGCGCCGGCGGGAGAAGGCTCCGGGGTCGGCGACCGCCGCGAGGGCTGATCCGAACGATCTTGCCGGTGCCCCGCCAGCCGATCGCCGATCCACTCATTCGCGATCGGCAGCAGCGCACCGGCAAGAACAAGCACGATCAATATGACGGCCGTAATCCATGGGTGAGTTTTCGCCCAATCCGGCTTATTAATCCAGTTCGCAACTACTGCGATGGCCGCCGCGACCAGACCTGCCTCGATCAAGAATAAGTTGGCAATCATCGTTCTCCAGCCACGACGCAGCCAGCACCGAGATGCTTTTCAGAGGAACTGTAGCCATCGCTTCGGGCGTGGTGCGCTCAGCCGCATCTCAGTTCGGCGACACGCAGGCCGGCGCAGCGGGCTTTCCCGGGTATGAATGTTCGACCGGCCCCAAGGCGACCACAGGTCATGCCCTGATAGGGCACCGCCCGCCGATCTTCGCCATCTCGCCGCCGGCATCGGGCTTGCAAGCGTGCGTCTGGTGGCGTAGGCGCCAGATCGACCACCGCCGGTGTGGTGTGACCAGCGCGTGAGCGGGGCGGCAGGCACGCGGACGGAGACGATCCTGATCAGCTGACCGCCGTGCCAGGCACCTGGCATACCCCGCCACGGCGCACCCTGCCGTGTGCTGCGGCAGGGTGCTCGCCTCATCCCTGCCCGGCCCCACATCGCAGGCCGGACGTCGGTGGTCAGGCGTCGGCGGCGGCCTTCGCGGGGGGCTCGCTGGTCCGGGCCGCGACCTCGGCGGCGGCGACCTCCTGCGGGGGCTCTTCGGCGGCGGGTGGGCGGACGGCGTCGGGGCCGTGGGTGAGGAGGGTGGTGAACTGCTCTTCGTTCAAGATTTGGACGCCCAGTTTGAGGGCCTTGTCGTACTTCGAGCCGGCGTTCTCCCCGGCGATCAGGAAGTCGGTCTTCTTGGACACCGAGCCGGTGACCTTGCCGCCCTTGCCCGCGACGGCCTCGCCGGCCTCGTCCCGGGTGAAGCCGGCCAGTGTGCCGGTCACGACGAAGGTCAGCCCGGCCAGCGTCTGCGGGCCCTCGACGGCCGGGGGCTCGTCCTCCATGCGGACGCCCGCTTCACGCCAGCGCTCGACGATCTCGCGGTGCCAGTCTTCGGTGTACCACTCCCGGATGGAGGCGGCGATCGTCGGGCCGACGCCCTCGACGGCGGCCAGCTCCTCCTCCGAAGCGGTGAAGACGCGGTCGAGGGACAGGAAGGCCGTGGCCAGGGCCTGGGCGGCCGTCGGGCCGACGTGCCTGATGGACAGCGCGACCAGCACCCGCCACAGCGGCCGGTCCTTGGCGATCTGGAGATGCGCCAGCATGTGCTCGGCGTTCTTGCTGGGCTCGCCGTTCATGTTGGCGAAGAACGTGACGACCTTCGGCTCGCCGGTCTCGGGGTCGGTCTTGGGCAGGCCGGTGTCCTGGTCGCGGACCACCGACTTGATCGGCAACAGTTGCTCCATCTTGAGGTCGAACAGGTCCGCCTCGGTGCGCACCGGCGGCTCCTGCGGCGGCAGCGGGGCGGTCAGCGCGGTCGCGGCGACGTACCCCAGGCCCTCGATGTCGAACGCGCCCCGCCCGGCGGCGAAGAAGATGCGCTCCCGGAGCTGCGCGGGGCAGGACCGGGCGTTCGGGCAGCGGATGTCGACGTCCGCCTCCTTCATCCGCCGCAGCTCGGTGCCGCACTCGGGGCAGTGGGTGGGCATGACGAACTCCCGCTCGCTCCCGTCTCGCAGGGCCGCCACCGGGCCGACGATCTCGGGGATGACGTCGCCGGCCTTGCGCAGCACCACGGTGTCGCCGATCAGCACGCCCTTGCGCAGGACCTCGGAGGCGTTGTGCAGGGTCGCCCGTTCCACTGTGGACCCGGCCACGACCACGGGCTTCATCACCCCGTACGGCGTGACCCGGCCGGTGCGGCCGACGCCGACCTGGATGTCCAGCAGCTTGGTGTTGACCTCTTCGGGCGGGTACTTGAAGGCGATGGCCCACCGGGGAGCCCGCGAGGTGGAGCCGAGGTCGCGCTGCGCCGGGATGCGGTCGACCTTGACCACGACGCCGTCGATCTCGTACGCGGTGTCGTGGCGGTGCTGCCGGTAGTGCTCGACGAAGTCCCCGATCTCGGTCAGGCCGCCGACGACCTTGTACAGGTCGCTGACCGGCAGGCCGAAGTCCCGCAGCCGCTCGTACACGGCCGACTGGGTCGGCGGGAGCGGCTCGCCGCCCTCCCAGGCGCCGACGCCGTGGCAGATCATCGCCAGGTCGCGCTGGGCGGTGACGCGCGGGTCCTTCTGGCGCAGCGACCCGGCGGCGGAGTTGCGGGGGTTGGCGAACGGCGGCTTGCCGGCCGCCACGAGCTGCTCGTTGAGCTTCTCGAAGCCGGCCACCGGCAGGAACACCTCGCCGCGCACCTCCAGCACGTCGGGGATGCCGTCGCCGGTGAGCCGGTGCGGGATGTTCTTGATCGTCCGTACGTTCGCGGTCACGTCGTCGCCGACCCGGCCGTCGCCGCGGGTGGCGCCCCGCACCAGCCGGCCCTTCTCGTACACCAGGGCGATGGCCAGGCCGTCGATCTTCAGCTCGCACAGGTAGGGCCCGGGGTCGGCCTCCAGCAGCCGCTCGGCCCTGGCCTGCCACCCGGCGAGGTCGGCGTCGTTGAAGGCGTTGTCCAGGCTCTCCAGCCGGCGAAGGTGCTGGACGGGCGCGAAGTCGGTGGAGATCGGCGCTCCGACCTTCTGGGTCGGGGAGTCCGGCGTGCGCAGCGAGGGGTGGGCCTCTTCGAGCTCGCGCAGCTCACGCATCCACCGGTCGTACTCGGCGTCGCTCACGGTCGGCTGGTCGAGCACGTAGTAGCGCCAGTTGGCCTCGTCGGCCAGCTCCGCCAGCTCGGCGTGGCGCTCCAGCGCGTCCACCGGCACGCCCTCGACCTCGGCAGCCATGGCCCTGCTCCCCTCATCGTCTGAGCCCCTAGGAGAACGCTACGGGCAACGAGGAGTGCTCGTGCTCCCGCATACACGCCCTACCAGGGAATTCGTTACTCCTACCATGCCATCCCCCACCGACATTTCCCCATCAATCGGACGCCGCCTCCCGGCCCATAGGGGTGCCGGACGTGGACAGCGCACCAGGCCCCCGGGCTCCGCCCGAGAGGGTGCCGGTGTCGGTCGCCTGGGCCCGGCCCCTCCCGGGCGAGTACGTGCCGATGCCGTGGGCGGCCGGGGTAGTCTGGGGCCCGTTCAGGCGAAGGACGGGCAGATTGGCATATCGGTACGAGACGGCGCGGGCCGACTACAGCGACTTCGCCGGCGGAGCCGTCCTGCACTCCGCACCGGGCATGCCGGCCTTCCCCGTACGACTCGCCTCTGAGATCTTCCAGCGCGCCCTCGCGCTGCGCGGTGGCGAGGATCAAGCCGTGGTGTGGGATCCCTGCTGTGGGAGTGGCTACCTGCTCACGGTGCTGGGCCTGCTCCACCGTCCCCGCATCAAGACGCTGCTGGCCTCCGACGTCTCCGACGACGCGTTGGGAACGGCGCGGGCCAACCTGAACCTGCTGTCGGAGTCCGGCCTGCGAGACAGGGCCGCGGAACTGGCGGACCGTGCCGAGCGCTTCGGCAAACCCGGCTACGCGCAGGCCGCCGAGGCGGCGGAGCGGCTCGCCCGCCGGCTGCTCGCGGACGGAGGGCCGCTGCCCCACCGGCCGGCCCGGGCCGACGTCTTCGATCCGGTCCAGCTGGCCGCCGCGATCGACGGGCACGCGCCGGACATCGTGCTCACCGATCCCCCCTACGACGAGCAGACCAGCTGGCAGGGAGACTACGGGAACAAGGACGTCCCGGCGATGATGTCGGCGCTGGGGTCGGTCCTCCCGCCGCACACGGTGGTCGCGGTGACCGTACGCGGCCGTCGCGTGCCCGCACGGCCGGGCATCCGCCCCCGTCAGTCGTTCCGGATCGGCACCAGGGCCATCGCCCTGTTCACCGCCGCGGACCTCGCATGAGCCGGCCGCTGGTGATCCGCTGCCGGGACGCCTCGTAAAGGATCGCCGTGGCCGCGTTCGCGGCGTTCAGCGAACTCGCGGCCCCGGCCATGGGGATGCTCACCATGACGTCGCACGCCTCGCGCCACGCGCTGCTGAGCCCGCTGGTCTCGTTGCCGACCAGGAGGAGCACCGGCTGGGTGAAGTCGAACTCGAAGACGTCGCGGTCGCCGTGCTCGTCGGTGCCCACCACGACGATCGGCCTGCCACGCTCACGCCGCGCGGCCACCCAGCCGACCACATCCCCCGGCGCGGGGACCCGGACCGCGGGCAGGGAGAAGATCGAGCCCGTGCTCGCCCTGACCGACTTCGGGTCGTACACGTCGGCCGCGTGACCGGCCACGACCAGCCCGTGCGCGCCCAGGGCGTCCGCCGAGCGGATGATGCTGCCGATGTTGCCCGGGCTCGTCGGCCGGTCCAGCACGACTCCCAGGAAGTCGTCCTCGACCGGGATACGGCCGAGGTCGTCGGCGGGCATCTCCACGACGGCGACGGCCTCGGGCGGCGCCTCGTCCTTCTCGCCCAGCTCCGCCACCATGTCCGGAGCCATCGCGATCAGCTCGGCCGGCACGGTGCGCAGCAACTCGGCGAGCCACGACGACGGCCTGCGCTCGGCGTCGTAGATGAGCGCGTGCACCGGCCATCCGTGCCGCACGGCGAGCGAGATCGGCCGGACCCCCTGGACCAGGAACTCGCGGGCTCGGGTCCGCTTGTTGCGGTTGGTCAGCAGGGACTGCCACTGCTGGAACCGAGCATTGCGCGTGGTGATCCGCTGAACCGTCGACACCTGTGTCCTTCCGAGGGGCGAGCCGTCCGCTCCGGTAGGCCACCCTATGCGCCCACCGCCTCCGCCCCGAGCACGGCAAGACCGGTTCCCCGGCCGGACAGCTGCGGCAGCTCGACCCTCGACTCCCGGCAGATCCACACCTGCCGCGGCCGGCCCCGCCGACCGGGCGGAGTGGCCGCGTCAGCCGCCCTGGGCCCAGACCCCCTCCCAGTGGGAGCACTTCCCCGTCACGCGCTTGGCGGTGCCCCGGCACACCTTGGCCTCCGAGCTCAGCATGTGGCCGGCGTTCACGCTGAACGCGCGCGGCGCCGACTGCGAGCAGTTCCGGAACGTCGCGGTGCGGTACTTGCCCTGCTCGTTCAGCCACTTGATCTTCAGCCACGAGCACGTCCGCACCCCGCCCCCGTCGTACAGGCGCCCGCTGATCCTCAGCCCAGAAGCAGTGGTACGGATCTCCCC
>NZ_BMNT01000005.1:122769-193618 GCF_014646695.1 Sphaerisporangium melleum
ACCCGCCCACCCCCTCCGGTCCGCAGAAGCCGCCGGCCCCCACGACCACTTCTCCCCGGCCCCCGAACCCACCGAGACCGCTTCGACGCTCTGAGCCGAGGCGGACGTCGCGAGACCGGCTGATCCCACGGCCATGACTGCGACGACCGCCGTCATGATCCCGGTCAGCCTGAACAGTGCGGGAAGTACGGTGCGCATGAGATTCCCCCTTCTTCGTGCGCGATCGATGCGCGATCGCTGCCCCAAAAGAGATAAGCCCCCCACCTTGCAGCCCACTTGATGCTGCTTGCCGACATAAGCCATCCAGCCGAAGACCTGCCGCCTGATCAGAAGGCAGCCGTAGTGCGGCGGCGCAAAGAAACCGGCGGACGCTCGTTCTGCGCTAGAAGCAGTACTTCGAGGACTGCTTCCGCTTGGCGCCATGTCCCCACATCACACTTACGCTACGTTACGACCCGTGTACATTGATGCGAGGGTTGAGGTGGCGGTGGACCGCCTGTCCCTGCCTTGCCCCACAAGAGTTCGAGTCCTCCCTCGCCCGAGCGCAGGGTCCCCCCGAGGTATGCGATGACCGTGCGACCAGAGCGCACGACGGGGGTGCGTGCCCGGGAGATGAACCTTTACCGTCGCTACTTCGATTTGGTCGCCAACGGGACGAAGACGATCGAGGTGCGGGTGCAGTACCCGAACCTGCGCAAGCTCAAGGCCGGCGACCAGATCCGATTCGTGTGCGGACGCGACGACGCCCTGACCCGGGTGAAGCGGGTCACTCGCTACACCTCGTTCGAGGAGATGCTGGACGCCGAGGGCCCCGAGCAAGTGAACCCGACCAGCCCCCGCGAGCAGCAGCTCGCCAACATCCGCCGCATCTACGGGCCCGAGAAGGAAGCACTCGGTGTCTTGGCGATCGAGATCGAGCTGATCGACGAAGCGGCCACCTGACCGGCCCTGTGCTCACAAGCGGTCACATGCGAGGGAGGGCCGCTGCGGCGCCGGACGCCGGTCAGGGGCGTTCGTCTTCTGGGTCTTCGCGGAGGACGCGGGCGGCTTCGCGGCAGCGGGCGAGGGCGGCGCGGGCGTAGGAGGGGGATGCCCCGGCCAGGCCGCACCGAGGGGTGAGCACCACCTGTTCGGCCAGCCGGGAGGGGGTGAAGCCGAGCCTTCCCCACAGTTCGAGCGCCGGCTTGGCGATCACGCCGATGTCCGGCAGCCGGGCGTCGGTGCCGGGGACGACGCCGAGGAACAGCGCGACGCCCGCCTCCAGGGCCTCACCGATGCGGTCTTCGTCCCGGCGGCGCAGCAGGCTCGCGTCCAGCGAGATCGCCCGCGCGCCCGCCGTGCGCAACGCCTCGATCGGTACGTCCGGCGCGCAGCAGTGCACGATCGTGAAGGTCTCGGCGGGCAGCACGGCGCCCAGCCGGTCGGCGGCGAGCGGGGCCTCGACGGCGGCGAGCCGTCCGAAGCCCGAGGCGGTCGGCACCGTGCCCGCCAGCACCCCGGGCAGGCCGGGCTCGTCCACCTGGAGCAGCACCTGCGCCCCTGGCACCCGTGCCCGTACGCTCGCCAGGTGGGTGGCGATGCCCTCGGCCAGCGATTCCGACAGGTCGCGCACGGCTCCGAGGTCGGCGAGGGTCTTGTCGCCGTGCCGCAGCTCGATGGCCGCCGCCAGGGTCCACGGCCCGCACACCTGGATCTTCAGCGGGCCCTCGTAGCCCTGCGTGACCTCCTCCAGCCCGTCCAGGTCGCGGGTGAGGTGGTCTCTGGCCCGCCGTATGTCGCGGCCGGGGCGATCGGTGATGCGCCAACCGGACGGCTGCACCTCCACCGGCATGTCGACCAGCAGCGACGCGGTACGCCCGATCATGTCGGCGCCCACGCCGCGGGCTGGCAGCTCCGGCAGGTACGGAAGATCGGGAAGCTCGCCGAACACCATGCGCAGCGTCTCGAGGTGGTCGTCGCCGGAGTGCGAGCCCACCCCCGTCGCGCTCGCCACACCCCACGGAAACTCGCTCACAACCGGCAAGCTTAGGACCGCCGGGACGGCGTTCGCCCCGGCCGCCCTACCGGCCCAGGACCCGGGTGACCCGGCCGCCGGCTCCTCGCATCGCCTCGCCCCGTACAGGACCGGTTTCACCGGTGCCGGCTCCGCGCCGGGCACCCCTTCCGGAGGATGTGATCGGGGCGCGGGATGATGGAGACATGAAGCTCACCAAGCACGGCCACGCGTGCGTCCGGCTGGAGAAGGACGGCTCGACCCTGGTGATCGACCCGGGCGGGCTCACCGAGGCGACGGCGCTCGACGGGGCGGACGCCGTGCTCATCACGCACGAGCACTTCGACCACCTGGACGCCGCGCGGCTGGCCGCCCTGCGTCCGGACGTGCAGATCTGGACCTGCGCCTCGGCGGCCGAGCACCTGTCCGGCCTGGGCAACAAGGTCAACGTGGTCGGCGAGGGCGACTCCTTCACCGCGGCCGGGTTCGAGGTGGGGGTCCTCGGCCGCGAGCACGCGCGGATCATCATGGACCTCCCCGTCGTGCAGAACATCGGCTTCCTGGTCGACGACGAACTGTTCCACCCCGGCGACGCCTTCACCGTGCCCGGCCGGCCGGTGGGCACCCTGCTCACCCCGACCAGCGGGCCGTGGCTGAAGGCCGCGGAGTTCGTGGACTACCTGCGGGAGGTCGCGCCGAGCCGCGCGTACTCCATCCACGACGGCCTGTACAACGAGGTCGGGCTCTCGCTCGTCGACAACTTCCTCAAGATGCGGGGCGATGCCCAGCAGGCGGACTTCCGCCGTCTGGCCCCGGGCGAAAGCGTCGAACTGCCCGGCTGACCTGGCAGGACCCGGCGCCCCGGCGATCGGACCGCCGGTCGAGCCGGTGATGCCCGTACGCGGCGAAAGTCGGGCAGGCCGAGGCCGGCGGCGTCAGGAGGACGAGGCGATGGTCGCCGAGCCGAGCACCACGTCGCCGTCGTACAGGACGGCCGCCTGGCCCGCGGCCACGCCGGTCGCCGGGGTGTCCAGCTCGATGTGCAGGACATCGCCGGACAGCTGCGCCCGGCAGTCGTACACCTCGCCGTGCGCGCGGAGCTGCACCTGGCAGGCCAGCGGCGCGCGCGGCTCGGTGACCGGGCCGTTCCAGACCGGCCGCTCGGCGGCGATCGAGGTGACCTGGAGCGACGAGCGGGGGCCCACCGTCACGGTGTTGGACACCGGCTCGATCGACAGGACGTAGCGGGGACGGCCGTCGGGTGTCGGCCGGTCGAGGTGCAGACCCTTGCGCTGGCCGACGGTGAAGCCGTACGCGCCGCCGTGGGTGCCGAGGACGGCGCCCGACTCGTCCACGATCGGCCCGCTCTCGGAGCCCAGCCGCTCGGCGAGGAACCCGCGGGTGTCGCCGTCGGCGATGAAGCAGATGTCGTGGCTGTCGGGCTTGTCGGCCACGGTGAGCCCGCGGGCGGCGGCCTCCTCGCGGACCTCGGCCTTCGTCGAGCCGCCCAGCGGGAAGATCGCGTGCGAGAGCTGCTCGCGGGTGAGCACGCCGAGGACGTACGACTGGTCCTTGCCGGAGTCGACACTGCGGCGCAGCACGCCGCCCTCCAGCCGCGCGTGATGGCCGGTCGCCACGGCGTCGAAGCCGAGCGCGAGCGCCCGGTCGAGCACGGCCTCGAACTTGATCTTCTCGTTGCAGCGCAGGCACGGGTTGGGAGTGCGCCCGGCGGCGTACTCGCTGACGAAGTCCTCGACGACGTCACGGTGGAAGCGTTCGGCCATGTCCCACACGTAGAACGGGATGCCGATCACATCGGCCGCGCGGCGGGCGTCCCGGGAGTCTTCCAGGGTGCAGCAGCCTCGCGCGCCGGTGCGGTAGGACTGGGGATTGGCGGACAGCGCCAGGTGGACGCCGGTCACGTCATGGCCGGCCTCGGCGATGCGAGCCGCGGCCACCGCGGAGTCGACGCCGCCGGACATGGCGGCAAGCACACGAAGACTCATAACACCATCGAGAGTACCGTCCGCCGCTCCCTCACCGCCCCTCCCCGTACACCGGCTCGCGTTCGCGTTCCCGTCGGACACCTGGGAGGATCCAGGGCCATGGGACTGTTCGCGCGGAAGGGGCGGGCGGCCGGGCCCGCCGAGGCGATCGCCGGTTTCTGGACGTGGTGGGCCGGTGCCCGGCCGGAGGTCGAGAGGCTGGTGGAGGCGGGCGACACCGACGCGCTGGCCGCCGAGCTCGGCCCGCGGGCCACCGCGCTGAGCCCCGAGCTGGCCTGGGACGTCACTCCCGGCCGGCGCGCGCTGTACGCCCTGATCGTCTCTTCGGCCGGTGACCCCGAGCTGCGGCCGCTGGCCCACCGCTGGGCGCTGGCCGCGCCGCCGGCCGACGCGCTGTGGGAGTTCCTGCCCTCCCGGCCGGCCCATTCGGACGCCGCGCGGCTCACCCTGCCGGTCGCGGGTCGCGACTTCGGGCTGGGCGAGCTGGTGCTCGGCCTGCGGATTCCGAACGGTACGCCGCGCATCGACATCTCCGCCTACCATCCGATCTTCCCGGACCTGGACGACGAGACGCGCATCGAGGCCACCCTGCTGGCCCTCGACTCGCTGCTCGGCGAGGACGAGGTCGCACGCTGGGCCGGCGACATCACCGCGGCGACCGCGCCGCCCATCGACGCCGTGGCCGCCGTCCACCTGCCGGCCGTGGTGGCCGACCTGGCCTCCGAGTACGGCCAGGAGCAGTGGGCCCTGCTGGAGGGCCGCACCGGCGAGGGGGCGCGCCTGGTGGCCGCGGCCCGTCATCCGTTGCGGCCGGTCGACCACCCCTTGCTGGACCAGCACATCGCGATCAGCCTGCCGTACGCCGTGTCCGACGCCGACGGCCTGCCGGACGGCGACTCCGCGGCGGCGCTCGGCGACTTCGAGCGTCGCCTGACCGGGCTGCTCGGCGAGGTGGGCGACGCCGCCCTGCTCACCGTGCACGTCAGTGCCGAGGGCGCCCGCGTCCTGCACGTCTACGCCGACCCCGCCGCCGAGGTCCCGGCCCGCGTCGAGCCGCTCGCCTCCGGCTGGACCGAGGGCGACGCCCACGTCGAGGTCGCCGACGACCCGGGCTGGATCGCCATCTCCCCTTTCCTGACCTGACGCTTCCCGGCAGCGACAAGGGTTCTTTTCAGCTCCGGCTTCGCCACCCCGGCGCCCCTCGTGCGCAGCACGTTCGCGTGCGCAACGTGACTCCTCGTACCGAACTGCGCGGCGACGGAGTAGTTACCTATCGAAGTCGCTCGATCACATGAGGTCCGGACCTCGCCACGGTACCCTGCTGCCCTGGTTAAGGCTACGCTTAATGACGGGAGGGTTCCTTGGCCTGGGAAGTGAAGGTCACAGATGAGTACGCCGCCTGGTTCAGGACGCTCCTCAAGGAGGATCTCGGCTCGGCGATACAGGTCGCCCAGGCCGTGGCCGCTCTCCGCGATGAGGGGCCGACGCTGGGCCGACCACTCGTCGACCGGCTCCATGGAAGCTCTCTGCACAACCTCAAGGAACTACGCCCGGGATCACGTGGGCGATCGGAGATCAGGATCATCTTCGCCTTCGACCCCACGCGGGCGGCACTGCTGTTACTGGGCGGTGACAAGGCGGGCAACTGGGAACGGTGGTACAAGGAGCACATCCCCTTGGCCGTGCGACTCTACCTCGACTACACAAGCGACGAAGAGGAGTGAACATGCCGAAAAGGACGCCGAGGGATTGGAGCGACCTGGAGCAGGAGTTGCACGAGGCCGGTGTCTCCCCTTCAGTGATCGAAGAGGGTGCCAAGAAGCTCCTCGCCGAGGCCCGCGGCCACCAACTCGCCGAGGCACGTAGGCAGCTCGGACTCAGACAGAAGGATGTCGCGACCATCATGGGCGTGAGCATCGCCCGCGTCTCGCAGATCGAGCACGGCGAGGTCACCTCCCTCGAGGTCCTCGCCCGCTACGTCGAGGCGCTCGGGGCCCGCCTGGACCTGGTCGTCGACTTCGGTGATCGGACGGTGCGCCTGCCGGTCAGCGAAGCGTCGCTGGATGCCGCCTGATTCAATCCGTCCCCGTCCCCGTCGCGCCCGGCCCTGCTCCCGGATTTCGGCGTCCGCGATCGAGGCGCACCGCACGCCTCGCCGTTCAAAGGTGCGCCGCGGCCTCTGACGGTCAGGCGGGGTGGGCGCGGAGGGCTTCGGCGATCCAGGTGTGGGCGATGGTGTCGGGGTGCGGCCAGGGGGTGCCCTGGATCTTGGCCACCAGCTCCCAGTGCCGGGTGGCCCGCGGGTCGTGCTCCTCGTACCCGCGCGACAGCCCGCGCCGGAACTCCGGCCCCGGGTCCGGAGCGCCGTACATGCCGGCCAGCAAGGTGACGACCTTGTCCACGATCGGTACGGCGGCGGCGGACTCCGGCGCGACGCCCTGCTCGATGGCCGCGAGCACGGTACGGGTGATCTCGCCGTTCGCCTCCCGCCAGCCCTCGAAACCGGCGCCGGCCTCCTCGTCCCGGTCGCGGCGTTCCCAGAAGCCCGAGTCGTCTTTGCGCAGCGACGCCCGGTAGTCCTCGTCCGCGAGCAGCTCCGCCAGTTCCAGCCAGGCGTCGAACTGCTCGATCGTCGGCTCGGCCGGGAGCTCGGGCACCATGGCCTTGCGCAGCTCGGTCAGCCACCGCTCGCGGGCGCGGTTGCCGCCGCCGACCTCGGCCACGAACGCGTCCATCAGCGCCTCACGTTCGGCGGCGCCGAGCCGGCCGAGGCTGTTCAGCCGGCGCAGGTCGGTCTCGCTGGGCCGGCCGCGCTCCAGTGTCGCGCGCAGCACGGCGCGGGTGCGCTGGAGCGCGGTGAGCTGGGTCTCCACGGCGCGGAGCTGGAGGGCCAGCACCTGCCGCAGGTCACGCTCGGCCAGGGTACGGATCGTCGCGAGGTTCACGCCCACCTCGCGAAGGGTGCGGATGAGCTCCAGCCGGGCCAGGTCCTCCTCCCCGTACAGGCGGTAGCCGGCGGCCGTACGGTCGCGCTCGGGCAGCACGCCGGCGTCCGAGTAGAACCGGATGGTCTTGACCGGCACTCCGGACAGCTTGGCGAGCTGCCCGATCGAGTAGCCGTCCTCCAGCGACGCCATGGTCTCCAGCTCCCGAAATCGCGTTGAGTCTCCAGTAACTGGACACTTTACCGTTTCGACCCTGGCGAAGCTCAAGATCACAAGAGTGGTGAAGATCCAGCTCAGCGTCGGCGAGGCCGGTCCGGCGACCGTTGGCGAGGATGACCCGGCACCGGCGGCGCGTCAGGATCGGCCGAGGGTTTCCCCGCCATCGACGGTGATGACCTGACCGGTGACGTAGTTGTTGGCCATGAGGAACAGAGCCGCTCCGGCAGCCTCCTCGGCGGTGCCGAAGCGGCCGAGAGGAGCGGTCGATCCGGCCGCGGCGATCGCGTCGTCGGAGTCCAGGCCCGGCAGCGAGCGCAGGAGCGGGGTGTCGATCCGGCCGAAGCGGACGGTGTTCACGCGCAGCCGCGCCGGGGCGAGTTCCACGGCGAGCGCCCTGGTGAGGGTCTCCACGGCGCCGGCGACCGAAAGCGGAGCGGCCATCCCGGGAAGGGGGCGGACCACGAGGGTGCCAGAGCTGAACGTGAGCGAGCCTCCGGCCGGAAGCCGGGTCGCCGCCGCCCGCGCGGCGGCGAAGGCCGCCCCGAGGCGGGAGTCGAAGGTCGCGCGAACGTCGCCCACCGACAGCTCGCTCACGGGGCCGGCGCCGCCGATGCCCCCCGCGGTGACGAGTACGTGATCGACGTGACCCGCCGCGTCGAAGGCCTCGGCGAGGGTCCGCTCGTCTCCGCCGTCACCGGCGATGCCCAGCACGGCGTCGCCGGGCCCGTCGGCCGGGTTCACGTTCCGTACCCGCGAGACGGCGGCCTTCAGCCGGTCGGCATCGCGGCCGACCAGCACGACCCGGGCGCCGACCGAACGCAGCAGGACGCCCGCCGCCAGCCCGATGCCCGAGGTGCCGCCGACGAGGACGGCGGTCGTACCGGAGAGGGCGCTCGACAGCGGCGAGTGCACGGGGATGGGAGTCGCAGTGGTGGCAGTGCTCAAGGGAGAGCCTTTCTCAAGAGACTAAACCATCTGGTTGTTTTATTACTGCCTCGATACTGACGCCTGGAGCACGCCGAGTCAACCCGATGGTTTAATTCGGCCATGCCCTACGACGCGGAGGACACCAGACGACGGATCTTCGACGCGGCCGCCGCCGAGTTCGCCGAGCGCGGCCTGGCGGGGGCGAGAGTCGACCGCATCGCGACGGCCGCCAAGGCCAACAAGCAGGCCATCTACCTCTACTACGGGAACAAGGAGAAGCTGTTCGCCGCCGTCCTGCGGGCGAAGCTGGAGGAGGTCCGCGACTCCGTCTCCATCGATCCCGACGCGGTGGCCGGGTCGGTGGGGCAGATCTTCGACTGGTACCGGGAGCATCCCGAGCTGATCCGGCTGCTGCTGTGGGAGGCGCTGGAGGCGGGCGACGAACCCGACGAGAGCGAACGGGAGCGCCGGGACGCCTTCCGGGAGAAGGTCTGCCATCTCGTGGGCGGGAGCCCGAGCCATCTCGCCGAGGACGCGCTCGTCCGCTCCGCGCAGGACCTGATGTTCACCATCATGGGACTGATCGCCTGGAACTTCGCGGTGCCCAATATGTGCCGCATGGTGCTGGACGAGGACACCGACCAGGCCGCCTGGGCCCGCCGCCGCGCGACGGTGATCGAAGCCGTCCGCAGGCTCACCACCCCCTCCCTCGCCTCAGAAGCGGAGGCTCGCCGTGACGCGCCTCGACACTGACCGGATCCGGGCGGCTCGCCGGGTGATCGACCCGGTCTTCCTCGACACCCCCCTGTACCGCTGCGACGCGCTGGAGCCCGCCCTCGGGTGCGCGGTGAGCATCAAGCTCGAAACCGCGAACCCGGTGCGCAGCTTCAAGGCCCGGGGCACCGAGCTGGTCGCGAGCCGGCTCGCCGGCACGAGCTCGCCGGCCGCGGTGTGCGCCAGCGCGGGCAATCTCGGCCAGGCCCTCGCCTGGTCCGGCCGCGGCCGGGGGCTCGACGTCACCGTCGTGGCCTCCCGCTTCGCGCCCGCGGCGAAGCTCGATCGCATCCGCGCGCTGGACGCCAGGCTGGAACTGGTGGACGGCGACTTCGACACGGCTCGCGAGCGAGCGGCGGCACTCGCCCGGTACGAGGGCATCCGGCTGGTCGAGGACAGCCTGGACATCGAGACCTGCGAGGGCGCGGCGACCATCGGCCTGGAACTGGTGGACTCCGCGCCGTCGTTCGACGCCGTCCTGATCGCACTCGGCGGCGGGGCGCTGGCCACTGGTGTGGGCCATGTGCTGAAGTCCTTCGCGCCCGGCGTCGAGGTCATCTGCGTACAGCCGCTCGGCGCGCCGGCGATGACGCGTTCCTGGCGGCAACGGCGCGTCGTCACCACCGACTCGACCGACACCATCGCCGACGGCGTCGCCGGCCGCCGTCCCATCCAGGCCGTCCTGGACGATCTCCTCCTGGTCGCCGACGACGCCGTCCTGGTGCAGGAGACGTCGATCATCGCCGGCATGCGACTGCTCCTCGAACACGCCGGCCTCGTCGTTGAACCGTCGGCCGCGCTCGGCATAGCGGCGATCCTCGAAGACCGCGACCGCTTCGCCGGCCGGCACGTGGTCACCATCATCTGCGGCGGCAACGTCGACCTGCCCGCCTACCACCGCTGGACCGGTGCTCCCCCCGTCCATGGTCCTTGACGGTCGCTTTCGAAAGACGTGCAGAGCCGGGCGTTATCCGGCCATTCGGCCATTGACAGGTGCCCAGACAGCAATCAATATGCGCTTGTACATCTCAATTCAGCACTCGCAAGCGGCTCGGCAGCGTGGCCGGGTGGAAGAAACCGGCCACATTCAGTGGACCGGGCCGACCTTAAGTCGAGTGGAGGCGGAGATTGGGCGGCCTTCGAATCGGAGCGCACGACCGGCGGCGGAGAGCGGCCGGGAAACCCAACGGACGACGCAGAAGACTCACCACGTTAACAGTGCTCACAGCCCTGATCTCCGGACTGTGCGTGACCGTGACACCGAGCGCCGCTCAGGCCGGCCAAATCGGCCCGCAGATTTCCTGCCCCACCGACCCCAATATCGTGTGGCGACTGACGTTCTACGGCCGCACCCCGTATTTGGAGGGATACCGGTACACCGCGATTTCCACCACCCCGACGTTCAACGTGAGTGACGCCCGGGTCGTGGACAACGCCCTTGACTCGCCGATCAATGCGACGTTCACCTCATCCCAGTCGCGCACCTGGCGGATCAGCGTCACGGTGGGCGTGACGGCCGAGCTGACGAGTTATCTGCAGACCAACGTCAGCACGCAGATCGTGCAGGAACGGACCACCGCCATCGGCGTGAACGCCAGCCTCGTCGTCCCCCCGCACAGCCGGGTGACCGGGCAGTACGGTGTGCAGGCGTACGACGTGGCCTACGACGCCCAGAAGTATTGGTCCTGGCCGGCCAACACCTCGAAACCGCGCGAGAAGTGCTGGGACCAGGGCACCCAGCGCGGCGCCACCAACGCTCCGACCGTCACCGAAGGCTGGCGCTTCATCGCGGGCTGACCGGAAACAGCGCAGCAGATGCGGAAGCCCTCATTGCAGAGGTGTCCTTGACCGCGATCCGGATTCTGCCGCACAGGACGGCGCAGGGCCCGGATCGGGGTGATCAGGTGGTGCTCTCCGCGGGGATGCGAGCCCGGACGAGGAAGCCGCCGCCTGGCCGGCGGGTCGCGCTGAACTCGCCGCCGAGCACGTGGATCCGTTCGCGCAGGCCGGCGAGGCCGCGTCCGCTCCCGCCGGGTGAGGCGGTGCGCGTCCCGGAGCCGTCGGTGCCGACCTCCACGGTGATCTCCGTCGCGTGGCGGTGCACGTGGACCACGGTACGGCTGCCGTGGGCGTACTTCAGGGCGTTCGTCAGGGCCTCCTGCACGACCCGGTAGGCCGCGATCTCGGCGCCGCCGGTCGTCTCCCGGGGGCCGCCCTCCTCGGTGAACTCCACCGGCTGGCCGGCCAGCCGGGTCTGCGTCACGAGTGCGTGCAGCTCCCCGACGGGCGGCAGCACCGGCTCGGTGCCGTGGTCGGGGTTGAGCAGGTCGAGCAGGTGCCGCAGGTCGGTGATGGCCCGCCGGCCGGTGTCGGTCACCGCGGTCAGGCTCTGGTCGAGGCGTTCCGGGACGGCGGCGAGGTACCGCGCCGCCTCGGCCTGCACGACCATCGCCGTCACGTGGTGGGTCACGACGTCGTGCAGCTCGCGGGCGATGCGGGTGCGTTCGGCGGCGCGGGTGGCCTCGGCGACGTGGCGGCGGCGTTCCGCCTCGGCGGCCCGCGAGAGCCGCAGCCACGAGCCGCCGCCCCACGCGACCACCAGCGTCAGGTAGAACGTGGTGAACCCGGAGACGCCCTCTGCGGATCCGAGCCGGTGAAGCGCGACCGACAGCGGCACGTACGCGACGGAACAGGCGATCATGACCGCGCGCCGGTGGCGTTCCAGATGGGCTCCGGCACTGAACAGTGCCACGGGCAGCGCGTTGCCCGCGAACGTGTGGTAGCCGCGGAGCTGGTCGACGGCGAAGCCGGCCGCCACCAGGGCGAGGCAGACGGCCGGCCACCGCCGGCGCACGGCCAGTGGCAGGCACTCCAGGGCGATGACCCCGATGGTCGCCGCGTCGAAAGGGCGGTCCGGCAGCTCGCCGACCTCCGTCCCGTGCCCGTCGAACGCCGGCACGAACGACAGTGCGGCGAACAGCAGCGCGAACGGAAGATCCTGGACCACGACGTCGCACCGGCGCCACAGGTCCGGGATGCGCCGGATTCCGATCACGGGACGAGCGTAGTGCCGGCGCCGGCCGGAGCGGAGCGGCGGCGACGGGGCACCACGGTGCCGCGCCTGCGGGCCAGCCGCATGAACAGCAGCGTCACCACCAGGCCGGCGATCACCGTCACCAGGCTCGCCTCGGGCCCGAAGTCGCCTCCGGTCAGCAGCGCCGGACCCGACGTCACGCCGTCGAGCAACCCCTCGGACCCGGTCTTGCCCGAGACGTCGGTACCGAAGATGCCGGCCTCGGTGTAGTTCCAGGCGAAGTGCAGGCCGATCGGCAGCCAGAGCGTGCGGGTGGCGGCGTAGGCGGCGGCGAGCATCCAGCCGGCCTCGATGCCGATGGCGAGCGCGCCCCACAGGGTGGCGTGCGGGTTGATGATGTGCATCAGGCCGAACACCAGGCCGGTCAGGACGAGCGCCCCCCAGGTGCCGAGGCGCTCCTCGATGATCCGGAACAGCACGCCGCGGAACATCACCTCCTCCGTCACGGCGGCCGCGGCCGTGACGCCGATCAGCGTCACCGCGCCGCCGGCCGAACCCCAGCCGTCCACCCGGTAGCCGCCGAACAGGGCGATCAGCGCGATGACGGCCCCGAACATCCCCGCACCGATCAGCGCCCCGCGGCCGAGGGAGCCGGCGGCTCCCGCCCTGGCCACCTCCAGGGGGTCGCGGCGCTCGGTCCACCGCACCACTTTCGCGTACGTCAGCAGGGTGAGCAGGGCCGTCGCGACGCCGGTGATCAGCGTGAGTAAAGGGCTCCCCTGCACCGCGCCCACCACCAGGCTGCCGAGGAAGGCCACCACCGCGACGGCCCCGAGTTGCTTCACCAGTCGCATGACGACTCCTTCGTGCGTTCCCGCGGCCGGATGCCGCGCGTTGCCGAGAACGCTATGAATTCGCGGCCCCGAAATCGTCACCACCCAGTGGACATCCGCCCGTAGCTCGCACGGGGGACAACCCGGCCCGGCCACCCGCTCTCCCGCGACGGCGAATGACGAATACCCTTAGTAAAGTTGTCGCAACACAAGGTAATGAGAGGTGGTAGAAGGTCTGTAGTACGGCTGATGGGGCCGCGGTTGAGCTTCAGCGGAGGGGGCGCCCGTGAGTACGGATTCGATCGATCCGCATGCCTCGGTGTGGCATCTGTACGGGGCCGTCATGCGGCACCTACGGGAGAGCAAGCGCAATCTCGGGCTGCGCCGGGCCGGGGAGATGATGTACACCGACTTCTCGAATCTGGCCAAATGGGAACGCGGTGAACGCGTTCCCCCGGCGGACATGGTCCAGCGCCTGGACCAGGTGTACGACGCCCGGGGCGTCCTGGCGGCCTTGTACAACGTGCTGGTCGACTTGAAAACCGCCACCGAATCAGCCCAGCGCTACGCGGGTAGAAACCTGGAAAACCCCGTATATGCCAACGGAGACGACGACATGGAACGTCGAGCCGCCCTCCACCTCCTCGCCGGACTCGGCACCCTCGGCACATTCGGCACCCTCGGCATCTCCACCGAACCCGTCCGCGAACTCCTCGACCTGGCCCTGGGCCACCCTCACCGGCCCCTGGAAGAGTGGGACGCCGCCTGCACCGATCACCTGTACGCCCTGCGCACCCGGCCACCGGCCCAGGTCGCCGCCGACCTGTTCATCGACCTGATGGAGGTGCGACGCCAACTCCAGGTCTCCACCCCGGCCGAGGTGACCGAGCTGCAGCGCGTCACCGCCGTGCTGGCGTCGATCCACGCCAACGCGCTGACCCGGCTGGGCGCCCACGGCTCCGCCATCCGCTGGTGGTACAGCTCACGCCAGGCCGCCGACGCCTCCGGAGACCTCGGACTTCAACTCCTCGTCCGCTCGGAGGAGACCGGCCACGGCCTCTACGGCCAGCGCGACCCGGAAACCATCCTGCGCATGGTCCGCAGCGCCCAGCAACTCATCGACAAGCCCCAACTCAAGCTGCTGACCACCGAGGCAAAAGCGCTGTCCATGCTCGGCAGACACGACGAAGCACTCAAGACGTTGAGTGCTCTGCACAGGGCCGCAGATCAAGGTGACGCCGACAGGTACGGCTTCTGGACCCCGAATCAGGTTCATTTCACCGATAGCTGGGTGTACGCCGGAGCGGGCGAGGAGTCCGCAGCCGACACGGCCCGGGAGAAAGTACTCAACTCCTCCCGCGACTACGTGTACCTCGTCAACGTGCAACTCCACGGTGCGCTGAGCACGGTCACCCGGGGCGGCATCGACGAGGGCCTGCGCCAGGCGGCCACGGCGATCGACGCGGTGGCCCCCGCCTACCGGAGCCAGCACATGATCGAAACCGCCAAGCTGGTGCTCCGCGCCGTCCCCCGCGACCAGCGCACCCGTCCCTCAGCGACCGAGTTCCGCGAACTCCTGGCCACCGCGCCTGCTCCGCAAGGCACCTGACATACGAAACCGTCATCTCGACGAAGGTGCCGGCCGACGCAACGCGCGCAATATCTGGAGCTCCGGCTCTTGGAGGCACGGCGATAATCACGCCCCCGCAGACACGCATCGCTATGCTGCCGTCACGGTTCGGATGTGCATACGTACCGTGACGGCAGCTCGCGCCTTGTTTCCACACCAGGCCCGGAGAAACGCATATGCATGACTTCCCGAACGACGCCGCCGATCATGCTGCTCTGATCTCCGCGCCCGCCGGACAGCAGATGAGTGACGAAATCATCGACTCCACCCTCCGCCGAATAGCGGAAGCGGTCCAGCAGCTCATCGTGCAGCAAGAGCAGGCGGAGCACCATTACGAGATGCTTCTGGAAGAGGGCGAACGCCGCATCACCCAACGAGCGGCGAGCCGAGACGATAGTCCGGGTGCATGGCGGGAGAGACTCATTGTTGATCCCCTCGGTTCGCTCCTCTCCGAGCGTGAACGCCTCGCCGCGCAGGCCGCGAAAGCTTCGCGCGAGAGCATGATGGAGTTCGCGGCCTGGTGGGCGGATGTAGCGGCCGGCGCCTTGATCTCCGCCTTACTCGGGGGTCGGCGGCTGACAGTGGGCCGTGTGGTGATGACCGACCCGCACGGCTTTATGGACCAGTCAGAAGTGGAGCAAGTGGCACCGCTGGACGATGGCCTACGGCAACTGATCGAGATGGCCGTGTGGATGGACGACGGCCTGCCGGCCGGAGCGCACGGGGGCGCCCCGCGCGCGGTCGGTGGGTTCGAGTTGGCGGAACGCTTCGGCATGATCGTGCGACGTCGCGACGACGGCAATCTGGTACTGATCGCTGACGGGTTTCCCGCAGCACGCCGGCGTCGCTTGTGGGGTGAGAACTGGATCCAGCATCGGATACCCGACCTGCCACCCACGTTCATTCTCCAGCAAGCGCTGACCCGCGTAGCGGCACCTCAGGAGGCGGCTACCGCCATCTTCGATGCCTGTTTCGCGCTGGATTTCACGATGGCCGCCGCTCACCACCGTGGAGTGCTGGAGAGCGAGCTGCATGTGGCCGATGCCGCCGGTGACAACGAGCGTGGCTCCCGGCTCGATGAAGCGATCAATCGCATCATCGATATCGAGTTCGAACTGCCGCACGCATTGACCGCCTACGCGCAGGCCCTTACCGACCACCTGCCCGCCGTACGTATGGCCGTTCAGGGCAGTACGACCAGCTCTCGAGGATCCGACTCATGACCTGATACTCCGGCCCCGATCACAGCTCGCCGCGGCGCCACGCCTCTTCTTCGGCGGCGAGCATTTCCAGGTCGAGAGGCTGAAGGTCGAGACCATTGATCCAGACTGAGCCCAGCGTGGCGAACTCGTGCAGGTTGTCCTCTGTGACCTCGCCGTGTACGTGGAACCAGGTGATCAGCGGCGCCGTGGCGGGCCGGTCGGCGTCACAGGAAGCGCAGAGCACCACGACGGAGTATCCGCGTACTTCGGCGCCACGACTGTTGGTCCAGCTGTTCGGGACCCGGACCGACAATATTCCTTCACCGTCACACCGCCCGCACTCGGGCGGTGTCTCCGAGAGGACGATTTCGACCGGGCCCGATTCACAATCAGGTCGATCTGTCACGGCACGACCAATGAGTTGGGTCCGAGGAGGACCTTGATGTCTCCCGCGAAGGTCCCACCGTTGATGTTCACCGCATAGTCGGGGAGCGCGACAAGGTTGATCTTCCGGTTGAGGCGCTCGACTCGCAGGTGGACCGGTGTTTCGCCCGGGTGCGTGGTCAGAATGCGCTTGAGCTCACTGACCAGTTCCTTGTTGATGCGTTCCTCACGGACGGCGATCACGACGGGTTCGCGGCCGCCGTCCTGGATCCCTGAGATGTCGATGAACGCGATCTCGGTGGCGTTGAAGGAGATGGTGGCGTCCTCGCCGTCACCGCGTGAGCGGATTCTGCCCGTGACGGAGACCACCAAGTCGGGCGCGAGATTGGTGCCGTACAGCTGGTAGGTCTGGGGGAAGCAGGGGACTTCGATCGAACCGTCGTAGTCCTCGATCTTGAGGATCGCCCAGACGTCACCTTTCTTGGTGACCTTCTTGTCGACGCCGGAGATGATGCCGGCGATGCGGACGTTGCCTCCGCCCGCCTGGCCGTCCAGCACTTGGGCGATGGTCAGGTCCCGGTTCCGCTCCAGGACGCGTTCCGCGCCGGTGAGCGGGTGATCGGAGACGTAGAGGCCCAGCATTTCCCGCTCGAAGGCGAGTTTGGTCTTCTTGGGCCATTCCCCGTCCGGGATGGGGATCTGGAAGACGTTCGCGGTCTCGTCGGTGTCGAAGGCACCGAACAGTGAGTCCTGGCCTTGCGCCTCCTTGCGCTTGACGTCGATCACCGCGTCCACGGCCTGTTCATGGACCTGGTACAGGCCCATGCGGCTGTGTCCGAGCTCGTCGAAGACTCCGGCCTTGATCAGTGATTCGATCGTCCTCTTGTTGCAGACGACCTGCGGGACCTTGTTCAAGAAATCGTTGAAGTCGGTGTAGGCGCCCTTCTTCGCGCGGGTGGTGATGATGGCGTCGATGGCGTTCTCGCCGACGTTCTGGATGGCGCCCAGCCCGAATCGGACGTCCTCCCCCACGGCGCTGAACCGCAGCCCGGACTCGTTGACGTCGGGCGGCAGGACCTTGAGTTTCATTCGCCGGCACTCGGCGAGGTACAGCGCCATCCGGTCCTTGTTGGTGCCGACCGAGGTGAGCAGGGCGGCCATGTACTCGGCCGGATAGTTGGCCTTGAGGTAGGCCGTCCAGTACGAGACGAGTCCGTAGCCGGCCGTGTGGGACTTGTTGAAGCCGTAGGAGCTGAACGGTTCAAGGACGTCCCAGACGGCCTTGGCGGCCTCCTTGGTATACCCCTTGTCGATCATGCCCTGGGAGAAGGTGGCCCATTGCTTGTCCATCTCCTCCTTCTTCTTCTTGCCCATCGCTCTGCGCAGGATGTCGGCGCCGCCGAGGGTGTAGCCGGCCAGTTGCTGGGCGATGGCCATGACCTGCTCCTGGTAGACCACCAGGTGGTAGGTCGTGCCGAGGATCGGGTCGAGGGCTTCCTTGAGCGTGGGGTGGATCGGCGTGATGTCCTGCGATCCGGCTTTCCGCAGCGCGTAGTTGGTGTGGGCGTTGGCGCCCATCGGGCCGGGTCGTCCAAGAGCCAGGACCGACGAGATGTCTTCGAACCGGGCGGGGGCGATCAGCTTCGTCAGGTCCCGCATCATCGAGGAGTCGAGCTGGAACACGCCGAGCGTCTCACCGCGGGCCAGCAGCTCGTAGGTCTTCTTGTCGTCGAGTGACAAGGTGAGCATGTCCAGGTCGAAGCCGCGGTTGGCTTTGATGTTCTGGACGGCGTCGCCGATGACGGTGAGGTTGCGCAAGCCGAGGAAGTCCATCTTCAGCGCGCCCATGTTCTCGGAACTGGGGCCGTCGAAGCCGGTGATGCGGGCGCCGTCGTCGGGACGCTGGAAGATCGGCATGACGTCGATCAGGGGCTGCGAGGACAGGATGACGCCCGCGGCGTGCACACCGGTGCCTCTGGTGAGCCCTTCGAGGCCGAGCGCGGTGTCGATGACCTGCTTGACGTCAGGATCTTCCTCGTACAGTTTCCGCAGCTCGGTCGCTTCGGGGTACCGCGGGTGCTTCTCGTCGAAGATGCCGGTGAGCGGGATCTCCTTGCCCATGACGGCCGGCGGAAAAGCTTTGGTGATCTTCTCGCCGACGGCGAAGGGGTAGCCGAGAACGCGGGCCGCGTCCTTGACCGCGGCCTTCGACTTGATCGTCATGTACGTGATGATCAGCGAGACGTTGTCCTCGCCGTACTTCTCGGTGACATAACGGATCATGTCACCGCGCCTGCGCTCGTCGAAGTCCAAGTCGACGTCCGGCATGGAGATGCGTTCGGGGTTGAGGAACCGCTCGAACAGCAGCGAGTGCTCGATGGGGTCGAGCTCGGTGATCCCGGTGACGTAGGCCACCATCGAGCCGGTAGCCGACCCTCGGCCCGGGCCGAGCCAGATGCCGTTGTCCCGGGCGTACTGGCAGATGTCGGCGACGACGAGGAAGTAGCCGGGGAACCCCATGCTCTCGATGACGCCGAGCTCGTAATCGATGCGCTCCATGACGTCGGCGGGCACGGGGTCGCCGTAGCGGCGGACCGCGCCGCGATGGGCTTCCTTGCGCAGCCAGCTCATCTCGGTCTCCCCTTCGGGGACCGGGAACTTGGCAGCCAGGTCGCGGTGAGCGAAAACCTCGTCGTAGGGTTCGACTCGCTCGGCGATCAGCAGAGTGTTCTTGCAGCCCTCGGCCCACATGTCGGAGCCCGGGTTCAGGGCCCACATCTCCTCTGCCGAGCGCACGTAGTAGCCGTTGCCGGAGAACCGGAACCGGTCGGGGTTGCTGAGCTGGGAGTTCGTTCCGACGCACAGCAGGGCGTCGTGGGCGGTGGCCTGGTCTTCGGTGACGTAGTGGCTGTCGTTGGTGACCAGGGGAGGAATGCCGAGGGCCTTGCCGATCCGGAGAAGATCTTCCCGGACCCCGGTCTCGATCGGGATTCCGCCGTGGTCCATGATCTCCAGGAAGTAGTTGTCCCGGCCGAAGATCTCCTGGTATTTGGCGGCGTGCTCCAGCGCCTTGTCGTACTGGCCGAGCCGCAGGCGGGTCTGGACCGCCCCGGACGGGCAGCCGGTGGTGGCGACGATCCCCTCGTGGTACTGCTCGAACAGCTCGTCGTCCATGCGCGGGTACTTCTTCATGTGGCCTTCGAGGGAGGCCAGCGAAGAGATCTTGAAAAGGTTGCGCAGCCCTTGGGCGTTCACGGCCCACATGGTCTTGTGCAAGTAGGTGCCGCTGGCCGACACGTCGCCGCCGAGCCCGGTGCGCTCGTCCGACTTGCGCTGGTGGGGTTCGCCCCAGAACACCGGCTTCTTGTAGTGGCGGGACTCGGGGCTGACGTAACCCTCGATCCCAATGATCGGCTTCACGCCGGCGGACTTCATCGACTTCTGGAACTCGTAGGCGCCGAACATGTTGCCGTGGTCGCTCATAGCGATCGCGGGCATGCCCAGCTCGGCCGCCCGCGCGGCCAGCTTGCCGATCTTCGCCGCACCGTCGAGCATCGAGTACTCAGTGTGAACGTGCAGGTGGACGAACGAATCAGCCATGGTGGATCTCTGGCCTTTCGTGCTGAGGGCGGGCGGAGACCAGAACTCTATCGAGAGCCGGCTGGGACTGGTGGAACCCGATCGCCGATTGTGATGACTGGGTTGAACGCCGGCCGAGACATGCGCGGGCCCCGCAGCCGCCGGCTGCGGGGCCCGCTCGGCTGGTCGGGGTCAGGCCAGGGGCGCCGTCAGCGGCACGGTGGTGGCGGTCCGCAGGGCGAAGTTGTCCTGCATCCCCTTGTCGCACGCGGTCTCGGGGGCGATGAGCCCCTTGCGGGTGGCTTCCATGAAGGTCTCGATGTCGGCCGGGTCGAGGCCGAGACCGAGACCGGGGCCCTCCAGCCGGAGGCTGGTGGCGGCTCTCTCGTTGGGCTGGGTCATGGTCATGGTGTACGTTCCTTCTCTCTGTAGGCCCGGTGGGTCACCGGGAGCAGGTGGCCACGGCCATGACTAGCTGCTGGCCGTGCTCGATCGGAACGACCGAATGGGTGAGCCAGCCGGGAGCGACCGTCAAAGCGCCCGCCATCGGCTTGACGAGGACCTGGCGACCCCAGGGGAGTCCCGGCATCGCGGTCAGGTCGCTGCCGGCGCGCGGGTCTGCCAGCGACAGGCACCCGGATTCGGCGGTCGAAGGGGCCGGGGTCGCGGCCAGACAGCACCAGCCGATGTAGGCGGAGGCATCGGCGGCGGCTGGAATGCCGTATCCCTCCCGCCAACCCTGGATGCGGACGGTCACCGCTGTGACCGGAGGCCCTGTGACAGTGCCGGCGAGGACGCTCATCCTTGCCAGAAAGACCTTCTCCAGTGCGGCCTGGTCGGTCAGGACGACATGGGCAGGCAGGTCCTCACAGATCGGCCCGGTTGCCGGCAGGCTCATGTCGTCGCGGGCGATGCCTCGCAGGTTGATCGCGTCCACGATGACCCTGGTTCCCCAGAGGAACTGGACTGGAGCGTCGTTCTGCGTCGCAATCAGCGAGGTCATCTCATCCCCGTCCAATCCTTGTCGTAGGCCACGTTCCAGGCGATACAGATACGTCGGCCACCGCCGGTGAGAGTCGCCTGGACCGAATGCGGCAGCCACCCCGGAAAGGCGACCATCCGTCCCGGCGTCGGTTCCACCCGGTACGTGCCCTCGGAGGCATCCCGGGCGATCGCGGCGGGACGGGGGTCGAGCAGTTGCAGATAACCGGCGTCACCCGTGCCACCTGCGTCACCCGACTCGACGTAGTACACCCCCGACCAGGCCGAGTCATGGTGAGTGTGAGGGCGCAGGCTCCCACCCTCGGCGTACACAACGGTCCACGCCTCGGCGATCACTTCTTGGGTGACCTCGCTTGCCGCGTCTCCGAGCACCGCGCGGGTGAGGGCGGACACCGCAGCCATGATCTGGCTCTTGAACCAGTCGATGGCCGGATGGCTCCAGGCCAGGATGTCCTGGTTGGCCTTGGTCGCCGAGATCACCCCGAAATTCGACGCCTCGGGGTCTGTCGTGGTGCGGCTGACGATGAGGTCACGCAGGACCTCGTTCTGCTCGGCGGCACCGGGGAGATCGGCGATGTACAGCGGGCTCCTCCACAGCGACATCGGCTTCACCGCTGTGTCGCTGCTGGGGAGTGCGGTGATGCTCATGTGGCCTCCTTCAGGTGACGGGCGACGGCACGCCCGAGGTCGGTCAGGTCGTCGGCGATCCGGTCGAGCACATGCAGGCATCCGGTTCGGTAGGCCGCCAGCTTCGCCAGACGGCCCGGCGGGGCGTCGCCCGCCGCCTCGTACAGGCGGATCAGGACGGTGGCTACATGGGCGGCCCCCAGGACCTCGGCCGGTGAGCGGTCGGCGGTCCCGGACGGTAGGGCGACCCGCCGCGCGGACGGCAACTCCAGCCGCCAGAGCTCTTCCAGCAGGTAGAGCCACTGATGGGACAGTTCGTGAACGACCTGCTCGCGCAACTCGATCGGAGTGGCGAACGCCTCTTCAGCGAGCAGAATGTGCTGCGGCCATGCCCGGGATGACGCGGAGATCGCCCCGTTCGCCGGGTACAGGCCGGCATACCGGATCGGCAGGGTAGTGAGCTGCGTCCAGGCGGGAACAAGTACTCCGATCTCCGCCAGTTTGGCTGCCACCTGTACTTTCTTCCCGGGTGTGAGGGGAATCGCGGGCATGGCCTGGCCTCCGGCCAGGAGCAGAGCACCGGACGGCCCGAGCCAGGTCTCGGCATGATGTTCTCCGATTCGACCGGTTCGTCCTTCGCGTTCCGCGGTGACGTGTCGGGCGGCTGCCACGGCGGCCAACAACCGCTTGGCGGTGAAACCCTCATCCACGAAAGGCAGCCCGTCCAGCAAAGTGAGGGGATCGGACAGGTCATAGATCTGCGTCATATGGAGGCCTCCAAGACCTCGGTGGCCGGTCGGCGGCCAGATGCCACTCGGGACACGCTCTCCGCGACCGGCATCCTCAGGAGTCGACTGTTGCGGTGGTCACGAGGCGGCCGGTTCCAAAGGTCTCTTGATCAGGTGCAGGTGAGATTCCATAGGCCTGCTGTCGATGCCGATGGCGGCCAGTCCCACGCCGGACCGGCGACCGATCTGCAGACATGGAAGCGGCCACTCGGCGTCCGGATCGGGAGTGAAGTAGACCTTGGGCGGAATGCGCATGCCGGCCAATATCTGCGGGCCGAGCGCGACTCCGTCGTAGGTGTCGTAGGCGAACCGCTCGTGGCCGATGTCGAAGTCGTGGATGACGGCCACGCCGGCGGCGATGGCGTCCAACTCCCGCGACAGCGGCCAGCCCGCGCCCCAGTGGGCATCAAGGAAGAACAGCGGCCGCTCATACCGCGAGCCGACCGCGGACACCATCTCCGGGGAATCGCCGCATTCGATGGTGGCGTTGCCGTGCCCGGCGAGACGATGCCGGGTGAACGAGGCGTATCGGGCGTCGATGTCGCAAGCGAACACCGGCAACTCGGGGTAACGCGAAGCCAGATACTCAGTCGTGTCACCGAGGAAACAGCCGGTCTCCACGATCGCGTCGCACGAATACCGGCACACCAGATCGTCCAGGAGGAGCGCCACGGTGATGTCGAAGCCGAGCGGTCCTCCGCCGTCCGACAAGCGCACCGCGCCGGCACGGGGCACCCGGTAGAAAACGCTGAAGGTGGCCGCGACCCGATCGCATGCCGTCACATCCATCAACCCCCTTGTGCACCCCGGTTACCAGCCCCTTCGAATTTGCCCTCGCCGCAGGCACGGCGGTAGTGGCAGGTGTTGCCCGCCTGGCCGGACGGCAGCCGTCAGGGCAACCGGACACCGCGTGCCCGGTTGCCCTGACAGGCGAGAACACTGCATCGTGGCGAGCAGGACGCAGCAAGGAGGTGCCGTGGAACACACTCGCCGATGCGCGAAGGACATCGCGGCGCGGCTGGCGGGCTCGCCCCCGCACGACATCGCCGCCGAAATCATCAGGTGCTGCGGAGTGCACGCTGTGAAGGCGTACCGCTTGGCGCATGGGTGGACGGTCAATGAAGCGCTTCAGGAACTGGAACGGTCGTCCCGAGCGGCCGGCCTTCCGAACCGTGGAACCGACGAGCGGACCTGGCGGCGCTGGGAGTCGACCGGCCGAGCCGACAACGACTACCAGGACCGTCTATCCCGCCTGTTCCATACCAACCCGGTCACGCTTGGATTCACCATCGACCACTCCCCCGTTGGGGGTGAGAACACGAATCGTCGAGATGTTCTTCGCTGGAGCGTCGCAGCGATCATCAGCCCAGTGGCAGCGGACGCCGAGCACATTGCTCGGGAATTGACCCGCGAGAGCGAGCGAACCGACATCGGATCGAGTACTTTGGACGGCTTACGTCATGCAATCAGCGACTACGGCCGCAATTACTCCTGTTACTCCGCTGAAGAGCTATGGCGGTCCGCTGCCGCCGACCGCTGGCGAGTTGTTGACCTTACGCAGCGCCGTATGACACTGCGCCAGCGCAAGGAGTTGTACGTCACCGCCGGCTGGCTGTCCGTGGTACTGGCCTGGGCCGCTCATGATCAAGGTGCCGATCAGGTCGCACTGGCTTACACCGCTGACGCCCGTCACCACGCGATGGAAGCGGACTGTGCTGAGGTCGTGGCATGGGCGCGGGATGCGGAGGCCACCATGTATTTCTACTCCGGCCGACCTCATGAAGCGCTCTACGCCGCCCAGCACGGGATGGCATTCGCTCCATCTGGAAGCGCAGCGCAAGTGCGACTGACCGGGCAACTGACACGCATCTACGCCCGCCTCGGTCGGGCAATGCCCGCCGAGCAAGCCCTCACCGAGTTGCGTCGGCATGCCGACCATCAGCCAGAGCACGCCAGCGGCCTGTTCTCGGCGGACGCGGTACGCATCGCCGCGATATCGGCCACGTCGCACCTATGGCTGGGTCACGATCAACAGGCCAAGGCGGACGCCGAGCGAGCGGTGAACGTGTACAAGCGCCTGTCCCCCTACGCATCGCCGACCCGACAGGCCATCACACTGCTGGATCTGGCTACCGCGTGCGCTCGCCTGGGCGACCCCGACGAGGCGGTCGTACACGGATCGGCCGCCGTATCAGCGAAACGCCACGCCGCGGCCATCATCACGCGTGCGCGTGTCATGCAAGGCGTCCTGGAGCGCACTTATCCCAGGTCGTCTGCCACGGAGTTGTTCAAGCAGAAAATCATGGAGATCGAGGGAGCCGACTGAGACAGCACGCAACCACCGCTCTCGAGGGTGCCCCCGGAGCAGGTGCCGGCGCGCCGTGCCTCCCCGCACCTGCTCGGCTTCGACCGCGACCATGGTCGTTGGCCTGCCTCTCGGCACATTCTTGTCGGACGCTCACAAGGAGATCTCGGCCGAACCCAGCACACCCACCAATACCTTACGTAATAATAAGACCACGGAAAGTAATAAGAGGTGATAGAAGCTCTGTAGCGCGGTCCAGGTAGGGCCGTGCTTGAGTATGAGGGGGCGCCCGTGAGTACGGATTCGATCGATCCGCATGCCTCGGTGTGGCATCTGTACGGGGCTGTGATGCGGCACCTGCGGGAGAGCAAGCGCAATCTCGGGCTGCGCCGGGCCGGGGAAATGATGTACACCGACTTCTCAAATCTGGCCAAATGGGAACGCGGCGAACGCGTTCCCCCGGCGGACATGGTCCAGCGGCTGGACCAGGTGTACGACGCCCGGGGCATCCTGGCGGCCTTGTACGAAGTGCTGGTCGATTTCAAAACCGCCACCGAATCAGCCCAGCGGTACGCGGGTAGAACCCTGGAAAACCCCGCATATGCCAACGGAGACGACGACATGGAACGTCGAGCCGCCCTCCACCTCCTCGCCGGACTCGGCACCCTCGGCACGTTCGGCACCCTCGGCATCACCGCCGAACCCGTCCGCGAACTCCTCGACCGCTCGTACGACTACCCGCACCGCGACCTCGCCGACTGGGAACTCGCCTGCGCCGACCACCTCCACGCCCTGCGCACCCGCCCCTGCCACCAGGTCGTCGCCGACCTGTCCATCGACCTGGCAGCGGTCCGCCGCCAATCGCAGACATCCACCCCAGCCGAGGCGACCGAACTCCAGCGCATCATCGCCATGCTCGCGTCGCTCCAGGCCAACGCGCTGAGCAGGCTCGGAGCACACGGCGCGGCTCTCCGCTGGTGGCACAACTCGCGCCAGGCCGCCGATGCCTCGGGAGACCTGGAACTGCGACTCGTCGTCCGAGCCGAGGAAACCGGCCACGGCCTCTACGGCCAGCGCGCCCCCGAAACGATCCTGTGCATGGTCCGCGACGCCCAACAGCTCAGTGACAAGCCCTTCCCGAGCCTGCTGAGCACCGAGGCCAAGGCACTGTCCATGCTCGGCAGACACGACGAGGCACTCAATACGCTGACCGCCCTGCACAAGGCGGTCGACACGGGCGGCAGCGACCGGTACGGCTTCTGGAAGCAGGAGGGAACCCACTTCGCGGAAAGCTGGGTGTGCGCCGGAGTAGGTGACGAGGCCGCAGCCGGCACCGCGCGGGAGAAGGTGCTGGAGCTCACCCGCGACTACGTCTATCCGACCAATGTCCATCTCCACGGCGCTCTCTGCACCGTGACCCAAGGCGGGATCGACGAGGGCCTACACCAGGCGTCGGCGACGATAGACGCGGTCAGCCCCGCCTACCGCACTCACCACATCCTCGAAACCGCCAACCTGATAATCCGTGCCGTCCCCCACGACCAGCGCACCCGTCCCGCCGTCACCGAGTTCCGCGAACTCCTGGCCGCCACGCCTCCTCCGCAACGCGCCTGACGTACGGACTCGTCCTCCGGTGTGGGCGGAAGCCCTTGCCGGACCAGGTGCGGGACTCCAGCGCTGACGCGCTGGAGTCCCCCCCTCCTGCACCTCACCAGAAATGTCTACGCGTCGGCGGACCTGGCCTTCGCCTGCTGGAGCGCCTCAGCGATGGCGGCGAACTCGCTGAGCGCGGCCTCCAGGTCCTCCACGATCTCCTGGGCGATCACCTCGGGCGGCAGCAGCGAGTCGGCGTCCTCCAGCGAGGGGTCCTTCAGCCAACTGATGTCGAGGTTGACCTTGTCCCGCGCGATCAGCTCCTCGTAGGCGAACGGCCGGAACCGCTCGGTCTCGACCCGGTGCTTGTGCGGCTCCCCCGGCCGGTAGCACTTGACGAAATCGTCCAGATGGTCGCGGCGGAGCGGGTTCTGCTTCAACGTGAAGTGCTGGCCGACGCGGAAGTCATAGACCCACAGCGTTTCCGTCCACGCCTCGCCGGGACGGGCTTCCTTCTTGTCGAAGAACAGCACGTTGGCCTTGACCCCGCCGGCGTAGAAGATGCCGGTCGGCAGCCGCAGCAGCGTGTGCACGTCGAACTGCTTGAGCAGCCGCCGCCGTACGGTCTCGCCGGCCCCGCCCTCGAACAGCACGTTGTCCGGGACGACCACCCCGGCCCGGCCGGGGATGGCGAGCATCGAGGCGATGTGCTGGACGAAGTTGAGCTGCTTGTTGGTCGTGGTGGTCCAGAAGTCGTTGCGGGTGTACGAGATCGCCTCACGGTCCGCCCGGCCGTCCTCGCCGATCACCGTGATCGAGGACTTCTTGCCGAACGGCGGATTGGCCAGTACGACGCTCGGGTGCCGGGCCGGCGGCTCGGCCAGCGCGTCCCGGACGTCGATCAGCGACGGCCCATTGGGCTTGCCGATGCCGTGCACGATCATGTTCATCGCGGCAAGCCGCGCGGTGCCGTCCACCAGCTCGGTACCGCTGATCCCACCGAGGGCGAGCCGGTCGCGCTGCTCGGGGGTGAGGCTGGAACCGTAGCGATCGACGATGTACTCGTGCGCCGCCAGTAGGAAGCCTCCGGTGCCACAGGCCGGGTCGGCGATCGTGTCGTCCGGCCCCGGCTGGAGGCAGTCGACCATGGCCGAGATCAGCGCACGCGGGGTGAAGTACTGCCCGGCCCCGGTCTTGACGTCCTCGGCCCCCTTCGCGAGCAGTTCCTCGTAGGCGTCCCCCTTGACGTCGGACCCCTGGCTCGACCAGTTCTCCTTGCCGATCAGATCGACGATCAGCCGCTTGAGCTTCGCCGGATCCTGAATCCGATTCTGCGCCTTCCGGAAGATCACGCCGAGCGTTCCAGGCTGTTTGCCGAGCTGCTCCAACGTCTCCCGATAAGCCGACTCCAGTTTCGGGCCTTCCAGATCAAGCAACGCCTGCCACCGAGCCGCCACCCCAGCCAACGCCGTATCCGGATTCAGCCGCCGATTGGCCCGCTCATGCGCCATCTTCAAAAAGAGCAAATAGGTGAGCTGCTCTACATAGTCGATCGTGGACACACCGTCATCGCGAAGGACATCACAGTAGTTCCACAGCTTCGCGACCAACCGTCGCGTGTCCACCGCACTCAAATCAATGTCCCCTGTTCTGATGTTTCATCACATTTCGCACGACTACTGCGCTTTCCCTCGATTGATTTCTGCCTGGTACGGCTGCCCTGGCGGTTAGCAACCCGCACGGCACCCCGCTCCGTCTTAATCTGCTCCAGCAGCATCGAAGCAGGCTCATCCTGCGGATTTTGCGCAATCAAATGACCCGAAATGGCGTCTGCCAGTAGAGCCCTACGGAGATGCATGATGCGAACCTTGGACCGAAGCACAACTCCAGCCATCCGCACCATTAACGAAAGCCCTTCTTTCACAGTAGCAACAATTCGCTCCTGTTCGGAAAGCGGGGGCAACGGCACCAGGAAACGATCTATCTGCCAGCTGTGAATATGCTGTATCAGACTGCCGCCATTAAGCCGATCTACGAACCGCCGAAAGATGGGCGATCGAAATACCAGCCACACGTATTCAATATTTGCCGCAACAGGAGTGAGCCTCGCCAGCCGTTGATTCAAAAGGGCCTCTTCGCCAGCCCCGGTCAGACAAACACGCCCTAGGAACTGGTCCTTAAGGGACTGGGCAGTCAAATTCATCACGAGCGCTTGCCCTCGGATTAAATACGCTTCACGCTTCTTCATATACTCGACTGGAAGGTACCGCGTGTTCGATGACGACCATTCCAGACGCCCGGACGAGTGTAGATTTCCTGGGCGGATGAGACGAATCCCCTTGGAGGCGTAGTCCGCCGACGGGAAGGCCACCCCATTTAGAGTTCTTCCCAGCTCCCTCCATTGCACCCACCGCCAACTTTCTGGAAGGTCGACAGGCGCCAAAACCTCTTTTGCTGCCGACGGCAGGTCTCGACGATTGCTATCGTCACGCGACCTTTCACCACCCAGAAGGGTCTTAGATCTCGAAATGAGGTCCACTACAGATCCGTCGGTCCCATCCCGACTCGACAATCCTCCCGTGACTGCGGATTGCAGTAGCGACGCAAAATACATTTCCATCTTGCCACTCACGGCATCAAGAGACTTCTCCCCTTTATCTAAATGAGATAAGCACCCTTCGATAGCTGCGATGATTCTGTGCTGCTCCGCAAGAGGGGGAACTGGGAACAGTAATTCCATCAGGCGGGAGGCCTCTATGGATGCAACTGTGGTTCCAGCTTTTCGGCAGTCCCGCAAAATGTTCCCCTCTAGGGAGCGAAGCCCCCACGCAATCCAACGAGGGTCGATTCCGCCGAGGGGAACCACCGCTTTCATGTCCTGATTGAGAGTGGTCGCGAAGGGGACGAGTCCGATTGGAAGCTTGCGTTCCAGAATTCCCGAGCGGACGACGATGGCAACTGAGCCAGCAGGCACAAGTCGAACTGCAGAGCTTTCCACTGCGACTTCGGTGATGTGATCCTGCGTCTTCAATATGACGTCCGTCCCCATGTCCTTTGGCGATAGCCAGGGAACCGATCCGTTATCCCAGAAGTCCGCACGGGCCTTTGACGGTGTTCCTCCGCCGTACCAAGTGCCAAGGTCACCTAGGGGTACACGTTCCCAGCCGGAGGGAAGGTCGGTCATGCGGTGAGGTTCCTGTTCAGGTCGTCGAGGAGGGATTCGGCGCGGTCGTCGCCGAAGGCGTAGAGGAAGCCGTCGGTGCCGCCGCGTTCGGTGAAGGGGGCCTTGTCCAGGTCTTCGTGGTCGAAGACGGCGCTACCCGCGACCACGTCGCGGATCTGTTCCAGCCACCAGACCTGGTCGGGGCTGAAGCGGACGCCGGCCTGTTCCTGGCGGGCGAGCCAGTTGGTGAAGCGTTCTTCGATGACGCTGCGGTGCGGCCGGGGCTGTCCGTCGATGAGTCCGAGTTCGAAGCGGATGAGCTGGATCAGGTCGCCGGCGCCGTACCGGGTCCCCTGCCGGGCGGCGGCCTTGCCGACCTGCTCGTACGCCTCCCACAGCCGGTCGGGGGTCCACTGGTAGGGCGGGCGGGCCAGCCGGGAGGTGAGTTCCTTGAGCTGCCGGTAGACCTCGCGCCCGGCGGTGCCGCTGCGGTAGGCGATCTCCAGCGCGGTCAGCTCGTCCCGGTGCTCCTTGACGTAATCGGCCCAGGAGGTGACGACGCGTTCAGCGGTCTCACCCCGGTCCACACCGCGCGCTTCGAGCAGGTTGTCCGGGTTGACCTCGTCGTATACGACGTCGTGTGCGCGACGGATGTCGAGCAGCCGCTGCCGGAGCTCCGGGTCGGCCAGCGGTTCGACGGCCTGTTCCACCAGCCGGCGTTCCCAGCCCTTGCCGGTCCGCCGGGCCTCGTCCAGCACGTCGGGGTCGTTGCAGCGAGCCAGGCTGCGCACCACCTCGGTCATTGGCCGGGCGGCGAGCCGTTCCAGCTCCGCGCGTTCCTCGGGGGTGATCTGCTTGTTGAGCCGGGCGAGCCGGGAGGCCAGGGTCGAGGTCTCGTCCAGGGTCAGGCTGAGCGTGCCGGCCTTCTTGAGCAGCCGTTCCAGGCTGATCTGCCGTTCGGTGTGCTTCTCCAGCGGGGAGGCGTCCACCCGCTCGGAGTCGGTGACGCCGACCGCATCGACCAGTACGAACCGGTCTTTGGCGGCGACGTCGGGGGTGACGGAGTGCAGCTCGTCGGGGTCGATGCTGCGGGCGCCGCGTCCCTTCATCTGCTCGAACATCGCCCAGCTCTTCACCTCGTTGAGGAAGAAGACGCACTCCAGGGGCTTGATGTCGGTGCCCGTGGCGATCATGTTGACGGTGACCGCGATGCGTAACTCCGGGTTGTTGCGGAAGGCCGCGATGAGCTTGTCCGGGTTCCTCGCCGTGTAGGTGATCTTCTGGCAGAAGTCGTTGTCCTGGTCGAAGATCTGGCGGACCATGGCGACGATCTCCTCGGCGTGGTTCTCGTCCACCGCGAAGATCAGCGTCTTGGGCACGTACTTCCGCTCGGGCTGCCCCGGCTCGCGAGGGAAGATCTCGGTGAACAGCCGGTCGCGGAACGTCTCCAGGACCAGCTTGAGCTGGCCCTTGCTCACCACCTTCCGGCCGAGCTGGCGGCCGGTGTAGGTGAAGTCGTCGTCCAGCTCCTCGTACCGCTGCGCCCGGGTCTTGCGGTCCAGCTTGGGCACGACGATGCCCTCGGGGATGACCGCGCCCTGCTCGCCGATCTCGGTGCGGATCCGGAAGACGTTGAAGTCGACGTTGACCCCGTCGGCGACCGCCTCGGTGTAGGTGTACTCGCTCACCAGGTTCTGATGGAAGAAGCCAAAGGTCTGCGCGACCGGGGTCGCGGTCAGGCCCACGACGAACGCGTCGAAGTACTCGATGACCGCGCGCCACAGACCGTAGATGGACCGGTGGCACTCGTCCACGATGATCAGGTCGAAGGTCTCCGGCGGGATCTTCGGGTTGTACTCGACACCGACCGCTTCTTCGATGTCGTAGGAGTCGAGCGCCTCGTCCTCGGTGTCTGCGGAGGGGATCTCCTTGCCCTTGAGCATGGCGTAGAGCCGCTGGACCGTGCAGATCACGACCTTGGAGGAGTCGAGCATGTCGGCGCCCGCGAGCCGCTGCACGTTGTACAGGTCGCTGAACTTGCGGCCGTCGTCGGGCGTGACGTAGTTGGTGAACTCGGTGAGCGCCTGCTTGCCCAGGTTGTTCCGGTCCACCAGGAACAGGACACGCTGTGCCCCGGCGTGCCGGAGCAGCCGGTAGGACGAGGTGACCGCGGTGTAGGTCTTGCCCGCCCCGGTCGCCATCTGGATCAGCGAACGCGGCTCGTTGCGGGCGAGCGCCGCCTCCAGTCCCTGTACGGCACGCACCTGCGCCGGGCGCAGCCCCCTCTCCGACAGCTCCGGCAGGCCGCGGTGCAGCTTGGCGCGGAAGGTCTGCGCCGACTCGTCCTCCTCGGCCGCACGCATCCACCGGGCCAGCGTCTCGGGGCGGTGGAAGGAGAACACCTCGCGGGAGCGGGGGGTGGGGTCGAGAGTGTTGGTGAAGTGGGTCTCGGTCGCCGTGGTCTCGTACCGGAACGGCAGCGGCATCCGCCACGCCTGCATCTGCTGGGACGCGGTCAGCCTCTCGGCGTAGCGGGCGGACTGCCGCTCCACCGCGCGCAGCGCCGTCCCCTCGCGTTTGGCCTCCACGACGCCGACCAGCTTGCGGTCGGCGTACAGCAGGTAGTCGGCCGGGCCGCTGGCGGTGTACGCCTCGCGGACGGCCACCCCGTCGCCGGCGAACAGGTTCACCCGGTCGGCGTCCTGCACCTGCCAGCCGGCGGCGCGGAGCATCCGGTCGACCTCCTCGCGGACCTCCCGCTCGGTGCGCGGCTGCCGGGCCACGTGCACGGCCCGCGCGATGAGGTTGTCCCGCTCGGCGGCGGATGGCTTCTTGATCCTGGTGAGGCTGCGGGTGAACGCGTCCTCCATCTCGGTCAGGCGCGCGTTCAGCTCCTCGACCAGGGTCTGCAACCGATCGCGGTCGGCGGTCGCCCGCTGAAGCTGGTGCTGGGCCTCGATGCGCGCCTGAGCCTCGGCCTCCAGCAGGGTGGCCTTCTCGTCCCGGGTGACCAGGGCCTCGGCCAGCCGTTCGCGGTGGGCGGCCAGCTCGGCGCGGAGCTGGTCGAGCTGGGCCTGCTCGGCCGCGTTCCCCGCCTGGGTCGCCTCCGGGTCGGCGGGCGGCACGAACGCGAAGGTGCGCTGGTCGCCGGGCCGCAGCGACCGGTGGAACCAGAGCCCGAGCTCGAAGCAGAGCTTCACGCAGTTGAGCGCGGCGCGGACGTCCCCGTAGTGGGTGTGCACGGCCCGGTTGCCGGAGGCCCGTACCTGGTCGAACGCCTGGCGGATCTCCGGGACCAGCACGCCGGCCCGGCTCAGCGCGTGGACGCGGCCCTTCTGGTCGTCCTGCCGGACGGAGGTGTTGGTGAGCCGGACCAGCATCTTGGCCAGGATCTCGGTGAACCGCCGCGCCTTGTACATCGCGGCGTCGGGGTCGGTGTGCACGTGCGACTCGGCGGAGACGCCGTCCAGGACGAGCATCGGTTCATGCGGCAGCAGAAAGCCGAAGTTGGGCGATCGCTGCGCCAGCTCCTGGATATGCGTGCTCATCCTGCAAGTCCCACCTGTTCATCGTCATCCGTGATCAACAGAGCCTTGCAGGTTATCTCAAGTTCGCGGCCGGAACTACTGATCAATGGGTATTGATTCACGCTCGACGATAATCATCACGGCACGTATTCATAAAGGCGCGATGAGCGAATGATAACGGCCGTCCATAATTCTCCGCCCGCTTTGGTGGCGAGGAAGAGGGACGACCCCCGTGCGGGATGAAGGCGGCGCCGCTCGGTCCTGCGGACCCGCGCGACCGGCGCACGGGCCGACCGCCGGAATGCGGGGAGAGCGCCGAGATCCGTCCCGCGCGACGGCCATCGTTCCGGCGCAGGCCGAGAACCACGTGGACCGAATTGCCGAAATACCTGCCTCCCCGCGTGCTGGATGGATAAGATCGCGCAAAAGTTACCAAAGGTACTCGGGGGACGAAAGTGACGCTCAGTCGGCGTGAAGTGTTCAAGGTGAGCGCCGGGCTGGTGCCCGCGATCGCGCTGTCCGGATCGCCGGCGTACGCGGCGGGAGCGCCCACCCTCACGGCCACGGGCACCGCGCCCTCGCAGCTGGCCGCGCTCGACACCGTGATGAAGACCTACATCAAAGAGCGGAACATCCCCTGCGCCCAGCTCGCCGCCGTCAAGAACGGCAAGCTCGTCCTGGCCCGGGGATACCGCTACAGCAGCGACACGACCGTCCCGGCCGTGCAGCCGACCTCGCTGTTCCGGATCGCGAGTCTCAGCAAGAACATCACCGCCGCGGCGGTCCTGCGGCTGGCCCAGGACGGCAAGGTGTCGCTCGGGGCGAAGGTGGCCGAGCTGCTCGGCCTGCCGACCACGACCGACCCGCGGCTGAAGGACGTCACCCTGTGGCGCCTGATGCAGCACACCGGCGGCTGGGACCGCGACATCTCCGGCGACTACCTGATGGCCGATCGGACCATCGCCGCCAAGCTCGGCATGTCGCTGCCGATCGGCAAGAGCGACATCGTCGCCTACGCCGGCGGCCGACCGCTGGACTTCGCGCCGGGCGCCCGGATGGCCTACAGCAACTACGGCTACCTGCTGCTCGGCCTGGTCATCGAGAAGGTGTCGGGACAGAGCTACGAGTCGTACGTGAAGCAGAAGCTGCTCGCTCCGGCCGGCGTCACCCGCATGCGGCTCGGCCGTGGCCTGAGGTCGCAGGCCGCGGCGGGCGAGGTGCCGTACTACTCGCAGTACACCTCCAAGACCGTGCTGGACGACTCGGGCACCATCGTGCCGGCGCCGTACGGCGGCTTCAACATGGGAAACCACGACGCCAACGGCGGCTGGCTGGCCTCGTCGGTCGACCTGGTCAGATGGGCCCGGATCTTCGACGCCGCCGGCCCGGTGCTGAACGCCACCTCGATCACCCGGGCCTTCGCCAAGCCGGAGATCGGCGTCAGCGCGGACGGCTCCTGGTACGGGTGCGGCTGGTACGTACGCCAGGTGACCGGCCACCTCAACACCTGGCACAGCGGCAGCCTGCCCGGCACCTACAGCTACCTGGCCCGGCTACAGAAGGGCTTCACCTACGCGGCCGTCTTCGACCAGCGCGAGGAAAGCGGCACCCTGGACTACGACGTGCTCAGCTCCCGGATGAACACCGCGTGGAACGGCGTCGCCACATGGCCGACCGGCGACCTCTTCCCCAAGTACCTCTGATCTTCCCCACGTACCTCCGGCCCGAACGGCAGCGGCGGTCACGCGCCGCGCCGAAGCTCCTCGGGCGATGAATTTCCCGGCGGTACGAGCTGGCAAGGCCATGGCACCCAGGCGGTTCTCGGCGCCAAGACCAGCGCGACGATCTCCGGGCATATCGTGCCGACCGCAGGCCTGATCCTCTTCTTCGTCAACCGGTGATGCCGGCGCGGCGGGCGCGTTCGACGACGGGGGCGACGACGCGGGCCAGCTCGTCCACGTCGGCCTCGGTGGAGGTGTGGCCGAGCGAGAATCGCAGGGAGCCGCGCGCCCGTACGGCGTCCGCGCCCATGGCGAGCAGCACGTGCGAGGGCTGGGCGACTCCGGCGGAGCAGGCCGAGCCGGTCGAGCACTCGACTCCCTTGGCGTCCAGCAGCATCAGCAGGGCGTCGCCCTCGCACCCGGGGAAGGAGAAGTGGGCGTTGCCCGGCAGCCGCTCGTCGGGGTGCCCGTTGAGCACGACGTCCGGCACGGCCTCGCGGACCCTGGCGATCAGTTCGTCGCGCAGAGCGCGCAGCCGGGCGGCCTCGGCCTCCTGGCGCTCGACGGCGACCCGTACGGCGGTCGCGAACCCGGCGATCGACGCGGCGTCCAGGGTGCCGGAGCGGACGTCACGCTCCTGGCCTCCGCCGTGCAGCACCGGCACCGGGTCCACCCCGCGGGCGAGCAGCAGGGCGCCGGACCCGACCGGGCCGCCGACCTTGTGCCCGGAGATGGTCATCGCGTCCACGCCGGACCCGGAGAACGACACCGGCAACTGTCCCACCGCCTGGACGGCGTCGGTGTGGAACGGAATGCCGTACTCGTGGGCGATCTCCACCAGCTCGCGGATCGGCTGAACGGTGCCGACCTCGTTGTTGGCCCACATCACGCTGACCAGGGCCACCCGCTCGGGGGCCTCCTCGATGGCGGCGCGCAGGGTCTCGGGGTGGACGCGGCCGTACTCGTCGACGGCCAGCGGCTCCACGGAGGCGCCCTGGTGCTCGGCCAGCCAGTGGGCCGGGTCGAGGGCGGCGTGGTGCTCCACGGCGCTGATCAGGACGCGGTCGGCGCCATGGGAGGCGCGGCGCGCCCAGAAGAGGCCCTTGACGGCGAGGTTGTCGGCCTCGGTGCCGCCGGAGGTGAACACGACCTCGCTGGGTCGCGCGCCGAGCGCGCCGGCGATCGTCTCGCGCGACTCCTCGACGACCCGTCGGGTGCGGCGGCCGGCCGCGTGCAGGGACGAGGCGTTGCCGACGCGGGCGAGCTGCGCCGTCATCGCCTCGATGGCCTCGGGGAGCATCGGCGTGGTCGCCGCGTGGTCTAGGTAAGCCATGGCGTACTCCAGCGTAACCCAGTTCGCGCGCTGTACCGTCCAGCCGGTATAGTAACGGTCGTGCGGAAAGACGAGCTTTTGAACGCGGCGGAAAGCCTGCTGGCCGACCAGGGCGCCGGGTGCCTCACCCTGGCCGCCGTGGCGGAGCGGGCCGGCGTGAGCAAGGGCGGTCTTCTCTACCACTTCGCCACCAAAGAAGCCCTGATCAAGGCCCTGATCGAGCGGCTCATCGCCGACTTCGACGAGCTGGTCGCCGCCCAGGACGAGAGCTCCTACACCCGGTCCTACCTCGCGGCGACCCTGGCGGCCGTCCGCTCCGGGCGCCTGCGGCGCTGGGCGGTGGTCACCGGCGCGGCCGGCGACCCGCAGCTGCTCGCCCCGCTGCGCGAGGCCATGTGCCGCTGGCACCGCGCGGGCATGGAGGCCGAGGCCGACCCGATGGCGGCGCAGATCGTCCGCCTCGCCTGCGAAGGGCTGTGGGACGTGGCGACCCACGACCCCGAGATCTACGACGAGTCGCAGTACGAGGAGCTGCACCAGCGCCTCCTGGCCCTGCTGCCAAGCCCATGATCATCGCACCGCACCCTTTATGACCCGATCCGTCACCTTGTAGGCGCCCTTCCCTGCTGATCCCGGGACAGGGCCTTTTCCGCGTGGCCGCGCGCCGTTTCCCCCTGCCTCCCGTCCGCCCTCGCGGTCTTCCGCCTGTCGGCGGCATGGGAGTCGCCGCAGCGCTCTGGCCCGTCGGCATTCATTCGATCACGGACATCCGCCCTGCCTGCCTCCTGCCCCCCGGCGACACCCGTCGCACCCGAGGCCGGGCCGGCGCTCGTCCGCGCAACCCGTCCCCACCTGTGGACACGTACGTGAAAAGGAAACTGTGATGACCCCCGTTCTGAGGGTGGCCCGCTCCCGGGCGATCCTCACCTTCGTCCTCGCCGGCCTGATGTGCGGCACGTTCACCGTGCGGATCCCCGCGCTGGCCGAGAAACTCGGCATCTCCGAGGCCTCGGTCGGCGTCGCCCTCCTCGCGTGGGGGCTCGGAGCCCTGGTGACCATGCAGTCCATGCGTGGCGTGATGGCACGGGTGGGCAGCCGTGCCGTCCTGCGGGTCGGCGCCCCGCTCAGCGCGGCGACGCTCGCCGGGGTGGCCTTCGCGCCCTCCCTGCCATGGCTGGTCGCCGCGACCGCGCTGTTCGGCATGGCTTTCGGCGCGGTGGACGTCGCGATGAACGCGCAGGGCTCCACGGTCGAGCAGGCGTACGGGCGTCCGCTGATGAACGGCATGCACGCCGGGTGGTGCGTGGGCGCCGGCTCGGCCGGCCTGCTCGGCACCCTCGCGATCTTCCTCGAGGTGCCGTTCACGGCCAACCTGGTCGCGGTCGCGGTCGTCTCGGCACCGGTCGCCTACCTGCTCAGCCGCGGCTTCCTCCCGGACGGAACCCCCGCCGTGGACCTGCCGGCGGGGCAGGCGGACGTCGCCGTGGGCACCGTCGTACGCCCGGCCTCTAGGAAGACCGGTTCCAGGAGGAACTCCGCGAACTCCGGCAACCCGCTGGGTTCCGCCTCCGCCGGTTCCACGGCTTCCACGAGCTCCGCGAACTCCGCTGCCTCCCGCCGTGGCAGTACCCGGGCACGGATGCCGCGCTTGGTCTACCTGCTCGGCGCGATCGCGTTCGGCGCGTTCATGGTCGAGGGCGCCGTCGCCGACTGGAACGGGCTGTTCCTGCGCAACGTCATCGGCGCGCCCGAGGCGGTCGCCGCCCTCGGCTACCCGATCTTCGAGGCCGGCATGCTGATCGCCCGGCTCATCGGTGACCGGCTGCGTGCGAGCCTCGGCACCCGCCGCCTGATCGCCGCCTCCGGCCTCGGCACGGCGGTCGCGTTCACCGTGGTGATCACGACCTCCTCGCCGGTGGTCGCCGTCGCCGGGATGGCGCTCGTCGGGCTCACCGTCGCCGCGATCTCCCCGATCGCGCTCTCGCTCGCGGGCACCGCCACTCCCACCCCCGGCCCGGCGATCGCCCAGACCGGCGCGATGGGGTACGCCGGCCTGCTCCTCGGCCCGGTCGTGATCGGCTTCGTGTCCCACGCCACCACGCTGCGCCTCGCCCTCGGCATCGCCATCGTCCTCGGCGTCCTGATCGCGGTGGCGGCCCGCTTCCTCCCCCGCACGCAGCCCCGCCTGGACGCCACCACCCTCCAGCCCACCCCCCTGCGCACCCCGGCCCCCGAGCCCCTGGAACTGGTCGCCTGACGGCGAAACGCCCGCCGCCTTCAGAGAGGCGGCGGGCGTCGGGTTCAGAGACGAACCGAAGTCACGGTGCAGCGCGGCCTGATACCGGCACCGGTCGACCTCCAAGGCGGCCTTCCCCTGATGCCGCCGGACAATGCCCTCACTCAGATCGGCAAGATCATTCCGGGGTACGGCTCAGCGCGCCTCGCCCGTGCGCTCGGTCGCCAGGCTGCGGACGTACGCCTGGATGCGGTCGCGGTCCTCCGGGAAGACGCTCTCCCACTCGTCTTCGAGCGCGAACCATCGCGGCGGTTGACCACTCTCCCCAGCGAGCGGAAGGTCACGGCCGATGATCGCGGCGTACGACAGGCCCAGTGTCGGCGACCAGTCCGGATGGTAGGAACGCACGGACACCGCCGCCGGCGCCGGCAGCAACTCGGCGCGCAGGCCGGTCTCCTCAGCCAGCTCACGCGACGCGGCGGCCCGGGGTGTCTCGCCCGGCTCCACCTCGCCGCCGGGCGGTACCCATCCACGCCGGCGATGCCTGACGAGCAACACATGGGTGAAGGCGGGGTCGATCACCCAGACCTCCGCCGCCAGCGGCTCCATCGGTCCGTGCCGCGCCCGCTCCAGCCAGGCCCGAGCCTCGTCGAACTCCCACACGGCAAGGCCGGCATCCGCGACCGCCGCCTCCAGCGCCCCTCGCCCCGTCACATCGTGAGTCATCCCGCCACCACCCATTTGGCCGTGTTCTCAACGCCCTCGCAGAGCTTCATCATGGCCGGTGTCGTACATCTCACGGAGAGCTAAGCGGACAAGGGATGGCTAAACCGCCCGCCGAGGCCGGCCAGCGCTGTTCGATGGACTCGCCGGAAGACGAAGGAGGGCGCCGCGTCCTCGGCCGAATCGCCGAGGGTGCGACGCCCATCCTGCTCGATCGCGTTGGTGCTACTTGCGCTTTTCTACTTCTTCGGTGAGTTGGGGGACGATCTGGTGGAGATCGCCCACGATGCCGAAGTCGGCCAGTTCGAAGATCGGCGCCTCGGGGTCCTTGTTGATCGCGACGATCGTCTTGGCGGTCTGCATGCCGGCCCGGTGCTGGATGGCGCCGGAGATGCCGGCCGCGATGTAGAGCTGCGGCGCGACGGTCTTGCCGGTCTGGCCGACCTGGAACTGGTGCGGGTACCACCCGGCGTCGGTCGCGGCGCGCGAGGCGCCGACCGCGGCGCCGAGGGCGTCGGCGAGCTTCTCGATGACCGAGAAGTTCTCCGCCGAGCCGACGCCGCGGCCACCGGAGACCACGATGGCGGCCTCGGTGAGCTCGGGACGGGCGCCCTTCTCCTGCTTGACCCGCTCGACGACCTTGGCGGCCTTGTCGGCGTCGGACAGCGCCACCGTGACCCGCTCCTCGGCGCCGGCGCCGGGCGACGGCTCGGGGGTGGTGGAGTTGGGGCGCACGGTGATGATCGGGATGCCCCTGCTCACCCGCGAGCGGACGTTGACCCCGCCGCCGAAGATGGACTGCTCGGCGGCGAAGCCGTCCGCGATGCCCACCGCGTCGGTGATGACGCCGGAGTCGGTCTTGATCGCCAGGCGGCCGGCGACCTCCTTGCCCTCGGCGGTCGCGGCCACCAGGACGCCCGCGGGGGCGGCGGAGGCGACGAGCTGGGCGAGGAAGCCCGCCTTGGGCGCCACGACGTAGTCGGTGATCTCCTCGGCGTCGGCGACGTAGATCTTGTCGGCGCCGTACTCGGTGAGCTTGGCCGCGGCGGCCGGGGTGAACCCGGGGCCGGCCCAGGCCGCCGACGGGGAGCCGAGCCTGCGCGCGAGCGTCAGCAGCTCCAGGGTGACCTTCTTGATCTCTCCGTCGACGTGCTCGACGAGAACCAGAACTTCAGCCATCGGTCGCCCCTCAGATGAACTTCTTCGACGCGAGGAACTCGGCGGCCTTGGCGCCGCCGTCGCCCTCGTCCTTGACGATGGTGCCGGCCGCGCGCGGCGGGGCGACGGCGAACTCCGTCACCTCGCTCCAGGAACTCGCCAGCCCGACCTGCGCGGTGTCGATCTCGGCGTCGGCGACGCCGAAGGTCTGCACCGGCTTCTTCTTCGCGGCCATGATGCCCTTGAACGACGGGTACCGCGGCTCGTTGATCTTCTCGACGACCGAGACGACGGCGGGCAGCGTGGCGGTGACCTTGTCGTAGCCGTAGTCGGTGACCCGCTCGATGGAGATGGCGGACCCGTCGATGTCGACCTTGCGCGCGAGCGTGAGCTGCGGAGTGCCGAGGCGCTCGGCGAGCATGGCGGCCAGTACGCCGGTGCGCGCGTCGGTGGACTCCGAGCCGAGGATGACCAGGTCGAAGCCGATCTTCTTCAGCGTCTGGGCCAGCGCGTGGGAGGTGCCGAGGGCGTCCGAGCCGTGCAGGGCGTCGTCGACCAGGTGGACGGCCTTGTCGGCGCCCATGGCGAGGGCCTTGCGGATCGTGTCGGTGGCCTTGGCCGGGCCCATCGTGAGCACGGTCACCTCGCCGCCGTGCGCTTCCTTGATCTTCAGTGCCTCTTCTACCGCGTACTCGCACAGCTCGTTGATGACTCCGTCGGCGGCGTCACGGTCGAGCGTGTTGTCCTTGCTGCTCAGCTTGCGCTCGGTCGCCGTATCGGGGACCTGCTTCACGCAGACGACGATGTTCATGGCCGGTGGCCGACCTCCCGTTTCACTGGCGCCGGCGCATCGCTGGGCCGGCGCCGACTGATCGGCACGTGCGCGCGGGGTACGCACACGTCGTACACACCGCTCCGGTGACCGGCACCGGAGCGGCACTCAGACTGCCACGCGCCTCGGGACGCGATGACGTCGGGTGGCCCGGGACGATCTCCAGGTCCGGAAACCCATCCCACGTCCTCCCTCACTGTACCCAGAGTTTGTTACTCACGAGTAGCTTAGCGGCATACCCGCAGGGTGCGCCCTCCGGGGCCCCGCACACCGTGACCTTCCCACCCTACCGAACTATATTCCAGTGCCCTCGGCCGCGGCGGCGGGGTCACCCCGCGAAGGTCACCAGCAGCAGGACGAACAGCACCGTGCCGAGGGCGAGCAGCAGAGTGAGCGGGCTGAAGAACGCGATGAGCGCGGCGTACAACCCGACGGTAGCCCCCGCGCTGACCAGGTCGAACACCACCCGTGACCGCGCACGCGCGACCACGCCCGCCGCCGCGTCGCCCAGCACGCCGACGCCGTAGGCGGCGAGCACCAGCAGCGACATGTCGGGCAGGTACCGGTGGACGGCCGCGGCGACCAGCCCGGACACGATGCCGGACCCGGCGACCCAGCGGCGGCGCACCGTGTCGCGGTGGCGCACCCGTGGGTCGGCCACCGCGCCGGCGTCCTCGCGGCTGCGCGCCCGCAACGCCTGGGTGGGCGGCTCGGGGGAGGCGTCACGGCGCCGGCGCTGCGCCGGGATCTGCACCACCGGTGCCGCGGTGCCGAGCCGCGCGCACAGCTCGGCCGCGGCGGGCCGGGCCGCCGGGTCGCGCCGCAGGCAGTCGGCGAGCAGCGCGGCCAGCCAGGACGGCACCTCGGCGAGGTCGGGCTCGTGGTGGACGACGCGGTAGGCCACCGCGGGCGGCGGCCCGGTCCCGTACGGCTGACGGCCGGAGGAGGCGTAGGCCATCGTGGCGCCGAAGGCGAACACGTCCGCGGCGAAGCTCGCCTCCCCGCCCTCCAGGACCTCGGGGGCGAGATAGCCGGGAGTGCCGAGCACGGCGCCCGAGGCGGTCACCGAGGCCGAGTCGAGCGCGCAGGCGATGCCGAAGTCGATCACGTACGGCTCGCCGTCGGCGATGATGACGTTGGCCGGCTTCAGGTCGCGGTGGACGACCCCGGCCGCGTGGATGGCGGCCAGCGCCTCGGCCAGCCCGCGCGCCAGCCGGGTCAGGTCGTCGCCGCGCAGCGCCCCGCCCTCGGCGAGCACCGCGCCGAGCGAACGGCCCTGGACGTACCGCGTGACCAGGTAGGGGCGTGGGCCGGTGAGCTCGGCGTCGAGCACCTCGGCCAGGTGCGGCCCGCGCACTCTGCGCATGGTCTCGACCTCGCGGGCGAGCCGGGCGAGCGCCGCCTCGTCCGCCGCGACGTGCGGGTGCAGCACCTTGACCGCCACCGTGTGGCCCTCGCGGTCGAGCGCCAGATGGACCTCGCCGAAACCGCCCGCGCCGAGCCGCGACAGCAGGTGGTACGGCCCGAGCCGATCAGTGGTGCTCATGCCACTCCTTCCGGCCGGCCCGGCCGTGGGGTCAGGGCGTGCTCATCATCTCCAGAAGGCCAGGAATCCCAGGCCGAGGTTGTTCAGCAGGTCTTCGACCAGGCCGCCGATGAGCCCGGTCGCGGTGCTCCTGGCCTGCTCGCTCAGCGCGTTGATGGCGTGCGAGGGCGGCTGCCAGGGGATCCAGGACGGGACGGCGGACATCGCGGTCACCACCACGAAGAACGCCACGGTGCCCACGATGATCGTCGCCACCATACCCGCGCCCGGGCTGCGGATCACGGCAGTGAGCGTGCGCGCCACGGCCTTGCGCGGCGCTCCCCCGCCGGGCAGCACGAAAAGGCCCGCGACGAATGCCGCCGCCCCGAAGGAGGCCGCCTCGTCCGTGCCCATGCCGGCGGCGAAGCGCAGCCCGCCCCAGACGCATGTGGCGAACAGCGCGGCCAGCGGAGTGATCAGCACGGTGCTCAGAGTGGCCCTGATCAGCGCCCACGGTGTGCCGAGCACGGCCATCAGCGGGTCGCTCGTGCTGGCGCCCCTGACCGAGCGGCGCTCGGCCAGGTCGCTCCACAGGTGCTCGCCGACGCGCAGGCACAGCACCACGACCACCATGAGCACGCTCACCAGGACGGGCAGCAGGCGGGCGCCCGCCACGGCCACGGCCAGCATGAGCGCGGCCAGCACCGGATGGCCGGCGCGGTAGCGCGGCCGGTCGGGGTCGCGCCGCGGCTCCGGGCCACGCGCGGGGGCGTACGGGTCACGGCCGGGAGCGTACGGGTCGGGGCCCGGGGCGGGCGGGTACGCGCGCGGCGGCTGGGTGGCCGGCGGGACACTGCCCCTGGTCGGGGCGGGGTAGGCGGGCGGCGGTGGCCCGGCCACCCGCTGATCCGGATACGGCATCGGGGCGTACTGGCCAGGCGCCGCGTACGGCGCGGGAGGGTGCCCGGTGGCGGGCGGGGGCGGCGCGAAGGCGGCCGGGGCGGGCGCCGGGGCCGGCGGCGGGGCCTCCGCCCGGCTGCCGCGCCTGCGCTCGGGCTCGGCGTACTGGACCGGCGGCAGCAGGTCGGAGAAGCTGTCGTCACGGTCGAGCATGGTGCGCTTGGTCGGCGGCAGGTCGCCCGAGCCGCCGATCACCCGGGTGCCGTCCGCCCCGCCCAGCACGTGCGTGGCATCCGGCATCGCGCCGGGGGCCTCGCCGGACAGGACGCGCGTGCCGTCAGGCACCTGGGGGCCGCCCAGCCGCCGGGTCTGGCCGGCCGGCGCCGCGGACTCGCGCAGCTCGGTGGTGTTCGGGTCCAGGGACCTGGCCATCGCCAGCAGCCGCTGGGCGTTCGGCCGCGCGGCGGCGTCCACCGCGAAGGCGGCGCGCAGCCAGCCGCGCAGCCACGGCGGCGCCTGGTCGATGTTGGCCCGGCCCTCCATGATGTTGTAACAGACCGACTCGAACGAGCCCGACCCGAACGGCGGCTTGCCGGTCGCGCCGAAGAAGACCGTGGCGGCCAGGGCGTGCACGTCGGCCGCCTGGGTGATCGCGTCGTCCCTGATGATCTCGGGCGCGAGGTAGCCGGGGGTGCCGACGAACATGCCGGTCTGGGTGAGCCGGGTGGCGTTGACCAGGTGGGCGATGCCGAAGTCGATGACCAGCGGCTCGCCGCCGACCAGCATGACGTTGGCCGGCTTGAAGTCGCGGTGGATGACGTCGGCGGCGTGGATGGCGATCAGCGCCTCCGACAGGCCGCGGGCCAGCCGCACGACTTCATGCGCGGGCAGCGACCCGTCGGCCAGGACGGTGTCCTCCAGGGTGCGGCCGGGGGCGTACCGCGTGACGATGTAGGGCGTGGCGCCGGTCAGCTCGGCGTCCAGCACCTCGGCGACGCGCGGGCTGCGCACCCGCCGCATGGTCTCCACCTCGCGGGTGAGCCGGTCGCGCGCCTTGAGATCGGCGGCGACGTGCGGGTGCAGGACCTTGACGGCGACCTGCCTGCCCTCCTCGTCGAGGCCGAGGTGGACCACGCCCATCCCGCCTTCGCCGAGCCGGCGCAGCAACCGGTACGGGCCGAGTCTTTCCAGCGTGTCCGGCACGGTCTCCCCCGTCATCCAGTGTTCTTCCGAAGCTCTTCCAGGCGGCCGAGCAAGGAGCCGACGTCCACCGGACTCCAGACTGCATCGCCCAGCGGCGCGACGAGCGTGCCGACCGCGTAAAGCGCCGCGAGCGCGGCCAGCACCCCGAGCACCGAGGTCAGCGCGATGGCGGTGCCCCGGCTCGGGAACGCGGCGGCCAGCGCCCGGCCCATCTGGCGTCCCGGCCCCTCCACACCCGGGCCCGCGCAGATGATCCACAGAGACACGGCGACGCCCCAGCTCAGGGCGGTGCCGAGCGGGATGCTCTTCACCAGGAAGGTGAGCACCAGCGTCACGGGCACGCCCAGGATGAGAGCGTACGGCACCAGGGCCAGGGTGACGCCGATCGACTTGACCAGCGCTCCCGGCCGTCCGAGCACGCGCAGCACGTCGCCGGCGGCGGCCGCGGCCGGTCGCCGGGAGGCGAGCGCGGGCTGGGCGATGTCGGCCGCCCGCAGCAGCACGGCCACCGGGATGACCAGCACCGCGGCCAGCACGGGGATCGCCACCGCCGCGCCGATCGCGATGATTAGCGCCAGCACGGCCGCCGCGGTGTACACCGGGGAGCCGGAAATGTCGCCGGTGAAGTTGGGCGTGGCCTCGGGCGGCAGGTGCACGGTCGGCACGTACGACCCGGCGGGCTGCGGCTGCGCCGGGTGCCGCACATGCGGTGTCCGCTCGAAGATGTCGGGGGCCTGCTCGAACAGCGCCTGCGGGTACGGCCGGCCGCCGGGCGCCGCCTCCTGGCCGGTGTGGCCGGAGCGACCGGGCCCGGACGGGGTGGCCGGCCCGTGCCCGGGGACGCCGGGGGACGGCGGGCGGCCGGTGCCGGGGGCCGTTGAGCCGCGCGCCCCCGCGCCCGGACCGGACGGGCCGGGCGCGCCCATCGGACCGCCCGGTCGCACGAGGCCGGGCAGGGCGCCGGACGGCGGTGTCGTACCCGGGGTGCGATAGGCGTCGCCCTTGGCCTCGCCCAGCTCGTCGGGCCGCACGCGGCGGGTGGGCACCTCGCCCTGGTCGAGCGGCGCCGCCGGAGCACCCGTCCACGGGCGGGACGGCCCGGACGGCGGGGTGTACCGCGTGGGCACCTCCCCCTCCCCCGGACCGGCCGCGCGGTCGAGGCCGAGACCGGCTTTGCGCAGGTCGTCGCCGGTGACCCGGACGGTCGGCCACGGGTCTCCCGGAGCCGGGCCCTGCGGCGCGTCGCCGAGCAGCGAGACGAACTCCCCGGCGGGCGTCCCCGTGGCGGCTCCGGCCGGCGCGCCCGTACCGGTGAACGCTCCAGCGGACGGGCCCACGGATGTGCCGGCCGCGGCTCCGGTGCCCGCCTGGGAGGACGCACCCGCGGTGGTGGACGCGGCGGCGGCGCCGAGGCCACGTGGCTCGGCGGACGCGGCGAGGCCCGCGGCGGGAAGATCGGTGGCGGGAACCGCCTCCGGCCGCACCGGGCCGGCGTCGGGGCGGCCCGGCAGCGGGGGCCGCGGGTCGGGCAGCGGCAGCGACGTCCCGGTGGCCGGGAGGCTCGGCATGTCGGGCACCGTGCGGATCTCGTCCGGCACGCGCGGGCGGCCCGGCGCCGACCGCGGCGGCACCAGGACGGCGAGCTGCGCGGCCAGCTCGGCCGCGCGGGGCCGGCGGGCGGGGTCGCGGTTGAAGGCGGCGCGCAGCAGGGGGCGGATGACGGCCGGCGCCGCCTCGATGTTCGCCCGGCCCGCCGTGATGTTGTAGAAGACCATCTCCAGGGTGCCCTTGCCGAACGGCGGCGCGCCCGTGGCGGCGTAGAGCATGGTGCCGGCCCAGGCGTGCACGTCGACCTCGGGCCCGGCCTCGTGGCCTTCGATGATCTCGGGCGCGAGGTAGCCGGGCGTACCGATGAACATGCCGGTCTGGGTGAGCCGGGTGGCGTCCACGGCCTGGGCGATGCCGAAGTCGATGAGCACGGGCTCGCCGTCGAGCATCAACACGTTGCCCGGCTTGAGATCGCGGTGGATGACCCCGGCGGCGTGCACGGTCGAAAGCGCCTCGGCGACGCCGTGGGCGAGCCGCAGCAGCGGACCGGCCTGCAGCGGGCCATCGTGCTTGACCGCGTCGTCCAGCGGCCTGCCGGGGACGTAGCGGGTCACGATGTAAGGCCTGCTGCCCGTCACGTCGGCGTCGAGCACCTCGGCGATGTGCCTGCTGCGCACCCGCCGCATGGTGTCGACCTCGCGGGCGAGCCTGCGGCGGGCCACGTCGTCCCCGGTGACCTCGGCGCGCAGCACCTTGACCGCGACCTGCCTGCCCTGGGCGTCGAGTGCGAGGTGCACCACGCCCATGCCGCCTTCACCCAGCCGCCGCAGCAGCCGGTAGGGGCCCAATCGGTCGTCCTGATTCATCTGATCTCCGGCGGTGCCCCGGCTTCGGTGACCGGAGGGAAGCGCCTTGCTCCAATTGTCACGGTTCGCTCACTTTGTGCAATGCCCGTACCGGAAAGGTCCGGTCGGCGAATCATGGCATGGCACACCGACGGATCCGCCCTGCGCGGGCCCGTGCACCATCGCGGCCGGCAACCCCCCTTGCCTGCCGGTCGGCCGGCGACCTCCCCGCGGCGGCCACCGGTCTCATCATTGAGCCCGGCGCGGAGACCAGAGCGCTGCACGCGCTCGCGGCCCTTGACGGCACGTAGCACCATACCGGCTTAAACCCCGCCCATGAGAGGAACCAAGAGGCGACATTCCCGGTAGTACAACGGCCCAACCGGCCCCAAAGGTTTCCGATTCCGGGAAACTCCCCTGACCGGCGCCGGTCAGGCGGCGAGAGGAAGCACCTCGGCGGTCTTGAGCCGGGCCAGCGCCGCACCGGCGAGCGCCAGCTTGGACCCTCTTATCCCACTGCCGACCACCAGCAGCGGCCGGCGCGCGACCTCGGCGTCCACCAGCACCGGCCAGTCGTCCGGCAGCCCGAGCGGCGTGATGCCGCCGTACTCCATGCCGGTCAGCTCGACGGCGTCCGCCTGCGCCGCGAAGGACGTCTTACGCGCGTCCAGGTGCCGGCGGACCACCCCGTTGACGTCGGCGCGCATCGTCGCCAGCACCATCACCGCGGCGTACCGCGTCTCGCCGCCCCGCTTGGCCGCCACGATCACGCAGTTCGCCGACTCCTCCAGCGTCACCCCGTACCGCTCGCAAAAGGCCGCGGTGTCGGCCAGCGCCGGGTCGATCGGCGCCACCGCCACCTCGTCGGCCGTCGTCTCGACCGCCCGGGCGACCGGCGGGGCGAGCAGATCGGGCCGGCCGGCGGCGGGCACCCAGTCGAGCGTGCCGAGCTTCATGTGGGTCAGGCCTCCTTCAGGACGCGGTGGTGGAGCTCGGTCACCACCTTACGGGCCGATTCCAGGGCCCCCGCCTGCCACGCGATCAGGTGGGTGAGCCAGTCCCCCGCGAAGTACACCCGGCCCGCCGGGCGCTGCAGCAGCCGGAACGCCTCCTGCGACGACCAGCGCACCCACGCCCCCTCGATGTGCGGCTGCCGCCGCCAGGAGATGGAGGCGCTCGCCAGGACGCCCTCGGCGTACTTGGCGCCGTGCACCTTCCTCCCCTGGGCGAGCGCGCGGCGCAGGCGCCGCGGATGGGTCATCGCGCTGTAGACCTCGGCGTCGGCGCCGGTGTTGTAGTAGCCCACCACCAGGCCCCGCTCGCCGTGGAAGCCGTAGGAGGGGTACCAGATGTGCCCCACGTCGAGGTCGGTCTCGGTGGCGCCGCCGTACACGCGGTCCTCGATCTCCCACCACCGCCGGCCGTACTCCAGGCCGAGCTTGCCCGCCGAGACCGGCACCGCGGCCGACAGCGCCGAGCGGACCTTCGCGCCGAGGTTGCCGGGGATGCCGGCGAGCAGGTGCGGTGGCAGGGCCGCGACGCAGAACTCGGCCCGCAACGGCGCACCCCCCTCGACCGCGACCTCGACGCCGGCGGCGGTGCTGGTGATCCGGGTCACGCGCGTGCCGGTCCTGATGCGGTCGGCGCCGACCCGGGCCGCCAGCGCCCGGACGATCGCGTCCATCCCGCCCACCGGCTGGAACATCGGCATCGCCTGCTCGTACCCGGCGTCCATGGTGAGCACCCGGCCGAGGCCCTGGCTCAGCACCTCGGTCAGGGACGGCACCACGCCGAGCCCCTCGCCCGGCCCGACGCCCGGGTTCACCCGGAAGCCCCGGCGTTCCCCGCCCGCGTACGCGTGGGACGGGCCGATCTCCCCGAAGCGCGACAGGAAGTCCAGCAGCCGCTCCTTGTCGGCGGCCGTCAGCCGCGCGTCCAGGGCCCCCTCGTCGGTCGCCTTGGCCAGCAGCTCGGACACGTAACCGTAGGCGTCCGCGCGGGCGGTGCGCACCCGCACGGGCGTCTTCATCCCGGTGGTGAGGACGTAGGCGGCGGAGTTGCCGTTGACGAACACCTCGAGCGGGACGCCCAGCTCGCGGCAGTAGTCGAGCGTCACCATCCACTGCGCGATGCGGGCGGGGCCCGCGTTGAAGTACGTGCCCTCGCCGAACGTGATCCGCTGAAGGCCCCCGGCGCCTCCCGCGGGCGCGGTCGCCGTCAGGGGCAGCTCGGTCAGGGTGTCGCCGCCGCGCAGGGTGAGGTTGCGCCCGCCCACCCGGTCGCGGGCCTCCAGCACCGTGCAGTCGTACCCCGCCTTGCCCAGCTCGTACGCGCAGGCCAGCCCGGCGACGCCGCCGCCCAGCACGAGCACGCTCGCGGGACGGCCGCCGCGCAGGGCGAAGTCGGAGCGCTGCGGCGGGACGTACGGCGCCGGCGCGGGCGAGCCGCCGACCACCGGCACTGGGGCGGTGTCCCCGGAGGGGGCCAGGCCGAGCACGCCCATGGCGGCGTACATGGCGCCCGCGCCGCCGGCCGCGCCGATGCCGACCAGCAACGACCGCCGCGTCAGCCCTCCCAGGCGGGAAGGCCCGTGGCCGGCGCGGGAGCCGCCGCGCCGGGCCGCCTCGTCCGGCGCGGCGCCGCGGTCCGGGGAGCCCGGGTGCGGGGACCCGGCGTATGCGGATCCGGCGGACGGGGAGCCCTCGTGCGGGGACCGCGTAGGCGAGGAGCCGTCTTCGTGGGAGGAGGAGTCGTCGTGCCGGTTGGGGGGACCGTCGCTCATCGGCTCAGCCGTACACCCCGCTGCCGCAGGCGACCTGGCCCGCGATCATGGCGAAGATGCCGAGCAGCGCCATGATGTCCCGGAAGTCCTCGGTGGTGAACTCGGTGTGCCGCGGCCCCGCCGAGCGCACGCCCGGGATCAGCGCGCAGCCCGCGGCGATGGCCGTGGAGTTCCATTCGACACCGAGCGTGAACGGCGGCGTCTCGGCGTGCGGCCGGAAGTCGCTCAGCCGGTTCAGTGCCCGGGCGGTCGCCTCCCTGATCAGCGCCTGGGCGACGCTGGGCGGCAGCAGCTCGGCGGCGAACCGGTCCACGCCCTTCTTCACCGCGACCGTCTCGACGTCCCCGAGCAGCTCGCGTGCCTCTTCGCAGACCGCCTCGTCCCCGGTGACCAGCGCCACCGGCACGCCGAGGAACCCGGCGAACCCGGCCACCAGCCGCGTCTCGCCGCACACCTCGCCGTTGAGGTACACGTTCTGGATCTCCTTGCCCATCCACGTGTGGTTCAGCACGCCGTGCTGGGTGCCCGCCCGCGCGTGGTACCCGGCGAAGCAGGCCGCCTGGAAGCCCGCGGTCAGCCCCTGGGCCATGCGCATCGGCTTGCCGGGGCCGCGCAGCAGCGTGGCCCGGGGATCGAGCAGGTCCACCCGGAGGTTCTTGGTCGAGCCGTGGGCGTCGTTCACGGTCACGCCCGTCGCCCCGGCCTCGTACGCGCCCGCGACCACGGCGTTGGCGTCGGCGGTCATCAGCTCGCAGCCGCGCTCGTAGCCGCGGCCTCCGGCGTGCATCTCCTCGGGGTCGGTGAGCCCGGTCACGCCCTCCATGTCGACCGAAACGTAGACCTTCATCGCCCTCCCCAGCTCTCTACCCGCTTGACGTCGCCCGCGTCCATGAACCCGAACTCACGGGCCATGATCGACGCGATCGTGTCGCGCCACGGTACCGGGATCTCCTCAACGGCCGGAGGGTAACACCGCTCCAGCCAGGCGGTTGACCCGGGTGTGGCCTGAAGGTACTGAGCGGCGCGGGCGAACGGGGTGTCCTCGATGCCGGGGACGTGCGCGCAGCCGTACTCGATCATCTCCTGGCCGCCGTAGGGCGGAGGCTGCTGCCACTTGCGGGCCACCGGCCGGTCGGCCGTGATCGTCGTCCGCATCGGACGCCGCTCGACGGCGGCCTGGATCAGCTCCTTGTACAGGCACTTGCCGCACCGGCCGCACGGACCGGCGTTGTCACCGCGCAGGCACCAGCGCACCTGGTCGCGCAGCTCGGAGCCGAGGGCGTAACGCATCGTCATCGCCTCGCTGATGCCGCCGACCGGGAGGACCAGCGGCAGGCCCGCGGCGGCGAACAGCCGGCCCCACGGGCCATGGCCGGACCACATGGGATTGTCGGGCGTGTACCGGTGCACGTACCGGCCGCCGCCCAGCCACCGGGAGCCGATCTCGTACCCGAGGGCCACCCCGCCGAAGTCGCGGGCACCGGCCAGCAGGATGACACCGATCATCACGGCGTGGTGCTCCGGATATCCGGGACGGGGATGACGCAGCAGGAACTCCAGGTCCGACTCGACCGGGGTCACATCCCTGCCGGTCTGCTCGGCGAGCGCGGCCAGCACGTCGGAGCGGTAGTGCGTCCACCGGTTGGGAACACGCGGGTGGCTCACCCTGCGGAAGTGGACCAGCGGCGCGTCCGGCAGCATCGCCGCCACCGCCGCGGAGTCCGCTCCCCCGCTGTAGGAGATCGCCAGCCGGGCGCCCGCCGGGCGCTCCCCCTCGCCGACCGGCCCCGCGTCGATCCCCCAGCCGCTCTCGAACGCCGCCGCCAGTTCGGCCGAGATCGGCCGGTCGAACACCACGCGCCGCCGGGTCCACGGCGCCGCCACCGTCCAGGCGGCCAGCGCGAGCAGGTCGGGATGCACGGCCTGCGGGCCGGACGGCGACCCGGCCGGCAGCCGCACGTGGCAGGTGTCGGTCGACAGCTCCACCCGGTGCGCGTCCGTGACGGTCCCGGTGAGCTCCTCCCCGGCGTCCAGCCGCAGGCGCAGCCGCCAGACGTCCCCCTCGGACGTCCAGACCACCCTCACGACGCCGCTCCGCCACCCCGGGCCGCCACTCCGCCCTCGGCCACCTCGCCGGAGGCATCGCTGGGGGCGTCGCCCTCGCGCAGGTCGTCCACCGCCTGCCAGAGGCGCACCTCGGCCTGCAGCAGGTGGTCCACCGCCGAGGCGGTCTCGGTGGCAAGCCGGTGGGCCTCCTCGACCTTCCCGGTCAGGGCCGCACCCGGCGCCGCCTGCGGCGTGCCCGCGCGCTTCACCTCGCGCCGGAGCTGCTCGACCTCGCGCCGCAGCCCCTCGATCTCCCGTTTGAGCGCCTGGACCTCCCACAGCGCGTCCCGGACGTCCTGCCGGTGGTCGGCCCGCGTGACATAGCGGGCGTCGAACCGGCCGAGCACAGCGCGCCGCACCCGCAGAGGCGCCAGCACACGCATCACGAACCGAGCCATGACCGGTCACCCTAACGGCAATCCATGATCTACCCGAATCCGATAGATGACCGTTCCATCACACTTCCTGACAGACGCTCATGACTCTCACCACCCACGAACACCCCAGCCCTCAGCGAACCACCTGCCCCTGGCCATGACGCCGCTCGAAGATACTCCGACGGGGCGAAGAGGCCGATCGTGATGTCGCATCTCCCGTGGGGCCGGGTGGCCCGCCGGCCGTGGATCGTCGAGGGAGCACACGGCGGGCGGGCGGCGGAGGTCATCTCACGGGAGGAGCCCTCGCTGGTAGGCGCGGACGAGACGGCGTGGGACCAGGACTTCCCGTCCGCTCACGGTGATCGGCACCATGTCGGGAGCGGTGGCCTTCCACTGGCTGCGCCGGTGGCGGGTGTTGCTGCGGGAGGTCCTGCGCTTGGGCACGGCCATGGCTACCAGCTCGCCTTCGTGACGCCGGGAAGCTCGCCCCGGTGGGCCATCTCCCGGAAACGGATGCGGGAGAGCCCGAACCTCCGCAGGTGCCCTCGAGGACGCCCGTCGACGGAGTCGCGGTTGCGGAGGCGGGTGGCGCTTGCATCGCGCGGCTGGCGTCCCAGTTCTCGCAAGGCCCGCTCCCGCTGCTCAGGAGTGCCGGCGCGAATGATCTTTTTCAGCTCTGCCCGCCGGGCCGCGTGACGGAGGACCACCGCCTTCCGCCGCTCGTTGGCGGCGATCTTGCTCGTCTTGGCCATCAGATCTTCTCTCCCCTGGCGCGGATCGCGGCCACGGCCTTCTCGATACCGATCTTGTCGATTGTCTTGATCGCGCGGGCGCTCAGCATGAGCCGGACGAACCGGCCCTCGCTGGGCACCCAGTAGCGGCGCCGCTGGATGTTGGGCTCCCACCGGCGGCGGGTGCGCCGATGGGAGTGCGAGACCGTGTTGCCGAATACCGGCGCGACACCCGTGAGCTGACAGTGCGCGGACATCAGTCCCTCCCAGGGCGCCGATCGGACCGCCTCAGCCGGTGCGCGGTGTCCGGGACGTGCTTCTTCATCGGTCCTCCTTGAAGATCGCGTGCCGACGGAGGACCGGGTCGTACTTGCGGAGCACGAGCCTGTCGGGGGTGCTGCGTCGGTTCTTCCTGGTGACGTAGGTGTAGCCGGTGCCGGCGGTCGAACGGAGCTTGATCACCGGGCGTAGCTCGTTTCGGGCCAATGCCGATCCTTTCTGAGCGCGGACTGTGTCATGATAACGACAACGGTTTTCATTTAAGCATTGGGAGGTGCCGTGTCCACCCCAGTCGTCCTCGTCGCCGGCCTGCATTCCCCGGCTCGCACCGCGACCGTCGACCGGCTGCTGAACGAGCACCCGGCATCGCTCGCCGTGCACCACGACCTGCGCGCGATCACCACCGACCGGGTCGAGCGAGTGGTCCGCAACGCGGCGGGAGTGCTGGAGGTGACCGACGTACGACTGGCGCACGGATGCGTCACCTGCACCGTCCGCGAAGACCTGCTCCCACTTCTGGCACGCCTGGCACCCACCGCCTCACTCCTGGTGGTGGACCTGTGGGACTCGGTGGAACCACGCCCGGTGGCCGAGGCGATCGACCGCGACGAGGCCCGCGACGTGCTGCGCCTGACCTCGGTGCTCACCGCACTGCACACCGAGTGGACTCCCGTCGACATCACCCGCGGCGACCGCCTCACCGAGGTCGGCAGACCCGCCGCCAAGGGCGACCAGCGCTACCTGGCCGAGGTCCTGGCGCGGCAACTCGAGTACGCCACCGGTCTGGTGCTGTACGGCGGCGGCGAGGAGGATGACGAGCTCTCCCGGGCGGTGCTCGCCCACCTCGCCCCCGTCACGCCGGTCCATCAGCTCACCGGCCTGCCTGAGGTCACCGGCGGGGCGCTGTGCGCCACCGAACTCGCCGAACGCGTCGATCCCGCCACCGCCCGCCTCCCCTGCGACGCCCGGAACGAAGAGATCACCACGGTGGTGTGGCGCCGTACCCGGCCACTGCACTCCGGTCGCCTCTTCGAGGCCGTGGACGAGCTGGTCACCACGACGGTCCGCTCCCGCGGGCGGTTCTGGCTCGCCGGCCGGAACAAGCGGATGCTCGCCTGGGACGCGGTGGCCGGCGTCATCTCGGTGGAGGACGCCGGGCCCTGGCTGGCCGCGCTCCCGGACTCCGCCTGGGACACGGCTTCACCGGCCCGCCGGGCGGCGGCCGCCCTCGACTGGCACCCGGTGCACGGCGACCGCGTCCAGCACCTGGTCTTCACCGGCCCGGACCTCGACCGGCGGCACCTCCACGGCCTGCTCGACTCCTGCCTACTGACCCATGAGGAGGAGACCGCGGGCCCGCTCGCCTGGGCCGCCTACGACGACCCGTTCGCCCATCTCCTCGACGCGAGAGAGACCGCATGAGGCCGCACCGGCCCTGGCGGACGCGGAGCCGGAGCCGGAGCCGACAGGTGCGCACAGATGTTGTGGCGGGACCGAAAATCCGGTGACGGTGCGCACTTGACTGATAACTTGCCGTGACGTGCCCTCCGTTGTACACGACACACTCAATCTGCTGTTCCGCAACCGCCCCGAGTTCGCGGTGGAGATCCTGCGAGAGCAGCTCGGCGTGGACGTTCCGGTCCACGCACCGGCGCACCTGGCCGCCGGCGACTTCAACGACCGCCCGTCACGAGACAGCCAGGCCGACACGGTGATCGTCGTCGGCCCGCCGCACGACCCGATGCACGGCATCGTCGTCGAGATCCAGCAGGAGATCGAGGACTCCAAGCGCCGCGGGCTCTCCCGCTACGCGGCCGCCTTGTGGCTCCGGCTCGACTGCCCGGTCACCGTCCTGGTGATCTGCAACGACGCCAAGGTCGCCAAGTGGGCGGCCGAGCCGATCGTGACGAGCCTGCCGGGCTACGTCCTCACCCCCAAGGCGTTCGGACCCGACCTGACCCCGGTCATCACCGATGCCAAGGAGGCCGCGGCACACCCGGAGCTGGCCGCGCTGTCGGTGATGGCGCACGGCGAGAACCCCGACGTGACCAAGGCCTTCGTCGCATCGATGATGCACATCGATCGTGACGCTCCGCAGTACTATGAATACGCATATCGACTGGCCTCGAAGGCCGTTCGGCGCACCTTGGAGGAGATCATGGCTTCCACCACCTGGCCGGTCTACAGCCCTTTCGCCCGCGAGCACTACGGCAAGGGCCTCGAAGCAGGCAAGAAAGAAGGCAAAGAGGAAGGCAGGAAGGAGGGCAGGAAGGAAGGCAAGCAGGAGACTCTGACAGAAGCAGTGCTGACCGTACTAGACAGCCGGGGCATCCAACTCTCCGCCGCCGCCCGCGAGCACATCACCACCTGCCATGACCTCGCCCAGCTCAACGCGTGGCTCCGCCGCAGCGCCACCGTCGGCTCTGCTGAAGAACTCTTCACGCCGCCCGACCAGCCGGCGTAACGCAACCCCCTCCTTATCCATGCGGTCCGGGAGTGATTGAACCCCGGACCGCACGTCATCCTGCGGAGATGTTCATGTCGTCCGACACTTGGCCGGTGCATGGCCCTTGGACTCAAGAGCACTGCGACGAAGGCATCGAAGAAGGAAAGCGGCAACGCAAGGAAGAAGCCCTGTCGAAGGTCAGGGCCCTAGCCCGGCTCGCAGGCTGGGCACAAGGACGAATAGAAGGCTGGTTGCAGGGCTGGATCGAAGCGGTGTTGGTCGTGCTGGAGGCTCGTGGGGTGCGGGTTTCCGCGGTCGATCGTGAGCGCGTCACCGGCTGCCGCGATGCCGATCAGCTTGAGGTGTGGTTGCGCCGCAGCGTCGCCGTCGAGTCCCCTCAGGAACTGTTCGCCGGGCCTGAGCCGGCTCGTAGTGCGTGACCGGCTTCGCGGGTACGCGGTTACCCCCTGATCGAAGATCCAAATCAGGCCTCAGGCAGGGTCCGCCGGGTGGTCCTCGGGATCGGGGATCCACTTGTGCGACCAAGTACGCAGGGCGTCGATGACGGGGGCGAGGTCCTGGCCCTTCTCGGTGAGGTGGTACTCGACCTGCACCGGGGAGGACGGGAGGACCACGCGCTCGACGAGGCCCTCGGTCTCCAGAGTGCGCAACCGCGACGCGAGCATGGTGTCGCTCAGCCCTGGAACGGCCTCCCTGATCTGCGCGTACCGGTGGTGGCCGGTGAACAGGACGCGCAGGATCGCGCCGCTCCATCGGGCGCCGATCAGCTCGACGGCGATGTGGTAGCGCGCGCAGACACGGTGAACGTCGGTCGCGGCCGTCACGTCAGACTCCTTATGCGGGCTGTCCCGCCTCGCGCAGCGGGCGCAGGGCCTCGCTCATCCGCTTCAGCTCCTCGAACATGGCCGTGGCCGACGAGACCATGGCTTCGCTGGGGGAAAGGCTACCGTCCTCGCCGATGACCCGGTTGATCATGGCGATGGAGACCGCGTCGACCACCGGGGTCATCTTGAGCGTGGTGACGACCTGCTTGATCATCTGTGCGGCCCGGAGACCGCCGGAGACCCCGCCGTAGCTGACCAGCCCGACCGGCTTGTAGGCCCACTCGCGGAACAGGTAGTCGATCGCGTTCTTCAGCGGGGCGCTGTAGCCGTAGTTGTACTCGGGCATCACGAACACGAACGCGTCCGCGGAGTCGACGGCGGCGCTCCATTCGCGGGTGTGGCCGTGGACGTAGTTGCCCAGTCGCGGATGGTGCGGCTCGTCCATGAACGGCAGGTTCAGCACGGCGAGGTCGACCAGCTGGACCTCCTCGAACCCACCGTGCGCCTTGGCCTCCGTCTCGATCCAGTTCGCCACGGCGGAGCCGGCGCGGTTCGGCCGCGTGCTCGCCAGAATGATCATCAGCTTCGCCATGTCGATCTCCTCATCCCCGGCGCCCGGTACTGGCAGCCGACGCTCAGCGGCTAAGCATTTCTTAGCAACTAAGCACTTCTTAGCACGAGAGTGCCGGTGGATATTCCCGGGCCCCCTCTCTTGTGGCATGGGATGGGATATTCGGCGCGCTCCGCACGAGCAGTCCGAGCGAAGGATCGAAGCCCATGGTCGTGGCGTCCTTCGGCGGCCGGCGGTGACACCGGCGGCCGGTCCGCCCTTCCGGGCGGACCGGCAGCAGCGATGCGCAAGGCGCTGACGGGGCCTCAGGCGCTGAGGAGGGCCCCGTCACCAGCAGGTCAGGGCGCCTTTCTCGGCAGGTACAGGTTGACGGTGCTGTGCGTCATCATGTGGTCGGAGCAGGCGTGCCCGTCGCACTGGCCGGCATCGATGACCTCGGCGCTGCTGATGGGCACGTTGAAGTGGTCGCGGCTGACGAAGGTGTAGTCGATCTTGCGGTTGCCGCCCACCCGGGTCGGCCGGCCGCCACGCACCGGCTCGCACATCCCGTCCTCGCCGATGCAGCTCGACCAGTAGGTGTCGGTCTCCCAGAAGTTGCCGGTGCCCTCCGGGTAGTACAGGGCGCCGACCGCGGCGTCGTCCGGAGTCAGGTTGAGGTCGCCCATCAGCATGAACGGCCGGGAGTTCGCCTCGGGGCCGAACACGCGGACCAGCTCGCGTACCTCGGCCTGCGCCCCGGCGGGGTCGCCGTCGGCCAGGTGCGTCGAGCAGGCCTTCACCGGCTGGTTCGCCGGAGCGAAGTTGGCGACGACGCAGGCGACGCTGCGCTCCTCGGTGACCACGGGCTGCTCGCGCTCCTCCAGCTTGTGGTCCGTGGTGAACATGTACCCCTTCTGCTCCACGACGTCGGCGCGGACCAGGATGGCGTTGCCCGCCTCGTTACGGGTGTCCGGGAGAACGATGCAGTCCGGGACGAACGTGCGGGACTCCTGGAAGTAGCCCTCCATCGCGTACCCGGCCGCCGCGAGCTGGTCCACCAGGTGTGCGTACTGGCGGTCGCAGATCTCGTTGAGGGAGATCACGTCGGGCCGTCGGGCCTGCACCTCCCGGACGATCCGCCCGATGATCGGGTAGGTGCCGTTGTTGATGATGCCGCCGGAGATGTTCCAGTGCATCACCTTCAACGGGGTGACGGGGTTGAAGCGCACGCTGGATGTGGCGACGCCGCTGGTGTTGCTGCTGCGCAGGTGCCACAGGAACGGGCCGTTGGTGATGGGCAGCACGATGGCGGGGGTCTCGCTGCCGTTCCCGTCCCAGTCGCCGTTGGCGAAGTACACCGAGGACGCGCTGCCGCTGCCGTAGGTGAACGTCACGTTGGCCGTGCCGGTGGTGTTGGTGTTGCGCAGGTACCAGGTGAAGGGATTGCTCCCGGTGCTGATGAATCCGATGGTGTCGTCGCCGTCGCCGTCCCAGTCACCGGCGATGGGCTTGCCCGCCCCGCTGCTGTAGGTGAAGGTGAGGTTCGCGCTTCCGGCGGTGTTGCTGTTGCGCAGCAGGTACGAGTTGGGGCTGCCGGGCCGGAACAGGCCGGGGGTGTCGTCGCCGTCACCGTCCCAGTCGCCCACGATGGGCTGCCGGTCGGACGAGGCCCCGTAGCCGAAGGTCAGGTTGGCGGCTCCCGAGCTGTTGCTGTTGCGCAGTTGCCACGACGGAGTTCCGGTGGCGCTCGGCACGAACATGCCGGGCGTGTCGTCCCCGTCACCGTCCCAGTCGCCCACGATGGGCTGCCCGCCCGGGGCTCCATAGGTGAAGACCAGGTCGGGGACGAGGTTGTCGATCCAGTAGTTGTCGTACCCGTTCGTCAGGTACCAGGTCGCCGGGTTCGTGGAGGTGTCCACCAGGCCGAAGGACTCGTAGCCGTCGCCGTCCCAGTCGCCCGAGACGACGACTCCTCTGTCCTGGGACATCGCCGCGGCCGGCGGAGCCGGCGACGCGACCAGCAGTGGCGCGGCCATCAGGAGGGCCGAGGAGATCGCCGTGATGACTTTGCGTAACACCCAAACCTCGCCATCGTGGGGGGACGATTGCGCGAGAGCACCGTGCCGCGCCTCGCTCAGCCGAGCGGCGAAGACGCGTCCGCGCACGTGTGCGGTTCGCCGCGCCAGTCTGTCAGGCGGCGGCAGGAGATCCCTTGACGATCAGTGCCGACTTCTTGTCACCGCGCGCCATCCCGGAAAAGCGCCGGCGCGGCACGCTGAGTGGCGTGCCGCGCCGGCGCCGTGCCGCGTGCGGGGTCAGCGGAGGGTGCCGCTGGTCATGCCGGCCGGTTCTTCGGGGACGGCGACCAGGCCCAGCTCGGCCGAGGAGGACATCAGCGGGTGGGCCGGGACCACCCGGACGGTGTAGCCGAAGGCGCCGGTGCGGTCGAGCGGGACCACGCCGGTGTAGGACGCCTTGCCGTCGTCGCCCACCGAGTCGACGGTGAGCGGGATGTACGACGGGCCGAACAGCTCGTCGTGCCCGCCGACCTTGCCGTAGGCGACCTCGGCGCTCACGTCGTCCGGGGACAGCTCCCCGAGGGCGACCGTGGCGCGGACCTCCATGGTGGCGCCCAGCTCCGGCGTGTCGCCGATGCCGGACGACTCGATGTGCTCGACGCGCACGCCCGGCCAGGCCGCGGTGACCCGGAGCTTCCAGGCGGCGAACTCCCGCGCCTTGGCGTGGTCGGCCTTGGACAGCTCGCGCCCGGACGCGGCCGCCGGACTGTACAGGTCGACGACGTAGTCGCGCAGCATGCGCCCGGCCAGGACCTTGGGGCCGAGGGAGCTGAGGGTGTGCTTGACCATCTCCAGCCAGCGCCGGGGGTGGGCGCCGCCGGTGCGGTCGTAGAACCTGCTCGCGACCTCACGTTCGATCAGGTCGTACAGCGCGCCCGCCTCCAGCTCGTCGCGGCGGTCGGGGTCCTCGACGCCGTCGGCGGTGGGGATCGCCCAGCCGTTGCCGCCGTCGTACCACTCGTCCCACCAGCCGTCCCTGATGGACAGGTTGAGCCCGCCGTTGAGCGCGGCCTTCATGCCGGAGGTGCCGCACGCCTCCAGGGGGCGCAGCGGGTTGTTCATCCACACGTCGCAGCCCTGGACCATGAGCTGGCCGAGGGCCATGTCGTAGTCGGGCAGGAAGACGATGCGGTGCCGGACGCCCTCGCCGTCGGCGAACCTGACGATCTGCTGGATGAGTTTCTTGCCGCCCTCGTCGGCCGGGTGGGCCTTGCCGGCGATCACGATTTGGACGGGCCGGTCGGGGTCGAGCAGGAGCTGCTTGAGCCGCTCGGGGTCCTTGAGCATGAGCGTGAGCCGCTTGTAGGACGGCACCCGGCGGGCGAAGCCGAAGGTCAGCACGTCCGGGTCGAGGGCCTCGTCGATCCAGCCCAGCTCGGCGGTGGAGGCGCCGCGGGCGCGCCAGGAGGCCCGGAGCCGTTCGCGGGCGCCCTCGACGAGCCGGCGGCGGAGCCGGCCGCGGATGCCCCAGATGTCATCGTCGGAGAGCTTCTGCACCCCTTCCCAGCCCTGGGCCTTCTCGATGATCGAGGGCAGCTCCTTGCCGGCGAGCTCCATGACCTCGCGGGCGACCCAGGTGGGGGCGTGGACGCCGTTGGTGATGAAACCGATGGGGATGTCGTCCAGGTCGAAGCCCGGCCACAGGCCCTGGAACATCTCGCGGCTGACCTCGCCGTGCAGCTCGGAGACGCCGTTGACCCGCTGGGCGAGCCGCATGCCCATGACGGCCATGTTGAAGATCTGATCGCCGCCCTCGGGGGCGTCCGGCTCGGCGCCGAGCGCGAGGATGCGCTCCACCGGCACGGTCGGCCAGGCGTTGCCGCCGCCGAACTGCCGGGCGATCATCTCGGCCGGGAAGCGGTCGATGCCGGCCGGGACCGGGGTGTGGGTGGTGAAGACGGTGCCGGCGCGCACGGCCTCCAGCGCCTCGTCGAACGACAGCCGGTGCTCGGTGAGCTCGCGGATGCGCTCGAGGCCGAGGAACCCGGCGTGGCCCTCGTTGGTGTGGAAGACCTCCGGCTCGGCGTGGCCGGTGACGCGGCAGTACGCGCGCAGGGCCCGCACACCGCCGATGCCGAGCAGCAGCTCCTGCATGAGCCGGTGGTCGGTGCCGCCGCCGTAGAGGCGGTCGGTGACGTCACGTGCGGCGTTGTCGTTCTCGGCGACGTCGGAGTCGAGCAGCAGCAGCGGCACGCGGCCGACCTGGGCCACCCAGATCTGCGCGTGCAGCGCGCGGCCTTCGGGCAGCGGGATGACGACGCGGCAGGGGGTGCCGTCCTCCTCCTTGAGCAGGCTGAGCGGCAGCCCGCCGGGGTCGAGGCTCGGGTAGTGCTCCTGCTGCCAGCCCTCGGCCGACAGCGACTGGGTGAAGTAGCCGTGCCGGTAGAGCAACCCGACGCCGAGAATGGGCACGCCGAGGTCGCTCGCGGCCTTGAGGTGGTCGCCGGCCAGGATGCCGAGACCACCGCTGTACTGCGGGAGCGCGGCGGCGATGCCGTACTCGGGCGAGAAGTAGCCGATGGCCGCGGGCGCGTCCGGCAGCGTCTGGTACCAGCGCGGCGCGGTCATGTACTCCCGCAAGTCGTCGGCGGCGTCGGCGAGCTTGCGGAGGAACCTTCGATCACGGGCCAGCTCTGCCAGCCGGTCGGCCTCCACCGCTCCGAGCAGCGCGACCGGGTCGTGCCCGACCCGTCGCCACGTGTCGGGATCCACCTCGGCGAAGAGGTCCATGGTCTCGGGATGCCAGGACCAGCGCAGATTGTGGACCAGCTCGCCGAGCGCGGCGAGCTCCACGGGAAGAACGGTACGAACGGTGAACCTGCGGATTGCTCTCACGGGGCCAGACCCTAATTACTCAGCGCCACATAGCGCGACCGAAACACTCTTGTGCGCTTACCAGATCTCATGCGTTTCTGCTCTCACCGCTCCCCAAGCGCCTCAAACCTCACATAAGCCGACTTGTCGCGGTGAACTCGGCTCGGTGCCGCCCGGCCGGCGACGCGTGATCACCAACCGGCCGGCGAACGCTTCCGGCCGTCCATTCATCATGCCGGATGGTCGTCGATCATGTGCCGCCAAGGCTTGATCACGCGCCGCCGGATGCTTGATCATGTACCACCGGTGGCCGGAAGCCCGCCTGATCGTGTACGGCCGATGGCCGCACGTCGATCGTCAGGGACACAGGGCACCCCAGGTATGCCCCGACTTCCCTCAAGCAGGCTTGAAGCGCGACTATGGGGGCAGTCCCATGTAAGAGCCACACCCAACACGCGCCCCGCGACGGCCGCCGTCTCGGGGGGTGAATCCGACCATGCCCGCCCCAATGTCGGCACAGCCGATGAACATCTCAATAAAGATCAATCCTGCCTTCACAATTCCAGGCGGCGCCCGGTGCGTCGTCGCTACCTTGAGACGCGATGATCGGACGAATCCCAATAACGGACATCCAGCCTGTCGTCGAGTGCGGCCGGTGGCCCGCCAAGGCGGTGGCCGGCGAGACCTTCGAGATCAGTGCCACCGTGTTCCGCGAGGGGCATGACGCGGTGGCCGCCGGTGTCGTGCTCACCGGCCCGAACGGCGAACGCGGCCGCCTGCTGCCCATGCGCGAGATCTCCCAGGGCACCGACCGCTGGGGGGTGGAGGTGACGCTGCCCGACGAGGGCGAGTGGCACTTCCGGGTCGAGGCGTGGAGCGACCCCATCGCGACCTGGCTGCACGACGCGGGCATCAAGATCCCCAGGGGCATCGACTCCGACCTCATGTGCGAGGAGGGCGCGCGGCTCTTCGAGCGTTCCGCCAAGGCCGTGCGCCAGGCGGGCTGCGACGGCTGCGCCCACCGCGCCGCCCTGCAGGCCGTGGCCGACCGATTGCGCGATGACGACCTCGACCCGCGGGCGCGGCTGGCGATGGCCCAGCTGCCGGAGACGGCGGCCGTGGTGGCCCAGCACCCGCTGCGCGACCTGGTGACCCGGGGCCCGCGCATGCGCGTCCAGGTCGATCGCCGGCGGGCGCTGTTCGGCTCGTGGTACGAGTTCTTCCCCCGGTCGGAGGGCGCGATCGTCGAGGAGGGCCTGGCCCCCAGGTCCGGAGATTTCCGGACCGCCGCCGAGCGGCTCCCCGCCGTCGCGGGCATGGGCTTCGACGTGGTCTACCTGCCGCCGATCCACCCGATCGGCGAGACCTTCCGCAAGGGCCGCAACAACACCCTGCATCCCGAGCCGTACGACGTCGGGTCCCCCTGGGCCATCGGGTCGGAGGACGGCGGCCACGACGCCGTCCACCCCGACCTCGGCACCCTCACGGACTTCGACGCCTTCGTGACGCGGGCGCGCGGGCTCGGGCTGGAGGTCGCGCTCGACCTGGCCCTGCAGTGCTCCCCCGACCACCCGTGGGTCAAGGAGCACCCCGAGTGGTTCACGGTCCGGGCCGACGGATCGATCGCGTACGCCGAGAACCCGCCGAAGAAGTACCAGGACATCTACCCGCTGAACTTCGACAAGGACCCCGAGGGCATCTACGCCGAGGTGCTGCGGGTCGTGCGCCACTGGATCTCGCACGGCGTGCGCGTCTTCCGGGTGGACAACCCGCACACCAAGCCGGTCGGGTTCTGGGAGCGGCTGCTGGCCGATGTCCGGGCCACCGATCCCGACGTGCTGTTCCTGTCGGAGGCGTTCACCCGCCCCGCCATGCTGCAGGCGCTCGCCAAGGTCGGCTTCCACCAGTCGTACACGTACTACACCTGGAAGAACTCCAAGTCGGACGTCGAGAGCTACCTGACGGAGCTCTCGCACGACACGTCGCACTTCCTGCGTCCGAACCTGTTCGTCAACACCCCGGATATCCTGCACGAGTACCTTCAGCTCGGCGGCGTCCCGGCGTTCAAGATCAGGGCCGTCCTGGCCGCGCTGGCGTCACCGACGTGGGGGGTCTACGCGGGCTACGAGCTTGCGGAGAACGTCCCGGTACGACCGGGCAGCGAGGAATATCTCAACAGCGAGAAATTCGAGCTGAGGCCGCGTGACTGGGCCGCCGCGGAACGCGAGGGCCGGAGCCTGGCTCCCTTCATCACAGCCCTCAATTTGTTCAGAAGAGCACACCCGGCGGTACAGGAACTGCGTAACCTACGGTTCCACAACATCGACCACCCGGATATGGTCTGCTTCTCCAAGCGGCTACCCGGAGCCTACGACGCGTCCACACGACGGCACGGCGTGGGCGATGTGGTCCTGGTCGTGGTCAACCTCGACCCGCACAACACCCACGAGGCGACGGTTCGGCTGGACATGCCTGCCCTCGGCCTCGATTGGGGCGCCGAATTCGTGGTGGACGACGAGCTCTCGGGCGAGTCGTACCACTGGCGGAACGCCAATTACGTGCGCCTCGATCCTCACATCAACCCAGCCCACGTCCTCACACTGCGAGCGACGCCGGCCGGTTAGCCAGTCTGCCAGAAAACGGCGTCCGGCCCGGCGGCGCGGAGCGCGCATCAGCACAGCGGGGAGTTCACAGGTGAGCTTGACGCCTCAGCCCGTCCCGAACACCTTCACACACGAAAAGCCGCGCGACCCTCGTTGGTACAAGCGCGCCGTCTTCTACGAGGTCCTGATCCGGGGCTTCGCGGATTCCAACGGCGACGGCACCGGCGACATCCGCGGCCTGATCAGCAAGCTGGATTACCTCCAGTGGCTCGGCGTCGACTGCCTGTGGCTCCTGCCACTCTACGAATCCCCCCTCAAAGACGGCGGATACGACATTTCCGACTTCATGAAGATCCTCCCGGACTTCGGGGATCTGGGGGACTTCATCAAGCTGGTGGACGAGGCCCACAAACGCGGCATGCGCGTCATCGCGGACCTCGTCATGAACCACACCAGCGACCAGCACCCGTGGTTCCAGGCGTCCCGCCACGATCCCAACGGGCCGTTCGGCGACTTCTACGTCTGGTCGGACGACAACGAGCACTACAACGACGCCCGCATCATCTTCATCGACACCGAGACCTCCAACTGGACCTACGACCCGGTGCGCGGCCAGTACTACTGGCACCGGTTCTTCCACCACCAGCCGGACCTGAACTACGAGAACCCCGCGGTCCAGGACGCCATGGTCGAGGTGCTGAACTTCTGGCTGGACCTCGGCATCGACGGCTTCCGGCTGGACGCCGTGCCCTACCTGTTCGAGCAGGACGGCACCAACTGCGAGAACCTCCCGCAGACCCACGCCTACCTCAAGCGCATCAGGAAGGAGGTGGACGCGCTCTACCCCGACCGCGTGCTGCTCGCCGAGGCCAACCAGTGGCCGGCCGACGTCGTGGAGTACTTCGGCGACCCGGTGACCGGCGGCGACGAGTGCCACATGGCCTTCCACTTCCCTCTGATGCCCCGCATCTTCATGGCCGTCCGCCGCGAGACGCGCTACCCCATCTCCGAGATCATGGCCCAGACCCCCAAGATCCCCGAGAACTGCCAGTGGGGCATCTTCCTGCGCAACCACGACGAGCTCACCCTCGAGATGGTGACCGACGAAGAGCGCGACTACATGTACACCGAGTACGCCAAGGACCCGCGCATGCGGGCCAACGTCGGCATCCGCCGCCGCCTGGCCCCGCTGCTGGAGAACGACCGCAACCAGATCGAGCTGTTCACCGCCCTGCTGATGAGCCTGCCGGGCAGCCCCGTGCTGTACTACGGCGACGAGATCGGCATGGGCGACAACATCTGGCTGGGCGACCGTGACGGCGTGCGCACCCCCATGCAGTGGACCCCCGACCGCAACGCGGGCTTCTCCGACTGCGACCCCGGCCGCCTCTACCTCCCGGTCATCATGGACCCGATCTACGGGTACCAGGCGCTCAACGTCGAGGCGCAGCAGAAGAACCCGGGCTCACTCCTCCACTTCACCAAGAAGATGATCGAGATCCGCAAGCGGCACCCCGTCTTCGGACTCGGCGAGTACACCGAGCTCAACTCCTCCAACCCCAGCGTCCTCGCCTTCGTCCGCGAGCTCGGCGACGACCGGGTGCTGTGCGTCAACAACCTCTCCCGCTTCCCGCAGCCGGTGGAGCTGGACCTGCGCCGGTTCGAGAGCGTCACGCCCGTGGAGTGCACGGGAGGAGTTCCTTTCCCACCAATTGGCGAACTTCCGTATCTTTTGACGCTCCCGGGGCATGGGTTCTACTGGTTCACCCTTCCGCCCACGAGCGCATCGACCGAGGAGACGTGAGACAAACTCTCGAAGCGCTGCTTGCCGGCTGGATCACCCATCAGCGGTGGTTCGCCGGCAAGGGCCGCGCGATCAACGACCTGGCCGTCGAGGCCGCCACCGAACTGCCCCTTCGTGATCTTGCGGAATCCTTCCACAGCGATGTGGCGGGGTCCCGCGGGACCACGGACCACGCCCGGCAGGCCGACACCGGCCAGGTCACCGTACGCCACATCGTCATCACCGTGAGCCAGGACGGGCACACCGACCGCTACCAGCTCCTCCTCGGCTTCCGCCCCGTCCTGCCGCAGCGGCTCCAGCATGTATCGATCGGCGAGACCGACGACGGCTGTGTCTACGACGCGCTGCACGACGCCGACGTCACCGGCCTGCTGCTGTCCTGGCTCGCCACCGACGCCGACATCGGCCCGTTGCGCTTCCGCCACCTGCCGGGCGCCGAGATCGACACCTCGCCGCGCAGCCTGGTGCTCGGCGCCGAGCAGTCCAACACCTCGCTGGTGTTCGGCGACGCCTACATCTGCAAGCTGTTCCGCAAGATCGTCCCGGGGGTGAACCCCGAGCTGGAAGTGGTCACCGCGCTCGCCGATCGCGGCTCGCCCAACATCGCCAAGCCCTACGGCTGGATCGAGGCCGACGTCGGCGGCGAGAACACCACGCTCGCCTTCACCCAGGAGTTCCTGCGCACCGCGAGCGACGGCTGGGCCCTGGCCCTGACCAGCGTGCGCGACCTGTACGGGTCGCTGCCCGGCACCCGGGCCGGGGACGCCGGGGGCGACTTCGCCGCCGAGTCCAACCGCCTCGGCATGGCCACCGCCCACCTGCACGCCGAGCTGGCCGCCGCCTTCCCCACCAGCACCATCGAGGCGCCCGAGGTCAAGCGGATGGTCGAGGGGTTCCGGCGGCGCCTGGACTCGGCGATCGGCGAGGTGCCCGAGCTCGGCCCGCTCGCGCACGTCGCGCACGAGGCGTTCGACCGGCTCGCCGACACCGGGCGGCCCATCACCGTCCAGCGGGTGCACGGCGACTACCACCTCGGCCAGGTGATGCGCACGCCCGCCGAGTGGGTCGTGCTCGACTTCGAGGGCGAGCCGGGCCAGCCGCTGCGCGAGCGGCGCGCGCTGGACTCCCCGCTCAGGGACGTCGCGGGCATGCTGCGCTCGTTCGAATACGCGGCCCGGCACCTGCTGGCCGACCACCCCGAGGCCGAGTCGCTCCTGCCCAGGGCCGAAGAGTGGGCCCGGCGCAACCGGGAGGCGTTCATCGCCGGCTACTCGGCCGGCGGCGGGCGCATCGAGGGCGACGACGCGGTGCTGCTGCGCGCGCTGGAGCTGAGCAAGGCCGCCTACGAGGTGGTGTACGAGTCGCGCAACCGGCCGTCCTGGTTGCCCATCCCGCTCGCCGCCTTCTCCGCGAGAACGACCGCCTGACCCGCCACGGGCCGGGTGGCCGTTCCACGCGGCCCGGCTCGGATACGATCCGTGACGACATGGGCACAGATCGCGATGGCTGGGGCGGCGGTGGAACGAGGAGGGCTCGCGGCGACGCTCGCGGGCGCGGGCGCGGTCGCCGCGGTCCTCGTCCTCGGCATGGCGCTCGGGCTCGCCCGGCCGCCGGCGCCGCATCCCGATCCGGACCCGCCGGTGGCACAGGGGCCGGCCGAGCCCCGGACCTACGGGCCGGACGCCGTGGTCGTCACGGCCCTCCCCTCCACCCAGCCGCCCCCGTCACGGGCCGAGGAGGCCCACGCCGCCGAACTCCTGCTCGCCGACCCCCGGCTGGGCGAGGTCGTGCGCGACGCCTACGCCGCCTCGGCCGGCCGGCCGCTGGTGTCGGCCCGCGACCTGCGCGTACGCAGCCTGGTCTTCCGCCGGCACGGCTGCCAGGCCGTCCGCTGCCTCCAGCTCTTCGTCTGGTTCCCCGGCGGCGACCAGCTCGACATCGGCCGGGTGATCGTCGACATGAACGCCGGGAGCGTCCGCGTGCTGGCGTGGTGATCTAATATGCCGCGCATCCTCACGTACGACATGTCGTGATGATCCGGCCCGCTTCGGAGGGTTGAGCCCCGCATCTGGGGCAGGGTTAGCTCGTACGAGGAGTGCACGGCGTACAAGGGCTGACGGGCTGACATGAGCGAGCGATACGGTCGGTACGCCGACGACGGTGCCGAGGAGCGGTGGACGACCTGATGAACGCGGATGACTTCAACCGGCTGGCCGGCGGTGCGCACCACGATCCGCACGCGATCCTGGGCGCGCACCTCACCCCCGAGGGCCTGACCGTGCGGGCGCTCAAGCCGCTGGCGGAGCAGGTCGAGCTGCTGCTGTCCGACTCCACGCACAAGCTGTCCCACGTGGCGCACGGAGTCTTCGAGGTGACCCTGCCGGGCATGGACAAGATCCCGCCCTACCGCCTGCGGGCCGTCTACCCCGACGGGCGGCCGTACGAGGCGGGTGACCCGTACCGCCACTGGCCCACGCTCGGCGAGGTCGACCTGCACCTGATCGGCGAGGGGCGGCACGAGCGCCTGTGGGAGGTCCTCGGCGCCCGCGTGCTGCGGCACGACGACGAGGACGGCACGGCCTTCGCCGTCTGGGCGCCGAACGCGCGCGGCGTCCGGGTCGAGGGCGGGTTCAACCACTGGAACGGCGCCGCGCACCCGATGCGCTCCCTCGGCCGCTCCGGAGTGTGGGAGCTGTTCATCCCGGGCGTCGGTGAGGGCGAGCACTACAAGTTCTCCATCCTCGGCGCCGACTCGGTCTGGCGGTCCAAGGCCGACCCGATGGCCCGCCGCACCGAACGCCCGCCGGCCACCGCGTCCATCGTGGACGTCTCCTCCTACACCTGGCGGGACGAGGAGTGGATGCGCCGCCGTGCCGAGCGGGACACGCTCACGGCGCCGATGACCACCTACGAGGTCCACCTCGGCTCCTGGCGGCCCGGCCTCGGCTACCGCGAGCTCGCCACCCAGCTCGTGGAGTACGTCCAGGAGATGGGCTTCACGCACGTGGAGCTGCTGCCGGTCGCCGAGCACCCCTTCGGCGGCTCGTGGGGCTACCAGGTCACCTCCTACTACGCGCCCACCTCGCGGTTCGGCGGGCCGGACGAGTTCCGCCACCTCGTCGACTCCCTGCACCAGGCGGGCATCGGCGTCCTGCTCGACTGGGTGCCCGCCCACTTCCCGATGGACGAATGGGCGCTCGCCCGGTTCGACGGCACCCCGCTGTACGAGCACGCCGACCCGCGCCGCGGCACACACCCCGAGTGGGGGACGTACATCTTCGACTTCGGGCGGCGCGAGGTGCGCAACTTCCTGGTCGCCAACGCGGTCTACTGGCTCAAGGAGTTCCACATCGACGGGCTGCGGGTGGACGCGGTCGCCTCGATGCTCTACCTGGACTACTCGCGGCGCGAGGGCGAGTGGACGCCGAACGTCTACGGCGGGCGGGAGAACCTCGACGCCGTGGAGTTCCTCAAGGAGATGAACGCCGTGGTCTACCGCGAGGCGCCCGGCATCGTCACCATCGCCGAGGAGTCCACCTCGTGGCCGGGGGTGTCGCGGCCGGTCTACCTCGGCGGGCTCGGCTTCGGGTTCAAGTGGAACATGGGCTGGATGCACGACACCCTCGACTACCTGCACCACGAGCCGGTCTTCCGGCAGTACCACCACCACCGGATGACGTTCTCGCTGATGTACGCGTACTCGGAGAACTTCGTGCTGCCGCTCTCGCACGACGAGGTGGTGCACGGCAAGGGGTCCCTGCTCGGCAAGATGCCCGGCGACGAGTGGCAGCGCTTCGCCAACCTGCGGACGATGTTCGCCTTCATGTGGGCGCACCCGGGCAAGAAGCTGCTGTTCATGGGCGGCGAGTTCGGCCAGGGCTCGGAGTGGTCCGAGGAGCGCGGCCTGGACTGGTGGGTGCTGGACTTCGAGCCGCACCAGGGCGTCCAGCGGCTGGTCCGCGACCTCAACCACCTGTACGCCGAGACGCCCGCGCTGTACGCCCAGGACCACTCGCCGGCCGGCTTCCAGTGGATCGACGCCGACGACGCCTCCGGCAACGTCTTCTCCTTCGTACGGCACGCCGCCGACGGCTCGATGATCGCCTGCGTGGCGAACTTCTCCGGCCGGACGCACGAGGACTACGTGCTGGGGCTGCCGGCCGGGGGCCGCTGGGACGAGGTGATCAACACCGACGCCTACCAGTACCACGGGAGCGGCGTGGGCAACCTCGGCTCGGTGGAGGCCGTCGAGGAGCCCTGGCACGGCCTGCCGTACTCCGCCCGCCTGCGGCTGCCCCCGCTGGGCGCCCTCTACCTGCGCCGCACCGCCCCGCCCAAGCCGGCGGAGCCCGTGGAGGCCGTGGAGCTCACGGAGACCGCGGAGGCCGCGAGGATCGCCGGCACCGGCACCCCCGTGACCGGCGCCGGCGCCGAGACGGCGGACCGGCCGCCGGTGTGACGGTGCGACGGCCCACCGGTGCGACCTGACCTGGGCCGCCGGTGACACCGGGGCGCGAGCCCGCGGTGCCACCGGGGCCCGGGGTGCGCGACGGCGGGAAGTGAGGGAAAGCGTGCGCCTGTCCGCCGTCAACGTCGCCTAGGGTGGCGTCATGGACGCGACAAAGTCGATCATGGACACCGTCGAGCGGTTCCGGCAGCGGCGCACCGCTCCCATCGTTCTCGAGCTGGATCTCACCGAGGGCCTCACAGAGGGCCCGCCCGCCGATCCGCTCAGCGCCCTGCTGTCCATGCGCAAGACCCGCCTGTCCGACGTCCTGTCCGGCCTGCGGCGGGCCCGCCGCGACCCGCGGGTCAAGGGCCTCATCGTCAAGATCGGCGGGCGTCCCATCGGGCTCGCCACCGTGCAGGAGCTGCGCGC
>NZ_BMNT01000005.1:193653-262412 GCF_014646695.1 Sphaerisporangium melleum
CGCCGTCGTGCGGTTCCGGGCGGCGGGCAAGCTGACGGTGGCGTTCGCCGAGACCTTCGGCGAGTTCGGCGCGGGCACCGTGCCCTACTACCTGGCCACCGCCTTCGAGAAGGTCTACCTCCAGCCGTCCGGAGACGTCGGGCTGACCGGCGTCTCACTGGAGCAGCGGTTCGTCAAGAACGCGCTGGCCAAGGTCGGGGTGGACTACCAGATCGGCCAGCGGCACGAGTACAAGACCGCGGCGAACACCTTCACCCACGACCACATGACCGAGGCGCACCGCGAGTCCCTCACCCGCATCGCCGACTCGGTGGTCGAGCAGATCGTGGCCGGCATCGCCGAGGGGCGGCGGCTGGCCCCCGAGCGGGTGCGCGAGCTCATCGACGGCGGCCCGTTCCTCGGGGCCGAAGCGGTGCACGCCGGGCTGGTCGACCGGCTCGCCTACCGCGACGAGGTGTACGACGAGGTCCGCGACGAGGGCGACCACCTGCTGTTCATCGGCCGGTACGCCAAGGGCGTGCTGCCCAAGAAGCTCCCGCACCCGGGCGAGCGGGTCGTCGCGCTGATCCACGGCACCGGGCAGATCCGCCTCGGCCGCAGCGGGCGCAGCCCGCTCGGCGGCGGGGGCGCCATGGGCTCCGACACCATCGCGGCCGCGATCCGCGCCGCCCGCCGCGACGACGCCGTCAAGGCGATCGTCTTCCGGGTCGACAGCCCGGGCGGGTCGTACGTCGCCTCGGACGTCGTCTGGCGCGAGGTCGTGCTGGCCCGCAAGGCGGGCAAGCCGGTGGTCGTGTCGATGGGCGATCTCGCGGCGTCCGGAGGGTACTTCGTCGCGATGGCCGCCGACGTGATCGTCGCCCAGCCGGGCACGCTGACCGGCTCGATCGGCGTGTTCGGCGGCAAGCCGTCCCTGGGTGGCCTGCTCGAACGCCTGGGCATCACCTCGGAGTCGGTCGACGTGGGCGCGAACTCCGGCATGTTCTCCAGCAGCCGTGCCTTCTCCGAGCAGCAGTGGGAGCGGGTCAACGCCTGGCTCGACCGCGTCTACGACGACTTCGTGGGCAAGGTCGCGCAGGGCCGGGGAGTCGACCGCGAGCAGGCCCACGAGCTGGCCCGCGGCCGGGTCTGGACCGGGGCCGACGCGCACGCCCACGGGCTGGTCGACGAGCTGGGCGGCCTGGAGGACGCTCTGGCCATCGCCCGCGACCGGGCCGGTCTGCCCAAGGACGCCACCGTGCGGGCCTACCCGCGCATGCACCCGCTGGAGCGGCTCCGCCCGCCGGAGTCCAGCGAGGACAAGGCCGCCGCGCTGGCCCAGGTGCGGCTGGAGGCCTGGGGGCCGCTGGCCCACCTGGCCGCCGAGCTGGGCCTGCCCGCGCACGGCCCCCTCATGCTCCCCGGCTGGTGGACGATCAGGTAGCCCACGCCGAGCCGCATGATCGTTCGTGCGTCATGGCGCACGAACGATCATGCACCTCGGTCTGTGCCGGCTTCCCAGGGGCCGCGGGTCAGACGACCCAGGCGGGGGCGAGTTTGTCCCCGTCGGGCAGCGCGCACGCCGCCGCCACTTCGAGCGGGCCGTCCGACGGGTACGCCCGGGCACCGGCCGGGGCGGCGACGATCGCGGTCATGCCCAGCTCCGGGTCCGAGGTCACCTGCCTGCGGACGTCGGCGGCCATCACGACCGTGTCCCCCGGTCCCATGGTGAACTTCCGGGCGCCGAGTTCGACGGTCGCGCCCCCGGAGAGCAGGGTCCAGACCTGCTCGGCGTCGAAGGCGTGCGCGGGGCCTGAACGGCCCGGCAGCATGTCCACCTTCCACAGGGAGAGCCCGGTGCCGCCCTGGGTGGGCGAGGCGAAGGTGGTCATGACGGCGTTGGGCGTCTCGGTACGACGGCTCTCGTCCCGGCGGATGATGGTCATCGAACATCTCCCATAATAGACAATGTGGTTGTCTATATAGTTAATGAGGTTGTCCATCGTGTCAACTGATCCACCGGGATGGGAGCTTCCGCTCCGGCTGCTGCTCGGCTTCCGCGTCCTGATCGACGAACTGCACGCCGAGCTGGCCCGCCAGGGACACCCCGACCTCCGGCCGATGCACGGGTTCGTCATGCAGGCCATCGGCCGGGGCGGCACCACCGCCGCCGAGCTGGGCCGCCTGCTGGGCGTGTCCAAGCAGGCGGCGGGCAAGACGATCGACACGCTGGAGCGCGTCGGATACGTGGAGCGCGGCGCCGACCCGGCCGACGCCAGGCGCAAGGTCGTACGGCTGACCGAGCGCGGCATCGAGAGCCTCGCCCTGGCGGCCCGCATCTTCGACGACCTGCGGGCCCGCTGGGCCCATGCCCTCGGCGAGGACCGCCTCCGCGCCCTGGAGACGGACCTGCGCGCCGTCACCCCGCCCGGTGCCCTGCGCCTGGACATCCCTGGATGGTTCGGCGGCCTCGACTGACGGCGAAGACGCGAGGAGCGCCTCCTGGCCGAGGCCACGACCGACCGTCCAGACTCGTCCCGGAAGGCGCTCCGCCGGACGCGCGTGAGCCATCCACTGATACGCCCAGCGGAGCTCGAGGACGGGGCCCCTCACCCGTGGCCCGGCCCGGCACCGCCCACCTGCACACGCGCCGGGCCGAAGGTCTGCGGGTCAGACGGTGGCGGGGGTGTGGGCGCCGGCGGGGGTGCGGAGGGTGACGTTGATGCGGTTCCAGGCGTTGATCTGGGCGATCGCCATCACCAGGCCGGCGATGGCGGCCTCGTCGTAGTAGTCGGCCGCCTCGTCCCACACCTCGTCGGGCACGCCCGCGGGGTTGTCGGCGATGCGGGTGGCCGCCTCGGCCAGCGCCAGGGCCGCCCGCTCCTCGGGAGTGAAGTACGGCGACTCGCGCCAGGCCGCGACCCCGAACAGCCGCTCGTCGGTCTCCCCGGCCTTCTTGGCCTCGCGCGAGTGCATGTCCACGCAGAAGCCGCAGCCGTTGATCTGGCTGACTCTGATCTTCACCAGCTCCAGCGTCTGGTGCGGCACGCCGGTACGCCGCACGTACGCCTCCACGGTGAGCATGCCGCGGTAGCCCTCGGCCGCGACCTTGGCGAAGTCGTCCATCCGTGCCTGCATGTGTCTCTCCGATTCGCTCCGGCCCCGTCGACCCGGGGCAAAATTCAGGATATTTCTTGTCCAGTTTTGTGACCGGCCCGGAGGTGGGTCCCACCGCCGCGGATGATCAACCGGTCGCCGGAGGCGCCCCGGAAGCCCCGGACGTCCGGGAAGCCCTCGGCCGCCGGGAAGCCGCGGACGCCGACCCGGCGGGGGCGGCCGGCGAAGGCGTGGACGCGCCGCGCCCGTACCAACGCTGGATGCCCTCCCCCAGCCCCGGCACGTGCCCCTCGGCCTCCGCCCGCACATCGGCGAGCGTCTGTGCCGCCAGGGCCCGTCGCCAGGCCAGCTCGGCCCGGTGCATGGCGGACGCCACCGCGCACGGCACCCGGAACCGCCGCTCCGGCCCTTCGGCTCCCATGCCGCGCTGCCGGATCTCCGTACACTGGAACGCCTCGTCCGGCCCTTCGATGGCCGTCACGACGTCCATGAGTGTGATCTTGTCCAGTGGCCGGGCCAGCCGGAAGCCGCCCTTCACTCCAGGCGTGGAGGTGAGGATGCCCGCCTTGGCCAGCGCCTGGAGCTGCTTGTTGAGGTAGGCGGGCGGCAGTTCGTACCCCGCCGCCAGCCGTGCCGTCGAGACCGGCCGGTCGTCCTCCAGCCAGGCCAGGGTCAGGCAGCAGTGCACCGCCCACTCGACGCCTTCACTCATCCGCACAATCCGGATATTACACGTCCAGATTCCCCCACCGGAAGAGCCGCCTGCCCACAGAACGATGTCGCACGGAGGGCGGAGGGGAGCGTGCCATTCGAACACTGACCGACGATCCGCTACGAACCCAATTGTTATGCTGACGACATGACCGCCATGACCCCCGCGCGCACCGCCCCCGACCTGTCGTACCTGCTCGACCACACCAGTCACGTGCTGCGCACCCGGATGGCGGCGGCGCTGGCCGAGGTGGGGCTCACGGCGCGCATGCACTGCGTCCTGGTCCACGCCCTGGAACAGGAGCGCACCCAGATCGAGCTGGCCGAGCTCGGCGACATGGACAAGACCACGATGGTGGTGACCGTGGACGCCCTGGAACAGGCAGGCCTGGCCGAACGCCGGCCCTCCAGCAAAGATCGGCGGGCCCGGGTCATCACCGTCACCGGGGACGGCGCGAAGCTCGCCGCGCGCAGCCGGCAGATCGTGGACCGCGTCCACGAGGAGGTGCTGGGCGACATGTCACCCGAGGAACGCGAGGTCTTCCTGCGGGTGATGAACCGCCTGGTCACCGGCCTGCTGGCCACTCCGGCGGACAACCCCCAGCCGGTCCGGCGGGCCCGTCAGCGTTCGGGCTGACCGGGCGGCCATCCCTTTCTCAGCGTCCGAGATAGATAGTCCATTACGGAACTATCTGCTACGGTCTTCCCTGTCGTTCCTTTCCGACAGGAGAGCAGGCATGTCCCCCACTTCCACCCCCACCCCGTCCGGCCGCCGCACGGCTCCGGCGATCTCCCCAGAACCGTCCCGCTCCCGGTGGATCGCGCTCGGAGTGATCGCCACGGCGACGCTGATGACGATCCTCGACGGCAGCATCGTCACCGTGGCCATGCCCGCCATCCAGACCGGTCTCGGCTTCTCCCCCGCCGATCTCACCTGGGTCGTCAACGCCTACCTGATCGCGTTCGGCAGCCTGCTGCTGCTGGCCGGACGGCTCGGCGACCTCCTCGGCCGGCGCCGCCTGTTCCTGGCCGGCACAGCGGTGTTCACCGCCGCCTCGGTGCTCGCGGGCCTCGCGACCGGCCCGGCCATCCTGATCATCGCCCGCTTCGCGCAGGGCGCCGGGAGCGCCATGGCGTCCGCGGTCGGCCTCGGCATCCTGGTCACGCTCTTCCCCGAGCCCGCCGAACGCGCCAAGGCGATCGCCGTGTTCAGCTTCACCGGAGCCGGCGGCGCCTCGATCGGCTCGGTGCTCGGCGGGCTGCTCACCGACGCGCTGAGCTGGCAGTGGATCTTCTACATCAACCTGCCCATCGGCGTGGCCGCACTCGCCGTCGCCGTGCGCGTCCTGCCCCGCGACCGCGGCCTCGGCCTCGCGGCGGGCGCCGACGTCCCCGGCGCGTTCCTGGTCACCGCCGGGCTCATGCTGGGCATCTTCGCCGTCGTCCGGGCCGGCGAGGTCGGCTGGGGGTCGGCCTACTGGTGGGCCGTACTCGCCGTCGCGCTGCTCGCGGCGTTCATCATCCGCCAGGCCACCGCCCGGACCCCGATCATGCCGTTGCGCATCCTGCGGTCGCGCAATGTCGCCGGGGCGAACCTCGTGCAGATGCTCATGGTGGCCGCGCTGTTCTCCTTCCAGGTGCTGACCGCCCTCTACCTGCAGCGGGTCCTCGGGTACGGCGCCACGGCGACCGGTCTGGCACTGCTCCCGGCGGCCACCGCGATCGGCGTGGTGTCGCTCGGCGTCTCCGCCCGGCTGATCGCCCGCTTCGGCCCGCGCGCGGTCCTGCTGGCGGGCCTCGTCCCGCTCGTCGGCACCCTCGCGTTGCTGGCCCGCGTTCCGGTGCAGGCGGACTACGTCACCGACCTGCTGCCCCCCATGCTGCTCGGCGCCGGGTTCGGCCTCGCCCTCCCCGCGCTGACCACGCTCGGCATGTCCGGCGCCGGGCCGGACGACGCCGGGCTGGTCTCCGGGCTGTTCACCACCACCCAGCAGATCGGGATGGCGCTCGGCGTCGCCGTGCTGTCCACCCTCGCGGCCGGCCGCACCGAGGCCCTGACGGCGCGCGGCGTGGCGGAGGCCGCCGCGCTGACCGGCGGGTACCACCTGGCCTACGCCACCGGGGCGGCCCTGCTGGTGGCCTCCTTCGTGGTCGCCCTCCTCGTCCTGCGCCGCCCCACCGGTGACGGTCAGGTGACCGCGCGGTAGCGGCCGCGCATCCGTACCAGCGGCGGGAGCGACGCGGTGACGTAGTCGACGTTCACCACCTGGGCGAGGAAGAGCGTGTGGTCCCCGCCCGGGATCACCCGGGCCGTCTCGGCCTCCAGCGCGGCCACGCCGCCGTCGATGACGAACGCCCCGGTGTCCGGGCCCCGGTGGTGCGGCGTCCCGGCGAGCAGCAGGCGGGCGCTGGGCCGGCCCGGGGTGGCGAACCGGCTGGCCACCACGGCCTGGCCGCCGGACAGCAGGGTCGCCGCCCAGCGGTCCTGGCGCAGCAGCACCTCGCACAGGTATCCCGAGGAGGCGAGGCTGAGCAGCACCATCGGCGGGTCGGTGGACAGGGAGGTGAACGTGGTCACCGTCGTGCCGATGTCGTCCCGCTCGTCCTGCACGGTCACCACGACGACCCCCGCGGCCAGTTGCCGCATCGCCTCCACGAACTCGTTCATGGGCCCACTCCTACCACCGATCGCGCCGCGCCCTCTCCGGGCGGGCGACGATCCCCGCAACGAGATCAGGGTCCCGGGTAGGACAGGCCCGCTCACACGGGAGCGGCCCGCGTTGCCTAACGTCGAAGGCATGACAGAGACCATGCGTGCGGTCGCCTACCGCAAGTCGCTTCCCGTTTCCGACCCCGCCGCTCTGGAGGACGTCGAGCTGCCCGTCCCCGAGCCCGGCCCGCGTGATCTGCTCGTACGCGTCGAGGCCGTCTCGGTGAACCCGGTGGACACCAAGGTCCGCAAGGGCGACGATCCCGGCGGCACGCCGAAGGTGCTCGGCTGGGACGCCGCCGGGGTCGTCACCGCCGTCGGCCCGGAGGTGACGCTGTTCGAGGTGGGCGACGAGGTGTACTACGCCGGCTCGATCACCCGCCCTGGCGCCAACTCGCGCTACCACGCCGTGGACGAGCGCATCGCCGGCCACAAGCCCCGGACGCTCGGCTTCGCCGAGGCAGCGGCGCTGCCGCTCACCACCATCACCGCCTGGGAGACGCTGTTCGACCGGTTCCGGCTGGACCCCGGCAGCACCGGAACGCTGCTCGTGCTCGGCGCGGCCGGCGGCGTCGGCTCGATGGTCGTCCAGCTCGCCCGCGCGCTGACCGGCCTGACCGTCATCGGCACCGCCTCGCGGCCGGAGTCGCAGGAGTGGGTCAGGAAGATGGGCGCCCACGAGGTGGCCGACCACCACGACCTGGTCGCGAGCGTGCGAGCCGTGGCACCGCAGGGGGTGGACTACGTGTTCTCCCCCAAGACCGACGGCCAGATCGAGGCGTACGCCGAACTGCTGCGGCCGGGCGGGCAGATCACCGCGATCGACGAGCCCGAGGGCCTGGAACTGCTGCCGCTGAAGGCGAAGAGCATCGCCTTCCACTGGGAGCTGATGTTCACCCGGCCGATCTTCCAGACCGACGACATGATCGCCCAGCACGACCTGCTGGAGAAGGTCGCCGAGCTCATCGACGCGGGCACCCTGCGCACGACCCTCACCACCGAACTGTCCCCGATCGAGGCCGCCACCCTCCGCAAGGCCCACGAAATTCTGGAAAGCGGCCGCACAATCGGCAAGGTGGTCCTCACCGGCTTCTGACCGCCTGACCACCCCGGGCGGCGCCGCCGAGCGGAAAGGTCCTCCACGGCGAACACCTGGAGGACCTGGAGGACCTGGAGGCAAAATTCACCATAAAGCGCGCCATTTGCCCCACAATTCAAGACATGTGATCGGGGGAAGCCGACGAGGCGTCCTGCATCTTCGGCCAAATGGTCCGCTACCATCGATCGCCGCCAGGCATCGGACAATGTGCGAGTATTTCGTGTGATGTCGAATGGCGATAAGGTCCCGGCATGGCAGAAGTCGAGTGGATGACCACCGATAGGGCGAACTTCGCCCCCGGTAGTGTTTCCGCCCGCGAGGGGCGCTGCACCTGGCACGGCGAGATACGTCCCGGCGAGAAGTGCCCTGAACCCCCGGTCACCGGGGTTCGCGCCGCCGGTGGCCGTTGGCTGGCCTGCGAGCGGGCGGTCGACCAGATCGTGGAGCAATACGGCGTGGCCCGTCCCGCACGGTGAACGCCCGGACCGGTTGCTTCACGATACTGATGTAACGGACTGATCGCTTATGCGGCCCGGCCTGCACCAGCACGTGAGTCGTGCAGCCGGATGGTCACGCGGGACGGCATCGGCCCGCGTGTCACCAAGGCACCCCAACCGCGCGCCCTCCCCGAGAAGACCTGTCGCTGCCCCCGAGTGCGAAATGTCCGGCACGGCCGAGAGCCGCCCTCCGGATGGAAGGCGGATCTCGGGTGGTTTCGTGCCGGCGTTCTCGTCTGGACGGAACTCCGGCTCGCCGTCGCTACCGACGGTGGGCCGGGTGGGTCAGGACAGGCCGTTCTGGGTGAGCCAGTCCTTGGCGACCGCCGGCGGGTCCTCCTTGTCGACGGCGACCCGCTTCATCATGTCCACCAGCATGGTGGTGTCCAGCTTGGCGGAGATGGCGTTCAGCGTCGTCCGGACGGTGTCGTCGACACCGGCCTTGTTGACCAGCGGGGTGACGTTCTGCGCGCCGAACATGCCCTTCGGGTCCTGCAGCGGCACCAGGCCGTTGATCAGGATCTTGGGGTCGGTGGTGAACACGTTGCCCGCCTGCACGGCGCCGCTCTTGATGGCGTCCGCAGTGGTGTCGCCGGTCGACTTCCACTCCTTGAAGGTCAGGCCGTAGACGTCCTTGAACTGAGCCTCACGACGCTTCTTGAACTCCGGCGGACCGCCCACCACGAAGTCCTTGGCGACCTTGGAAAGGTCCTCGATGGAGGTCAGGCCGTCCTTGGCGGCGGTCTCCTTGGTGACCGACAGCGAGTCCTTGTCCTCGGCCGCCGCCGAGTCCAGGATCTCCAGCTCGGCGGGCAGCTTGCTCTTGAGCTCGGTGTTCACCTCGTCCTTGGTGGCCGCGGTGCTCTTCTGGTCGAGGAAGCTGAGCAGGCCACCGTTGTACTCGGGGAGGATCGTCAGCCCGCCGCTCTTGATCTGGTCGAAGAGCACCTCGCGGCTGCCGATGTTGAACTTCTCCTCCACCTGCACGCCCTTGGCCTGGAGGGCCTGGGAGTAGATCGAGGCGAGCAGGACGTTCTCCGGGAAGTTGGCCGAGCCGACGACGACCTTCGCGCCGCCGCTCGACGCCGATCCGGAGGCGCTCGGCGCCGCGTTGGTGGGTTCGCTCAGCGGGTCGCCGCCCCCGCAGGCGCCCAAGGTCAGCACCGCGGTCAGCGCGACCGCCGCGGTGGCGATGAATCGTCTCATCAGTACATATATCCCTTCAAAATCGGGAGGAAAATCAGGTTACCGAAGTCGCGTACGCCGGCTCACCCCAGGTGAGACCAGCACGCGCTGCAGCAACGTGAAACAGAGCTGCACGGCCAGGGCGAGCAGGGCCACGAGGACCGCTCCCCCGATCGTGCTGGGGAAGTCCTTGGTGGCCAGCCCGTCGATGATGTAGCGGCCGAGCCCGCCGAGCCCGACGTACGCGGCGACGGTGGCCGTCGCCACCACCTGGATCGCCGCGATCCGCAGGCCGAGCAGGATCAGTGGCATCGCCACCGGCACCTGCACCCGGAACAGCACCTGCCCGCCGCGCAGGCCCATGCCGTACGCCGCGTCGCGCAGGTCCTCGTCCACGCCGCGGACGCCCTCGTAGGTGTTGACCAGGATCGGCGGGACGGCGAGCGCGACCAGCGGCACCAGCACCGGCCAGGTCGTTCCGACGCCGACGAGCAGCACGATCAGCACCACCAGCCCGAGGGTGGGCAGTGCGCGGGCGGCGTTGGCGGCGATCACCACGAGCACGGCACCACGCCCGGTGTGCCCGATGAGCAGGCCGAGCGGGATCGCGACGAGCATCGACAGCAGCAGCGCCACCGCCGAGAACTCCACGTGCTCCAGAAGCCGGACCGGGATGCCATCGGGCCCCGACCAGTTCGCCGGGTCGCCGAAGAAGTCGATCAGCCAGTTCACGCGGTCCTCCTGGCGCGGGCCCACGGGGTGAGCAGGCGCTGCGCGAGCACGAGCAGCCCGTCGGCGAGCACGGCCAGCACCACGACCAGCACGATGCCCACGATGATCGGCGTGGGGAACTGGCGCTGCCAGCCGTCGATGAACAGGTAGCCGAGGCCGCCCCGGCCGATCAGCGCGCCGACGCTGACCAGGCTGATGCTGGAGACGGTGGCAACCCGCAGGCCGGCCAGCACCACCGGCACCGCGATGGGCAACTCCACCTGCAGCAGCCGCCGCATCGGCCCGAAGCCCATGGCGACCGCGGACTGGCGCACGTGGTCGGGGACCGACTCAAGGCCGTCCACCACGGCGGGGATCAGCACGGCCAGGGAGTAGAAGGTGAGCGGGATGATCACCGTGGTGCGCTCGGCCAGGCCGGTCAGCGGGATCAGCACGATGAACACGGCGAGCGACGGCAGCGAGTAGACCACGTTCATCAGGCTCACCGTGGGCTGGTACAGCACCCGCCAGCGCGCGCTCGCCAGACCCAGCGGCAGCGCGACGAGCAGGCCGAGCAGGGCCGGGACGAGCGCCATCACGACGTGGTCCACGAGCATGCCCTCGATCTGCGGCCAGTTGCGGCCGATCCACGCCCAGCGGATCAGCGGCTCCTCACCCATGCGCCGCCGCCCCGTCCCCGCCCGGGCCGCGGGATGAGGAGGGCCCGTCTGAGCCTCCGGTCGCGGAGGACCTGTCTGAAACGCCGGAACCGGAGTTACCCGCTTCGTCCCCGACCTCGCGCGGCGTGGAGGAGCCCGACCCGGCCGGTCGGGCGGGCTCAGCGCCGCCCGCCTGCAGGAGCGCCCGGTCCAGGGCCTCCCGGGTCACGATGCCCTGGAACCGGCCGGCGCCGTCCACCGCGATCGCGCAACCGGACGGCGCGAGCAGCGCGGCGTCCAGCGCGGCGCGCAGGGAGTCCTTGGCCGGGTCGAACGCCCCGAACGGCAGCACGCCGTCCGGCGCCGGAGCCGACCCATCACGCGAACCTGTCCGGTTCACGGGCGCGCCGGACGGTGTGGCCGCGTCGTCGGGGCGCCAGCCGAGCGGCCGGCCGTCGCCGTCGAGCACGACGTTCCAGCCGGGCACGTGCGGCTCGCTCCGTACCGCCACCCCGGACGCCGGGACGAACGACAGGCGGCGGATGCCGCGGTCTCTGCCGAGGAAGCCCTCGACGAAGTCGTCCTCGGGGCGGGAGAGCAGGGTGGCGGGGTCGGCGATCTGGGCGAGCCGCCCGCCCACCCGCAGCACGGCGACGGTGTCGCCCAGCTTGATCGCCTCGTCGATGTCGTGCGTGACGAAGACGATGGTCTTGTGCAGCTCGGCCTGGAGCCGGAGCAGTTCGTCCTGCAGGCTGGTGCGCACGACCGGGTCCACCGCGCTGAACGGCTCGTCCATCAGCAGCACCGGCGGGTCGGCAGCGAGGGCTCGCGCCACTCCGACGCGCTGCTGCTGGCCTCCGGAGAGCTGGAACGGGTATCGCCCGGCCAGCTTGGTGTCCAGCCCGACGCGTTCGAGCAGTTCCATCGCGCGGGCACGCGCCTTCTTCTTGTCCCATCCCAGCAGGTACGGCACGGTGGCGACGTTGTCCACGATCTTGCGGTGCGGGAACAGGCCGGCCTGCTGGATGACGTAGCCGATGCCGCGGCGCAGGGTCGGCGGGTCGATCTCGCGGACGTCCCGGCCGTCGAGCAGGATGCGCCCGGAGCTGGCCTCGATCATGCGGTTGATCATCCGGAGCGATGTCGTCTTGCCGCATCCCGACGGGCCGACGAAGACGGTGACGGCCCCGGTGGGGACCCGCAGGCTGAGATTGTCGACGGCCACCGTCCCGTCGCCGTAGCGCTTGGTGACACCCTCAAATGTGATCACGCACGACCTCGTGCTTGTCGGCCGGACCCCCGGGCCCGGAATCGTCGAGTCGGCTGCGCGCGGCCACCGCCCCCTCGGCAGCCCCCCACGGTAGGTGACGGCCCCGCCGCGGGTCCAGTCGCGCTTTCCCCACTCAGAGTATGGGGAATCGCCACGGAACACGCCGAACCTCTGCCTTCCAGACATAGCGGAAAACAGGGAACGCCCAGCGTGCGCGGGCTTCTGCTTGGTACTTTCGCGATATCTATCAAAGTGGCATCGGTTGGTGCGGCCCCTGGAGGGCCTTGACATGATTGGCTCCCGAGCTCCCTCTATCCTCCTCAGTCACACGCAACCCCCCGAACCCGCACGAGAATTCCAGAGGATCCGGCCGTGACCCCTTCGCTCATCGATCGCCGCCCTCGGGCCGAGCTGGTCGCCGAGCTCTACGACTGTCACGCCGCCAGGCTGTTCGCGTACTGCCACGACCAGCTCGGTGACACCACATCGGCGGGCAATGCCCTGGCCGCCGTGTTCGCGGGCGTCCCGGCCATCGAGCCCCCGCGTGCCGCCCTGTACGCCCTCGCCCGCCGCGAGATCTACCGACGCGACGTCGCCTATGCCCTCCCCAGGGTCGACCCGGCCGCCGATCCGGCGGCAGCGCTGGTCGAACGGGTGATGCGCGAGGTACGCCCGCACCAGCGCGAGGTCCTCCTGCTCTCCGCGGTCTGCGGGCTGGACACGGTGGAACTGGCCTGGGTCCTGGACGTCGCGGCCGACACCGCCGAACAGCTCATGATCAGCGCCCGGCACCGGTTCGGCCGGTCGCTCGCCGCCACCGTGACCTCCGCCCGGACGCCCGCGCTCAGCCCGCGGCTGGCCACGGAGTACGACGTACTCGTCGTGGCGCCGGCCGAGGACGCCCTGGCCCGGCTGCCCTGGCACACGCCCCCGGCAGCCCTGCGCACCCGCATCCTGGCCGCGATCCCCGATGAGGAGGCGGACGCGGCGGCCGACCCGGCCGCGACCGCGCAGCAGAAACGGTGGCCCACCACGCCGCGCTGGCCGCTGCCCCTCGCCGAGCCGAACCCGGTCACCAACACCGTCGTCGTCCCGGCCGATGAGCTCACTCCGCCGCCCGCCGGTCGCAGGTCCGGGCACGAGGCCACCACCGAGCCGATGCCCAGGCTCCGCGGCGCCTCGCATCGCGCGCCCTCGGGCTCCCGCCAGGTGCCGCCCACCACGGCGTCCAGCCGGCAAGCTCCCCCGCGGCCCGCTCAGGACGGCCTTCCGCGAACCCCTCAGGACACCTCGCCGCAGGCCCGCGCGGAAGGCCCCGCGCGATCCCAGAACGATCTCACGCACGCGCGTGCGGAAGGTCGCGAGGAAACCCGCGAGGAAGGTCGTGAGCGGTCCCATCAGGAGGGTCGCGCGGGGCAGAGGTCCCAGGAGCCGCGGCAGGGGGGTCCGGCGGCCGGCGCCGAGAAGGGGTCACCGTTCAGCAGAGCCCTGGCGACCGGGCAGTGGCCCACCCTGCAACGCACCTTCCGCTCCGCCCCCGCGACCTCCGATCCGACGGCGCCTCCCCCGGCTATCCATGTCGAGTCCACCGATCGGGTGACGCCCCCGGCCTCCGCGTCCATCGGCCCGGCGGCGCCTTCGGTCCCGGTGTCCGCAGACCGGGGGACATCCCCGGTTGCCGCACCCGTTCACCTGCCGGAGCCGGCCTCCGCCGCACCTCCGGCCCGCCACGCGGGGCCCGCCTCCAACGCGCTCCCGGCCCAGACGGCGTCCCACCACCCGACGCACGCCGCCGGGAACCACCGCCGCGCGCCCCTGGTCACGGAACGAACCTCGGCGCCCGGCGAGACGCCGGCTCCGGCCGATCCCACGGCCGTGCCGGACGGCCAGGTCACGGCTCCGGCGATGACGTCCATGCCCGCGACGCCGCCTGCGGACGGCGGGGGTCTCGCCACCAGGCTGCGTGCCGTCATCCGGGCACTGCTCCGCCGTACGACCGCTCCGACCGCGACGGCGGCCCCGACCAGTGCACCGGCCGCACCCGTCCAGGGCGATCCGCCGGCCACAGCGGCTCCGGTCACTGCCCCGGCCACACCGGCTGAGGGCACCTCACCGGCCACGTTCACCTCCGCCACCGTGTCGGCGTCACCGGCGAGCCCGCCGCCCAACTGGGGCTCGACGGCCGGGACTTCGGACAACGAGGCCGGCGACGGGCCCGCCACGGTCGAGATCCCGGTGATCTCCGCGACCACACCGGCACCCGAGACGACCTCGCCGGCACCCGGTACGGCGTCCGCGCTCATGTCCGAACCCACCGCCACATTCGCGGCGAGCGCCACGTCCGACACCGGCACGCCTCCCGGCACGGCGAGCACCCCCGAGCCCGGCGGCACTCGCACGTCCGAGCCCGGCAGTGCCCGTACGGCCGAAACCACCGCGCCCGCCGAGGCCGCCGCCCTGACCGAGGCCACCGGCCGGGTCGAGGCCACGGGTTCGGTAGAAGCCCTTCTCTCCGTCGCGGTGGACGGCACCACCCCGGGGGAAACCTCCGCTCCCAACGCCACGGCGACGGCCGAACGGTCCGAGACCGCCGCCACCCCGGACAAGGAGTCCGATGCGGCCAAGCCCGCGAGGCGGCCACGGCGGCACGACCGGATAAAGCCCATCAAGATCGGCGAGCATCACTTCGACTGGCTCTGGGAACTGGGCGGCCTGCTCCTGTGCATCGCCATCGCGATGCTCGTCTTCTTCACCATCCCCACGATCGTCACCCCCTGATCGGCGGGCCACCGCAGCACGCCGCTCCACCCCGGCGGCGCCCCTGGGCTCCAATCAATCTTGTGAAAAGATCGCAAGATGCTGCGACTCACCGATTTCATCATCGACTGCCCGGACACGATGGAGCTGGCGGCCTTCTATTCCAAGGTGACGGGCCGCCCGATCAAGGAAGGCAGCGACGCGCACTGGGCCGGCATCAAGTTCGGCGAGATCGAGCTGGCCTTCATCCAGGTGGACGACTATCGCGCTCCGCAGTGGCCCGACAGCGAGCACCCCAAGCAGTTCCACCTCGACTTCGAAGTGGACGAGATCGAGTCCGAGGAGCGCCGTATCCTCGCCCTCGGCGCGACACTGCAGCAGGACTTCATCGGTCCAGAAGGCTACGGCTGGCGGGTCTACACCGACCCGATCGGCCACCCCTTCTGCCTGTGCCGCAACAAGGGCGTCACCTGGACCGACGAGGGCCCGGTCTGGCCCTGACCCGAATCCACCGGCGCGCACCGACCCACAACCCTGCGCCCTTCGGCGGGGTTCGCCGGTGCCCCGCCGCAGCACGGCGCCGGATCCGCCGCACCACACCCCACCGACCCGGCGCCGACCGAACCACCCCCGTGCCACAGCGAGAACCCACCCAGACCGCGGTTGGTCAATGAGCGGGACGCCGGGTGCGGGCGGGTGCGTCCTGGGAGAGGCCTTGGTCAGGGGGAGGCGCCTGGGCCGGGGAGGAGGTCGACGTCGCCGCCGTGCATCGGCTCGCCGCAGTGGGCACAGCGCAGGTCGACGTTGCTGATCTCCCCGCAGGCGTGATGGCGGTAGAGCACGGGCGGCCCGGCTTCGCCCGCGAGCCACCGGTCCCCCCAGCCGGCCATGACCATGAGCAGGTCGACCAGCTCGGCACCCTTGGTCGTCAGGTGGTACTCGTAACGCGGCCGGTTGTCGTAGGGGTGGCGCGCCAGGACGCCCTGGTCGACGAGGTGGTTGAGCCGCTCGGTCAGCACCTTGCGCGAGATCCCTAGGTCGGCCTGGAGCTGGTCGAACCGTCTCATGCCCACCCACACATCGCGCAGGATCAGCGGCGACCAGGGCTCTCCGATCACATCGAGAGTACGCGCGATGGAACAGGCCATCTGTCCGAACTGTGTGCGCTGCATGGCCTCAGTCTACCAATCGGGGTTCCCTAAAGGAACTTCGACTGTTATGGTCATGGAGTCTCTTCAAGGAACCCAAAAGGAGTCGCCAGGATGAGCAAGGTCATCAGCGCCCACGCGGTATCGGTCGACGGATACATCACCGGGCGCGGCCCGCGGGCCGGGCGTGGGCTCGGCGACGCGACGATGCTGTTCGACTGGTACTTCGACGGTGACACACCCAGCCGGGTGTCCGGCGGGTTCAAGCTGAGCGAACCGAGCGCCCGGATCTTCGACACGCTCGCCGGGCGTGTCGGTGCGGTCGTGGCCGGCCGCAACACCTACGAGGACTCCGATCGTTTCGGAGGCGGCAGCCCGCACCCGGCGGCCCGGCTGTTCGTCCTCAGTCATCGCGCGGTGCCCGAGATCGGCGAGACGCAGACCCTGGTCACCACCGGCATAAAGGACGCGATCGCGGCGGCCCGCGCGGCCGCCGGGGGCAAGGACGTCGCGCTCATGGGCGGCGGCGTGCTCACCTCAGCGCTGGCCGCGGGCCTGGTCGACGAGGTGGTCCTGCACCAGGTGCCCGTTCTGCTGGGCGCCGGTCGCGGGTTCTTCCAGGAACTGCCGGAGCACGTACGTCTCCGTCTGCTGGAGGTCGTCCCGGCCCCCGGCGTGACCCACCTCCACTACGAAGTGGCCCGCTGATCCTCGTCCCGCGGCGCGCCGAAAGCCCCGCCGAGAACACCCGTCCAGAAGGAGCAGAACCATGCTGAACCCCGACGTGCGCCGCGTACTCGACGGCACTTCGATCGCGCACCTCGCCACCGTCCTCCCGGACGGATCGCCGCACACCACTCCCATCTACGCCGGCACCGAGGGCGACCGGATCGTCTTCTTCACCGGCCCGGCCACCCGCAAAGCGCGCAACCTGCGCCGCGACCCCCGGCTGGCGCTGTCCATCGCGCCGGTGGACAACCCGTTCGAGCCCGTCGTCGTCCAGGGCAGGGCCGTCGAATGGCTCGAGGGCGACGCGGCGTGGGAGATCATCGACCGGCTGGCCGTGCGGTACACCGGTTCGCCCTATCCCCGCGGACAAGAGCGCGTCGTGGTCGTGGTCGAGCCCGAGCGCCAGAGCGTCGGCATCGGCTGAGCGGCGCCGGGCCCGCGCACCGAGAGCCCGTCCAGCGAGTAGTCGCCGGGACAGGAGCCCTCAGTCGCGGGAGAGGATGAGGCCGCTGGTGGGGACGCCGGTTCCCGCGGTGACCAGGACGTTGCGGACGGCGGGGACCTGGTTGACGGAGGTGCCCCTGACCTGGCGCACGGCTTCGGCGATGCCGTTCATGCCGTGGATGTACGCCTCGCCGAGCTGGCCGCCGTGCGGGTTGACCGGCAGGTGGCCGTCGATCTCGATGCCGCCGCCGGCGATGAAGTCCTTCGCCTCGCCGCGGGCGCAGAAGCCGAGCTCTTCGAGCTGGCTGAGCACGAACGGCGTGAAGTGGTCGTAGAGGATGGCCGTCTGCAGGTCCTTGGGCGACATGCCGGACATCTCCCAAAGGCCGCGGGCGACCACTCCCATCTCCGGCAGGCCGGTCATGTCGTCCCGGTAGAAGCTGGTCATCATCATCTGTCCCGCGCCGGACCCCTGGGCGGCGGCGGTGACCACGGCGGGCGACCGGCGCAGATCCCTGGCCCGCTCGGTGGAGGTGACGACGAGCGCGACGGCGCCGTCGCTCTCCTGGCAGCAGTCGAGCAGGTGCAGCGGCTCGACGATCCACCGGGACGCCTGGTGCTCCTCCAGAGTGATCGGCCGCTGGTAGAACCAGGCCGCGGGGTTGGTCGCGGCGTGGCGGCGCATGGCGACGGCGACGCGGCCGTAGTCCTCGGAGGTCGCGCCGTAGGCGTGCATGTAGCGCCGGGCGAACATCGCGACCCAGGCCGCCGGGGTGAGCAGGCCGAACGGCACGTGCCAGCTCATCTCCACGCCGAGCGACGACGGCTCGCCGCCGAGCCCGGCGTTCGGCTGGCCGAACCTCCGCCCGGACCGCTCGTTGAAGGCCCGGTAGCACACGACGGTGGAGGCGATGCCGGTGGCGACGGCCAGGGCGGCCTGCAGGATGGTGCCGCACGCCGCTCCTCCCCCGTACTCCACCCGGGAGAAGAACGACAGATCGCCGATGCCGGTCTCGCGGGCCACGGCGATCTCCTGGTTGGCGTCCTGGGTGAAGGTGACCAGGCCGTCGACGTCGGACGGGGTCAGCCCGGCGTCGTCCAGGGCCGCGAGGACGGCCTCGGCGGCGAGCTGCAGCTCGGTCCGGCCGGACTCCTTGGAGAACTCCGTGGCGCCGATGCCCGCGATGGCCGTGCGACCGGAGATCGAGTACACGTGGTGAGCCTTTCTGCCGGGGGAAGGCCACGCCGCCGGCGCGGAGACGCCGGTGCGACGTGCGACGGTGGGCTGCGCGGGAACGGAGTTCAGTGCGGGAGGGTCAGGCGGACGGTGCCGATGGCGTGGTCGCCGAGGCTGACGGCGCCGCGCACCTCGACGGTGACCTCGCCGCCCGCGCGCCCGGTGACCGTGCCGCCGAACGTCAGCGTGTCCCCCGCGTACGCGGGCACGCCGAGCCGGACGTTGACGCATCGGACCAGGGCCTCCGGCCCGGCCCAGTCGGTGACGTAGCGCTGCACCAGGCCCATGGTGGTCAGGATGTTCAGGAAGATGCCGGCCGAGCCCTGGGCGCGTGCCACCTGGACGTCGTGGTGGACGGGCGTGTAGTCCATCGTGGCCAGCGCCGTGGCGATGACCGTGGTCGGGGTCAGCTCGATGCGCAGCGGCGGCAGCGCCGCTCCGGTCTCGACGTCGTCTCTGCTCAGCGTGCGCATCACGGCTCCCTGGGCACCCACATCGGCAAGGTCAGTTCGTCGTCCATCTCACGGTGGTCCACCCGCACCGGCATGCCGACGCGCACACGCTCGGGCGGACAGTCCACGACGTTGCCCACCATCCGCACTCCCTCGGCCAGCCGCACGACGGCGACCACGAACGGCGGGCGCAGGCCGGGAACCGGAGGGCTGTGGTGGACGACGAAGCTGTACACCTCGCCGAGGCCGCTCGCGACGGCGTACGCCCGGTTGGCCGAGCGGCACGAGGGACAGATCGGCCCGGGCGGATGCCGCAACTCGCCGCAGTCGCCACATCTCTGGATCCGCAGCTCGCCTACCCGCACACCCTCCCAGAAGAACGCGGTGTCCCGGTTGATCGCGGGTCGCAGAGGATAGGCCGGCCGCTCCTCGGGCGCGGCTTTCTCCTCCCGGGGGCGAAACTTCAGCACCCGGAACATCATCTCGGCGACCGGCTCCTGTCCGGCGTACCAGGTGACCAGCCAGGTGATGAAATATCCGGTGCCGAGGGCGGTGTTCTTCGGCCCGGCGAACCCGCTCAGCCGGGTGGCGGGCACCAGCCGCTCCCCCAGCCGTACGTACCGGTGGTAGGTCTGCTCACAGTTGGTGGCCACCACCCCGGTGAAGCCGCCCTCGTCCAGCGCGCGCAGCACCTCGTCGATCGGGGTGGTGGTGTCCTCGCGCGGCCCGAGCCCGGGCATCGTCCACACCTGCGCCATCGCGGGCGGCGCGACGATCTGCCCGTGGACGCTCGCGGCGGCATACGCCTCGTCGGTGTAGACGGGGTTGGCGTCGCCCATCGCGGTGGTCCAGTGGCGGATCATCGGCAGGTTGACCGGGTCGGCCGCGGGCGCGCCGCGTACCTCGCCCATCGCCATGCCCCGCTCGGCCAGCGCGGTGAGCCGCTCGTGCGGCGCGGACCCGGCCGTGGTCGTCATCGCCCTCCTCGGGTCGTCACCGGTGTCCCGCTCACGGTCGCTCACCGGGGCGGCCGGGGCAGGCCGAGGCCGAGCATCGCGATCAGCTCGCGTTGCACCTCGTTCACCCCGCCGCCGAAGGTCAGCACGATCGCTCCCTTGACCGCCCGGTCGGTCTGCTCCATGAACGCCGCGGTCTCCGGGTCGGACGGATCGCCGTACCGCGCCAGGGTCTCCCCGACCAGGCGGCCGACCTCCTGCATGCGCTCCGACCCGTAGATCTTGGTGGCGGAGGCGTCCGGCGCACCGAGCCAGCCGAGGTCCATGTTCGCCGCCACCTGCCAGTTGAGCAGCTCGTTCGTCCGCCAGCACGCGTACACGCGGCCGAGGGCGCGGCGCACGGCCGGCTCCTCGATCGTGCCGGTACGGCGCGCCCAGGCGGCGAACCGGTCGTGGACCCGGGCCAGGTTGCCGGCCGGGCCGAGGGTGACCCGCTCGTGGTTGAGCTGGTTGACGATGAGGTCCCAGCCCTTGTTCTCCTCGCCGACCAGCATGTCCAGCGGCACCCGGACGTCGGCGTAGTAGGTGGAGTTGGTGTGGTGGCGGCCGTCCATGGTGACGATCGGCGTCCAGGAGTACCCCGGGTCGCGGGTGTCGACGATGAGCATCGAGATGCCGCGGTGCTTCCTGGCCGCCGGGTCGGTGCGGGCGGCCAGCCAGACGTAGTCGGCGTAGTGCGCGCCCGAGGTGAAGATCTTCTGCCCGTTGACGACGTAGTGGCCGCCGTCCCGCACGGCGGTGGTGCGCAGCGACGCCAGGTCGGTGCCGGCCTCGGGCTCGCTGTAGCCGATCGCGAAGTGGCAGTCCCCGGCCAGGATGCGCGGCAGGAAGAACTCCTTCTGCGCGGTGGTGCCGTACTGCATGAGCGTCGGGCCGACCGTCTGCACGGTGATGATCGGGTACGGCACCTCGGCGCGGGCGATCTCGTTGGCGAAGATCTGCTGCTCCAGCGGCCCGTACCCGCTCCCGCCGAACTCCTTGGGCCAGCCGAGCCCGAGTTTGCCGTCCCGGCCGAGCCTGCGGCAGTGCTCCATGTACGCCTCGCCGAACGGGTCCTGCGAGATCTCGGCCCGGTCCTGCTCGGGCAGGCAGGCGGCGAAGTACTCCCGCAGCTCGTCGCGGAGTCGTTTCTGCTCCGGCGTGAGGTCGATCATCATCGGACGAGCGCTCCCATCGTGTCGAGCCGGGCCTCCACCCCGCCGAGCAGGTGGGCCAGGCGCTTGCCCCGGGCGAAGTGACGGTGCAGCGGGTAGGTGACGTCCAGGCCGAGGCCGCCGTGCAGGTGCTGGCAGGTGTAGAGGGCGGCCAGCGCGGAGTCGGTCACCGTGTGCGCGGCGACGGCGAGGTCCAGCTCGGCCTCCTCGTCCAGCCCCTGGTCGATCCGCCAGGCACCGGACCAGACCGCAACGTCCAGCGCCCGCCCGGCGATGTAGACGTCGGCGATCTGCACGGTCACCGCCTGGAACTCGGCGAGCGCGCGGTCGAACTGCCTGCGCTTCCTGATGTGCTCGGTGGTCAGCGCCAGCGCCCCGGCGAGCACCCCGGACGCGCTCGCGGTGACGGCCGCCGTGGCGAGCAGCCGCAGGGCGGTGAAGGCCGTGCCGTCCGGGGCGCCGAGCGGTTCGCCGGGCGCGCCGTCCAGGGTCAGTGCCGCGGCCGGCTCTCCGGTGGCGGTGGACACCGGGTGCAGGGACGCGTCCCCGGGAGCGACCAGGAAGAGCCCGATGCCGTCGCCGGCGGTCAGGGCGGGGACCACGATGGCGGCCGACTCGGCGGCGTAGCCGACCGCCGCCGTACGCCCGGAGAGGGTCCAGCCGCCGTCGCCGCCGGGCACGGCCCGGGTGCGGGGCGGGGCTCCGAGGTCGCGGCCGGGCTCGGCCAGGGCGGCGGTCAGCACGATCTCGCCCTCGGCCAGGCGGGCGAGCAGTGCCCGCTGGTCCGGGGAGCCGTACCCGCCGACCACCAGGCCCGCGATCAGGGACTCCTGCAGGGGGATGGGCGCGGTGCGTGCGCCGGACTCGCGGGCGAGCACGGCCGTCCCCACCGCGCCGAGCCCGGCGCCGCCGGCCTGTTCGGGCAGGCAGGCCCCGATCAATCCGGCCCGTGCCACCGCCCGCCACAGTTCGGCGTCGTACGGGCGGCCGCTCCGGTCGTGGGCGGCGAGGCGTTCGTACCCGGCTTCGCGGGTGAACAGGCCCACTGCCAGCTCTTTCAGCTCCGCCTGCGTCTCGTCGAGGTCGAAGTCCATCACGGCACCTTCCGTGAGCCGGGTGCCGGGCGCCGCCGGGCGAGCCCGGGTGGCACCCGGTGCGGTCCGGCGGAATCCGGTGATGTCCAGTCAGCGGCAAAGTAGAACAGATTCTAATATCTGTCCAGACTGATTTCGGGCGACCCGCGCCGGACACGCTTCCGAAATGCGAATGTCATGCAAGACCGGCATTCCTTGTGACCAGCCGGTAACGAACCGCCCTTGCGGTTGATCCGGTAACGTGTTCTCATGCGCACTCCGCAGGCCGGCACCGGGCCCACCCCCGCCGCCCTCCCCGGCGACGGCGACGACCACGTGGCGATCCCGGTCCCGCCTCAGGCGGGCCGGGCCTCCTCCGGCGTCCGCACCCGCAGCCAGCACCAGCGGCGCAAGCGCATCGTGCAGGCCGCGGCGGCCCTGGCCTCGCGGGGCGGCGTCGAGGCGATGCAGATGCGCACGGTCGCCGAGCGGGCCGGGGTCGCGCTCGGCACGCTCTACCGCTACTTCCCCTCCAAGATGGACCTCGTCGTCGCGGTCGTCTCCGAAGAGATCGACCTGCTGGAGAGCAGCATCGAGCGACGCCCGCCTCGCGCCGAGACCGCCGCCGGGCGCGCGGTGGACGTCCTCATGCGGGCCACCCGCGGCCTGATGCGCGAGCCCGAGCTGGCCGACGCGCTCATCCGCTCGCTGATCATGGCGCAGGTCGAGGTGCCGTTCGGCGACCGCATGGCCGGTCTGCTGCTGCGGGTGTCCCGGGACGGCCTGTCGGTGGAGACGGCGAGCGAGGAGCAGTTCGCCCTGGCCGGCTCGCTGTCGGGGGTGTGGGTGAACGAACTGCTGGAGATGCTGCGCGGGCGGCGCACCTACGAGCAGATCCAGCGGCGCATCGAGATCGCCGCCGCGCGCCTCCTGGCCGACTTCGACTCCTAGGCCTCCGGCGGCCGAACGGCGCCCCCGAGCTCCTCGCACGGCGCCTCGCGCGTCCGGACTCCGTACTCGGGCGGCTCGGTCACCGCGCACGCCGGACCGCCTGCCGCGCAGGGGGTTCCGCGCCAAATTAGAACCGGTTACAGTCACGGCGGAACGAGGTTCCGACTCGCGACCCGAGGAGTCCGCATGGGCAGGCCGGTGATCGTCGAAGCCGTACGCACCCCGATCGGCAAGCGCAACGGCTGGCTCGCCGCGGTCAAACCGCAGGCCCTGCTCGCGGAGGCGCTGCGCGGGCTGGTGCGCAGGTCGGGCATCGATCCCGCGCTGGTCGGCCAGGTGTTCGCCGGGTGCGTGACCCAGGCCGGCGAGCAGGGCGGGCACGTCGGCCGGCACGCCTGGCTGTACGCCGGGCTGCCGTACCAGACCGGAGTGACGACGGTGGACGCCCAGTGCGGCTCCTCGCAGCAGGCCGTGCACCTGGTCGCCGCGCTCATCCAGGCCGGAGTGATCGACGTGGGCGTGGCCTGCGGCGTCGAGGTGATGAGCCGTCAGCCGCTCGGCAGCAACGTGCTGCCCGCCGACCCGCGCCCGGCCGACTGGTCGATCGACCTGCCCGACCAGTTCACCGCCGCCGAGCGCATCGCACGCCGCCGCGGGCTCACCCGCGAGGCGCTCGACCGGTTCGGCGCCCGCTCCCAGCGACTCGCCGCCAAGGCGTGGGCCGACGGCCGGTTCGAGCGGGAGGTCGTCCCGCTCACCGTCCCCGTGCTCGGCGAGGACGGCGCCCCGACGGGTGAGACCCGCGCCGTCTCGCGTGACCAGGGGCTGCGCGAGACGACGGCCGACGCGCTGGCACGGCTGCGCCCGGTGCTCGGCGCGGACGCCCTGCACACGGCCGGCACCTCGTCGCAGATCTCCGACGGGGCGGCGGCCGTGCTGCTGATGAGCGAGGAGGCCGCCGCCCGGCACGGCATGCGGCCGCGCGCCCGCATCCTGGCCCAGGCGCTGGTGGGCGCCGAGCCGTACTACCACCTGGACGGGCCGGTGGACGCGACCACCACGGTGCTCGCCATGTCCGGCATGACGACGCGGGACATCGACCGGTTCGAGGTGAACGAGGCGTTCGCCGCCGTGGTGCTCTCATGGGCGGCGGTCCACGAGCCGGACATGGCACGGGTCAACGTGAACGGCGGGGCGATCGCGCTCGGCCACCCGGTGGGCGCGACGGGCGCCCGGCTGGTCACCACCGCGCTGCACGAGCTGGAGCGGTCGGACTCCGCCACCGCCCTGGTGACGATGTGCGCCGGCGGTGCCCTGGCGACCGCTACCATCCTGGAACGCGTCTGACACCAGGGGTCCACCGGCGGCGGGCTTCCGGGGCCGGGGATCCACCGGGAGATCCACGGCGGCGAACCCGGTGCTCCGGGTTCTCGCGGCGGATTCACAGGTGCGTCATATTCACCTCTTAGACTCGGAGAGACATCCGATGTTTTCGGGGGACGTGCGAACCAGAGGTGGTGACTCCGTGGCGGTCACGGACGCTGCGATCGACAAGATCAAAGAGATGATCGTCTCCGGCGAGCTGGGCCCTGGGGCACGGCTGCCCAAGGAGGCCGATCTCGCCGAACGCCTCGGCCTCTCCCGCAATTCGCTCCGCGAGGCCGTCCGCGCGCTCTCGCTGATCAACGTGCTCGACGTACGGCAGGGCGACGGCACGTACGTCACCAGCCTGGAGCCGCACCTCCTGCTCGACGCCATGTCCTTCGTGGTCGACTTCCACCGCGACGACACCGTGCTGGAGTTCTTCCAGGTGCGCCGCATCCTGGAGCCGGCCGCCACCGCGATGGCGGCGCTCGCCATGACCGACGAGCAGGTGGCCGAGCTGGGCGCGACCCTGGACCGGCTGCCCCCCGACCCGAGCGTCGAGCAGCTCGTCGCCAACGACCTCGACTTCCACCAGCAGATCGCCAAGGGGTCGGGCAACAACGTCCTGTGCTCGCTGATCGAGAGCCTGTCCGGGCCCACCACCCGGGCCCGCGTCTGGCGCGGCCTCACCCAGGAGGGGGCGAATATCAAGACGCAGGAGCAGCACGCCGCGATCTACGAGGCGATCGCCGGGCGCCGGCCCGAGATCGCCCGCGCCTGGGCGACCGTCCACATCGCCGGCGTCGAGGAGTGGCTGCGCCGCGCCCTCTGAGCCGCCCGGCGCGCGGCCCCCACCACAGTGACCCGTCCTACAGCCCGGACGGCGCGCCCCTCCTGGCGACGACGAGCGAGACCCTGGACATCTCCGGGTGTGCCGTCCCAGCGCCTGTGCGGGAGCATTGACGTCACCACCGCCGACAGTGGGCCCGGTATGTGTCCGGCACCCCCTGCCGTCCGCCCTGCGCGTGCGCACCGATCGTGGTAGGGATGTGACCTGTGTCCACTGTCGCCGCCCTCCGCCCCGGTGATCCCGAGCGGCTCGGCGAGCTCCGGCTGACCGGCCGGCTGGGCGAAGGCGGCCAGGGAGTGGTCTACCTCGGCGTCACCCCGGAGGGCGGCCGGGTCGCGGTGAAGCTCATGCGCACCCGGCTGGACGAGGAGCGGGCCCGGCGGCGGTTCGCCGGCGAGGTGGCGGCGATGCGGCGGGTGGCGCCGTTCTGCACGGCCCGGGTGCTGAACGCCGACCTCGACGACGACCGCCCCTACATCGTCAGCGAGTACGTCGAGGGCGCCTCGCTGCAACGGCACGTGACCGCCCAGGGTCCGCTCGTGGAAGGCGCGCTCGACCGGGTGGCGGTGGGCACCGCCACCGCGCTGGCCGCGATCCACGCGACCGGGCTCGTCCACCGCGACTTCAAGCCCGGCAACGTGCTGCTCGGCCCGGACGGGCCGCGGGTCATCGACTTCGGCATCGCACGGCCGGCCGGCACGGCGACCACCACAGCGGGCACGCTGGTCGGCACACCCGCCTATCTGTCGCCGGAGCAGCTCAGGGGCGAGCGGGCCGGGCCGGCGGCGGACGTGTTCGCCTGGGCGCTGACCGTGGCCTTCGCCGCCTCCGGACGGCACGCCTACGCCGCCGCGAGCTACGAGGCCACCCTCGGCCGCATCCTGTTCGGCACGCCCGATCTCGGTCCGCTCGCCGGTTCGCTGCGCGAGATCGTGGTGGCCTGTCTGGTGGCGGACCCGGCGGGCCGGCCGAGTGCCGAGGAGGCGCTGCGTCATCTCATCGGCGCCCGGCCGGTGGCCGCCCCGGCGCCGTCCGGCGGGGTGCTGGAGACCGGGGCGACCGTGGCGGCCGGACGCCCCGCGACCGGCCGGACGGTCGAGGGCCCTGCCGGGGCGGTCGAGGGCGACGGGCGTGCCCCTGAGGGGCCGGCGGCCGTACGAGGGTGGCGCCGGAGGTGGGTGCTCGGCGGGCTCGCGCTGGTGGCCGCGCTCGCGGCGTTCGGCACCGTCCGATGGGCGTTGGACACCGACGGCGGGGAGGCGACGAGCCGGTTCGCGTACGCGGGCACCTGGACGGGTGCCGCCGAGCACCCGGCCGCGGGCCGGGTGTTCCCGGTGGAGATCCGCCTGCCGGACGGCGCGGGCGGCGTCATGCGCTGGGGCGCCGACCTGCACTGCACGGGCCGCCTCACCCGGACGGAGCCGATGGTCTACCGCCTGGACGACGTCAGCGGCGACCAGTGCCATCCCGGCGTCCTGCGCCTGTCCCCACGCGACGCGGAGCGGTTGGCGTTCCGCGTGACCGACTCTGGAGACGACGACGCCTTGCGCTACGCGGGCACGGCGGCGCGCATCTCCTGACCGGCCGGGCCGCCTGAACGAGCGACGATGGCGACGCTCCCCGTACGACGCGGGCACGGCCGCCCGGAGAGAAGACCGATGGCGGTGCCCACGTCATAGGGCCTCCCGGCCGGCCCAGAGCCCGCGGGCGGGAGGTCGCGGGTCAGAAGTCGACGTTGACGCAGGCCAGGCGGGGGCCCGCCTGGCCCGCGTGGCCGGGGCCGGTGTGGGTGTGCTCGGCGTGGATGACGACCGAGTGCGGGTGCCGGTCGCGGAAGCCCTGCTCCATGACCGCGCGGGAGGCGCCGTTGCCCTGGGCGTCGGTGGCCAGGTCGAGCCAGATCTCGTTGCGCGGGTTGGCGTACTTGGGGTCCACCGAGGGGGTCACCGGGTCTCGCATGTGCTGGTAGTGCGGCCCGGCGTCCTCGCCCTTGGCTCCGCAGGCGTTGGTGTGCACGTGGGCGCCGTACTTGCGGCCCGGCTGGAGCCCCTGCACCCGGAGCTGGACGCTGCCGGTGCCGGCGCCCTCGCCCGGCGGGACGTGGGCGACGGCCACGGCGGCGCCGGCCGGGACGAGTTTGGGGTCGTAGGTGACCGCGACCTGCCCGGGCTTGTAGCCGGCGAACGTGCCGAGCACGAGGACCGGCTCGGACGGCCGCTCCCGGCTCGGCCCGGCGGGCACCGCCCCCTGGGACAGCACCGCCAATGGGATGACCATCGCCATCATTCCCGCACGCACCGGCCTCATGAAGCTCTCCCTATCGCGTTCGGACGACCTCTCACCAACATTTGCGGATATACCCGACGTCTTAGTAAAAAGGGCCAATATAACGCCAGGAATCAGCAATCAGTGGAGCCGGCCGACCATTCCTCCGGTCTTTATATCCGGACATAGTCGGCCATATCTCAACGAAATCGCCATACACGATGAACCACGACCCGGCGGTCTTTCCGCAGGTCGCACCCGGCTCGGTGGTCAGACCTGCAGGGCGTAGGCCGCGCGGGCGGTCGCGTCGAAGACCTGGTCGCGTTCCCCGTCGGAAAGGCCGGCGGTGAGCGCGCGGGCGAGCTCCACCACCTGCCCATAGGTCGCGGCCAATTCGCACACCGGCCAGTCTGTACCGAACATGACCCGCGCGGGGCCGAAACAGCCGAGAACGTGGTCGGCGTACGGGGCGATGCGCGGGGCGTCCCAGTCGCGCCAGTCGGCCTCGGTCACCAGACCCGACAGCTTGCAGGTGACGTTCGGCGCGGCGGCCAGCGCCTTGATGTCGGAGGCCCACGGCTCGGTCGTGCCCGAGGCGATCGACGGCTTGGCGGCGTGGTCCAGCACGAACCGGACCTCCGGCAGGTCGCGCACCAGGTCACGGGACGGAGGGAGCTGGTCCGCCCGCACCAGCAGGTCGTACGCCAGGCCCGCCGCGCCGACGGCCGCGATGCCGCGGCGCACGTCGGCCCGGTGCAGGAACCCCGGGTCCGTCTCGTCCTGCACCCCGTACCGGATGCCCACCAGCAGGTCGCCGCCGGGGCGGGTGCGCAGCCGGGCGATCTCGCCGGCGACGTCCGGGGCGGTGATGTCCAGCCAGCCGACCACTCCGGCCACCAGGCCGTCGGAGGCCGCCGCGGTCGCGAGGAACTCCTCGGTCTCGGCGGTCGAGTCGGTGGTCTGCACCAGCACGGTGTGCTCGACGCCGGCCGCCGCGGTCTCCCGCCGCAGGTCATCCAGGAGGTAGGGCCGGCGGATCGAGGCCAGTTCCTCCGCCGCCAGCCACGCGTACTCGCGTGCGGTGGTGTCCCACAGGTGGTGATGGGCGTCGATCATGCTGCGCTCTCCATGCGGAAGGGATCGGTGGATGCGGTGCCTCGGTCCGGCCGCCGGTACGCGGACCGGGAGGCGGCCGGTCGGCGCGTGGGCCGGGCGCTCGAGCCGGACGCGGGCCTCAGCCGGCGGGGATCAGCTTCTCCTCGGCGAGCGCCGTCCACAGCTCCGCCGGCACCGGTGCCGCGGCCAGCGCGGCGTTGCGCTCGACCTCGGCCGCCGAACGTGCACCGTACACCACGCAGGTCACGGCCGGGTGCCGCAGGGGGAACGCCAGCGCCGCCTGCGGCAGCGTCACGCCGTACCGCTCGCAGACGGCGGCGATGCGCCGCGCCCGCCCGGCCAGATCGTCCGGAGCGGGGGCGTAGTCGTAGGTCCCGGTCGCCTCGTGGGTGGCGAGCAGGCCGCTGTTGAAGACGCCCGCGGCGAAGACCGCGACGCCGCGCTCCTGGCAGAGCGGCAGCAGCCGGTCGGCGCCCGACTGGTCGAGCAGGGTGTAGCGCCCGGCGAGCATGACCACGTCGAGGTCGGTCTCCTCGACGAAGCGCTCCAGCATCTCCCATTGGTTCATGCCGGCGCCGACGGCGCGCACCACACCCTGGTCGCGCAGCTCGGCGAGGGCCGGGTACGCCTCGCCGACGGCCTGCTCCCAGTGGTCGTCGGGGTCGTGGATGAGTGCGATGTCGACCGCGTCCTGGCCGAGCCGCGCAAGGCTCTCCTCCAGCGACCGGCGCACGCCGTCCCGGGAGAAGTCCCACACCCGGCGGTGGGAGGCCGGCACGTCGAAGCCCTGGTCGTCGCGCGCCGCCTCGTCCGGCCCGCCGGGGACGATCAGCCGGCCGACCTTGGTGGACAGGACGTAGGAGTCGCGGGGCCGGTCGCGCAGGGCGGCGCCGAGGCGGCGTTCGGACAGCCCGAGCCCGTAGTGCGGCGCGGTGTCGAAGTACCGCACACCGGACGCCCAGGCGGCGTCCACCGTCTCGGCGGCCTGCTCGTCGCCGACGGCGGCGAACAGGTTGCCGAGCGGCGCCGCGCCGAGCCCGAACCTGCCGACCTGGACGCCACGCCCCACGGTCCGGCTCTCCATCGTCTCTCCTCCTCGTTCCGCCCCCGGTCGTGCCCGTGCCGGAGAACCTACATCTCCCACACCAGCCGCATGCCGGTGTCGGCCGGGTCGAAGTCGCCTTCGAGCAGCCGGTTCATCTGGCGCTGCCATGCCTGGTTGGCGGCGCTGCCGGCCAGCTTGCGCTGCATGGCGGCGTAGTCGTCGACCTCGACGTAGTGGAACAGGTCCAGGCCGTCGCGCCAGATCTTCCAGGTGTGCACGCCGGCCTCGCGCATATCGGCCTCGAGGTCGGGCGGGATGGTGGCGTGCTCCCGATCGTAGGTCTCCTCGGCGCCGGGCCGCAGGCGGGTGCGCAGGGCGAGGCGCTGCATCAGTCCTGTGCCTTTCCGGTGGTGAGCCGGGCGAGCATCAGCGCGATGAGGATGATGCCGCCGTAGATCGCCTGGATCCACTGCGCGGAGACGCCGGCCAGGGTGAGGATGTTGTTGATCAGGCCGAGGACGAGCACACCGCACAGCGCGCCGAACAGCGTGCCCTTGCCGCCATCGAGGCTGATCCCGCCGATGACCGCCGCGGCGAACACCGTGAAGATCATGCCGTCGCCCTGGGCGGCGGCGACCGACCCGAGCCGGCCGGTCATGAGCAGGCCGGCCAGCGCGGCGAGCAGCCCGGCGACCACGAACACCGTCCACATCACCCGGTCGGTGCGCACGCCCGCCGCGCGGGCCGCGTCGGCGTTGCCGCCGATCGCGTAGACCGCGCGCCCGTGCCGGAAGTACCCGAGCGTGACGATGCCGGCGGCGTAGGCCACGGCGCAGATCCAGACGGACGCCGGCAGGCCGAGCCAGCGGGCGTTGCCCAGGTAGAGGAAGGACTCGGGCAGCGCGAAGAGGTTCTGCCCGCCGGTGAAGCCGATCTGCAGGCCGCGCAGCACGATCAGCATGCCGAGCGTCACGATGAACGCCGACAGCTTGAACCGCAGGATCAGCAGCGCGTTGAACGCCCCGACGAGCATGCCGATCAGCAGGCAGATCGGGACGCCGAGCGCCACCGGCAGATCGGTGCCGAGGCCGTTGGAGGCGGCCGGGATGACCAGCGCGACGCCCAGCGCGGGCGCGAGGCCGACGGTGGACTCCAGCGACAGGTCGAACTTCCCGGCGATCAGGATGATCGCCTCGGCGAGCACAAGCAGCGACAGCTCGGTCTGCTGCTGGAGCACGTTGGTGAGGTTGTCGGCGCTGAGGAACGCCGGCTCGATCAGCGCCCCGACGACGATGAGCACCAGGATGGCCGGGACCAGCGCGAGGTCGCGGAACCGCGCGAGGCCCAGGCCGTTGTGCCCGCCGCCCGGCGGGGGCGCTTTGTCCGGGGATCCGCCGGGGCTGCCCGGAGAGGCCACGGTCGTTTCCGTCATCGTGCGTCGACACCTTCCATGACGGCCACCAGCTCGGCGTCCGCCCAGCCGCGTGGCACTTCCTTGACGATCCGTCCGTGGAACATCACGACGACCCGGTCGCAGATGCGAAGGTCGTCCAGTTCGTCGGAGACGAGGACGGCGCCCGCGCCGCGTTCGGCGGCGTCCTCTACCGCGCCGAGCAGAGCCTGCTTGGCACGTACGTCCACTCCGGCGGTGGGGTCGATGACGACCAGCGCCGTGGGGTCGTCGGCGAGCGCGCGGGCCATGACGACCTTCTGGGCGTTGCCGCCGGACAGGTCCTGGACCGGCTGCGCCGGCCCGGTCGTCTTGATGGCCAAGTCCTCGATCATCTTCTCGGCGCGGGCGCGGCGCCGGGACGGGGACACCGCGCCGAAGCGGCCGAGCTTGTGCGCGATCGGCATGGTCGCGTTCTCGCCGATCGACAGCAGCGGCACGAACCCTTCCTTGTGCCGGTCCTGCGGGACGAAGCCGAGACCGGCGCGCAGCGCCGAGGCGACGTCCCCGGGCCGGGTGCGGGTGCCGTTGACGGTGACCGTGCCGCTGTCGGGAACACGCAGGCCGACCAGCGCCTCGGCCAGCCCGACCTTGCCGCTGCTGCCCGAGCCGGCGATCCCCACGATCTCGCCGGCCCGGACGGTCAGGTCGACCTCCTGGAAGCGACCGGCCATGGTCAGCTTCTCGGCGGTGAGCACCGTGGGCGCGGCCGTGCTCGTGGTCCGCGCCCTGGCCTGGTAGCCGGCGGCGGCCTCGCCGGTCATGGCCGCCACCAGCTCGTCGTGCGGCAGGTCGTCCACCGCGCTGGTCAGCACGTGCCGCGCGTCGCGGAACACCGTGACCGACTGGCAGACGCGGTAGACCTCCTCCAGGTGGTGCGAGATGAACATCATGGTCACGCCCTGCTCGCGCAGGGCGCGCATGCGGTCGAACAGCCGCTCGATCGCCGGGCCGTCGAGCTGCGCGGTGGGCTCGTCCAGGATGATGAACCGCGCGCCGAACGACAGCGCCCGGGCGATCTCCAGCAGTTGCCGCTGTTCGACGTCGAGGTCGCCCGCCATGCGGCCGGCGTCCACCGCCACCCCGTACTGGTCGAGCAGCTCGTTCGCCCGCGACCGCAGTGACCGCCAGTTGATCGGCCCGCCGGCCGACTGCCGGTTGAGGAAGAGGTTCTCCGCGACGCTCAGCGTGGGGATGATCGTGGACTTCTGGTACACGCAGGCGACCTGCCGCCGCCAGCCGTCCCGGTCGGCGAGCGGCGGGGCGAGTTGACCGGCGAACCGGACCTCGCCCGTGTCGGGCCGCTGGAGTCCGGTGAGGATGGACACCAGCGTCGACTTGCCGGCGCCGTTGCGACCGACCAGCGCGTGCGTCTCGCCTTCGGCGATGACGATGCCCGCGTCAGCGAGCGCCGTCGTCGCCCCGAAGCGCTTGGTGATGTTCCGGGCCTCGACGGCCGGGATGGCGGATGGCGACATCATTTGACCTGGTTGCCCCAGAGATTCGGGTCGTCCACGTTGTCCTTGGTGACCAGCGGAGCGGGGAGCTGGTCCTCCAGCCGGCCGCCGCCGACGTCGACGATCGTGCTGTCGTGGTCGGTCGCGCCCGGGGCGAACGTCTTGCCCTCCAGCGCCGCCTTGGCGTAGAACAGCGCCCACTTGGCGTAGGTGTCGGCCGGCTGGGAGACGGTGGCGTCGATCTGCCCCTCCCGGATGGCCTTCAGCTCCTGCGGGATGCCGTCGTTGGAGACGATGAAGATGTGCTTGGGATCGGTCGGCGGCACGATCAGATTCTTGGACTTCAGCAGCTGCAGGGTGGGCGCGAGGAAGGCGCCGCCGGCCTGCATGTAGATGCCGTTGATGTCCGGGTGCTGGGTGAGCCGGGTCTGCAGCGCGGCCGACGCCTTGGTGCCCTCCCATTCGGTGGGCTCGGCGAAGACCGTGATGCCGGGGTAGTTCGCCTTCATGCACTCGGCGAACGCCTCGGACCGGTCCCGGCCGTTGACCGACGACAGCGAGCCCTGGAACTCCACGACCTTGCCCTTGCCCTTGAGCTGGTCGCCGAGGAACTTGCAGGCCTTCTCGCCGTAGGCGCGGTTGTCGGCGCGGACGACCATGAAGGTCTTGCCCTTGTCCGGGCGGGTGTCCACGGTGACCACCGGGATCTTCTTGCTGTCGAGCTGGTCGAGGGTGGTGGCGATGGCGCCGGTGTCCTGCGGGGCCATCACGATCGCCTTGGCGCCCTGGCTGGTGAGCGCCTGGACGTTGGAGACGAGCTTGGCGACGTCGTTCTGCGAGTTGGTCGGCGGCATCAGGTCGATGCCCAGCTCGGTCGCCATCTGCGGCACGTACTTGTTGTAGGAGTTCCAGAAATCGGTGTCGGCGCGCGGGAAGTCGATGCCGACCTTCCCGCCGCCGGCGGCGGCCGACCCGCCTTCGGAGGGGGCCGTGGTGCCGGACGATCCCGACGATCCGCACGCCGTGAGGGTCAGGCAGGCGGTGAACAGGGCCACACAGGCGGTGGCCGTCGATCCTCTTCTCACTATTGTGCCTCGATTCGAGCTGTGTTTCAGGGGGGTGCGAGGGCTGGTGCTCAGGAAGGTGTGAGGGTTTCGGGTCGGGCGGTGGTGCGGGGAGGTTGCAGGGACGGAGCCTGGGCCCCGTCAGGTCTTGGGGCGCAGGCGCAGGCCCTGCACGCCGCCGTCCACGGCGAGCACCGTGCCGGTCACGCCGGCCGCCAGCGGGCTCGCCAGGTAGGCGATGGCCGCGGCGACCTCCTCGGCGCTGATCAGGCGGCCCAGGGGCTGCCGCCCTTCCAGCGCGCGCCGCTCGGCCTCAGGGTCGGGCGCGACGGCGAGCAGCCGCCTTACCCAGGGGGTGTCGGCGGTGCCGGGGTTGACGCAGTTGACACGGATGCCCTCGCCGATGTGGTCGGCGGCCATGGCAAGCGTGAGCGACATGATCGCGCCCTTGGACGCGCTGTACAAGGCCCGGTCGGGCAGCCCGGCCGTCGCCGCGATCGAGCAGGTGTTGACGATCGCCGCGTGACCGGACGCGCGCAGGTGCGGCAGCGCCGCCCGGGTGACCCGGACGACGCCGAGCAGGTTGACGTCCAGGACGCGGAACCACTCCTCGTCGGGGTTGCTCTCGATCGTCCCGATCGCGCCGATGCCGGCGTTGTTGACCAGGACGTCGATGCCGCCGAGCCGCTCGGCCACCGCCTCGACGGCCGCGCGGACGGCGCCGTCGTCGGTGACGTCGGCCTTGACGCCGACGAACGGCTCGCCCGGCGGGTCGAGGTCCAGGCAGGCCACCCGGGCGCCGCGCTCGGCCAGCAGCCGGGCGGTCGCCAGGCCGATGCCGGAGCCGCCGCCGGTCACCAGCGCCGTGAGGCCGTCGAACTCGCTCACGCCACTCCGCCCCTGACGGTCTCTTCGGCCCAGACGCGTCCGCCCGGGTAGGCGTAGGCGCTGATCGACTCGGGGTGCATGGCCGCGCTGAAGCCGGGCGCGAGCGGGGCGAGATAGCGACCGTTCTCGATCACCACCGGGTCCGCGAAGTGCTCGTGCAGGTGGTCGACGTACTCGATCACCCGGTCGCGCCGGCTGCCGCTCACCGCGACGTAGTCGAACATGGCCAGGTGCTGCACCAGCTCGCACAGGCCAACGCCGCCCGCGTGCGGGCAGACGGGCACGCCGAACCGGGCGGCGAGCAGCAGGATCGCGATGTTCTCGTTGACGCCGCCGACTCGGGCGGCGTCGATCTGCAGGACCGACATCGAGCCCGCCTGCAGCATCTGCTTGAAGATCACGCGGTTCTGCACGTGCTCACCGGTGGCCACCTTGACCGGCGCGAGGGCGCGGGCGATGGTGGCGTGGCCGAGTACGTCGTCGGGGCTGGTCGGCTCCTCGATCCAGTACGGCTCGTACTCCTTGAGCGCGTTGACCCAGGTGATCGCCGTGCCGACGTCCCAGCGCTGGTTGGCGTCGATCGCGATGCGGAAGTCCGGCCCGCACACCTCGCGGGCGATGCGCATGCGCCGCACGTCGTCGGCGAGGTCGGCGCCGACCTTGAGCTTGATCTGGGTGAAGCCGTCGGCGATCGCCTCGCGGCACAGGCGGCGCAGCTTGTCGTCGTCGTAGCCCAGCCAGCCCGGCGAGGTGGTGTAGGCGGGGTAGCCCTCGGCCTTGAGGCGGGCGATGCGCTCGGCGCGTCCCGGTTCGGCGCGGCGCAGGATCTCCAGCGCCTGGCCGGGGGTGAGCGCGTCGCCGAGGTAGCGGAAGTCCACCAGCGAGACGAGCTCCTCGGGGGACATCTCGCCGAGCAGCAGCCACAGCGGCTTGCCCTCGATCTTGGCCTTCAGGTCCCACAACGCGTTGACGACCGCGGAGATCGCCATGTGCATGACGCCCTTCTCCGGGCCGAGCCAGCGCAGCTGGGAGTCGTGCACCATCTCCTTGTACAGGGCGCCGAGGTCCTCCGGGCGCCGGCCGACGACGTAGGGCTCCAGGGCGGCGATGGCGGCGGTCTGCACCTCGTTGCCACGTCCGATGGTGAACGCGAAACCGTGCCCGTCGACGCCGCTGTCGGTGCGCAGGACCACGTAGGCGGCGGAGTAGTCGGGGTCGGGGTTCATCGCGTCGGAGCCGTCCAGCTCCAGGGAGGTGGGGAACCGGATGTCGTGGGTCTCCATCGCGACGATCAGCGGCAGGTCGCTCATGCCTGACCCACCGTCTGCCGCTGCCGGCCGAGGCCGTCGATCTCCAGCTCCACGACGTCACCGGCGCGCAGGAACGGCTGGCCGGGCATGCCGAGGGCGACCCCGGCGGGCGTGCCGGTGTTGATCAGGTCGCCGGGCTCCAGGACCATGAACTGGCTGAGGTACCGCACGACCTCGGCCACCTCGAAGACCATGTCCTTGGTGCCGCCGTCCTGGCGCAGCTCGCCGTTCACCCACAGCCGCAGGCCGAGGTTCTGCGGGTCGGGCACCTCGTCGGCGGTGACCAGCCACGGGCCGAGCGGGTTGAAGGTCTCGCACGACTTGCCCTTGTCCCACTGGCCGCCGCGCTCGAGCTGGAACTCCCGCTCGGAGACGTCATGGGAGAGCACGTACCCGGCGACGCAGGCCAGGGCCTCCTCATGCGAGTCGAGGTAGCGGGCGGTGCGGCCGATGACGACGCCGAGCTCGACCTCCCAGTCGGTCTTGACGCTGCCGCGCGGGATGAGCACCTCGTCGTACGGCCCGACGACCGTGTTGGCGGCCTTCATGAAGACGACCGGCTCGGCGGGGATGGGCGCTCCGGTCTCGGCCGCGTGGTCGCGGTAGTTCAGGCCGATGCACACGATCTTGCCCGGCCGGGCGAGGGGGGCGCCGGTCCTTGCGGTGGCGTCCTCGCCGATCAGCGGCAGGTCGCCGTCCCGCAGGGCACTCGCCACCCGCTCGATCTGTCCCGAGGCGAAGAAGTCCCGGTCGAAGTCGGCGCCCGGTCCGAGCAGGCCACGCAGGTCGCGCGGGCGTCCGGCGTCGTCCAGGACGGCGGGCCGTTCCCCTCCGGGCGGTCCGACTCGCAGCAGCTTCACGCAACTCCCTCACATTCATCGGATGTGTTGAATGAGAACACTACGCAAAGACGCGCGCACGTCAAGGGGGGGCCGGGTGTGCGTCACTTATTCATCCGATGCCTCGGCTCGTCGTTACCCAACCGAGGCACCGGCCCGCGCGACGTTCCCGCCACAGCCTGCCGGGGTCTCGTACCCTGGCCGCAGCGGCCGGAATCGCCTGTGGCGGCGGGGGTCTGCACACCTCCGGCGTGCCTTGACGCGCCCCGGCACCCGTAATAGAACACGTTGCATAAAAGTCCGACCAAGCGCTTGATCGATCCCCCAGGCGGTCACATGGAAATCAACCTCGTCGACCAGGACCAGTACGCACGGGCCGGCGCTCCGCACGACCAGCTCCGCTGGCTGCGCGCCAACGAGCCGGTCCACTGGCACGAGGGCGAGCAGGAGCCGGGCTGGCCGGGGTTCTGGGCGGTGACCAGGCACGAGGACGTCGTGCACATCTCGCGGCGCTCGGAGCTGTTCTCCTCGGCCAAAAAGCTCGCCCTGTTCGACGAGATGCCCGAGGAGGCGCGCGCCCTCCAGCGCCTGATGATGCTCAACCAGGACCCGCCGGAGCACACCCGCCGCCGCTCGCTGGTCAACCGCGGCTTCACCCCGCGCCAGATCGGCGTCCTTGAGGAGCACATCCGCGACATCTGCCACGCGCTGGTCGACGAGGCGCTGGCCAAGGGCGGCGCCGACTTCGTCACCGACATCGCGGCGCCGCTGCCGCTGTACGTCATCTGCGAGCTGCTGGGCGCGCCGGTCGAGGACCGCGACAAGCTGTTCCAGTGGTCCAACCGCATGATCGGCGCGGACGACCCCGACTACGCCGCAAGCCCCGAGGAGGGCGGCGCCGCGGCGATGGAGGTCTACGCCTACGCCAACCGGCTCGCCGCCAAGCGCCGGGAGGAGCCGGGCGACGACCTGGTCACCAAGCTGCTGCAGCCCGGCGAGGACGGCGAGTCGCTGACCCAGGACGAGTTCGACCTGTTCGTCCTGCTGCTCGTCGTCGCGGGCAACGAGACCACCCGCAACGCGGCCTCCGGCGGCATGCTCGCCCTGTTCGAGCATCCGGAGCAGTGGGAGCGGCTGGTGCGCGACCCCTCGCTCGCCCGCACCGCGGCCGACGAGATCGTCCGCTGGGTGTCGCCGGTCAACCTCTTCCGCCGCACCGCCACCCGGGACCTCACCCTGCGCGACAAGCAGATCAAGGAAGGCGACAAGGTCGTGGTGTTCTACTCCTCGGCCAACCGCGACGAGGACGTCTTCGACCGGCCCGCGAGCTTCGACATCGGCCGCGACCCGAACCCGCACATCGGCTTCGGCGGCGGGGGCGCCCACTTCTGCCTGGGCAACCACCTGGCCAAGCTGGAGCTGCGCGTGCTGTTCGAGGTGGTGGCCGAGCGCATGCCCGGCCTGCGCCGGTCCGGCGACGCCAAGCGCCTGCGCTCGTACTTCATCAACGGCATCAAGACCCTGCCCGTCCAGGTCTGAGCGCGGCTCCCGGCCGCGGCCCCGGATGTCCGTCTCGTCCCCGCCGGCCCCTGCGCCGCGTCATGAAAGTTTCGCGGCGCGGGCAGGAGGGCGACGGAGGTCTCCGGGGAGCGACGGCGTTCCCCCAGGTCAGGTGCGCAGGAGTACCCGCGCGAGGGAGAGTTGGCACACTCTCGCTTGTCAGGGATTTGCCGGATATATCAGGGTGTCCTGGTGATGGAACGGACGCCACCCCGCGAACCCCTGCAGGCGGCCCCCGGTGCCGGGGACGCCTCCGACGTCCCCGGCGGTACGGACGCCCCCGTACCGGCACCGCCCACCGGCGGAACCGCGAACGGAACCGAGGCCGGGAACGAAGCCGCGACCGCGAACGGAACCGAGGCCGGGACGACGACCGCGAACGGGACCGGGGCCGCGAACGGGACCGCCAATGGCAGCGGAGCCGCCCCCGGCGCCGCCGCCGACCCGGCCGGGACCGCGAACGCGAACGCCGGCACCGCGGTCCTGGAGCCGGAGCCACACGCCGAGGCAGGCCCGGCCGAGGGGGACGCCGTCCCCGGCGCGCAGGAGCAGCCTCGGGCCGCGTGGTGGCGGTGGCGGCCCCAGTGGCTGACCGACCGGACCGACCGGGCCGCGCTGCTCATCTGGCTCTGCTCGCACGCCGGCTTCCTGATCTACGCCTACCTGGCCGCCCCGGGCCGGACCACCGACCCGTTCCTCAACCGGCTGACCCGCTGGGACGCCGAGAACTTCATCGCCATCGCCGAGTGGGGCTACGACGGCCCGCCCGGGATGCAGGACAGCGCCAAGCTGCCCGCGTTCTTCCCCGGCATGGCCCTGCTGATCCGGCTGCTGCAGCCCATCGTGCACGACGGCCGGCTGGCCACCGTACTGATCTCGCTGGTGGCGAGCGCGGTCGCCGCCGTGGCGCTGTCGCGGCTGGCCGAGCACACGTTCAAGGGCAGCGGCACGTTCGCGGTGGCCGCCCTGTTCCTCAGCCCGTTCGCCGCCTTCCTCTACACCGGGTACTCCGAGTCGCTGTTTTTGGCCCTGGCCTTCCCGGCCTGGCTGCTCGCGCGCAAGGGCCGCTGGGACGACGCGGCGATCTGCACGGCGGCGGCGGCCTCGGTCCGCATCAGCGGGCTGTTCCTGGCGCTCGGCCTGGTGGTGTTGTACCTGGTGGCGCAGAACGGCCGCAGGTCGCCGGAGAACCGGCGCCAGTGGCTCTGGCTCGGCCTCCCCGCCGTCCCGGTCGGCCTGTACACCCTTTACCACTGGACCCGCACCGGTGACCTGCTGGCCTACAACAGCGTGCAGGCGCAGTACTGGGGCCGGCACGCGGTGTGGCCATGGGAGGCGTTCCTCAACACCCTGGGCATGTCCGACGACGTGCCCTCGCTCACCACCTCCTACTACGAGGAGATCATCGCGGCGGCGGTGCTGCTCGGCGTGGCGATCTGGCTCGCCGTGCGCCGGCGCTGGCCCGAGCTGGCCTACATGGTCCCGCAGGTGCTGTCGTTCCTCACCCTGTCGTCGTTCTACCTGTCGATCGGCCGGGCGTCGCTGACCTGGTTCCCGCTGTGGCTGGCGCTGGGGTACGCGGGCGTGCGGCGGCCATGGCTGTTCTGGACGATCATGGCCATCATGCTGCCGGTCATGGCGATCAACGTCGGCAACTTCACCACGGGTGCGTGGATCGGCTGACCCGGTGTCAGGGCCAGGAGGAGTCCTGCTCGGGGTCGGCGCCCTCCGACAGCAGGCGCAGGTCCGCCTCGACCATCATGGCGACGAGCTCCTCGAAGCTCACCGTGGGCTCCCAGCCGAGCTGGACCCTGGCCTTCTTGGGGTCGGCGCACAGCAGGTCCACCTCGGCGGGGCGGTGCAGCGCCTGGTCGGCGACCACGTAGCGCTCCCAGTCGAGCTGGGCCGCCTCGAACGCGGCGATGACCAGCTCGCGCACCGACTGGGTGCGCCCGGTGCCGATGACGTAGTCCTCGGGCACCGGCGCCTGCAGCATGAGCCGCATGGCCCGGACGTAGTCGCCGGCGTACCCCCAGTCGCGCCGCGCCGAGAGGTTGCCCAGGCGCAGCTCGGTGGCCAGGCCGAGCTTGATGCGCGCGGCGCCCAGCGTCACCTTGCGGGTGACGAACTCCGCGCCGCGCCGGGGCGACTCGTGGTTGAACAGGATGCCGGAGACGGCGAACATCCCGTAGGACTCGCGGTAGTTCTGGGTGAGGAAGTGCCCGTACGCCTTGGCCACGCCGTAGGGCGAGCGCGGGTGGAACGGCGTGCGCTCGTTCTGCGGGGTCTCGCGCACCTGGCCGAACATCTCCGACGAGGACGCCTGGTAGAACCTGATCTGGCCCGAGCCGGGGGTGCGGGAGGCGGTGATGCCCGAGCACACCCTGATGGCCTCCAGCATGCGCAGCACGCCCATGCCGGTCACCTCGGCGGTCAGCTCGGCCTGCTCCCAGGACATCGGCACGAACGAGATGGCGCCGAGGTTGTACACCTCGTCCGGCTGGACGCGCTCGACGGCGCTGATCAGCGATCCCTGGTCGAGCAGGTCGCCCCGGACGAGCTGGACGTCCTGCAGCAGCCGGCGGACGCGGGAGACGCGGGGGTTGGCCTGGCCGCGCACCAGGCCCCAGACGTCGTATCCCTGGTCGAGCAGGTGCTCGGCGAGGTAGGAGCCGTCCTGCCCGGTGATGCCAGTGATCAGCGCACGCCTGGCCAACGGGTCCTCCTTGTTCTCCGGTCTCGGCAGCCTGTACTGCTTCGTCCGGACTGTGAGCTGTAAGACGCGAATGTACCGCCAAGGGGTGCGCCAAGCGCTATGGGTCACCGGTACGCACGGCCGCCTCCCGCATAGAACACGTTCTACCGAGTGACGTTCGGTCACTCTAACGTCGCAGCTCGCACGGCGTGAGAGTGATTTGATGCAAAATTCCACATTAGGTGGGGGTTCACACCTAGATGGTAGGCTTCGCGGCTAAGATCGGCTTTGCGGTATGCCGTGCGGCCGGCCGCCGAGCACCGCTCTCGAAAGGGGTGTCCGTGGAGGTTCCAGACGACGAGCGGCAGCGGGAACCTTCGGCGGGGCGGCTACGGGTCGCCCTGCTGTCGTACCGCAGCAAGCCGACCTGCGGCGGCCAGGGCGTCTACCTGCGCCATCTGAGCCGCGAGCTGGTCGCGCTCGGCCACCACGTCGAGGTCTTCTCCGGGCAGCCCTACCCCGAGCTGGACGAGGGCGTCGTGCTCACCAAGGTGCCGAGCCTCGACCTCTACCGCGACGAGGACCCGTTCCGCACCCCCGCCCTGCGGGAGTACCGCGACCTGATCGACGTGCTCGAGGTCGCCACCATGTGGACGGCCGGCTTCCCCGAGCCGCTGACCTTCAGCCTGCGCGCGCTGCGCGAGCTGAAGAAGCGCCAGGGCGACTTCGACGTCGTCCAGGACAACCAGACCCTCGGCTACGGGGTGCTCGGCATCCAGAAGCTCTTCCCGGTCGTCGGCACCATCCACCACCCGATCAGCGTGGACCGCCGCATCGAGCTGAAGGCCGCGCCGCTGCGCAAGCAGCTCTCCATGCGCCGCTGGTACGGCTTCGTGCGCATGCAGAGCATCGTCGCGCCACGCCTGAAGCCGATCCTCACCGTCAGCGAGTCGAGCCTGGCCGACATCCACCGCGACTTCAACGTCCCGCAGAGCAGCATGCGGCTCATCCCGCTCGGCGTGGACACCCGCTACTTCCACCCCCGGCCGCAGCTGCCGAAGCGCAAGGGGTCGATCGTCGCGGTGGCCAGCGCCGACTCCCCGATGAAGGGCGTCGCCACGCTGCTGCGCGCCGTCGCCAAGCTCGCCACCGAACGCGACGTCAACCTCACCGTGGTCAGCAGGCCGACCCCCGGCGGTCCCACCGAGAAGCTCGTCCAGGAGCTGGCGCTCGGCGACCGCGTGCGGTTCGTGCACGGCATCTCCGACGAGGAGCTGGGCGAGCTGATCGCCACCTCGGAGATCTCGGTCGTCCCCTCGCTGTACGAGGGCTTCTCGCTGCCCGCCGTCGAGCACATGGCCTGCGGCACCCCGCTCGTGGCCAGCCGCACCGGCGCGCTGCCCGAGGTCGTCGGCGACGCCGCCGTCCAGGTCGCGCCGGGCGACGCCGAGGAGCTCGCCGCCGTACTGCGCCGCCTGCACGACTCCCCCGAGGAGCGCGAGCGGGTGGGCCGGGCGGGCTACGACCGGGTCATGGAGCGGTTCACCTGGCACGTCGTGGCCAAGCGGACCGTGGAGGCCTACCACGAGGCCATCGAGGCGCGCCGGCAGGCCGGGCCGCGCCGGTGAACGGCGGACGGGCGAGTGCGACAGGGACGGCGAAAGGGGAGCGGTAAGTGCTGACCGTCGACTTCGGGAAGCTTCCGGTCGGGCCGGGGGTCCGCGTGCTGGACCTCGGCTGCGGCGGCGGGCGCCACGCCTTCGAGGTGCTGCGGCGCGGTGCCCACGTGGTGGCCTTCGACCAGGACGCGGCCGAGCTGGAAGGCGTCGCGAGCATGTTCGCCGCGATGGACAAGGCCGGAGAGGTGCCGCCCGAGGCCACCGCCGAGACGGTGACCGGCGACGCCCTCGCGATGCCGTTCCCGGACGCCTCCTTCGACCGGGTGATCGCCGCCGAGGTGCTGGAGCACATCCCGGACGACATGGCCGCGATGCGCGAGATCCACCGCGTGCTCAAGCCGGGCGGCCAGGCCGCGATCACCGTGCCGAGCTTCCTGCCCGAACGCATCTGCTGGGCGCTGTCGGAGGCGTACCACACCGCGCCGGGCGGGCACGTGCGCATCTACACGCTGGCCGAGCTCACCGCCAAGCTGAAGGCCACCGGCCTGGAGATCGGCCCGCACCACCACGCCCACGGCCTGCACTCGCCGTACTGGTGGATCAAGTGCGCGGTCGGGGTGAACAACGACGACCATCCGCTGGCCAAGGCCTACCACGAGCTGCTCGTGTGGGACATCATGCAGCGCCCCGCCCTCACCCGCGTCGCCGAGTCCCTGCTCAACCCCCTGATCGGCAAGAGCGTGGTGGTCTACGTCCGGAAGCCGGCATGACCGAACCGGTCATCCGGCGTGCGGGCGACTCCTCGCCCGAATTATCGACAGAGGTCCGGCGCGGTGCGGCGGTGCCGGCCGTACCGGGGATCATCACCGCCGAACAGGTGCTCGCCACCGCGCGCAGCATCGCGGCCGTCCAGGAGACCGACGGCGGCGTGCCGTGGCCGGAGGGGCACGTCGACGCCTGGAACCACATCGAGTGCCTGATGGCGATGTCGGCCGCCGGGCTCACCGCCGAGGCCAGGAAGGGCTACGACTGGCTGGCCCGGCACCAGCGGGACGACGGCTCCTGGCCGATGAAGATGCTGCGCGGTGCCGCGCTGGAGCCGAACGGCGAGAGCAACCACGCCGCGTACATCGCGGTCGGCGTGCGGCACGAACTGCTGGTCAGCGGGGACGAGGACTTCGCCCGCGCCATGTGGCCGGTCGTGCGCAGGGCGCTGGACTTCGTGGTCGGCCTGCAGACGGCGCGCGGCGAGATCGTCTGGGAGCGCTCGGCCGCCGGAGTCCCGGCCCGGTACGCCCTGCTCACCGGCTGCTCGTCGATCTACCAGGGGCTGCGCTGCGGCGTGCTCCTCGGCGAGCACCTCGGCGACCCGCAGCCCGACTGGGAACTCGCCGCCGACCGGCTCGGCCACGTGCTCGCCGCGCACCCGGAGGCGTTCGCCGACAAGAGCCGGTTCTCGATGGACTGGTACTACCCCGTCCTCGGCGGCGCGGTGCGCGGGCCGGACGCGCTGCTGCGGCTGGAACGGGAGTGGGACACCTTCGTCGTCCCCGGGCTCGGCATCCGCTGCGTGTCGGACCAGCCGTGGGTGACCGGCGCGGAGTCCTGCGAGCTGGTGCTCGCCCTCGACGCGGCCGGTGACCGGGAACGGGCCCTCGCCGTCTACCGGGACATGCAGCACCTGCGGCACGAGGACGGTTCGTACTGGACCGGCTGGCAGTTCGCCAACCGGGCGTGGTTCCCGCACGAGCAGTCGGCCTACACCGCCGCCGCGGTCGTCCTGGCCGCCGACGCGCTCTCCGGCGCCACCCCGGCGTCGTCCCTGTTCCGGGACGCCGGCCGCTTCGCGACCTCGGCCATCGATCCCGGCGCCTGCGGCTGCTCCCCCGCCGCCAGCCGCACCTGACCGGCCTCGCCGCGCGGGCTGCCTGGCCGCTCTCGGCCGCCGGGAAGGTGACGGCTCCGGCCATCTCCTCGGCGTCCGCGTCGCGGAGCCGCAGTGCGACGGCGCCCGGCCGTGTCCCGCCGGCAGGCGTGCTCATCGCGTCGGCAAGCGCTTTCTGATCGGGCGTCCGTCAGCGCCGGCAGGTCATGGGTGGTCCGGCGGCCAGGCGGGCATCTCGAACCAGACGCCCCGGCCTCCGTGGGTGCGCGTGGCGCCCCAGCAGCAGGCCAGCACGGTGAGCAGGCTCGGCCCTACCCCGCCTTCGACGTACCACCGGCCGCAGTCCGAGAGCCGGGGCAGGACGTTCCCGTGGTCCTCGACCTCGCAGCGGAACAGCCCTTCACTGAGGTACAGGGTGAGCCGGACCCGCCCGCCGGCCACGTACCGCGCGTTGACCAGCAGCTCCCCGGCCAGCCGGATCACCGACGGCGTGAGGTGGTCGAGCCCCCAGGCAGCCAGATGGTCTCCGGCGAACCGGGCCGCGTCGGCCCTGCCGGTCTCCGCGCGGAACCCCCATGAGGTGGTGCGGACGTCTTCGGGTGGGCTCAAGGTCGTGTTCAGCCCGCGGAGCATCGGTGACATGCGAATCTCCTCCTGGTCCGAGGTGTGCCCGGCGATCTGGTCCGGGGTGTGCCCGGCGATCGTCGCCGACGGCCGGTCCACCGGCCGGCCTCCACCAGACTGTGCCGGGTAGCGGCACCAGGAAACCGGGAGAATTCCCCATGAATTACCCGTCTCGCCGACCCGGGTAGTGCGTCACAGCAGACTCGTGGTGAGTCCCTGGCCGGCCCATAACTCCCGCGTGGCCCACTCCTGGTCCATGCCGTCGCAGCCTCCATCTGGCCGGCCCCCCGGCCCGCCGCTTCCCCCACCTCTTCCAGCCCCTGCGGGCCCGCCCCCTCCCCACGCACTCCCGGACCGCTTCGTTCCTGCCGCCGTTCCCCGGCGGCCTGGTGCGGTGACCGCAGGCGTTCACCCGGCGCGGCTCTCCCACTCCCCGGCCTGGCGCACCGAAACCGATCTTTCTAACTTCTTGCTTATATAACCGCGAACCGGTAGAAATCCTACGTGCATGCTTTCGATGTGCTCGGCGACCCGGTCCGCCGCAGGATCCTGGAGCTGCTCGCCGACGGCGAGAAGACCTCGGGTGCGGTGTGCAAGGTCATCCAGGAGGAGTTCGGCATCTCCCAGCCGGCCGTCTCGCAGCACCTGCGGGTGCTGCGCGACAGCGGCTTCGCGACGGTGCGCCCCGAGGGCACCCGCCGCCTGTACGCGGTGAACGCCGAACCGCTGCGCGACATCGACGCATGGCTGGACCGCTTCCGGCGCTTCTGGACTCCGCACCTGAACGCGCTGGCGACAGAGCTGGCCCGCGGCAAACGCGAACGCCGGCTCAGCGAGCAGAGCGAAGAACCACGACAGAAGGAATCCCCGTGCTCGACGTAGACGTCACTCACCAGATCAACTCCGTACGCCGCCAGGTGGGCTCGCGCACCCTGGAGGCGGGCGAGGCGCGCACCGTCACGATCAGCCAGTCCTACGACACCACGCTGGAAGACCTGTGGGACGCCTGCACCAATCCCGAGCGCATCCCGCGCTGGTTCCTGCCCGTCTCCGGCGAGCTGCGCCTGCATGGGCGCTACCAGATCGAGGGCAACGCGGGCGGCGTCGTCGAGCGCTGCGACGCGCCGAAGAGCTTCGCCATCACCTGGGAGATGGGTGACCAGGTGAGCTGGGTCGAGGTCCGGCTGACCCCCGAGGACGACGGCCGCACCCGGTTCGAGCTGGAGCACACCGCCCTGGTCGGCGACCACTGGGACCAGTTCGGCCCCGGCGCGGTCGGCATCGGCTGGGACATGACCGTCATGGGCCTGGCCCTCCACCTGTCCAGCGGGGAGGCCAACGACCCCGAGGCGTCGGCCGCCTGGGTGGCCTCGGACGAGGCCAGGGTCTTCATGAAGCTGAGCAGCGACCTGTGGGGCGAGGCGGACGCGGCGTCCGGCACCGACCCGGCCACGGCGCGCGCCGCCGCCGACCGCACCTTCGCCGCCTACACCGGCGCCCCTCCCACCGAGTCCTGACCCCGCTTCCGCCGGCGCTCGGGTGGGCGGGAGCGGCTCCCATGCTGGTCGCCGTGCTCCTCGCCGAGGCACGCGGCAAGCTCGCCCCCCTCCCGCGCATGGCCCGCGCCCGCTTCCGCCGCCCGCGCGACGTCCATGGCCTGTCCGAGGAAGGTTGACGGGACGTACCGAGGGCGTGCCTCCCTGCGGAGGACCAGGCGGTGACGACCGGGGGCATCGGAGAGTTGGGGGCGCGTCAGCGGCGGGAAGTCGGCTGGTGGCCCGCGGAGCCTGGATCACGCGGCGGCGGGCCGGCGGGCGACAGGGGCAGCCGCACGACGAAGCACGCGCCGGGCGAGGCGTCCTCGACGGTGAGCGTTCCGTGGTGGGCGGCCACGATCGCGCGGCATATCGCAAGCCCCAGGCCGGTGCCGCGGGGGTCCTTGCCGTGGCCGTCGCTCAACCGGACGAAAAGCTGGAAGATCCGTTCCCGGTCCTCCGGGAGGATGCCCGCCCCGTCGTCGGCCACGGTCAGGACCGCCATCTCGCCGTCCCGCCCGACGCTCACCTCGACGCGCGACTCCGCGTGCCGCCGGGCGTTGTTCACCAGGTTGGTGAGCAACTGGGTCAGCTGCAGGGAGTTGCCGGTGACGGTCGTCCCCTCCTCGGCCAGGACGTCCACCGGCACCGCGGAGCCGGCTCCGGTGATCTCACGCCGCACCAGCGCCCCGAGGTCCACCTGCTCGGGCGGGGTGGGGACGGCCGTACGTATGCGCGCCAGCACCAGCATGTCGTCGATCAACGCCTGGAGTCGGCCCACGGTGCACAAGGCAGTGGTGATGGCCTCCCGCGGATCGACCTCGTCCGGGTACAGCAGCGCCTCCTCCATCTGGGTGCGCATGCCCGTGACCGGAGTCCTGAACTCGTGCGAGACGCAGTAGGCGAACTGCCGCTGCTGTTCCACTGCCTGTTCCAGGCGGGCGAGGGTCTGGTTGGCCGTTCGGGCGAGCTGCCCGATCTCGTCGTCGCGGGACGGCTCGGGCACCCGCAGGCTCAGATCGGTGACGCTGATCTCCGCCATGCGCGCCCGGATGGCCTCCACCGGCCGCAGCGCACGGCCGATCAGACTCCAGGCCGCCCAGGCCGCGAGGAGCACGGCCGCGAGGACCGCCCCGGCGATGAACAGTTCGGTCCTCTGGAGGGAGAGCAGCGGAGGCTGGATCGTGCCCGCGTAGACGATGTGCGGCTCCCCCGACCAGAGCACGCGGGCTTCGTGCGGAGAGACCCGGATGGCGGCGAGCAGCAGGCAGCGGGCGGGAGAGCATTGCCGGAGGTGGAGGATGCGGCCGTCGAGCGGCGGCCGGACCTCGCTCAGCGGGCCGGAGCCGGCCGCGCGGCTGGCCGCGACCACCCGGCCCCTGGAGTCGACGAGTTGGAGCAGATCGACCGGTTCCGACAGGGCGGGCCGCGGGGCCTCGCCCGGCTTCATGGAGGCGATCCAGGCGGCGGCCACCCGTTGCGCGTCCTGGAAGCCGTCCTCCTGGTCCTTCGTGTGCAGTCCGATGTCGACGCCTATCCCGATGACGGCGAAGGCGACCAGCGCCACCGCCGTGATCGTCCTGGTTGCGCGGGCCTGGATCGAGGACCGGCGCACGTTGGTCGCCGACGTTCCGCCCTGCGCGTCCGGGAAGGCGTTCTCCTGGTCCCTCTTGCGCCGTCCGATGTCGACGCCTATCCCGACGACGGCGAAGGCGACCAGCGCCAGCGCCGTGACGGACCTGGTGACGCGGGCCTGCATCGAGCACTGGCGGATACCGGTCGCCAACGTTCCCCCTGAAGATGATCTGCTGCCCTGGCCGGACACCGGCCCGCGGAGGCCGGTGCGGTCGCCACCTTCGAACGGTGGCGCTTCCACCCTCCGATCGGCGGACCGGTCATCGCGCCTGTGGAACTCCCTGGTCAGGACCCGGGGATCAGCCCCCGGTGAGTGCGCCAGGGAGTGCCGGGGCGGCACGGGACCTCCGGGGGTGAGCCCTGTACAGTCACTGGTACCGGCTCGCGCCATCTGCAGGGACGCCGCAGATCATCGCCCTGGACACTCCCCCGCAATCAGAGATTCATCTCTAGATCGGGATATCGAGCACGTATGCTCCCAGACTTCCGCAAAACCCAGTTGTTCGGGCGCCGGTACGAGTGCGAGGTGCTCGACCGGCTGCTCGGCAAGGTGCGAGCCGGCGGCTGCGGCACGCTGGTGATCCGCGCCGAACCCGGGAACGGGAAATCCGCGTTGCTCGGCTACGCGGCCGATCAGGCCACGGGGTTCCAGCAGGCCCGCACGGGCGGCGTGGAGCCGGAGATGGAACTGGCCTTCGCCGGCCTGCAACAGCTCTGCGTGCCGATGCTCGGCCTGCTGGACCGCCTGCCCGGTCGTCAGCGGGAGGCGCTCCAGGTCGCGTTCGGCCTCAGCGAAGGCCCCACCCCCGACCGGTTCCTGATCGGGCTCGGACTGCTCACCCTGCTCTCGGAGGCCGCCACCGAACGCCCGCTGATCTGCCTCATCGACGACGCCTCATGGCTGGACCGGGCGTCCCTGCTGTGCCTGGCCTTCGTCGCGCGCCGCCTGATGGCCGAGCAGATCGCCCTGCTGTTCGCCGTACGCGACCAGGCCACCGCACGCGACCAGGACGCCATGCGGGACCTGGCCGGCCTGCCGGAGCTGCGGGTCAAGGGGATCCCCGACAGCGACGCGCGCATGCTGCTGGACACGGTCATCCCCGGCAAGGTGGACGAGCGGGTGCGCGACAGGATCGTCTCCGAGGCGCGTGGCAACCCCCTCGCACTGCTGGAACTACCCAACGCCATGACCTCGGAAGAACTCGCGGGTGGCTTCGGCCTGCCCGACAGCCGGCCCGTCCCCCGGCGCGTCGAGCAGAGCTACCGCCGGCGGCTGGAGGCGCTGCCGGACGACACCCGGCTGCTTCTGCTGGCCGCGGCGGCCGACCCGCTCGGCGACGTCCCGCTGCTCTGGCGTACCGCCGAACGACTCGGCATCGGCCCGGCCGCGGCCACGCCCGCCGAAGCCGCCCAGCTCGTCGAGATCGGCACCCGCGTGCGGTTCCGGCACCCGCTCGTCCGCTCGGCCGTGTACGGTGCGGCTCCGCTGTCCGAGCGCCAGCGGGTGCACCGGGCGATCGCCGACTCCATCGACGCGACCGCCTCCCCCGACCGCCGGGCTTGCCACCTGGGCAAGGCGGTGAGCGGACCCGATGAGGCGGTGGCCCATGAACTGGCCTGTTCCGCAGAGCGGGCCAAGGCACGCGGGGGCGTCGCCGCCGCCGCCGCGTTCCTGCAGCGGGCCACCGAGCTCACCCCTGACCCGAAGGACCGGGGAGCACGGGCGCTCGCCGCCGCCCAGGCCAAGTTCGAGGCCGCCGCCCTGGACACGGCGTACGAGCTGCTGGCCATCGCCGACACCTGCCCGCTGGACGACCTGCAGCGGGCCCGGCTGGAGCGGCTACGCGGCCAGCTCGCCTTCCTGCGCGATCGCGGGCGGGACGCGCCGCCGCTGCTGCTGGCCGCCGCCGCGCGGCTGGCTCCTCTGGACGCCGTACTGGCCCGCGACACCTACCTGGAGGCCGTGCTCGCCGCGCGTTACGTGGGAGATGTGGAGGGCGTGCTGACGGCGACGGCGCGGGCCGCACGTGCGGCTCCCCCACCCCCCGATCCGCCACGGCCGGCCGACCTCATGCTGGACGGGGTGGTGACCCGGCTCACCGAGGGATATGTCCCGGCCGTGCCGCTGCTGCACAAGGCTCTTCGGGGATACGGCGAGGAACTGCGCGATCTCACCCCTGACTCGTTGATGTGCACCCTCGCGGCGATGGATCTGTGGGAGGACCGGGCATGGGAGGAGCTGGCGCACACACAGGTCCAGCTCGCTCGCGAAGCGGGCATGCTCAGCCTGCTCCCCACGACGCTCGACTTCCTCGCCGAGTTCTATCTCCAGTCCGGCGACGTTCCCGAGTGCCAAGCCCTGCTGGACGAGGCCACCGCGCCCACCTCGCGCTACGATCGCCTGCCGCCGATCCTCGCCCCGATCATGCTGCTCGCCTGGCAGGGAGACGAGGTGGGCACCATGCGCCTGATCGACGACGTCATCCAGGACGCCATCGCACGAGGGGAGCGGGTCGCGGCCGTGCTCGGCGAGTACGCCAAGGCGGTGCTGAACAACGGCCTGACCCGGTACGACGAAGCGCTGGCCGCCGCGCGGAACGCGGGGGACGACAAGGAGCCGGTCGTGTCGTCCTGGTCGCTGCCCGAGCTCATCGAGGCCGCCGCGCACAGCGGCCGGCCCGAGGCCGGACTGCCCGCCCTGGAACGGCTCACCAGGTGCGCGAGAGCCGGCGGGACGGACTGGGCGCTCGGGATGGAGGCGCGATCGCGCGCTCTGCTGAGCGAGGGCCCGCAGGCCGAGACCCACTACCGAGAGGCGGTCGAGCGGCTCGGCCGGACCAGGATGAGCGCGCAACTCGCCCGCACCCGGCTGAACTTCGGCGAATGGCTGCGGAGGGAGAACGACCGCCGGGCCGCCCGCGAGCAGCTGCGCCGCGCGTACGAGACCTTCACCGAGATGGGCGCCAGAGGTTTCGCCGAACGCGCCCGCAGGGAGCTGCTCGCCACCGGCGAGACGGTCAGCGTGCCGGCGACGGCGGTCGAGAACCGCCTCACCGCCCAGGAGGCACAGATAGCGCGCATGGCCGCGTCAGGGGACAGCAACCCCGAGATCGCCGCCAGGTTGTTCATCAGCCCGCGCACCGTCGAGTGGCATCTGCGCAAGGTGTTCACCAAGCTCGACATCACCTCACGCCGCCAGCTCCGCCGCGCGCTCCCCCCGCACGCGGTCGTCCCAGCCTGACCTGCTGACAGAACCCGGCTGCATGATCCTCCGCGCGCCATACCGCGCGGAGGATCATGCACCTCACCCGGCGGGCCGGTCTCTGACTCCGTGCTCCCCGTCGGTGCGCCAGGCCAGGAGCAGCGCGCGCAGGGCTTGGTCGGCCAGGCGAGCGGCCCGGGGGAAGCCGATCGTGCCGATCTGGCCCAGGCTCGCCATGCCGTGCATGGTCCCCCAGGCGACCTCGGCGATCTCCATCGGGTCGGTCATGGGGACCCGGTGCGCGGCGGCCCAGCCGGTCAGGAGGTCGAGGACGAGCCGGGTGACCGGTTCAGCGGCTCGGAACCGGTCGTCCGCGTCGACGGTCGCGTCGTTCATCAGCTGGTACAGGTGCGGGTTGGCGCCGGCGAACGCGACGTACGCCCGCCCTGTGTCGAGCACGCGGTCGTCGACCGTGACGGCGCGACCGGCGACCGAGGCCATCTGGGCGTGCAACCGCTCGTAGCCGGCCTCGACCAGTGCGAGCAGCAGAGCGCCCTTGCCGGTGAAGTGCTGGTACACCACCGGCGCGGTGTACTCGACCTCGCCGGCGATGCGCCTGACGGTGAGGGCGGAGACGCCTTCACGCTCCAGGATCTCCGACGCGACCGCGATGAGACGGCTGCGGGCGTTGGCCCGTTCCCGTTCGCGTCGCGTGCTGGTCGACATCTCTCCCCTTGGCCACCACTGTGCGCTCGATCGTAACGTCGTGCGCCAGGGCCGGGGCAGCCGGCCTGCCGAGGGCCTGGCCGCATCCCCGCGACGCGACCGAAGCGGTTGACAACCTTCGACGCCCTCACGATATTTAACGGCGTTCGGAAACCTAACGCTGTTAGACAGCAAATGCGGAAGGCTCTCCCATGCGCTTCGTGGCCCGAATGGCCGAATTGGACGAGATCGGGCGGTTGACCGAGTCGGCGGCCAAGGGACGCGGCGGCGCCGTTCTGGTGCTCGGTGAGGCGGGAATCGGCAAGTCGGCGCTCATCGAGGCCGCCATGGGGACGCTCGGCACGTGGCTGATCCTGCGGGCCGACGGCACGGAGTTCGAGAGAGAGCTGCCCTACGCGGCCGTCCACCAGATGTGCGCGCCGGTCCTGGAGCACCGCGCCGCGCTTCCCGAGCCGCAACGGCTGGCCCTGGAGTCGGTGTTCGGACTCGGCCCCGGGGTCGCATCGAGTCCGCTGCTGTTCCATCTCGCGGTTCTGAGCCTGCTGAACGAGCTCGCGCGGCAGCGACCCGTGCTCTGCGTCGTGGACGACGCCCAGTGGATCGACGCCAGCTCACGCCAGGTGCTGACCTTCGTCGCGCGGCGCATCGCCGCCGAGCGGATCGCGATGGTGTTCGCCGCACGCGACGCCGGCACGGTCTCCGACCTCGCCGATCTCCCGCACCTGCCCCTCGCCGGTCTGAGCGACAGCGATGCCCGAACCCTGCTGAGCGCGACGGTGAGCCACAAACTGGACGACGAGGTGCTCGACCGGCTCCTGGCCGAGTCCCATGGCAACCCGCTGGCGCTGGTGGAGTTCGCGCACGAGATCGGGCCGTTGGGCCTGCCGGACGTGCGCGACCGGCCCCGGACCGGCGTCGTCGACACGCTGGAGGCCCAGTTCGTCCGCCGCCTGCGGGGGCTGTCGCCGCAGGCGCGGTCGCTGGTCGTGCTCGCCGCGGCGGAGCCGGTCGGCGACCTCGGCCTGCTGGGTCGAGCGGCGAGGATCCTCGGGCAGGACCCGGCCGATCTGGCCGCCGCGGAGGACGCCGACCTGGTCGTTCTCGGACCGCGGCTGCGCTTCCGCCATCCGCTCGTGCGTGCCGCGGCGTACGGGTCGGCGACCGCGGGAGAGCGCCGTCGCGCGCATGCGGCGCTCGCCGAGGCCACCGATCCGCGGATCGACCCCGATCGCCGCGCCTGGCACCGGGCCCACGCGGTCGCCGACGGCGACGAGGACGCCGCGGCCGAGCTGGAGCGGTCCGCCGACCGGGCACGGCACCGCGGCGGGTTCGCCGCGGCGGCGGCGTTCCTCGAACGCGCCGGGCACCTGACGCCCGATCCCGCCCGCCAGGGCGGCCGGTTGCTCGCCGCCGCCAAGCTGAGGCTGCAGGCCGGTGCCCCGGCCGAATCCCGCGAGCTGGTACGACAGGCCGAACGCCGCCCGCTGGACGCCCGCGACCGTGTGACGGGGCGCCTGCTGCGCGCGCGGATCGACTTCCACGTCGCCCGCAGCCCGGAGGCGACCTCCGCGCTCGTCGACGCCGCCGTGGACCTTGAGCCGGACCTGGCCAGGGAGACCTACCTGGAGGCGTTCGCGTCGTTCATGTTCAACGACAACCTGCCCGGCAGGCTCAGGCGACTCGCCGTCCGCGTGCGGGAGCAGGCGCCGCGGCGCCACCCGGCCCGGCCGGTCGACCTCCTGCTCGACGCGCTTCTCGACCAGGTCCTCCTCCCGGCCCGGGAGGCGGTCCCCTCGATGCGCCGGGCGGTGGCCGCGTTCCGTGAGGCGTCCGCTTCGCCGACGGCGAGCCCCTGGTGGATGGAGCTCGTCTGCCAGATGGCCATGGACCTGAGCGACGCCGAGGCGATGGAAGAACTCGCGAACCGCCAGGTGGAACTGGCACGACGTCAGGGTGCGTTCGCCCTGCTGCCGCAGGCCCTGCGGTACCAGGCCATCGCCGGCACCGCCCTCGGCCGGTTCGACGACGCCGACGCGAGCCTCGGTGAAGCCCGCGCGGTCGACGAGGCGGCGGGGACGGCCGGCCTCGCCGGCGCCGAACTCGTCCTCACCACCTGGCGTGGTGACGCCGACCGGTACAGGGAACTGCAGGAGACGCTGCGGAGCCGGGTGGGCCCCTTCGAGCTCGTCGCCGAGTTCTACGCCACCGCGGTGCTCCGCAACGGTCTCGGCGACTACGCGGCCGCCCTCGACGCCGCGCTCGCGGCGCAGCGCCGGCAACAGGCCGGTTCCTACGTCATCTGGCATCTCGACGGAGAGCTCGTCGAGGCCGCCGCCCGCACCGGGCGCCACGACGAGGCGGCCATGGCCATGGAGCGGATCGACGCCGTGGCCCGGATGCACCCCACTCCGTGGGCCATCGCCACGCGACAGCGCGCACGGGCGCTCCTGGCTTCCGGGGCGGAGGCCGAGGCCCTGTACCGGGACGCCGTCGAGCGGCTCGCCGAGAGCGCGGTGCGGGTCTTCCATGCCCGCGCCCGCCTGACGTTCGGTGAGTGGCTGCGCCGCGAAGGCCGCCGCGCGGAGGCGCGGGTCGAACTCCGCGCCGCACACGAGATGCTGTCCGCGATCGGCTCGCGAGCGTTCGCCGACCGCGCCGCCCGCGAGCTCCTCGCCACGGGCGAGCGTCCCCGCCGGGACGGCACGAACCCGCTGGACGAACTCACCGGGCAGGAGCGGCTCATCGCCGGCAAGGTCGCCGCCGGGGCGACGTCCAAGGAGGTGGCCGCCACGCTGTTCCTCAGTCCTCGCACGATCGACGCCCACCTGCGGAACACCTATCGCAAGCTCGACATCTCCTCTCGCCGTCAGCTGCGCACCTTCTTCTCGTGACGCCATCACGCCCCCCTGACGCCGCCTTCTCCTCGCAGTGGCCTTCGCGGCCGGCCGCCGCGCGTTCGGCGGGAGCGCGTGGCGGCCGGCCCTCGCGTCTCCTGCGGCCGTCCCCCTACGAGCGGTGGCCGGTCATGCGCACGAGGGGCGACCTTCCGCGGCGGTCTTGAGCTCGCGGAGCCACAGTTCGAGGCCCGCGCCCAACGCCGCGGTCGCGGTGCGGACGTCCGCCTCGACCTGAGCGCCGGTCCAGGTTTCCACGGTGTGCACGCGGACCCCTCCCTTGACCTTGGTGAAGGTCCACACGTGAACGCCCTCGTCGATGCGCAGCCCTTGGCCGACGGCGGGGCCGCGCCACATGATGCACGACTCGGGCTTGACCTGCCCGACGGTGGAGGTGACGGTCAAGATCGTGCCGGGGGTAGAGGGGGTGGCGGGCGCCGGGATGGTCCACCGGAACGACGATCCCTTGTGGAGGGAGCCGCGGTCGAGGCGGTCCATGCTGAGGACGGGCTTCTGCCAGGCCGGCCAGCGTTCCACATCGGTCTGCAGTCGCCAGATCTTGCTCAGCGGAGCCTTGATCACGATATCGCCCTCGTAACGGATGGGCGTGTCGCGGTCGACGCCCTCCCCGCGACAGGTGACCGCCCCGTCCTGGCCGGCCTTCGCGGGCGCGGCGTGGGCCGGCGTGACGCCGGTCGCGAGGGCGCTCGCGACGAGGAGCGGCGTCATGAGCAGCGCGGCGCGCCCTCGGCTTCGGGAACGGGACGGGCTGCTCGGCGACGTCGACGAGTGGATAGCGGACATTGCTTTCCCTTCCTGGGGGTTCGGCTCCTGCTGGAGAAGACCCTCCCGCGACGCGAGACGTCGGTGCGTCCGTAAGAAATACCTAGATCGGGCGCCGAGGCCTTCGACGCAGGCCACGGCCTTGCGGGCCGCGTCCTCCCCTCGCACGCCGCCATCCGGTCTGACCTGCTGTCACGCCGGCCGGCCGAGCCATCGATAGAACAATGTTCCAGGCGGCTTTTGCCCAGGATCGGGGCACCTTTCCCGGCTTCGCGGTGTTGATGGATAGTGTGCAGCGTTGCCGCACACAGAGGAATGATCATGAATCACGTGTCCATGCCGGCGGACCTCCGCCTCGCCGCCGAACGGGCGAAGGGCTTCATGCCGGCGAACGAAGGCCGGGCACTGTTCGAGACCGCGTGCGTGTACGGGTCGCTCGGCCCCATCTGCGAGATCGGCACCTACTGCGGCAAGTCCGCCGTCTACCTCGGCGCCGCGGCCCGGCAGACCGGATCGGTCGTCTTCACCGTCGACCACCACCGCGGGTCGGAGGAGATCCAGCCGGGCTGGGCCCACCACGACCCCACCCTGATGGACCCGCGCTTCGGGAAGATGGACTCCCTGCCCTTCTTCCGGACCACCATCGCCTCGGCCGGGCTGGAGGAGCACGTCATCGCGATCGTGGGACGCTCGGAGACGGTCGCCCGCTACTGGAACACCCCGCTCGCGATGCTCTTCATCGACGGAGGGCACTCCGAAGGGCCGGTGACCAGCGACTACGAGGGGTGGGCGCCGCACGTCATGGTCGGCGGGGCCCTGGTCTTCCACGACATCTACCCCGACCCGGCCCGCGGCGGCCAAGCTCCCTTCCGGGTGTACGAGCGCGCCCTGGCCACCGGCGCCTACAAGGAGGTCACGGCCGAAGGCTCCCTGCGCGTCCTCGAACGCACCGACGCCAGGCTCTGAGAGCCGTCATCGCGCGGATCCGGGCTCCTCAGGAGAACTTGGACCCGCGCGGAGCGGCAGGCGGTGGCGCCGGTGACGGTTTCGAGGTGCTCAGCGCAGCTTGCGGAAGGTGGCGCGGATATCACCGATGAAGGCCTCGGGGTTCTCCCACGGGCCGAAGTGGCCGCCCTTCTGGTGCGCGTTGACGTGAATCGGGTTGAACCAGCCACGGGTGGGGCCGTGCTCGAAGGCGGCGATGCGCTCTTCGGCGGTGCGGACCCCGGGCGGGTAGACGTCGCCGAGGAGGAAGGTGAAGCCGGCCGGCGGCTCGATCTGCGGCTGCCGGTCGTGCTCGGGCTTCCAGGGATAACGAACGGTGTTGCGGTAGGAGCGGATGGAGGAGCCGATCGCCTGGTTGACCCAGTAGATGGTGGCGTTGGTGAGGATGTGGTCGCGGGGGAACACCTCCTCGAAGTCGCCGAAGCGGTCGCTCCACTTCTTCCACCGCTGCAACAGCCAGGCGAGCATCCCGGCCGGGGAGTCGTTCAGGCCGTGGGTGAGGGTCTGCGCGTCGAGCATGTGGACGGCGACGTGCGAGGCGTAGGTCTTGTCGAACAGCAGCAGGTCCTCGCGCAGCCGCGGCGAGGCGTCCGCCGGGATGGTGTTGCCGCCCGTGAGGTCCCAGAAGCGGTCGTGCTGGAAGATCCCCGGGATCATGTCAGTGCCGAAGTGCAGGCCGTGGATGTGCGGGCCGTACTTGTGGCCGAGCTGGCTGGTGACCAGGGCCCCGTAGTCCGCGCCGCCGGCGGCGTACTTGCCGTAGCCGAGGACGTCGGTCATCAGGATGTGGAAGATGTCGGCGATCTTCCAGTAGTTCATGTCCGGCTTGGTCTGCGGCGTGGAGAAGCCGAAGCCGGGCAGGGACGGCACGATGACGTCGAAGGCGTCGGCGGGGTCGCCGCCGAACGCGGCCGGGTCGGCCAGCGGCCGCACGACCTTGCTCCAGTCGTGGAACGTCCACGGCCAGCCGTGGGAGAGGATGATCGGGATCGGCGCGGGTCCCTTGCCGGGCTCGCGCAGGAAGTGCACGGGAGTGCCGTCGATCTCGACGCGGTGGTGGGTGAAGGTGTTGAGCGCCCTCTCCACAGCGCGCCAGTCGAAGCCGTCCGCCCAGTACTCCACCAGCGGCTTGAGATAGGCGGTGCTCACACCGTAGTACTCCTCCTCATTGCCCGGGTCGGCGGCGAACCGCGTCGCCTTCAGACGGGCTCGCAGCTCGTCCAGGGCCTCCTGCGGGACATCGATGCTGAAACGCTCCAGCGCGCGGCCGGTGCCGTTGTCACTCATGTCGATACTGCTCTCTTCGTTGAAGGGGTGTACGCCGCCCGACCTGCGCGAAGCGCGCCGGCCAGGCGTTGCCGGGACCGCCGGCTCACGGAGCGGCGCCGGGACGGGTCTCACCGCCCCAGGACGGTCAGAAGGTGAAGTCCAGGCGCAGCCGGGTCTGGACGAGTTCGGCGATGAACCACGTCCCGTCGATCTTGACGAAGTGGCCGTGGTAGTGCCCGAAGCCGTGCATGCCCTTGAACGGGAAGTCCTCCGGCGCCTCGGCCTCGCCGTCGTCCTTCTCCGGCCGGCTGATGATGTCCTCCATCGAGAACACGCCACGGGCGGAGGTGGCGGACTCCACGTCGATCTCGTCGGAGAACAGGTGGTGGACCAGCGTGTCGCCGGGCCCCGCACTGGAGCCGATGGTCGCCGCGATCTGCTCGCGGCCTTCCATGCGCAGCCACACCGTGCCGTCGGGCTTGTGCGGGGTGAAGGTGCCGTCCGGGACGAACAGGCCCGCCAGGTCCTGCCACCGCTGCTGGTCGGCGTAGCCGACATATCGCGCCATGAGCCGCCGGATGTCCTCGATGATGACCAGGCGCTCTAGATCGTTCACGGGATCTTCCATTCGGAGGGGACGACGCGGACGCCGCCGTGAGAGGCAATTGGACCAGCCGGTCCAGTAGTAGACATCATGTGCGCCGTTTTTTGGACTTGCAAGTCCAAAAAACGGGCACGCCATCACCCCGGAAAAGCGGCTACAGGGATTCCGTCCCACCAGGCCCACGACGCTCGGCCATCTCGAACCAGACGGTGCGGCCGGCCTCGTCCTCGCGCACGCCCCAGCGCGCGGCGATCCGCTCGACCAGCCACAGCCCCCGGCCGTGATCACTCACGAAGTCGATCTCCCCCACGCGCGGAGCACGGCCGGACGAGCCCTCGTCCAGCACGTCCACCCGCAGGCACCGTCCGGTGTCGGTCACGGTCAGGTTCACCGCCTTCCTCCAAGGCGTCCGCGCCGGCACCCTCGCCCCCTGAACCCACACCCCCTCACGTCGCATGGTCGAGTCCCCTCCGGCCCGACCATGCGATGGATGGCAAGCAGTGAGCGTCGCCTCCGCCGGATGGCGCATCTTCGTCGACGGTGTGAAGCTCGGTGACCTCCGCGATCGATCGGTGTAGCCGGTCTTCACGCGCCTGAGAGCGGAAGCTCTCGACCACACCAGGGCCCGGTGGCCGCCGATCTCCTGGTGGCGGTGAGGCTTCCTCCACCACCTCTATGCGACGTTTCTGGATGTTCTACCCTTTCACCCAGAAATGCGACATAGAGAACGGTTGTTCGTGAACCACTACTTTTTCGACCTGCTGGCGGGCAGTCATCAGAGCCTCGTCGGCACCCCGCTGGCGGGCCCCGAGGCCACGGCGCGCTGGTTGTACGAGGAGGCGCCCTTCGGGGTACTGGCGCACGACGCGGGGGACGACCCCCGCTTCACCTACGCGAACCTCACCGCCCAGCGGTGCTTCGAGTACGACTGGACGGAGTTCGTCGGCATGCCCTCCCGGCTCTCGGCGGAGCCCGACCGGCGAGAGGACCGCCAGTGGCTCCTGGACGCCGTGCACCGTGACGGCTTCGCGACGGGTTACCGGGGACAGCGCATCGCCAAGTCCGGACGCCGGTTCTGGATCGAGAACGTCACGATGTGGAACCTGGTAGAGGACGGCGTCCTCGTGGGCCAGGCGGCGTCCTTCCAAAGCTGCCGCGACGCCTGACCTCCGCCGCCGCGACGCACCGGCGGTCGGCGTCGGGAGTCGCCGCGGAGTGATCGGCCCGGGCCAGGGCGGCGCGACTGCGGGCAGCCGGCACGTATCGGAACAATGTTCCAGGGCCTTGTCGGGGTTGGTGGAACGTGTTCTACTTTGCTGCGTGGACCAGCGTGCTCGTATTGCGATGTCCGGGGACGAGGTGGCGGGGTTCCTGCGCGACTCGCGCAAGCTCCAGCTCGGGACCATCAACCCGGACGGGACGCCGCACATGGTGACGATGTTCTACGCGCTCACGGAAGGCCGCCTGGCGTTCTGGACGTACGGCAAGGCCCAGAAGGCGCGGAACATCGAACGGGACCCCCGGGTGAGCTGCCTGGTCGAGGCCGGCGACGACTACGCCGAGCTGCGCGGCGTCCTGGTGTACGGCACCGCGCGCCTGGTCGACCGGCCGGAGGCCGTGCTGGAGGTCGGGCTGGAGATCACCAAGCGGATGACCGGGCTGACCGACGCGGAGGTCACCCCGGAGCTTCGCGGGTACGTGGAGCACACGGCCCGCAAGCGCGTCGCCTACGTCGTCGAGCCGACACGGGTGGTCTCTTGGGATCATCGCAAGCTCTCGGCGCCCGCTACGGCCTAGTCTCGCATCGAAGGCGTCCATATGTGACGAGGAGACAGACGAGGAAGGGTGCGATGAAGATCAAGGTCGATTACGACGTCTGTGAGGCCAACGCCGTCTGCATGGGGCTGGCCCCCGAGGTCTTCGAAGTGGACGATGACGACAACCTGCACGTCCTGCTGCCCGAGCCCCCGCCGGAGATGCTCGACCGCGTGCGCCACGCGGTCCGTTCCTGCCCCAAGGCCGCGCTCTCCCTCACCGGAGAGTAGGCCGCCCCACGAGGAGGTCCCCCATGCGAGCCGCCCTGCTGCACGCCGTCGGTGACGACAAGCTCGACATCCGCGACGACTTCACCCTCACCCCGGTGGGACCCACCGACGTCCGGGTGAAGGTCAAGGCCACCGGCGTGTGCCACTCCGACCTGTCGGTGCTGTCCGGCGTGCTGCCCATGCCCCTGCCGGTGATCCCGGGGCACGAGGGCGCGGGCGAGGTCGTGGAGGTGGGGGACCACGTGACCACCGTCAAGCCCGGCGACCACGTCATCATCAACTGGACGCCGGCGTGCGGCACCTGCTCCAACTGCCTGGCCGGCCAGCCGTACCTGTGCATGACCTTCGTCATGGAGAGCTTCACCCTGGCGCGGTTCCGGTACGGCGGCGAGACGCCGGCGTTCGGCATGGCGGGGTGCGGCACCTGGGCCGAGGAGATCGTCGTCCCGTGGCAGGGTGCGATCAAGGTCGATCCGGAGGTGCCGTACGAGGTGGCGGCGCTGATCGGATGCGGCATCACCACCGGTGTCGGCGCGGCGATCAACACGGCGAAGGTCCGTCCCGGCACCAGCGTGGCCGTCGTCGGCTGCGGCGGCGTGGGCCTGTCGGTGATCCAGGGAGCCCGGCTGTCGGGCGCGACGACGATCCTGGCGGTGGACCCGCTGGAGTCCAAGCACGCCCTGGCCAAGAAGGTCGGCGCGACGCATGCCTGCACCCCGGACGGGCTGATGGAGGCGATCGGCACGCTGACCGGTGGACGCGGGTTCGACTACGGCTTCGAGGCGGTCGGCAAGTCGGCGTCCATCATGTCGGCCTGGCAGGCCACCCGGCGGGGCGGTGACGTCATCGTGGTCGGCGCCGGAGCCATGGACGACGTCGTGCCGCTGTCGGCGTTCAGCCTGCTCTTCGAGGGCAAGAACCTGCTCAGCTCGCTGTACGGGGGCAGCGACGTGCGCCGCGACTTCCCGTTCTTCGCCGAGCTGTGGAAGGCCGGCAAGCTCGACCTGGAAAGCATGATCAGCTCCCGGATCAGGCTCGCCGACCTCAACGACGCCGTCGCGGCTCTGCGCTCCGGCGAGGTCCTGCGCCAGATCGTCGTCTTCGACTGACGGCCCCTCCGGGGAGCGACGCGCCGGCCAAGGCCTTTACCGGCAGAGCGGACCTGCCCGCGGCTCAGTGGGCAGGTCCGGGCGGCCGCCGGAAACTCCGGCGCCCGATGCCCGCCCGGGGAGGGGTGCAGGAGAGATCCCGCCCGCCTCCCCGGCGGGACTCACTTCAGTCCGTACGCGCGGACGATCGTCTGCTCGAGCGCGTTGTCCTTCTTGTCCTGCGCGGTGGCCCGCAGCGTCATGAAGCGCGCGCCGGACGGCGGGCGCGGCTCGGCCGTCCAGCCGTCGCCGTGCCTGGTCAGCCGCTCCTGGCGCCAGGTGACCCCGTCGTCGTAGGACACCTGGAGAGCGAGCGACTTGATCGTGCCGGAGTCCGGCCCACCGGGCAGGTGTGAGGGCAGCAGTGTCAGCGGGGCGCGGCGCGACGCCCGGCCCTGCCCGTCGGTCTCCACCTGGTAGTCGAGCTGAATCAGCGGCAGTTGCTCGGCTCGCGCGGTGGTACCGGAGGTGAAGCGCCAGGTCGTCTCGGTTCTGGTCGAGTACGGGAAGGCCGCCGCGTCCCGTCCGGTCGTCGCGACCAGCCGGTACGGCAGCCGCTTGGCGGCCAGACCCTCGACCGCCACGATGTAGCCGTCCTCGCGCGTCAGGAGCTTGTCGCCCTGATACAGGCTGACCGACTGGGTCGCCTCGCTCCCTCCGTACAGCCCGACGTGGTCGGCGCCGGAGTCACCCCAGCCCGGGAGCGGGGCCCATATCGCGTCGCCCGTGCGCGCCGGCAGGTCGTAGGACGCGTTGAGCCGGGGCCGCTGGATCGGCCCGAACCACTGCTCGGTCAAGGTCCGGCCCGGGCGGTGGTCGACGGAGGCCGAGAGCTGCTGGGTCCTGATCATCCGGTCGCTGCCGCGCTGGTTCACCTCGGTGGTCCAGCGCAGGGCGCCGTCCGCGGTGATCCAGTCGGTACGGAACCGCTTCGAGCGGACCGGCATCGTGCTGCCCATCGCGCTGTCCAGGTGCGGCGAGTGGTCGTAGCGGTATTCCTCCACCTCGTCGCCGGCCTCCCGGCGGAAGTCGACCTGCACCTTGGCCAGGTCGTGCTCGCTCGGGCGGTAGGTCAGGTCGCCGGGGATCGAGCGGTCGTAGTAACGCACCAGGTCGTAGAGATAGCCGGTGTCGGGGTTGGACTCGACGCGCAGGCGTACCGGGCCCTGCTGGATGCGGGTGATCAGCTCCTCACCCCAGGTCCGGCTGAGCCCGGCCACGGCGAGCGGAGTCCTCCGCAGCGGGATGCGCAGTCGGCCCAGGTCGTCGTTGACCATGAGCAGCAGCTTCACCCCGGCCGCCGCCGCGGCCGCGACCTGTTCGTCGTCGTCGCCGACGCGCACGACCGCGACCTTGCCGGCCGCGTCGAGTCCGGCGTAGTCGGACGCGCGACCCTCGCCCGCGAAGACGGCCTGGAGGTCACTGGTGCCCGCGGGCAGCAGCGTCGCGCCCGGCAGGACCCACAGGTCGTCGAACGACCGCTTGCCGGACGTGATCGACAACAGCGGCTCGATCTTGCGCCAGCGCACGTTGAGCGCCATCTCGCCGGCGCGGACCTTCGGGGTCGGCTGCGCCCACAGGCTGTCGAATTCGGGGGCGATCGTGAGCGAGTCGATGACCGCGGCCTGGCCGTTCGAGCGGTAGTAGTCCATCCTGACCTGGCCGGTCACGGCGTCCTTGGGGGTGACGGCCTTGATCTCGCGCGTGGTGGCGGCATCGAGGGTCACGTCGGTGTCGTCATCGATCGTCAGCACCGGCACCTGCATCAGCGCCACGCCGATCGAGTCGGCGCCGTGGGTGCCCTGGACCTGGCCCCACATCCACAGCGAGTACTCACCGTCGGGCACCAGCACGTCGAGCGATCCGCCGTCGACGCGCCACCAGTAGTACGGCGTCGACGGGTCGTTCTTGGGCATGAGGGTGAGGTCGCCCCACAGCGGGGCGCCGTTACGGTCCTTGGCCGTGACCCGCAGGTGCTTGAGCTTGTCCTCGGTGCTCACACCGATGACGGTGCGGACCGGCGGCGTACCGGCGCCGCGGGCCTCGATCACGCCGGTGTAGGTCCGCTTCGCGGCCACGCCGGTCAGGTTCGCGCTGACCGTGACCGTGGCCTGGCCGCCGGCCGGGACGGTGATCGTGGTGGCCGACAGCGCGAACAGTCCGCCGGGGGCCTCGGGGGCGTCGAGCGTGAGGTCGAGGGTGACCGGGGAGCCCGAGGTGTTGGTGTAGGACACCTCGCGTCGCGGCGGGGTGCCGGAGTCCTCGCCGAGCGGGTGGATACCGAGGTAGGCGGTGCCGCTGGCGAACACCGTGCTCTTCGCCGTGCCGGCGATGTCGAGCCTGCCGCTGCCACCGTCGTACGGGCCGAGGTCCGGAGTGGCCTTGGCGGTGCTGACCAGGGCGTCCTTCAGTTGCGCGCCCGTCCAATCCGGGTGGGCGGCGGCCAGCAGCGCGGCCGCGCCGGCGACGTGCGGAGTGGCCATCGAGGTGCCACTGAGGGTGAGGTAGTCGCCCTCGCCTTGGGTGGCGTACTGGGATCGGGCCGCGAGCACGCCGACGCCCGGGGCGGTGATCTCCGGCTTCAACGCGCCGTCCACCAGGCGGGGACCGCGGCTGGAGAAGTCGGCGATGGCGTCGGCACCGTCCACGGCGCCGACGGTCAGCGCGGCGTCGGCCGCGCCGGGCGCGCCCACGGTGCCCGCGGCCGGGCCCGCGTTACCGGCGGCGATCGTGAACAGCGCGCCGGTCTCGGCGCTGAGGGCGTTCACGGCCTGGCTCAGCGGGTCGGTGCCGTCGGTGGGGCCTGAGCCGAGGCTCATGCTGACGATCTTCGCCTTCTCGTCGCGGGTGGCCCACTCCATGCCCTCGATGATCCAGGAGGTGTACCCCGAGCCGCCGTTGTCGAGCACCTTGCCGATGTGCAGGTCCGCGCCGGGGGCGACCCCCTTCTCCTTGCCGCCGGAGGCGGCTCCGGTGCCGGCGATGGTGGAGGCGACGTGGGTGCCGTGGCCGTTGCGGTCGGTGACCTCTTCGCCGGGCACGAAGCTGGCGCTGGACTCGACCTGTCCCACCAGGTCGGGGTGCTCGGCATCGATGCCGGTGTCCAGCACGGCGACGTCCACGCCTTCGCCGGTGTCGCCGCCCGACCACACCTCGGGCGCGCCGATCTGGGCCACGGTGTCGGCAAGGTCGGCGTGCACCTTGGCGTCCAGCCACACCTTCTTGATGCCGTTCCGCGCGGCCGCGCGGGCGGTGGGGGAGGATCCGGTCAGCGTGGCCCAGAACTCGGTGGCCTTGCCCGGTTCACGGGTGACGGCGACGCTGTCGATGCTGGTCAGTTCACGGCCGGTGAACGGCCGGGCCTGGCGGGCGGACGGGGCGTCCTTGTAGGTGACGATCAGGGGCAGGCTGTCGCCGTAGCCCTCCGCGACCAGACGGGTGACGTTGAACAGCTGCTTGTCCAGCAGGCCCGAGGTGACCCCCTGGGCTGCGGAAGCGGGGTAGACGTAGGTGTCGCCGTCCGCGGTGATGACGCGGGCGCCGATCGGTTCGCCGTCCGGGCCTGCGACGGTGATCCGCCCGGAGGCGACGGTCACCACGTCACCGGTGATCAGGGTGAGGGTGGTGGGCGGCGCCTGCGGGGCGGGCACGGTGGCGGCGGCAGCGGCGTGACCGGGCGGGGTGACCGCGAGTAGCGCCAGAGCGGCCGTGATGATCGCGGTACGCGGCCGACGGGAGAACATGTTCGCCAAGTGACGTCCTTAATCCGGACAGCGGGGTTACCGGCGTCGAGCGGTCGTCCGCGACGCTATTGACGGGGGTATGCACCGACATCCGTGTGCAATACGGATTTTTGACCTCATCCTGCATACGGGCGGACGTCCAACAGCCCTGCGCTCCGGCGAGGTGCTGTGTCAGATCGTCGTCTGATCCGCGAAGCGGAGGTGGCGAAAACGGCTTGACCTGGAGCGCGCTCCAGCAGGCAGGGTGTGAGGCATGACACAGATCGCACTCGGCACCATGTTGTTCGGCACCACGATCGACGAGGCGACGTCCTTCGCGATCCTGGACCGCTTCGTCGACGCGGGCGGCACCATGCTGGACACCTCGAACAACTATCCGTTCTGGATCGAGGGCGCCACCGGCCAGGAGAGCGAGACGACGCTCGGCCGGTGGCTGGCCGCCCGGCGCAACCGCGACGCCGTCGTGATCAGCACCAAGTGCGGCGCGCGGCCGGCCACTCCCGGCGACCGTACGCTCGACGCGGTGGAAGGGTTATCCGCGCCGGTCATCCGCGCGGCGGTGGAAGGCAGCCTGCGCCGGCTCGGCACCGACCGCGTCGACGTCTACTGGGCGCACGTCGAGGACCACGCGACCCCGCTGGAGGAGCAGGTCGGCGCGTTCGGCGAGCTGGTGGCGGCGGGCCAGGTGGGCACCCTGGGCGCGTCCAACCACGCCGCCTGGCGAATCGAACGAGCCCGTGCCCTGGCCCGGGCCGGGGGCTGGGCGCCGTACACCCACGTGCAGCTCAGGCACTCCTACCTGCGCCCGCGGCCGGGCATCACGCTGCCCGAGGGCGGGCACACGCAGGTCAGCGAGGAGATGCTCGACTTCGTGCGGTCGGAGGACCTGCGCCTGTGGGTCTACACCTCGTTGCTCATGGGCGCCTACAGCGGGCGGTCCGACCGGCCGATCCCTGAGTTGTACGAGCACCGCGGCACCGAGCGGCGCATGGCGGTGCTGCGCGAGGTTGCCAGGGAGCTCGGCGCCACGCCGAACCAGGTCGTCCTCGCCTGGCTGATCGCGCAGGACATCGTCCCCCTCGTCGGGGCCAGCTCACTCGCCCAGGTCGAAGAGATCCTCGGCGCGGCGGAGCTGAAGCTCGACGACGACCTGCGTGCCCGCCTCGACGACCCCGCCCTCGCCTGACGCCCGGCAGAACGCCTCACCGCCGTCGCGCGCCGACGGCGGTGAGGCCGATGTCGATCGGATACGGATCGGTCAGGCTCGGGAACCTGGCGCTTGGCCGGCCGGACCGCCATCTCTCGATCGGCGCGCAGATCTGCGGGGGCCTGCGCGTCGAGCTCTCCCACGAGGAGATCGATGACCCGGCTGTGCCACTTCTCCCGGGGCCTCGCATGAACGAGGCTCCCGTCGATCAATTCGGTGTGCGGGGGAAGACCGGTCATCCGGAACCAAAGCGTACGACGGACCCGGCGGCACCACCACGGCAACACCGCGGGCTGGTCGTCCTCATCTGGTCGTCGGCGGTAGGTGGGTAGACTGCATCTACGTAGATGACATCTACCTAGGAGTGGCGTGGCGGGGACGCGGTTCGTGGGGCGGGGGGCCGAGCTCGGTGCGCTCGGCAAGCGGTTGGATCGGGTCCGGTCGACCGGGGAGGGCGCCGCCGTCGCCCTCCGAGGGCGACGCCAGGTCGGGAAGTCGCGGCTGGTCCAGGAGTTCTGCGATCGCGCCCAGGTGCCGTACTTCTTCTTCACCGCCACCAAGGGCATGTCCCCGGTCGAGTCGGTGGAGGCCTTCTGCACCGAGCTGAAAGAGTCGCAGCTTCCCCCTGAGCCGGAGAGCGTGGCCCAGGCCGGTTCGGGCAGTTGGCCGGACGCGTTCCGGATTCTGGCGAACGCCCTGCCCGATGGCCCCGCCATCGTGGTGATCGACGAGCTGCCCTGGCTGGCCGAACAGGACGAGCTGTTCGACGGAGCCTTGCAGACGGCATGGGATCGGCTGCTGCGCCGACGGCCCGTCCTGTTGCTGCTCCTCGGCAGCGACCTGCACATGATGGAGCGCTTCACGGCCTACGACCGTCCGTTCTTCGGCCGGGCGGACGCCATGGTGCTCGGCCCGCTTGATCCGGCCGAGACCGGCGACGCCCTCGGCCTGGCCGGCGGCGACGCCATCGACGCCTACCTCACGTGTGGCGGGCTGCCCGGCATCATCCGCGTCTGGCCGCACGGCACCCCGGCCCTCGACTTCATCCGGGAGGAGTGCGCCGACCCGGCCTCACCGTTGTTCACGGTGCCGGAGTCCGCGCTGCTCTCCGAGTTCCCGACGCCTGACCAGGCACGCCGCGTCCTGGAAGCGGTGGGGAGCGGGGACAGGACCCAGGCGAACATCGCGGCGACGGCGGGTGGACGCCAGGGCGCCCTGTCGTCCGGTTCCCTCTCCCCTCTGCTGCGCCGTCTCACCGAGGAGAAGCGGGTGCTCGCCATCGAGGAGCCCCTGTCGACCCGCCCGGGCAAGCCCGCGCTGTACCGGGTCGCCCATCACAACCTGCGCCTGTACCTCGGCGTCCTGCGCGGCGCCGTAGAACGGGCGGCGCGTGGCCAGCCGCAAGCCGCGATCCGGCTCGTCGAGCGCCGATGGTCCTCGTTGCGCGGGCGGGCGGTCGAGCCGGTGGTGCGCGAGGCCTTGACCCGGGCCGCAGCGGCGGGAGACCTGCCGTGGGACGACGTGGAGGTCGTCGGCGGATGGTGGAATCGGCAGTTCGACCCGGAGGTGGACCTGGTCGGCGCCGACCGGGGGCCGGTGGCCCGGCGGGTGCGCTTCGCGGGGTCGATCAAGTGGCTCGGCACGGCGTTCGACGAGCACGACCTGGCCCGGCTTCGCGGGGCCGCCGCGCAGGTGCCGGGTCACGAATCCGGCGGGCTGGTCGCGGTCTCCCTGTCGGGAGTCACGCCCGGGCTCGGCCTCGACCTGGTGTGGGGGCCGGAGGACGTCGTCGCCGCGTGGCGATGACCGCGCTGACCGGGCAGCCTGGGACACCGCGTCCGGTACGCGCGCGGGGTGGCGCGTACCGGACGGTTTCCGGCTGGGAGGGGGGTCAGTCGGAGGAGAAGGCGGCGTCGAAGGCGGCGGTGGGCGGGGTGATGGCGTTGAGGCCGCGGACGTAGGCCAGGGCCTCGGGGGCGCCGTGCAGGCGGTCCATGCCGGCGTCCTCCCATTCCACCGAGATCGGGCCGTC
>NZ_BMNT01000005.1:262465-262690 GCF_014646695.1 Sphaerisporangium melleum
GAGCGCGCGGAAGCAGTCCTCCCACGGCACGTCCCCGCGGCCGGTGGACACGAAGTCCCAGCCGCGGCGCAGATCGGCCCAGGGCAGGTGCGAGGACAGCCGGCCGCGGCGGCCGTCGCCGATGCGGACCTTGGCGTCCTTGCAGTCCACGTGGTAGATCCGGTCGGCGAAGTCCAGGATGAAGTTCACCGGGTCGATCTGCTGCCACACCATGTGCGAGGGGTC
>NZ_BMNT01000006.1:0-18724 GCF_014646695.1 Sphaerisporangium melleum
CGCCGAGGTCGAACGCTGGATCGACGACCACCTCCCCGACCTCCGCCGCCGCCTCCAGATCGCCCGGAACACCGCAAACCTCCCCAACTGGTCTCCCGCCGGAGCCGCCACCCTGGTGCCATACGAGGAGAAGACGGTGCTGCCGCCGTCCGAAGCACGCCGGCTCGGCGCGGAGCTGGCCGCCCAATACAAGGGCATCAAGCCGGACGTCCTGTTCGATCCCGGCCTGGACGAGAAATATCAAAAAATCGTGGACGCTCTCGCCGCCCACGCCCACGATGCGCAATTCACCACCGCCTTCTTCGCCGGACTCGGTCTGGACCGCACGCTGCGTCTCCCCGAACTGCTCCGACGCGGCCTGCAGCAAGGAGATCAGGCCGCGGTCGACACCGTCAGCCAGGCCCTCGGCACGGCCGTCAGCGCAGGCGCCACCGTCACCGGCTTCGCCCCCATCGCCAACGGCCTGAAGAAGAAGGCCGCGAACCACGACGAGCAGCAAGCGATCGGGGAACTCCTGTCGGCCGGCCATTTCCCCACCGAATGGCTCGCCGAGGTGGTCGCCGTCCAGGTATTCACTCCCGGCGACAAGACCACGGGGAAGGGACTCACCCCTTACCTGGAAGCACTGGCGAAGGACCCGGGCGCGGCCCGTCTAGCGATCAGCCTGGCCACCACCGACAGCCCGTTGCCCAGAGACGCGTTCGCCAGGCTGTCTGCGCCTCACCACTCTGTAACACTCGAGGATCGACGACCGGACCTGGTGACCTTCCTGAAGGACCTCAACGACCGGGCCAGAGTCGACGACACCTCCGCCGACGCATTCGGCCGCGTCCTTGCAGCCGCCTCGGGAGCCTACGACGAGAGGGACGGGCAGCACAGTGACATTGCAGCCAGGTTCGCCTTCACCGTCATCACCACCGCAGACGACTTCAAACTGGCCGAGCCCACCCGAATCCACCTCGCCGAAATAGCAGGCTCCTACGCCACCGAAATTGCCCAGGGAGCAACCTTCGGAGACGTCAACCATTTACTTCCGAGCACCTTTGGCGAGACCCGATCTGCAGTCCCTGGACTCAACCCCATGTTCCAACTGAACACCAAAGACACCTATAGATTCATGCAGACCTTCACTAACAACCTTGAGAACCAGGCGCCCTTTCAGGCGGGGATGGGGTCGCTGACCAGAAAACTGACGGGTGAAGGGTCGAGCGCGGCCGGACCAACGGATATCCGGCGACTAGACGACGTCTTCGCCATTCTTGGAAGCGCAAGAGGCCTCCAGTTGGCGGCCAGAGACAAATGGGATAACGCGAAGGATCAAGCGGAAGACGAAGACGGCAAGATGTTCAGCTGGGTATCAGGGAACGCCCTCGGGGCAGCTGGACTGATCATCCCGGGAGGACCCGCCGGCGCCGCAGCGTGGACAGCACTAAGCACCGCGTGGTCAACGTACGACACATATAAGCCCGACACTGAATCGGAAGCCGCGAAGAGTCGTAGAGCTGACGAACTGGAAACACTCGGACGTCAGCACTACATCGCCCAGACACTTATGAACATCGGTTTCCAAGCGACCGTTTCCCCTCAGGACTTCCAGTCGAAGCATCCATCCGTCATCCCGATCGCGGACACAGGGGGACAGCTACTTCCTTTCACCGACATTCTTAAGAACGGCAAGGAAGGGCTGGAGTCCTTGGATCGATGGTTCATAGAGAACGGGATGGGGGGCCAGGATGATATGTCCCTCGGGAAGATATCCGAACGCCTCTCGGATCGATACAATGGCCAGAAGTCTATTTCATCAGCACGCGCCCATCTTTTCGATAAATAAATTAACTCATGCAGGCAAGCAGTCGGTCTCCCCGCTGACCACATACAACGACCGACCAGGCGAGCTGAAGATCAACGTAGTCCGTGTTGCACTATTCGCCACACGGACAGGCTTGCCAGGAGAGCCCACAGAGACAACCTTATAGTCCGCCACTCGACTCATGGCGCCAACCAACAATGCATTAAGGGCTTCCGGGTCATCGCTACCTGCAGAGTCTCGGCCAGTGGCGGCGAACGTCTGCTTCACTCTGCCGTCTCCACAAGATATATCCTTCCCACCGGGGTCAGTGATCTTAACGTCGATCGCCATTCGCTCCTGCAACAACTGGAGAACATGGCCCTTCAAAGTCTGGCCGACTTGTGCGGCAGTGGGGTCTTTGTCAGCCGTACAGGAAGTCAGCGCAAAAGGTATGAGAAGGACGATGATGGCGAGCTTGCGGCGGAGGTTCAGGGAACTGGACTTCTGCGTCATCTTCGACTCCGCGTCTGGCCGGAACAGGGCTGCGCCCTACATAATCTCAGCCAGAGCCGCTGCGCCACCTAGTATCCACATGTCCACTGAGACCTTCATCGCAGCAGGAGTCACGCCTTGCCCATCGACGACGATTTGGTACCGAACCCCCGGCATCAGGACCTGGAGGCGGCCCTGGCCGCCGTCCGAGCACACGTTCAGGCGCTGGAGACGGTTCTCGATCCCGCATGTGCGAAGTTCGGTGGCCAGGCCGTGTGGGTGGGTCCTACCGCTCGCGTCTTCGGCGAGGAGATGAACGGCCGGCGGGCGCGTATCAAGACGGCCGTTCATCACGTCCTGGCGGAACTAGAGGCCGAGCTGCGGTCCACCCCGACCCAGATCTCGCGCGTGGCGGCAACAACCGTGGCCGGCTGGTCCTAGCCTCGTCGCACGCTGCTTCCATCCCGCCGATTCCATACGTGCCGTCACTAGCACTATGACGAGGATGGGAGGGCCGTCGGATCAGGTGCTCGCACGGTGGACAGAGCTTCTCGCCACTCGGTGGTGGCCGAACCTGTCTCCGAAAGAAGAGCGTCGAATTCGTGAGCTCTCACCACCACCGTAATGCTTGGTGCGCTCTGCGTCGCGTGTACGGCTGCAGTGGCGAAATGGCAGGCTTCTTCGATCTCGCCCGCTTTGGCAAGGACGGAGGCGTAGGCGAGCCGGACCAAGGCCGGATCGTTGGAGTCCTCAGCCTTGTACAAGGCGAGTGCCCGGGTCATCGCATCGGCCGTACCGGGCACATCCCCCAGATCCGACCGGCCACGGGCCTCATAGAACATCTGCCGCTCAGGCTGGAACGACAGCACTCCCGGCTGGAGCATGTCCTCGGCACAGCGGTCCAGGGTGTACCGAGATCGGTTGATGGCACGCTCGAACGCCGATCGATCGCCCAGTGATGCGTGGGCAAGGGCCGCGAAGCCCCACATCCACGCGATGGCCGGTGTTGCGGCGACGGCGTGCTCCAATCGGGGAAGGACCAATGCGAGAGCCGCCCGGGGATCTCCGGCGTAGGTCGGGATGAGCGCGGTGCTGGCCAGCGCCAGGTCGGCGAGGTGACGGTCGCCGGCCTCGTCTGGCGCGCGGGTCGCGGTCGCGTACCAGCGCCGGGCGAGCGGGAAGTGGTTGGCGCAGAACATGATCTCGCCCACCACGATGGCCAGCTTCGCGCCAACTCGGGTCAGCCTGCGTTGCGCCTCGACTGGGTGCCGGTTTTTGAGTAGTTCCCGCACGCTCGCGAGATGTATGAGCGCCTCGGGCAGGACGGCAGGAGGGGGAACCGTCCGCCCGAGCCGGTCCACCTCGGCCTCCAGGTGGAGCACGCGCGCCTCGCTTACGCTGCTGGCGTCGAGGGCCTGTTCGAGCAGGTCTGGGCCGCGCCAGAGGGAGTCGGTCAAGCCGAGGGCCATGGTGGTGGCGCCGAGGTGGAAGACTTCTCGCCGGTTCGTGGCCGCCTCCCGGGGAGTGGAGGGCGTCGGTGCGACGCCGGAGCCGTTACCCCCAGGGTCGTACGGTGCGAGCAGTTCCGCAACGGTGCGGCCGGGGAACATCCGCTCCAGCACCCGGCAGTGATCGGCCTGCGGCTTGGTCTTCAGATGCCCCTTCATCCACCGGCCGAACGCCTCACGACTCGGCGACGACCCGATCAACCGCCGATCGATGCTCCGCGCCACCTTGTCGTACTCCAGGCAGAACGCCCGATGCGTCTCCTGATGACGCTTCGACAACAGCACCTTCAACAACGTCTGCCGCTGGGGCATGCGGGACACCGCCTCAAGAATCAGACCTTACACGGTGAGTAATTTCTCTGACACGTTAGGTCATCAGCCGGGCTCTGGTCGGCCGTTCGCGCAAGCTGTGGATAACGGGACGCGAGCGTGACACGTGGGGGGCAATCTCGCGCCGCTCCAGGACACCGGCGGGAGACGGTGGGGGTTGGGGGGCGTCTTTAGCGTGCCGGGCGTTCTCTGTCCGATTCGAAGGTGACTGCCGACTCATATGTCCAGCTCTGTGGCTTCTATCGAGCCTTTCGTGGCCGTGCAGCGCATTCGGTATGCGGTGTGGTGCGTCGGCCTGTCCCTCGCGCTGCTGATCACGAGTACCGTGCCGTGGCTGCGCCCTACCAGTCCGTCGTCCCCAGGCGCGTCTCTGTCCCTCTGGGAACTGCCGAGCTCGCACATCGCCACGGTGAGGGCGCATGGCGTCGGCACACTCGGCATGCTGCTGCTCGCACTCTCCCTGACCCTGCTCGCCGCGCTCCTTCCGGCGCGCCCCATGGTGCTCGGCGCGCTGCTAGCGGCCGTGCTGAGCTTCCTGAACACCATGGGGCTGCACCAGGCCTTCGCCGAGGGCCACGTCCGCCCGGCCGGCGTCCCGGCCTCACTCAGCGCCGCGCCCGGCGTGGCGGCCGCTCTGGCCGAGATGTTCGCGCTGGTCCTCGGGCTTGGCCTGCTCGCGCTGGTGGACACCGCCGATGAGCGTGACGCCGTTCGGCGGGTGACGGTCTGCGCAGGGCAACGGCTCACGCTCTCCCCGTGGTCGGCGGAGGCCGGTCGGAGGCTGGGGCACGCGGTGCGGGGCGGTACGGCCTGCCTGCTGTTGCTCATCGGGAGCACGCTCCCCTGGGTGTGCCTCAAGAACGACGGCGAGGACGTGCTCCGGTACCTGTCAATGTGGGACCTGGCCGGCGGGTCCGCCGGTCGCGAGGTGACCTCGGCCGCCGAGGTGACTCTGTCGCTGCTGGTGGTGTCAGTCCTGCTCGTCCTGCTGGTCGCGACCGAGCCGGACCGGTTCGTCGCCTGCTGGGCGCTGTTGGCCGTGTGCCTGACGTCGGCGTCGCTGTGGTGGCTCGCCCGCGCACTCGGCCGTCTCGGGCAGGGCCGGGACGGCGTCGAGGTGACCACGCTGCCGGGTCAGGCCGTCACGGTGGTGGTGCTCGGGCTCGCCGCGGTCACCGCCGCACTCGTCGTCCTGCCCGGCCACCGCTCCTCGGTGTCTCGTCGTACGGCCTGGCACCGCCGTCCCGCACAGGACGTGAAGACACAGCGGTGACGTGCGGCCGACATGGCCGCGGCCGTTGACGGGCCGCGGCTGAGTGCCGACGGACGCACCCGAGGAGCTTGACTCCCGCCGAGCCTCGGGCTCAGGCCAGGAACCTCAGCCGGGCCTGAGCCCGAACGGCGATCCGAACCGCCCCCCGGAACCACGCTCCGGGACCCGCGGCCCACTCCTGGCCCTCACCCGGCCGTACGCGGTCCTGGCGTACCGGCGGGTCTTCTCCACTGTGAAGGACACGTAGACCATGCGCGTTGACGCCACTGGCACCACTCCCGTCATCCGCCTGTTCGAGCGGGCGGCGTTCGCCTCCGGCGAGGCGTCCGTACCTGAGGCCCGGCAGTGGGCGGCCAAGCTGCTCACCGGCCACCCGCGGCTGGACGACGCCCTCCTGCTGCTGTCGGAGACGGTCACCAACGCGGTGCTGCACACCCGGTCGGCGGCGGTCGGCGTCGTCCTGCTGCTCGGGGACGACGACCGCCTGCAGATCGAGGTGGTGGACGAGGGCGCCGAGACCTCGCCGTGCGTCTGCCGGCACACCAGGGCCGAGGACGATCTCGCCGAGTCGGGCCGGGGCATCCGCCTGCTCCGGGCCCTCGCCGACCAGTGGGGCTTCATCGAGGAGCGCCCACGATGCGTCGTCTGGTTCACCTTGCACGCCGGAAACCCGTGAAGGCTCGTCCACGTATGCGGCCCCTAGGACGGCTCGACGCCCCGGACCGCTACTCCTCGACAGGGTCGTCACGATCGGCCAGGACCTTGAGGGCGAGTTGCCAGAGCGATCCCTGCCCTGGCAGCACCCACCGAGAGGGGCCCTGAACGGCGACCGGACGCTTCTGCGGATCCCAACCGGCCTGGTTCCAGATCTCCGTCACCAGGCCGGTCGGCGAGTATCGCCTACCATCGACCGCCCAGACCAGCGGCTTGGACCGTTCGTTCACCCAGGCGGCCTGACCGCGTCGAGCGTCCTCAGCGAGCCAGGGGAGAACGGCCTCGCGTTCCGGAAGGGTGGCACACTCGAATTCCAGCATGGTGCCATCGGCGAGCCGGTCAGCGTCTACGAGAGTGGGAACCGCGTTCGGCCGCCGCGCTCGCGGCGTCTTTGCAGGCGGGCGGTAGTCCGCGGGCAGTTCCGGAATCTCCTGTCCGCTGGCGATCTCACGGAGGACCGCACTCGTGAGGATCACGCAGCGCTCAGGACTGGCGAAAGTGCTGCTGACGAACGAAGTGGGACCGAACTCGCGGTCAACGCCGTTGATGATACGGGTGAGAATCCCGGCCGCCAGTTCCGGAATCCTCACCCGTACGGCCTCTATGTCGAAATCCGGGCCGTCGATCCCCTCGAGGTCGAGGTGCTGGAAGATGATGTGCGTCACCAGGTAATCGGCGTGGTCGGCGATGGCGCGGACTCGCCCTTCCCGTTCGGCCTTGTTCACCTGCAATGCCGCCCCGATGGCCCGCATGATCAGCACGGAGTGCCAGATCTGGTACGCGCTCGGAGCGGGATCGAACAGCAGCCGGTAGGCGTCGGTCTCCCAGAGCAGGTCCGTACTTCGCTTCGCCCGGACGGTCAGCTCGGTTCTGCGATGCGCACAAGCCAGGGCGATCGCGGCCTGGATGACGGAACACCCGGCCTCCGGCAGCGGGTCGGGCTCGCCACGGCGGAAGGTGTAGGCCTTGTCGAGGGAGAGTGCGAAATCCTCTCGGATGAGCGTCTGCTTGGGATCGAGGGCGACAATGATGTCTCTGCGCTCAACCCGGTTCTGGGTGTTGGTAGCACGGGTCACCGACCTGCCGAACTCCGCAGGGGTATTCCTGGTCGTAATGATCTTCACGCTGACGAATGCCTCCGCCGTCGCCTCGGGATCACGACGATTCGCTTCCGCAGCGGCGGCGACCGTCTGCGCTCCGTTGACCACGCTGGCGCCCTCCATCTTGAGCTGGAGTGGTCCCTTGCTACGCGGACTCCACGCCTCACGCACCACGAGATCGCAGAGGATGGTGATCCCGTTGTTGAAGTACCAGAAGTCCTGCGGGCTCTCGATCAGTGTTTCTACGAGCCCATGGTTGACCTCGGTCAGGCCGAGGGATCGGCGGATGTTCTGGGAGAACAGCCGGTCTCCGTGTTCCTCGTGCCATTGGGCGATTTCCCCAGCGGACACCCTTCCCTGGTATGCCTCATACGGCTCTCCGAAGGGCATCCACTGGTCCATGTGCGCGGGCAAGGTGATCAAAGGGTCCGCTAGATCATCCCGGATGGCGTGCCAGAAACGCTCCACCGACCAAATGTCGTAGTCCAGTTTCTTGTCGTAGTCGGTGTTGAATTCATGCTGCAGATCATGGAAGCAGGCCACGACCTCCGCGGAGAGCCCGCCCTCCCCCATGAGGGCGACCACCAGCGTGATCCGTCCCTGCGGGTCTGCCAGGACGGACTTCAACTGCTCGGCATGCTGCTGAAGCCGGCTATTGAACCGCTCGAACTTCTGCTGGTCGAGCAACCTCAGCCCCTGGTCGAACTTGAGGGCGTCGTCGACTCCGAACCCGGCGGTGCCCTTGTCCTTCCACTTGGTCTGGATGAGCAGGAGGTGAAGGCCGCCGTCGGCGAAGGCGACCGCGTCGATCCCGAGGTCGCTCCGACCGTCGATGACGCAGTCGGCGGCCTCTTGGCTGGAACAGCCGGTGAGCTTCCTGGCGACAAGCGCGGCCATGGCCCGGCTGAGGAACTTCCGTTCGAACTCCTGCGGCTGCATCCTCTCCGCGTCGCTCATGACGATGAGGTCGTCGAACTCCTTGTGCAAGGCGTTCGCGACCTGAAGAACATGCCGGGGCATTCCAGCCGGCTTCACCATCTGCTACTCCACCTCATGTCGTGTCTCGGCCGCCGACGCCCTGGTCAGCCGAGCGGTACTTCATCCCGCTTCGCGGGGATACCGGTCATGTCGATCGACTGCACCGCGATGGCCGATCCAGAGTCCCACCCTCAGGTCGAGCGACGCGGCCGTCCACCCACCCTCAATCGCCCTCTGTCGGACGTCTCACGGCGATCTCCACCGATGGGCCATTCCAGCCCGTCGGGGTCTTCAAATGGCACAGACCTTGAAGGCTTCGTCCGAGACGTCGACCGCCCCCAGATCTCCTGGAAACGAGGCAAGACGAGAAAGATGTCATCCCGCCCGGTCCCAAGCCCATTGAGTCTCAGTGCGCACATGGCCGCTTCGCGGAGTTGCGCACAAGTCACGGCCTGTGCATACATCACGACATAGATTGCCAGCCCTCGGCCCGTCTTGCAGGTGATATCGGCGAAGTCCGATTCCATCGACGACTGGAGCCCGTGGTGCAGTAACTCCGCCATGAAGCTGTGCCTCGGGGGCCTCAGCCTGGACGGGATCTCCGCGTTCAGCGGGGCGCGGAGCAGAATGCAGTACGGTCAGCGACCAGCCTCGCGGCTCGCGTGACACGCTCATCCATCCGCCAGGACCAGTTCTTGCGAAGCACGGCATGCTCACTTGTGTATTGAGTGAACAGATGATTTACTCGAACCCGGCGGCCATCAAGCTTTCGGCTCCAAGCCTCCGGCGAATGCTCACAGTGCGGCCGACTCGCAGCCGGACGCCGAATGATTACGCACAGTGACCTCCTGGAGGCGAAATGAAACTTCCTCCTGATTCCGCTCTGACTGGGAACCCCGATGTCGTCCGTTTGTCGACGAGCCTGTTCGACCGGCGGCCGGATGACTGTCGCGACTTCGCCGCCGTCAAGGCCCGGCCGCACGTGTGGCCTGCTGTCTACGAGAAGCGGCGGTACGCACCGTGGGAGAGCTTTCCCCTTGGCGTGGTCATGCGCGCGCTCGATGACGTGGAGTTCGACGGAGCCGACGCCGACGAGGCGGTGGAAAAGGCCGTCGCCGCCAACCGCACCCCGCTGCACCCGAGCGCCGCCGCCTGGGTCCGACATGCCGTCCATACCTACCTCGAGGCGGGCGAGGACATGGACGCCGCCTTGGCGGCCGAGGGCGTCACGCTCAGGCCGGAGCGCCTGCCAAGGGTCGTCCAAGGTGGCCGCTCGCCGATGGAGATGCGCGTTCTCACCGCCTGGGGGCGCTGGTACGCCACGGCTGACGGCTCGGTCGTCGAGTTCCGCCGGATGCGAATGCGGATGCCGTACGGCCGCCCTGATGCCGTTTCCACCCAGGCCGTGGCCTATGTGGCGGCGGCCGGCCGTCGGGTGACCGACCCCGGCGACCTCTACACGCTCGTTCCAGTGCCGGTGCTAAGAGAAGACACTCTGCCCGCACGAGTACGGGTCGTGGAGGTCGGCCTGACCACCGGGCTCGACAAAGTGCTCCTCGACATGACTTCGGAAGAGGTCCAGCAGGGGTACCGGACAGCGGTCCGGCCCGCTGCCGCCGCGTTGCTGGCCGGGGGCCCCAGAGTTCCCGGCCAAGACTGCGCCGACTGCAAGACCCGAGCATCCTGTGGACTGATCGTGCCGACTCCCGGCCTGCTCGGACTTGGCGATCGCGGCACGCATCGCCGCACCTGGTCCATTACGACCGCCCGGCGTTACCAGGTTTGCCCAGCGCAGAGCCACCTTCGCGACCTTCGCGTCCCCGGCGAAGGCAGTGACAGCGTCGCGACCCAACGAGGTCTGGACGTGCACCGGTGGCTAGAGGTCGCTCACTGGCGTGGACGACCTTGCACGCCGGCCGATCTTCCCGAGCCGGGGGCCGCCGACTGCGGCATCGCCGACACCCTCATGGATCGGCAGCGCTACCACAAAGTCCGGCCCTACCTGCTGCAGCACATACGCTGCTGTCCGCTGGCCGCTGACGGCGAGATCACAGACGTCCAGCCAGAGCGCCGGATCGCGACGTACGACGCGACGGCCGATGTCGTCGTGCTGGCCGACCCGGACCTGCTCAGGCGAGTGAACGGGCTCCTGGTCTACCGCGAACAGAAGACCTCGGCCGCTCCCCGCGGCATCACCGCCGACAATGCCCTGCACATGGTCCCCCAGCTGGCGCTCGCAGTCTGCTTGATCGCGGCAGGGGTCTTCGGAGAGGCCACCGGGCTGGTGGAGCTGGAGCAGCTCACGCCGGAGTCCGCTGAGGTGATCACGCTTGACGCCGCCGATCCTGCGGTCGTCGCGGCCGCGCGGTCGGTGGTCAATGAACTGGTTCGTGACTGGCATCACGATGTCGAATTCCACGCCACCCCGGGCCCGTGGTGCGCGTTCTGTCCTGTCGCGCGGTGGTGCGGGGACGCGTTCCGCGGTGTCCCTTCGACGTCTGTGGATCTGATGGTCGACCTGGTCACCGGCGAGATCCTGACGAATCCGCACCAGCCAGACACTCGGATGGAGGCGATCGCGGAGGCGGTGGCCGAACCAGAGCTCGACGAACCCCCGTTCTAGAGCGGAACTCGATGACGATGACCACATGACCGGCCGCAATGGAACGGCTGGTCACCGCGGCTTTGCGCGCGGGCTACGCGTGGAGCGCCCGGCGCGACCGGCGAGAGGCCTGGCGACCCGCGATTGCCAACGAAACGCATGCCTTCTATCGAGGAGAGCGGAAAGCCAGGCCAACGACCAAGGTCGTCGACGTCTTCATCCGTGAGCGCGGGTCAGGTCATCGGTGCTCGCCGTGGGCGAAGCGGTCGGTGGCTTCGATGAGGCGGTCGAGGATGCCGGGCTCGGAGTAGGCGTGGCCGGCGTCGGGGATCATGTGGAAGTCGGCCTCCGGCCAGGCGCGGTGCAGGTCCCAGGCGGTTCTGGCCGGGGTGCACATGTCGTACCGGCCCTGCACGATGACGCAGGGGATGTGCCGGATCTTGTCCACATCGCGCAGCAGCTGCCCGTCCTCGAGGAAGCCGTTGTTGACGAAGTAGTGGCATTCGATGCGGGAGAAGACCACCGCGTAGTCGTCCTCGCCGTGGGTGGCGATGTAGCCGGGGTTCGGGTGCAGGGTGATCGCCGAGCCTTCCCAGACGCTCCACGCGCGGGCGGCGGGCAGCCGTACGTCCGGGTCGGGGTCGTTGAGCCGGCGGTGGAAGGCGCTGATGAAGTCGCCGCGCTCCTCCTCGGGGATCGGCGCGATGTAGCTCTCCCACAGATCGGGGTAGATCAGCGAGGCGCCGTCCTGGTAGAACCACTGCAGTTCCAGGTCGCGGAGGGTGAAGATGCCGCGCAGGACGAGCTCGGTCACCCGGTCGGGGTGGGTCTGGGCGTAGGCGAGGGAGAGGGCGCTGCCCCATGAACCGCCGAAGACCAGCCACCGGTCGATGCCGAGGTACTCGCGCAGGCGTTCCATGTCGGCGACGAGGTTCCAGGTGGTGTTGTGCTCCAGCGTGACGGCCGGGTCGCTGGCGAGCGGCAGGCTGCGCCCGCAGTTGCGCTGGTCGAACAGCACGATGCGGTACGCCTCGGGGTCGAACTGGCGGCGGTGGTCGGGGGTGCAGCCGCCGCCCGGCCCTCCGTGCACCATGACCACGGGCTTGCCGGCGGGGTTGCCGCAGACCTCCCAGTAGACCTGGTCGCCATGGCCGACGTCGAGCATGCCCGAGTCGTACGGGTCGATCGGCGGGTACAGCGTCCTCATGGCCAGCCATTCTGGCAGTGCCCGTGCCCGCCGCCTCAGCCGGGGCTCCCGTCCGGCGCGGCGAAAGCGGCTACTGATTCCGTGGAGGAACGGCTTCTCCGCCACCAATCCCGGCGTCACAAACGGGTCGTGTCACGACTTTTCGCGATTCGGTGATAGTGGTCGGAGCAGCGAGATGCCATGACGGCGAACGGAAAGGCCCGGCACGCCCGCGAAGGGAAGGGCTCTTCACCGGCTTCGGCCGGGTCCGAGTGCGGGTGCCGGGCCTTTCGTCCGCCGTTCGTACCCGCGGGAGGGGAGGGTTTTCCGCGGGTACGGCGGCTGGGGATACCGTCATGCGCTCCCCCTTGGAGCACGGCGACGCGGATCCGGCTCACGGGCCCCTTTCACGCGAGGGAGACGGGGGAGGCGGCACCCGCCCCTCGCTCCGTGAGCTGGACGTCGAGCGTCAGACCGTACCCGACGGCGGGCGCGGCCGGTGACGGCGTTCACGCGGTACGGCGCAGCGCGGGCTCGCTCGTGCCGATGTGCGGGCCGCGCGGCGGGCGCGGCACGAGGGGCGCTTCGCGATCGGCTCACCGGCTCCTGCGGAGCATCCGGCGAACGCCAGCGTGAAACCGGGCATGAAGGCCATGATTCCCCTCACTCACATAACGGTCTGCTCGGCTCCGTTTCCGGTTCACATCGAATCGAGCACGGTGGGCGATTGTTCCGGGCCGGCGGCATGGCTATGGGTATAGTCGGCGAGGCGTTGTCCAGCGAGGGTTTGTCGCACTGGACAAACAACTCGCACAGGAGCGACACATATGGGACGTCCGGAACGCGAGCTCTCCCCGGACACCGGCCCGTTACACGCTTTCGCCTTCGATCTGCGCCGACTGCGTGAGGCCGCCGGCCGGCCGAGCTATCGCCGGCTGTCCGCCGTGGCGAACTTCTCGGTGACCGCGCTCTCCGAAGCCGCCGGCGGTAACGTCCTGCCGAGCCTGGCGGTCACCCTCGCGTATGTACGGGCCTGCGGCGGCGATGTGAACGCGTGGGAGGAGCGCTGGCGCCGGGTCACCGACGAGCTGGCCGGACGCGACGGCGAGGACCCGGCGGCCGAGGTGACCGAGAACGCGCCCTACCTCGGGCTCGCGACCTTCGGACCCGAGCACGCCGGCCTGTTCTTCGGACGGGAGCGGCTGGTCGCCGAGTTGTGCGCTCGGCTCGCAGACGCCTCGCTGATCGCGGTGTTCGGCGCTTCGGGGGCCGGCAAGTCGTCCCTGTTGCGAGCCGGCCTGCTGCCTGCCGTGGCCGAGGGGATGGTGGACGGAGGCGCCTGCTGGCAGGTCGTCGTCATGACACCCGGAGAACGGCCCGTCGAGACGCTGTCCCGGTGCCTGGCCGCTCTGGCCCCTTCCCTCGGTGCGGCGGAGGCGGAGGACTCGCGCAGCGCCGCCTTCGCGTACGGCATGGCGGCCCCGCACGTCCCGGTGACGGCGAACGGCACACCGAGCGCCAACGGCACGCCGGGCATGAACGGCGCCGGCGGCACGAACGGCAGGACGGGTGCCGACGCGACGACGGCATCCCACAATGGCGCGGCGGTCCTCCACCGGCCGGTGTCCGCTGATGGCGCGGCGTCGCCCAACGGTACGACCGGGGTGAACGGCGCGGGGAGTGCGGCGAGCGACGGGCTTGCGGAGGACGGTCCGGCGGGCGTGCGGCGCTGGGTGGGACGGGTGCTCGCGGAACGCCCGGAGCCGGCGCGGCTGCTGGTGCTGGTGGACCAGTTCGAGGAGGTCTTCACCCTCTGCAGGGACGACAGGGAGCGGGCGCGGTTCGTGTCGCTGCTGGTCGCGCTGGGCGAGGAGCCCCGGGCGCGGGTGGTGCTCGGGGTGCGGGCCGACTTCTACGCGCACTGCGCCGAGCACGCCGACCTGGTGGCCGCCCTGCGCGACCGGCAGGTGCTGGTCGGCCCGATGGAGGAGGAGGACCTGCGCCGGGCGATCACCGGGCCGGCCGGGCAGACCGGCTGCAAGGTCGCCCCCGAGCTGGTCGACCTCATCGTGGCCGAGGCGGGCGAGCACGCGGGCGCGCTGCCGCTGATCTCGCACACCCTGCTGGAGACCTGGCGGCGGCGGCGCGGCACCTCGCTGACCCTGGCCGGGTACCGGGCGGCCGGAGGCGTGCGCGGCGCGATCGCCGCGACCGCCGAACGCGTGCACGACGAGCTGCCGGTGGAGCGGCGCCCCCTGGTACGGCGGGTGATGTTGCGGCTCATCGCGCCCGGCGACGGCACCGAGGACACCCGCCGGAGGGCGCGCCACGCCGAGCTGACCGGCGGCCCCGATGGCGAGGCCATGGCCGACGTCCTGGACCGGCTGATCGGCGGCCGGCTGGTCACCGCCGACCACGACAGCGTGACCATCGCGCACGAGGCGCTGATCCGCACCTGGCCGCGGCTGCGCTCGTGGCTGGCCGAGGACCGCGAGCTGCTGCGCGCCCACCGCAAGCTGACGGAGGCCGCCGCCGAGTGGGAGCAGCACGGCCGGGATCCGGCGTTCCTGTACCGGGGAGCGCGGCTGGCCGGCTGGGAGGGCAGGCCGCTTTCCGGGCTCAACGACGTGGAGCGGGCATTCCTCGCGGCGGGCCGGGCGCAGCAGGCCAGGGAGCGCGGGGCGGTGCGGCGGCGGGTGGTGCTGGCGCTCGCCGGGCTGACCTGCGCCGTCGTCGCGGTGAGCGTGCTGGCGGCCATGGCACTGGTGCAGGCCGGCGAGATCGGCGCCCAGCGCGACCTGGCCGTGTCCCGGCAGCTCGCCGCCGAGTCGCGCACTCAGGCGCAGTTCGACCCGGAGCGGGCGCTGCGGCAGGCGCGGCGGGCGTACGCCGTCCGCCCCACGCTGGAGGCGGAGACCGCGCTGCGGCAGGCGCTGATCGACGACCGGCTGATCGCCTCGCTGCCGGGGCCGGCCGGGCGGCAGCTCGGCGTGGCCTGGAGCCGGGACGGCGCGCGGGTCGCGGCCACCTCCTCGGACGGCACCGTGCGGGTGTGGACGCGGGCCGGCGGCGGTTCCGGCCTGCCCGGCGGGCCGCCGCTCGTGCTGACCGGGCACCGGGGCGAGGTGTGGAGCCCGGCGTTCAGCCCGGACGGCAGGCGCCTGGCCACGGCCGGTCAGGACGGCACCGTGCGGGTGTGGGCGCTGGACGGCGGCGTGGCGCCGCTGGTGCTGACCGGGCACGAGGGCCGGGTGTGGAGTGTGGCGTTCAGCCCGGACGGCAGGCGCCTGGCGAGCGCCGGTGACGACGGCACGGTGCGCGTGTGGAACGCGGGCGGCGGCCGGCCGGTGATGGTGCTGCGCGGGCACGACGGCCCGGTGCTCGGCGTGGCGTGGAGCCCGGACGGCCGGCGGCTGGCCGGTGGTGGCGAGGACGGCACGGTGCGCCTGTGGAACGCGGACGGCGGCCGGCCGGTGGCGGTGCTGCGCGGGCACGGAGGCGCGGTCAAGACGGTGCGGTTCAGTCCGGACGGTACGCGCGTCGCGAGCGCCGGTGCGGGCGTCGACGGCACGGCGCGGGTGTGGCCGGCCGGCGGAGACGGCGAGCCGGTGGTGCTGCGCGGGCACGACGGCACCGTCGAGGGCCTGGACTTCAGCCCCGACGGGCACTGGCTGGCCACGACCAGCGACGACGCGACCGTACGGGTCTGGAGCACGAGCGGCGCGGGCGATCCGCTGGTGGTGCGGGGCCATCAGCGGGTGGTGTGGAGCGCGGCGTTCAGTCCGGACGGGGCGCGCCTGGTCACCGCCGGGGAGGACGGCACCGTGCGGGTGTGGTCGGTGCTCGGTGGTGCCACGATCCTGCGCGGGCACCGTGACGCGGTGTGGTCGGCGGAGTTCCTGCCGGACGGGCGGCATGTCGTCAGCGGGGGGATGGACGGGACCGTCGGCGTCTGGGATGTGTCCGGCGGCCGGCGTCGCGTGCTGCGCGGCCACGACGGCGAGGTGCTCGGCGTCACCGCGGCCCGTGACGGGCGGCACGTGGCGAGCGCCGGGCGGGACGGCACGGTGCGCGTGTGGGACCTGGACGGCGAGGGCGGGCCCGTCGTGCTGCGCGGGCACAAGGGGCTGGTCTGGACGGCCCCCTTCAGCCCGGACGGCCGCCATGTCGCCACCGCCGGCATCGACGGCACCCTGCGCGTCTGGCCGGCGGACGGCTCCGGGCCGGCCCTGGTGCGCGAGGCGGACGCCGACCAGATCAGGTTCGCGGTCTTCAGCCCGGACGGCCGCCACATCGCCACCGGCGGCGCCGACGGCACCGTGCGGGTGTGGGACGTGGACGGCCGCACCGCGCCGGTGGTCCTGCGCGGTCACCAGGGGCTGGTCTGGGCGGTGGCGTTCAGCCCGGACGGCCGCCGGCTGGCCAGCGCGGGCACCGATGGGACGGTCCGCGTCTGGCCGCTGGACGGGCGTGGTGCGCCGGTGGTGCATCAGGCCCACCAGGGCATGGTGTGGTACGTGTCCTTCAGTCCGGACGGCCGCTGGGTGGCCTCGTCCGGGCACGACGCCACCGTGCGCCTCTGGCGGCCCGATCGGGCCGGTGGGCCGCTGACCGTCTCGGGGTTCGGCGCGAGCGTCGAGAGCGTCTCGTTCGCCCCTGATTCGCGGCGGATCCTGACGACGCACGACGACGGGACGGTGCGCGTGTGGGACTGTGCCGCCTGCGCCCCGGTGGACCGGCTCCTCCAGCAGGTGGACCGGGGTCTCGCCTCCCACGCCGGCCCCTGACCGAATGGCCGGTCGCCACCCGCCGGACACCGCGCGGGCGGCAGGCGCCCGGCCGGGTGCCCGTGAGGAGGGCGGACGGGCCGCGCCCCGTCCGCCCTCCTCACGGGGGTCAGCACACGATGAAGATGCTCTGCCAGCCGACGGGGGTCCGCTGCTCGGCGTAGCGGTTGGAGGCCAGCTCGAAGTGCATCACCCCGTGGGTGCCGGGCTGGTTGTACATCCGGCCGCTCTGGCCGTCGCCGTACCACTTGTACGACCCGTGGAAGGGGATGTCGGACGGGCCGCACCGGTCGATGACCACCGACCGGCCGGTGAAGGCGGGCCCCTCGTAGGCGACGTACTGGGAGGCGTAGGCGGCGGTGCCCATGAGCGCGATCATGGCGGCGGAGATGACGGGAACGAGGGCGAGTCGCTTCACGATGATCCTTCCGATGTCTCGGCGATTTACCGTGGGTATGCATACCGTCACGCTACGTGAATGAAACATGCCGCACACGGTGCGGATCACCACTCCGAGCACATGATCGGGGCAAAATCTTCGGAGCACCGGCGAGGCGGTGTCCGCCTCGACCCCTTATGCGCTGCCGCAGGATGTGATCGACGATTCCACGGCGCGGCGCCGGTCTCCCGCAGCGGTTCACGCAACGGGAGCACCGGCTGCGTGAACCGATGTGGTCAGGTCCAGATCTCCACGGTGCCGCTCATGAGCAGCCCGGCGACGAACTCGCGACGGCTGCGCACCCCCGACTTGGTGAAGATCGACTTGAGGTGATCCTGCACGGTCAGCGGCGTCATGCACAGCTCTCGGGCGATGTCGCCGGTGGCGTGTCCCTGGGCGACCCGCAGCGCGACCTCGCGCTCGCGGGCGGTCAGCCCGTAGGAGGCGAAGACGACCGGCATCATCTCCGCGGGTGAGGCCGGGGTGGCGACCACGGCCGCCTGCCCCTGCGACCGGCCGCGCAGCAGCGAGCCGCGCAGCACGAACCACGTGCCGCCGCTCGTGCGCACCCGTAGCGGGGGCGGGGTCGCGCCGCCGGCCGCCGCGGCTCTGGCCTGCTCGGCCGCCATGACGAACGGCGTCGGCGCGCCGAAGATCGGGACGGAGTCGTCGGCGAAGGAGTCCCGAAGAACGCCCCCGTTCCGACCGGCGGCGGCAACGGCGGACCCGGCATCGTCTACCCCGGCGGCGGCGGAAGCCTGAACTTCTTCTGCACCGAGACGATCTGCATCACCACGACCGTGGGCGCGATGGTCAACGGGCAGTACGTCGAGTACGGCTCCAACACCGTCTGCTACCGTTCAGAGAATCTCAGCGATCCTCTTCCTGCTTCACTGGCATCTGCCTCGATGGCTCGGGGTCTTACGTCGCCTCCACAGGCGTTTTGCGTCTCCGGGGAACTGCCCGGCGACGTGGAGCTAGGCGGCTTGCCGCTCGAGTTGCATGGCGGCGAGCAGGTTGCGGGCGGCGTTCACATCCCGGTCGTGCTCGAGACCGCACCTGCATGTCCACGTCCGGTCGGCGAGTGTGAGGTCTCCATTGACAGCTCCGCAGCCGCTGCAGAGTCTCGAGGACGGGAACCAGCGGTCGGCCGCCCACAGGCTCGAGCCGTACCACTGGGTCTTGTACTCGAGTTGGCGGAAGAACTCGCCGAACCCGAGGTCGGAGATCGCTCGGGCGAGCCGCCGGTTCTTCACCATCCCGGCGACGTTGAGTGTTTCCACGGCGATGACCCGCTTGGTTCTCGCGAGCATCGTTGTGGTCTTGTGCAGGAAGTCGGCCCGCCGGCCGGCGACCTCGAGGTGAACCCTGCCGAGCCGCTTGGCCGCTTTGGCCCGGTTGCTCGAGCCGGGCTGCCTTCTCGTGACCGCCTTGTTCGCCTTCCGCAGTTTGCGGAGTGCGCCCTTGAGTGGCTTGGGGGCGTGGACCTCGGTGATGGTGCCGTCGTCGTCCACGATCGTGGCGAA
>NZ_BMNT01000006.1:18769-133670 GCF_014646695.1 Sphaerisporangium melleum
GACGTCGATCCCGCACGAGGGCGCGTCGCCCGAGACCGCGCGCCGCTCGTTGACCTCGGACCGGTCGATCTCGAGTTGGAACGACACCCACCAGCGCCCGGCCTGCTCGCGGACGGTGGAGCCGATGACTCGAGCACGACCGTCAGTGATGCGGCCGGTCAGCCACGACATGTCCTCGAGCGTCGCCACCTTGCCGATGCCGGGGAGGTGGGCCACTCGAGCCGAGACGGGGCGGGCGCGGTCGGCGTCATAGCGGAACCTCGAGCCGTGCTTACGCTTCCGCCAGTCCGGGAAGCCGACTTTGCGGCCTGCCCGCTTGCCGGATCTGGAGTCGAAGAAGTTCTTGAACCCGGCCGCGCGAACCCGGCACGCCTGCTTCGGTACCCGCGACGACAAGCCCTCCTGGCCGAACCACGGGAACCGCTCGCGGTGCTCCAGACGCCACAACCGCTCGAGCGCGGGAGCCGACCACGGGACCGCAGTCAGGTCCTTGTCCGCGACGCCGTAGGTCTTCTCCGCCTCCCGCTGCTCGAGCGCGGCCTTCACCTTCTCGAGACAGAAGTTCTCGACCACCCTCGAGAGTCCGGCGTGCTGCCCGAGCCGGGCACGCTGCTGGAGTGCCGGGGCGAGTTCCACACGGTAACCCTGACGGGCGGTCACGCTGCGTCCTTGGCGGCACGGAGGGCGGCCTTGGCCCTGCGTGTGGCTGATCGGCGGCCGTACAAGCGGGCACAGAACCAGGTGAGAACCTCGGTCATGTCCCGCACCAGATCGTCGTCGACCTCGGCGTCATCGATCACTACGATGCGGCGTCCCGTCGCCTGGAGCGCGGCCGACAGGTGCTCCAGACCGAACCGCGTCAGCCGGTCACGATGCTCCACCACGATCACGGCCACGGACGGGTCACGCAGTAGCCGTGCCAGCTTGGGACGTTCACCGTTCAGCCCGGAGCCGACCTCGGTGACCACATCGGCCACGGTCAAACCCATGGCCGTCGCGGCGGTGACGACCCGGCCCGCCTGCCGCTCCAGGTCGGCTCCCTGGCCGGCACTGGACACCCGGCAGTACGCCACGGTGCGGGTGACGGTCTCGGCTGCTTGCTCGAGGACGAGATATCGGCCTGTAGCGGTCTTGACGACCGGGACCGGCATCTTCCCGTCCCGCGCCCACTGCCAGGCGGTCTGGTAGTGGACGCCGTTTCGCCGCGCCCACTCGGAAAGCTTCACACGCTGATGATCCTAGAGGGAAACCGAGAAACGCTGATAATTTCGCTAGCAGCCGAATCCCCCGCCTGAAGCGAGCGCACCGCCTCGCATCGCCGCACGCGCCGGGCCGGCGGCCGGCCCGGCCGGACGGGCGTCGCGGATGCCGCGGCACACGCTTCACGCGATGGGCCTCCCCGGTCGCCGGGGAGGCCCTCTCCCCTGTCCGGCCGGGTCACAGCAGGTCCACGTCGGCGTGCGGACGGCCGCCGGACAGCAGGGGGTAGCCGGGGCCGCGGTCGAAGAAGGCCACCGGCCCGGCGGCACGCAGCACGGCGCGCAGTTCCGCGGTGGCCGCCGCGTCGACCTGCGGCTCGCCCGCCGGGCCGGAAAGGACGACGCCGTAGTCGTCGCGCGCGCCCTGCGGGGAGACCTTGCCGTCGCGTACGTCGGCGGCGACCAGCTCGGGGTCGCGGTCGAAGGGCGACCCCCAGCCGCCGCCCCCGGTGGTGCGCACCCGGATGACCTCGCCCGCCTTCACCGGGAAGTCGTCCACCAGCCCTTCCATCTCCTCCTCGCCGACGGTGACGACGAAGGGGCGTCCGGCCCGGCCGCCGTTCACCCCCCAGCAGGCAAGGATGGAACGGTCGGCGATGGACATGAACGACGCGTCGCGCAGCATGCGGATGTGCTTGTCGTACCCGAGCCCGCCCCGGTACAGGCCCGGCCCGCCGGAGTCGCACGCCAGGCCGAGCCGCTCGACGCGGAACGGCCAGCGGGCCTCGGCGAACTCCACCGGGATGTTGCGCGAGTCCGGCACGACGTGGATGGTGTCCTCGCCGTCGGCGTACCACCGTCCACCCGACCCGCCGCCGAGCACCTCGCGCATGAGGTACGGCCGGCCCTCCTCGTCCTCGCCGTACACGCCGGTGTAGCGGATCGTCTCCTGGTCGGCGGGCATCCGGCCGCCGGTGGCCTTGGCGAGCACCCCGGCGAGCACGCCGAGCAGGCGCAGGATGACGAACGTGCGGGCGTTGGTGGGCGCGGGGAAGACCGGCGTGAGCAGGGTGCCCTTCTCCGGGAAGCGCATCTCGATCAGCGGCACCACGCCCTCGTTGACGTCCAGTTCGGCCATGCGCTCGGGCGTGTCGGCGAGGTTGCGCAGGATCGGCGCCAGCCACTTCTTCAGGAACACCCCGTCGGCGTAGTCGCCGGCGTGGTTGATCGGCCCCTTGGCCTGCGGCGAGGTGCCGGTGAAGTCGATGACCAGCGGCCGCTTCGCCGAGTGGTCGACGGTGAGGGTGATCCGCTGGGTGTGCAGGCGGGGCTGGTCGACGCCGTCGTGCTCGGCGTAGTCCTCCCAGACGTGCACCCCCTCGGGGATCTTGGCCAGCAGCTCGCGGCGGAAGGTCTCGGTGGTCTTGCCGATGATCGCGTCGAAGCACGCCTCGACCGCGGCCCTGCCGTACCGGTCGAACAGCTCCGCCAGGCGCCGGGCGCCCATCAGGCAGGCCGAGCACTCGGCGTCCAGGTCGCCGGCCAGCGAGTCGGGCATGCGGGAGTTCCTGGTCATGATGGTCAGCGCCGCCCGGTTGGGCACGCCGCGGTCCCACAGCTTGATCGGCGGGACCATCAGCCCCTCCTCGAAGGCGCTGCGCGCGTGCGAGGGCATCGACCCGGGGACGGCGCCGCCGATGTCGTCGTGGTGGCCGAACGCCTGGACGAAGGCCACGACCTCGCCCCGGTGGAAGACCGGCACGGTCACGCACAGATCCGGGAGATGCCCGATGCCGCCTTCGGACAGGTAGACGTCGTTGTGGAAGAACACGTCGCCGGGGTTCATCTCGGCGATCGGGAAGTCGCGCACGATGGGCTGGACGAGCGCCGAGTACGACCGGCCGGTCAGCTTGCGCAGCCGCACGTCGTGGATGCCGGCCCGGAAGTCGTGCGCGTCGCGGATCATCGGCGAGCGGGCGGTGCGGGCGATCGCCGTCTCCACCTCCATCTCGACCGAGGCGAGCGTGCCTTCGACGATCTCCACCAGCACCGGGTCCGCCGCCACGTCCGTGCCCTCCCCCTCGTCCGTCACGCGTCCGCTCCTTCCGCACCGGCTCTCGCGGTCCGCGCCGTCACCACCAGGTTCCCGTGCGCGTCGACCTCGGCGGCGAAGCCGGGGTGCAGCGGCAGGGTGGAGCCGTACTCCTCGATGACGGCCGGCCCGTTGATCACCTCGCCGCGGCGCAGGTCGCCGCGGCGGTACACCGGCGCCGTCCACCAGCCGTCCTGGTGGGCCGGTGAGCCGGCGTCCTCCTCGAAGTACACCCGCCGCCGCCCGGCCGCACGATCCGGTCCCCCGGCGGCCGCGCGTGGGGAGTGCTCGGGCAGCTCACGCAGGGTGGGCCGGGTGATCGGGCCGATGCCGGAGACCCGCAGGTTGACCCACTCGACCGCGTGCCGCGGGTCGTCGCGGTAGCCGTACCCGTACAGCTTCAGGTGCGCGAGGTGGAACCGGTCGAGCACCTCGGCCCGCCACGCCTCGTCCACCGGGCCCGGCGGCGCGGGCACCCGCACCTCGTACGCCTGCCCGTAGTACCGCAGGTCGGCGCTGCGCGCGTACACGTGCCGCTCGCCGGGGAACCCCTCGCGGCGCAGCGCGGCGGCCGCCTCGGCCTCCAGCTCGCCGAAGATCCCCGCGGCCGTCTCCAGGGACGGCTCACGGGTGACGTGCGTGCGCACGTAGTCGTTCTTGACGTCCACCGTGAGCAGCCCGAACGCCGAGACGTTGCCCGGGTCGCGGGGCACGATGACGGCCGGCAGGGACAGGATGTCGATGAGCCGGCACACCAGCAGCGGTCCGGAGCCGCCGAAGGCGACCATCGGGAAGTCGCGCACGTCCAGGCCGCGCTTGACGGTGATCTGGCGGATGGCGTTCGACTGGTTGAAGGCGCTGATCTCCAGGATGCCGACGGCGGTGCGCTCGGGGGTCAGGCCGAGCTTGCCGGCCAGCTCCTCGACGGCGGCCCGCGCCGCGGCGGCGTCCAGCGGGATCTCCCCGCCGAGCAGGTGGGGCGGCACCCGGCCCAGGTAGACGTGCGCGTCGGTGACGGTGACCTCGGTGCCGCCCCTGCCGTAGCAGATCGGGCCGGGGTCGGCGCCCGCGGACCTCGGGCCGACCTTGAGCGTGCCCTCGGGGGAGATCCAGGCGATGGAGCCGCCGCCGGCGCCGACCGTCACGATGTCGATCATCGGGATCTTGCACGGGTAACGCCCGACGGCGCCCTCGGTGGTCAGGGACGGCTCGCCGTCCACGACCACGGCGACGTCGGTCGAGGTACCGCCGCCGTCCAGGGTGATGACCGAGGGGCGGCCGGCGGTGCTCGCGATCAGCGCGGCGCCCAGCGCTCCCGCCGCCGGGCCGGACAGCACGGTGGTGATCGGCTGGTGGACCACCTCGGCCGCCGACAGCACCCCGCCGTTGCTCTTCATCACCGAGAACGGCATGCCAAGGCGCGCGGACAGCCCGGCGATGTAGCGGCGCATGATGGGCTTGACCGCCGCGTCCACCAGCGTCGTCACCGACCGCTCGTACTCACGGTACTCACGCAGCACGTCGCTGGACAGCGACACGACGGCGTCGGGGTGCTCGCGTTCGAGGACGGCGCGCATGGCGTGCTCGTGGGCGGGGTCGGCGTAGGAGTGCAGGAAGCACACGCCGATGGCGGTGACGCCCCGCTCCCGGAACCACCGTGCCACTTCGGTGGCCTGCGCCTCGTCGAACGACCGCACCTCGCGGCCGAGGTGGTCGAGCCGGCCGCCGACGGTCTTCACCCGGTGGACCGGGACGATGCGCGGCGGCTTGACCCAGAAGTAGGAGTTGCCGTACCCGTCGGGGACGCTCTGCCGGGCGATCTCCAGGATGAACTCGAAACCCTCGGTGGTGACGAAGCCGAGGTCGACCGGACGGTCCTCCAGGAGCTGGTTGGTGGCCACCGTCGTCCCGTGCACGATGCCGGCGACATCGGACGGCACGCGGCCGGCGAGGATCTTGTGCACCCCGTTCATGAACCCCTCCGCCGGGTCGCCCGGGGTGGACGGGGTCTTGGTGGTGGTGATCTCACCGGTCCGCTCGTCCACCATGACGACGTCGGTGAACGTGCCCCCGGTGTCGACGCCGATGCGGACGCTGCTGCTGTGCATGCCTTCAGTGTGTACTGAACCCTTCCGGCGTCCGGAACCAGCGAGATCCGCCAAGAAATCGCACCTCCCTCGGCACCTTCCGCCCTGCGGCGCGCACGCACCGCCCGATTCGCGTACCGGCTCACCCGCACACGCCGACCGCCCGCCCATCCACGTACCCGCCTGCCGGACCCGGTGGCGGCGGGCTCTCCCGGGTGCCCGCCGCGGCGGCGGAAAAGCGCATCGCGGGCCGCTGGAACCCGCCGGGCGCGCGAACGGTAGGAAGGGCATGGAGCGACGCGATTTTCTGAGGTTCGCGGGCGGCCTTTCGGGTGCCGCCCTGCTCACCTCCTGCACGAGCGGCGGCACCGGCGCGAACGGCCGGAACGTCCCCCCGGACGGCCCCGGTCCGGCGACCGGCACGCTCGGCGGCGCCGGCGGGCCGGCGTCCGGCGGGCACATCCTCTACGCCTCCATCGGAACGCGGGTGGCGGCCATCGACGCCGGGACGGGCGCCACGCTGTTCACCGCGGACCGGCCGGTGCCCGCGCCGGACTGGAGCCGCCTCTACACCGTGTCACCGGCGGGCGAGCTGCTGACGCTGGACGCCAGGTCCGGTGCTGTGACCGCCCGCACCACCGTTCCACCAGGTCTTGTCCCGCATGTGGTTTCGTCCATCGGGAACGCGGTCGCCCTGGCCGCTCCTCCCCCTGCCTCCCCGTACGGAGCGCCGGCCGGGCGCACGGCCACCACCATGGTGATCGCGGCTCCGGACGGGCGGGAGGCGCCGAGGACCGTGCGGCTGGACGGCAACTTCCAGCCCGACGGCCTCAGCGCCGGCGGAGATGCCCTGTTCGTCCTGCAGTACCTCCCGGCGAAGGCACCGGAGTCCTACAAGGTCAAGCTGTACGACATGGAGCAGGGCAAGCTGTGGTCGCTGCTGACCAGGGACAAGCAGCCGGTGCCCGACAGCGTGGAGGAGACGATGCGCGGCGAGGGACGGCAGGCCGTGCTCGAACCCGGCTACCAGCGGCTCTACACCCTCTACACCCACCAGCCGGACCATCTGCACACCCGTGACCTGGTCGCCGGCCGCACCACCGGGGTGCACGCGTTCGTGCACGTGCTCGACCTGGGCCAGCGATGGGCCTACTGCCTGGACCTTCCCGAGCCGTTCGGCCGGGCCCCGGCCGCGGCGCACACCCTCGCCGTCAGCGCCGGCGCGCTGTACGTGTACGAGAACGGGCACGGGACGCTCGTGCGGGCCGACACCTCGTCACTCACCATCACCACGACCCGGACGATCGGCGCCTCCGCCGCGACCGCCGGAGCGGGAACGCCGTCCCCGGCCGAGTCCGGCGGGCCCGCCACGGGTGCCGGGACGGGGAGCGGCGCGTCCGCCGCGGTCTCCGGGGCGGCCGGTGACCTCGTCTACCTCGCGGCGGGCCAATCCCTGCGTGCCGTCGATCCGCGGTCGCTCGCCGTACGGCGCCGGTGGCACCTCCCGGCCCCCGCGCGGGGCGTCACGGTGACCGAGGACGGACGCGCAGTGTACGTGGGCGTGACCGACGCCGTCCTGCGCTTCGCCGGCCGCAAGGAGCCGGCCGGCGACCGGGAACGGCGGGACGGCGACGCCGCGGAGGCGGCCCGGCTGCCGGTCCCCGGACTCTCCCTGCTGCGCCACGCGGCCACGACGACATGACCGGCACGCGGGCCGCAGGAGACCCCGAGACAGCCCCGGCCACGTATGGCAGACCCCAGACCCGAGCCCGTGATGGACACCGGACCGGCCGCAGGCGGGAGGCCGATCGGTATGCTGGCGGCCTGTGAGCGAACTGTCGGCCTTGTCCTTCACCCCCGCGCCCCCGCACCGCGACGCCGTGCTGAGGTTCTTCTACGGCCCGATGGACTGCGGCAAGTCCACCCTCGCGCTGCAGATGAACTACAACCACGGCCGCCAGGGCAGGCGCGGCCTGGTGCTCACCAAGCACGACCGGTCGGGCGGCCCGCGGGTGACCAGCCGCATCGGCCTCGGCCTGTCCGCCGTGGAGGTCACCGAGGACCTGGACCTGGTGCGCCTGGTGCTGGCGCACGACCAGATCGACTACCTCATCTGCGACGAGGCGTGCTTCTACACCGTGGCCCAGATCGAGCAGCTCGCCGACCTGGTGGACGAGCACGGTGTGGACGTGTACGCCTTCGGGCTGGCGTCGGACTTCCGCTCGCGGATGTTCCCCGCCGCCCAGCGCCTGTTCGAGCTGGCCGACGAGGTGTGCCGGCTGCAGGTGGAGGTGCTGTGCTGGTGCGGCCGGCAGGGCCGGCTGAACGCCCGCGTCGTGGACGGGGTCATGGCGCGCACCGGAGAGCAGGTCGTGATCGCCGACACCGACGGCGCGCAGGTGCACTACCGCGTACTGTGCCGCCGCCACTACCGCACCGGCGACCTCGGCGCGCCCCATCCCGACCAGCTCACCGTCTCACCGGTCTGAACCCCGGTCAGCGCACCGCCCAGGCCATGACCGCGGCCGGCCTCGGCGGAGACACCTTGCGACCGGCCGTCAGGAGGCGGCGGCGATGTCGTCCATGCGGGAGGCGAGCTGGACCGGGTCGCCGCCGAGCAGCGCGGACGCCGCCCGCCACCAGGCGAACCACTCGCCGCTGCGCCACATCCAGTCGACGCGCTCGATCACGGCGACGACCTCGCCCTTGACCTGCCAGCGCCCGCCGGCCTGCTCGGCGGTGGCGCCGTGCCGCAGCGCCCACTGACGCAGGTACTCGGCCGCCTGCGCGTCCACGGTCTCGGCGTACGGGTCGGGGTCCTCGCCGGGCAGGGGGTGCGGGCCCAGCCCCGCCGCCACGCCCCAGCTCCACTGGGCCTCGGCGGCGCGTGAGTAGCGCAGCGAGGAGAAGTCGAGGTTGGATCCCAGGGCGCCGTCCGGCCGTTCGACCACGACGGCGTCCAGCCGGCCGCCCGCGTCGAACGAGACGACCAGGCGATGGCCGGGGACGGCGTCGGCGGGCAGGTCGACCCGGTCCTCCGCCTGCCAGGAGTTGAGGTCCACCGACGTGATCGGCGGCCCCCAGGCGTCGTCGGCGCCGTCGTCGGCGATCCACGCCGCGAGCATCTCCAGAACGGTGAGGTCGGTCCATGGTTCGATGGCCGTGTTCGCCGCCAGCACCTCGTCCGGTGCGGGGATCTTGCCGCCGCGGCCGGACGTCCACCAGTCCAGGCCGAGCGTCCGGGTGCCGACGAGCAGGCCGGCGATCGCGGCCAGCTCCGAGGATCTTCTGGTGAGCGCGGCGCCTCGCGCCAGTTCGGCGCAGTTCGCCGTGCGCTCGTCACCGAGCACGCTTCTGGCGTCGCTCAGCAGCAGTGCCGCCGTCGGGTGCCCCTCACCCAGCAGATCGTGGATGAGCCGGCGAGCCTCCGATCGAGCGTCCTCCGCACGGAACTCTCGCATATCCCCACGTTACGCCCGGAGATCCGCTCCCGCGAGCACTTGTCATGTTCCTGTGACGCACTGCCCGATGACCTGGCCGAGCCCTGCCGGGGTCCCCCCCGACACGCTCCCGGAACCAACGTGTGCACGCCGTCCGCCGGCCCTGGCCGGCCCTCGAACGGCGGCCGCGGCCCGGGAAGGTGCCCGGCGGGAGCGTGAGAACGGGATGGGGAGGCTGCGCCGATCAGCGGCGGCCGGTGCGGCCGAGCAGCCAGCCGATGACCGCGCTGCCGAGCGCGACGCCCGCGCCCATGCCGAACGCCGTCAGCACCGGCCAGACGGGCGTACCGGCCCGGGGACGCCCGTCCGCCTGTCCGGCCTCCTCGCGGGGCCGCTCGAAGACCTGTCCCGCGACGGCCGCCGGGCTCGGCGCGGGACCGTCCGGGTGGGCGACCACCATGCTCTCCACGTCCATCGGCCCTCCTGTCAGGCTCGGTACACCCGCTTCCTCGCCGAGGCCGGACGCGGCGGCCGGCAGTGCCTCCTCGACGGCCGGAGCCTGCCCGGCGGGGGCGCGGCGGAGATGCCGCTCCACCGCGCTGAAGAACTCTCCGGCGGTCTTCTTGGCCACCGAGCCGAGCATCCGCTGCCCGACCCCGCCGATCATCCCGCCCACGACCGCCTCGGCGTCGTAGTCGACGCGCGTCCCGCCCTCGCCGGCCTCGCTCAGCCGGATCAGCACGGTGGCGTCCACCGTGCCCGGCGCGCCCGCGCCGCGGGCCCGGAGGGTGAACCGCTCCGGCTCCTGCGGGTCGGACAGGGCGACCTCGCCCTGGTAGACGCCCTTGATCGAGGCGACTCCCGCGGTGACCGTCATGCGGTAGGTGTCGGCACCGGTGGCCTCCAGCCGCTCACAGCCGGGGATCGTACGGACCAGGACCGCGGGGTCCTGCAGCGCGGCCCAGACGCGCATGCGATCGACCGCGACGACGGCACTGCCGACGACCTTCATGACCACCTCCGTGCGGAGAGACTAGAGGAAGACGAGACAGGATGCGCAGAGACTAGGGACGCCACGCCTTCCGCATAAGGGCAACTCTTGCCCGCCCGATTCCCCGCGGGTAGGCATTAGTCGCCGCGAACGCCCACCTCCGACCCCGTTCACCGGCATCGCCGGGTGGCTCAGGAGCGTGACACGGCGAGCGGCATCCGGGCGGGCGGGGTCGTCGCCGGCCGCCATCGGCGCGTGGCGGGTGCACGGCGGGCCGATCGCGGCCGGGTACCGGTGGCTCTCCCCAGGCCATCCGGTACCCGGCCTGTCCAGCGACGGCGCGGGGGACACCGCCGCCGGGCTCGCGTGCCGGCCTCGACCGGCGGGGAGCCGGCGGACCGCCGGTGCCGCTCGCGCGGACCGGTGAGCCGTCCGGCTCCTTGCGGAGCGGTCCGGGCCCGGGCGACGCTGCCCAGGCCGGCCGTGACACCGCCCATGCCGTCGGTGGCGGGCGGTGTGCCGGGGGAAGCGGCCGCTCCCCCTCGCTCTGCGGTGCCACTGTCCACGCTCGTACTTGCGAGGAGCTTGCACACCGGTTACCGGGGGCTCTTTCGCGGCTTATGGCAGGAGATCAGGACGATGGCAGGATTGCTCCCCGTGATCTGGGCACGGAAGGCGACACAGCTAGCGGCCGTAGCAGGACTTGTCATGATCTGCTCGACGGGCGGCGCGAGATCCCCCGAAAGCTCCGTGGCATCCCCGGCGGCCGCGATCACGCCGTCACCTGCCGGCCGGCCCGCCCAGACCTCCTCGCCCTCCGCCGGGCCGTCCCTGGAGAACCGGCCGGTGACGGGCGCGTCGCCGTCCGGCGCCGGGCCGGCGCCGAGCGCCGCACCGACGGGACCGGTGGGGGCGGTGGGGGCGGCGGGGGCGCTGCCCCGGCCGGGCGAGGTCGGGCGGATCCGCGCCGGCTCCGGCGCGGCGCTGCCGGTCATCAGCGCGATCCCGACCAGGCGCAAGGTGGTCTTCCTGACCATCGACGACGGCTGGGAGCAGGACCCGGGGTTCGTCCGGCTGGTCAGGGAGCGCGCCGTGCCGATCACGGTGTTCGCCACGCGCGACGCGGTGGAGGCGCGCGGCGTGCCCGACCCGGGCGCGGCCGGCGGGCGGTACGTCGGCGCGGGCAAGTGGGCGTACTTCCGGGAGCTCCGTGATCTCGGCGTGCCGATCGAGGACCATACGCTGACCCATCCGAACCTGTGGAACCTCGGGCCCGCGGCGCAGCGCACGGAGATCTGCGGCGCGGCCGGGGTCATCGCCGGCGAGATCGGGCGAAGGCCGGCACTGCTGCGGCCGCCGTTCGGCAACTACACCGGGACCACGCTGCGGGTGGCCCGGAGGTGCGGGTTGTCGGCCGTGCTGCTGTGGACGGCGAGCGTGCAGCCGGGCGGGAAGATCTCCTACCAGACGCCGGACAAGCGGCTGCGTCCGGGCGACATCCTGCTGCTGCACTTCCGGGCGAACCTGGCCAGGGACTTCCGCATCCTGCTCGACAAGATCGAGCGGCGCGGTTTCGAGCTGGGGAACCTGGACGCCTACCTCAGGGCGGCGCGGGTGCGTCTCCCCGTCGCGTCTGTTCCCACGGCGCCGCCCACTCCCGCCGTTCCCTCCGCGACGCCTCCCGCCTGATCCTTCCCGGTACCGATCCTTCCCGGTTCGCCTGTTCCGCCTGCCGTTGTGGCGTATCCCCGCGTCCGGCCACCGGGCCGGCGACGGCCGGGTGTGACGAAGATCGCACAGCGCGGCGGGACCTCCCTCGTCTTTTGCTCTACAGCTTGTAGTACTACTGGAGATAGAACTACGACGTGTAGAGCTCGGAACCCGTGAGGGGTGCATGGACGCACTGGATCTGGCGCGGTGGCAGTTCGGGGTCACCACCGTCTACCACTTTCTCTTCGTACCCCTGACGATCGGCCTGGGGATCTTCGTCGCCGGGCTGCAGACGGCCTGGCACCGCACCGGCAAGGAGCACTACCTGCGGCTGACGAAGTTCTTCGGCAAGCTCTTTCTGATCAACTTCGCCATGGGCGTGGTCACCGGCATCGTGCAGGAGTTCCAGTTCGGGATGAACTGGAGTGCGTACTCCACATTCGTCGGCGACGTGTTCGGCGCGCCGCTCGCCCTGGAGGCGCTGCTCGCGTTCTTCCTGGAGTCCACCTTCCTCGGTCTGTGGATCTTCGGCTGGGACCGGCTGCCCCGGCGGATCCACCTGGCCACGATCTGGGCGGCGGCCATCGGCTCGAACCTGTCGGCGTACTTCATCCTCGCCGCCAACGCCTGGATGAAGCACCCGGTGGGGTACGAGGTCGTGAACGGGCGGGCCCGGATGACCGACCTGTGGGCCGTCCTGACCAACCCCACGGCGCTGGCCCAGGTGCCGCACGTGGTCGCCGCCTCGTTCGTCGTCGCCGGCGGGTTCGTCATCGCGGTGAGCGGCTACCGGATCCTCCACGAGCGCCGCACGGCCGCCGCCGAGACCGACACGGTCGCTGAGTTGGTCACGAGCGCCGCGCCCGCCGGCCGGGACACCGCCGCCGCGGCCGCGCCGCGCCGGTGGGCGGCGGGCCGGGGCGGAGCGGGCAGGCCGAAGGCGGGCACCGCCGACCCCGGCATGTGGCGCTCCAGCCTGCGGGCCGCGCTGGTCATGACCGCGATCGCCGGAGCCGTCGTCGCGGGCAGCGGCGATGTGTCCGCGCGGTACATGCACGAGCAGCAGCCGATGAAGCTCGCCGCCGCCGAAGGACTCCGGCACGACACCGCGGGAGCGCCGTTCTCCCCGCTGCCCGGCGTCGAGGTGCCGAAGCTGCTGAGCCTGCTGTCCGCGCACGACCCCGGCGCGACCGTCCAGGGCATGCAGGACATCCAGCAGCGCTACCAGGCCGAGTTCGGCCCCGGCGACTACCTGCCGAACGTCCCCGTCGTCTACTGGTCGTTCCGGGTGATGATCGTCTTCGGGCTCACGACGGTCGCCCTGTCGCTGCTCGGGCTGTGGCTGACCCGGCGCCGCCGCCCCACCCCGGGCTGGTTCGCCCGGGCCGGCGTCCTGGCGCTCCCGCTGCCCCTCATGGCCGTGATCGCCGGCTGGCTGCTCAGCGAGATCGGCCGGCAACCGTGGACCGTCCAGGGCGAGCTGCTCACCGCCGCCAGCGTGTCCCCCGGGGTCTCGCTCGGCGAGGTCGCCACCTCGCTGGCGATCTTCACGGCGGTGTACGGCGTACTGGCGATCGCCGAGGTACGGCTGCTCGTCCGGCACGTGAAGGCCGGCCCCGACCCGGTCGCCGTCCCCTCGGGCCCCGGCCGTCCGGGCGACACCGATGCCGCGGCCGGCGGAACCGACCGGAATGCCCGCCTCCAGCCGACCCTCATGTACTAGGAGACCGCCGTGGCACTCCCGACCTTCTGGTTCCTGGTCATCGCCTTCCTGTGGACCGGCTACTTCGTGCTGGAGGGCTTCGACTTCGGCGTCGGCGCGCTGCTGCCCGTGCTGTCGCGGAACGAGGCCGAGCGCCGGCAGGTGCTCGCCACGATCGGCCCGGTCTGGGACGGCAACGAGGTGTGGCTGATCACCGCGGTCGGCGCGATGTTCGCCGCCTTCCCCGCCTGGTACTCCGGCCTGCTCAGCTCGTTCTACCTGCCGCTGGTGCTGGTGCTGACCGCCCTGATCGCGCGCGGCGTGGCCCTGGAGTGGCGGGGCAAGGTGACGGCCCGCGAGCGCGTGCTCTGTGACGTGGGCATCGTGGCCGGCAGCGCGCTCGCCGCGTTCCTGTGGGGTGCGATCTTCGCCGGTCTGCTGTGGGGCGGCGTGCTCGCCACCGTGCTCGGCGGAGCGTTCTCCCTGACGCTGGCTCTGGTGCACGGCGCGGTGTTCCTCGCGCTGAAGACGGCGGGCCCGCTGCGCGCCCGTGCCCGCCGCGCCGCGCTGGGCCTCGCGGCGGTCGCGCTGCCGGTCGCCGTCCTGGCTCTCCCCGGCATCCCGTCGGCGGGCGCCGTGGGCGGCGGCTTTCGGGTCTACCCGCTGCCGTGGCTCGCCGCCCTGGCCGCCGCCGGCGCGCTGACCGCCGCGGTCGCGCTGCTGTGGCGCCACCGCGAGGGCTGGGCGTTCACCGCCACCGCCGCCTCGATCGTGCTGGCCACGACCGCGCTGTTCGGCACGCTGTGGCGCGCGCCGCTGCCGGGCATGACCGTGGCCGAGGCGGCGTCCGGCCCGTACACCCTGGGCGTGCTCACCTGGATCGGCCTGGCGGCCCTGCCGTTCGTCCTCGGCTACCAGGCCTGGACGTACTGGGTCTTCCGCAAGCGCGTCACCGCCTGAGGGAACTCGCCGATGGCGTACGTACGTTGTGCGCGCATGGGGCTCAAACGGCTCATCGACCGGCTGCTGCGCCGCCGTTCGCGCGTTCTCGCTGGTGGACGCGACGACCGGCCCGACACGGGAGGGGTGAGGGAGCCCCGGCGTCCCTCGTCCACCCCGCCGTCCGACGTCATCCGCCTACCGGAACCGACCTGACCGGTCGGACTTCATCGCGAAGGCCGCCACCCCGTGGCGGCCTTCGCCAGTGGGCGGCCGGGCACGTTCTCAGCGGCCCGCGGCGCGGCGTAGTTCGTACAGCTCGGCGGGCGAGATGGGCATGCGGTCGATGGGCAGGCCCTCGGCGTCCTCGATCGCCGAGGCGATCACCGCGGACACCGGGATCACCCCCGCCTCGCCCGCGCCCTTGATGCCGAGCGGGTTCAGCGGCGAGGGCGTCTCCAGGTGCGCGGTCTCGATGGCCGGGACCTCCGTGGCGTACGGCATCAGGAAGTCCATGAAGGAGGCGTTGAGGAGCTGACCGTGCCCGTCGTAGACCATGCGCTCGTACAGCGCCCCGCCCACGCCCTGCGCGACCCCGCCGTGGATCTGCCCCTCGACGATCATGGGGTTGATCAGCCGGCCGCAGTCGTGCACGACGGCGTAGCGCAGGATGCGGATCTCGGCGGTGTCGGGGTCGGTCTCCACGATGGCGGCGTGCATGCCGGAGGCGAACGTGGAACGGACCGGCGAGTAGTAGTCGCGCCCCTCCAGCCCCGGCTCCTCGCCCTCGGGGACCGGCGGGCGGTCCATCGGCGTGGCGCCGGAGAACTGCGTCGCCCGCGCGGCCTCCTCGTCGAAGGCGTACCGCAGCGGGTTGGACAGCACCGCCACCGTCGCCAGCGGCACCGACGCCTCCGGATTGCCGACGACGCGCACCAGGCCGTCCTCGATCTCCAGGTCGCGCGGGTCGGCCTCCAGCGCGTCGGCGGCGATGCGCAGCGCCTTCTCGCGCACCTTGCGGCAGGCCAGGGCGATCGCGTTGCCGCTCATCACCGCCGCCCGCGAGGCGAAGGTGCCGACGGCGTAGCCGAAGCGCCGGGTGTCCCCGGTCACCACCGAGACCTTCTCCAGCGGCACGCCGAGCTCGGTCGCGGCGATCTGCGCGAACACCGTCTCGTGCCCCTGGCCCTGTGAGGTGAGGCCGGTGGAGACGTGCACCCGCCCGTCGGAGGTCACCTGCACGTGCCCGCCCTCGTACGGGCCCACCCCGGTGCCCTCGACGTAGCACCCGAGACCGATGCCGAGCCGCCGCCCGCGCGCCGCCGCCTCGGCCTTCATCGCCGGGAAGCCGTCCCAGCCGATCATCTCCTTGAGCATGCGCAGCGACTCGGGGTAGTCGCCGCTGTCGTAGATCAGCGGTCGGCCGTCCTGGAAGACCATGCCCTGGTCGTAGGGGAACTCGTCGGGCTGGATGAAGTTGGCCGCGCGCACCTGCGCGCGGTCCAGGCCGAGGTGGGCCGCGATGCGGTCCATCGTGCGCTCCATGCAGAACACCGCCTGCGGGCGCCCCGCGCCGCGGTACGGGGTGACCTGCACGGTGTTGGTGTAGATCGAGGAGAACTCCACGCGGTAGGCGCCGATGCGGTACGGGCCGAGGAGCTGGGTCGCCGTGATGATCGGCACGATGATGCCGTACGGGGTGTAGGCGCCGTGGTCGTGCAAAATCGTCACGTCCAGGCCGAGCACGTGCCCCTCGTCGTCGAAGCCGACGCGCACGTGCTGCACCTGGCCGCGTTCGTGGGCGGAGGAGATGAAGTGCTCACGGCGGTCCTCGGCCCACTTGACCTCCCGCCCGAGCAGCATCGCCGCCCAGGGCACCAGCACCTCCTCCGGCCACGGGTGGACGATCTTGACGCCGAAGCCGCCGCCCACGTCCGGGGCGACCACCTCGACCGATGGCAATGGCAGCCCCAGCTTGGCGGCGATGGCCATGCGCACGCTGGTCGAGGTCTGGGTCGAGCTGTAGACCCGCAGGGAGCGGTCGTCGGCGTCCCACCGCGCGTACACCCCGCGCCCCTCCAGCGGGGTGGAGGCGCTGCGCTCGATGTCCAGGCGGAACGCCAGCGTGTGCGGCGCCGCGTCGATCGCCCGGCCCGCGCCGAGGCCGGCCCGCGACGGCACCTCCTGCACCAGATGCGCGCCGACGTTGCCGGGGACGTCGTCATGGACGAGGTGGGAGCCCAGCGCGGCCTCCTCGATGCCGACCACCGGCTTGAGGATCTCGTAGTCGACCTCGATGAGCGCGGCGGCGTCCTCGGCCAGATAGCGGTCACGCGCCACGACCATGACGACCGGCTCGCCGACGTGCCGGACGACGTCCCTGGCCAGCGGGTAGGCGGTGCGGCCATGGGTCAGCGCCGGGTGCGGGATCAGCAGCGGCAGCGGGTCGCGGACCCGTTCGGGCAGGTCCTCCCAGGTGTAGATCGCGACCAGGCCGTCCACGTCCAGCGCCGCCGACACGTCGATGTCACGGACGCGGGCGTGCGCGTGCGGCGAGCGGACGAACGCGGCGGCGAGCGCGTCGCGGCCGAGGTCGTCCAGGAACAGGCCCTGGCCGGTGATCAGCCGCCGGTCCTCCCTGCGCTGGACCGGCTCGCCGAACAGTCTGGTCGTCACGCCACCTCACCCATCCACCTGGCCGTCACGCCCGATCTCCCGTCCGCGGGCCCGTCACGCGTGCTCGCCCGTGCGCGCGGGCGTGGCGTCCGCCTCGGCGGCCAGCTCGGCCGCGCGGTGCACCGCCTTCACGATGTTCTGGTACCCCGTGCACCGGCACAGGTTGCCCGAGATGCCCTCGACCACCTGCTCGCCGGTCGGCGCGGGGTTCTCCCGCAGCAGCGCGGTGACCGTGCACAGGAACCCCGGCGTGCAGAAACCACACTGCAGCGCGTGGCACTCGGAGAAGGCCCGCTGCACCGGGGACAGCTCTCCCTCCGGTCCGGCCAGGCCCTCCACGGTGGTGATCTCGTGGCCGCCGGCGGTGACCGCGAAGGTCAGGCACGAGCGCACCGGCTCACCGTCCAGCAGCACCGTGCAGCAGCCGCACACCCCGTGCTCGCAGCCGACGTGCGTGCCGGTCAGGCCGAGGTCGTGCCGCAGGCAGTCCGACAGCAGCCGCCGCCCGGGCACCCGTACCTCCCGGACGACCCCGTTGACGGTCAACGCGATCTCGTGCAGCGCCTCACCCATCAGCCCGCTCCCCCATCTCGCGCACCCGTCCACCCATCAACCGGACCCACCGCCTGCGACGCTCCCCGGCGCGGGCTCTCAGCCATCGGACGGCTCCCCGGCTTCCCCGGCGTCCCGGCCGTCGCCGGCCGCCTCCCGCGCCGCGGCGCGCAGCGCCCGTCCGGCCAGCACCCCGGTCAGGTGCCGCCGGTAGTCGGCCGTCGCGTGGATGTCCGCCTCGGGGTCCACGCGGTCGCGCACGGCCGCCGCGACGGCGGCCCAGTCGGCCGAGGCGGCGGGCCGCCGGTCGCACACCTGCGACACGTCGATCGTCACCGGCACCGGACCGGCGCTCACGCAGGCCACCCGGGCGGAGACGATGCGCAGGTCCTCGTCCAGGACGACGACCGCGGCGGCGCCGGCCATGGCGTAGTCGCCGTGCCGGCGGGCCACCTCGCGGAACGCGGTGCCCGCCCGGGGCGGCAGCGCGGGGAAGAACGCCGAGACGGCCAGCTCGCCCGGCCGCAGGGCCGACTCCAGCGGCCCGGTGAAGAACTCCCCCGCCGGGACATCGCGCTGACCGCCGCCGTGCCGGGCCAGCCGCACCGAGCCGCCGAGGACGGCGAGCACGGCGGGCAGTTCGGCGGCGGGGTCGGCGTGCACCAGGCTGCCGACCACCGTGCCCCGGTTGCGGATCACCGGGTGGGCGACCTGCCGCAGCGCGGACCGCAGCAACGGCTGGGCTCGCGCGGCGTCCGCCGAGCGTTCGACGGCGGCGTGCCTGGCCAGCGCGCCGACGCGCACCCCGCCGGCGTCCGCCTCGATGGTGGCGAGCCCGGTCAGGCGGTTGATGTCGACCAGGTGGGCGGGGGCGGCCAGGCGCATGTTCATCAGCGGGATCAGGCTCTGACCACCCGCCAGCACCTTGCCGCCCGCGCCCGCCCCGGCGAGGACCGCGAGGGCCTCACCGAGGTCGCGCGGGGCGTGGTAGTCGAACGGCGGAGGCTTCACGCGCCGGTCTCGCTCCCTTCGGCCAGGACGGGCGACGTCCCGTCCGGGACGCGGCGCCGCCAGGAGATCACCCGCAGCAGGTGGTACCCGCCGAGGACGACGATCGTGCCCAGCGTGATGCCGGCCAACGAGAAGTCCCCGGTGATCTGGTGCGCCACCGGGCCGATCGCCAGGATGATCCCTGCGCCGATCGGCACCATGTTCACCGGGTCGGCGAAGTCCACGCGGTTCTCGATCCAGATCTTGGCGCCCAGCAGTCCGATCATGCCGTACAGGATGACGGTGATGCCACCGAGCACACCGCCCGGTGTGGCCGCGACGAGCGCGCCGAACTTCGGCATGAACCCGAACAGGACCGCGATGACGGCGGCGATGTAGTAGGCGGCCGTCGAGTAGACCCGGGTGGCGGCCATGACGCCGATGTTCTCGGCGTACGTCGTGGTGGGCGAGCCGCCGACCGCGCTGGCCACCGCCGTGCCGACGCCGTCGGCGAGGATCGCCCGGCCCATGTACGGGTCGACGTCGGTGCCGGTCATCTCCCCCACGGCCTTGACGTGCCCGATGTTCTCGGCGATGAGCGCGATCACCGCGGGCAGCACCAGCACGATCGCCGACACCGCGAAGTTCGGCGCGTGGAACTGCGGCAGGCCGAACAGCGAGGCGTCCTCGACGCCCTGGAAGCTCACCCGCGGGTGGGTGTCCACCTTGCCGGCGGCCGCGTTGAACGCGGTGACGTCCCCGAAGATCCGGTCGGCGAGCCAGGAGAGCACGAATCCGGCGACCAGCCCGAGCAGGATGCCGATGCGGCCGACGAAACCCTTGAACGCCACGATGATCACGGCGGTCACCGCCATGGTGATCAGGGCGATCCACGGGTCCTGCGGCCAGTAGATGTCGGCGACCACGTACGCCAGGCCGAAGCCGATGAGCATGACCACCGCGCCGGTCACCACGGGCGGGAAGATCCGGTGAATGATCTGCACGCCGAGGTAGTGGACGGCCACACCGGCCAGTGCCAGCACGGCGCCGGCCACCAGGATGGCCCCGGTGATCGTGCCCTTGTCCCCACCGGCCGCCGTGATGGCCGCCACGCCGCCGACGAACGACGCCGAGGTGCCCAGGTAGCTCGGAATCCTGCCCTGCACGATGAGCAGGAACAGGATCGTCGCGACACCGGACATCATGATCGCCACGTTCGGGTCCAGCCCCATGATCACGGGGAAGACGAACGTCGCGCCGAACATCGCGATCACGTGCTGCGCGCCGAACCCCACCATGCGGGGCCAGCTCAGCCGCTCGTCCGGCTTGACCACCTCACCGGGCGTCAGGCCGCGGCCATCTCCGTGCAACTTCCAACCGAAGGCCATCAGATCCCTTTCGCTGACCGGGCCGGGCGGTCGGTGGCCACCCCGCAGGCGGACCTCCACGGCGTCGTGCCTTGTCGTACCTCGGACGTGCCGGCTCTAAGCGAGATCTCCCGCCGCCCGCGCCGAGCGGCGGGAGATCCTCTTCCTGTTGCGGGCACATTAGACCGGCGGACCCCGGCCCACATGGTAAGGACTTGCCAAACGTGCACCCCGTGGCCGCAGTCCTCTTGCGCACCACCGCCCCCACCAGCCCGTGAACCCCCGTCCCGGCTCCCCGCCGCCTCCAAGAGGCGGACCGCGGTGTCATCGTCCTGCCCGATGAGAGATCCCCCGGCCTGTGGTCACCTCCGGCCACCTCGCGCCCCGGCTCGGACCGCCGCCCCGTGCAACAGTTCTCCGGCGACTCGCCTCTGGGAGGTGACAGACGCGAGGAAAGGGCGAACACAGGTGGAAGCAGATCCGCGGTTCGCGGGGTTCGTCGCCGAGCGCGGCCAGGCGCTGTTGCGCTACGGCTACGTGCTCGCCGGGAACCCCCACGACGCGGCCGACCTGGTGCAGGAGGCGCTGCTGAAGCTGCGCGCCGCCTGGCCGAGGTTGCGGGCCAAGGACAACCCCGAGAGTTATGTGCGCACCACCATGGCCAGGTTGCACACCGCCACCTGGCGGCTGCGGCGGCGTGAGCTGCTCGCCTGGGACCTGCCGGAGCACGGCCACCACGATGTCCTGCCCCACGGGGACGAGCAGGCCATGTGGCAGGCACTCGCCGGGCTGCCGCGCAGGCAGCGGGTGGTGCTGGTGCTGCGGTACTACGAAGGGCTGAGCGACGCGGAGATCGCCACGACCCTCGGCATCTCCCGGGGGACCGTGCGCAGCCAGGCGTCGCGGGGGCTGGACAAGCTCCGCGCGGCCATGCCGGCGCACGGCCCGATGAGCGTCGGCAACGAGTACGAGGAGCGGCGATGAACCACGTCGAGGACACCCTGCGCAGGACCTTGGAGAACGCCGCGCGGCAGGCGCCGACCGCACTGCCCGGAACGCTGGCAGGGCGACTGGAGACCCGCCACCAGCGGCGCAGGCACCGGGCCCAGGCGCTGCTCGCGGCGGCGGCCGTGGTGCTGGTCGCCGGCGGCACCGCGGTGGGGCTTCGCGCCGGCGGCGGAACCACGATGCCCGCCGCTCGCTCGTCTCCCACCCCGTCCCTTTCGGCCACCGCTTCCGCCGTCGCCCTCGAACCGGTGGAGAAGGTGTGGCCACAGGCGGCGTGGACGGCTCCCGTGCGGGCGCCGGGCGGCCCGGAGTTGCGTCCGATGGCCATGATCGACGATCGCACGCTGCTGATGAGCGCCGGGCGCACGTTCGGCAAGGTCGAGACGTTGTACGCCTACGACAGTGCCACCGGCGACCTACGCAGGATCACGGATGTGCCCGCGCCCAAGGGGACCACGCTGTTCGCCACAGGCTTCGGTCTCGATGGCACTCGGGTGGCCTGGTGGACCATGACGAAGGGCGTCGTGCACATCTGGGCCGCCGCGCTGGACGGCGGCAGGGCGCGGCCGGTGGCCGGCCACCCGGTCGACGGCGACGACGCACCGGACGGTCTCGGCCTGGCCGGCGACGATGTGGTGTTCTCGCTGGCGAACGGCGGCGTCTACCGCGTCCCCCTGACCGGAGGGCCGGTGATGCCGGTTCCGGACGGCGCCGGGCTGCACCTGCTGTCCTGGCCGTGGGCGGGCACACCGGGTGCCGGCGACCCCAGGCGGCCCGCGTTCACCAAGCTCGTCAACCTGGCGACCGGGCAGACCAGCACGGCCGTGGTCCGCGACGGCGAGCGCGTGTACGCCTGCGGCGTACGGTCCTGCTTCGGGACGGCACCGGACGGCAAGGCCTTCACCAGGGCTCGTGACGGCTCACGGCAGAAGGAGATCCCCTCTGGCTACTTGGTCCCGGAACCACCGGTGCAGAGCCGCTTCTACGTGCGCAACATCAGGGATGACGGCCCGGGGATCGGCCTCTACGACCTGGTCACCGGCACTCTCGCCGACACGGGCATCCGCGAGGAGGTCGCCACCCGCGGCGAGATCCCCGTCCCCGACGCCGCCGGCCGCATCATGACCTACCGCCTCAAGAACCGGTACCACGTCATCGACCTCTCCAAGATCCCCTGATCCCCTCGCCGGCGCACCCCGGGTGCCCGCCCTGCCGGACCGGGCACCCGGCGTCCGGCACACAAGACGGCCAGGCGACGCGCCGGAACCACCCGGCTCCCCCTCGTTCCGGCCATGCGGGCCGAGGTCAGGCCGCCGGGTGCCGGCCGGCCTGCTCGCCGTCCTCATCGGTATCCGTGCTCCCCCGCCCGGCGTTCTCCTGGGCGTCGAGGAGTTCGTCGCCGTGGTCGGCGATCCACCGTCCGAGCGCCCGCATCGGGCCGTCGACCAGGCTCCGTCCCAGAGCGGTCAGGGTGTACTCGACGCGAGGCGGGGCCTCGGCGTACGCGTGGCGGGTCACCAGGCCGTTGGCGAGCAGGCGGTGCACCGCCTCGGTCAGCGCCTTGTCGCTGATGCCGCCGATGAAGGAGCGCAGATCGCGGCGCCGTCGCGGCCCCGGGCGCAGCGCCGCCAGGACGACGGGGTCCCAGGTGTGGGCGAACAGGTCGGTCGCCGCGCGCAGCCGACAGTCGGCGACCAGTTCGTGGCAGTGGGCTTCACGCTCGCTCATCTCACCCCCATCATCGCCTGCCCGTCGCGCACCGATCGGTGCGCGACGCCTTCCCTACCGTTGCCGTCGACCGGCCGGTGACGGAACGAGGAGAGAGACCATGCGCATCGGAATTCTGGGCAGCGGAAACCTTGCCGAAGGACTGGGCACGGGCTGGGTGAGCGCGGGCCACGAGGTGCTGATCGGCGGGCGCTCGCCCGCCAGGACGCGAGACCTCGCCGGCCGGCTGGGCCGGGGAGCTCGCGCGGTCACGCCCCGCGAGGCGGTGGCCGGACGGGACGCGGTGCTGCTCGCCGTGTCGTGGGACGGCGTCGAGGAGATGCTGCGCAGCGCCGGCGCCGCTCAGGGGAGCCTGGACGGGGTCCCGCTGATCGATCCCACCAACGCGGTCGAGCACGGCGTCGGCGTGTTGCTGACCGGGCCCGGCGAGTCGGCGGCGCAGCGGATCTCCGCCCTCGCGCCAGGGGCCCACGTCGTCAAGGCCTTCCACCTGTTCCCCGCCGGCCAGTGGGCCAAAGCCACCGGAGAGGACGGCTCCTCGGTGACGGTGGCGATGTGCGGCGACGACGCGGCGGCCCTGGACGTGGTCGGCGGGCTGGTCCGCGACGTCGGCGCGGTACCCGCCGTGCTCGGTCCGCTCAAGCGCGCCCGCCAACTCGAAGAGGTGGCCGGTTTCGTCATCGGCCTGGCCTTCGCCGGCCTCGACCCCGCCTCCGCCGTCCCCCACGTTCCGGCACCTGCCGCCCCGGGAGACGCCACGACGGCCTCCCCTTGAGAAACGGACGTGAGGAACCCCGGTCCTTCCGAGCGCGGACGGAGCCGCAGAGGAGGACCATCTCGGCGGCTCCGTCCCGCGATAACCGCCATGCCCCCGGCCAACCCTGGCGACGGCTCGCGGGCCAACCGATCGGGGTGCGCCCCCCGAGGCTGAGCGGACATCCACGTGGTCATGGCGCAGACCAAGAGAATCACCCTCTGCGGTCATCGTGATACTCTCTGCACACGCCAATCGTCCGCCATCGACGAATGGAGAGTCAGCAAGGCGTGAAGAGGCCACCTCCAGGAAGACAGAGGCGACACCCCGACATATCCTCCCCAGCGAGAGGGGAGTGATCGGCGATGGGGACGATTCATACGCTTGACCGGCAGGTGATGAGTGTGCGGGCGGCCGCGCGCCAACTCCGCATCCCTCCGACCACCCTGATGCACTGGCTCGAGGGGGAAGAGCGGCAGGGTCGTTTCTACCCACCGGTTCTCCGAGAGGAGCCGACCGGTAGCCACGATGTGACGTGGGGCGAGATCGTCGAGGCGCGTTATCTCCGGGCGTACCGTCAGCGCAACGTCTCGATGCAGAAGTTGCGCCCCCTTATCGGCGACCTGCGCCGCGAGTTCGGCGTCCCCTATCCCCTGGCGCACTTCAAGCCGTTCGTCGACAGCCGTCGCCGCTTCCTGCTGGAGATTCAGGAAGAACTCGATATCCCGGCGGGACTCCGCATGGTGTACCAGGTGAGCGACGACCAATTCGTGCTGGACCACCGAGTGATCGACTTTCTCGACCGGGTGGACTTCAGCGAGAGCGGCGATCAGGAAGCACAACGCATCCACCCTTTGGGACGTCATTCTCCAGTCGTCATAGACCCGATGTTGTCCTCGGGGGCCGCGACCGTCGAGGGCGTCCGCACGGAGGTTCTCGCCGAACTCGTGGACGCCCAGGTCCCCGTGGAGGAGATCGCCGAGGAGTTCGGCCTCCCTGTCTCCTCCGTCAAGGCGGCGCTCGTCTACGAGTGGGGCGCGGATGCCGCCTGAGGTGTCATGAAGCTGGTCAGACCTCGCTGGTACGTCGATGCGGACACCCTTGGCCTGGCCCATGTCCTGATACGCGTGCGCCGCGATGTGACCTTCTGCGGTGACGACGGGCAACGCCATCGAAAGTCCTGGACGATGTCCCCCTGCCCGATCCAGGAGACGGCCACTCCCGACGACGTGTGGATTCCTCGGGTCGCGGCGGCCGGGCTCGCGATCATCACCCGTGACAGGCACATCGAGATGCGGACGGCGGAGAAGAACGCTGTGCTCGCGGCCCGGGCGCGGATGTTCGCCATCACCGCTGAGGAGAGCCTCGACGCGTGGGGCCTGCTCGAAGTGGTCGTGACTCAATGGCGTCACATGGAAGAAGCCGCCGAGAAGCCAGGCCCCTACATCTACGCGGTGACGCGCTCCGGTATCCGGGAGATCGCGCTGACCTCCTGAGACATCTCGAAGTCGCACCGGGCTGCCCGGGGTGGCGCTTCGTGGCTCGGAGGTGCCGGAGCAGGCTGGGGCCGGTCAGATGCCGCGCATGCGGAGGACGTGGAGGGCGAGGGTGAGGTTGAGGCGCAGGTGGGCGTCCTCGGTGAAGTTGCCGAGCATCCGCTCCAGCTTGCCGATGCGGTAGCGCAGCGTGTTGTAGTGGAAGTGCAGGCGGCGGGCGGTCTCGGCGACGTTGAGGTTGGTCTCCAGCAGCACCTGCAGCGTGCGGCGCAGGTCGGCGTTCTCGGCGTCGTCGTCACCGGCGAGCGGGCCGAGGGTCTCCTTCACGAAGGCGTGCAGCTCGGCGGTGTCGTTGACCAGGGACAGCAGCCGGTAGACGCCGAGCTGGTCGAAGTGGGCGACGGCGCCCCGGCCGTGCAGCTGCCGCCCCACCCGGGCGGCCTTGAGCGCCTGGCCGTAGGCGTCGGGCAGCGCGTCCGCGCCCTGGGCGACCCTGCTCATGCCGGTGGAGAAGGTCGCGGGCCGGGAGTCGGCGAAGGACGCCGTGGCGTCCTTCGCCAGGCGGGTCAGGTCGACGCCGGAGCCGACGATGGCGACCACCTCGTGGGAGAAGCCGGCCACGGCGCCGTTCGGGTCGTGACGGCGCAGCGCGGTGACCCAGGCGGCGAGCAGCCGGTCCGGCGGGATGTCCCACTCGGGGTCGATCTCGGCGACCACCACCCCGACCGGCCGTTCGAGGTCCCAGCCGAAGGCGCGGGCGCGGGCGGCGACCCGCAGGCCGCCACGCCCGGTGAGGACGTCGCGCAGGAAGTCGGCGCGGTATTTGCTCTCGACGGCGGTGACGGCCTCCTGGCGGGTGACCACCAGCGCGGCGACCGTGGCGGCACGTTCGAGGATGCCGACGTCGCCCTCGCGCATGGCACCGCCCGGGGTGTAGGCGACGATGCGCCCGTGGTGGTGGCCGCCGGCCACGACGGGCACGACGGTGTAGCCGCCGCCCGAGACGGCGGGCACGGCCTCCAGCGCGGCGGTGTCCCCCGCGGCGGACAACACCGCGCCCGCGGCGTCGACCACCGCCACCGAGACGTCCAGGAGCCCGGCCACCTCGGCGACGACCTCGCGCAGTCCACCGCCGGCCAGCACGATCTGGACGAGGGCGCGGTGCGCCTCCTCGGTGCGGGCGAGCAGGGCCGCCTGGCGGTTGAGGATGTCGGTGAGGACCTGGTTGAGGATGTCGTCGAAGCCGACGTCGTTGGGTAGCAGGATGAGCGGGAAGCCGAGCCGGTCGGCCTGCTCGACCATCTCGCCGGGCAGTTCGTCGACGTACCTGCCGAGCTTGACGCCGAGCGCCGCCAGGCCCCGCTCGTCGAGGTCGGTGACGAGCGTGCCGAGCGACTGGGGGGTGTTGCGCAGGGGGTAGCCGGTGGTCAGCAGCAGCTCGTGCGGCTTGACCCAGGCGAGGATGTCGGGGACCTCCATGACGTTGAGCCGCTGGACGACGCGGTCGAGGCCGCTCTCACCACCGATCAGCCGGGCCCCGGCGAGAGTGGAGACACCGAGCACCTCGCCCACCGAGACCCCGTGAATGATGGTGCCCGTGGAGGCCGAACGCATCGCCGGGGGTGACAGGTCAGCAGCCATGCTCAGCTCCAGGGTGTAACGCCTTTTCGGTGATTCTGACGGAACAGATCTCCTGTCAACAAGAGCCAACTCCACGCGGAAGTGTTGTCAGCTTTCTCCGTACGTCGGGCTTTCGGACCGTTCTACGTTCTCCAGAGACTCGCGGGGAGGCCGAGTAGTGACTGTGGGGACGCGTACATCGATCCGACACCGCCCGCCTGCGCGCACCAAGGCGTACGGGGCGGCGAGCACGGCGCTGCGGCCCGCGCTCGAGTCGCCCCGCCGCCCGGCGCGGGTGCTGGCCGTCTTCCCGCTCGGCCTCTACCTGGAGATCCGCGGCGACGTGGAGCCGTTCGTCGTGGCCGTCGTCACCGGTGAGGCGACCCGCCTGCCGAACGCGGTGGTGCTCGGCGAGGCGCTGCCGCCGGTCGTGGGCGGCGAGGAGGCCGTCGTGGGCGACGGATGCGTCGAGATCGGCGGGGTCAGCGTGCAGGTCCGGCGCTGGTGGGACCCCGCTCCCGCCCTCGGGCCGGTCGGGCTGGACCGCCTGGCGCCGGCGCTTTCGGCGCTCGAGGGCATCTGCGCGGCCTCCGGCCGGGCGACCGGCCTCGAACCCGGCGGGGCAGGGACCCTGCTCGCCGAGGGATGCGCGCAGGGATCGCTCGTGCGGGCCATCAGCGCCGCCGAGCGGCTCATGGGACTCGGTCCCGGTCTGACGCCGAGCGGCGACGACATGCTCGCCGGTGTGCTGGTCGCGCTGCGGCGGCTCGGTCAGGCCGCGGGCGTGGAGCGGGCCGTGTGGCTGGCCGACTGGCTGGCGGCGACCGTCTCCTTCGACGCGCGTACGCGCACCACGCCCATCTCGGCGACGCTGCTGTACTGCGCCGCCCAGGGGCAGGCGTGCGCGGAGGCGCTGGCCGTACTGCGCGGGCTGGCGGGCCACCAGCCGCTGGAGCCCGCGGTGCACCGGTTACTGCGGCTGGGTCACACCTCGGGCGCGGATCTCGCCTGGGGTCTGCGCGCGGGTGCGTTCGCGGTGCTGAGCCTTGGTGGCGCCGTGACCCCGAGCAGGTCCGGCGGCTTTACAAAGTAGATCAAAAGTAGCGTTAACCGGCGAACACGACTGACGTCCGTCACCGCCCAGCCATCGCGAATCGGGTCATCCAGACCGGCCCCACCGGCGCCGGAACCCGGCCCGATCACTGGGATCCGGACCTGGACAGAAGGGCGCCGGGGCCGGGCGGGAAGGCCCCGGCAGGGCCGGACCACCCACGGACGACTCCGGACGGACGCTCCTCGACGTCGCGCCGAGGGGCCGGGTCCCAGAGGAACGAGTCCCCCATCGGGACGACGTCCCACACAGCCTGTCGGGAATCGTGTGAGAAATCGGCTGAGATGCGGTGAGCGACCAGTGAAAGTTAATCGCGTGACGCGAGGGGCGGTGAGCGACCGTTGACGACGAACGCCGATCGGGTCGAGGTGCGCCCCGGCGTCTATCACGACTCGGTGAGCCTGATGCGGGTGAGCCAGGCGCTCGGGTCGCGCCCGGGCGTCACCCTCGCCGTGGTGGCCATGGCGACCGACCTCAACGTCGAGCTGGCCCGCGAAGCCGGGTTCGCCGTGCCCCCCGCGGGCCCCACGGACCTCCTGGTGGCCATCAGGGCCGGCGGCGAGGCCGAGCTGGAGGAGGCCGCCGCCGAGCTGGAACGGCAGTTCGCCGCGCTGGCCAGGGGCGCGGCCGCGGGCGGCGCGGCGACCGGTGAGATGGCCCCGCGCACCACGCGGGCCGTCGCCCGGGTCTTCGACGCCTCGCTGGTGCTGGTGTCGGTCCCCGGCGAGCACGCGTTCGCCGAGGCCATGGACGCCGTCGAGGCGGGCCTGCCGGTGATGATCTTCAGTGACAACGTGCCCGTCGAGCAGGAGGTCCTGCTCAAGCGGCGGGCGGCCGAACGCGGCGTCCTGGTCATGGGGCCCGACTGCGGCACCGCCGTCGTGGGCGGCGCCGGGCTGGGTTTCGCCAACGTGCTGCGCCCCGGCCCGGTCGGCGTGGTGGCCGCCTCCGGCACCGGCGCCCAGCAGGTGACCTGCCTGCTCGACCACGCAGGCGCGGGGGTGAGCCACGTCCTCGGCGTCGGCGGCAGAGACCTGTCCTCGGCGGTGGGCGGCGCCTCCACCCTGGCCGCGCTGGCCGCCCTGGACGCCGACCCCGCCACCGAGCTGATCGTGCTGATCTCCAAGCCCCCGGCCCCCGAGGTGGCGCAGACCGTGCGCCAGGCAGTGGAGGGCCTGGCCACCCCGGTGGTCACCGCCCTGCTCGGCCCCGGCCAGGACGACCTGACCGCCGCGACCGAGAAGGCGCTGCGCGCGCTCGGCCTGCCGGTCCCCGAGTGGCCGAGCTGGACGCCGCCGGAGCCCTCCGCACCAGGCGAAGGGCCGGCGCCGCGCGAGTTGCACGGGCTGTACTCCGGCGGCACGCTGTGCGCCGAGGCCGCGATCATCGCGGGGAGCGGCGATTTCACCGACTTCGGCGACGACGCCTACACCGTCGGCCGTCCCCATCCGATGATCGACCCGACCGTGCGCCTGGAGGCGCTCGAACGGGCCTCCGGCGTCGTGCTGCTCGACGTGGTGCTCGGCCACGCCGCCGATCCCGACCCCGCCGAGCGGCTGGCGCCTGCGGTCGCGCGGGCCGTGGGGCGCGGCGCGTCGGTGGTCGTGGCCCTGGTGGGCACCGCCTCCGATCCCCAGGGGCTGGGCCGGCAGGCGCAGTCCCTGGTCGCGGCGGGTGCGACGGTCTTCACCTCGAACGCGGCGGCCGCCAGGCACGCCGCGAGTCTGGCCGGGAGGTCACGGTGACGATGTCCATGCTGCAGGGCGAGCCGCGGGTGATCACCGTCGGCGCCTCGGTGCTGGCCGAGTCGCTCGACCGGCAGGCCGTCCCGCGCCTCGGGGTCGAGTGGCGGCCCCCGCTGCCGGGCACCTCGCAGGCGCTGGCGAAGGTCCTGGCCGACCCGCGGCGCGAGGCCGCCAACCGGACGGCCGCCGGCCGGCTGACCTCGGCGCGTCCGAGACTCGTGGCGGCACGGCCCGCGCGCGAGGTGCTCGGCCTGCCCGCCCGTACATTCCTGCACGCCGGGCCGCCGATCGAGTGGGAGCGGGCGTCCGGGCCGATGCGCGGCGCGCTCGCCGGCGCCGCGATCTTCGAAGGGCTCGCCGCGAACGCCGAGGAGGCCGAACGGCTGCTCGCCTCGGGCGGCGTGCGGCTCGACTCCTGCCACCACCACCGCACCGTCGGGCCGATGGCCGGGGTGGTCAGCCCGTCGATGTGGATGTTCGAGGTCGCCGACGACGAGTACGGCGGCACCGCCTACTGCTCGCTCAACGAGGGCCTGGGCAAGGTGCTGCGCTACGGGGCCTACGGGCAGGAGGTCATCGAGCGGCTGCGCTGGATGGGCGAGGTGCTCGGCCCGGTGCTCGCGGCGGCGCTGGAGCTGAGCGGTCCGATCGACCTGCGGTCGCTGATCGCCCAGGCGCTGCAGATGGGCGACGAGCTGCACAACCGCAACCGTGCCGCGACCTCGCTGTTCGTCCGCGAGATCGCGCCGTCGATCGTCGACGCCTCCCCCCGGCACGCCGCCGACGTGCTGCGGTTCGTCAACGGCAACGACCACTTCTTCCTGAACGCCGGGATGGCCGCGGGCAAGGTCTGCGCCGACGCCGCACGCGATGTCCCGGGGTCGTCGATGGTGGTGGCGATGGCGCGCAACGGCACCGATTTCGGCATCCAGGTGTCCGGGCTCGGCGACCGCTGGTTCACCGGCCCCGCCGGGGTGCCCGACGGCCTCTATCTCGGCGCGTACGGGCCGCAGGACGCCAATCCCGACATCGGCGACTCGACGATCACCGAGACGACCGGCCTCGGCGGGTTCGCCATGGCCGCCTCGCCGGCGATCGTCCGTTTCGTCGGCGGCGACGTTTCGGACGCGGTCGCCGCGACCCGGTCGATGTACGAGATCACGCTGGCCGAGCACCCGGCGTACCAGATCCCCGGGCTCGGCTTCCGGGGCACGCCGACGGGCATCGACGTGGCGCTCGTCGCGCGGACCGGGCTGCTTCCGGTGGTCAACACCGGCATCGCGGGCCGGGTGGCCGGAACGGGGCAGGTGGGGGCGGGTCTGGTGACGCCACCCGCGGAGGCGTTCATCGCGGCGCTGACGGCGCTCGGCGCACATTAAAGGACGACCGAATTCCCATTGACCGTCCTTTGACCCTAATATCAGTGGCCAGGCTCACAGTCCAGATGGTGCCGATGAACAGTACATGATCCATTAAACGGTGATATGACGCGGACGAGGGTGAAGTGGGGGCCGCGGTATGACGACCGATGGCGCACTGGGGAGAGCGCCCTCGATGGCAGAGGGTAGGAGCCCGCTCGGCGAGGCCGGTGTCACACCCGAGGGGCAAGGACGGCTGGTCGGCCGGCGTTACCGGCTGCTCTCACCCGTGGGCCGCGGCGGCATGGGCATGGTCTGGCACGCCCATGACGTGCTGCTCGACCGCGACGTCGCCGTCAAGGAGCTCATCCTCCCCTTCGGGCTGGACAGCGCGGGCAAGCAGGTCGCGCACCGGCGCATGCTGCGCGAGGCACGCTCGGCCGCCCGCCTCAGCCACCCGGGCATCGTCACCGTCCACGACGTCGTCGAGGAGGACGGCCGTCCGTGGATCGTCATGGAGCTCGTACGCGCCTGGTCACTGGAGCAGGCCGTGCGCCAGAGCGGGCCGCTGCCGGTCGTCCAGGCCGCCGAGATCGGCGTCCGGGTGCTCGACGCGCTGCGGCACGCGCACGCCGCGGGCATCCTGCACCGCGACGTCAAACCCGGCAACGTGCTGCTGACCGCCGACCGCGTGGTGCTGACCGACTTCGGCATCGCCGCGATCGAGGGCGACGTCACCATCACCCAGACCGGGCTGCTCATGGGCTCGCCCGCCTACATCCCGCCGGAGCGGCTGCAGGGCCGGCCGATCACGCACGCCGCCGACCTGTGGTCGTTCGGCGCGACGCTGTACGCCGCCGTCGAGGGCCGCCCGCCGTACGAGGGCCCGGACGCCGTGGCGGTGCTCGGCTCCGTGCTCACCCAGGAGCCCAACCGTCCCCAGCGCGCCGGCGCCCTGCTGCCGGTGATCGAAGGGCTGCTGCGCAAGAACCCCGCCGACCGCATGCCCGCCGCCCAGGCCGCAGACCTGCTCGAACGGGTGCTGCGCACGCACGGAGCCGGCCGGCGGCCGTCCCAGCAGCTGCCGACGCAGGGAGAGTCGACCCCCGTGGCCATGCTTCCCCCGCTCGACCCGCCGTCCGGGCCGCTGCCCTCGCGCATCATCGAGACCCCGTCGGGCCCGGTGCGCGTCCCGGTCGAGCGCGCCCCCGCAGACCAGACCGGTGACCGCCCCGGCCCGTTCCAGACCGGCGGCGTCACCGCTCCGAACGCCATGCCGGGCACCCCTGGGTACGGCGCTCCGGGCGGGCGGCCCGACCCCTATGACGCGCTGCGCAGCGCCTCCGGCCCGCAGTCGAGCCCGGACGGGCCGCGGCCGAATCCCTACGACGCCCTGAGAAGCCCCACCGGCCCGCAGCCGAGCCCGGACGGGCCGCGGCCGAATCCCTACGACGCCCTGAGAAGCCCCACCGGCCCGCAGCCGAACCCCTACGACGCGCTACGCAGCCCTTCCGGCCCGCAGCCGATCCCGGACGGGCCGCGGCCGAATCCCTACGACGCCCTGAGAAGCCCCACCGGCCCGCAGCCGATCCCGGACGGGCCGCGGCCGAATCCCTACGACGCCCTGAGAAGCCCCACCGGCCCGCAGCCGAACCCCTACGACGCCCTGCGCAGCCCTTCCGGCCCGCAGCCCGGCGCACCGGGGGCCGGCCCCGATCCGTACGACGCCCTGCGCAGCGGCTCCGGGCCGCAGGAGGCACCGCACCGGGGGCCCGCGTCCTACGACGCGCTGCGCTCCCCGTCGGGGCCGAACGCGGCGGTCGACCCCTACGACGTGCTCCGGCCGGCCGGCCCCGGCACCGGCCCGCACGCCGCTCCGGTCGAGCGTGGACCGGGCGGCGATGACGCGCTGGTCGCGGGGACGCCGGGCTCGCGGGTCTGGCCTCCGGACGCCTCTCGCAACATCGCCGACGAACTGGCCAAGGAGGTCGGCGACCCGTTCGGCAGGCGGGGCGGCGGCGAGGTGGACACCGCCGGGCGGCCCGAGGGCAATGCGTACGGGCGCGGGCGCCGCTCGCGTGCCGCCGAGGCCGGGGACGACGACCGCGAGGGCCGCTCCCCCGTCCTGCTCGTCCTGGCCGGCGTCGGCATCGTCGGCGTGGTGGCGGCGCTGCTGTTCGTGCTGTGGCCCGCCGGTTCCCCCTCCGATGACCAGGCCGCCGCGCCGCCCGCCGTGAGCGACCGGGCCTCGGCGCCCGCCTCGCCCGCGGCCACGGCCGGCTCCGCCGACCCGCCGCCCGCGACCAAGATCCCCGGCGGGTTCCGCGCGCACACCGCCGCCGGTGTGTCGGTGGCGGTCCCCGGCGACTGGACGATGTCGGCCTCCGACGAGGCGGTGACCTACACCGGGCCCAAGAGCTCCGGACGCCGCGTCCAGATCAAGAAGGTCACGCCCACCGGCGACGACGGCCTTGATCTGCTGACCAAGGCCAAGGACCAGGCCACGCTCACCGACTACGCGCAGGCCCGGCTGGAGTCCTCCCCGCTCGGCGACGGCAAGTGGGAGGGCAGCGTGTGGGAGTACACCTACACCGCGCTCAACAACGTCACCACGCACGCGATGACCAGGTACGTCGCCGTCAGCGACACCGCGGCCTACCAGGTGACCTTCACCGCGCCGGACGCCGAGTGGGACCAGCCGGACACCCGCGAGGCGATGTCCGTGCTCTGGAGCAGCTTCAAGCCCGCGAGCTGACCGGCGCCGGGCCGGCGTCGCGGGCGGCCGGTCAGGCGCCGGGAGCGGAAGCCGGGGCCAGCGGGATGAGGATCTCGTCCTCCAGCGGCGGCTCGATCTCCTGCGGGCGGCAGCCGGTCGCGGCGAAGCAGCGGATGCGCAGCACGCCGTTCTCGACCGACACGTGCAGGAAGCTCTTGAAGAACGGCGGGGTGTCCCAGTCGGACAGCTCGGAGAACCAGCGGTGGAAGGTGCGTCCCACCGGCAGCCGGAACGGCATCGGGCGGCCGCCGAGGATGCGCGCGGCCCACTTCATCCGCGCCGTGATCCGCTTCGGCGGGGCGGCGTCGCCCCGCCCGCCCGCGCCTCCGGCGGCCACCGGGACCTCGCCGGAAGCGCCATGGCCCGAGCCGTCGTCCGCCGTGCCACCGGTGCCCGGGAGCACCGGGACGGGCTCGCCCGCCGTACCGTCGCCGGTGCCGACCGGGCGCGGCGGCACGTTGCCGATGTGGTCGGACATCAGCGTCAGGCCCTCGTCCGGCGTGAGGTACAGCCAGGGCATGCGCAGGCGGTGGCTGTAGAGCTTGCTGTAGAACGACAGCGAGTCGCCGCGCAGCGGGTAGCAGCGGAAGTCGTCCTCGTGGACGCCGCCCACGTCCACCCGGGGGATGGTGTGCGTGGCGTGCATGAACGCCCCCGCGCCGCCGGCCACGATGTACTGGATCGTCCGGTCGCCGACCCGCACCGGATAGCGCTGGTAGTTGTGGGTGTCGCCGCCGATCGCCGCCACGTAGCCGTGCGCGGGGTCCCGGACGATCTCGTCCACGGTGCCGCCGCCCTCGATGGGGCACGGGTGGTACTGGTTGCGGTCGTAGATCGGCTTGCCGGTGATCAGCACCTTCGGCCGGGGGTCGGCCGAGACGCGGCGCAGCCAGGCCCCCTGGTCGCGGTCGATGGTGCCGGTGATCCCGGTGTCGATGCCGACCAGCAGCAGGCCGGGCAGGTCGATCGCCCAATATGGCCCCGGCTGGGGCTCGGCCTGCTGGGAGGGCCGGGAACGACGGCTTCGCGCCTGCGCCAGGCGCGGCTCGTCGATCGGCTCGGGAGCCTTCCAGAACAGGCCGCGCAGGCCCGCCGGGGAGAGCGAGAACCCGCGCCGCTCGGCCTCCAGCGGCGGCGCGTCGCAGAACACCCGCATGAACCCGCCGAGACCGTCGTACCAGTCGTGGTTGCCGGGCAGGGCGTAGATCGGCCCGGGATAGTCCTGGTAGGGGCGGAAGAACTTCGCGTCGTACTCGTTGCCGGAGCCGGTGGGGTAGATGACGTCGCTGGCGATGACGGCGAAACGGGTGCCTTCCGCGAGGGCCAGCATGCCGGGGACGACGGCGTACTGCGAGGCGTCGCCCTCACCGGTGTCGCCGAGGATCAGAAAGCTGTAGGCGGGCCCGGCGTCGATGGTGATCCGGCGGTCGGGGTCGGCGCCCTGCTGCTCGCGCGCGGCCATCCACCGGCGGCGCACCTCGCTCGACGGGTCGCCGAAGAGCTGCGCGAGGATCTCGTTGCGCGAGCTCACGAGGGTGGCCAAGCGCAGCCAGGAGAACGACCTGTCGTCGGGGCGCAGGCTCGCGAAGGTGCCGATCTCCTGGCAGGACCACCCGGCGCCCTCTTCTGAGACCCGCGAGGAGCCGCGTCTGCCGCGCTCCGCCGCCCGATCGACGTCCACCATGGGTCCATCTTCGCCGATCTTGCCGCGCCGTACGGGCCGAATCGCGCACCGTGACGCAATGGAGGCCGAGCGGCGTTCAGGGGGCGGCGTTCAGGGGATCAGGACGCCGGGGTTGAGGATGCCGGCCGGGTCGAGGCGCTCCTTGACCGCGCGCAGGATCTCCACCCCCAGCTCGCCGATCTCGGCGGCGTAGGCGGCCAGGTGGTCGCGGCCCACCCCGTGGTGGTGGGAGATGGTGCCGCCCGCGAGCACGACGGCCTCGTTCACCGCCCGCTTGGCGGTCGCCCACTGCTCCAGCGGGTCGCCGGCCTGTGCGGTGACCACGGTGAAGTACAGCGAGGCCCCGGTCGGGTACAGGTGGGACAGGTGGCACATGACCAGCGGCGGGTTCGCCTGCCCCGCCTCGCCGGCGGGAGACAGCGCGACGCTGAGCACCAGCCGCACGGCGTCGTACAGCCGCGGCAGGCCCGACCAGAAGCAGGCCGTCTCCAGCGTCTCGACGGTCGCCCCGGCCGCCAGCAGCGCGTCGCGCAGGTAGGGGGCGCTGTAGCGGCCGTGCGCCCACGCCTCCCCCGGCTCCGGGCCGAGGTAGACCCCGCCGAGCGCCGACAGGGCGCCCGCGGTGCGCTCGCGGCGGTGGGCGACGTCCTCGCCGGTCCCCTCGTACCCGACCACGGCCAGGCACCCGGCGTCGGCCTGGACGCCGCCGATCTCGCCGGGCTTGGCCAGGCCGACCATGGTCTCGGTCTCGTCGGACAGGCGCAGCACGGTGGGCATCGGCCCGTCCTGGGCCAGGCGCCGCAGGGCGGCCGTCCCTGCCCTGAACGTGGGGAACCGCCACCCCTCGTAGACCTTCTCCGCCGGGGCGCTCCGCGCGCGCAGCCGCAGCGAGGTGATGACGCCGAAGGCGCCCTCGGAGCCGAGCACGAGCTGGCGCAGGTCGGGGCCGGCGGCGGACTTGGGCGCGCGCCCGAACTCCATGGTGCCGCGCGGGGTGGCGACCGTGACGCCGACGACCATGTCGTCGAACCGGCCGTACCCGGCCGACGCCTGGCCGCTGGAGCGGGCCGCCGCGAACCCGCCGAGGGTCGCGTACTCGTAGGACTGGGGGAAGTGCCCGAGCGTGAGCCCGTGCCCGGCCAGCAACTGCTCGGCCTGCGGGGCGCGCAGCCCCGGCTCCACGTCCACGACCATCGACTCGGCGTCCACCGACAGCAGCCGGTCGAGCCGCGCCAGGTCCAGGGCGATCACGCCGGCGAAACCCTGCCGGGAGGCCACGAGCCCGCCGACGACCGAGGTGCCGCCGCCGAACGGCACCACGGCGACCCGGTGGCGGGCGCAGACGCGCAGGACCTCCAGCACCTCCTCGTGCGAGCCGGGCAGCAGCACCGCGTCGGGGGCGTCCGAGGCGTCACCGGCGCGCATGCGCAGCAGGTCCGGGGTGGACTTGCCGCGGGTGTGCCTGATGCGCGCGTCGTCGTCGAAGCGCAGGTGCTCGGCGCCGACGACCTTGCGCAGGTCGGCCAGCACGAGGGGGGACAACGCGACCGGGCCGAGCCTGACCTCGCCGAAGCTCGCCGGCGGCACGGCGGGCGCGCGGACGCCGAGCAGCTCGCTCAGCAGCCTGCGGACGGACTGCGGCAGCTCGGCGGCCTTGGCGGGATCACCCCAGCCGGACCAGAGCATCGGTTCGGCCGCGGTCTTGGGAGTTTCCACGTCCTACACTGTGACACGCTCCACTCCGGCCCCTCGGCCGGGGCGGCCTTCCGGAGGCGCCCGTGACCCCCTCTGCCAGTTCCTCCCCGACGCCTGAGGGGCCTTCCCTGAACGCCGCCCGGCGGGCGCGCGAGCTGGCCGAGGCGCGCGAGGCGGTCGTGGACCTGCTGGTGGTCGGGCTGGGCGCGACGGGGGCGGGGGTGGCGCTCGACGCGGCGTCCCGGGGCCTGTCCACGGTGGCGATCGACGCGCACGACCTGGCGTTCGGCACCTCGCGGTGGAGCTCGAAGATGATCCACGGCGGGCTGCGCTACCTGGCCAGGGGTCAGGTGGGCGTGGCCAGAGAGAGCGCCGTCGAGCGCGGGGCGCTGCTCGCGCGCACCGCGCCGCACCTGGTGCGCGCCCAGCCGTACCTGCTGCCGCTGACGCCGGAGGTCTCCTCGCGGCGGGCGGCGGTCCTGATGGCCGGCTACCGGCTCGGCGACCTGCTGCGCCGCTCGGCGGGCACGCCCCGCAGACTGCTTCCCGGCCCGTCCCGGGTGCCGCCGGGTCACGCCCGCGCGCTGTTCCCCGCGCTGCGCGCCGAAGGGCTGCGCGGCGCGCTGGCCTCCTTCGACGGGCGGGTGGTGGACGACGCCCGGCTGGTGGTCGCGATCGCGCGCACCGCCGCGGCGTACGGGGCGCGCGTCCTGACGCGGTGCCGCGCGCTGTCGCTGCACGGGGACGGCGCCGAGGTGCGCGACGAGCTGTCGGGTGAGGTGTTCGCGATCCGCGCCCGCAGGGTGGTCAACGCGGCGGGCGTGTGGGCGGGCCTGCTGAGCCCGTCGGTACGGCTGCGGCCCTCCCGGGGGACGCACCTGGTGCTGCCCGCCGGTGCGCTGGGCGGGCCGCGGGCGAGCCTGCACGTGCCGATGCCGGGCGGCGGCGCGCGGTTCGCGCTCGTGCTGCCCCAGTCCGACGGGCGGGTGTACGTGGGCCTGACCGACGAGCCGGTGGACGGCCCGGTGCCGGACGTGCCCGAGCCACCCGAGGCCGATGTCGCCCTCCTGCTGGAGGTGCTGAACGCGGTCCTCGCGACTCCTGTGGCCAGAGAGGACGTGGCGGGCGCCTACGCGGGCCTGAGACCGCTGCTGGACGGCGGAGGGCGCACGACCGACCTCTCCCGCAGGCACGCGGTCATCGCGGCTCCTGACGGCGTTCTGACCGTTGTCGGCGGCAAGCTGACGACGTACCGGCGGATGGCGCAGGACGCCGTGGACGCCGCGTTCCCCGGCGCGCCGCCGAGCCGCACGGCGCGGCTGCCCCTGACCGGCGCCCCCGGCGGGCCCCGCGCGCGGGCTCCCGAGGGCTCTGGCGCGAACGCGGTGGACGACACGTGGCCGCACTCCGCCGGCACGCGCATCGTGCCGGGCTTCGGCGGCGCGCGGACCGGTCCGGGCGCGCAGGCGGGCCCGGCCGGCAGGGCGGGAGGGCGGGTGCCGGCCCGGCTGGTGGAGCGGTACGGCACCGAGGCCGCCGAGGTCCACGCGCTCGCGCTCGGCGACCCGGCGCTGGCGCGGACCCTGCCGACCGGGGTGACGGTGGCCGAGCTCGTGTGGGCCGTGCGCCACGAGGGCGCGCTGGACGCCGGCGACCTGCTGGACCGCCGCACCCGCGTCGGCCTGGTGCCCCCCGACCGGGCGGCGGCCCTCCCCGCCGCCGAACGCGTCCTGCGCGAGCACGCCCCCTAGCGGCCGGGCGACACGTACGAGCTCGGGTCCGGCGGCCTGGCAGTCCGCATGCCACGCGCCTTGCGAACGCGTCCTGCGCGAGCACGCCCCATAGTGGCCGGGCGACACGTACGAGCCCCACGCACGGTCCGCCGACCCACCGTCCGCCGGCCTCGCGGCTTGCGAACGCGTCCTGCGCGAGCACGCCTCCGGCGCCCCACCCCCATAGCGGCCGGGCGGACCCTTGCGCGGTCCGGCGGCCCCGGGCCGGGTTCTCCTGCCGCGCCGTCCACCGGCCACGCGCCCTTGCGCCGGAGGCCGCGTCCCGCACACGGCGTTGGGACAGGCGCCCAGAAGCCTTGACAGGGAACTCTCCGAGACCGTCACCGATGCCACCCGGCGGCCCGTGTTGGTACGTCTCGGGACCGCGCTCCGGACCGGCGGCGCTTTCGGGGGTGCCGTGCCCGTGGTCGTCGTGGGCCGGGGATTAACAAGTGATGGGGGTGCGGGGCAAGTGAAGTACGAAAATCGGACGGTGAGTAATCTCACATCCCGGAAACCGCATGTCCTTCCCAGATTCGGACATTCAGCTCAGCTCACGCCTCGCACATGAGCGGCATAACCGTTAGGTTAGTCTTACCTAAGTGATCGGGGAGGAAGCGTGACGATGAACCGGGCACGGGGGTGTGATCACCCGGCCGGCTGCCACACGGGAGAGGTTCCCACCCTCGCGAGCGCCACCACCGGCGCCCGGTTCTGGCTGCTCATCGAGCACCGCGGTCCCTGGGCCGCGCGGCTGGAGGAGTGCGAGCTGCCCGAGCCCGTCCATGAGCTGATCCGCCGCGCGGCGGATCTCGGCGTGCGCGCCCAGCTCATCCGGCGTCCGCTGCAGCGTCACGCGACGTCCGGCCCGGTGCACGTCATGGTCGCCGATACCACGGCGAGGGAACCGTGGATCGCCGAGGGCGTCTTCCTGGATCCGCGCGATCTTGACCTGGGATCTCTCGTGCGCGGAGTGGTACCGGAGTCCTGCATACTGGTGAAGGAGCCGGTGTTCCTGGTCTGCACGCATGCCAGGCGCAACGCGTGTTGCGCCCGCATTGGTCTTCCCATCGCGCGGGTTTTGGGTGAGAGCCAGCCGGGAAGAGTGTGGGAAACCACTCATGTGGGCGGCGATCGCTACGCCGCTAACCTCGTGTGCTTGCCACACGGGCTTTACTACGGCAGCATGTCTCAGGCTGCCGCGATCGCGGCGGCAAACGCGTACCGGCACGGCGAGATCGTTCTCGACCGTTTCCGGGGACGCGCAGGCATCCCTGAGCCATCGCAGGCCGCCGAGCATTTCGTCCGGGTACATACGGGCGAGTTGTCGGTAGGCGGAGTGGCCGTGGAAACCACCAGGTCGGACGGTGACGTCACCGAGGCGATCGTTCGCCACGGGGACGTCCGGTTCCGGGTTGCGGTCGAGCGGACGATGTTCGCGCCATGCGGCATCGCGTGCGCCGACACGATCGCGACCTACAGGCTTGCGGCGCTGGAGTCCTTCCAGTGCGGCACGCCCGTCCTGACCTGAGGCTCCAGACGGAGCCGGGAACACCTCGGCCTACCACAGCGTTGGAACAGTCGACGCCACATGCGTCCAATGCGGCACAAACCCAGAAATACCTCTCACCTACTCACCTAAGGTGGTTTCTCATGTCTCAGGTACGTCGGCAGATCGCCCGCCCGCGCCCCAGCTGGGGATGGCAGGATGACGCCGCGTGCCGGGGAGAGGACCTCGTGCTGTTCTTCGGCCCTGACGGCGAGCGTCAGCCGGAGCGCGACATCCGCGAGCGCAAGGCCAAGGCCATCTGTGCCCAGTGTCCAGTCCGTGCAGAGTGCCTCGACTACGCCCTTTCACGTCCCGAGAAGTACGGCACGTGGGGCGGGCTCAACGAGGACGAGCGCGCGTCCGAGCGCCGTCGGCGCATGCGGCGTGCCGCCAGCGCGGGCATCAGTGCTGCCTGAACCCTCCACCGGCATGATCCTCCGGCGTGATCATGCGGCTTTTCCGCTCCTGTACGCCTCCAGGGCCGAAATTGCCGCATGATCATGCGGGCGCCCTCCTTCGAAGAAGGCGCCCACTGCTCCACCGCCCCTGAACGGGGCGTCCCGCACCTCACCGCCGAGCCGGCTCCGGCTCGGCGGATCTCTTTTCGTGACGGCCCCGATGGGCCGGTCACCGCGAAAACAGTGACGGCCCGCGACCGGCAGGCCCGCTCCCGTTCACCCGGGACGGCCCGGCCACGCGGGCCGTTCGCGTATTCCCGGCAGCGACCCCCGCCTCTTCTCCGGCCAGGTGACCAGGGCGGGCCGGACGCGCGGCGAGCCCCGCGGCGCCACTCCCCCGGCACGCCGGTCCCCCGCCGTGGCGCGGCGGGGGCACCGGCCGTCAGGGGCGGTACCTCCCCCGCACGGACTTGTGGATGATCTTCCACTGCCGGGTGGCCTCCGCCTGGAGCCGGGCGTCGCCGCGCCGGGCCATCCAGGCGGCCTCGCGCTGCAGTTTGCGCCAGCTCTGCAACCGGCGCTCCGGCAGCTCGCCGGACTCCAGCGCCGCCAGCACGGCACAGCCCGGCTCGCTCTCGTGCGCGCAGTCGGAGAACCTGCACTGCTCGGCCAGGTCCTCGATGTCGGAGAAGACCAGGTCGACGCCCTGGCTCATGTCGTACAACCCCACCCGGCGGATGCCGGGCGTGTCGATGACCAGGCCGCCGCCGGTCAGCGGGATCAGCTCGCGGTGCACGGTGGTGTGCCGGCCCCGGCCGTCGCCCGCGCGCACCTGCTGGGTCTCCATCACCTGCTCACCGGCCAGCGCGTTGACCAGGGTCGACTTGCCGGCGCCCGACGCGCCGAGGATCACCGCGGTCCGGGAACCGGCCAGGTGGGCGCGCACCAGCTCCACGCCCTCCCCGGTGATCGAGGAGACCGCGTGCAGTTCGACGCCGGGCGCGGCGGCGGCGACGTCCTGCAGCAGGGACGGCAGGTGCTCGCCGACCAGGTCGGCCTTAGTGACCAGCACGACGGGCGATGCGCCGCTCTCCCAGGCCAGGGCGAGCAGCCGCTCGATGCGGCCGAGGTCGGCGAAGTCGGTGGCGTGCAGGGCGGGCTCTGCGACGAACACCACGTCGACGTTGGCGGCGAGCACCTGCCCCTGCGAGTCGCCGGACAGGCCCTCCCGCGAGACGCGCGCCACCCCGCCGCGGACGAAGGCGGTGCGCCGGGGCAGGATCGCCTCCAGCTCATAGCGGCCCTCGGGCAGCCAGGTGAGCGCGGCCCAGTCGCCGACACAGGGCAGGGCGACCGGGTCGGCCGCGACCGCCCGCCGAAGCGGCGCGGCGTACCGGGCGTGGTGGTGGCCGTCGGCGGCGATGACGTCCGCCGTGCCGCGGTCGACGCGGGCGACACGGGCGGGGACGGTTCCGCCCGGAAGGCCTGCGGCCAGGGAGTCGTCCCAGCCGAGGAAAGAAAGATCATGACCAGAAGCGGTCAACGTAGGGCACCCTTCGGGAAGGACCGGGTGCCCAGCGGCTTCAGCGCGCTGCGGCCACCCGGGAGGAAACGGACACGGGCATGCTCAGAAAGACCCGCATGATCCTCACCTCCCGTTCGTCTGGCCGCCTCTGCTCAGATGCGAGGCGGCGCGGCCTGGGCCCACTTTATCGCGGGCCCGGCCGCGCCGGGCAACACAATTTCCTGGCGCGCCGAAGGTCAGCTCAGGCCCGGCGCCGGGAACCTGCCGGTCAGCTCGCTCACCTCGCCGTGGACCCGGGTGATGACCTCCTCGGCGTCGTCCTTGGCCAGCGCCGTGACGACCTCGTCCATCCAGGCCGCGATCTGCCGCATCTCGGCCTCGCCCATGCCGCGGCTGGTCACCGACGGGGTGCCGATGCGCAGGCCGGACGGGTCGAACGGCTTGCGCGGGTCGAACGGCACGGTGTTGTAGTTGGTCTCCAGGCCGGCCCGGTCGAGGGCCTGCGCCGCCGGCTTGCCCGCGACGCCCTTGGAGGTCAGGTCGATCAGGACGAGGTGGTTGTCGGTGCCGCCCGACACCAGCTCGAAGCCGCGCGCCGCGAGCTCCTCGGCCAGCGCCTTGGCGTTGCGGACCACCTGCTGGGCGTAGGCCCGGAAGTCGTCGGTGGACGCCTCGCGCAGCGCGACCGCGATGGCGGCCGTCGTGTGGTTGTGCGGGCCGCCCTGCAAGCCGGGGAACACGGCCTTGTTCAGCGCCTTGGCGTGCTCGTCGTCGCTGGTCATCAGCATGGCGCCGCGCGGGCCGCGCAGCGTCTTGTGCGTGGTGGTGGAGATGACGTCGGCGTGCCCGACCGGCGAGGGGTGGGCGCCGCCGGCGACCAGACCGGCGATGTGGGCGATGTCGGCGGCCAGCACCGCGCCGACCTCGCGGGCGATCTCGGCGAACGCCGGGAAGTCGATCGTGCGCGGGATGGCGGTGCCACCGCAGAAGATCAGCTTGGGACGGTGCTCCAGCGCCAGGGCGCGCACCTCGTCCATGTCGATGCGGCCAGTGTCCCTGCGCACGCCGTACCGGACCGGGGTGAACCACTTGCCGGTGGCCGAGACCGACCAGCCGTGGGTCAGGTGGCCGCCGAACGGCAGGCCCATGCCCATCACCGTGTCGCCGGGGTTCAGGAAGGCCATGTAGATCGCCAGGTTGGCCGGCGAGCCGGAGTACGGCTGGACGTTGGCGTGCGTGACGCCGAACAGCGCCTTCGCCCGCTCGATGGCCAGCGTCTCGATCTGGTCGATGACCTGCTGACCCTCGTAGTACCGCTTACCGGCGTAGCCCTCGGAGTACTTGTTGGTGAGGACGGTGCCGGTGGCCTCGAGCACGGCCCTGGAGACGTAGTTCTCCGAGGGGATCAGCTTGACGGTGTCGGCCTGGCGGCGCTCCTCCGCCTTGATCAGCTCGGCGATCTCCGGGTCCACGTTCGCGAGAGAACTCATGGCCCTAACCCCTTCGTTGGCTAACGCGGAGACCCAGGCGCCCGGCCCCCGACCTCTTCGCTCCCCGGTGGTGGCCCACCCAGACGCGCCAGTCACGTCGCGTTTCGACGCTTAGACGATAGCGGACTCGGGCTTTCTGCCGAGCCCGCCACCCGGCCACAGCCGGTCGACCTCCGCGTTGAGCGTGGCCCCGATGAGCACCGCGAGCGCGGTGATGTACAGCCACAGCAGCACGGCGATGGGCGCGGCGAGCGAGCCGTAGATGGACAGCGGCGAGAACCACGCGGCCAGCACCTCGCGTAGCACCACCGCGCAGACGATCCAGATGAGCAGCGCCAGCAGCGCGCCGGGCACCTCGCGCCACCAGCGGGTGCGCACGGGGACGCTCACGTGGTACAGCAGCGTGAGCACCAGCACCGAGCCGATGACCACCACGGGCCAGTACAGCACCGCGACCATCCCGCTGTACTGCGGCAGCGCCTCGGACAGGATCGTCGGGCCGATCACCAGCACCGGGATGACGATCAGGCCGATGAGCAGCGCCGCGAGGTAGAGCCCGAACGACAGGATGCGGGTGCGGATGATGCCGCGGGTCTCGCCGAGCCCGTAGGCGATCGAGATCAGGTCGACGTAGACGAACAGCGCGCGCGACCCCGACCACAGGGCGAGCAGGAAGCCCACCGAGATCAGCGACACCTGGCCGCCGCGCAGCACGTCGTCCAGCAGTGGCCGCACCACCCGGTCGACGGTGTTGCCGGTGAACAGCAGCTGTGACTGCTTCAGCACCCACCCGCGGGTCTCGGCGACGGTGCCGGGGCCGAGGACGCCGCCCATGTGCCCGAGCAGGCCGATGAGGCCGAGCACGAACGGGGGCAGCGACAGCAGCGCGAAGAACGCGGCCTCGCCGGCCAGGCCGGTGACCCGGAAGTTGAACCCGGAGACCGTGGTCGCGCGGACCAGCGCCCACAGACGGGAGGTTCGCAGGTCGCCCCAGGTCTTCGACCCGCGCACGACGGAAAGACGGGCGGCGGCGTTTCGCTGCGCCATCGCCCGGACCAGCCGCCAGCGGGCCCGCCGGCCCCGTGGGCGAGGCGACCTGGCCGAGGCATCGGTGGACGTCATGACTCCTCCGCTCTCCGAAGAGAGCGGCTTCTCGCTTCCCTCTGCCGGGGTGGGCGACGGACAAGCCCTGCCCGTTTCGAGCGCAGGAACCATATCAGGGAAGCGATCACCCCGGCGGGTGAACCCGGCGGTTCCCTCGCTAGATTCCATGGCGCCACCACGACCCCACCGTGTAACGATCTCCTTGCGTGGCGTCTACCCCGGGACCGGCCCTGTTATCTGTCCCGAGCCGTGCGATCTCTCATAATAGCCCGACAAACCATGACAAACGCCACATAACCGCAGGTCAGCCATCGAGTAAGTCCCCCTCAGCCGTCCAGTGAGATCGCGTTCTTCGCCGCGTCGACCGACTCCGGCGAGGCGGGCCCGCCTGGGTTCTCGGTGGCCAGCGCCTGGTTGGCCTCGGCGAAGGGCCGCATGCGCCGCTCGTACTCCACGAACGCCCGGCGGTGGTCGCCATCCGCCGCGGCCAGCTCGGCGGCCAGCACGTACGCGCCGACCAGCGCGAGGCTCGTGCCCTGACCCGACAGCGGCGAAGCGCAGTAGCCGGCGTCGCCGACCAGGGTGACCCGTCCCCGCGACCAGGAGTCGAGCCGGATCTGCGCCATCGCGTCGAAATAGAAGTCGGGCGCCTGCCACATGGCCTTGAGCAGGCGCGGGATCTCCCAGCGCATCGACCCCAGCCGCTCGGCGAGCAGCGCCCGCTGGGCGCCGGGGTCGCGGTGGTCGTGATCCAGCGGCCCGGACGTGAAGCCGAGGTTGACCCGCAGCTCGGTGTTGTCCCGGGCCGGGTAGAGCCCCGCGCCCGCGTCCCCGTCGCGGATCCACACCTGCCAGTCGGCCAGGCCGAGGAAGTTCTCCGCGGTGAACACGGCCAGGTAGGTGCCGAGATGGTGGGCGAAGTGGGACTCGGGCCCGAACGCCAGCCGCCGCACCGTCGAGTCCAGCCCGTCGGCGCCGACCACCAGGTCGAACCTGCGGGACCCGCTCCGCTCGAACTCGACCCGCACCCCCTGTTCGTCCTGCTCGATGGCGGTGATCGAGTCGTCGAACATGTACTCGGCACTGCCGGCGGTCCGCTCGTACAGCAGCCCGACGAGGTCCTCTCGGAGCACCTCGATGTCGTCGCCGTCCAGCCGCCCGCTGCTGTAGGCGTGCTCGGTGGAGCGCATGATCTCGTTGCCGTCGGCGTCCAGGACCGACATTCCACGCGTCCGGGTGCGCACGGCGCGCAGCGGCTCCAGCAGGTCCATGCGCGCCGCGACGTCCAGCGCCGCTCCCCTGACGTCGATCGCCTGGCCGCCGGCGCGCAGCGCGGGCGCCCGCTCCACGATGGTGGGGGTGAGGCCGTGGCGGTGCAGCCAGTACGCCAGGGCCGGGCCGGCAACGCTCGCGCCGGAGATGAGCACGGTGGTCATCTGCGTCTCCTCTGTACTAGGTGGACATCGAGGAATGTACAGCGTACACAGTAGGCACACAAGGCGTTGACCTGTGATTCTGTGCTAGTACAGCAGGGTCGTGCATGGTCGGTTGCTAGATTCTGTACTAGTACAGAGAGAGGAGGGCGGGAGCGTGCGGGAGACCGACGAGCCGCCGTACCTGCGCATCGTCGCCGACATCCGGCGGCGGATCACCGAGGGAGGGCTCGCGCCGGGCGACCGGGTGCCCTCGACCAGGCAGATCGCCGGGCGGTACGGCGTCGCGCTCGCGACGGCGACCAAAGCCATGGCCACGCTGCGGCAGCAGGGGCTCGTCCAGGCCCTCCCACGCGTCGGCACGGTCGTCGCCCCGGCCGCCCCGGGAGCCGCGCGGGCCGCCCCGCCGGCCCAGGAAATCGGGCCGGTCGCCGGAAGCCCTGCCGGCGGAAGCCGGCCGTCCGGCCGCCCTCCACGCCCGTCGCCCGGGCGGGGCACGGAGGAGGACCAGACGGAGGCGGGCCGGCCCGAGCGGGAGCTGACCCGTGAGCGGGTGGTGCGCGCCGCGATCGAGATCGCCGACGCCGAAGGGCTGGACGGGCTGTCCATGCGAGCGGTGGCCGCCCGGCTCGGCGTGGCCACCATGTCGTCCTATCGGCACGTCGGCGGCAAGGACGATCTGGTGCTCCTGATGGCCGACACGGTGTTCGGCGAGTACGCCCCACCGCCCGCACCCCCGTCCGGCTGGCGGGACGCCCTGGCCGGCGGCGCCCGCGCCCTGTGGGCGGTGCACCGCCGTCACCCCTGGCTCGCGCAGATCGCCCCGCTCACCCGGCCGCTGCCCCTGCCGAACCAGCTGCCCTACGGCGAGCGCATCCTGTCGGCACTCCAGGGCCGGGGCCTCGGCCCGGAGCTCACCCTCGACATCCAGGTGCTGCTGTACAACCACGTCCAGGGCCTGGCCGTGCACCTGGAGCGGGAGGCACAGGCCCAGGCGGCCACCGGCCTGTCGGGAGAGGAGTGGATGGACCGGCAGAGCGCGGCCTTGGGCTCGATGGCCGCCGACGGTCGCCACCCGGCCTTCGCCGGGCTCATGGCGGCCCTGGCCGAGACCGGTTACGACCTCGACCTGGACCGGCTGTTCGAACGGGGGCTGAGCGTGCTGCTCGACGGTCTCGCGGCCGTCGTGGAGGGGCCGGCGGCCGACCGGCCCTAGCCGGTGTGGCGCCAGACGAGGAGGCTCTCACGCGGCTCCTGCGACGACCGGTGCTGGCAGTCGCACCACGAACCGCCCCGGCAGTCGTCATGCCGGTGATCTTTGCACTCTTCGCAGATCACGCCACCATTTTCCCACTGTTCCTCGGAAGACACGACTCCGTTACGCTGACGCTCCAGCACACGCGACGCGGAGGTGCCCGTGGCCGTCTCCATGGCGGAGCTGCTCACCGATCTGCGGGCGGAGACCGCCGAGCTGACGGCCATGATCCGGACGCTCGGCCCCGACGCGTGGGAGCCGCCCGCCCCGGCGGAAGGCTGGGCGGTACGCGACCACATCGGGCACCTCGCATGGTTCGACGACGCGGCGACCACGGCGGCGACCGATCCCGAGGCGTTCCTCGCCGCGCTGCCCGCGCTGACGGCCCGCGGCGACTCCGCGGTGGACGAGATCGCCGTCGCGGTGCGCAGCCTGTCCCCCGCGCAGGTCTTCGACTGGTTCCGCACCGCCCGCGCCCGCAGCCTGGCGGCCTTCGAGGGGCTCGACGCGCGGATCCGGCTGCCCTGGTACGGCCCCGGCATGTCCGCGGCGTCCTTCGTCACGGCCCGGCTGATGGAGACCTGGGCGCACGGGCAGGACGTCGCGGACGCCCTCGGCATCGCGCGGGCGCCGACCGCCCGGCTGCGCCACGTGGCGGCGATCTGCGTGCGGGCCATGCCGTACGGCTTCGCCGTGCGCGGCCTGGCGGCGCCCGTGAGACCGGTGCGGGTGGAGTTGACGCTGCCCGGCGGCGTGCCGTGGACCAGCGGCCCGGCCGGCGCCGCCGACCTGGTGCGCGGACCGGCGCTCGACTTCTGCCTGCTCGCGACCCAGCGCCGCCGCCTCGCCGGCACCGCCCTGGAGGTGCGCGGCGAGACCGCGACGGCCTGGATGTCGCCGGCCCCGTCGTTCGCCGGCCCGCTCTGTCCCGGCCGGCCGCCCGTCCCGGCGCGCGCGGCCTCCTGGCCCGCGTCCGCCTGACCCCGTCCGCCACCCGCCGTGTACGCCGGGGGCTCCCGCCCCTACCCGTTTCGTCCCCGCCCAGTCTCGTCGTTCTGGGGCCGGCTGCACCCCTCGCAGACTGGGGTAACCCTTGGCGAACAGGGCACCCTATCCCAAAGTGTGGACCCGATATTGGACATCGGCCGGACGGGGGGTATCGTTTGGGGCATGCCAGCGGACCCGCTTCTCGTCGTGCGACGCCACGTCGACTTCCTGCGTGTCCGCAGTGCCATCTGTAGTGACGCCCGTTGACCGTCGCCCCCTGTTGACTCTCGCCAACACGGGCGCGTGACAGGCGTCTTTTTCATGCCCGCCCCTGCCCCACCATGGCCCTGGGCTGCCTGCTCACGAGCGTCCGTGAACCCGACGACCATTCTCGGCAAAGGACGCCCCATGACCAGCCCGCCCCGGCCTGCCAGCCGCCACCACAAGCGCCCGCGTGGTGAAGGTCAATGGGCTCTCGGTTACCGCGAGCCGCTCAACAAGAACGAAGAGAACAAGCGCAACGACGACGGGCTCAACGTCCGTCAGCGGATCATCGACATCTACTCCAAGCAGGGCTTCGACTCCATCGACCCCGCCGACCTGCGCGGCCGGTTCCGCTGGTACGGCCTGTACACCCAGCGCAAGCCCGGCATCGACGGCGGCAAGACGGCGATCCTGGAGCCCGAGGAGCTCGACGACCGCTACTTCATGCTGCGGGTGCGCATCGACGGCGGCCGGCTGAACCTGGCCCAGCTCCGCACGATCGCCGACATCTCCGAGCGGTACGCCCGGGGCACGGCCGACGTGACCGACCGGCAGAACATCCAGCTCCACTGGATCGACGTCGAGTCGGTGCCCGCGATCTGGGAGGCCCTGGAGGCGGTGGGCCTGTCCACCACCGAGGCCTGCGGCGACACCCCGCGCGTCATGCTCGGCTGCCCGCTGGCCGGCATCGACGCCGACGAGGTGATCGACGCGACCCCGCAGATCGAGGACACCGTCGCCCGCTACATCGGCGACCAGGCGTACTCCAACCTCCCCCGCAAGTTCAAGTCGGCGATGAGCGGCTGCCCCGCGCACTGCACGGTGCACGAGATCAACGACGTGGCGTTCGTCGGGGTGGTGGACGAGCACGGCGAGCCGGGCTACGACCTGTGGGTGGGCGGCGGCCTGTCCACCAACCCGATGCTGGCCAAGCGGCTCGGCACGTTCGTCCGTCCCGACCAGGTGCACGAGGTGTGGGCCGGGGTCATCGGCATCTTCCGCGACTACGGCTACCGCCGGCTCCGCCACCGCGCCCGCATCAAGTTCCTGGTCAACGACTGGGGCGTCGAGCGGTTCCGCGAGGTGCTGGAGAAGGAGTACCTCGGCTACCCGCTGCCGGACGGGCCGGCGCCGGAGCTTCCCCGGGGCGGCCGCCGCGACCACGTGGGCGTCCACCGGCAGAAGGACGGCAACTTCTACGTCGGCTTCGCGCCGAAGGTCGGCCGGCTGGACGGCGATAAGCTCCGCCTGATCGCCGACATCGCCGAGCGGCACGGGTCCGACCGGGTGCACACCACCGTCGAGCAGAAGATGGTCATCCTGGACGTCGCCCCCGGCCAGGTGGACGGTGTCGTGGCCGAGCTGGAGGCCGCCGACCTGCAGGTCACCCCGAGCACCTTCCGCCGCCAGACCATGGCCTGCACCGGCATCGAGTACTGCAAGCTCGCGATCGTGGAGACCAAGGGCCTGGCCTCCCGGCTGATCGACGAGCTGGAGGAGCGGCTGCCCGACTTCGACCAGCCGCTCACCATCAACGTCAACGGCTGCCCGAACTCCTGCGCCCGCATCCAGACGGCGGACATCGGGCTGAAGGGCCAGCTCGTCACCGGCGCCGACGGCCGGCAGGTGGAGGGCTTCCAGATCCACCTGGGCGGGTCGCTCGGCGTCAACCCCGGCTTCGGGCGCAAGGTCCGCGGGCTCAAGGCGACCGCCGACGAGCTGCCCGACTACGTCGAGCGCGTCCTGAAGAACTTCCAGAGCCAGCGCGGCGACGGGGAGACCTTCGCCGAATGGGTCCAGCGGGCCGACGAGAGCGACCTCACGTGAGCGAGCGCGCGGTCCCCTTCCACTGCCCCTACTGCGGTGAGGAGGACCTCGAGCCCTACGAGGGCGACGGCGGCTGGTACTGCCGCTCGTGCGCCCGCGCGTTCCGGCTGAAGTTCATCGGCATCGGCGTGCGTTCATGAGCGGCGGACGAGCCGCGGGATCCCCCACACCCGCAGGCGCCCGCACCCATCTGAGATCGACGATTGTGAGCGAGTCATGACACTTGTGGAGATCGAAGCCGGTCTGGAGCGACAGCGCGGCGTGCTCGACCTGCGCGGCATCGTCGAGTCAGCGGCCGAGTTCCTCGAAGACGCCCCCGCCCGCGAGATCATCCGCTGGGCGGCGGCCACCTTCGGCGACCGGCTGTGCCTGACCTCCTCGATGAGCGACGCCCTGCTGATCGACCTGGTGAGCAGGGTGAAGCCCGGCGTGGACGTGCTGTTCATCGACACCGGCTACCATTTCGCCGAGACCATCGGCACGCGGGACGCCGTCCAGCAGGTGTACGACGTCAACGTGATCAACGTGATGCCGTCCAGGACCGTCGCCGAGCAGGACCGCGACCTCGGCCCGCGCCTGCACGGCCGCAACCCCGACCTGTGCTGCTACCTGCGCAAGGTCGAGCCGCTGAACCGCGCCCTGGAGCCCTACCTGGCGTGGATCTCCGGCATCCGCCGCGACGAGTCGCCCACCCGCGCCGGCACCAAGGTCGTCGAGTGGGACGCCAAGCGCCAGATGGTCAAGGTCAACCCGATCGCCCGCTGGACGCAGGACGACGTCGACAACTACATGGCCGACAACGGCGTGCTGATCAACCCGCTGCACTACGACGGCTACCCGTCGATCGGCTGCGGGCCCTGCACCCGCCAGGTCGCCCCCGGCGAGGACCCGCGCAGCGGCCGCTGGGCCGGCCTCGGCAAGACCGAGTGCGGCATCCACCTGTGACCCCGAAAAACCACGACGCCCGAAGCCGTGACGCCCGAAGTGGTCACGGCGAAGTGGTGAGGCCCGAAACGGCGGAGCCCGCCGTGGTCGAGCCCCAAGCCGTGAAGGTGCCGTCCTGACCTCCCCGCTCTCCGCACCCGGCCCGTTCCGCCCGCCGCGGCGGCACGGGTCCCCGATCGTCCTGCCAGGGCGGGTCCCGCCGCTGGTGGCGGTGGCGCACGGGTCTCGCGACCCGCGCGCCTCCGCCACGGTGGAGGCCCTGCTGGAGCGGGTGCGGCGCGCCCGCCCCGGCCTGGCCGTCCACCCGGCCTACCTGGACCACGCGCGGCCGACGCTGCGCGAGGCGCTGACCCCGCTCGACCGGGCGGTGGTGCTGCCGCTGCTGCTCACCGAGGCCTACCACAGCCGGGTCGACATCCCTGCGGCCCTGCGCGAGGAGCGCGCCCGCCGCGCCGCCCCGCCCGGCGATCCGGCGCATCGCCCATCTTCCGGGGCCTGGGGCCCAGGCGGCCACGAGGAACGCGGCGACGGCGTCCGAAGGCCGCCGCTACTGGTGCACCAGGGCGCGGCGCTCGGCCCGCATCCCCTGCTGGTGGCCGCGCTGGAGCGGCGCCTGGCCGAGGCCGGCGTCGAGATCGGCGACCCCGGGACGGCCGTGGTGCTGGTCTCGGCGGGGTCGAGCGACGCCGGCGCCAACGCCGTGGTCGCGGCGATGGCCCGCGACTGGGCGCACGCCCGCCGCTGGCACTCGGTCACCCCCGCCTACGCCTCGGCCGCCTCCCCCACTCCGGAGGAGGCCGTCCGCGGCCTGCTCGGCGACGGGCCGGGACGCCCCTCCCGCGTCGTGGTGGCGCCGTACCTGCTGGCCCCGGGGTACTTCGCCGACAAGGTGCGCCGCACCACCCTGGCCGCCGGGGCGCAGGTGGTGGCCGCTCCCCTGGGCGCCGCGCCCGAACTGGTCGAGGTGCTGCTCGAACGGCACGCCGAGGCGGTGGCGGCGTTCCGCCGGCTCACCCCGCCGGTGCCCAGGCTCGTTCCAGGACCTCAAGCACGGTCCCGGTGAGCAGGGCGACCTTGTAGGCGTTCTGCCCGGACGGTGCGCAGCGGGTGGCGGCCAGCTCCGCCGCCCGTTCGAGCGGCTCGCCGGCCAGCAGCGCGTCCTCGACCTCGGTGAGGCGCAGCGGCACCCGCGCGACCCCGCCGACGCTCACCCGGGCGAAGGTCACCCGCCCGTCCGCCACGACGAGCCGCGCCGCCGCCTCCACCAGCGGCCATTCGGCCAGGGCCCGCCCGGCCGTCCGATGGTGGGCCGCGCGCTCCCCCTCCTGCGGCGGCGGCAGCGTGACGGCGAGCAGGACGGCGCCCGGCGGGAGCAGGTGGTCGCGGGTCGGGTCGGAGCCGTCCCCGTACAGCTCGCCGACCGGGAACGGGGCGGTGCCGTCCACCTCCGCCGTCGCCTCGCAGCCGAGCAGCGCCACGGCCAGCGACGACGGATGCGGGGCCACGCACGGCCCGCTGTCGACGACGGCGGCGCGCAGGGTGTGCCCGGCGCGCGCCGGGCAGCCGTTGCCGCCGCTTTGGAAGCAGGAGAACGCCGGGTTGCGGAAGTAGGCGCAGCGGTTGCGCTGCAGCAGATTGCCGCCGACGGTGGCCACCGACCTGATCTGCGGGGTGGCCAGGGCCGCCGCGGCCAGTGCCAGACAGGGGTGGGCGGCGGCGATCCGCTCGTCCGCGGCGAGCGCCGCGATCGTGGTGAGCGCGCCGATGCGCACCGAGCCGTCGGGGAGCCAGGTGACGCCGGACAGCTCGGGCAGGCCGCGCAGGTCGATGTGCGGCCCGGCGGCGGGGCGGGACATCAGGTCGGTGCCCCCGGCGCGCAGCTCGCCGCCGCCGAGTGCCGCCGCCCCGATGTCGCTGAGGGTGATCATCGGCCGTACATCCCTTCGATGAGCCGGTCGGGGCGGATGGGCAGGTCGCGGGGCCGCCACCCGGTGGCGTTGTACACGGCGTTGCCGACCGAGGCGGCCACGCCGATCGTGGACACCTCGCCGAGGCCGACGCCCTGCCCGTTGACGTGGTCCCAGCCCTCCTGGTGGAAGTGCACGTCGATCTCCGGACAGTCCGCGATGCCGGGAATCTGATAGTCGTCCAGGTTGGCGGTCAGGACGACGCCGGTCACCGGGTCGACATGCCGCTCCTCGTACAGCGCGTACCCCAACCCCTGGACGACGCCGCCTTCGCACTGGCCGCGCGCCGGGCCCTCGGCGTAGATGTGCCCGGCCGCGATGCCGGCCCACACGCGCAGCGGCCGGACGGTGCCGAGGCGGGTGTCCACCTCGACCTCGGTGACGTGGACCGCGCCGCTGAACCCCCGGCCGATCGCCATGCCGCCGACCGCGAACGGGGTGACATAACCCCTCCGGTCGCGGCGGCGCTTGCCCACCACGCGGGTGCCTTCAGTGAGGCCCGCCTGGCGCAGCCGGCGCGCCGCGTCGCGAGCGGCCGGGGCCACCGAGGCGGTGCTGCGGCTGCCGAGCGCACCCGGGCCGTGCACCACGCCGGTGCGGCCGATCTCGACGCGCACCCGCTCGGCCGGCAGGTCCAACTCCGCCGCCACCACCGAGGCGATGACGGTGCGGACCCCCGTCCCGATGTCCTGGGTGGCGGTGCGGGCGACCACCACGCCGCCCTCGACGGTCAGCTCGACCTCGGTCCCGGGGTCCAGCATGTACATCCAGTTGGCGGCGGCCACGCCGACGCCGCGCCGCAGGCGCCCGGTCTGCGAGCCGGTGGCGGGCCGGCCGGTCCAGGCGGGCAGCGCGGCGGCGACCTCGTACAGGGCCTGCCGCTTGGGGTTGCCGTCCCAGCGCCGGCGCAGCGCGATCGGGTCCTCGCCGCGGCGGTGCGCGGTCTCGTCCACCGTCTGCTCCAGCGCCCACAGCAGGGGCGGCGCCCCGGGGCCGCGGAACGGCGCGGCGGGCGGCTCGTTGGTCACCACGTCGTAGTCGCGCAGCCGGCGGGGCGCCCTGCCGTACATCAGCCGGGCCATCACCGCGACGCCCGACCCGACGGCGACGCCGCCGCGCGCGTGGACGTCCACGGTGAGCGCGGACAGGTTCCCCTCGCCGTCGGTGAGCAGCGCGATCTCGGTGCGGGTGCCGGGGCGGTTGCCTGCGGTGGTGAGCTCCTCGTCGCGGCCGAGCACGACGCGCACCGGCACGCCGCAGGCCCGCGCGAGCTCGACGGCCGCCACGGTCTCGGCGGTGACGCCCGCCTTGGCGCCGAAGCCGCCCCCGACGTGCTCGGCGACGACGCGGACCTTGTCGGCGGGCAGTCCCCATCGCTTGGCCGCCTGCGCGGCGACCATTTCGATGGCCTGGGTGGACATGTGCAGGTGCAGTGCGCCGTCCTCGTCCCATCGGGCCACGCAGGCGTGCGGTTCCAGCGGCGTGTGCACCTGCACGGCCGTGGTGAAGGTGCCGGCCACCAGGCCCGGGTCGCCGGCGGCGCGCGCCGCCTCGACGCGCTGGGCCGCGGTACGTCCGCGCTTGCTCATCCGGTTGAACGGCCCGCGCACGTTGCCGTTCCAGGGGGCGGACATGGTCGGCCCCTCGCTGTGGTTGGGGGCCTTCTTCCGCTCGTCCTCGCCGTAGACGTCCGGCGCGTCCGGCGCGTCGTCGAGCGCAGCGGGCAGCGGCTCGTAGCCGATCTCGGCCCCGGCCGCGATGGCCAGCGCCTCCCGCCGGGTGGGCGCGGCGACCGCGGCGATCGGCTGGCCGGCGTAGCGCACGACACGGTCGGACGGCAGCAGGTCGACGACGTGGGCGGCGGCGGCGCGGACGGAGGTGACGCGCGCGTGGGCCCGGGTGGCGCGGATGATCACCCCTTCCAGCTGGCCGTCGAGCCGCACATCGGTGGTGTAGCGGGCGCGGCCGGTGACCTTGTCCATCGCCTCCACGCGGGCCGGGGTGACCGCGTCGCCGTCGTGCTCGCCCCGGCAGGCCGCGGCGATCGCCGCCTGGATGCCCTCGTAGGCCCCGCATCTGCACAGGTGGCCGGCCATGGCGGCGGCGATGGTCTCGCGGGGCGGGGCGACGTCCCCGTGCCCGGCCCGCCAGCCGTCCACGAACGCGGCGGCCTCGACGACCAGGCCGGGCGTGCAGTAGCCGCACTGCAGCCCGTCGTGCGCGGCGAAGGCCCGCTGGACGGGGTGGTCGAGCCCTTCGACCGTGGTCACCTCCTGCTCCTCGGCCGCGGCGGCGGGCATCAGGCAGCTCAGCCGCGGCTCGCCCTCGACCATGACCGTGCAGGCGCCGCAGACACCGGTGCGGCACACCGCCTTGGTCCCGGTGAGGCCCAGTTCGTCACGCAGTACGTCCACCATCGGCTCGTCGGGGCCGGTGTCGAGTTCGGTGCGCACGCCGTTCACCACGATTTTCATGGCACTCCCGGTGCTCATGGGCGGCATCGTCTCCCGCAGTCTCGACCAGCGAGGTTGACGTTGTCAACATGCCTGGCTGTGAGAAGGTTGGGGGCGTGGTGGACGACACCAGGACCCGCCTGGTCGAAAGCGCCCTTACGCTGCTGCGCGCCGAGGGCCTGGACGCCGTGACGCTGCGCGCGGTCGGCGACCTGTCCGGGGTGTCGCGCACCGCTCCCTACCGGCACTTCGCCGACAAGACCGCCCTGCTCGCGGCGCTCGCCGAGCGGGTCCTCGGCGACCTCACCGACCACGTCGCCTCAGCGGTGCGCGGACGCGAGAGCCGCCGCGAACGCCTGCGGGCCCTCTACCTCGCCTACGCGGGGTACGCCGTGGCCCACCCCGAGGAGTACCGCCTGGTCTTCCACGCGAAGTTCCTCGCCGGCCACCACCCGGCCCTGGAAACCGCGATGGACCGCGCCGTGGAACTGATCGTGGCCGAGATCCTCCCGCCCTCCGTCGCAGGCGGACCGTCCGGCCCCGAAGACGAGACCGCGGCGAACGGCCACGACCGGGACGCCCCCGCCCGCCAGGACGCCCCCGCCCACAGGGACGCCCCCGCCTACCGGGGCGCTCTGACCTGCGCCGACGGCGGAAACCCCGCGTCCGGCCAGGACCACGACCCGCGCGAGGCCGCGATGGTCGCCGTGCTCGCCACCGCCCACGGCCTCGCCGAACTCGCCACCTCCGGCCACCTCTCCCACAAGGCCCTCCCCCTCACCGCCGTAGTCGACGCCCTCCTCCCCACCTGACACCCCCCCCAAGAAGGACCCTTCCACCTTGGAAACCCCGCACGAGCGTCCCGACGCGCGGAGTCAGGGACCAGGAAGAGTCCGCCGTAACCCGGGGAGCTCGGCCGCACATGGTCTCGCGACAGACACCGACTTCCAGGCACCGCCCGCCGTCAGCGTTGCTTCGACTGGACTCGCGCCGACTCACCTGGGAGATTTCCATACCCGCCGCAGCACTCCATCCCCTCATGGATTTCGCGCCCCTGCGCGATCACGTGCCTATCTGATCGGGTCGAGATGGCCGTCCACCGGGCAGGTCCTCCTGGGTCGCGCGAGATCAGACCGGATCTCCGAACGCACCCGACTGGACTCCTGCGCGGAACGCAGCCCATGCGCAGGGACCAACGGTCAAGACGGGACCGCCGGTGACCTTGGAGTCACGTATCAGGAGTACGCCTAGATGATCCCGTAAGTCGGCGGATGCCTCCTCCCAAGCGCTGGCCACCTGCAGGCAGTTGGGGCCATCGCCGCTGTAGCTGCTCTTACGCCACACAACGTGGGATACGTCCACCAGATCACTCCGCTCCTGCCGCCACACTCTGAGACCGCTCAGCCAGATCGCCGATCAGAGCCCGTGACGCGTCAGGACTGAGCGCAGCCGCCCGCAGGTGATCGAATGCGAGGGTATATCGATACAACTCGACATCCCCCTCTACGTACAAGATGCTCGTCATATTTTCCACATAGGCGACATTGGGGTCATGCGGCTCCCGAAACTCCAGGATGGCGAAGCTCCCTGCAGTGGCCGGATGCGCCCCAACGGCGATCGGCAGTACCTGAATCGTGATGTTGTCCCGGGCCGCGAACTCAAGGAGCTTGGCGTACTGCTCGCGCATCACCGAGGCCGAGCCGACATGGCGCAAGAGAGCCGCTTCTTCGATCACCGCCCAGAACCGGAGTGGATCGTCTTCGGCCAGCAGGAGTTTCTGGCGGGTCATTCGAACCTCGACCCGACGCTCCACCTCTGCGGGCGGGGACAACGCCATCAAGGAAGATCGAATGACCTCGCGGGCATAGTCCTCCGTCTGGAGGAGACCGTGCACGAGCATGCCGTCGAAGCTTCGGACGAATGCCGCCTCCGCTTCGAGCTGGATGTAGGTCGCGTAGTCACTCGGTAGCGAGTCGGAGTAGGCGTCCCACCAACCCTTGGTTCGCGCCGCTCTGGCCAAACCGTGCAGCGCCGCCCTCTTGTGCCCGTCCAGCTCGTACAGGTCCAGCAGACGGGTGAGATCTGGCGACGTGATCCCGACCCTCGCCGTCTCGACCCGCGAAAGCTTCGCCGTGGACCAACCGACCTGCTCTGCGACCTCCTCGATCGTCATCGCATGACGCTCACGCAATCTGCGCAGCTCGCCGGCGAGACGCCGGCGCCGCACCGTGGGGCCACGTCCCACCGCAACAACCTCCCGATCGACTACGAACAGTGTGCCGCCCGTCACTTCTCGCCACAGGGAAACCGAGAAGGTACGACCGCTAGTAACTTTGCAGAATCGCTTGCTAACTCAGCGTACACAGGTGGACCATCAGGTGGTGTTGCAAGGCCATGAGCCGATCAAGGCCATGGCATGAGAACAATCCGGTCGATCTGGACGGAAGGACAGGTGAGTACATGGGCAGCGGCAAGACGCCGGGTTGGAAGGTCCGCCTGGTTGAGCTGGCAGCGGAGCTGGACGATCTCGGGTTCGACTCGGTCGTCCGGCTGCCGCCGGGGGAACGGCCGAGTCTGGAGATCTTCGTTCCACCGGACCGTCCTGCGGCAAGGTCCAGCCGAGGAGGCAATGCGAAGGCGGGTGGACGCACGCGGCGGCGCCCGGACTGGGGTCGATTGGTGTCGGAGCGGCTCGTGAAGGGAGTGCGGTGAAGGCGCTCGGGCTGCTGGGGCAGGTTGACCTTCCTGCGCAGATCGCGGCCGTCCCCCGAGCCCGGAGCTGTGTGCGTGGCCTGCTCGACGGCACCGATCATCCACAGACGGACGCCGCGCTGCTGTTGGTGACCGAGTTGGTCACCAACTCGGTGCGGTACTCCGACTCCGGACGGTGCCCCGCCGGACGGATCACCATCGTCGTGGCCGAACACGATGGAACGCTCCACATCGACGTGATCGACGGCGGCTCGTGGACCAGCAGACCCACCGTGTGCCCGGAGGTCAGGCTGGACGACGACGGCGGGCGCGGCCTGTGGTTACTGCAAGAGGTGGCGACGGACTGGGGATGGTACGAGACCGCAGCCGGGCGCGCGGTCTGGTTCCGGCTCGCCGGCAAGTGACGAACTCCTGCGACTCTTCGATTCGCGCAGGCTGCACGCCCGCCGAACCGTTCGGCCGCAAGCCGGTCGGCCGGGCATGCAGCCGGCATCGTGATGAAGTTGCGCTTGTCCCGGTGTTCGCCCCTGGAGGGTGCGGTCCGCGGGGGCGCACCCTCTTACTTTCCTGCTTCCGGCGGGAGGTGGTCTTCGCCGGGGGATCGCAGGTGGGCGGCGATGGTCTGGGCGCAGGTGAGGGAGGCGGTTCGGGTGGTGTCGACCTCCAGGTCGTAGCGCACACCTTCGTGGACCACCGTGGCCTGTGTCGCCGCCATTCCCGTGATGCGGTCTCCTCTGGCCTTCTCGCGCTCGGCGGCGGTCGTGCTGTCGCACCGGACGCCGACCCACAGGACGTCCAGCCCGCCGAGTGCTCGTTGCCAACGCCGCTGTGAATGCGCCCCGCCGAGGAAGACGTCATCGATGATCACGGGGGCGCCGGCACGGGCCATCGCGGCGATCCCTTCCATCCACGCCGACTGCAGCGCCATGAAGTCCGCGCCGACGCTCACGCCGCCGTCGGCGGCGAACTCGAGCCCCGTGTCCGAGGCCTGCATGGACCGCGGCATCGCCTCGATGAGCGAGTCGACGCCGAACGTGAGCCACGGTCGCGGCAGGACGGCCTGCAGATGCCGGGCGATCGTGGACTTGCCCGCACTGGACCCGCCGTTGAGCACGATCACCTGGGTCGCCATGACGTACACGCTAGAGGTTCGGCCACCAGGCCGGGAAACCGTTTTCGGCTGAACGCCGCCCGCCGAGACGTCCTGGCGAACACCCTCCGGCCGGTGGCCGCTGCGCCGGGTTCGGGGCCGGCCCAGCGCTACTTCGCCGAGCCGGCCGACCGCGCCGGATAGGCGTCCTTCCGTCAGATGAGGGTTTGAAAAGTGATATCACTTTGCTATGGTGGTGCCATCGGATGAGCCCCCTGGAGGAACGATGGTCGCCATGGAGAAGCTGGACGAGGTCGCGGTGGACATGCCCGCACCGCAGGTGAGCGAGCGGCGTCCGCTGGAGGCGTCGGGGTGGCCCATCGTGGGGCTGGCCCTGCTGCTGACCGCGGCGGGGGTCGCGGTGCTCATCGCCCAGGGCGAGCAGGGCTCGCCGGCCCTGATCGGGGTCGGGGTCGCGCTCATCTTCGTCGCCGTCCTGCTGCTGAGCGGGCTGATGGCGGTCGCGCCCGGACAGGCCAGGGTCGTGCAGCTGCTCGGCCGCTACCTGGGCACGGTCCGTACCGACGGCCTGCGCTGGACGATCCCGTTCACCCAGCGGCGGACGATCTCGACGCGCATCCGCAACCACGAGACCGACATCGCCAAGGTGAACGACATCGACGGCAACCCGATCGAGATGGCGGCCGTCGTGGTGTGGCAGGTCGAGGACACGGCCAAGGCCCTGTTCGAGGTGGACGACTTCGTGGAGTTCGTCGCCATCCAGACCGAGACCGCCGTCCGGCACATCGCGGGCAACTACCCCTACGACTCCCACGACGACGGCCAGCTCTCGCTGCGCGACAACGCCGACGAGATCACCGCCAAGCTGTCGGCCGAGATCGCCGCCCGGGTCGCCTCGGCCGGGGTGCGGGTCATCGAGTCGCGGATCACCCGCCTCGCGTACGCGCCGGAGATCGCCCAGGCCATGCTGCGCCGCCAGCAGGCCAGCGCGATCGTCGCCGCCCGCCGGCAGATCGTCGAGGGCGCGGTCGGCATGGTGGAGGCCGCCCTGCACCGGCTGGACGCCGCCGACGTCGTCGACCTGGACGACGAGCGGAAGGCGACGATGGTCAGCAACCTGCTGGTGGTGCTCTGCGGCGACAAGGACGTGCAGCCGGTCGTCAACACCGGCTCCCTGTACCAGTGAGCGAACGCAAAAAGATCCTGCTGCGGCTCGACCCGGTCGTCCACGACGCGATCGCCCGGTGGGCGGGCGACGAGTTGCGCAGCACGAACGCCCAGATCGAGTTCCTGCTGCGGCGGGCGCTGGCCGGCGCGGGCCGGCTACCCGACGAGGTGGGCGGCATGCCAAAGCGAGGCCGCCCACCGAAGAGATCCGCCGATCCGGCCGGCGATGGGCGGCCGGGACCCGGTGACCTCGATGGCGGCCGGCCTGAGCAGGAGGACGGCCCGGTGGAACCCGGCAACGCCGAGCCCGATCACCGCCGAGCCGGACCCGGCCCTCACCGCGAGCCCGGGCACGCCGAGCCCGATCATGACCGCGCCGCACACGCTGAAGGCCGGGTCAGGACGGTGGAGGGCGGCGGCCGGGACGGCTCAGGGCACTCCGAGCCGCACGGCTCGTCCTGAACCTTCCGGGCGGCGGCCAGAAGCTCCCTTATGGAAGAGAAGACCGACCAGAACGAGCCGGCTGCCGGGACGGCAGGGCCACTCCAAAGCGCACGGCTCGTCTTGATCTATCCGGCCGGCCCCGAACCAGGGCCGGCCGGTGCATCCCCTCATGGAGAACAAGAGCGACAGGAGGTACCGGTGAACCTGCCCGAGACCCTGCCTCAGCGGCTCTGGCTGCTGGCGTACGACGTCGAGCGCAAGCGGCTGACCTCGCGCTGGAAGCTCGGCTATCTGATCCGGGCCGGAGTCCTGGCCGAGCTGATGCTGCGCGGTCACCTCGCCGACGCCACCGGCGGTCCTGAGGTCAGGCGCACGGCCATCGTGGACGACCAGGTGCTGGACGCCGCGTTCCAGCAGATCGCGAACTCCCGGCGGCGCACCTGGCAGCACTGGGTGAACAAGGGGTCGGGCCGCGCGGTGCGTCAGGTGCGGGACCAGCTCGAGGCCGGCGGCTGGATCCGGGTGGAGCACCGCAGGCTGCTCGGCGTCATCCCGCTGGCCAGGGTGACCGTACGCGACACCCGGGTGGTGCGGCGGCTGGCCTCGACGGTGTCCACCGCCATGCGGGGCGGGCAGCCGGTGTCACGCATGGACGACAGGGAGGCCGCGCTCACCGCGCTCGCGGCGGTGGTGCGGCTCCGGACGGTCATGCCGGGGTCGCAGTGGCGGGCGGCCCGCAAGCGCGGCGACGAACTCGGCGACGTCGTGGCACCCGTGCCCCGCGCCCTGCACAAGGCCATCCAGGCCGCCCAGGCCGCAGCAGCGGCCGGCTGACCTCACCGCGTGCCGTGGGGCCGGCGGTACCTCGGACACCGGCCACACCACGGGACGACCGGCCATGGACGGGACGCCGGGCCGGCACCGCGCCCCGAACGCGGAAGGGGCGCGGGTGGGCCCTACACGGGCGTGGGGCAGCCGTACGGGGACGCGGGCGGCGGTGGCCGGATTAGGTACGAGGGCACGGCCCCCGGTGGCGGATCAGGCGTATGGGGGCGCGGGTGGTGGGGGCGGCGGGTCACCGCGGCGGACGTCCCTGCGGACCTGGCGGATGGCATCGCGGGTCTGGCGCATGGCCTCGCGCTGGAACCGGCGGGCGTCGTCAAGAGCCTCGCGTTGGTACCGGTGAGCGTCGTGCAGGGCTTCACGGTGGTGACGGTGGGCGTCGTCGTGAGCGCGGTGCACCTCTTCGCCCAGACCCCGCAGAGAACCCAGGTGGTCCCCGTACATCGCCCCGCGCCGTTCCAGCCACCAGTCGGTCCACGCGGCCAAGGACCGTCTGATCGGCTTGGCCCGGGAGTCACCGATGACCTTCACATCGCCCATCACGGCGTACGCGCGGACCCTGACCACCGGAACCTGCTGGCCCGGCGGCGCCTCCACGACGTCCGCCCGCTTGTCACCCATGATCGCCATGCCGCTGAGGTCGACGTCCACGCCGTCCGGCACAATGATCTTCACGTCGCCCATGACCGCGGTGGCGACGATGTCGATCTCGTTGGAACGCACCTCGGCCTCGCGCAGGTCGATGGTCACGTCGCCCATGACCGCGACCGCGCCGATCTCCTGGTCCACCCGCCACTTGCCGCGCCGCTTGGTGTCCCCCATGACGGCCACGTACCAGCGCCGGGCCCGGCCGGGCGGCCGCGCGGGCGCGGGATGCGGGCCGGGTGCCGCGGCGGTCGCCGTGCCCCCCGGCAGATCCGCGGTGATCTGGGCCAGCTCGGCGTGGGTGACGGCGAGGTAGGCGGCCTCCGTGCGCTCGGTCAGCTCCGACAGCGTGAGGCGCCCGTCGACGGAGGCCTCTCTGAGCCGCTCCACCACGGCCTCGCGCTCGGCATCCGAGGCGCGCATACCACCCGGATCATTCATGACCCGAATCTACCGCGCATCTCTGTTCCGGCTGATCCTCCCAGAGGAGGAAACGAGGATCCTCCTCCTCGGTAAGGCCTCCGGCGGGACGGGTGGGGGCACGGCCACCCTCAGGCGTCCGGCAGGGCGTCCGGACGGAGACGGCGAGCATCCTGGCGGTGATCGTGCGAGGAGGACCGGCTGCTGCTCCACCATCGGGCACAGGGCGCCGGGTCCGCCTGATCAGGCGATCCGGTGGCTCCCGTCAGGGGCCGGAGAGGGCGGGGGCGGCGTGCAGGACGTCGCGGGCCAGGCCGGCGTCCCCGGTGACCTCGGCGGGGAAGGTCGCGGGAGCGCCCCGGCCGCCGAGCAGGAAGCAGAACCCGACGGCGTCGCAGGTGATCGTGGCGTCCACCGGCGACCCGTCGTCCGGCACCACGGCGCGCCCCAGGTCGAGCGGAACGTGCCATGCCCCGCCCCCGGGGCCGGTCAGCGTGAGGCGTATCGCCCGGTCCGCGGCCTCCACGCCACTCAGGGCGCTCGTCCAGGGCAGCAGCCGGGCGCAGAAGTCGGCCGTCGGAGTGATGTGCCCGGCGACCGGCAGGGGCAGGGAACGGCCCATCGCCGCGGCGGCGTCGGCGGTGTGGATCCAGGTCTCCAGCATGCGGGCCAGCAGGTGGTCGGGTAGGGGGAAGGCCATGCCGCCCGGGGCGATGAGGGTCGCCGGGTCCAGCGAGGCTGCCCGCCGGCAGATCGCGCCGGCCTGGGCGCGCCAGTCGGCGCGGGTGAGCTCGGGCGGCTGCCCGGCGACATGGGCGATCATCGCGGCCGTACGCTCGGCCACGTCGGCGTCCGCCGCCGTCGCGGGACCGGCGACGGGGGCGCCGATGGCGGCGGCGACCAGGCCGTCGGTGGCGGCGAGGTGGGCCAGGAGCTGCTGCAGCGTCCAGCCTTCGACGATGGTCCGCGACCAGTCGGCCTCGCCGGCGCAGGCGAGCAGCGCGTCCATGGCGGCGACCCGGGCCGCGTACGGGGCGGCGATGCCGGCGACGGCCACGGCCGGCGGGCGGGCGGCGCGCGCGGCCGCCAGCAACCGCTCCCGCGCGCCCGGAGGCGCCTCGGACGCGGCCTCGGCCAGCACGTCGAGGCGCAGCCGCGTCACCGGATCCGCCGTCCCGGGCACCCCCGGCACGGCCCCGCCCCCGGGCTCCCCCGCCTCGCCGGTCGACACCCGGCCGGGATCGGAGGAGACGGGCGGGCGCCCTGCGGCGGGCTCGCCGGGCGTGGACGCGCGGTCAGGGCCGGGGGCGCCGAGCGTGGACGCGCGGTCAGGGCCGGGGGTGTCGCCGAGGGGGGCGGAGTGGTGGGGCACCGTCACACCTCCTTCTCGGCGAGCTCGTCGGCGAGCCGGCGCAGGCCCAGCCGGATGCGGGACTTGACCGTGCCCTCGGGCAGGCCGAGTTCCACGGCCGCCTGCCGGTAGGTACGGCCACGGTAGTAGGCGAGTTCGATGGCCTCGCGCATCTCTCCGGGCAGCCTGCTCACGGCGAGCCGTACACGCGCGGCCTCGTCGGCGGCGAGCACCCAGTCCTCCAGCGGGCTCGGCTCCGGCTCGGTCAGGCGGGGGCCGATCGCCGCCACCCGGTGGCGTTCCTCGGTGCGGACGTGGTCGACGGCCCTGCGGTGCGCGATCGTGGCGAGCCACCCGCGCAGCGATCCGCGGTCGGGGTCGAACGCCAGCGGGCGCTCCCAGAAGGTGACGAAGACCTCCTGCACGATGTCCTCGGCCACCGAGCGGTCGCGGGTGACCCGCATCGCCAGGCCCAGGACCAGCGGGTACAGCCGGTCGTGCACCTCGCTCAGCGCGCTCTCGTCACCGCCGACGACGCGCTGGTGAAGCAGCCGATCGTCGGCCGTTCCTGGGCCCTCCACCGGTCCCACCCTCCTTGGTCGACCTCGGCCGGCGACCCGAGCATCCCACTGTCGCCGCCAAATGTTGATATGGATGGCGAAGCCCGCATGGATCGGTGGCCCGCCACCCGACCGGCCCGCACCCGCACCTCCGGAGGCATCCTTTGACGCACGAGGTCACCAACCAGGTCCCGCCGCTGACCGGCCACGACGTCGCGGACGATCCGGCGATGGCCGAGGGCGTCCGGCGCGAGGGAGCCGAGTGGGCGCTCGGTGAGCTGCGCATCCTCGGAACGCTCGCCGGGTCCGCCCAGGCGCAGGAGTGGGGGCGCCTGGCCAACGAGCATCCGCCGGTGCTGCGCACCCACGACCGGTACGGCGTGCGGATCGACGAGGTGGAGTTCCATCCGGCCTGGCACGAGTTGATGACCGTGGCCGTCGAGCACGGCCTGCACGCCGCTCCCTGGTCCTCGTCCCGTCCGGGCGCGCACGTGGCGCGGGCCGCGAAGTTCTTCGTGTGGTCGCAGGTCGAGGCCGGGCACGGCTGCCCGATCTCGATGACGTACGCCTGCGTGGCGGCGCTGCGGCACAGTCCGGCCCTGGCGGCCGAGTGGGAGCCGCTGCTGGCCTCCCGCGCCTACGACTTCGGGCTGCGGCCGGCCGCGGCCAAGCGCGGGGTGCTGGCGGGGATGGCGATGACCGAGAAGCAGGGCGGCTCGGACGTGCGCGCCAACACCACCCGCGCCGAGCCGCTGGGTGACGGGACGTACGCCATCACCGGTCACAAGTGGTTCAACTCGGCGCCGATGTGCGACGCGTTCCTGGTGCTGGCCCAGGCTCCGGGCGGGCTGTCGTGCTTCCTGCTCCCCCGCGTCCTGCCGGACGGCTCGCGCAACGCGATGCGGCTCATGCGGCTGAAGGACAAGCTCGGCAACCGGTCGAACGCCTCGGCCGAGGTCGAGTACGAGGGCGCGGTGGCCCATCTGGTGGGCGAGGAGGGGCGCGGGGTGCGCACCATCATCGAGATGGTGAACATGACCCGCCTGGACTGCGTGATCGGCTCGGCCGCCGGCATGCGGTACGGGGTGACGCAGGCGGTGCACCACGCGACCCACCGCAGGGCGTTCGGCACGGCACTGGCCGAGCGGCCGCTGATGCGCAACGTGCTCGCCGACCTGGCCGTGGAGTCGGAGGCGGCGACCGCGGTCATGCTGCGGCTGGCCGGGGCGACCGACCGGGCGATCCGCGGTGACACCGGCGAGGGCGCGCTGCGCCGTATGGCGCTGGCCGCGGCCAAGTACTGGGTGTGCAAGCGTGCGCCGGCGCACGCGGCCGAGGCGCTGGAGTGCCTGGGCGGCAACGGGTACGTCGAGGAGTCGCAGATGCCGCGGCTGCTTCGCGAGTCCCCGCTCAACGGCATCTGGGAGGGCTCGGGCAACGTCGCCGCGCTGGACGTGCTCAGATCAATTGCGAAGGAACCGGACAACCTGGACGCCTTCTTCGGCGAGGTCGACCTCGCGAAGGGCGCCGACCCCCATCTCGACACCGCCGTTCGCCAAGCCAAGGCGGCCCTCACCGACCCCGCCACCCTTGAATACCGCGCGCGGCACACGGTCGAACGCCTTGCCCTCGTCCTCCAGGCATCCCTGCTGGTGAGACACGGCCCGTCCGCCGTCGCCGACGCTTTCTGCGCCTCCCGGCTGGGACCGGAACGGAGCCTGGCGTACGGCGGCCTTCCATCCGGCGTGGACCTCGGAGCGATCATCGAACGGGTCACCATGAAGATCTCCTAAGACGGAGCGGGCGATCGGAGCGATTCCCCTTCGGATCGTGTGAAGGATCCCTGGCGGCCGCCGCGTCATCCCGTACCCCCGAAGTCCGGCGCCCTCGCGCTGCCCGTCCCTTGAACACCCTGGCCCTCACGACCGCCTCACCGGCCCGGTGGCTCCCATCAGGCGAGGGAGGGCGGCATCGTATGGTGAAAGGAGGTGGTCATGCCTCGGGCACGCGTGGGGCGGTTCGTCACGCCCGCCGCGGAAGCGGAGTTCATTCGGATTTACCAAGAAGGGCTGACCGCGCTGCCGCCGCCCACTGAGACGCGTGACGTGCCGACACCCTTCGGCAGAGTGCGCGTCCACCGGTTCGGCGAAGCGGGCGGCCCGCCTCTGGTGCTGCTGCACGGCAGGGCCGCCACCGGCATCATGTGGTTGCCCAACCTCGCGGCCTTCGCCGAGCACCACACCGTCTACGCGCTCGACCTGCTCGGTGAGGGTGGCCTCAGCGTGCAGACGGCCCCCATCACCGGCCCCGGCGACCAGGCCGCCTGGGTCACCGCCGTGCTCGACGGCATCGGCGTCCACACCTGTCACCTGGTCGGGGTGTCGATCGGCGGCTGGCTCGCCTGCAACCAGGCGATCCGCACCCCCGCGCGCGTGGCGTCCCTCACCCTGCTGGACCCGGCCGCCACCTTGGGCCGCGTACCCGTCGGCGTCGTCCTGCGCACCATCCCCGCCGCTCTGCCTTTCACCGCCGCCTGGGGCCTTCCGGCCTTTCTGCGCTGGGTCAACGGCGGCGACCCGGTCCCGCACGACGACCCGGTGGCCCGCGTCATCATCGCCGGCCTGCGCCACTACCGCACCGCCCTGCCACCTCCGGCGTACCCGGCCGACGACGACCTCCGCTCCATCACGGCTCCCACTCTGGCCGTGGTCGCGGGCCGCAGCGTCATCCACGACCCGCGCAAGGCGTACGAGCGCGCCAAAGCCCTCATCCCGCACGTCCAGCCAGAGCTGTGGCCGCACGCCACCCACTCGATCGCAGGCCAGTGCGCCACCGAGGTCAACGCCCGCGTGCTCGCCTTCGTCGGTTCCGCCGGCGCGTGAGCGGCAGCCGGCAGGGATCCGCACTCGCACGGGACATCGCGGTCGACCCGCCGGGCGGCGAACCGCCGCTCACCGTGAAACGCCCCCGCGTTCCTCGGGCCGTGGACCGAGGTGGAAGATCTGGTACGAGCCGAGCACCGGGCGCACCAGGCCCGCGTGTAGGTTCGGGCATGCAACCACCTCAGTGTTGAAAGGGAAGATCGCATGGCGACCATTCGTACCGCGACCACCCAGTGGAAGGGCGCGCTGCTCGACGGTTCGGGCACCGTGTCGCTCGACACCTCCGGCGTGGGCACCTTCGACGTCACCTGGGCCTCGCGGTCGCAGGAGGCCAACGGCAAGACCAGCCCGGAGGAGCTCATCGCCGCCGCGCACTCGTCCTGCTTCTCGATGGCGCTGTCGCACGGGCTCGCCCAGGCCGGCACGCCGCCGCAGGCGCTGGACACCAAGGCCGAGGTGACCTTCCAGCCGGGTGAGGGCATCACCGGCATCGTGCTGTCGGTGCAGGCGCAGGTGCCGGGCATCTCCGCGGAGGACTTCCAGACCGCCGCCGAGACCGCGAAGGCCAACTGCCCGGTCAGCAAGGCCCTCGCCGGCACCACCATCACGCTGAACGCCGAGCTCGTCGGCTGAAGACGCCTCCCGCGAAGGCCCCCGTGCGGACGTCCGCGCGGGGGTCTCGCCATATCGCGGCCGTACGTCACCCGTTGCGCTTTACGGGCGATTTGCCGGTTTTGCGGTATTTTGGGAAGACGCCGCGTGCCTGGACATGACACCGGCCCCGGCGAGCAGGGCACTCTGGCGGCAAAGATCTGGTAAATCAGATCAACGGCTTTAATAATCGACGGTAGAGCCGGAACGCAAGCACTGAGGTATGCGGCCACGGACAGCCCGACCCGAGAGGAGAGACCGGGCACACCGATGACGACGCGGCACGCCGCGCGATCACAGTCGCACCGCGAACCGTTCCACGACCACAATGAGGCTACATGCGCGAGGTCTGGCCTGGTGAGCCGTACCCCCTGGGCGCCACCTGGGATGGCGTGGGTACGAGCTTCTCGCTCTTCTCCGAAGTCGCCGAGCGGGTCGAGCTCTGCCTATTCGACGACTCCGGGCACGAAACCCGCATCGACCTGCCCGAGGTCGACGGGTTCGTCTGGCACGGCTACCTTCCCGGAGTCATGCCCGGCCAGCGATACGGCTACCGGGTCCACGGGCCCTACGATCCGTCCGCCGGGCACCACTGCGACCCCAGCAAGCTGCTGCTCGACCCGTACGCCAAGGCCATCGAAGGTGAGGTGCGCTGGGACCAGTCGCTGTTCGCCTACCAGTTCGCCGATCCCGGCCGGCGCAACACCGACGACAGCGCGCCGTACATGCCGAAGAACGTGGTGATCAACCCGTTCTTCGACTGGGGCGCCGACCGCCCGCCCCGCGTCCCGTACCACGAGACCGTGATCTACGAGGCGCACGTGCGCGGGCTCACCATGCGCCACCCGGACGTGCCGCCCGCGCAGCGCGGCACCTTCGCGGGCCTGGCCCACCCCGCGGTGATCGACCACCTGGTGAGCCTCGGCGTCACGGCCGTCGAGCTCATGCCGGTGCACCAGTTCGTACCCGAGCACGCCATGGTGGCCCGCGGGCTGACCAACTACTGGGGCTACAACACCATCGCCTTCCTGGCCCCGCACAACACCTACGCCAGCGCCGGGCAGCGCGGCGAGCAGGTGCTGGAGTTCAAGGGCATGGTCAAGGCCCTGCACGAGGCCGGCATCGAGGTCATCCTCGACGTGGTCTACAACCACACCGCCGAGGGCGACCACATGGGCCCCACGCTGGCCTACCGCGGCATCGACAACGCCTCCTACTACCGGCTGCTGGACGGCGACCGGCGGCTGCTGCTCGACTACACCGGCTGCGGCAACTCACTGAACGTCCGCTCGCCGCACGCGCTGCAGCTCATCATGGACTCCCTGCGCTACTGGGTCATGGAGATGCACGTCGACGGCTTCCGGTTCGACCTGGCCGCCGCCCTGGCCCGCGAACTGCACGACGTGGACCGGCTGTCGGCGTTCTTCGACCTCATCCAGCAGGACCCGGTGATCTCCCAGGTCAAGCTGATCGCCGAGCCGTGGGACGTCGGGCCGGGCGGCTACCAGGTGGGCAACTTCCCGCCGCTGTGGACCGAGTGGAACGGCAAGTACCGCGACAGCGTGCGCGACTTCTGGCGGGGCGGCCCCCCGGTGCTGCCCGAGTTCGCCTCGCGCCTGGCCGGCTCCTCCGACCTGTACGCCACCAGCGGGCGCCGTCCGGTGGCCTCGATCAACTTCGTCACCTGCCACGACGGTTTCACCCTCACCGACCTGGTCTCCTACGACCGCAAGCACAACGACGCCAACGCCGAGAACAACCGCGACGGCACCGACGACAACCGGTCGTGGAACTGCGGCGCCGAGGGCCCGGTGGAGGACCCGGCGATCGTCGCGCTGCGCCGGCGCCAGCGCCGCAACCTGCTCACCACCCTGTTCGTGTCGCAGGGCGTGCCGATGCTGCTGCACGGCGACGAGATCGGCCGCACCCAGCACGGCAACAACAACGCCTACTGCCAGGACAACGAGGTCTCCTGGGTCGACTGGTCGCTGCTGCGCTCCGAGCCGGACCTGCTGGAGTTCGTCCGCGCCCTGGCCCGGTTCCGCAAGAAGCATCCGGTCTTCCGGCGCCGCCGCTTCTTCCTCGGCCGGGTGCCCGAGGGCGACGTCCGCGACATCGTGTGGCTGACGCCGTCGGGCAAGGAGATGACCTCCGACGACTGGCACAGCGGCTTCGGCAAGGCGATGGCGGTGTTCCTCAACGGCGAGGCGATCAGCGAGCCCGGGCCGCGCGGCGAGCGCATCAGCGACGACTCCTTCCTGCTGCTGGTCAACGCCCATCACGAGAGCATCCCCTTCTGCCTGCCCGGCGAGGAGTTCGCTCCCGGGTGGCAGCCGGTGCTGGACACCGCCGACGAGCGTCCCGACCCGCACCGGCCCACGCACCGGGAGCACATCCCGGGCGCCCAGATCGAGGTGACCAGCAGGTCGATGCAGATCCTCCGCTCCACCGCCCGTCCCCGCCGCCCCTGACCACCACCCCGCCCCCTCCGCGACCGGCGGTCCCACCTGTGCCAAGGTAGGTACGTGCGACGCATCCTTCCGGGCCCCGCCGACGAGGTCGATCTCGCCCACGCCTACGCCTACCCCGAGCAGAGGTGGCTGCGGCTCAACATGGTCTCCGGCGCCGACGGGGGCGCCTGGCTCAAGGGCGTGTCCGAGGGGTTGTCCGGCAAGGGCGACCGGCGGGTGTTCGGCGTGCTGCGCGGCCTCGCCGACGTGGTGCTCGCCGGCGCCTCCACGGTGCGCACCGAGGCGTACGGACCGGCCCGCCCGCGCCCGTCCTGGCGCGAGCTGCGGGTCGGGCGCCCGGCGGCCCCGCCGATCGCGGTGATCACCCGGCGGCTCGACCTCGACCTCGCCGGACCGCTGTTCACCGAGGCCGAGCCGTACGCGCGCACCATCGTGATCACCACCGAGCGGGCGCCGCAGGACCGCCGCGACGAGGCCGCGCGGTACGCCGACGTGATCGTGGCCGGGGATGAGCGGGTCGACCTGCCCCTGGCCGTCGAGGCACTGCGCGAGCGCGGCCTCGGCCGCGTCCTGTGCGAGGGCGGGCCGCGGATCAACGGGCAGCTCGCCGCGGCAGGGCTGGTGGACGAGCTGTGCCTGACGATCAGCCCGCTGCTGACCGGGGGCGACGCCGCGCGCATCCTCAACGGACCCCCCGCCCACGTGCCGCTCCGCCTCGCCCAGGTGCTGGAGGAGGACGGCTACCTCTTCTGCCGGTACATCAGGGAGCAGCGATGAGTGGACTTCCCGGCGACCCGGCGCCCGCCGAGGCCGTGGCGGGCGCCGCCAAGAAGGGCGCGGCACCGTCTGAGCCGCCGCCGGAGATGGACCTCCCGGTCCCGCCGCCGGTGGCGCCGATGCTCGCCAAGGCGGTCAGGACGCTGCCCGCGCAGGACGGCACGCTGCTGTACGAGCCGAAGTGGGACGGGTTCCGGTGCATCGTGTTCCGGGACCGCGACACGGTGTACCTCGGCAGCCGCAACGAACGGCCGTTCAACCGCTACTTCCCCGAGATCGTCGAAGCCGTGCGGCGCGAGCTGCCCGAGCGCTGCGTGGTCGACGGCGAGATCGTGCTGCGGCAGGGCCAGATCCTCGACTTCGACGCCCTGCAGCAGCGCATCCATCCGGCGGCCTCCCGGGTGCGGCTGCTCGCCGAGCGGACGCCCGCCACGTTCGTCGCCTTCGACCTGCTCGCCCTGGGCGAGGAGAACCTGATGGAGACCCCGTTCGGGGAGCGTCGCGCCCGGCTCATCGAGGCGCTGGCCGGCGCGGGAGACCGGGTGCGGCTCACCCCGGTCACCGAAAGCGACGAGCGCGCCGGCGAGTGGTTCGAGATGTTCGAGGGCGCCGGGCTGGACGGCATCGTGGTCAAGCCCACCGACCGGCCGTACGAGCCCGACCGGCGCGCGATGCTCAAGGTCAAGCACGAGCGCACCGCCGACTGCGTCGTCGCGGGGTACCGCGAGCACAAGTCCGGGGCGATCGTCGGGTCGCTGCTGCTCGGCCTGTACGACTCGGCGGGGGTGCTGCACCACGTGGGGGTGTCGGCGGCCTTCCCGATGCAGCGCCGGGCCGAGTTGGTGCACGAGCTGCGGCCGTACGTCATGCCCGACCTGCGCGGGCATCCGTGGAGCTCGTGGGCCTCCCAGGACGAGTCGACCGCGCAGCGCATGCCGGGGGCGGTCTCGCGGTGGAGCGCGGGCAAGAACCTCTCCTTCGTCCCGCTCATGCCGAGGCTGGTGGTGGAGGTCGCCTACGACCACATGGAGGGCGACCGGTTCCGGCACACCGCGCGGTTCCGCCGCTGGCGCACCGACCGCACGCCCGAGTCGTGCACCTACGAGCAGCTCGAACGCCCGGTCGGCTACAACCTGGACGACATCCTCACCCGCTGACCCGGCGCGCCCGACCCGCCCCCGTCCCCCGTGCGGGGGCGGGTCAGGCGCGATGCCGCTCCAGGAAGGCCATGATCGCGTCGAGGGTCTGCGGGCCGTGCGGGGTCTCGAACAGCCACGACGCGTGCGCCGACTCGCCGGGGACCACGAGGAGCTCACGGCCCGGCAGGTGGGTCGCCGCGTCGTGGGCGGCCTTCATCCGGGTCGCCATCTGCCCGTCGTAGGCGGCGGTGACCTGCATCAGCGGCACCCGGAGCCGCGCGATCTCCGCTTCATAGGGTGAGCCGGCCATGTTCACCACCGCCGCCACCTTCTCCCCCAGCTCCAGCGCGGCGGTCACCGAGGCGCTGCCGCCCATCGAGCCGCCGACCAGGGCGATGCGCTCGACACCGCGCTCCTTGCGCAGCCGCCCGGCCATGTCCACGATGTTGTCCCAGGGGTCGGCCACCAGGTCGCGGGCGTAGAGCAGGACGCGGAACCCGGAGGAGACCAGCCGGTCGGCCAGCGGGCGCCAGGTGCACGCGTTGCCGCCGCGCTCGTAGGAGATCACGACGCCGACCGGGCCCTTGCCCATCACCACGCCGGGCAGCTTCTCCTTGCCGTAGGTGAAGATCTTCCCGTCGTCCTCGGTGTAGCACCCTGACAGGTTCGGCCCCTTGGGCACCGGCCGCGGTGAGGGCGACGCCAGGGACGGCGAGGGCGCGGGGGTGGCCGCCGGTGGGGAGGACGGCGCCCCGGACGCCGTCGTGGCGACGGTCGCGGCGCCGCCCGAGGCGCCCACCGCCGCCGTCCCGCCGCCGCACCCGCTCAGCACCAGCACCGCCACCAGCGCCGAAGCCGCCAGACCTATCGCCTGCATGTCCACCTCTCCCCTGGCCGCTATGTCAGAACTGACATAGCGCATGCTGCCGAACACTACACTCGGGGATCGATGCCATCAACACTCGGTTTCGCGATCCTCGCCGTACTGGCCAGGGGCGCGCGGACGGGCTACGAACTCACGGCGGTCATGGGCCGCCCAGTGGGGTACTTCTGGACCGCCCGGCACAGCCAGATCCACACCGACCTGCAGAAACTGCTGGCCGACGGCCTGGTGCGCTTCGAGGCCGAGCACGGCCCCGGGCCACAGGACAAGAAGGTCTACCACCTCACCCCCGAGGGCATGGCCGCCCTGCGCGCGTGGGTCACCGAGCCGCCCCGGGCCCGGCCCGAGCGCGACGAGCTGGTGCTGAAGACCTACGCCTCGTGGCTGGCCGACCCGGCCGAGGTGGCCGGGCTCTTCCGCGCCCAGCTCGCCCTGCACGAGGAGCGCATCGCCCAGTACGAGAGCCAGCAGGCGGACTTCGCCGAGACGCCCTCCCTTGGGGAGCCGTCCTTCGGCAACTACGCGGCGCTGTGGTGCGGTCTCAGCTACGAGCGCCACCGCGCCGACTGGTGCCGCTGGATGCTCGCCCGGCTCGACGCCACCCCCCGCGCCGACGGCCTCCGGGCCGAAGGCTCGTCAGAGGACCCACGGCGGGACACCGGCCACTGACGGCAGGCCGCCCCCTGCTCCTCCGCCACGGACCCGGCCCGGCGCAGCGGCGGTCGCGGGTGACGCCTGTCCGGTCCCGTCCACCTGCCGTCCCCGGCCCGGGGACGCGGCCGAGGTCAGCGGGCGGAGGTGAAGACGGCGTCCAGGGCGGGGATGCGGGCGCGGTACCCCTGGAGCAGGCGGCGGGCGGTCGAGACGGAGCCGACGAGGGGGTGGGTGGCGAACGCCTGGACCGCCAGGGACGGCGAGCCGGTGACCGCGGCCTCGATCGTGAGCCGCTCGACCGCCTTGACCTGCTGCACCAGGCCGAGGAACGGGCCGGGCAGCGGCGCCGCGGCGACCGGGCGCACGCCCGCGGCCTCCACGACGCAGGGCAGTTCGACCACCGCGTCGGGCGGCAGCCCGGGCAGCGCCGAGCCGTTGCGCACGTTGAGGATCATGGTCGTGCACCCGCCACGGGACAGGGTGGTCATGAGGGCGAGCGCGATGCCCTCGTACCCGCCCGCCGTCAGATCCTCCTCGTCACGCTCACCCGCCTGGGCGCTCTCGCGCGTCTCCGCCATGTACGACTCGTCGCGCTCGCGCCGGGCCCGCCGCCACTCGCGCAGCGCGTTCGCCGGGTCGCGGGTGACTGTCGCGTAGAACCGTTCCTGCTGCTCCAGCAAGGTCTCCCCCCGGGTGCGCCCGCCGCCGGTGATCGCGGCCAGTGCCTCCCTGCCGAAGTAGTAGTAGTACAGGTACTCGTTGGGCAGCGCGCCGAGCGTGCGCACCCAGTCGGCGCCGAACAGCCGTGCCTCCTCGACACCGGCGAGCGCCGCGTCGTCGGCGAGCAGACCCGGCAGCACGTCACGCCCCTCGTGCCACAGGCCGCGCAGCCAGCCCAGGTGGTTGAGCCCGGCGTAGTCGGGGACGACACGGGCGGGGTCCAGGCCGAGCGCGCGGGCGGCCCGCCGGACCAGGCCGACCGGCGAGTCGCAGATGCCCACCACGCGGTCGCCGAGCACGCGCCGCATCGCCTCGGTGATCATGCCCGCCGGGTTGGTGAAGTTGATCACCCAGGCGTCCGGCGCGAGCGCGGCGACGCGTTCGGCCACGTGCAGTGCGACCGGGACGGTACGCAGGCCGTAGGCGACGCCGCCGGGGCCGGTGGTCTCCTGGCCGAGGACGCCGAGGTCGAGGGCCACCCGCTCGTCGGCCGTGCGGGCTTCCGGCCCGCCGACCCTGATCGCCGAGAACACGAAGGCCGCCCCGCGCAGCGCCTCGTCCAGGTCGGTGGTGACGCGCACCCGCGGCGGCGCCTCGCGGCCCTCCGCGAGCTCCGCGAGCTCCGCGAGCCCGGCCAGAACATGGCGTACGACGGCCAGACGCTCCGCGGAGACGTCGTACAGCACGACCTCCTCCACGCGCGGCCGGCCGGTGTCGCCGAGCAGCGCCCCGTATACCAGGGGGACGCGGAAACCGCCGCCGCCGAGGATGGTCAACCTCATGCCCACTCCTCCCCCAGCGCGCGCGGCGGTGACCCCACGGATGCGGACCGGCCGGATGGTCATGGGGCGCGGGAGGCGCCGCGGCACGTCAGGATGGTACCAGTCGTCCGAGCACATGATCAGGAGACGATGCGCGCCGCCGGCGGCGGCCTTGCCACCGGTGACAAAAAATGCAAGAGTGCCACATCTTCGCAGGTCGAGGAGGCTTCGCCGTGTCACCCCAGGCATATGACCCACTAGCCGGCAAGCGCGGCCCGGACGGGCCGGAGTTCGACGTGTTCACCGCGGGCACCGTCTTCCTGGACATCGTCTTCACCGGGCTGCAGGCCATGCCCGCCGCGGGCACCGAGGTGTGGGCGGAGGGCATGGGGTCCTGCCCGGGTGGCATCGCCAACCTGGCCATCGCCTCCAGCCGGCTCGGCCTGCGCACCTCCATGGCGGCGGCGTTCGGCGACGACGACTACGCCGACTTCAACTGGCGCATCCTGTCGGAGCAGGAGTCGGTGGATCTGTCCCGGTCACGCCGGTTCCAGCGGTGGCACTCGCCGGTGACCGTCTCGGTGGCGGTCAACCGCGACCGGAGCATGGTCACCCACGGCCACCCGTCGCCGATGCCCATGACCCAGATGATCGGCCGTCCGCCCCGCTCCCGCGCGGTCATCGCGCCGCTGTCGCTGGAGGAGCCGCTCGGCGGCGACGGGTGCTCCTGGGCCGACCTCGCCCGCCAGGACGGCGCGCTGGTGTTCGCCGACGTCGGCTGGGACCCGTCGGAGACCTGGTCGGCCTCGCTGCTGGACCAGCTCGAGGTGTGCCACGCGTTCATGCCGAACGCCGTCGAGGCCATGGCCTACACCAACACCGACACCCCGCGCGAGGCGCTGTACGCGATCGCCGACCGGGTGCCGCTCGCGGTCGTCACCGACGGCGCCAACGGCGCGATGGCCATCGACTCGGCGACCGGCGAGGAGGCCTACGCCCCGGCGCTGCGGGTGACCGCGCTCGACCCGACGGGGGCGGGCGACGTCTTCGGCGCCGGGCTGGTGCTCGGCACGCTGTCGGACTGGCCGCTGGCCGACCGGCTGGCCTTCGCCGGGGTGTGCTCGGCCCTGGCCGTCCAGCAGTTCGGCGGCTCGCTGGCCGCGCCCGGCTGGGGCGACATCGCCGACTGGTGGCAGGACGTGCGGGCCGCGGCGGCCGGGGGGAACAGCGGCGCCTACATCGACTCGCTGGCCCGCCGGTACGCCTTCCTGGACCAGATCGTGCCGGACGTCCCGATGTGCGCGGTGCGGCGGGCGACCGCGACCATGTCCCGGCACGCCGACGTCGACGTGGCGGCGGGCGCCGCCAAGCCCGGCCATCCCACCCCGCTCGGCGGCTCCCCCGCCAAGGACCGCGGCTGACCCCCGCCCCGCGCGCCCGCCGTACCGTCCCGCATGCCGCACCACTCCCGGCCGTCACGGCATCCGCCACCAGCCCGGACGGTGCCGGGCAAAGGCCGCCGTCGGGGAGTCTTGGGCACCGCGTCGCACGGCTCCCGGCGAGGGCACCGGGGCGATGTGTCCCCGGGGTCAGTACTGTCAAGCCATACGTAATCCTTCCGATGCGCCGGAAGTCGGGAGGATCTACCGTCGCGGCGAACCGACGACAGGCAAGGTGAGCCCATGCGCGTGCCGAAACCGTTCTCCTCGCTCTCCGCGTTACCCGCCCTGCTGCTCTCCGCCCTCCTGGTCACCACGACGCACGCGGCGAGCCCCGCCGCGGCCTCGGCGGCCGCCGAGCCGGTGGACGTCGCCTACCAGCGGGCCTCGTTCCCGCAAGGCCAGGCCGAGGGGGTGGCCCCCGGCCCCGTCCTCGCCTTCGCCCACCCGGTGGGCACCACCACCTACACCGACGCCCTGGGCACCAAGACCTGGGAGTACGCCCGGTGGACCGGCAGGGAACGCCCGATCGGCTTCGCCGCCACCGAGGCCATCGCCTCGTGGAACGCCGACACCCCGGCCGGGAGCTGGCTGCAGGTCGAGATGCGGGGCCGCAACTCCGCAGGCCTGACCAAGTGGTACGTCCTCGGCCGCTGGGCCTACGGGGAGGGCGACATCGAGCGCACCTCGGTGCCCTCCCAGGGCGACGCGAACGGCTACGTCGCCGTCGACACCTTCGTCGCCGCGGACGGCCGGCCGATCACGGCCTACCAGTTGCGGGTCACCCTCTACCGCACGCCCGGCTCCCACGTGAGGCCCACGGTGCGCACGCTGGGCACGATGGCCTCCGACGCGCCGGACCGGGAGACCGTGCCGGTCAGCCCCGGCGGCGCCGCCTGGGGTGTGGAGCTGAAGGTGCCGCGCCGCTCGCAGAACGTCCACGCGGGCCACTATCCCGAGTGGGACGGCGGCGGAGAGGCCTGGTGCAGCCCCACCTCCACCACGATGGTCCTCGGCTACTGGGGCAGATGGCCGAGCGCCCGGGACACCGCGTGGGTCGATCCCGCCGATCCGGACCCGGAGGTGGACTACGCGGCCCGGTACACCTACGACCACGACTACGAGGGCGCCGGCAACTGGCCGTTCAACACGGCCTACGCCGGGCGGTACGGCATGGAGGGCTTCGTCACCCGGCTGCGGTCGCTGACCGAGATGGAGCGCCTGATCGCCGCGGGCATCCCGGTGGTGACCTCGCAGTCGTTCAAGAAGGAGGAGCTGCCCGGCGCGGGCTACGGCACCAACGGGCACCTCATGGTGATCATCGGCTTCACCGCCACCGGCGACGTCATCGCCAACGACCCGGCCTCGCCGGACAACGACGCGGTACGCCGCGTCTACCCGCGGGCGAACTTCGAGAACGTCTGGCTGCGCGGCTCCAGCAGCCGCGGCATCGTCTACGTCATCCACCCGCCGAACCGGCCACTGCCACCGGCCACCCCGGGCCTGCCCGCCAACTGGTGACCAGCGGCGGCCCGGTGCACGGTCACGGGCCGGCCGGGCGGGCCCGGCGGGGACCATTCCGGCATCTGGCCTGACGCGGCCGCTCCGTCCTGCCCGGGCGGAGCGGCCGTGCGGGACGGGTCAGGACCGGGCGAGGGCCTTCTCGATGGCCTCGACGACCTCGTCGGCCTCGGGCTCGGTGCGGGTACGGAACCGGGCGACGATGTTGCCGTCGCGGTCGAGGAGGAACTTCTCGAAGTTCCACTGGACGTCGCCCGCGTCGCCGGCGGCGTCCGGGGCCTGGGTCAGGGCCGTGTACAGCGGGTGGCGGCCTTCGCCGTTGACGTCGAGCTTCGCAAGGAGCGGGAAGTCCACGCCGTAGGTCGTGACGCAGAACTCCTTGATCTGCTCGGCCGTCCCGGGCTCCTGGCCGCCGAACTGGTTGCAGGGCGCGCCGACGACCGTGAAACCACGCTCGCCGTAGCGCTGCTGAAGCCGGACGAGGCCGGCGTACTGGGGGGTCATACCGCACCTGGAGGCCACGTTGACCACCAGGGTCACGGCGTCACCGGTCAGTTCTGCCAGCGTGGTGGGCGCGTCGTCCAGCGTGCGCACCGGAACATCACGAACACTCATCCCGCAACCCTAGATCACCAAGCCACAACGCCCAAGAGCCATGCCGGTGTGCGGAAGGCCGGACGATGCCCCGAGGCGATCGGTGGGTCGCGAGCGGGACCGGCTCGGCGAATCGCCCGCGGTCGAACCACGCCGTGCGCTCGCGCTCCCACCCGTGCGGTACGCAGGTGCCCTCACCGGCGCTCGGTCAGCCCGGGTCGGTCTCCGGGGTGGAGGGGCGGGCCTTGCTGGGCTGCACCCGGGGCGGCTCGCCGGGCATCTTGGGGTAGTTCGGCGGGTAGGGCATGTCGCCGCGTTCGTCCTTGGCGTACCACTCCAGCAGCGGCTCGATGGAGAAGGCCTGGTCGTCGATCTCGCCGTGCACGTCGCCCAGCTCGGCGAAGCGGCGCGGGACGGTGCGGATGTCGAAGTCGCGAGGGTCGGCGTCGGCCAGTTCGTCCCAGGTGAGCGGGGTGGAGACCGGGGCGTGCGGCCGGGCCCGCACGGAGTAGGCGCTGGCGATGGTGCGGTCGCGGGCGTTCTGGTTGTAGTCGATGAAGACCTTCTCGCCGCGCTCCTCCTTCCACCAGGCGGTGGTGGCGAGGCTGGGACGGCGGCGCTCGATCTCGCGGGCGAGGGCGATGGCGCTGCGCCGCACCTCGGTGAACGACCAGCGGGGCTCGATGCGGACGTTGATGTGGATGCCGCGCGTGCCGGAGGTCTTCGGGAAGCCGCGCATGCCGAGCTCGCCGAGCACCTCGCGCACGGCGAAGGCGATCGCGCGGGCGTCGTCGAAGCCGGTGCCGGGTTGCGGGTCGAGATCGATGCGCAGCTCGTCGGGATGCTCGACGTCGTCGGCCCGGGTGGGCCAGGGATGGAAGTCGATCGTGCCCAGGTTGGCGCAGTAGGCGATGGCCGCCACCTCGGTCACCCGCAGGGCGTCGGCGCTGCGGCCGCTCGGGAAGCGGACGGTGACCGTGCGCAGCCAGTCGGGGTGCCGGGGCGGGATCCGCTTCTGGTAGATCGCCTCGGAGAGCACGCCGTCGGGGTGGCGTTTGAGGTAGGTGGGCCGGTCTCTGAGCGCACGCAGAGCGCCCTCGCCGACCGACACGTAGTATTCGACCAGCTCGCGCTTGGTGGCACCGATGGCGGGAAAGTAGATCTTGTCAGGGTTGGTGACCTTGACGACCCGGGTTCCGACGGTGAGCTCGATGAACGGCGACGCCATGCCTCCGACCGTACCCGCGGCCACCGACAGGAACCGGACCGGACAAAACCCGTCGCACGACCGTCCGCGCCCGCTCACCGTGCCGGGACTCCGCCGGAGCACGGCGCGAGCAGGCCGGACGCCGGCCCTCCGGACCGGCCGGCGCGCCTGTTCCCGCCCGGACGCCGGGCACCTGATCGCGAACGCACGGCGTGCTTCTTACGGGGTGGTGACCAAGCGGCCGTATGCCATTACCCTCGCCGGCGCCCGCATAGGCTTGAGGCATGGAAAAGGTGGTCAAGAGCGAGGCCGAGTGGCGCGTCCAGTTGTCCCCCGAGGAGTTCCACGTACTCCGCAAGGCGGGCACCGAGCGCCCGTGGACCGGTGAGTACGTCGACACCAAGGTCGAGGGGGTCTACTCCTGCCGCGCCTGCGGGGCCGAGCTGTTCCGGTCCGATACGAAGTTCGAGTCACACTGCGGCTGGCCGTCGTTCTACGCACCGTCGGACTCCGACGCGGTCACCCTGATCGAGGACCACTCGCTGGGCATGTCGCGCGTCGAGGTCCGCTGCGCCCGCTGCGACTCCCATCTCGGGCACGTCTTCCACGGTGAGGGCTACCCGACGCCGACCGACGACCGTTACTGCATCAACTCGGTCTCTCTTCGCCTGGTCCCCGCCGGCTCCTGACCGCGCGGGTCGTGGCCCGTCAGCCTGCGGTGTGACGCAAAGCGCATGAAAGGTGACGCCCTGCGCGTGTTCATGCTCCGGCCGGGTAAGTACAGCACGGGCCCCCGTCTCCGCGGGGGCCCGGCCCTTGCGTCCCGTGCGGGAGCCGCATGCTGCACCTACGGCACAGGTGGGAGACCATCGAGACCATCGGACGGGTGGTCACGCAGCGCTGCGCGGTCTGCGGCAGGACCCGGGTGCGCGTTCTCCGGTCGCCGTCCCCTCCGAGCGACCTGTCGGGTCACGCCCGGCCGCCGCGGGCCGGCCCTGTCTCCTTCCGCGCTCTGGCGGCGCCGGGTGGCCGTGCGCCGGCCCTGGCGGCCGCCGCCTGAGCCGCCCGCCCTCCCACCCTTCCGCGCCTGAACGGAGAGCGGGCTAGCGCGGCTTGGGAGCGGTGAGGCGGCATGACCTGTCGCCGCCACCGATGATGTTGGCCAGCACCGGGTTGCCGTTCTGGCCGTACTCCGCCTGGACGAACACCACCGGATCGGCGTCCCCGACCTCCTGCGCGAGGTATTCCATGCCTCGCTTGCACAGGTCGAGGGCCGATTTGGAGTTGTGCGCGGACTCGGGGAGGTCGGTATAGATGCGGAGGTACTTGCCGACGGTGCGGATGTCGGTGATCCGCTTGACCGCCTTGTCCTTCTCCCAGCGCCGCTTGAAGTAGGTCATCGCCGACGCGTCGGTGTGCTTGGACGGCCCCGACGCGGTCTTGTCCGGGTCGCGGGCCTTCTTGGCCTTGGCGCCGGCCGCCTTGGCCCCCGCGCCGCCCTCCCCTGTGGCTCCGGCGCCGGCGCCGTCCCACACGGGCGGCGCGAACGGCGCCGGCATCGCCGCCGGCGGCGCCTGCGGCGCTCCCTGCGCGGCCAGGCCGTCGTCCGGCCGCAGGAAGACCACGCCGGCCGCCAGGCCCACCACCGTGACGGCGGCCAGCGCCGTGCAGCTTTCGAGTACGACTCTGCTCCGGGGCTTGCGCCGCCGGTGCCCCCCTCGCCTGGACCGTGCCAGACTCTTGCCCCTGTTCACCCTCTGCCTCACTTCGACACGGGAATCCTCCCGAGTATGCCAAAGATCGGAGTCTGGCGAGGGTTGTTGGCTTGAAATCGCTTTTGAAGCTTACTGAGCCTTACGAGAGTCTTGAGCGACGCATGCCGGGTTTGTCGGGACGGCCGCGCCGCCGCCGACGACAGCGGCGGCGGGCGTCACGGCAGGGCGGCGACCAGCTCCTCCAGCGGCTTGCGGGTGCCGGTGTAGAAGGGGACCTCCAGGCGGGTGTGCCTGCGAGCCTCTGCGGCGCGCAGGTCACGCATCAGGTCGACGATGCGGTGCAGCTCGTCGGCCTCGAACGCGAGGATCCACTCGTAGTCGTTGAGCGAGAACGAGGCCACCGTGTTGGCGCGGACGTCGGGGTAGCCGCGGGCGAGCATGCCGTGCTCGGCCAGCATCCTGCGGCGCTCGCCGTCCTCCAGGAGGTACCACTCCAGAGAGCGCACGAACGGGTAGACGCTGACGTAGCCGCGCGGCTCCTCCTCCGCCAGGAACGCGGGGATGTGCGACTTGTTGAACTCGGCGGGACGGTGCACGGCCATGACCGACCACACCGGCTCGCTCGCCCGGCCCAGGGCGGTGCGGCGGAACCGGCCGTAGACCTCCTGCAGGTCCTCCGGGGAGGGCGCGTGCCACCAGAACATGTAGTCGGCGTCGGCGCGGTAGCCGGCGACCTCGTACGCGCCCCGGGTCACCACGTCCTTCTCGGCGGCCTGGGACAGGACGGCCTCCGCCTCGTGCACGAGGTCGCGGCGCTCCGCGGGCAGCGCCTCGCGCACCCGGAAGACCGACCACATGGTGTAACGGATCACGTTGTTGAGGTCGCGTGCCTTCGGCCGCGCCTTCTCCTCGCTCACAGCTCGCTCGCTTTCGTCGAATCTCGCATCCGGCCGGCGGCGCACCCCGCTCAGCGGGCGCCGGCCGCGCGCCGGTCCTCCCGCCATTCTCCCCCGCCCTCGTCGCGCAGGTGCGAGAGCACCGCGGTCGCGGCCGACCGCGCGGAGGCCACGCACGCCGGGATGCCCACCCCGTCGTAGGCCGCGCCGCACACGGCGAGGCCGGGCTGGACGGCGACGGCGGCCCGTACGCGGGCGACGCGGTCCAGATGGCCCACCTCGTACTGCGGCAGCGCCCCGCCCCAGCGGGTCACCCGGCTGTCCAGGGGCAGGCCCCGCGCCCCGGCGACCTCGGCCATCTCGGCCATCGCCAGCGCGACCAGCTCGTCGTCGCCGCGCTGGAGGACGGCCTCCTCCCCCAGCCGCCCGATCGAGCAGCGCAGCACCAGGACCCCGGGGTCGGCCTCGGCCAGGTGGGGCCACTTCACCCCGCTGTAGGTCACCGCCTTGACGGCCCGGCCCTCGACCGGCGGCACGAGGTAGCCACTGCCGGAGGGCTGCTCGGGGAACGCCGTGCGGGGGTAGGCCAGCGTGATGATCGCCATGCTCGCGTACTCGACGCGGGACAGCTCGGCGGCGGCCTTGGGCACCTCGCCGGACAGCAGCCGGGCGGCCGCGGGCGCGGGCACGGCGAGGATCACCGCGTCGGCCTCGATCGTCTCGGGGTCGCGGGTGGGCCCGGTCACCAGGCGCCACCCGCCGGGCGTGCGGCTGAGCTCGCGCACCATGACGCCGGTGCGCACCTCGGCGCCGGAGGCGGCGGCGACCCTCTCGGGCAGGCTGCCCATGCCGCCCTTGAGCGTGGTGAACACCGGGCCGGCGTCCTTGGGGGCCTTCTCGGCGATGGCCCGCGCGGCCTGGAGCAGCGACCGCTCGGTGCGGGCGGCGGTCGCCACGGCGGGCATGGTGGCGTCCAGGGACAGCATCTCGGCGCGGCCCGCGTAGACGCCGCCGAGGAGCGGCTCGACCAGCCGGTCGAGGACCTCGCCGCCCATGCGCGCGCGGATGTAGGCCGCGACCGAGACGTCCGAGGTGATCAGCGTGGCGGGCAGGATCTGGTCGAAGGGCACCCGGGCGAGCCCCGCGGGCGACAGCACCCCGGAACGCACCAGCTCGGTGAGATCGGTGGGAACGCCCATGACCTGCCCCTTGGGCATCGGGCGCAGCGCCCCTCTGCTGTACACCGACGCGCCGACCGGAGCGGGGTGGACCAGCTCGTCCGCCGCCCCTGCGGCGCGGGCCAGCTCCTTGCCCTCGGGGCGCCGCGCCAGCATGGCCTCGGCGCCCTCGTCCACCGGGACGCCGGCGACCTGCGAGACGCGCAGCTTACCGCCGATGCGCGGGGCGCCTTCGAGCACGGTCACCCTGAGGCCCGGCGCCTCATGGCGGAGATGCCACGCCGCGGCCAGGCCGGCGATGCCCGCGCCGACGACCACGACGTGCCGCCGAGTAGCTTCCATGCCCCCAGACGTTACCTGCCGCCCTGCTCGGTCCGCGCGACGGCCACGGGCACGCCGCGGACCCGGTAGGCAGGGGCGGGACGAGGTGGCGCGGGACAGGCCCGGGGCGGGAGGGGAGCGAGTGGCCGAGCGGCGCGCGAACGTGACGGCATCGTGACGCGGACCGCCAAACCGCGACCGGCCAAGCGTCGTCAACCAGGACATGAACGGATTACGGTGCCGTCCGGCCCTCGCGGGGGCCCTGGCGGTGATCGCCCTCGCCCTGACGGGATGCGGCGGGGGCACGAGCGGCTCTGACAGCGCACCGGCGGTCGCGCCCGCCGAACGGCGGGAGCCCGCCGCCGACGGCAGCGCGGCGGGCGGCGCGGAAGCACAGGACCAGGCGAAAGTACCGGCCGCACCCACGGCGACGGGCGGGCCTGCCGGGACGGGGGTCCAGCAGGCCCGGCGCGCCATCGTCTACACCGGCGCGCTCAGGGTGCGGGTCAAGAGCGTCGCCGCGGCGGCCGACAAGGCCAAGCGCATCGTCGCCGACGCGGGCGGCCGGTTGGACAACGAGCGGGCCACCTCGACCGACGGGCAGGACACCGCCACGCTGGTCTTCAAGATCCCTCCGGGCCGCTACCAGAGCGTGACCGACCGGCTCGGCAAGGAGATCGGCACCCGCCTGTCGGTGGAACTCGGCACCGAGGACGTGACCGAGCAGATCGCCGACGTGGACAGCCGGGTGAAGTCCGCCGAGGCCGGGCTGGAGCAGCTACGGGCGTTGCTGAAGAAGGCCAAGAGCGTCTCGGACGTGCTGAAGATCGAACGGGAGCTGTCCGGGAGGGAGGCCGACCTGGAGGCGCTGCAGGCGCGCCAGCGCAGCCTGGCCTCGCGGACGGCCGACGGCACGCTGACCCTGGACATCGAGGGCGTCCCCGGCCCGGACCCGGCACTGAACGCGCCCGCGCCCGAACGGCCGAACTTCCTCAGCGGCCTGCGCACCGGCTGGGACGCGCTCACCGAGACCGGGCGGGTCAGCCTGGCGATCTTCGGCGCTCTGCTGCCCTGGCTCGTGGTGGCCGGTCTGCTGGGGGCCGCCTTCGTGGCGGTGCGCCGCCTGCTGCGCGGTCTCCTGCCCGGCCGCCGTCCTGCCGCGGTCCGGTCACCCGCGCCCGTACCGGGGCCGGCGGGCCGGGCACGGGCCGACGCGCCGCCCTTCGGACCTGAGCCCTCCCCTGACGCCGGGCCCATTCCCTGGCGAGAGGAGGAAGAGGCGGCCACCTCGCACGATGCACCGGCGGCACCGGGCGAGGTGGCCGGCGGATGGTTCGGCCCGGCCGCGCCCGGCGATCCCGCGCACGGCCTGCCCGAGGACGCCGACCGGCTGACCGGGCCCACGTCTCCTATGGAGCCCGGAGCTCCGCGGCCGGCCCAGGCCGCGGAGCCCGCCGAACCGTCCGAGCGCACTGAGCCCGGCGATCCCGGCGATCACCGAAGGCCCGGCCCATCCCGAAACCCGGACGGCCCCTGAGCACCCGTCAGCGGGCGGACGCCTGGTGGACGAGATCGGTGAGGCGGGCGAGCTGGTCGGGGTCGGCCGTGGGCGGCACCCCGTGGCCGAGGTTGAACACGTGGCCGCCGGCCGCCCGCCCTCGCCGCAGGATGTCCAGGGCGCGCCGTTCGACGACCTCCCAGGGGGCGAACAGCACGGCCGGGTCGAGGTTGCCCTGCAGCGCCTTGTCCGGGCCGACGCGGCGCGCCGCCTCGTCCAGCGGCACCCGCCAGTCGACGCCGACCACGTCGGCGCCCGCCTCCCCGAGCAGGCCGAGCAGCTCGCCGGTGCCCACGCCGAAGTGGATGCGGGGCACGTCCAGGTCGGCGAGACCGGCGAAGATGCGCGAGGTGTACGGCAGGACGTACTCGCGGTAGTCCTCGGGGGCCACGGCGCCGACCCAGGAGTCGAAGAGCTGGATCGCCGAGGCGCCCGCCTGGACCTGCACCCGCAGGAAGGCCAGGCTGATCTCGGTCAGGCGGTCCATGAGGGCGTGCCACAGCGCGGGCTCGCCGTACATCATCGCCTTGGTGTGGTCGTGGTTCTTGGACGGGCCGCCCTCGATCAGATAGGAGGCCAGCGTGAACGGCGCGCCGGCGAAGCCGATGAGCGGGGTCGCGCCGAGCTCCTTGACCAGCGCCCCGACCGCCTCGGTGACGTAGGGCACGTCGCCCGGCGTGAGGTCGCGCAGGACGGCGAGGCCGGCGGTGTCCCTGATCGGGGCGGCGATGACCGGGCCGACCCCGGGCCGGAGGTCCAGGTCCACGCCGATGGCCTTGAGCGGCACCACGATGTCGCTGAAGAAGATCGCCGCGTCCACGCCGTAGCGGCGCACGGGCTGCAGCGTGATCTCCACGATGAGGTCGGGGGTGGCGCAGGCGGTGAGCATCGGCACGTCGGCGCGCAGGGCGCGGTACTCCGGCAGGGCGCGTCCCGCCTGGCGCATGTACCAGACGGGGGTGTGCGGGACGGGCAGTCGCCGGCAGGCGCGGACGAACGGGGAGTCGGCGGTCTCAGGATTCACCTGACCAGGGTGCCACGCGAGCCGCCCGGTCGCCCCATCACGGGGGCGGCACGCTCCCCGCGCGCCGCCGGACGAGTGGCCGTGCCGGGAGGGCCGGCGCCCGTCCTGGGATGGACGGCAAAGTTTGCCGCGAAAAAGTTACCTGGCTGACTGATGTCCAGTCATGAGGAACGACGCGGCGATCCGTACACTATGTCTGGTTCGGCAGGGCAGGCCCGGCCCCGGACGGTCACCGACCGCGTCAAGCGGCGGCATGGCGCAGGTACAGTACGTCACACGCGAGGTTCCTGGTCATGTCCCGGCTGGTGCAAATTTCCGTCAAATCACCGCGCGGCGTCGATTCGGTGACCACTTTCGGGACACGCCGAGCGCGTTGCGGGGAAATGTCGCCGGGACGTGTCACCGTCGGACCAGCCCTCGAGTTCACGGACAAGGCGCGCGCGGGGAACGCCTGCCATGCGGCGGCGTGCACACCTGTCCGTGCGAGCACTCGATCTTGGGACCCGACGAAAGGCCCGCGATGACCGCGATGTGGAGTTCCTCCGAGCACCGCAGTGCGCATTGTGCGCTCCGTGCCGGCGAGCAGCGGGCCGGGAAGCGTCCCCGCCATCACGACCGGGTCTCGGTGGAGCGGGGCGGGGCTCCGGTGATGGTGCATTGACCGGCCTTCCTCACTCCGGTGCATACCCCCCTGCTTCCGGCATCGCCCACTCCGGCCTACGCTGCCATCATGACCATCGGTGACGCCCCACCGGCTCCCGCCGCGTTCCGGCGGGCGCTGGAGAGCCTGCGTCCCGCCCAGGTCAGGCCGGAGATCGAGCTGGAGGACATCCCCGCACCGCAGCGGCTCGCCCCCTACTCCGGCGCGGTCGGCGCGTCGGTCTACCGCGACGACGACGAGCTCGCCGTCGGCCGGTTGATCATGTTGTTCGACCCCGACGGCCAGCGCGGCTGGGACGGCCCGTTCCGCCTGGTCGCCTACGTGCGGGCCGACATGGAGCCGGAGATCACCTCCGACCCGATGCTCGGCCCGGTCGCCTGGAGCTGGCTCACCGAGTCCCTGGACTCCCACCAGGCCCGGTACGCCGCCGCCGGCGGCACGGTGACCCGCGCCGTGTCGGAGGGGTTCGGCAACAAGGAGGACGACCCGGTCACGACCGAACTGGAGCTGCGCGCGTCATGGTCGCCCCTGGAGGAGGACCTGTCGGCCCACGTCGCGGCCTGGTGCGACCTCATCTGCCTCGCCGCGGGCATCCCACCATTGCCACCTGACGTCGCGGCCCTGCCGCCGCGGGCCGCGCGTCGCGAAGACCCGGAGTCCTTCAGGACGTGACCGACGACCAGATCATCCCCGCATCCGAGACGGTGCCGCTCCTTGAACCCCGCGAGGGCATCCCCCCGGTCATCGAGGACCCCGCCGCGCTCGCCGCCGTCGTGCGCGCCTTCGCCCAGGGCTCCGGCCCGGTGGCCGTGGACGCCGAGCGCGCCTCCGGCTACCGCTACAGCGGCCGCGCCTACCTGGTGCAGTTGCGCCGCGCCGGGGCCGGCAGCGCGCTCATCGACCCGATCACCTGCCCCGACCTGTCGGAGCTGGACGCCACGCTGGACGGCGCCGAGATCGTCCTGCACGCCGCCACCCAGGACCTCGCGTGCCTGGCCGAGCTGGGCTTCCGGCCCCGCCGGTTGTTCGACACCGAGCTGGCCGGCCGGCTGCTCGGGTACGAACGGGTCGGGCTCGGCACCATGGTGGAGAACGTGCTCGGGCTGCACCTGGAGAAGGGGCACTCGGCGGCCGACTGGTCCCACCGGCCGCTGCCGGAGGACTGGCTGCGGTACGCCGCCCTCGACGTCGAGGTGCTGATCGAGCTGCGGGACATGCTGCACGCCGAGCTGGAGAGCAGCGGCAAGCTCGCCTGGGCGCTGGAGGAGTTCGCCGCGATCCTCGCCGCTCCCCCGGCGCCGCCGCGCACCGACCCCTGGCGGCGCACCTCCGGCATCCACCGGGTGCGCACCCTGCGCGGGCTGGCGGTGGTACGCGAGCTGTGGACGCTGCGCGACGCGCTGGCGCGCGAGGCCGACCTGGCGCCGGGCCGGGTGCTGCCGGACGCGGCGATCGTGACCGCGGCGCTGGAGCAGCCGCGCACGACCAAGGCGCTCACCGAGATCGCGCCGTTCACCGGCCGCAGCGCCCGCCGGCATCTGCGCGAGTGGCTGAACGCCATCGCGCGGGCTCGCGCGCTGCCCGAGCCGGAGCTGCCGCAGCCGAGCGGCCCGGGCGAGGGGCCGCCTCCGGCCAACCGCTGGGCCGACCGCGACCCCGCCGCCGCGCGCAGGCTGGCCGCCGCCCGGGCCGCGGTCGCGGCGCTCGCCGACACCAACCACATGCCCACCGAGAACCTCCTGCAGCCCGAGGCGGTACGCAGGCTCACCTGGGAGCCGCCGGAGGACCTCGGCGACGAGGCGGTGGCCGAGCGGCTGCGCGGGCTGGGCGCCCGCGAGTGGCAGATCGCGCTGACCGCCCACCCGCTGTCGAAGGCGCTGATCCGCCTCGCCGCCAAGGAGGACGTCGGCGGCTGAGCGGCCGGCATGGGCCATGCCGCGGGTGTCACCGGACATGCGGGCGCCCGGGGTCGCGCCCGGCGGCCGTTCACGGCGCGGGGCGCTATGAGGCGGTGAGGCTGGGCGGGACGGCCGCGGCGGAGCCGTCCGCCGGGGCCGCCGAGCCGAGAACGGCGACGCTGTGCCGGAACATGACCTGCCCGGCGACCGGCTCCACCCGTGGCCCGCCCTGCGGGCACAGTGCCAGGTCGAGGGCCAGCTCCCCCATGCGCGACAGCGGCAGCCGTACCGTGGTGAGCGCGGGGACGACGTCGTGCAACGTGGGGATGTCGTCGAAGCCGGCCAGCGACAGGTCGCGGGGCACCTCGACCCCCCGCGAGCGGAACGCGGCCAGCGCGCCGAGCGCCATCACGTCGTTCACCGCGAAGACGCAGGTGACGTCGGGTGCCATCTCCAACAGCTCGGCGGCGGCGGCGTGGCCACCGTCGCGGTCGAAGCCGCCGTGCACGACGACCGGCTCGGGCAGGCCCAGCTCGGCCAGCCCGTCGAGGAAACCCGCGGCGCGGTCGACGGCGGTGTACAGGTGGACCGGGCCGGCGAGCACGGCGAAGCGGCGGTGCCCCCGGCGGACGATCGCGTGGGCCAGCTCGCGCGCGCCCTCGCGGTTGCGCGGCGCGACGGTGTCGGCGTCCAGGAGGTCCTGGCCGATGACGGCGACCCGGCCGCCGGAGGAGCGGTAGACGTCCAGCTCGGCGCGCAGCCGGCCGAGCATGTGGTCGTCGGCGACGCGGGAACCGGTGATGAGCACCGCCCGGGCCCGCTGCGCGGCCAGCGTGGCGACCAGGGCGATCTCGCGCTCGGGGTCGCGGTAGGTGGTGCCCAGGGTCACCACCATGCCGTGCAGGTCGGCGGCGCGGATCGCCCCGTCGGCGATGGTCGCGAAGTAGGCGTCGGAGAGGTCCTGGATGATCAGGCCCACGACGTTGCTCGCGCCCCGTGCCAGGGTCTGCGCGGTGGCGTCCACGCGGTAGCCGAGCTCGGCGGCCGACGCCTCGACCCGTGCCCGCAGGGCGGCGCCGACCTGCCTGCTGCTCCCGTTGAGCACCCGGGAAGCCGTCGCCAGTGACACCCCCGCGTGCCGGGCGACATCCTCAAGCGTGACCATCGGCGGCCCCCCTCGTCCCGTCCGCCCTCTTCATTGTGCAGGCACGCGGCGGATGACCTGCGGGGCGGCCGGTCATCGGGCGCGCACCGGTGGCGGCTGGTCCTCGACCCGGCTGCGGCGCCTGCCGTAGGCGAAGTACAGCACGGTCCCGAGGGCCATCCAGATCAGGAACCGCAGCCAGGTCTCCACCGGCAGGTTCAGCATGAGGTACAGGCAGGCCAGGATCGACAGGGCGGGGACCAGCGGGACGAGCGGCGTGCGGAACGCCCGGGGCAGCTCGGGCCGGGTCCTGCGCAGGATGACCACCCCGGCCGACACCAGGACGAAGGCGAACAGCGTCCCGATGTTCACCAGCTCGGCCAGCGCCGACAGCGGGACGAACCCGGCGAGCAGCGCGGTGGCCACACCGATGATGACCGTGATGCGGTAGGGGGTGCCGAACCTCGGGTGGACGGCGGCCAGGCCGGTGGGCAGCAGCCGGTCGCGGCTCATGGCGAAGAAGATGCGGCTCTGCCCGAGCATGAGGATCATGACGACCGTGGTGAGCCCGGCGAGCGCGCCGATGCTGATCACGGTGGCCAGCCAGTCCTGCCCGACCGCGCGGAACGCGCCGGCCAGCGGCGCCGCGCGGTTGAGCTCGCCGTAGGGCTGCATGCCGACCACCACCAGGGACACCGCCACGTACAGGACGGTGCAGATCGTGAGGGAGGCGATGATGCCGATCGGCAGGTCGCGCTGCGGGCGCCGGGTCTCCTCCGCGGCGGTGGCCACCACGTCGAAGCCGATGAAGGCGAAGAACACGACGGCCGCGCCGACGAACACCCCGAGGACGCCGTAGGCGACGGGGGTGATGCCGAAGAGCACCTGGATCAGCGGCGCCTTCAGGCCGTGGACGGCGTCGGTCTGCTGGGCGGGTGGGACGAACGGCGTGTAGTTGGCGCCCTTGACGAAGAACAGGCCGGCGACGATGACCAGCAGGATCACCGCGACCTTGACCGCGACGACGACCAGGTTCAGCCGCGCGGACAGTTTGATGCCGGCCACCAGCACGGCGGTCAGCGCCAGCACGACGAAGACGGCCGGCACGTTGAACGTGGCGTGCTCGCCCGCCAGCGCGGGCGGCAGGTGGATGCCGAGCGCGCTCAGCAGTTCGGTGAGGTAGCCGGACCAGCCGACCGCGACGACGGCGGCGCCGAGGGCGAGCTCCAGCATCAGGTCCCAGCCGACGATCCAGGCCGGGAACTCGCCGATGGTGGCGTAGGAGAAGGTGTACGCCGAGCCGGCCACCGGCACGGTGGAGGCGAACTCGGCGTAGCACAGCGCCGCGAGCGCGCAGGCGACGCCCGCGGCGACGAACGACAGCGCGACGGCGGGGCCCGCGGTCTCGCGGGCCACCTGCCCGGTGAGCACGAAGATGCCGGTGCCGACGATGACCCCGACGCCGAAGACGGTCAGGTCGAGCGCGCTCAGCCGGCGTCGCAGCCGGTGTCCGGGCGCCTCGCTGTCTTCCAGCGACTGTTCGATCGACTTCGTACGGAAGATCGACATCGGCGTTGCCCCTTGATCATCATCGCCCACGGGGAGGGCGCCTGCCACGAAAAGCGCAGGTCATGCCTACCCCCGGCGTCGATGAACATTCCTCCCCCGGGCAACGGGGAGGAAAGCGGGGCGTCAGCGGGCCGCGGGGTCGCCCTCCAGGTCGCGGGTGCGGCCGGCGACCGCGGCGGTGATCTCACGGGCGAGGTCCTGACCGGTGAGCCCGGACTCGGCGAGGATCTTCGGCCGCTTGGCGTGGTCCAGGAAGCGCTGCGGAATGCCGAACGTGCGCACGGGCACCTCCACGCCGGAGTCGCGCAGCAGGCGCGCCACGGCGTCGCCGACCCCGCCGACCCGGCCGTTGTCCTCCACGACGGCGACGAGCCGGTGGGCGGCGGCCGCCGCCACCAGCGCCTCGTCCAGCGGCTTGACCCAGCGCGGGTCGACCACGGTGGCGGGGATGCCCTGGGCCTGCAGCAGCTCGGCGGCCTCCAGCGCGGCCTGGGCCATCGGCCCGGCGGCGACCAGCAGCACGTCGGCGTCCGGGCCGCCCGCGCGCAGGACGTCCATGCCGCCGAGCCGGGCGACGGCCGGGATCTCGGGGCCGACCGCGCCCTTGGGGAAGCGCACGACCGTCGGGCCGTCGCCGACCCCGACCGCCTCGGCGAGCAGCTCGCGCAGCCGGGCGGCGTCGCGTGGCGCGGCGATCGCCAGCCCGGGGATCACCTGCAGGATGGACAGGTCCCACATGCCGTTGTGGCTCGGCCCGTCGTCCCCGGTGACGCCGGCGCGGTCGAGCACGACGGTGACCGGCAGGCGGTGCAGGGCGACGTCCATGAGGAGCTGGTCGAACGCCCGGTTGAGGAAGGTGGCGTAGACGGCCACCACCGGGTGCAGCCCGCCGAGGGCCAGGCCCGCGGCGCTGGTGAAGGCGTGCTGCTCGGCGATGCCCACGTCGTAGGTGCGGTCGGGGTAGGCGTCGGCGAAGGCGGCCAGGCCGGTCGGGTGCAGCATCGCCGCGGTGATCGCGACCAGGTCGGGGCGCTCGGCGCCCAGGCGCACGAGCTCCTGGCTGAAGACGTTGGTCCAGCTGTGCGGCTTGGGCTGCTCCTCGCCGGTGAGCGGGTCGAACGGCGCGGGCGAGTGGAAGTGGTCCTCGTCGTGGTTCTCGGCGTGGAAGTAGCCGTACCCCTTCGTGGTGAGGACGTGCACGATGACCGGCCCGCGGAAGTCGCGGGCCTTGCGCAGCGCGGCCTCGACCGCCTGCTCGTCGTGGCCGTCGATCGGGCCGACGTACTTCAGGCCGAGGTCCTCGAACATCACCTGCGGGGCGAGGATGTCCTTGATGCCCTTCTTGACGCCGTGCAGCGTCTCGTACAGCGGCGGGCCGACCACGGGCACCCCGCTGACGTTGCGCTTGACCGCCTCCAGCAGGTGCTCGTACTTCTGCGTCATGCGCAGGGAGGCGAGATGGGAGGCGAGGCCGCCGATCGTCGGCGAGTAGGACCGGCCGTTGTCGTTGACCACGATCACCAGGGGAAGGTCGGGGTCCTTGGCGTGGCCGGCGATGTTGTTCAGCGCCTCCCAGGCCATGCCGCCGGTGAGCGCGCCGTCGCCGATGACCGCGACGACGGTGCGGCCGGTCTCGCCGCGCAGCTTGTAGGCCTTGGCGAGCCCGTCGGCGTAGGACAGCGCGGTGGAGGCGTGGGAGTTCTCGATGACGTCGTGGTCGGACTCCGCCTGGCACGGGTAGCCGGACAGGCCGCCCTCCTGGCGCAGGGTGGTGAAGTCCGCGGAGCGGCCGGTGAGCATCTTGTGCACGTAGGCCTGGTGGCCGGTGTCCCACAGGATGCGGTCGCGCGGGGAGTCGAAGACCCGGTGCATGGCGATGGTCAGCTCGACGACGCCGAGGTTCGGGCCGAGGTGGCCGCCGGTGCGGGAGGTCGTGGACACCAGCAGGTCGCGGATCTCCGCGGCCAGCGCGGGCAGCTCGTCCGCCCTCAACCGCTTGAGATCTCCCGGACCCTTCACCGATTCGAGCAGGCCGGCCTGCTCCGTGCCCGAACCTTCCGTTCGCTGGGTCCGCTCGCTCACGGAATCATCTCCTCCGCCTGTTACCGACGCGCCATCGAGTCTATGCACCCGGGAGGTTCCCTCCACGGTCTTGCCCCAGGGTCCCACCCTGGTGGCGCCAACGGGACATGCTCGGGAAACCTCCACAAGTTGTCCACATTAGAGGGGTTTTACGCTCAGCGCACAGCTCACACACCTTCTCTGCTTCATGAGATGTTCATCCCATAGATCGGGCTTGTGGGCTGATGACGGGCCTGCCGCGCTGCAGCGGACCGGCCGGCACCGGCACCGGTCCACGCTCGCGAGAGGGCCGATGTGAGCCGTATCACCGAGCCGGTACGGTCGCCGGTCCCCGCGGCGGTTCCTGGCAGCTCCACCGCGGCGATCCACCCCTTTCATCGGCGTTCATCGGTATTCATCGGCTCTTGAGGGGACACAGCGGCTACTCTCCTCTGCTGTGATCAGTCGAAAGCGCACCACCACGCTGTCGGCCGGACTCCTGGCGGGCCTGTGCCTCCTGACCGCCGCGCCGAGCGCCCCCGCCTCGGCCTATCCGATCAAGCGCGCCGCGCTGACCCGCAGCCCGCTGTACGCCACCGGGCCGCTGCCCACGGCGGACTGCCCGGAACGGCCGGTCAAGCCGGGGAACGCGAACTCCGCCAAGAGCTACATCCTCCCGCTGCTCGACTGCCTCGGCACCTCCTGGGGTGCCCAGCTCGCCAAGGCCCGCATCCGCTTCACCGCGCCGCGCGTGCAGTTCATCCAGCGCCCGTCGAAGGTCTGCGGCCACCCCTGGCCGAAGAACGCCCAAGGGCTCTACTGCCCCTCCCAGCGCCGCGTCGTCATCCTGCTGGACAAGCATCTGACCCGGCAGGCCGAGGACCTGTTCCTGATGGACGTGATCGCCCACGAGTACGGCCACCATGTGCAGAACCTGGCCGGCATCGAGACCGCCTTCAACGGCCTGGCCTACCGCGGCAAGGCCGAGTACTACGAGCAGTACCGAAGGCTGGAACTACAGGCCGAGTGCCTGGCCGGGGCCTTCATCGGCAGCGTCTGGGAGTCGCTGGACCGCACCGCCGAGGACTGGGACTACCTGCTGGAGGCGACCCGCGAGAGCGGCGACGAGGTCACCAAGGTGCGCGACCACGGCAAGGGGCGCAGCATCGCCACCTGGCTGAACCGCGGGTTCCGGGCCGGCGGCCCGGGCGCGTGCAACACCTGGGCCGCCGGCACGGCCTCGGTGGCCGCCGCGCCGGCGGGCTGACCCGGCTCACCTCTCCCGGGCGGCGACGGCTCAGGCCCCGACGCGGGCGAGCGCGTCCAGCGGGTCGGCGAGCACCTGGGCGAAGGCCAGCTCGGCCGCGCCGACCAGCGTCGTGTCGTCGCCGAGCAGGGGCGTGCGCAGGCGCAGGTTCTCCCGGCAGGCGCGCAGCGCGTCGGTGGCGACCCTGCTGCGCACCTGCGCCGCCGCGCCGAGGTAGATCTCGCGCAGCATGCCGCCGAAGATGACGATCTCGGGGTTGAAGATGTTGACCAGATTGGCCACGCCCAGGCCCAGCCAGTCGCCCACGCGGGCGAGCGCGTCCTGGGCGACGATGTCGCCGCGGTCGGCCGCGTCCACCACGGCCCGCACGGCGTCCCGGCCGATCCGCGTGCCGAACCGCCCGGCCGCCTCCAGCAGCGCCCGCTCCCCCACCTCGGCCTCCAGGCAGCCCTGGGAGCCGCAGCCACAGGGACGGCCGCCCTCGTTCACCACCATGTGGCCGACCTCGCCGCCGTAGCCGCCGTGCCCGCCGAGCAACTGGCCGCCGGTGATGACGCCGCCGCCGACGCCGACGTCGCCGTGCAGGTAGATGAGGTCGCGGCAGTCCACGCCGACTCCCCGCGCCTGCTCGGCCAGCGCGCCCAGGTTGGCGTCGTTGCCGACCGCGACCGGCACGCCGAGCCCGAGAGCACGTTCCAGCTCCTCGCGAAGCGGGACGCCGGCCACCCCGAGGTTCGGGCTGAAGCGGACGAACCCATCAGAGCTGCGCACGCCGCCGGAGAACGCCACTCCGGCGCCGACGCACACGCTGTCGGGACCGGTCGCGCGCAGCATGCGCGTGGTGAACCCGGCCAGGCGCCCGACGACGTCCGGCAGGACGAAGACCCCGCGCGGCCGGGCGGCCTCGTACCGGTCGAGGATCACCCCGCCGAGCCCGACCCGGGCGGCGACGAGCCGGTCCACGCCGATGTCGAAGGCCAGCACGTACACCCGCGACGACTCCGGGCGCACCACCAGCGACGGCCGACCCGCCCTGCCGGTCTCCCTGGGCAGCTCCTCGCGCACCAGCCCCGCGGCCGTCAGGTCCGCGGTGAGCGCCATGATGGTGCTGCGGTTGAGCCCCATCCTGGTGGTCAGCTCGGCGCGGGACGTCGGGCCGCCCAGGTGCACGTGGCGCAGCAGGACGCCGAGGTTGTGGCGCCGGATCTCCTCCTGCGAGGGGCCCGCGCGCATCATGTACCGTCCTCGCGCCGCTCGTCCGGTCCGGTCTCCGGGTCAGGTCGCGCCGGACCGGCACTCACCTCAGCCCGGAGGCGGCCGCACGCTTGCGCGACAGGGCGTCCACGCCGGCGGCCAGCAGGAGCACCGCGCCGGTGACGATGTACTTCACACTGGCGCTGTATCCCATCAGGCCCATGCCGTTGTTGATCACCGCGACCACGGCGCCGCCGAGGATGGCGTCCAGCACCCGGCCCTTGCCGCCGAACAGGCTGGTGCCGCCGATGACCGCCGCGCCCACGGCGAACAGCAGCACGTCGCTGCCGCCCGTGCTGGGGTCGACCGAGCTGGCCTGGGAGGCCAGGATGATGCCGCCGACCGAGGCCAGGCCCGAGCAGATGACGAAGGCGCTGACCCGGATGAGATCCACGTTGATGCCGGCCCGGCGGGCCGCCTCGGCGTTGCCGCCGACGGCGTAGATGTGCCGGCCGAACGCCGTGCGGCGCAGCACGAACGTCCAGAAGATCAGCAGGGCGAGCACGATGGGGACCACGACCGGCACGCCCTTGAGCGACACCAGCAGCACGTTGCGGCTGCGCTCCAGGTTCAGCGCGTACACCGCGAGCCCGCCGAGAACGGCGAGGGAGCCCACCCGCAGGGCGATGAGCCCGACAGGGTCGGCCGCGAGGCCCCGGCCGGCGCGGCGGCGCGCCCGCACGAGCTGGACCGCGGCGTACGCCAGCACGCAGACCGCGTACAGGGCCCAGCCGAGCCACGGCGGCAGGTAGCGGTTCTCAATGGCGATGATGACGGGGTCGCGGATGGCGATGTTGGTGCCCTCCTGGACCAGGACCAGCAGTAGGCCCTGGAAGGCGAGGAAGGCGGCGAGGGTCACCACGAAGGAGGGGATGCCCAGCTTGGCCACCAGCGCGCCGAGCACCAGCCCGATCACCACGCCGGTGAGCACGGCCGCGCCGACGCCCACGTACCAGGGCAGCCCCTGCTGGCTCATCACGACGGCCAGGACGGCGGCGCAGACGCCGCTGGTGTAGCCGGCCGACAGGTCGATCTCGCCGAGCAGCAGGACGAACACCAGGCCCATGGCGATCATGGTGATCGCGGCGCCCTGGGTGAACAGGTTGGCGAAGTTGGTCGCCGACAGGAAGACCGGCCGCAGGACGGCGAAGGCCGTGCACAGCACGATGAGCCCGAGGATGGCGGGCAGCGCGCCCATGTCGCCGCCGCGCACCCGCGCGATGTAGGACCGGAAGTTGCCGGCGATGCTCGGGGCCGGCGCGGCGGCCTGCCTGCCGGGGACGATCGTGGTGCTCATGCGGTGACTCCGTTGACGTTCTGCAGGCCGAGCTCGCCGCTGCGCCCCGAGGTGATCAGCTCGACGACCTGCGCGTGGGTGACGTCGGACGTCTTCACCTGCGCGGCCATGCGCCCCAGGTAGAGCGCCGAGATCCGGTCGGAGACGGCGAAGACGTCGTTGAGGTTGTGGGAGATGAGGATCACGGCCAGGCCGTTGTCGGCGAGGCGGCGCACCAGTTCGAGCACCTGGGCGGTCTGCGCGACACCGAGGGCGGCGGTGGGCTCGTCCAGGATGACGACCTTGCTGTTCCAGAGCACGGCCTTGGCGATGGCCACGGTCTGGCGCTGGCCGCCCGACAGGCTGGACACCAGCTGGCGGATCGACTTGACGGTGCGGACCGACAGGCCGTCGAGCGTCTTGGCGGCCATCTCCTCCATCGTCGCCTCGTCGAGGACCAGTCCACTGCGCTTCTCGCGCCCGAGGAACATGTTCTGGACGATGTCCAGGTTGTCGCACAGGGCGAGGTCCTGGTAGACGATCTCGATGCCCAGGTCCGCCGCGTCGCGGGGGCTGGTGATGTGGACCGGGCGGCCGTCGAACACGTACTCGCCGGCGTCGGCGGTGTAGGTGCCGCCGATGCACTTGACCAGGGTGGACTTGCCGGCGCCGTTGTCACCGACCAGCGCGGTCACCTCGCCGGCGTGGGCGGTGAGGTCGACGTGGTGCAGGACCTGCACGGGACCGAAGCTCTTGTCGAGCCCCCGGATCTCCAGGACGGGTTGGGAAGACACGTTGCTCCTCGGGGAGACGGACGGCACGCCCCGCGCACCCCGCCGGGGAGGCCCCTTCTGCAGGTGGCCTCCCCGGGTGGCGCCGGCCGCGCCGGACCTCGGTTCTACTGGATTCCGGCCTTGGTGCACTTGTCGGCGAAGTCGCCCTTGCAGAGCTCTTCCTTGGTCACGTAGCCGTCGGCGACGACGTCCTTGACGGAGTCGAACGTGATCGACTGCGGGTCCAGGAGGACGGAGGGGACGTCCTGGCCGGTCTCGGTGTCCTTGACCGAGCCGCTCACCGTGGGCTTCTCGCCCTTGGCCAGCGCGATGGCGAGCTCGGCGGCGGCGTCGGCCTCCTTCTTGACCGCCTTGTAGACCGTCATGCACTGGTCACCGGCGAGGACGTTCTGCAGGCCCTGGACGCCCGCGTCCTGGCCGGTCACCGGCACCTTGCCGTTGAGCTTCTGCTTCTTGAGCACGGTGATGGCGGCGTTGCCGAGGTTGTCGTTCGCGGCGAGCACACCGGCGATCTTGGGCTCGGAGGTGAACATCTGCTCGAAGATCGTGCCGGCCTTGCGCGGGTCCCAGTCGGGCACCGACTGGTCCGGGCCCTTGACGTACTCGCCGGAGTCGAACTTCGGCTTCAGCACGCTGTCGTAGCCCTGCTTGAACAGCGTCGCGTTGTTGTCGGTGGGCGAGCCGTTCAGCTCGGCGACGATGGGCTTGTCGGCCTTCTTGTCGGTCAGGCACTGGACCAGGCCCTCGCCCTGCAGCTGGCCGACCTTCACGTTGTCGAAGCTGACGTAGTACGAGGCGCCGCCGCCGAGGGTCAGGCGGTCGTAGTCGATGACCGGGACGCCCTGGGCCTTGGCCTTGTCGATGACGGCCTTGCCGGTGCCGCTGTCGAGGTTGACGATGGCCAGCACGGTGGCGCCGTTGGTGATCATCTGGTCGGCGATGGTCTGGAACGCCGTCTTGTCGTTCTGGGCGTTCTGGATGTCGTACTCCACGCCCGCGGCCTTGAACGCCTCTTCGAGGTACTTGCGGTCCGCGGTCTCCCAGCGGGGCGAGGACTTGCTGTCGGGCAGGATGACACCGATCTTGCCGGGCTTCGCGGCGGCTTCGGAGCTGGCGGCGCCGCTCGGAGCGGCGCCTGAGTTGTCACCGCCGTCGCCCCCGCAGGCGGTGAGACCGAGAGAGAGCGCCGCCGCGGCGGCGGTCAGGCCGAGGATCCCCTTGCGCATGAGTGCACCGGGTCCTTTCTGCGAAAGATGGCCACTGACGGCGTGGCACGGGGGGTCTGTTGTGGGGAGGTGCCCGGCCGAGCTCAGACCGGGGGGCACGGCCGGCGCCGGATCTCGGCTGTGGCCGTTCGTCGAATGTTGTTTGCGGCAACGTATTCCGTCGCGCGCCGGGATGCCAGACCTGCGCAGGTCTCAATTTGTTGTCAGCGGTAACAATCGGGAAACGCCGTCTTAACGGGCCAGGCTCTGCCCGATCAGCACCACCGCGGACAACGACGCGACCACCAGGACCCCGGTCCTGACCCGCCCGCCGTCGATGAACCGGCGCAGTGGGCCGGAGACGGCGAAGCCCGCGATCATGAACGGGACGAGCACGGCGCCCGCGAGCAGGGCCCGCGCGGGCAGCCGGTCCACCGCGGCGAGCAGCAGCAGCGACTGCGCGGCCGACAGCGCGAAGTACATGGCGAGGGTCGCCCGGATCTGCGGCCCCTTGGCGTGCTGGTAGACGATGCCCATGGGCGGGCCGCCGATGCCGGTGGCGGTGCCGGTCACCCCGGAGATGAAGCCGGCCCCGGTCAGCGTGGCCCCGTTGCGCGGGATCGCCACCGCCGTCGCGGTGACCGCCACCGCGACGAGCACCATGATGCCGACGAACACGCCGAGCACCGCGGTGCTGACGTACACGACGACGACCGCGCCGACGGCGCTGCCCGGCAGCCGGCCGAGCAGCGCGAACCCCAGGCCTCGCCAGTCGACCCGGCGCCACTCCGCGGCGAGGGTGAACAGCGGCAGGGTCATGTTGACGACCTGCACCGCTCCGGGCATGACACCCGGGTCGAGCACCGTGATCATCGGGGCGGCCACCAGGCCGAGCCCGAACCCCACCCCTCCCTGGACGATGGCGCCGATGAACACCGCGAAGCCGCCAATAACGACATACAGGACGTCGATTCCCATGCGCGGCAGGCTAGACCTCGCCCCCGCGCCCGCCGCAACGGGTTATCGGCCCCGGGCGTTCACCAGGCGACGGGCAGCCGGTGCACTCCGTAGATGGCCATGTCGGAGCGGGTGGCGACCTGCTCGGGCTCGACGGCCAGCCGCAGGCCCGGGAAGCGCTCCAGCAGCGCGGGGTAGCCGACACGCATCTCGACGCGGGCGAGCTGCTGGCCGATGCACTGGTGGACGCCGTGCCCGAAGGCCAGGTGCCCGGTGGCCGGCCGGGTGACGTCCAGCGCGTCCGGGTCGGGGAAGCGGGCCGGGTCGCGGTCGGCGGCCGACAGCGAGACGGTGACGCTCTCCCCCGCCCTGATCATGTGGCCCTCGATCGGGACGTCGGCCATCGCCGTGCGCAGCAGGCCGATGTGGATGATGCTCAGGTACCGCATCAGCTCCTCCACCGCCGCCGGGGCCCTGCGCACCGGGTCCTCGCGCAGCGCGGCGAGCTGGGCCGGGTTGCGCAGCAGGGTGAAGGTGCCGAGCGCGAGCATGTTGGCGGTCGTCTCGTGCCCGGCGACCACCAGCAGCATCGCCACGCCGGCGATCTCCTCCTTGGTGAGCTGCTTCGTCGCAACCAGGTTGCTGATCACGTCCTCGCCCGGCCGGGCCCGCTTGCCGTCCACCAGCTCCAGCATGAACGCCATCAGGCCGCTCACCGCCTCGCGCACCTGGTCTGAGGTGGAGTCCAGGTCGAGCATGACCTCCGACTGCCGCTGGAATGACTCCTGCGCACCGGTGGGCACGCCGAGCAGCTCGCAGATCACCAGCGACGGCAGCGGCAGCGCGAACACCTCCACCAGGTCCACGGGCGGCCCGGCCTTCTCCATGCCGTCCAGCAGCTCGCCGGCGATCTGGCGGATCCTGGGCTCCAGCTCCTTGGCCCGGCGCAGGGTGAACTGCCCGGTGAGCAGGCGCCGGATCCGGGTGTGCTCGGGCGGGTCCTGGTGCAGGAAGAAGCCGGGGATGCCGGCGAACAGCCGCTGGGTGAGCCGCCCGCCGACCGGCGGGTGCAGCCGGTCGAGGTCGGTGCCGAACCGCGGGTCGGCGAGCACGGCGCGCGCGGCCTCGTACCCGGTGACCAGCCAGCCCACGTGCCCGTCGGCGTAGAGCATCGGCCGGATCGGGCCCTCCTCCCGCCATCGGGCGAGGTCACGAGGCGGGTCGAAGGGGTTCGGCCGGTCGAGCGAAAGGGTCACGGGTCCCGACATCGCGTGCGTCATGCTGCGCTCCTCCCTTTCCCCCCGACCTTATGTTTCGGCGATATTTCACACCTTGAAGGGAGCTTTCAGGCGAGGCAAAGATTCGGCAGGTCACGGCGGGTGCGGCGCCCGGGACGCGGGACGCCATGGTGGCCCTCAGGGGACGCGCCTGCGGCCGGAACCGAAGCGGCCCGGCGGGGTGATCCCCCGCCGGGCCGTTCCATCTCCCGCCCCCTGGCGGGCCGTCGGCTCAGCTCTTGGCGAGCAGCGAGCGCAGGACGTACTGCATGATGCCGCCGTGGCGGTAGTACTCCGCCTCACCGGGGGTGTCGATGCGCACGACCGCCTGGAACTCCTTGTCCCCGGCCCGCACGGTCACGGTGGCGGGGGTGGTGCCGGCGTTGAGCTCCTCGACGCCGCTGATGTCGAAGACCTCCTCGCCGGTCAGCCCGAGCGAGGCGGCGGTCTCCCCCTCGGGGTACTGCAGCGGCAGCACGCCCATGCCGATCAGGTTGGACCGGTGGATGCGCTCGTAGGACTCGGCGATCACCGCGCGCACGCCGAGCAGCGCCGTGCCCTTGGCCGCCCAGTCGCGCGAGGAGCCCGAGCCGTACTCCTTGCCGGCCAGCACGACCAGCGGCACCCCTGCAGCCTGGTAGTTCACCGAGGAGTCGTAGATGGTGGAGACCGGGCCGCCCTCCTGCGTGAAGTCGCGGGTGAAGCCGCCCTCGGTGCCCGGCGCGATCTGGTTGCGCAGCCGGATGTTGGCGAAGGTGCCGCGGATCATCACCTCGTGGTTGCCGCGCCGCGAGCCGTAGGAGTTGAAGTCCCTGACCTCGACGCCGTGCTCCTTCAGGTAGCGGCCCGCGGGCGAGTCGGCCTTGATCGAGCCGGCCGGGGAGATGTGGTCGGTGGTCACCGAGTCGCCGAGCAGCGCGAGCACCCGGGCGCCCGTGATGTCGGTCACCGGCTCCGGCTCGCTCGGCATGCCGTCGAAGTACGGCGCCTTGCGCACGTAGGTGGAGGCCGGGTCCCACTCGAAGGTGTCGCCGGTCGGGATGGGCAGCGACCGCCAGGTCTCGTCGCCCTTGAACACGTCGGCGTAGTCGCGCCGGAACATGTCCTCGCCGATGGAGGAGTTCACCACCTCGGCGATCTCCTCGGTCGAGGGCCAGATGTCCTTGAGGTACACCGGCTCGCCGTCGGCGCCGGTGCCGAGCGGCTCGGTGGCGAGGTCGAGGTCCATCGTGCCGGCCAGCGCGTAGGCGACGACCAGCGGCGGAGAGGCCAGGTAGTTCATCTTCACGTCGGGGTTGATCCGGCCCTCGAAGTTGCGGTTGCCGGACAGCACCGCGGTGACCGCGAGGTCGCCGCCCTGGACCGCCGCCGAGATCTCCTCCGGCAGCGGGCCGGAGTTGCCGATGCAGGTGGTGCAGCCGTAGCCGACCAGGTTGAACCCGAGCTTGTCGAGGTAGGGGGTCAGGCCGGAGCGCTCGAAGTAGCCGGTGACGACCTGGGAGCCGGGCGCCAGGGAGGTCTTCACCCACGGCTTGCGCGACAGGCCCTTGTCCACGGCGTTCCTGGCCAGCAGCGCGGCGCCGATCATGACGTAGGGGTTGGAGGTGTTGGTGCAGGAGGTGATGGCGGCGATCACCACGGCGCCGTGGTCCAGCTCGAAGGTGGTGCCGTCGGAGAGCGTGACCGGGACGGGGGCGTTCGGCCGGTCGAGGGTCTCGGCGGCGCTCGCGGCGGCGTGCGGCCGGTCCCGCTCGCTGTCGTGCCCGTCGGCCTGGGCGTTGGAGGCCGGGGCGTCGGAGGCGGGGAAGGACTCCTTGCCCTCCTCGTCGGCTCCCTCCTCGTCCGGCACGAAGACGCGCACGTCACGGCGCCAGGTCTCCTTGGCCGCCGACAGCTCGATGCGGTCCTGCGGGCGCTTGGGGCCGGCGATGGAGGGGACGACCGTCGACAGGTCCAGCTCGATGTACTCCGAGAAGACCGGCTCGGCGGCCGGGTCGTGCCACAGGCCCTGCTCCTTGGCGTAGGCCTCGACGAGCGCGACCTGCTCGGGGCTGCGGCCGGTGAGCTTGAGGTACTTCACGGTCTCGTCGTCGATCGGGAAGATCGCGCAGGTGGAGCCGAACTCGGGGCTCATGTTGCCGATGGTCGCGCGGTTGGCGAGCGGGACCGCCGAGACGCCCTCGCCGTAGAACTCGACGAACTTGCCGACCACGCCGTGCGCGCGCAGCATCTCGGTGATGCGCAGCACCAGGTCGGTGGCGGTGGCGCCGGCCGGCAGCTCGCCGGTCAGCCGGAAGCCGACCACCCGGGGGATCAGCATGGAGATCGGCTGGCCGAGCATGGCGGCCTCGGCCTCGATGCCGCCGACGCCCCAGCCCAGCACGCCGACGCCGTTCTCCATGGTGGTGTGCGAGTCGGTGCCGACGCAGGTGTCGGGGTAGGCCTTGCCGTCGCGCGTCATCACCACGCGGGCGAGGTGCTCGATGTTGACCTGGTGCACGATGCCGGTGCCCGGCGGGACGACCTTGAACTCGTCGAAGGCGGTCTGGCCCCAGCGCAGGAACTGGTAACGCTCGCGGTTGCGCTCGTACTCGCGCTGGACGTTGCGCTGGAAGGAGTCGGCGCCGCCGAAGAAGTCGACGATGACCGAGTGGTCGATCACCATCTCGGCCGGCGCCAGCGGGTTGATCTTTGCCGGGTCGCCGCCCAGGTCGCGGACGGCCTCGCGCATGGTGGCGAGGTCGACGACGCAGGGCACGCCGGTGAAGTCCTGCATGATCACGCGGGCCGGCGTGAACTGGATCTCGACGCTCGGGACCGCGGACGGGTCCCACCCGCCGAGCGCGCGGATGTGGTCGGCGGTGATGTTCGCGCCGTCCTCGGTGCGCAGCAGGTTCTCCAGGAGGATCTTCAAGCTGTACGGGAGGCGCGCCGACCCCTCGACTGCGTCCAGCCGGTAGATCTCATAGGCCGCGTCACCGACGCGGAGTGTGTCACGGCTGCCGAAGCTGTTCGCGGACACGGAGACTCGCCTCCCTCGTTTCCCGGTCATCACCACAGATGACGGGTCTGCAGACTGTGCCTGGTTCGCCCCATAGATCCTGCCGCACCGGCGGAGTGCGACGGCCAGTTAGGTCGCCCTAACCTCATGGCGTCCAGAAATCTCTCGACATCAAGATATCGGGTGAAATCTCTCGACATCAAGTTACTCGCGGGTAACGACAGGAGCGCGGCCTCACGGATCCGGGCATTCGCGACCGACGGGTCTCGGCGGAAAGGCGGCGCCCAGCGGGAAGGGGGCGGCTACTAGAGGGACGGGAGCAGGCGCAGGGCGAACAGGCCGAGCACGACGACCGACAGCAGCGGCCCGAGGATCTTGATTTCGAACGCCCGCCCCGTCTTGATGCCGATCTTCCACGGCAGCAGCCACCGGTGCCGCAGCGGCCACAGCACCGGGCAGCCCCGCTCGGTCAGGCAGTCGCCGATCACGTGCGCCAGGCAGCCGATCGCGATCGCGAACCCCAGCCACAGGTAGCCGACCTGCGCGGCGCGCAGCAGGATGAACGCCGCCGCGGTGAGCCCGATGTTGACCATCGCCGAGGTCATCGTGCGACCGGGGATGCCGATGCCGACCGCGCGCAGCGCGAGCCCGATCATCAAGATGACCAGGACGTCCCGCCCGATGGGATGGCCGTCGGCGAGCAGGTGGGCGCCGAAACCCGCGGCGAGCGCGAACAGCAGCGAGTGGGTCATGTGCCGGTGCCCGCCGCTGAGCCAGTTGACCGCCTTGCTGAGCACCCAGGTGGCCGGGCCGAAGGTCTGCGCGATCGTCGCGTGTGGATGGTCGAGGTCGGGCAGCATCGCCGCGCCGGCGCAGACGACCGCGCCGGCGACCAGCTCGGCCGGGGACAGCGCGTTGGCCACGATCGGGGTGAGGTCCCCGGCCAGGCCGCCCAGCACGGGGATCTCGCGGAGCGCGGTGACACCCGGGAGCGCCACCAGGCCCGGGGCGACCAGCAGCCAGGCGGCCGCTCCACTCAGGGCGTGCGTATGTCCCATCATGCGCTGATCACGAACCGGCACCCTATGGCAAAAAACCGGTCAAGCGGCGGAGGTGACCGTCCCGGCCTCGGCGTGTCGCCGGAAAAAGAAAAGGACGGGATCGTTCCGCTCCAAGAGCACCCCCCAGCCCTCTCAGAGCGGAACGACCCGTCCGACCAGTGTTAACGCTCGCATCCCGGGATGTGTTCCCCGGGAGGCGTGATGTGCGTCACTGATTTTCCGGTCCGCGAGTGCCGGGAGTGCGGCCGTCCGGACCGCGGGTTCGCGATCGGGTGTTGCTCTCAGAATGTTCGCGATATATCTTTGAAGCATCGAGAACGATCGAAGGTCGATCGTGACGAGAGGAGTCACACCATGACCGCATTCGCGATGGGCGCTCCGTGGGAGCGCCGCGGCATGAAACGGCCGGGCCTCGCCGCACTGGGCGCCCTGGCCGCACTGCACCAGGCCCACCACCACCGCCACGGCGGGCCGCACGGCGAGGACGACGAGGGCGGCCACGAGCACCGGCGCCGGGGTCACCGAGGCGGGCGCAGGGGCCCCGCCCCCTGGGACTTCGGCCCGGGACCGTTCCCGCCCGGCTTCCCCTTCGGATTCCGCGGCGGCCGGCCGCCGTTCGGCCGGGGCGGCGGCCGCAAGGCCAAGCGCGGCGACGTACGCGCGGCCATCCTGGCGCTGCTGGCCGAGGAGCCGCGCAACGGGTACCAGATCATCCAGGAGATCGCCGAGCGCAGCGAGGGCGGCTGGCGGCCGAGCCCCGGAGCGGTGTACCCCGCGCTCCAGCAGCTCGCCGACGAGGGCCTGGTCCTCGCCGAGGAGTCCGAGGGCCGCAAGACCTTCCGGCTCACCGAGGCGGGGCTGGCGTACGTCTCCGAGCACCCCGACGAGGTGCGCGCCCCCTGGGAGGACATGACGCCGAACATCGAGGAGGGCATGTACGAGCTGTTCGACCTGAGCCGGCAGGCCGCCGCGGCACTCTTCCAGATCGCGCAGACTGGAAGTGACGCCCAGGTGGGGCAGGCGAAGAAGATCCTGGCCGACACGCGGCGCAAGCTGTACCAGATCCTGGCCGACGGCGACACCGCCCCGGAGGAGTGAGGCCTCGATGATCTCGCGGGACGATCTGCGCATCGGAGACGCGGAACGCGACGAGGTGACGGCGACCCTGCGTGAGCACTTCGCGCAGGGCCGCCTCACCCGGGAAGAGCTGGACGAGCGGCTCGACGCCGCCTTCGCCGCCCGCACGGCCGGCGAGCTGCGGCGGGTGACGGCCGACCTCCCCGCCTCCCCCGCGCCGCGCCCCGCCCCGTACGACGCCCCGCCCTCGGCGCACGCCCGGCGTGGCCGCGGCGCGTGGGGGCACGGCCCCCGTCCGGGCGGCCACCACGGGTGGCACCCTGGACCGCTCCCCTGGGCGGGCGAGCCGCAGGAGTGGACGACGGGCGGCGCGCCGGTCCCCTGGGCCGGGCCCGCGGCCCTCCGGCGGATGCCCGGCGCTCACCACGGGCGGACGCACCGGCATCACGGACGGCCGCCGATCCCGCTGATCGTCGCCGCCGTCGTGCTGTTCGCGGCGGTGGCCGCGGGCTCGCTGGCGCCGTTGCTGTTCGCGCTGAAGGTCGCGCTGCTGATCGGGCTCGTCGTCGTCGTGGCCCGCCTGGTCCGCCACCGGCACCCGCGCCGCTCCGTGCGCGCCCGCCGTTACTGACCTCCGCCGGGGGGCGGGGCCGCGACGGCCGGTCGCCGATTTGGGCCTTGACGGGTTTTGTCAGCGGCCCCATGATCGGCCTGTTCACCCGACCGTCGTCACTCCCGGGTTTCGGCTCGAACGCGTCCGGGCATGGTGGCGCACGTTGCCCTGATCAGCGCCACCCGTCCTGTGGACTCCGCCGCAGGCCGCGCACCCCCCGACGACGAGGAGTACGCCCATGGCACCGATGACCGACGATCGCCTCGACTGCCGCGTCTTCCAGCGGGTTCACGAGGCGGACGCCGTGATCCTCCCGCCCGAGGTGTACGGCCCGGAGTTCAGGACGGCCTACGAGCGGGCCGGCGGAGTGGTGTGGAAGCTCGAGCGCGCCCAGCACTTCCACGAGCCCTACGAGGCGAGCTGGGAGGCGGCCATGATCGCCGGTGATTGGGAACGTTCCTTGCGGCTGATCGACCTGATGCGCGGCGACCTGGTCACCGACTACGCCGGGTACGCCGAGTTCCGCCGGGTCCGCGTGGTCGACACGCCGCTGACGCCGTACATGCAGTGGGAGCTGCACGTCCTCGCGGCCCGGGTGGACGCCGGCGAGCGCATCCGGGTGGTGCCCGGCTCCTCCGTCCGCGACCTCGAGCGGCCCGCCCCGCTGCCCGAGTTGCTCGTCTTCGAGTCCGGGCTGATGTACGAGGTGCTGTACGACGCCTCCGGCGCCCATCTGGGCGGGCGCCGGATCACCGAGCCGGGCGTGGTCGAGGCGTGCCGCTCGGCCGTGGCCGCCCTGTACGAGCAGGGCGAGGACCTCGGCCCCTACTTCCGGCGCGAGGTGCTCCCCCTCCCCGCCCCCCGGCCCCGCCGCGCGCGCTCCGCCTGACCATCGCCGGCGCGCGCCCGCCGTCGGCTCCGGCGGATGGCCGCGGTCGGTGGCCGGTGGCCCGCCGGTCGATTCCCGGCGAAAGCCGGGCGACCGGCCACCGCATCCACCCGCCCGGGGCGGGTGGCGGTGTTCAGACGTGCGGCATGATCTCGGCGGCGACCAGTTCGAGGTGGTCGAGGTCGGCCAGGTCGAGCACCTGCAGGTACATCCGCTCGCACCCGGCCTCGGCGAACCGGCCGATCTTGTCGATGACCTCCTGCGGCGTACCGGCCAGGCCGTTGTGCCGCAGTTCGGGCACCTCCCGGCCGATCGCCGCCGCCCTGCGGGCGATCTCGGCCTCGTCGGCGCCCACGCACAGCACCTGGGCGGCCGACAACACGATCGGCTCGCGGCCCACTCCGGCGCACGCCTCACGCACCCGGCCGAAGCCGGCGATGGTGTCCTCCAGGCCGTGGAACGGCACGTTGTACTCGTCGGCGAACTTCGCGGCCAGGCGGGGCGTGCGCTTGGCGCCGACGCCTCCGATGATCACCGGCGGGCGCGGGCTCTGCGCGGGCTTGGGCAGCGCCGGCGAGTCGGCGAGCCGGTAGTAGGCGCCCTCGAAGGAGTAGGTGTCCCCCGGCTTGGTCGTCCAGAGCCCGGTGATGATCTCCAGCTGCTCCTCGAAGCGGGCGAAGCGCTCACCGACCGGCGGGAACGGGATGCCGTACGCCTTGTGCTCCTCGTCGAACCATCCGGTGCCGAACCCGAACTCGACCCGGCCGCCGCTCATCTGGTCGACCTGGGCGACGCTGATCGCGAGCGGGCCGGGCAGCCGGAAGGTCGCGGCGGTGACGAGCGTGCCGAGGCGGATGCTCGTGGTCTCGCGGGCGAGCGCGGCCAGCGTCACCCACGAGTCGGTGGGCCCGGGACCGGGATCCGCCCCCATGTGCAGATAGTGGTCGGAGCGGAAGAAGGCGTCGAAACCGAGCCGCTCGGCGGCCTGGACCACCCGAAGCTGGTCCTCGTACGTGGCCCCTTGCTGCGGCTCCGTGAAGATCCTCAATCTCATATGCACATTATCCCGACATCGGCCGATGAATCTCCGGGGTGGTATAGGGGTTCGGACTTACCCTCCCGGCGGGTAAGAAAACGCCCATGGGGGCACTACCCACTTATTCGCCGATGCTCGCTCAGCTCGGGCCGCTCCCGCCGCCCGGCGAGGATGCCGCCTGGGGCCACGAGATGAAGTGGGACGGCGTGCGCGCCCTGGCGTACGTGCAGGACGCCGCCCTGCGGCTCATCTCGCGCAGCGGCAAGGAGATCACGGTCGCCTACCCCGAGCTGTACCCGCTCGCCGGCGCGGTGAGCGGGTACGACGTGGTGCTGGACGGGGAGATCGTCGCCTTCGACGAGGCCGGCCGCCCGAGCTTCTCGGCGCTGCAGCCCCGCATGCACCAGCGGCGCGAGGAGCGGGTGCGCAAGCTGGCCCAGGCGATCCCCGTGACGTTCATGCTGTTCGACGTGCTGCACGTCGGCACCAAGCCGGTGATCCAGCTGCCCTACCTGCGGCGCAGAGAGCTGCTGGAGGACCTGGTGCGCCCCGGCGCACGCTGGCAGGTGCCCGCCTGGTTCCACGACGACGGGGCGCACGCCATGCGGCTGAGCCGGCAGCTCGGCATGGAGGGCATCGTCGCCAAGCGGCTGGAGTCGCCCTACCGCCCCGGACGGCGCACTCCGGAGTGGGTCAAGGTCAAGAACTTCCGTGCCCAGGAGGTGGTGATCGGCGGCTGGACGACCGGGCGGGGCCGCCGGTCGGCGACGATGGGCTCCCTGCTGGTCGGCGTGTACGAGGCCGGGCGGCTGGTGTACGCCGGCAACGTCGGCACCGGGTTCACCGAGGAGACGCTGCGCGAACTGGGCGAGCTGCTGGCCCCGCTGGAGCGGCCCACCGGCCCGTTCGACGACACGGTGCCCAGGGAGCAGGCCAGGGGCGCGCACTGGGTGGACCCGGTGCTGGTCGGCGAGGTGCAGTACGCCGAGTGGACCCACGACCGGCGGCTGCGGCACCCGTCCTGGCGCGGGCTGCGCGACGACAAGGCCCCCGCCGAGGTCGTCCGCGAGGAGGAGCCGCCCCAGCTCGCCGGCTGACCCCCGCCTCCCCGCTCCGGTGATCTCAGTGGTGCTCGCGTGCCGTCCCCCGCGGCAGGACGACCAGCTCGACCAGCTCGTCCAGGTCCACGTACGAGGCCACCTCGGCGACCGAGCGGCAGTAGGCGACCAGCACCCCGTACTGGCGCACCCGCAGCAACGTATGCCCGTTAAGCCTGATCGGCTCGACCTCGTACCCCTGGCCCCCCACCCAGCGTGACATGTCCGGAAGGATAAGAAACCGCACGTCAAAGCCCGGCAAAGCCCCCTCGGGCCCGCGGGAGATCCCGTCAAGGTGATCCCGCACCGCCATCACCGCATCGCGACGCCCCAAGCCCGCGCGGGGCCGCGGGAGTGTCGCGCGACGCCGAGACAGACGGGATCACCCGTTCCCGGGCCGGTCAGGAGAACAGATCGTCGACGCTCTCGACGGTCACGGCACGCTGAATCCACTCGTCGAGCCGCGCCGACTCGGCGCATCCGAGAATGCGGCCACGAGCCTCCTCGGACACCGCGATTCCCCGGGCGTCGAGCATCAAAAGAAGCGCCTCCGCCCTCCCCTCGGCTTTGCCCTCCGCGACATATTTCCGCGCGAAGCCGCTCTGGTACTCATATGTCCCGGCGATCATTAGCTCCTCCAGATGCTTTCGCCCCGCTTCAGGGAGCATCATCAGCACGAAATCAGCGTACAACCGGGCCCGGCGCTCGTCGATGGCCTCCAGTGCGGCCAGCAGCGCTTTCGTGATCGCCTGCACTTCGACGTCGCCGCCGTGCGCGACAGCCGACAACACGGCGAGCTCGGGTGCGTTCACGGCGGCCAGGGGGTCGGTGACCACCGGGACGTTGTGCGGCCCGGCGACCACGGGGGCCAGACGCCAGCCCGGGTGGCCCATCTCGATGGGAGTGGCGCACCACTGCGCCACAGCGGACTCGGTGCACACGACCAGCAGGATCGCCGGGCAGCGCGCGCGGGCGCGCACCGCCGCCAGATAGACCGGCCAGCTCCATCGCTTGTGACCATCACGGCCGCGCTACACCTCCACCACGACCGCCAGGACCGGGGTGTCGTCCAAGGACAGCACCACGACCGCGTCCGCCTGATATTCCACCGGGGGAAACTCGGTCAGATCTCCCGACTCTATTTTCGCCTTGCTGTATCGGGGCACCGGAACACCGAATGCCCCGGCCAGCAGGTCGGCCGCGAGGGCCGGGCGATTCCGGAAAGGACCAGCAGAGCCTCATGTTCTTGTGACGGCATGGCGACGACATTAGTGCACCGGCAAAGCTCGAACAAAACTTTATGAACATTACCACATAAGCCTTATGGCCGACATTTCGGAGTTTGACCGACTGCGCGATTTCTTATTTTTCCGCATTATGCGACATGCGGGTGTCGAAGGGGAGAGCATGCCATGGGCGGTGGCGCCGGGGTGGTCGTAGGGTGAGCTCGGGCCGTTCGGGGCCTGTCGTGTTCGCCGTAGGAGTGCCGGGGGTCTTGTGCACGTCGTCTACTCCACCGCCGCCGCCCCCGGGGGCGGCGGGCGCCGCAACGAGGACTTCGTGATCGCGGGTCCCGACTGGGTGGTCGTGCTGGACGGGGCCACGGCCGCGGCCGGCGCCGACTCCGGTTGCCGTCACGACGTGGCGTGGTACGTCGCGCGGCTCGGGACCGGGCTCGCGCGAGGGCTCGCCGCCGGTCCCGAGACGGACCTGCGGGACGTCCTGGCCGACGCCATCCGCGAGGTGACGGGGTGCCACGGCGGCTCCTGCGACCTGGACAACCCCGACTCGCCGTCGTCCACGGCGGCGATCGTGCGCCGGCGCGGCGCTGCGGTGGACTACCTCGTGCTGTGCGACTCCCCCGTGGTCCTGCGCGGCAGGGACGGCACGGTGCGGGTGATCCACGACGACCGCACCGAGCACCTGCCGGGCGGGCGGCCCTACAGCGCGGCGCTCGTCCGGTCGATGCGCAACCGCCAGGGCGGCTTCTGGGTGGCCGCCGCCCGTCCGGAGGCCGCCCACCAGGCCCTCACCGGGTCGGTCGCGGCGGCGGACCTCGACGGCGCCCTGCTGGTCACCGACGGCGTGACCCGGCTGGTCGAATGGTACGGCCGCACCTGGGAGCACCTGACCGCCACGGCGGCCACGGCCGGCCCGGTCGAGCTGATCATCCAGGTGCGGGCGGCAGAGCGCGAGCACGGCGCGCCGCGTGGGGCCAAGCCGCACGACGACGCCACGGCCGCCTGGGTGCGCTGGTGACGAGCCTTGACGATGTCCCATGAGTCGGTTCGGGACGATCGAACCGGGATTGGCGTGCGCGCACGTGAGGGCCCCCCGCTCCTGCAGGAGCAGGGCCGGTTGCTTACCTCACGCGGGCCGGCTAGTCCGTAGATCAGCCAGGTGGAACAAATCGGAGGCGTGCCGGACGAGCAGGTCGCCTACGGACTCCGGCTTGAGCGCGGTGCCGGCCAGGGCCGAGGAGGTCAGTGGGATCTCTTCGACGATGTAGGCGCCTCGGGTGGGGTCGGTGAATTCCGGGCCCGAGCGGCGCGTCGGGTCCCAGTGGTCGATGCGGGCGAGGAAGAAGTACTGCGACTCGCCGCGAATCTCCTCGACGTGGATGAGGGAGTGCACCCGGGCCTGGCCGGCGAGTTCCTCGTGGATCTCCCGTGCGAGCGCGTCTTCCAGGGAGGCATCGGTCGGCTCGACGCCGCCGCCCGGGAGCACCCAGTAGGGCTCGGCATCAGGGCGGACCCGCTTGATCGTCAGCAGTGCGCCGCTGGGGGTGACCAGGACGGCCCGTACGCGATCGGTCATGACGTTCCCCTTTCAGCGCAGAAGGTACCCGCCGTCGACGGCGGGCGGCGAGCACGGCGAGGAGCTGCCCGGATTCGATCGCCCAGGTGAGTCCCAGGCCGGCCCAAACCGCGGCCACCATGGCCAGGTCGCGCAGGTCGATGTACACATGTCCTCCCGATGTGGAACGGCGGCACGACGCCCGCACCCGGGATTGCGCGCGGTCGCGTCGCCGTAGAGGCGCGGCGGCGGAAGGTGGGATCGCCGCCGCACCGGCTTATGGGGTGCCGAGCGCGGGGCGGTTCCGCCGGCCAAGGGTGTAGCCGGCCCGGTGGCCGATCTCGTCCTGCACAGCCAGGGCCCTGACGAGATCGGGCACGTCGTCGCGGGTGATGTGACCGATGAGGCCTGAGACTCGCTCGCTGTGAGTGAGCGGGACGAGCCTGGTGGCCTTCCATCCCCGCGGGATGCCCTCGGCGTCGCACGTCGGCTCGATCTTCCATGCCGGGTAGGTCTGCTCAAGGAGTTCGGCCTGCCGCCTGACCATGGCGATGATCCTCTGTACGCCGGCGATGCTCTCCTGGTCGGCGATGGCCAGGAACAGACGCAACTCGTCATCGGCGTCGACCGTCCGC
>NZ_BMNT01000006.1:133723-173136 GCF_014646695.1 Sphaerisporangium melleum
CGCCGGGTCGTAGGGCTTCATCCGGGTGGCCCACCATCGTCCCTGGTCGGACCGCCACACGATCCAGGGCACGCTCTCGGCGGCTTTCACCGTGCCACGATCGGCCGCCGGGCGGCCCGATACCCCGTTGCGGAGAGTGATGTCCGGTGACGGTTCGTTCATGGTCGCGACCGTAAGCGCGGGCCCTGGCGCTAACTTTCACGACACCGTGAAACTTTATGTCAGGCTGCGAACCCCATCCTGCGTGCGATGCCTCGCAGTTCTGCCGGCACACGGCGCTGGAGGTCGAGCAGGCGTGCCACCGTCTGCCGTGCCATCGGGTGATAGCGCGTCTGCTGTGCGGCGACCGTCTCAGCCCGCAGGACACAGGTCAGGGCCTTGCCCCATTTGCGCTCCCACAGCCAGGCCCGAGACAGGTCGATGAAGTGATGGGACACCCGCTCCGGGGTCGCCGAGGCCGGCAGCTCCAGGTGCGCGCCGCGGCGGATCGCCTCGTCGGCGTCGCCCAGCTCGACCGCCACGGCCACATCGTGGATCGCGGCGTTGGTCGGGCCGAACTGCAGCCCGTAGTGGGGGGTGTCCCTTCGGATTCGGCGGGCGACTTCTCGGGCCTCGGCCATGTGATCCCACGCCGGCCCGGGGCGGCTGGCGCGGGCGGCGAGGATCGCCGCCCGCAGGTGCACCGTGCCGTAGACGCTGAGCAGGCCCGGCTCGTCGGACAGCTCGGGCAGGGTGGTCTTGGTGCGCGAGAGGAGGGCCAGGCCGCCGTCGTAGGCGCCGGAGGTCATGAACATCAGGGAGCGCCGCAGGTCGGCGACGGCCGGCAGCAGCGGGTCATCGGCGCGGGCAGCGGCCCAGGCCATCCGGTCGATGGCGATGGTGGCCAGGTCCAGGTAGCCGAGCTTGTAGGCCATGGAGTCGGCGGCGCCGTAGGCCTGGACGAGCAGCCGGAAGACACCTGCCTGCTCGTCGCCCTCGGTGGTGTGGACGTGGGTGGTGAGCTCGCCGAGCAGGGCGGGCAGGATCTTGCCTAGGCGGACGTACTGGGCGTCGTGTCGGAAGCGCCCGGCACGTTCGGTCTCGGCGGCCAGCTGGTCGAGCGGTCGCGGGGGCGCCTCCAGGGCCGGGGGGATGTCCCAGTAGACCAGGGCTTCGCGGATCTGGGGGATCGCGGCGTGGATGCGGTCGGTGCCGGCGGTCCGGCCGCGGTAGGGCTGGCCGGTGAGCTCGGTGACGTCCACGTGTAGCACGCGGGCTACCGCTCCTATCAGGGACGGAGAGGCGGGCTTGTGCCCGCCTTCGACTTGCGCGATGAGACTCACCGAGCAGGGCACCCGGCCAGCCAGCTCGCGCTGGGTGAGGCCGCGGAGCTTGCGGGCGTGGGCGATCAGGCGCCCGATCATGCCGTCTTCGCCGATCGGGACCGTGCTACCGTCATGCATGAGCCTTGGCCTTTCCTGAAGCGTCGACGACTTCAGGCTAAGGGCAGGCTTTCTTTCATGTGAGGGCTTGAGCTTGTGTTGCCGCCTCACAGATCCGATCACGGGGTGTGCTGAGGCGAGCAGACGGCCGGCGGCCGGGCCGAACACGTGGCGGTCGCTGCGATTGCGGCCCGGTCTGCCTACTTGTCTGCACCTGTCCGCGCCGATGTCCACGGACACCCGTGATCCGGAGATCGTGGGGCCGTCCACCGGCGAGGGCACGTAAACGGCAGCTGGGCTACCCTACGGGATCACCCCATTGCGGTCTACCCGCCTGTTGGTTGCGGTCTGTCCGCCTGTCTGGCCGGTGTGTAGCAGCGAACCCTTTCATGATCGTGCGCCGCACGTGCGTCATGATCTTGGACAACGCTGACCGATACCGACCCATACTGACCCATGACGTGTTGTATCACTGCTGGTCAAATGCTAGATCGTGTCCTTGACCAGGAGCACCACGGTTTCCACGTGGTGGGTCATCGGGAAGGCGTCGAAGGCGCGCAGGTCGACGACCGGGTAGCCGTGGCCGGCGAACCACGACAGGTCGCGGGCGAGGGTGGCCGGGTCGCAGGAGACGTACACGACACGCGCGGCGTCCAGCGCGGCGACGCGGGCGACCACGTCGCGGCCGAGCCCGGCGCGGGGCGGGTCGGCGACCACCACGTCGGCGCGTTCCACGCCGAGGCGGTCGAGGGCATCCTCCACCCGGCCGCGCTCGACCCGCGCCTGACGCAGGTCGCGCAGGTTGTGGCGGGCGTCCTGGACGGCGCGCGCGTCGGACTCGATGCCGAGCACCGCGCCCTCGGGCCCGGCCGCCTCGGCGAGCCCGGCCGCGAACAGGCCGACGCCGCAGTACAGGTCGAGCGCCCAGTCGCCGGGCTTGACGGCGGCGAACTCCAGCACGGCGTCGAGCAGCACGCCCGCCGCTCCGGGGTGGACCTGCCAGAAGCCGCTGCCGGTCACCCGGAAGTCGCGGTCACCGGCCCGCTCGGTGAGCGCCGTGCTCCCCCGCACCGCGCGTACGTGGCCGCGGCCCTCGTCCACCAGGACATGGGCGTCCGCGCCGAGGTCGGGCACCGCGACCGTGCGATGCCTGCCGGGCGTGACGACGACCGCCCGCTCGCCGGTGGAGCCGGCGATGGCCTCGACGCTCTCGGCACCGCGCCAGTTCGCCCGCTCGACGCCGAGCCGCTCGACCTCGCGGTGCGCGATCAGGCAGGCGTCGACCGGCTCGACCTCGTGGGAGCGGTGGCGCCGCAGGCCGGGCACGCCGTCCTGGGTGACCGCGAACTGCACACGGGTGCGCCAGCCGAGCCCTCTGGGCGCGCCGGGGACCTCCTCCACCTCGACCTTCATGTCGAGGCCGGCGAGCCGCCGGAGCTGCTCGGCGACGACCTCGCCCTTCATCCGGCGCTGGGCCTCCAGTGTGGCGTGCTGCCAGTCGCAGCCGCCGCAGCGCCCCGGCCCGGCGAACGGGCACGGCGGTGTGACCCGGTCGGGGGAGGCGTCGAGGATTTCGACGGCGTCGGCGCGCAGGAACCGGGTGGTCTCCTCGGTCACCTCGGCCAGCACCCGCTCGCCGGGCAGCGCGTGGCGGACGAAGACCACCCGGCCCTCGTGTCTGGCGACGCACCATCCGCCGTTGGCCACGCGCTCGATGTTGAGTTCGATCGGCACTCCGGTCCCCCCGCTCACGTCTTGACCTGATCGTCTTTACGTGCCACAGCGTACGGCCGGCGCACCGACCCGGCGCCGAACGACTCCGGCCGGCGCCTGATCCGGTCGGAGGAGGCGAGCTGCCACGGCACGCTGGTGACCATCACGCCCGGCTGGAAGAGCAGTCTGCCCTTCAGCCGCAGGGCGCTCTGGTTGTGCAGCAGGTGTTCCCACCAGTGGCCCACGACGTACTCGGGGATGAACACGGTGACGACGTCGCGCGGCGAGCGGCGCCGCAGGCTCTTGACGTACTCCAGCACCGGGCGGGTGACCTCGCGGTAGGGCGAGTCGAGGATCTTCAGCGGCACCGGGATACCGCGCTCCTCCCACTCGCGCTGGAGCTGCCGGGCCTCCTCGGCGTCGACGGCGACGCTGATCGCCTCCAGGCTGGAGGGCCGGGTGGCCCGGGCGTAGGACAGGGCGCGCAGCGTCGGCTTGTGGATCTTGGAGAGCAGGACGATCGTGTGGTTCCTGGCCGGGAGCATGGACTCGTCGACCTGCGCGTCCTCGGGGACGGTCAGCTCGTCGGCCACGTTGTCGTAGTGGCGCCGGATGCCACGCATCATCACGAACAGCACGGCCATGGTGGCGCAGGTGATCCACGCGCCGTGGGTGAACTTCGTCAGCAGCACGACCAGCAGCACCAGGCCGGTGACCGCCGCGCCGAAGGCGTTGATCACCCGCGAGCGCTGCATCTGCCCGCGCTTCCTCGGCTCGGTCTCGGTGCGCAGCAGGCGGTTCCAGTGCCGCACCATGCCGATCTGGCTGATGGTGAAGGACACGAACACGCCGACGATGTAGAGCTGGACCAGGCGGGTCGTCTCGGCCTGGAAGGCGTAGATCAGCACCCCGGCCATGGTGGCGAGGATGACGATGCCGTTGCTGAAGGCCAGGCGGTCGCCGCGCGTGTGGAGCTGGCGCGGCAGGTAGCGGTTCTGGGCGAGGACCGAGCCGAGCACCGGGAAGCCGTTGAAGGCGGTGTTGGCGGCGAGCACCAGGATCAGCGCGGTCATCGCGGTGATCAGGTAGAAGGCCGGCGGGAAGTTGCTGAACACGGTCTGGGCGACCTGCGCGATCACCGGGCCGGGGTTCTCCACCGGCCGGCCCGACCGGTCGAGGAGCACACTGCCCACCGACGGGTCGGCGAACTTCGCGCCGGTGACGTAGGCCAGCGCCGTGACGCCGGAGAACATGGTCGCGGCGATCACGCCGAGCGCCAGCAGCGTCGCGGCGGCGTTCTTGCCCTTGGGCTTGCGGAAGGCCGGCACGCCGTTGCTGATCGCCTCGACGCCGGTGAGCGCCGCGCAGCCCGAGGAGAACGCGCGCAGCAGCAGGAAGATCAGTGCGAAGCCGCCCAGGCCGACGCCCTCACCGGTGACGGAGTAGTCGGCCGTCGGGGCGCGCAGGTCGGCGCCGAACGCCAGGCGTACCACGCCCCAGAGCATCAGGCCGAAGATGCAGAGCATGAAGGCGTAGGTGGGGATGGCGAACGCCAGCCCGGACTCCCGCAGGCCACGGAGGTTCACGACGGTCAGCAGGGCGACGAGCACGACCGCCGCCGCGACCTTGTGCTCGGCCAGGAGGGGCAGCGCGGCGCCGAGGTTCTCCACGCCGGAGGAGACCGACACCGCCACGGTGAGCACGTAGTCGACCATGAGGGCGCTGGCGACCACCAGGCCCTGGTTGGAGCCGAGGTTCTCGGTGGCCACCTCGAAGTCGCCGCCGCCGCTGGTGTAGGCGCGGACGTTCTGCCGGTAGGAGGCGACCACGGTCAGCAGGATGATCACGACCGCGAGGGCGATCCACGGGGTGAAGTGGTAGGCCGCGATGCCCGCCACGCCGAGCGTGATGAGGATCTCCTGCGGGGCGTAGGCCACCGAGGAGAGCGCGTCGCTGGCGAACACCGGCAGCGCGATGCGCTTGGGCAGCAACTGCTCGTGCGCCTGCGCGCTGCGCAGCGCCCGGCCCACCAGCAGCCGCTTGACCAGATCTGCAACCTTGACCACGAGTGTCGATGCTAGCCCCCAGGTGCGGTGCGCATCACATGGCGCTCCCAGAACCGGCCATACTTGGCCCTGTAGCTGTATAACGTCCAGCAAGTCGCCGCTCGATGCCTACGGCGGGGGAGCATGCACATCGTCATCATGGGATGCGGCCGGGTCGGCTCGACCCTGGCGCACATCCTCGAGGACAGCGGCCACTCGGTCGCGATCATCGACAGGGACCCGCAGGCGTTCCGGCGGCTGCGGGCGGGGTTCCGGGGCCGCCGGGTCACCGGCGTCGGCTTCGACCGCGATGTCCTGGAGGAGGCGGGCATCGAGTCGGCCTCCGCCTACGTGGCGGTCAGCAGCGGCGACAACTCCAACATCATCTCGGCCCGGGTCGCGCGCGAGACCTTCGGCGTCGACAACGTGGTCGCCCGCATCTACGACTCCCGCCGGGCCGAGGTCTACCAGCGCCTCGGCATCCCGACGGTGGCCACGGTCCGGTGGACGGCCGACCAGATCCTGCGGCGGGTGCTGCCCGAGGGCGCCGAGCCGCTGTGGCGCGACCCGACCGGCGCCGTGACGCTGGCCGAGGTCGCCTACCACCCCGGCTGGATCGGGGTGCGCACCAAGAAGCTGCAGGAGCTCGCCGCCACCCGCGTGGCGTTCGTCAACCGCATGGGCGAGGCGCTGCTCCCCCGGGAGGACATGGTGCTCCAGGAGGGCGACATCCTGCACGTGATCGCCGCCGACAACGACATGGAGCGGATCAACAAGGTGCTGACCTCGGCGCCTGAGGAGGAGTCGCGATAATGCGCGTCACGATCGCGGGCGCGGGGGCGGTCGGCCGGTCCATCGCCGCCGAGTTGCTGGAGAACGGCCACGAGGTCCTGCTCATCGACGCCGACCCCTCGGCCATCAAGATCGACAGCGTGCCGCAGGCCGAGTGGCTGCTCGCCGACGCCTGCGAGATCTCCTCACTGGACGAGGCGGGGCTGAACGCCTGCCATGTGGTGATCGCCGCGACCGGCGACGACAAGGTCAACCTCGTGGTGTCGCTGCTGGCCAAGACCGAGTACGGCGTGCCGCGCGTGGTGGCCCGCATCAACCACCCCAAGAACGAGTGGCTGTTCAACGAGTCGTGGGGCGTGGACGTCGCGGTCTCCACCCCCCGGCTGCTGTCGGCGCTGGTCGAGGAGGCCGTCAGCGTGGGCGACCTGGTGCGCCTGATGACCTTCCGGCAGGGCCAGGCCAACCTGGTCGAGCTCACGCTCCCCGAGGACGCCCCCGTGGTCGGCCAGCGTGCCGGTTCGGTGCCCTGGCCGCAGGACTCCGCCCTGGTGGCGATCCTGCGGGAGGGCCGGGTGCTGGTGCCCTCCGACGACGATCCGCTCGAGGCCGGCGACGAGCTGCTGTTCGTGGCCAGCCAGGAGGTCGAGGAGGCGCTCGCGCAGCTGCTCGCCCCGCATCGATGAGCCGCCCGCGGGTTCGCGCCCGCGGGCCGGGGCGGCCTGGCCGCCTACGCTGGACGATCTCCGGCGCGCCGGTGGTGCGCGCCGCTCCCGGCCGCGTCACCCGCAGGGGACGCGGCCGTTCTCGTACCTGCCGGGCCGTGCGGCACGTCGCCGGCTGCGGCGGTGCCACACCTCGCTTCTGACGGGCGGTCGAATCCGGCCCGCGGCGGCCGCGCGAACGCGGGTCAGGCGCCGGCGACCGGCGGCCCTGAGTTGATCGGGGTGCGGCCGCGGGCCAGCACCCACACCATGGCGGCCAGCGAAGCCACCTGCAGCGGCCAGCCCAGCACGACCTTCGCCACGCCGAGCGCGGCGACCTGGTCGGCCAGGTAGAGCGGGAACTGCACGACCACGCGCAGCAGGCAGGGCGCGATCAGCAGCCAGGTCAGCCGCGAGCAGATGCGGACGATGCCCGGGTCGCGCCGCCAGCCGGTGGGGTCGCCGGTCACCGAGCCGATCAGGAATCCGACCACCGGCCAGCGCACGGCGATCGACAGCGTCATCGCGGCGGCGTAGGCCGCGTTGTAGACGATGCCCGGCACGAAGACGTCCTTGGCCTCGCCCGTGCGCGAGGCGAGGACCGCGCCGATGCCGATGCCGATCAGGCTGTTGATCACGAACTGCGGGGTGGAGCGCTGCACCAGCCGCACCACCAGCAACAGGACGGCCAGGCCGATGCTGACGATCAGCGAGGTCTTGAGCTGCTCGGTGGTGATCCAGCAGATGGTGAAGGCCACCGTGGGCACCGCGGCCTCGACGATGCCCCGTGCTCCGCCGAGCGCCTTGGCCAGCTGGGCGCGGATGGCCGCCTCGACCGTGTCGTGGGCCGCCGCCTCGCGGGCCGCCTCGGGCGCGGCGCTCACCGCCGCGCCCCCGGGGCCGTCGCCGTCGCGCCCTCTCGCGGCTGCGTCGTCGTCATCCCTCTCCTCACCTGGGGGAAGCGCGGTCACTGGCCGCCCGCCGGCAGCAGTTCGTAACGGGGGTTGAACATCACCTTACGGTCGTCCTGGACGCTGACCAGCCCTTCGGCGCGCACCGCCCGGCCCGGCTCGATGCCGATGATCTTGCGCCGGCCCAGCCACACCAGGTCGATCACGTCCGAGCCGTCGTACAGCTCGGCCTCCAGAGACGGCGCGCCGCCCCTGGGGCGTAGCGTGACGGTGCGCAGCGTGCCCTTCACGCAGAACCTCCGGCGCTGCCCGCACGAGGCGATCGGGGTCGCGCCGTACTGGTCGAGGTCCTCCTGGAGCTCCGCGGCCTCCAGCTCGGACTGGCTGGTGGTCAGCCGCCGCAGGAAGCCGCGCAGCCCGCGTTTGACGGGCTCTGCCGTACTCATTCTCTCGGTCAACTCCTCGCGAGCCCTCTGGTCCGGGGACCTTCCTGCCCGCAGCTTACGTCAGCGAATCTCGCTGATCTCGGGCCCGCGCTCGAACGGGTTGAGACTGGGCGCGTCCTCTTCGGCCGCCTGCTGCTCGACGGCCTGGCGGGCCTCGGCGGGCAGCCGCAGCTCGATGGGCTCCTTGGGCGCCATGGGCTGGTCGCCACGGACCACGACGATGTCGCGCACGACGTCCTCCAAAGTCTTGGCGGCGTCGGGGTCGGCGATGGCACGGCCGCTGATCACCGCTCGCAGGAACCACCGCGGGCCGTCGACGCCGATGAAGCGGACCGGCTGGACGGCGTCGTCCTGCTTGACCTCGGCGGCGAGCTCGGGGCCGAAGGGGCCCTCGCGCTGCTCGCAGGTGCCGCCGGCGGCGGTCAGCTCACGCGACAGCTCGGCGCGGACCTCCTCCCAGATGCCGCTCCTCTTGGGCGCGGCGAACGCGTGCACCTGCAGGGCGCTCTCTTCGGCCAGCACCACGGCGCCGACGATCTGGTCCCCCGCGACGTTGAGCTGGATCTCGAACCCGGGGCCGATCGGCAGCCGCAGGCCGCCCAGGTCGACGCGCTCGGTCCCGGGGTGGGGCTCGTCGGCGTCCCACGGCCCCGACTCCCGGGCGAGAACCGGCTCCTCGGCGACCGGTGCCGTCTTTTCCGGCTCCGCATGACGGCGGCGTCCGAACACTTCCTTCACACTCCTTGTCGACTCATCGGCCGGTGGAGCCGAACCCGTCGGCGCCGCGCGCCGATCCGGGAAGCCGCTCCACCTCGTAGAAAGCTGCCTTCTCCACGCGCTGGACGACGAGCTGGGCGATGCGGTCGCCCCGCCGGAGCCGCACGGCGTCCTTGGCGTCGGTGTTGATCAGCGTCACCTTGATCTCGCCGCGGTAGCCGGCGTCCACGGTGCCCGGCGCGTTGACGAGCGTGACGCCCAGGCGGGCGGCGAGCCCCGAACGCGGGTGCACGAAGGCGGCGTACCCGTCGGGCAGCGCGATCGCCACGCCGGTGCCCACCACGGCCCGCTCGCCGGGCAGCAGCTCGACGTCGTCGGCGGCGTGCAGATCGGCCCCCGCGTCGCCCGGGTGGGCGTACGACGGGAGCGGGAGCTCGGGGTCGAGCCGCTGGATCAGCACCTCGATCATGTATTCACCTCGTGGTCGTGGAACCGCGCCCGGCTGACGTCGTGGCCGTGGCCTCGCCCGCCGGGACGCACGACGCCCCCCCGGGCCGGCACACCTGAGCAGCGGCCCGGGAACGCGCGAACCGCGCCCTCAGCCTCACCGTACGCCCTGGGGCGCGCCGGAGCCGAGCGGGCGTGCAACGTGTCACGAACCGAGACCTTACCCGGTGCGCCGAGGCGAGACGTCCTCCCCCGCTGCGGGCGCGTGACCGGCGGCCGAACCGCCCGGCCCATGCTCTTGCGCCCCGGCGGCCGGACCGGGCTCGCGGCCCTGCTCCGGCCCGCTCTCGGAAGCCGGGCCCGTGGCCTGCGCGTGCTCGCCCTCGGCGGCGGCGTCGCCGGGCCGGGCGGGGCCCGGGCCGGCCTCGATGGCCTCCTCGTGCGGCGCGGCGGGCGGCAGCTCGCGCGGGGTCCTGCGCAGCTCGGGCAGGGCGCGGTACACGATGGCCGCGATCGGCACCGCGATCGCGGCGCCGGCGATGCCGCCGAGGATGCCGCCGACCGCCAGCACCAGGATGATCGCCAGGGGGTGGAACCGCACCGCCCGTCCGACGATCATCGGCTGGAGCACGTGGTTCTCCAGTTGCTGCTCGACGACCAGGATGCCGACGAAGACCAGGGCGAGGATGGCGCCCTTGGCTCCGAGCGTCACCAGCGCGGCCAGGCCGCCCGCGATGAAGATGCCGATGATCGGGATGAAGCTCGCCAGGAAGATCAGCACGGCGAGCGGCGCCCACAGCGGCACGCCCATGGCGAACAGCACGACGCCGATGATCACGCCGTGGATCGCGGCCACGATGACCGTGCCGTGGATGTACTGCGACAGGGTGCGCCAGGCGGCCCGGCCGGCCCGGTCGACGCGCGGCGACGCCGAGCCGAAGGCGCGCAGGAACCACGACCAGATGCGGTCGCCGTCCTTGAGCAGGAAGAAGGTGACGAACAGCAGCAGGACGATCGAGGCCAGCACCTCGATGAAGGTCGCCGCGGTGGACAGCAGCGCGCTGGTGATCGCGCTGCGCTGCGCGTTGAACTGCTTGATGATCTCGTCCACCATGCCCGTGAGCTGGGCTTCCTTGAGCTGGAACGGTCCGGTGAGCAGCCAGCCCTGCACGTCCCTGGCGGTCTTCTGGACCTGCTCGGCCAGCCGGGGGGCCTCGTCGTTGGCGCGGATGCCGATGATGAACCCGACGGCGACCAGGAGGGCGAAGGCCGACAGCATGGTGATCCATGTCGCCCAGATCGGGCGCAGCCCGGCCCGGCGCAGCCGGTCGGTCAGCGGGAAGAGCAGGGCGGTCAGCAGCAGCGCGATCGCCACCGGCAGTGCCACGAAGCTGAGGTGGACGATGATCTGGGCCGTGAAGTAGATCACCACGCCGATGACGATCAGGCGCCAGCTCCAGGCCGCCAAGGTGGACAGCACCGGTGGCACGCGGCGTCCTTCGGTCTCCCGTTCAGCGATCACCATTACAGACTGGCACGTCAGGCGGCCGAACGCGCACACGTTTCGGCCGCCTTCGCCCGGGCGGCCGGCCCGCCCTCGGGCGAGCCGACCCGTTATGTCGCCCTTGTCGGGAAAGCGCTAGCCGGCGGCGGCCGTCGCCAGCGTGACCTCGACCCGCAGGTCGCCCTCTCCGGCTCCGAGGACGAACTCCTGCACCGCGCCGGCGGCGCACAGGTCGTCCTGCGCCCGCCGGACCAGCTCGACGCCCGCCCCCTGGACGGTCAGCAGCGCCACCTCGGCGCGCATCGACAGCTTGGCCGAGGACTTGGCCCTGCGCACCTCGCGCAGGACCTCCGAGACCGCGGCCAGCACCCCCGGATCACCGGAGGAGGGCAGCTCACCCGCAGAGGGCCAGGCCGCCCGGTGGACCGAGCCCTCCCGCCACCACGACCAGACCTCCTCGGTGACGAACGGCAGGAACGGCGCGAACAGCCGCAGCAGCACCTGGAGCGCCAGCCGCAGCGCGGCGCGCGCCGACAGCGCTCCGGCGTCCTCGCCGTAGGCGCGGGCCTTGACCAGCTCAAGGTAGTCGTCGCAGAACTCCCAGAAGAACCGCTCGGCGGCCTCCAGCGCGCGGGTGTACTCGTAGGCCTCGAACGCGGTGGTGGCCTCCTCGGTCACCGCCGCCAGGCGGGCCAGCATCGACAGGTCGACGGGCTCGGTGACCTCGCCCGCGCCGGCCTCGCCGAGGCCCAGCACGAACTTGGACGCGTTGAGGATCTTGATGGCCAGGCGGCGGCCGACCTTGATCTGACCGATGTCGAACGCGGTGTCGGTGCCCGGGCGCCCGCCCGCGGCCCAGTAGCGCACCGCGTCGGAGCCGTACTCGCGGAGCATGCCCATGGGCGTGACGACGTTGCCCTTGGACTTGGACATCTTCTTGCGGTCGGGGTCGAGGATCCAGCCGGAGATCGCGGCGTTGCGCCAGGGCAGCACGTCGTTCTCCGCGTGCGCCCTGACCACCGAGGCGAACAGCCAGGTACGGATGATCTCGTGTGCCTGGGGCCGCAGGTCCATCGGGAAGACCCGCCGGAACAGGTCGTCGTCGCGCTCCCAGCCGGAGACGATCTGCGGCGTCAGCGAGGAGGTCGCCCAGGTGTCCATGACGTCGGGATCGGCGGCGAAGCCGGACGGCTTGCCCCGCTGGTCCTCGGAGTAGCCGGGCGGCACGTCGGTGGAGGGGTCGACCGGCAGGGCCGCCTCCGGCGGGACGATCGGCCGGTCGTGAACGGGCTCGCCATCGGCGTCCAGTGGGTACCACACGGGGATCGGCACGCCGAAGAACCGCTGGCGGGAGATCAGCCAGTCGCCGGCCAGGCCCTGCACCCAGTTGTCGTAGCGGACCCGCATGTGCGGCGGGTGCCAGCGCAGCTCGCCGCCGCGGTCGAGCAGGGCCCGCCGCAGCCCGGCGTCCCGCCCGCCGTTGCGGATGTACCACTGGCGGGTGGTGACGATCTCCAGCGGCCGGTCGCCCTTCTCGTAGAACTTGACCGGGCGGGAGATCTTGCGCGGCTCTCCGTCGAGCTCCCCGGTCGAGCGCAGCAGCTCGACGACGCGCTCGCGGGCGGAGTGGACGGTCAGGCCGGCCAGCGGCGCGTAGGTCGCGGCGGGGACGCCTTCTGGCGGGTCGGCCAGCATGCGGCCGTCCCAGCCGATGACCGGCCGGGTGGGCAGGTCGAGCTCGCGCCACCACACCACGTCGGTGAGGTCGCCGAAGGTGCAGATCATCGCGATGCCGCTGCCCTTGTCCGGCTCGGCCAGCCGGTGCGGCAGCACCGGCACCGGCACACCGAACAGCGGCGTGGTCACCGTCCTGCCGAACAGCGGCTGATAGCGCTCGTCGTCGGGGTGGGCCACCAGGGCCACGCAGGCCGGGATCAGCTCGGGCCGGGTGGTCTCGATGGCGACGCCATCGGCGAACGGCGTGCCGGGAACGCCGCCGAAGCGGATGCGGTGGAAGGCGCCCGGCCACTCGCGGTCCTCCAGCTCGGCCTGGGCGACGGCGGTGCGGAAGGTGACGTCCCACAGGGTGGGGGCCTCGGCGACGTACGCCTCGCCGCGGGCGAGGTTGCGCAGGAAGGCGCGCTGGGAGGCGGCACGGGAGGCCGCGTCGATCGTCGCGTAGGTCATCGACCAGTCGACCGAGAGGCCGAGGTGCCGCCACAGCTCCTCGAAGGCCTTCTCGTCCTCCTTGGTCAGGGTCTCGCACAGCTCGATGAAGTTGCGCCGCGACACCGGGACCTGCCGCTTGGGGTCGGGCTCGGCCGGCGGGCGGAAGCCGGGGTCGTAGGGCAGTGAGGGGTCACAGCGCACGCCGAAGTGGTTCTGCACGCGGCGCTCGGTGGGCAGGCCGTTGTCGTCCCAGCCCATCGGGTAGAACACCTCGCGTCCGCGCATGCGCTGGAAGCGGGCGATGGTGTCGGTGTGGGTGTAGGAGAAGACGTGACCGACGTGCAGGGAGCCGGAGACCGTCGGCGGCGGGGTGTCGATCGAGTAGACCTGCTCGCGGGTCTTGGTCCGGTCGAAGCGGTAGGTGTCGTCGGCCGCCCAGCGAGCTACCCATACCGCCTCAAGACCATCGAGAGAGGGTCTTTCGGGCACGACGGGATGGCGCAGGCGCTGTTCGGTCATGGCGCCCTATGGTATGGCGTCGCGCGCCCCCTCCGCACGAGAGGCTAGGGTTCAGCTAGATCGACGAGGGGAGAGGTCATGGCCAAGACAGACGCGGTCGAGAAGCCCGACATGGCGTGGCGCCTCATCGGCGCGGTGGTGGCGCTCGGCGTCGGGTTCGCCACCCGCAAGGCCATCGAATTCGGCTGGCAGAAGGCCACGGGCAAGAAGCCCCCGGCCGACCCCAACTCGCTGGAGACCGGGCTGGCGGAGGCCGTGGGGTTCGCGGTGGTGCTCGGCGTCGGCATGGAGGTCGCGCGCATCGTCGCGACGCGCTCGGCCCACAAGCGGTATCAGGCCTGGAAGGCCGTCACCGACAAGGCCGAGCGCGTCGTCGGGGCCTGACCGGACCACGGAGGCTGGGCGGCGCCGCGGGCCGGCCGCGTTCCCGCAGAAGACGGATCGCGGTGGCGGGTCCTCAGCGTTCCAGGGCGGCCAGGAACTCTCCCGCCCAGCGGTCCACGTCATAGGTCGCGACGCGGCGGCGCATCGAGCGCATCCGCCGTGACAGTTCGTGCGGGGTGGCCCGCATGGCGGTGATCATCTGGCGCTTGAGCCCCTCGACGTCGTAGGGGTTGACCAGATAGGCGTGCTTGAGCTCGTCCGCGGCGCCCGCGAACTCGCTGAGCACGAGCGCGCCCCGCAGGTCGGCGCGGCAGGAGACGTACTCCTTGGCCACCAGGTTCATGCCGTCGCGCAGTGGGGTGACCACCATGACGTCGGCCGCGCAGTACAGGGCGGCCAGCTCCTCGCGGTCGTAGGACTGGTGCAGGTAGTTCAGCGGGGACACCCCGAGCACGCCGTGCTGCCCGTTGATGCGGCCCACCCGCAGCTCGATCTCGTCCCGCAGGGCGCGGTAGGTCTCGACGCGCTCGCGGCTGGGGGTGGCGATCTGGACGAACACCGCCTCGCCCGGGCTGATCGTCTTGTCGGCGAGCAGCTCACCGAACGCCTTCAGCCGCTGCCCGATGCCCTTGGTGTAGTCGAGGCGGTCCACGCCGAGCAGCACGTGCTCGGGCTCCCCCAGCTCGGCGCGGATCTCCTTGGCGCGAGCCATGATGTGCGGCTCACGCACCAGCGAGTCCAGCTCGCCGAAGTCGACCGAGATGGGGAACGCCTCGGCGCGCACGACGCGCTCTCCGTAGGAGATCTCCTGCCGCTGGTTCTGCAGGCCGAGCTGCCGCCGGCACAGCCGGATGAAGTTGGAGGCGCCGCCGGGACGCTGGAAACCCACCAGGTCGGCGCCGAGCAGGCCCTCCAGGATCTCCCGCCGCCACGGGAGCTGCCAGAACAGCTCGGCGGGCGGGAAGGGGATGTGCAGGAAGAAACCGATGCGCAGGTCGGGGCGCAGGGCCCGCAGCATCGCCGGGACGAGCTGGAGCTGGTAGTCCTGCACCCATACGACGGCGTTCTCCGCGGCGACGTCGGCGGCCATGCGCGCGAACCGCTCGTTGACCGCGCGGTAGGCGTCCCACAGCACGCGGGAGTAGACCGGGGTGGCCACCACGTCGTGGTAGAGCGGCCACAGGGTCGCGTTGGAGAACCCCTCGTAGTACTGCTCGACCTCACCCGCCGACAGGGGCACGGGGATGAGGTGCATGCCATCGTGCTCGAACGGCTCGAGCTGCTCGTCGGGGGCGCCGTGCCAGCCCAGCCACGCGCCGTCGCGGCGCTGCATCACGGGCGCGATCGCCGTCACCAGGCCCCCGGGGCTGCGCCGCCAGCTGGCGGAGCCGTCCGCTGCGATGCTCCGGTCCACCGGCAACCGGTTCGCGACGATCAGAAAAGAGCTGCGCACACGTCCTCCCTCGTCGTTCCCATGTGATCGGTTCACGACCACCATACGAAACCGGGCGTGGCTCTCTGTACGCGGCCTCAGCCTGACAAAGGGGGCCCAATAGGGAGAAATCGCAAAGCGACCATGGAGCAGGGGTAATGAGCGCGTGCGCCCCGAGCCGGGGCCGGCATCGGGCGGACGACACGGGGATGACTCGCGGTCGCCAGGCGTGCGGAAGGGGACCGGAACGCCATTGTCCGGGGGATCAGGGAACGGGGGACGGGGGTCAGCCGGAGGAGGGAAGTGCCCGCTGGCGCCGCAGGTCGGCGCGTACGGCGGTGGCGAGGCGTCTGGTCGCCGCCCGGTTGAGCGCGCCGCCGGCGACGGCGCCGGTGAGGAACGGGCCTAACGTGGTCAGATGGCGGCCGAGCGTGCGCATGAGCCGGTTGCGTAAGGCGGCCTTCGCCGCGGCGCCGAGCGCCACCTGCACCGAGCTCGGGGCCGTCGGGTCCACTCCCCGCTGCCTGGACCAGGCCACGGTGAAGGCCATCGCCCGCTGGGCGCCGGTGCCGGGCACCTGCACGCCGTACACCTCGTGCAGCTCGGCGATGAGCTTGACCTCGATGGCGGCGACCACGAGCGTCTCGGCCACGAGTTGGGCGGGCGCCGACAGCAGCAGCGGCGGCGCGGCGAACTCGGCGGCGGCGAGCACCCCGCCGACGGCCCCGACCGTCGTCGTCGCCTTGCCCGCGGTACGCACAAGGTCATCGGCGAGCGCGTCGCCGCTGAGACCGTAGTGGTGTTCCTGTAGCGTGGCGAGGTCCCGGATGGGAAGCCGCGGCGCGATGGCGGCGAACATGTCGGCGAGCCAGCGTCCCCGGGCCACGCCCGATTCGCGGGCTCGCCGCTGCGCCGACACCAGCGCCGCGCTGAGCCGGCCGAGCAGCCGTCGCCGCTCGGCCCCGTCGATCTGCTCCGGCCCGGTGAGCCGGCCGACGAGCTCGGCGACCTCGGCCTCCGGTTGATCCTGCGGCCCCGGGGCCGGGAGTTCCGGCCGCCCGGGCTCGTCCTGCGGTGTTCGATCCGTTCCAGCCGTCACGGACCCTCCAAGTGTCTCAGGCGGCGCATTCCCGGCAGATCTGCTGCCCGCCCTTCTCCGAGGCGAGCTGGCTGCGGTGGTGCACCAGGAAGCAGCGCGAGCAGGTGAACTCGTCCGCCTGCCTGGGGATCACCCGGAGCGAGAGCTCCTCGTTCGACAGGTCGGCACCGGGCAGCTCGAGCGACTCGGCGAGATCGGTCTCGTCGATGTCGATGCTGCCGGAGGACTTGTCGGTGCGCCGGGCCTGGAGTTCCTGGAGGCTGTCCTCACTGAGGTCGTCGTCGGTCTTGCGCGGGCTGTCGTAATCGGTGGCCATTTGCGTCGTCATCCCCCTCATCTATTGCATGCGCGTCGTCGTCGCGCGTCTGTAACGTCTGGGCGATCCATCTTGTGCCCGCATCTCTCGGGGAATTTTGCAATCGGTACCCCGTGGGAACGGTTGACGAACCTCCTGACACGTCAGGTCGTGCCGCCTTCGCCGCACAGTTAGCCAAATATGGCGAAATCCGCAGCATTGGCGATCGGACCCTTCGTGTTCGACGGCACATCCAACCACATGTCTGGCGTGAACGAGACGCCCCCCGCCGGATCAGCCCGCCGGAAGTCTCACGGTCATCACCAGTCCCCCGCCCTCCCTGGGAATCGCCTTCACGGTCCCCTGGTGAGCGCGGACGACCGCGCGCACGATGGACAACCCGAGCCCCGCGCCACGCGCCGACTCCACGCGGTCGGAGTGCAGGCGCCTGAACGGTTCGAACAGGTCGTCCACCTCGTACGCCGGAACGTGCGGCCCGGTGTTGGCCACCTGAACAACCGGGGTGCCGTCCACCATTCCCGTACGCAGCCAGACTTCTCCGGACTCGGGGACATTGTGCTTGATCGCGTTCTCGACCAGGTTGGCGACCAGGCGCTCCACCAGCACCGGATCCCCCATCGTCGGGGCCGGGCGCAGGTCGGAGTGGACCTTGACCCCGGTCTCGTCGGCGAAGGACGCGTGCTGCTCCACCACCGTCTGCCCGACGTCGCGCAGGTCGACGGGCTTGCGGGTGGCCAGCTCACGCTCGCTGCGGGCGAGCAGCAGCAGGCCCTCGATCAGGTGCTCGTTCCTGGCGTTGGTGCCGAGCAGGGTGCGGCCCAGGACCTTCAGGTCCTCCGAGGCCCGCGCGTCGCCGAGCGCCACCTCCAGCACCGTGCGGTTGATCGCGAGCGGCGTGCGCAGCTCGTGGGAGGCGTTGTCGACGAAGCGGCGCTGGGCGTCGAAGGCGCGGTTGAGCCGGGTGAGCATCGCGTCGAAGGTGTCGGCCAGTTCCTTGATCTCGTCGTTCGGGCCGTTCAGGTCGATGCGCTCGTGGGCCAGCGAGGTCTCCGACAGCCGCCGGGCGGTCGTGGTCATCTTCTGGATCGGGCGCAGCGCCCGGTCGGCGACGAAGTACCCCAGGATCAGGGCCAGGATCCCCACGCCGCCGAGGGCCAGCAACGATCGGTGCAGGATGTGCGCCCGCGCCGCGGCGATGGTCGACTGCCGGTAGTGGTCCCACTGCTCCTGGACGTACAGCACCGTCTGCGCCGGCCAGTCCTCCCCGACGGGGAACGGAGGCCATGCCTGGTCGATCGCGCCACCCACGAACGAGTAGATCACGAAGATCAGCAGAGCGCCCGCCGCGAAGAACAGCGCGCCGTAGGTCAGTGTCAGCCGCACCCGGATGCTCATGCGCCCGGTGATCCGCTTGAGCCGGCCGAACAGGTCCTCGGTGACCGGCTTGGGGGCGAGCGGCGGCGGCCCGTCCCACGCGGGCGGCCCACTCGGCGGCGGAGGCGGGGTCTTCGGCCGGAACGGCTGACGGGTGCTCTCGACGGTGGGCTGCTCGGAGCGGCGTCCCGCTGCGGCCGGAGAACGCCCGGCGTCCTGCGGAGCGGGCCGGGCGGGCGCGGCCCCGGTGAGCGGCCGGGCCCCCATCGCGACGGGGCCCGGCGGCGAGCTGGCCTCGCCGCCACCGGAGGCGGCCTGCGCGCCGGCCCGGACCGACAAGGCCGCCGGTCCGGGCCCACCGTCGGCGTCCCGCGCCCCCTCGGGGACCGGGGACCCGGGCGGGACGATGAGCGGCTGGGGCGCGGCGAAGGTCGGGCGTCCGGCGTCCCGTTCCCGCCCCGGCTCGGGTTCGCCGCTCACAGCTTGTAACCCACGCCCGGCACGGTCTCGATCACCGCGGGCTCGCCGAGCTTCTTGCGCAGCGTCATCATCGTGACCCGCACGACGTTGGTGAAGGGATCGATGTTCTCGTCCCACGCCTTGTCCAGCAGGTCCTCCTGGCTGACGACGGCGCCCTCGGCCCGCATGAGCTCCTCGAGGACGGCGAACTCCTTCTTGGTGAGCGCGATCTCGTTGCCGTCCCGGGTGACCAGCCGCTTGCCCGGGTCCAGCCGGATGCCGGAGCGCTCGAGCACGGGCGGCAGCGCGGGGGCCGAACGGCGGCCGAGCGCCCGCACCCGCGCCACCAGCTCCATGAACGCGAACGGCTTGGCGAGGTAGTCGTCGGCGCCGAGCTCCAGGCCCTCGACCTTGTCGTCCACCTCGCCGGACGCGGTCAGCATCAGGATGCGCGAGGCCGTGCGGCCGGCCACCAGCCGCCGGCAGACCTCGTCCCCGTGGACCTTCGGCAGGTCGCGGTCCAGCACGATCACGTCGTAGTCGATGTATCCGGTGCGCTCCAGCGCGCCGGCGCCGTCGTAGGCGACGTCGACCGCCATCGCCTCGCGGCGCAGCCCTGTCGCGATCGCGTCCGCGAGCACCCGCTCATCCTCCACCACAAGCACCCGCACGGCCCTGCCACCTCCAGTAGTCCCGGCCTCTCGCGCGCTGGCCTCGTCCCGACGGCCCCCGCGCGGCGCCGAAGGCACCTCTGCGCGGCCGTACCCCGCGCAGCCTCATTGTTGCCACATTCGGCTTAAGCGCATGGTAAGCAGTCTTCCGTTGCCTGTGAGCGCGCTCTCAGGCAGCTTCCGGCTTACGCCGGAGCGTTCCCCGTTTCCGGGGTTCCCGTTTCGCCGGTGCGCGCCCGGCACGGGTGCCGGGTCTTACCGCTCCTCCACGGGCGTTTAGCGTCTCCCCGTAACTCTGGGCGACGTCGGCTGCGAGCGCGGCCAGGTTGAGCGCGGCATTGTGGTCGCGGTCGGCGACCAGACCGCACTCGGTACATGCGTAGGTGCGTTCGGACATGGCGAGCTTGGCTTTCACCGCGCCGCAACCCGAACAGGTCTTGCTGGAAGGAAACCACCGGTCGGCGACGATGAGCCTGCCGCCGCGCCAGGTGGTCTTGTAGGCGAGCTGGCGTCGCGCTTCGGCCATGCCGACGTCAGCGACCGCTCGGGCCAGACGCCGGTTGGCGAGCATCCCGGACACATTCAGGTCTTCGACCACGACCGTGCCCCAGGTGGCCGCCAGGCGGCTGGTGAGCTTGTGCAGGCCGTCGCGCCGCTGGTCGGCCACCCGGGCGTGCGCCTTACCGAGGGCGGCCTTGGCCTTGTACCAACGGGCTGACGGCTGCCGCCTAGCGCCCCCGGGGGTGCGCGGGCCGACGCGGCGATCGAGTTGCTTGTTCAACCGGCGCAACCGCCGCAGCGCCGCCCGGTGGTGCTTGGGGTTGGCGATGACCTCGCCGGTGGACAGCACCGCGAGGTCCTTAACGCCGAGATCCACCCCGACCATGGCATCCGGCCTGGCCGGGGCGCGGTCGGCGCGGGCGATCTCGCAGGTGAACGCGACGAACCAGCGGCCTCCCTCCCGCCGGACGGTGGCCGACAGGATCCGGCCGGTGCCGCGCTCCAGGTGACGGGCGAGTTTCCGCGTCGACTCGGCGGTGCGGATCGTCCCCAGCCGGGGCAGCGTCACGTGGCGGCGGTCGGCCTCGACGCGGATGGCGCCGGTGGTGAACCGGCACGACAATGCGGCACGATGCTTGGACTTGAAACGGGGAAAGCCCATCACGCGGCCCTTGCGGGTGCCCTTGCGGGAGGACTCCCAGTTCTTCAACGCCCGCGCCAGACCGTCCAGGCCACTGTTGTAGGCCTCCTTGGAGTTGTCGGCCCACCACGGCGCGACGCGGTCCTTGGCGGCGTTCCACGACCGGCGCAGGCTGTAGAGCGACCAGGGCTCTTCGGTCAGCGGCTCCTCGGCGACGCCGTAGGACTTCTCGGCTCTGCGCTGAGCGCGGGCGGCCTTGAACAGCGCCAGGCCCCAATTGAAGGCGAACCGGGCCGCGCCGCAGTGCGAGGCGAGCGCGGCCACCTGTTCAGGGGTGGGGTCCAGGGCGTAGCGGTAGGCCTGCGTCACCTTCACCCGGCGGCCTCGTCCTCGGTGGCGGCGGCCACCGCGCGGCGCGCCCGGTTCGCCGCAGCGCGGCGGCCGTACAGGCGCGCGCACAGCCAGGTGAGAATCTCGGTGACGTCCTGCACCAGGTCGTCATCGACCTCGGCGGGGTCGGCGACCAGCAGGCGGCGGCCCTGGGCCGACAACGCCGCCTCGACATACTCGGCGCCGAAGCGGGCGAAGCGGTCGCGATGCTCCACCACGATCGTGGTCACCTGCGGGTCGGCCAGCAGCGCCAGGAACTTCTTACGGCGCCCGTTGAGGGCGGAGCCGACCTCGGTCACCACGCGGTCCACGCTCATGCCGCGCCCGGTCGCCCACGCCGTCACTCGCGCGACCTGGCCATCGAGGTCGGCCTTCTGTTCGGCCGAGGAGACGCGGGCATAGACCACGGTGGTTCCGTCGTGCGACACGGCAGGATCGACGTCTCCGACCAGGATCAGTCGTCCGACCTTGCGAGCGGGCACGGGCAGGGCGCCTTCCCGATACCACCGGTAAGCGGTGATCGGGTGGACGCCCTGTGTCTTAGCCCACTCTTTCAAGTTCACTTATGCATAGTAGCGCATACTCAAGCGAGAACAGCTGCCAACCCCCGTGCGGCGGACGCGTGACAGAGAGCACACCCCAGACATATGCCGCAGGTGGTTTAAGCGCAGGACGACGGTGGGTAGACCCGCATGACCCACGCACAAGCCGGGGAAGGCCGAGTGAGTCTCCCCAGGCGGTGGTCACCACACCTGTTCCTTCGCCCCTCGAGAAAGAAGGTGAGATGGGCGAGTTCACCAGCACGATCACATCCCGGCTCGACCAGGCCTACAAGGGTCTCCAGGAGGCGCGCACCAGCGGCGACGACTTCCTCGCCGACACTCTCACCGCCGAGATAGAGGACCTGCGCCGGATCGCCGTCGACAACGGCGTGCCGATCCAGTGCTGAACGGCCTCCCGGCACAGGCGCCAGAGCCCGCCCGCACCGCGGGCGGGCCCTCCGTGTCATGACCGGGGAACACCTCTCCCCGGCATCCCGCCGATCTCGGCCGCCCACAAGGCGAGCTGAGCCGAGATCAGCGGTACCGTCCCTTACTTCTCTCGCGATCACGCCCGCGCTCGTCCGGGCCCGGCCGGCGCCGGCCCGGGACGAGGCCGGACGATCTCAGGCGTCGCGCTCGGGGTTGAGCGGGGCGAGCAGGTCGTGCAGTTCCTCGAACAGCCCCGGCGCGGCGCACAGGGTCAGCCCCGGGTTGTACGGCCGCCCGTTCAGCCCGCCGACCCGGGCCCCGGCCTCGGCGGCGATCAGGCCGCCCGCGGCGTAGTCCCAGTACTGCGGGCCGCGCTCGTAGTAGCCGTCCACCCGGCCCGCCGCCACCGAGCACAGGTCCACCGCGCACGACCCGCCCCTGCGGATGTCACGGACCACCGGCAGCACGTGCGTGAGCACCTGCGCCTGGACGGCGCGGCGTTCCGGCAGGTAGCCGAAGCCCGTGGCGATCAGCGCCCGCGCGAGCGGCACCCCGGCGTTGCAGCGCAGCCGCTCGCCCGGGACGCCCTCGCGCAGCAACTCGGCCCCGCCGCCCTTCGCCGCGGCGTACAGCTCGCCCCGCGGCGGCACGTTCACCACGCCGGCGACCACCTCGCCGTCGACCTCGACCGCGATGCTGACCGACCAGTCGGGCAGGCCGTACAGGAAGTTGACCGTGCCGTCGATGGGGTCGACGATCCAGCGGACCCTTCCCTCCCCGGTCTCGGCTCCGCCGGTCTCGCCCTCCTCCTCGCCGAGGATGGCGTCGCTGGGCCGCGCGGCCTTGATGCGCTGCCTGATCAACTCCTCGGAGGCGCGGTCGAGCGCCGTGACGACGTCGGTGCCGCTGGACTTGGTCTCCACCACCTCGGGGCGGGCGGGGCGCTTGGCGAGGAGCATGTCGCCCGCCTCGCGTCCGATGTCCACCGCGAGCCGCAGGAAGTCGAAGTCGCTCATGCCAGCGACTCCGGCCGCTGCCACTCCTCGCCGAGCACGTGCTGGGCCAGGAACGCCAGCACGGTCTCGTACCAGGCCACGGCGTTGCCCGGCTTGAGGATCCAGTGGTTCTCGTCCGGGAAGTACAGGAACTTCGATTCCACCGAGGTGCGGCGCAGGTCCCACCACAGGCGCAGCGCCTCGCCGATGGGCACGCGGTAGTCCTTGTCACCGTGGATCACCAGCATGGGTGTGGTGATCTTGTCGAGCCACAGGTGCGGCGACAGCTCGCGGTAGCGCTCGGCGCCGACCGGGCCGAACTCGCGCTCCCAGTAGTCGGCGCCGTCGGTGGTGCCGGCGAACTGTTCGAGGTTCCACAGGGAGGCGTGGGTGACGATCGCCCGGAAACGATCGGTGTGCCCGGCGATCCAGTTGGCCATGTACCCGCCGAAGGACCCGCCCATCATGGCGGTGCGGCCGGCGTCGATGTCGGGACGCGCCACGCAGGCGTCGGTGACGGCCATCAGGTCGGCGTGGGTGCGCGGGCCCCAGGCGCTCCAGCCGCGCTGGATCATCTCCTGCCCGTACCCGGTGGACAGGCACGGGTCGGGGAGCAGCACCGCGTAGCCGTGCTCGGCCATGATCCAGGGGTTCCACCGCCACATCCAGTCGTTCCAGGAGGCGACCGGGCCGCCGTGCACCCACAGCAGCAGCGGGGCGGGGTTGTCGGCCGAGGCGCCGTCCGGCAGCACGAGCCAGCCCCTGATCTCCACCCCGTCGTCGGCGACCGCCGAGACCTCGGTGAGCCTGCCGGGGATGGTCACCGCCGGCGCGGGGGACGCGAGCGCCTCGACCTCGCCGCCGCGCAGGTCGAGGCGCACCGGCGCGGGCGGGGCGTCTGGGGCGCTGCGCAGGGCGTACAGGTGATGCCCGTCCGGCGAGGGGCACAACTCCGCGTACGCCGAGTCGTCGGGCGTCAGGCGCTCGTACTCGCCGGTGAGGCCGACCCGGTAGATCGGCCGCCTGCCGAGGTGGTCGGCCGCGGCGTACAGCGAGCGGGAGTCGGGCGCCCAGGCCAGATAGGAGGGCATGAGGTCGGCGCTGTGCCCCTGCGCCCCCTCACCACCGTCCAGCGGGGCGATCCACAGCCGGTGCTCGACCGCGCGGTCCTGCGTGGCCCGGCCGGCGCGGTCGCAGGCGACATGACGGCCGTCCGGGGAGATCGCGAGCGGCCCCTGGAAGTCGTGCTCGGCCGAGGAGGCCACGACGCGCCGCTCGCCCGTGGCGACGTCGATGGCCGCGAGCTCGTAGCGGGTGCCGCCGCCGGGCAGCGGCACGGCCCAGGTGGTGACCACGGTCGAGCCGTCCGGGGTGACCGCGTAGGCCAGCTCCAGCAGCGCGCCGCCCGGGTCGGGGGTCAGGTCGCGCGGCTCGGCGAGGGACGGCAGCCCGGCGGCGAACAGCCGCGTGCGTCCCGGCCCGAGGTCATGGTCCCAGTACCGGATCGGGTACCCCTCGTGCAGGACGGCGCTGACCCCGGCGTCCTTCCTGGCCTTGCGGCGCTCGGCCTCGGTGCCGGCGTCGCCGGGGAGCACGTCCGAGGTGAAGACGACGGTGCGGCCACCGGTCTCGACGGAGCCAACGCCGCCGGGGCGATCGGCCACCCTGCGGGCCTCGCCGCCCTGGGCGGGGAGCAGCCACAGCGCGGCGGGCTCGTCCTGCGGCTGCTCCTTGGCGGTGGGATCCGGCCGCCCCGACACGAACAGCAGGTCGCCGTCCGGGGTGAACCGCGCTCCGGCCTCGCCCTTGGCGGACCGGGTGAGGCGGTAGGCCTCGCCTCCGGGCTCGACGGGCACCGCCCAGATCGAGGTTCCGTAGGACTTCCCGTCGGGGTTGAGCGACTGGACGACCGTGACCAACCGGGAACCATCCGGCGACAGCCGCAGCGACAACAGGCGGGGAATGGCGACGAACTCGCGTATGTCCTTGAAGACGCTCACTTCCCCGAACTTACCCTCTCCCGGCCGGCGCCCTCCCGAGGCTCCGCTCCCTTCCCCGGCCGCTCACACCCGGTGCCCCTGACGCGTCCCGTACCTCCCCCAGGCCCGGCGCGGCCCGCCCCCGGCCCGCCCCCGGCTTCCCGGTCCCTGCTGGGCCCGCTCCCCCTGTGCCGGGGGCGCCACCGCCGCGTCCATGCGGTTGGATGGGGTCATGGCTGGTTACGACGCGCTGCTCATCGTGTCCTTCGGCGGGCCGGAGAAGCCCGAGGACGTCATGCCGTTCCTTTCGAACGTCGTCCGCGGCCGGGGGGTGCCCCGCGAGCGGCTGCTGGAGGTCGAGGCCCACTACCAGGGGTTCGGCGGCGTCAGCCCGATCAACCAGCAGTGCCGCGACCTGATCGAGGCGCTGCGGCCCGAGGTGGACCTGCCGATCTACTGGGGCAACCGCAACTGGCATCCGTACCTGGCCGACACGCTGCGCACGATGGCGGCCGACGGCGTCACCCGCGCCGCCGCCTTCATCACCGCGGCCTACAGCTCCTACTCCAGCTGCCGGCAGTACCTCGACGACATCGCGCGCGCCCGGGCCGAGGTGCCCGGCGCCCCCGAGATCGTCCGGCTGCGCCACTACTACGGCCACCCGGGGTTCATCGCGGCGATGACCGACCACACCCGCGCGGCGATCGACCGGCTCCCCGAGGAGCACCGCGACGGCGCCCGGCTGGTGTTCACCGCGCACAGCATCCCGGTGTCCATGGCCGCCACCTCCGGGCCGTCCGGCGGCGCGTACGAGGCGCAGTTGCGCACCGCCGCCGCGCTGGTCGCGGACGGACGCCCATGGGATCTGGTGTGGCAGAGCCGCAGCGGCCCGCCGCAGGTGCCGTGGCTGGAGCCGGACGTGTGCGACCATCTGGCCGCGCTGCGCGCGGCCGGCACGGAGGCGGTGGTGCTGGTGCCCATCGGGTTCGTCTCCGACCACATGGAGGTCGTCTACGATCTCGACACCGAGGCCGCCGCGGTGGCCCGCGACCTCGGCATGCACCTCACCCGGGCGGCGACGGCGGGCACCCACCCGCGGTTCGTCGCGATGGTGGGCGAGCTCCTCGCCGAGCCCGAGCCGGCCGCCTGCCCCGCCACCTGCTGCCCCGCCCCGCGCCGCCCGGTGCATGCCGCGCAAGCGGCTCAGGGCGGGCGGGAAGGTCAGGAGTAGGCGCGGGCGTAGGCGTCGGCGATGCCGAGCACCTTGTCGACGTAGGCCCAGGAGTGGTTGTAGCGCCAGACGGCCGAGCGGAGCTTGGCCCCGCCGGCGCCCGCGCCGTTCGCGCACAGGTAGCGGGCGGCGGCGGGCACCGCGTCGTACGGGCTCCAGATGTCGGACCTGCCGTCACCGTCGCCGTCCACGCCGTAGGCCTTCCAGGTGGCCGGCATGAACTGCATCGGGCCGAGCGCACCCGCCGAGGAGGGGCCGTTGTTGCGGCCGTGACCGCTCTCGACCTGCCCGATGGCGGCGAGCACGGTCCACGACAGCCCCGGGCAGATCCGGGCCGAGAGCTGGTACAGCTCCAGGTAGCCGCCCGGCCGGCCCACCAGGTAGCCGCTCGGCCGCCCGGTCGCCTGGGCAGGCGGCGCGACGGGCGCGGTCGGGGTGGCCACCGCGGCGGGCTTTCCGGGTGAGGCGGGCCGGGCGCCGACCGGCACGACCTGGGTGCCCGCGCCGAGCACCCGCTTGATCCGCGCGCCGACGGCCTCGGCCCTGGCCGCCGGGGTGTGCACGAGGACGGCGACGCGGGCGGCCAGGCCGAGCGCGCGGCCGGCTTGCGTGCCGACCAGCCCGTCGACCCCCGGCAGGCCGAACGTCGCCGCGGCGGCGACCCGCAGCCGCGACCCGGCGCCGGCCTCGTACTCGCCGCCGAGCCGCAGCATGTAGCGGCCGGCGGTCGCCGAGTCGGCGACGAACTCCCCGCGGGCCAGCGCGTCCCAGACCGCGGGCTCCTCGGCCACGGCCTTGGGCGCCCATGGCCGGAACTCCGCCGGGTCCACGGCCAGCAGGTTCAAGGTCGCGGAGGAGAAGCGGACCGCTCCGGCGTCGGCCAGCGTCACCTTGGTGACGTCCTTGATCTGGATGATCTCCTGCAGGGCTGCGTCGGAGACCGGCGTGGCGGTGACGGCGATCAGCCGCGGCGGGGTGGCGAGCGTGGTCGTGGCGGCCGGCGGCGTGGCGTCCTTGGAGGTCGTCGTCCCATCCGGGGCGGCGGTGCGGCGCGGTGTGCTTCTCGGGGCCGCCGGGGTGGGCGTCGCACCCGTGGCCGGCGGCGTACCGGTGTCCCGCGGCAGGTCGTCGCCGCGCGGGGCGTCCGTACTCTGCGGCACGGTGAGGGAGGGCTGCGCGGACGGCGTCACCCCGGGGAACGGGGTGAGGGCGGGAAAGGGGGACACCGGAGCGGCGACGTCGCCGACCTGCGCCAGCACCGTCGGCAGCGCCGAGGCCCCGGCCGTGGCGGCACCGGGCCGGTCCCGGGAGATCAGGAACGCGACGCCCGCGCCCGCGGCCAGGACGACGAGAAGGGTGATCCCGGCCATGACGGCGCGCGCCGGCGGCAGCCGAGGGGGACGGGACACCCGACCCACGTTAGCCCGATTAGTCGGCATTCGTGTACGTTGCCGGAAAATCACTTGATGCACCGCTTCGCTGTGCGCGAGGGTGGATCGACGTGGCAAGACGTGCGCCGAGGGCGCGCGAAAGGGGCGAGAACGTGGTCGGGCCGTATCGAGAACTGTTCGACGTCCCCGGGGCCAGAGGCTTCGTGATCGCGGGCTTCGTCGGCCGGCTCCCCATGTCGATGCTCGGCCTCAGCGTCGTGCTGCTCATCTCGGCACTCACCGGCTCCTACGCGACCGCCGGGGCGATCTCGGCGACCGTCGCCATCGCGTTCGCGGTCGCCGCCCCGCTCTCGGGCCGGCTGGTGGACCGCTTCGGCCAGGCGAGGGTGCTGGTCCCGCTGGTGCTCCTGCACGGAACCGCGCTGATCGCGCTCATGCTGTGCGCGGCCTACGACGCGCCCATCTGGGCGCTGTTCGTCTCCGGGGTGTTCGTCGGCGGAGCCGCCACCTCGCTCGGCTCGATGGTCCGCGCGCGCTGGTCGCACCTGCTCGGCCGCTCGGCCCGGCTGCACACGGCCTTCTCGTTCGAGTCGGTCGCCGACGAGGTGATCTTCGTGGCCGGGCCCGCCCTGGCGACCGCGCTGACCACGATGGTCAACCTCTACGCCGGCCTGATCGTGACCCTGGTGGCCACGCTCGCCGGCACGATCGCGTTCTCGCTCCAGCGCGGCACCGAGCCGCCGGTGCGCGAGGACGGGGCGCGCTCCGGCAGCCCGATCACCATCCCGGGGGTCGCGCTGCTGTCGTGCGTGTTCCTCGCGATGGGCGCGGTCTTCGGCTCGGTGGACCTGATCACCGTCGCCTTCGCCGAGGACCACGGCGCCAAGGCCGTCGCCGGCCTGCTGCTCGCCTCGATCGCGAGCGGCAGCATGGTCTCCGGGCTCTGGTACGGGGCCCAGCGGTGGCGCATCTCGCTTCGTCACCGGTTCATCCGCGGTCTCGTGGTGTTCGCGGCCGGCCTGGCGCCGATCCTGCTCATCGCGGACACCAGGGTGATGGCCGCCGCCCTGTTCCTCGCGGGGCTGGCCATCTCCCCGACGATCATCACCGGGTACGCGCTCGTCGAGCGGCTGGTGCCCGGGCCCCTGCTGACCGAGGGCATGTCCTGGATCTCCACGGCCGTCGGCTTCGGCGTGGCGATCGGCGCCTGGGCGGGGGGACGGCTCACCGACGCCTTCGGCGCGTCCAACGCCTACGCGTTCTCCCTGCTCTGCGCCCTGCTCGCGGTGGCGATCGGGGTCGGCGGGAACACCTTGCTGCGCACTCCCGAGTCCGGCTCCGAGGCCCACTCCCCCGCCACCTGAACCTCTCGGCCGGCCCGGCCTCGCGCGAGTCTCCACGGGGCCGGCGGGCGGCCTCGGCGGGATGGGGATGAGATGGCCTCACATCTCTGGTCTTCCGGGCGGTGCGTGGTTATCGTGCTCGTGCATGAAGGCCGAGTTCCGCAACTGGGCGGGGAACCAGTCGATCATCCCCGCCGAGGTCCGCACCCCCGCCGGCGCCCAGGACGTGGTGCGCGCGGTACGGGACGCGGCGCGGCGCGGCACGCGGGTGCGCATGGTGGGCACCGGGCACTCCTTCACCGGCGTCGCCCTCACCGACGGCATCATGCTGCGGCCGGACGCCCTGACCGGAGTGCGGGAGGCCGGCGAGGGCCGGGTCCGGGTCGCCGCGGGCACCCCCCTGCGGGTGCTGAACGAGGAGCTCGACCGCCGCGGGCTGGCGCTGGCCAACATGGGCGACATCACCGACCAGACCGTGGCCGGGGCGGTGCAGACCGGCACCCACGGCACCGGCCGCGACGTCGGCGGGCTGGCCGACCAGATCACCGAGATCGAGATGGTGCTCGCCGACGGCTCGCTCACCACGGTGTCCGGCGGCGACCTGTTCGACGCCGCCCGGGTCGGGCTCGGCGCGCTCGGCATCATCACCGCCGTGACCTTCACGGTCGAGCCGGCGTTCCTGCTGCACAGCGACCGGCGTCCGATGTCGTTCCGCACGGTCCTCGACTCGCTGGACGAGATCACCGGCGAGAACGAGCACCTGGACTTCTTCTGGCTCCCGCACACCGACACCTGCCTGACCAAGCGCAACAACCGCTCCCCCGGCCCGGCCGAGCCGCCCGGCGCCTTCCGCCACTGGCTCGACGCCGTCTTCCTGGAGAACACCGCCTTGCGGATGCTGTGCGCGGCCGGCCGGCGCCTGCCCGCGGCCGTCCCGGCGCTGAACGACATGTCGGCGGGCGCGCTCACCGCCTCCCGTCACACCGACAAGGCGTACAAGGTGTTCACCAGCGTGCGCAAGGTGCGCTTCCTGGAGATGGAGTACGCCATCCCGCGCGAGCGGCTCCGCCAGGCCCTGCGGGAGATCCGCGACCTCGTCGAGCTCAACCGCTGGCCGATCACCTTCCCGGTCGAGGTGCGGGTCACCCCGGCCAGCGACGCCTGGCTGTCCACCGCGTACGGCAGGCCGACCGCCTACGTCGCCTGCCACGTCTACCGCCCGGCCCCCGAACCCGCCTACTTCGCCGCCGTCGAGGAGGTCATGACCCGGCTCGGCGGGCGGCCGCACTGGGGGAAGCTGCACACCAGGGACGCCGCCTACCTGTCCACCGTGTACCCGCGGTTCGGCGACTTCCTGGCCCTGCGCGACCGGCTCGACCCCGGCCGCCTGTTCGCCAACTCCTACCTCGACACCGTCCTCGGCGGGCGGTGAGCAGGCGCGCGGGCGCCTGCGGCCTCCGGCCGCGTCCATGCCGATCTGGTGCGGGTTGGCGCAAGTGAAGGGTGCCCGAGCGCGTGATTCGCGAGAATCTGGAAAGCACGCCCAACCCGTTTGCTGCATATTGAGCAGCCGGTGGATAGGGTGAATGCGACATATGAACCGCCCCTCATCGCCTCCCGCGCCTCTGAGGAAGGCGATGTTCGGACATGCCGGGTACGGTGCTGGCAGGCAACCGGCTCACGCGAGAGACTCAAGGGTCCGGGGGAAGATTGAGCACGACGACGAAGGGACTCGCATGCAGGAGCTCCGACTCGTCGCTGTGAGCGAGGACGGAACATACCTCGTGCTGGCCACGGCCGGCAGGGGCACGCGGTTCACGCTTCCGGTAGACGAACGGCTCCGGGCGGCGGTCCGCGGCAACTTCTCCCGTCTCGGCCAGTACGAGATCGAAGTGGAGAGTCCGTTGCGCCCCAAGGAGATCCAGGCCCGCATCCGTGCGGGGGAGACCGCGGAGGAGATCGCCGCCACCGCGGGTATTCCGGTGGAGCGTGTCCGCTGGTTCGAGGGACCCGTCCTGCAGGAACGCGAGTACACCGCGCAGCAGGCCCAGCGGGTCGCGGTACGCCTGCCGGGCGATTCCACCCCCGGGCCGACTCTGGGCGAGCTGGTCACCGAGCGGCTCAGCCGCCGCGGCGTGCCGGCGGACGAGATCGACTGGGACTCCTGCAAGCGCGATGACGGCCTTTGGCGCATCAAGCTCGGCTTCGTCTGGAACGGTCACACGCGCAACGCCGAGTGGCTGTTCGACATGCGCCGCCGCCACGTCACCCCGCACGACGACGAAGCGCTGCGGCTGTCGGCCACCGAGTACGTCGAGCCGTCCGAGGAAGCGACGGTGACGCCGTTCGTGCCGAGGCTCACCGCCAAGCTCACGCCCGTTCCCGCGATCCCGGACGAGGCGCCCGCCATGCTCCCCGGCGTCGGGCGGCCCGGTCCTCGCGGCGGGCCGGAGCAGCAGCATCCCCATGCCGGCCCGAGCCACTCCGTCCAGGAGGACCCCGCGGAGCCGGCGTACGCCGAGCCCGCGCACGCACAGCATGCCCGCCCGTCCTCGGCGGGCGTGCGCGACCTCCCCCACCCCGCGCACCCCGAGGCCCGCACGCAGGCCGACGCGCACGGCTTCGGTCACCAGGGCCCGCGAGACCCGGCAGAGCCGCCGGCCACGGGGCAGGCGGGCCTCTCCGTCCCCGGCCACGCGCACCCCACCGCTTCCCGCCACCCGGACCAGAACGCATCCGACCACCCGGACGTTCGCGACGCGCGGCACGCCGGCCCGGCGCGCCACGACGCCGCCGAGGCGGCGCACCTGGTTGCCGGGGCCGCCGGCCAGGCCCCGGCCGTCCATCAGGAGTCCGCCCCGCCGCGCCCGGCCGAGGCCCCGCCCGCGCAGGGCTCCGCCGCCGCATCGGCGCACGACGATCTCCCGGCCCCCACGTCCGCCGGTCCCCGGGAGGCCGCCCGCGACGATCTCCCGGCGTCCGCGCGGCCTGCCGTCCCCGCCCCGGCGCACGGCGTCGCGACGGCTCCCGATCATGAGGCGGCCCGCGTCTCCGGCACGTCATCCCCGGCCGAGACCGGCCGGCAGGACGATCACGCCTCAGCGGACGCCGCACCCGCGCCCCGAGCGGACGCTCCGGGCGTGGGCTCTTCCGTGTCCCCGGACGCGCAGGCCGCGGGCCCGGCCGGCCACGCCACCACGCCGCACGACGCCGTGAGCACGGCGTCTCAGGCGTCCTCCCCCCTCCCGCAGGCCGCCGAGGCGGCGCCCCGGCACGACACCTCCGGCGCCACGGCCCAGGGCGCGGCGCACGACGACGAGCCGGCCGGCGCCCCGCAGGAGCCCGCGGCCGCCGCAGGGCACGAGCGCGAGCAGGCGGCCGCCGCCAGCGCGCAGGAGCCCACCGCCGCCGCCATCGCACCGCACGAGCCGCAGGGCACGGCCGCGCAGGAGCCCGAGCAGGCGGACGGCACCACGAGCCGGGCACCCGACCCCGCGGCCACCGTCTCGCAGCAGCCCGAACCGGCGACCGGTACGTCACGGGAGCCCGCCGCAACGCTGGAGGAGCCCGAGGCAGTACGGCAGGAGCCCGAGCAGGACGTTCCGCATGCCGCGGAGTCGCCCCTGGCGGCCGGGACGCCGGCGCAGGCTGCGTCGTCCGGGGCGGGCCTGGTGCCTGCCGCCGGGGCGCCGCAGCACACTCCCGCCTCCGAGACCCCGGCCGCCGACGCCCAGGTTCCCGTCTCGGGTACCGGGACGCCTGCCCATGCCCCCGCCGCCGATGCCGGCACGCCCGGGGAGGGCGAGGCCGGTGACTCCGAGCGGGCTCCGGCCGCCGCCTCCCCCACCCTGCCCGCAGCGACGGACGCCCCCGCCGTGGCGGCTCCCGCGCCACAGCCGGCGCCCACGGCCGCTCCGGTCGCCCGGCCCGCTCCGGTGGCCCGGCCCGCGCCCACCGCCGCCCCCGTGGCCCGGCCCGCTCCGGTGGCCCGGCCCGCGCCCGGCGCGGCCCCCGTTCCACGGCCCGCGCCGGTGCCCAGGAAGTCCGTGGCCGCGCGGAAGGCCGAGGCCGAAGAGGCCGCGGTCGCCGTGCCGGCCGCCCGCACCAGCGGCGAGACGGCCGACCGTCCCGCCGCCGCGGCGGCGACGGAGCCGGACCGCACCGACCAGACGGATACGGAGCCGAAGGCCGCCGAACCCGCCATTCCGCCGCAGGCTCCCAAGCCCCGGCCGGCGCGCAAGGGCTCGCGCGGCCGCCGGGCCTCGGTGCCGACCTGGGACGAGATCATGTTCGGCGCCCGCCGCCAAGACTGATCGCCCTCAAACGAGCGACGCCGCCGTACGGTCGCCGGCCCTGGCGAGGGCCGGCGACCCGTGCCAGCCGCCGGCCCCCCCTGACGCCGAGCGGTGATCACCGGGGCCGGCACCTGGTGGAACCCATCAGGCCAGGGGACCGTCAAGGGCGGGTGAGGAGGCGGGTGTGGCGCCGCGGTCGAGGAACGGGGTGATCCATTCGGGGGTGACCTCGGCGGCGAAACCCACCCCCTGCTCCTCACCGGTGTCGACGGCGGCGTAACCACCGCTGCCCGCGCCGACGCCGGCGATCACGGTCAGCACCCGGGAGCGCCGCTGGAACCAGGTCTGGCGCAGCGTCCAGCCGACCACGGCCCGGCGCTCCACGACCGCCTGCGTACGCGGCAGCGAGCCCGACCGGACCGAGAGGCGCACCCCGTCGAAGGCATGGCCGAGCGAACGGTAGCGGTCCAGACCCAGCAGGACGCCGAGCAGGGCGATCACGAGCGCGACCGTGCCGACGACGCCCCAGCCGAGCAGGAAGGCGGCGAGCGCGACGGCGGCGCCGGGGGCGACCGCGCGGAACAGTCTCCGCTGCAGCGCCTTGAACGGATGCCGGCGCAGCTCGGGCTCGAACGGGCCGATCGCCTCGCCCGCCATGCGCAGCGCGAAGTCCCTCGGCACGACCGGCAGCAACTGGCCCCGCGTGCGCGAATCGCCGAGGCCGGTGACGATCGCCCAGAGCCGCGCGACCTTCGCGCGTCGCTCGAAGAGCCCGTCGGCGATCTCGTAGCCGCGGACGCGTTCGTGTTCCAGCGCGACGCTGCGCCGCGTGACCAGGCCGCGCTCGGCGACCAGGCTCGCGTCACTGCGGCGCAGGGTGAAGTTCCAGTTGAACAGCGCGTACATCACCGCGCCCAGAAGGGGCATGGCGAGCACCAGCGCGACGGCGGCCAGGACGAGCAGGATGGGCCGTTCCCAGAGCCACTCCCCCAGGCCGATCGCCACGCGCTCGCTCAGGCCCAGCTCGCTGCCCAGCTGGAAGGCCAGGCCGACGGCGCCGCCCAGCAGGACGAACGGGGTGAACAAGAACGCACCCGACAGCGGGCCGTACAGCAGCCAGCGCCAGGGCACCCGCGCGTACACGTGCTCGTGCCGCTGGGGGTGAGTGTGCACCGCCCTCTCGGCGCCGTCCGCGGCCCCCTCACGCGCGAGGGGGCCGGCCTCGGCCGCAGCGGGGTCCACGTCATGCCGGACGGCCCTGCTGCGCCGCAGGAGCGCCTCGCGCAGCCGCTCGGCCTCGGTGCGGGGCAGCCCGTCCAGCTCACCCTCCTGCTTCTCGCCGCCGCCGGCCCCGGTGTCGATGCGCACCACGGCGAGACCGAGCAGGCGGTGCAGAGGTGGCGTGGTGACGTCCACCCCCCGCACGCGGTCGAGGGGGATCGTCCGGACCGAGCGGCTGATCAGCGACCGGCTGATCTCCAGGTGGTCGGTGGCGATGCGGAAGGTGAAGGTCGCCCAGCGCAGCGCGGCGTACCCGACCGAGCCCACGACGCCGAAGGCGGCCCAGAGGAACGACGACGGGGAGAAGCCTCCCACGAACAGCACGCCGACCAGGGGAAAGAAGAGCGACGGCAGCATCCGCACCGGGTCGATGAGCAGCACCAGGGGGCTCAGTCGCGACGGCGCCGCCCAGAGCGCTCCCCCGCCACCGTGCACCCCGCCCGGCCCCAGGCCCGGCCATCCCCCCGGGACCTGGTCCGGCCGCGGGCCCGGCGCCGCCCCGGACCCTCCAGGCACCGGCATGGGAGGCCCCATCGGATGGCCATCCCGCGTCGCCGCAGGACCACCGTGCCCGGCCGCCGGCCGGTCAGGCCCCTCGCGCCGGGGCGCGGGACCTTCGGGGGCCGTGCCGGCCGGCTCCGTGCCCGCGGGGACGTCCGGCGTCGCCCGCGCGGCCTCTCCGGCGCGTGCGGGCCCATCGGCCACCTCCCCGTCCGGCCGGCCTCGGGGGACGTCCGGGGCGATCGGCGCAGGACCGTCCGATGGAGAGCCCGTGGCGCGGCCGGGAACCGGCTCCGCCTGGGGGGCGGGTGCGTCCGGGACGGCGGGGAGGTCCCGCTCGCCGCTCTGGCCGGGTGCCTCGGTCACGTCGCGTCGTCCCTCAGCTCGTGGGCGCGGTGGGCGAGATCCGCGGCGAGCCGGGCCGCCACGTCGAAGTCCAGGCCCTGGATGGAGGACGACCCCGCGTACGAGGCCGTGCGGATCTGGACGGTGGCCAGGCCCAGGAGCCGCTCGAACCAGCCCTGCTCCTTGTCCACCGTCTGGATGCGGCTCACCGGGACGAACACCCACTCGCGGCTGAACCACCCCGAACGCGCGTAGACCACATCGCCGCTCAGCTCCCACCGATGCACGGCGTACCGCCAGAGCGGTTCGAGCACGATGAAGGGGAGCATCACGACGCCGAGCACGATGGGCAGCCACCAGATGTGCCCGAGGACCCAGGCCGGCAGCCACGTCCAGCCGGATCCGTCGACCCAGGACGCCACCAGTGCGGCGCCCCCGACGAGCAGGACGTAGCCGACCAGCGCCTCGAGCAGCCACAGCGTGATCGCACGGCGCGACACGCGGTTGGCGGGGTCCCGCAGGGGAGCAGTCACGCTCCCCAGCCTAACGAGATCATCTCGCCCGCGCGCCCGGGAGAACCGCGCTCCCCGCTCCTGATGCCGGCCGGTTCTCAGCGGTTCGTCAGCGACCCGCGCGGGCCGGCGGCGGCGTCTCAGGGAAATGTCAGTGCCGTTCGCGAGACTGCTGGACAGTCACCCGGACCGCGAGCCGAAAGTGACCGCTGTTCCCTTCACCTTCAGGAGTCGAAGCGATGCGATATGCGGTCCAGGCCGAGGGCCTGGTGAAACACTACGGCGAGACACGAGCGCTGGACGGCGTCGATCTGGTGGTCCCCGAGGGGCGGCTGCTCGGGGTCCTCGGGCCGAACGGCGCCGGTAAGACCACGGCCGTTCGCATCCTCGCCACCCTGCTGCGGCCGGACGGCGGGCGGGCGAGCGTCGGCGGCTTCGACATCGTGCGCGAGGCGCACAAGGTGCGCTCCCTGATCGGCCTCACCGGTCAGTACGCCGCGGTGGACGAGGCGCTGACCGGCGTCGAGAACCTCGTGATGATCGGGCGCCTGCTCGGCATGCCCCGGGCGGGCGCGCGGGCCCGCGCGAAGGAGCTCCTCGAGCGGTTCGACCTCACCGAGGCCGGGGGGCGCGCCGCCAAGACCTATTCAGGCGGCATGCGGCGCCGGCTGGACCTTGCGGCGAGCCTCGTCGGGCACCCGCAGGTGCTGTTCCTCGACGAGCCGACGACGGGCCTCGACCCGCGCAGCCGCACCGAGCTGTGGGGCGTCGTGCGCGGGCTGATGACCGAGGGGGTCACGGTGCTGCTCACCACGCAGTACCTCCAGGAGGCCGACGAGCTGGCCGACGACATCGTGGTCTTCGACCACGGCCGCGTCATCGCCTCCGGCACCTCCGACGAGCTGAAGGCCACGACGGGCGCCCAGGTGCTCCAGGTCCGGCCGCTGTCCGGCGAGCACATCGGCATGGTGGCCGACGTCATCGCCGACGTGATCGGCACCCGGCCCGACGTCACCGGGGGCCTGGCGACGGTCAACGTCAAGGACGCCAGGGTGGTTCCCGCGATCGTGCGCCGCTTGGACGATCTCGGGGTGGTCGCCTCCGAGCTGACCCTGCGCAAGTCCAGCCTGGACGAGGTGTTCCTGGCGCTGACCGGCCATCGTGCCGTGGAAGACCCTTCGGCGGATGAGACCAAGGAGAAGGAAGGGGTTTCGGCGTGACCACGCTGACCGCGGCGGCGCCCAGGCCCGCCGTTCCGGGCCGGGTAGGGCCGGCCGCCGCCCTGCGGCACACGATGACGCTCGCCTGGCGCAGCCTGGTGCAGATCAAGCACAACCCCATGGAGCTGCTCGACCTGTCGGTCCAGCCGGTGATGTTCCTGCTGCTGTTCACCTATGTGTTCGGCGGCGCGATCTCGGGCTCCACCACCGACTATCTGCAGTTCTCGCTGCCGGGCCTGATCGTGCAGAACATGCTGTTCGCCACGCTGACCACGGCGATCGGGCTGAGCACCGACATCACCAAGGGGGTGTTCGACCGGCTCCGCAGCCTGCCGATCGCCCGCTCCGCCCCGCTGGCCGGCCGCATCGTCGCCGACACCCTGAAGCAGGTGTGGGCGTTCGCGCTGTTCCTCGGCCTCGGCGCCGTGCTCGGCTTCCGCGTGCACATGGGCGTGACCGGCGTGCTCGGCGCGCTCTTGCTCCTGGTGGCCTTCGCGCTGGCGATGTCGTGGCTGTCGGTCCTGATCGGCCTGACCGCCTCCGAGCCCGAGAAGGTGCAGATCATCGCCTTCTCGGTGATGATGCCGCTGACCTTCACCTCCAACGCCTTCGTGCCCACCGACACCCTGCCGGAGTGGCTGCAACGGTGGGTGGAGGTCAACCCGGTCACCCATCTGGCGGACGCCGTGCGCGGCCTGCTGAGCGGTGGGCCGGTCGCGGGCAACGCGACGGTCTCGCTGCTCTGGGGCCTCGGCATCGCGCTCGTCTTCGCGCCCCTGTCCCTGCGGGCCTTCCGCCTCCGGGCCTGACTTCCCCCTCGCTCGCGGGCCGGATCGCCGCTTCGGGGGCGAGGCCGCGAGCACGGCGCCTTCCGGCGAGGGGGCGATCCGGGTCATGGGGAGATCGGGCGGGGGTCGTGCGGCGAGAGTGCCGAAGCGGCGCCGGCGCGGCGTTCGGCCAGGGTCAGCAGGCGCGCGTGCGGCATCGACCGGCCGTGCTCATAGCACCGCCGGTACTCACCGGGACCGAGCGCCGCGATGGCGGCGGCGGTGATGCGCCGGTGGTCGTAGCCGACCACCTCGTCCACGCCGCGCACTCGGGCCGCGCCCCCGAGCAGCACGGCCGCCCCGCCCGCGTCGCCCTCGCGCACCGCCGGCGCTGCGAGGGCGATGAGCGCGAGAGCGAGGATGCCACCGTCGCCGGCCCGGCAGGCGAGCCGCAGTGCCTCCGCCAGTGTGTCCCACGCACCCGCCGTGTCGCCCTCCTGCTCGGCCAGCAGCCCGGCGGAGGTGAGCAGCACGGCACGGAAGTGCGCCGGCAGCACCTCGCCGGACGCGAGCCGGAGGGCCTGCTCGTAGTGGTGCCGCGCCAGCGCAAGATCGCCCTCCTCCCGGGCCAGGTCTCCGCGCACACCGTGCACGCCCGACTCGCCGAGGCGATCACCGCAGACGCGGCAGAGCTCCAGGGCCTGGCCGAGCACCTCCAGCGCGCCGGCCCGGTCGCCGGTGGCGTGCAGGGCCGCGGCCAGCCGGGTGCGCATGTACGGAGTGTCCTCGACGGCGCCGATCTCCTCGGCGAGCATGAGCGCCTCGCGCATGATGGCGATCGTCGCGGCGTCGTCCCCGCGCAGGGTGCTGACCTCGGCGAGCGCCGCCATGGCCGTGCTGATGCCCCATCGGTCTCCGACCGACCGGAAACCTGCCAGCGAGGCCCGCACGTCCCGCTCCCCCTCCTCGATCAGACCCGCGCCGTACCGCAGATGCGCGCGCAGCAGGTGCGCGCAGGCCACCACCCACGGCTCCGGGTCGTCGAGCATCTCCGCCAGCGAAGGCGCGAGCTCGGGGGCCTGACGGACGTAGATCGCCAGCACCGGCTCCGCCAGCGAGAGCATGGCCGGCCAGGGTCGCGGCACCGACGCCCTGGCCAGGCGCAGGGCGCGTTCGAGGACGTCCTTGGACTCGTGCCACTGGTCGGTGCCGCCCGCCATCAGGATGCCCTGGACGCTCAGCGCCAGCGCGCGTTCGCGTGCGCCGACACCGGTGGCGCCTTCCAGCAGGGCCGCCACCTCGGCGGACCGCTGGGCTCCCTCGGCGCGGCGTCCCTTCAGGAACCAGTACCACCCGAGAGCACCGACCAGCCGGGCGGCGAGGCCGGGCTCCTGCTCCGTGACGCTCCAGCGCAGCGCGGCGGTGAGGTTGTCGTGCTCGGCCGACAGCACGGCGAGCCAGCGCACCTGCTCGTCCCGGCGCAGCCGCGGGTCGGCGGTCTGGGCCAGGCCGGTGTAGAAGCGCGCGTGCGCCGCGCGCAGGCGGCGCTCTTCGCCCGACTCGGCCAGCCGCTCGGTGACGTACGCCCGGATGGTCTCCAGCATGCGGTAACGCCGGCCGTCGAACGCCACGAAGGACTTGTCCACCAGCCTGCCCAGCGTCTCCAGCACCTCCCCCCGCGGATCGTCGCCGCAGGAGGAGTCGGAGCAGACCGTTTCGATCGCTTCGAGCACGCCGCCGCCGGCGAACACGGCGAGGCGGCGGGCGAGCACCCGTTCGCGTTCCTCCAGCAGGTCCCAGCTCCACTCCACCACGGCGCGCAGGGTGTGGTGGCGCGGCAGCGCCGTACGGCTGCCGCCGGTGAGGAGGCGGAACCGGTCGTCCAGGCGGTCGGCGATCTGCGCGGCCGACAGGGTGCGCAGGCGGGCGGC
>NZ_BMNT01000006.1:173165-249620 GCF_014646695.1 Sphaerisporangium melleum
GGCCAGTTCGATCGCCAGCGGCATGCCGTCCAGCTCCCGGCAGATGCGCTCGACCGCCTCCTGTTCCCCGTCCAGCCGGTGATCGGGGCGGGCCATGGCGGCGCGGTCGGCGAACAGGCCGCGAGCGTGTTCGAGGTCCAGCGGCCGCACGTGCCACAGCGACTCGCCGGTGATGCCGAGGGGCTCGCGACTGGTGGCGAGGATGCGCACCTGCGGGCATTCGGCCAGGATGCGGTCGGCGAGCCGGGCCGCGGCCTCGACCACGTGCTCGCAGTTGTCCAGGATGACCAGCCGGGGGGCGGATCCGAGACCGGCCACCAGGCGGGCCGTCGGATCGGCCGCCTCCGCGGGCGGCGCGTCCTGGATGCGCAGAGAGCCGCGCGGGGTGTCGCGAATGCCCAGAGCCGTCAGCACCGCCTGCGGCACGTCATCGGGGTCGCGCACCGGGGCCAGCTCGGCCAGCCATACACCGGCGGGCAGGCGCGCGGCCATGGCCTCGCCGGCTTCGACGGCCAGGCGCGTCTTGCCCGCCCCGCCGGGCCCGAGCAAGGTGACCAGCCGATGCCGGTCGAGCAAGTCGGCAGCGTGCCCGAGATCCTTCTCCCGGCCGACGAAGCTGGTCAGCCGCGCCCGGAGGTTCCCCTTCCTGACGTCCGCCACGGCACCGCCACCCGTCCTGCCTCCGGTGGCGGCCCTCGTCTGTGGTGTTTTCTGCTGCGTCCCCATGAGCGGGAGGACGTCCGCGGTCCCGGCCGGCCCGGGTGCCGTGGGGACGTGCCGCGGCGCAGGGGTGAGGGAGCGGACGCCGGCGAGCGGGACATGGTCGCCGCGGAGCATGGCGAGGTGCAGGGCCGCGAGTTCGGGCGAGGGGTCGGCGCCGAGCCGGTCGGCGAACAGGTCGCGCGCCGCCTGGTAGGCCGCGATCGCCTCCACCCTGCGCCCGCAGGCGTACAGGGAGCGCATCAGCAGGGCGTGCCGCCGTTCGCGCAGCGGGTCGGCGGCGATCAGCGCGGGCAGTTCGGCGAGCACGCCGGTGTGCTCGCCGAGCAGCAGCCCGGCCTCCAGGCGGTCCTCCACCGCGGCCTGGCGCAGCCCGTCGAGCCGGGCGATCTCGGCGTCGGCCATCCCGGTGCCCGCGAGGTCGAGGTAGGCGGGACCGCGCCAGAGGGCCAGTGCCTGTTCGAGCGCGCTCGCCGCCCGCGCCAGGTCGCCGCGATCGAGCGCGGCGCGGCCTGCGGCGGCAAGTCGGGCGAACCGGTGGACGTCCACCTGATCCGGAGATATAACCAATCGGTAACCCGACGCTTCGGCGGTCACCAGACCGCGTCCCAGGACGGCGCGCAGGCGCGAGACCAGAGCCTGCAGCGCGTTGCCGACGCCGCTGGGCGGTCCTGCGTCCCACACTCCGGAGACGAGCATGTCCACAGGCACGATGCGGCCCGGGTTGAGCAGCAGCGATGCGAGCAGCGCGCGCAGCCGTCGCCCGCTTATCGGCAGGGGCGCGCCGTCGTGAGCGACTTCGAGCGGGCCGAGCAGCGCGAAGCTCACGCGTGCTTCGGGCTCCGCCGGATCCATGCCTCGATTCTGGCCGATCCCGCCGCCCGGCGGGGTCGCCGGTTCGGGCGATGGGTCAGGACACCCTCCGAACGCGCGTAGCATCAGCGACCATGGGGCAGCCGAGAGAGACCGTGCGCGTTGGACGCATGGGACGCCGACGCATCGTGATCGCCGCGGCCGTGGCCGCGATGTCGGTCTCGGCGGGCTGCGGCATCATCGGCGGCGGTTCGCCCACCGACAACGCCCTGGACGAGCTCAGCGTCTCCAGCCCGCGCTTCCGCGACCAGGCCCCCCTCCCGGCCGAGTTCACCTGCACAGGGCAGTCCGGCAACCCGCCGCTGCGCTGGTCGGGTGTGCCGCCGAAGCAGACCAAGTCGATCGCCCTGGTGGTCGACGCCAACAACGCGCAAGGGGCTGCGGCGGTGCACTGGGTGCTGTTCAACATCGACCCGCACACCACCGAGCTGGGGCAGGACAGCGTGCCCAAGGGCGCGTCGCAGGCCCAGACCTCGACCGGCAAGCCGGGGTATGCCCCGCCGTGCGCCCAGGACGCCGTCTACCGCTTCAGCGTGTACGCGCTGAACGCCGAGCTCTCCCTCAAGAACGACGCTGACCTCCGTGCGACGCTGGACCAGATCGCTCAGCACACCGTCGCACGCGGGCGGCTGTCGGCGGCGCACATCGAGTGATCCGCCGCGCACCGCAGGTAGTGACCGATACCGGACTTTCTCGTAAGGTGTGACAACGCTCATAGTGGTCGGACAGAATCAGATGCAATCCTCGAGCGCAGGTGGTCAACGGGGGCAGATCGCGTCGATGGCCGCGCGGTCTCCTCAGCGCCACTGGAAGGCGATGGCCATGAAGGTGGTGCAATGATCGCGGTCATTTTCGGCCTCGTCGCCGTCGTGCTGCTCGTACTGATGGTCGTTGCATTCGGCATGCGGTCCATGAACCGCCGCGAGAGCAACCTGCCGCCCGAGCGCCTGGAGAAGCTGGCCAAGCAGGCGGAGGACCCGTCCGCCAAGCGGCCCGGCCGTCCCGCCGAGGAGACCTTCTTCGAGAGCTTCCCCGAAGGGTTCGACGCCTTCCAGGAACCCGAACGCGCCACGGCGCGCCTGCGGCCCGGTGGCGGCAAGACCGGTCCCCGTCCCGCGGCGCGGCCCGGCGGGCGTCCGGGGCCGCGCAGCAAGCAGTCCTCCTCGCGCGGACGGCGCGGTGTGGACGAGTGGGGCGACGCCGACGACTACGACGACGACTACTGGACGCGCGTCCGCGAGGACGACGGCGCCTTCGGCGGGACGATCGCCGCCCGCGTCGGCGCCAGCCGGCCGGACGTCGCCTCTCCGTCGTCTCCCGAGCCCCAGGAGAAGCCCGCCAAGAAGGCCAAGGAGGAGGTCGACCCGAACTCCGCCACGGTGCAGGCGCCGCTGCCCACCCGCGCACCGGGCAAGTCGGGGGCCCCGGCGCGGGGCGCCGGCGCGCCCGTCACCTCCGCCGCCACCGACCACACCGTCGCCTTCTCCGCCCCGGTCCCCGCACCGCCCTCCGCCGCCGCCCCGGCGGCTCCCGTCCCCGTGGCGCCGGCGAGCGACGCGCCCGGCGCCATCGGCACCCCGCAACCGTCCTCGCGCAACCGCCGGGGTTCGCGCCCCGACCCGGCCGACCCGCTCGGCGTCGCCGACACCGGCCGCGCCAAGCCCCGTCGCCGGCCGGAGCCCGGCGCCGGGGATCCGGGCCGGCCCGCCGGTCCCGGCCGTCCGGCCGAGCCGCGCAGGCGCACCGGAGCCGGCCGTCCCGCCGAGCCGGGCCGCGCCGCCTCCGCCCGCCCCGAGCCGGCCCGCCCCGATCCGCTCGCGGCGGGTCCGCGTCCCGACCCGCTGGCCACCGGTCCCCGCCCGGACCCGCTGGCCGTACGTCCCGACCCGCTCACCACCGGCCCGAGCCTGACGGCGGGCGTGCATCCGACCGGTGCGCTGGCCGGCGACCCGCTGTCCAGCGGGCCGCTTCCCGGCGGCGCGGCGGCCCGCGACCCGCTGGCCTCCCGCGACCCGCTGGCGACCGGCGGCTCTCGATCCGGCAGGGCCGCCGTCGCGGGCGGCCCGGTGTCCGGCGCGGCCGCCGCGCGCAACCCGGCCCAGCCCGGCCCCGCGGCGCGCCCGTCCAGGTCCGGCTCGCGCTCCGCCGGCCCGCTCGACTCTCCTCGCACGCCGACCGGCCCGTTCGACGCGGGCCGCTCCTCGACCGGCTCCTACGAGACACCGCGGGCGTCCGGTTCGTACGGGCCGGGCGGCGACCCGCTCGGCGTCGGCCCCGCGAGCCCCGGCGGCACCGGCGACTTCCCGGCCTCCCCGCCGCCGGACGCGAGCTCCGCGAGCTCCGCGAGCTCCGCCGGATCGTGGCCGGCCTATCAGACGACGGGGGCGTACGACATCCTCGACGAACCCACCCCGCCGTCGGGCTCCTCGAAGGAGACCTGGAAGGCCGCCGACTACCAGCTTCCCGGCTACGAGGGGTACGCCTCCCCGCCGGCCGCCGCGACGCCCAGCGCTCCGTCCTACGAGGTGCGGCCGGGCTGGGCGACCATCGACGACTCCGACCCGCTGAACGGTGCGACACCGCCGAGTGGCACGCCGGGCTACGACGCCTCCCGCCCGGCGCGCGGCGACCAGCCGGCGGGCGGCCAGGCCCAGGGCCCTGGCGGCTACGAGGCCGGTTACCCGTCCTCCTCCGGCACGACCCCGCCCTGGCCGCAGCCGGTGCAGAACACCGGCGGGAGCTGGCCGTCGTACGGAGAGCTGTACGGCACTTCGGCGAACGGTCCGGAGGACCCCACCGTGCAGCAGGGAAACCCGTCGCGTGGCGGCCACCGCCGGCCCACTGATCCCGACTATCCCGACTATTACCGCTGATCGCCCCGCTTTTCCCCGGTAAATCCACAACGCGGCGGTCAAAGCCTTAAGCCAACGGCCGCCGCGTCGTATGGTCGCCTCATGACCGTGGATACGGAAAGTGACGCGACCAAGACCAAGCGTGTTCGATCGGTGTTGCGGCACGACCTTCCGGCCTCGCTCGTGGTCTTCCTGGTCGCCGTCCCCCTCTCGCTCGGCATCGCCGTCACCAGCGGGGCGCCCCTCATCGCGGGCCTGGTCGCCGCCGTCGTCGGCGGCCTGGTGGCCGGGCCGCTCGGCGGGTCGGTCGTCCAGGTCAGCGGGCCCGCGGCCGGCCTGGCCCTCGTCGTGTCCGAGCTGGTGCACAGGTACGGCTGGCGCGCCACCTGCATGATCACCCTGATGGCGGGCGTGGTGCAGGTCGTGCTCGGCGCGTTCAAGGTGGCCAGGACGGCGCTCGCGGTCTCGCCCGCGGTGGTGCACGGCATGCTCGCCGGGGTCGGCGTGGTGATCGCCCTCGCGCAGCTCCACGTCGTGCTCGGCGGGCAGCCGCAGCGGTCGGCCCTGGAGAACCTCGTCGAGTTGCCCGATCAGATCGTGCACAACCACAGCCACGCCGTGGCGGTGGGTGTGCTGACCATCGCCCTGCTGGTGCTGTGGCCGCGCCTGCCACGGGTCAGCGTCGTCCCGGCCCCGCTGGCGGCGCTGGCCGTCGCCGCGCTGACCGCCGGGGTGCTGGGCTGGGACGTCGCCCGTGCCGACCTGTCGAAGGGCCTGGCCGAGTGGGCGACGCCGGTGCTGCCCAGCGGCGACTGGCACGGCATCGCGGGCGCGGTGCTGCTGGTCGCCCTGCTCGCGGGGGTCGAGTCGCTGCTGTGCTCGGTGGCGGCCGACCGCATGCACGACGGCCCGCGCGCCGACCTCGACCGCGAGCTGACCGGGCTGGGCCTGGCGAACCTCGTGTCGGGGGCACTCGGCGGGCTGCCGGTGGCCGGGGTCATCGTCCGAACCACCACGAACGTCCGCGCCGGAGCGCGCAGCCGGTGGTCGGCGACCCTGCACGGCGGATGGGTGCTGCTGTTCGCGGTCGGCCTCGGCTGGAGCGTGACCCTGATCCCGATGGAGGCCCTGGCGGCGCTGCTGGTCTTCATCGGCGTCCGCATGGTCAACCTCGGCACCGTGCGCGGCCTGCACGGGCACGGCGAGCTGCCGATCTACGTGCTCACCATGGGCGCCGTGGTGGTCATCGGCCTGGCCGAGGGCGTGCTGCTCGGTCTCGGGCTGGCCGCGCTGTTCGCGCTGCGGCGGCTCACCCGGGTGTCCATCCACGTGCGGCTGGAGCCCGACGACCGCTGGCACGTGGTGGTGACCGGGTCTCTGACGTTCGTGGGCGTCCCCTCGCTGACCTCGAGCCTGCGCGCCATCCCGGCCGGCTCCGCGGTCGACCTGGACCTCAACGTGGATTTCATGGACAACGCCGCGTTCGAGGCGCTGCACGGCTGGCGCCTGGAGCACGAGCGCAGCGGCGGCACCGTCACCATCGACGAGATCCACGACACCTGGTACTCCACGGCGGCCAGCGGGACGCGCGTCTCAGCGGCCAAGACCCCGCCCCAGGCACCCGAGCGCTGGTGGCTGCCCCGGGCCTACCGCCAGGGCGGGCCGCTCTCGCGCATTCCCATCCGGCACGGCCAGTCCGTCACACCGGCTCGCGCCGGCCAGGACGAGCCCTCCGGGCAGGGCGCCACTCCCGGGGTGGCGGTGCCCGACCTGCTGGCGGGCACCGCCGACTTCCAGCGCCGCACCGCGCCGCTCGTCCGGCCCATCCTCACGCGCATGGCCCGGGTCCAGCAGCCCTCTCACCTGTTCATCACCTGTGCCGACTCCCGGGTGGTGCCCAACCTGATCACCGCGAGCGGACCCGGCGACCTGTTCACCGTGCGCAACATCGGCAACCTGGTGCCCCGGCACGGCGCAGCGCCGCCCGACGACTCGGTGGTGGCGGCCGTCGAGTACGCCACGGCGGCCCTCGACGTCTCGACGATCACGGTGTGCGGGCACTCCGGGTGCGGCGCGATGGCGGCGCTGCTGTGCGCGGGCGAGAACATCCCGGGCCTGCCGGGCCTGTCGAACTGGCTGCGGCACGGCGACCACACGCTGGCGCGCTACATCCTGTCCGACCCGGCGTCCGATCCGGGAGGCGAGGACGCCGGGCCGCTCGACCGGCTGTGCCGGTTGAACGTCTCCCAGCAGCTCGACAACCTGCGCACCCACCCGTCGGTGGCCTCCTTGGAGGCGTCCGGGCGGTTGCAGCTCGTCGGCCTGTACTTCGACATCGGCGCCGCGCGGGTGCACGTCCTGGACCGCGAGGGCTTCACTCCGGTGACCACCTGCCGGGCCGAGCCGGAGATCGGCACCCAGGCGGGCGGCGCGATGGTCCGCTGAGCGCGAAATCTCGCGGTCGCGGCGGAGCGCCGGTCAGCCGACCGTGAAATCCGGCACGCCGCCGGTCTCCGGTGGCCGAGAGTGGTCGCCATGAGAATTCTGGTGATCGGTGGTTCGGTGTTCCTCGGCCGGGCCATCGTGGCGGAAGCGCTGCAGCGGGGCCACGATGTCACGACGTTCAACCGGGGGCGGTCCGGTGACGACCTTCCGGGGGTGACGGCCGTGCGGGGTGACCGCGAGGACCCCGGCGACCTGCGGGCGCTCGCCACCGGCCGGGAGTGGGACGCCGTGGTGGACGTCTGCGGGTACACGCCCCGGGTCGTCGCCGAATCGGCCCGCGCGCTGTCCGGCCACGCCGGCACCTATGCGTTCCTCTCCTCCATCTCGGCGATCGCCACCTGGCCGGCCGAGCAGGCGGACGAGTCGTCGCCGCTGTACGAGTGCTCGCCCGACGCCGGACCGGACGACGGCGACTACGGGACGCTGAAGGCCGGCTGCGAGCGGGCCGTCGAGCAGTACTTCACCGGGAACTCCCTGATCATCCAGCCGGGGCTGATCCTCGGTCCGCGGGAGAGCGTCGGCCGGCTGCCGTGGTGGCTGCGCCGCGTCGCGCGCGGCGGCCGGGTGCTCGCCCCCGGTGACCCGGACACGCCCATGCAGCTCATCGACGCCCGGGACATCGCGGCGTTCACCCTCGACCAGGCGGCCAAGGGGGTCGGTGACCGGTTCATCACCACCGGACCCGCGGGGAACACCACCTTCGGCCGCTGGCTGGGCGACTGCGTCGCGGTGACCGGGTCGGACGCCGAGCTGGTCTGGGTGCCGGACGCCTTCCTGTCCGGCTACGAGATCGGAGTGTGGCAGGAGCTGCCGCTGTGGATGCCTGCCTCGCCGGAGGACGCGAACGTGTGGAAGGTGTCGGCCGCCAAGGCCGAGGCGGCGGGGCTGCGCTGCCGGCCGGTCAGCGAGACCGTCCGCGACACCTGGGAGTGGCTCCGCGACGGGGACCAGGCCGAGCTGGAGCGGCGCTACCCGTCGTGGCGGCGGCACGGCATCGCGCCGGACAAGGAGGAGCGCATTCTCGCCGATTGGGCTAGTGCGGCTAGTCAAGAGGGGTGACGCCGGGGCGTGGTCACCGGCGGCGAGATGACGGTTTTGTCCCGTGTGCTGGCTCGCGGAACTCGTGCGGTGTTAGCGTCGGCGGCGTGGCAGACGCGGGGACCGGCGGTCCTTTCCAGCACAAGACGCGCGGAGCGCACGCGGCGGACATGTCGCATGTGAAGACGCTGCGCCCGCAGGACTACAACGAGGTGCTGTACGTGGGGCACTTCTACCGCAAGGGCATGCCGGTGGTCATGGACCTCACCGGCATGTCGGACGCCGACGCCAAGCCACTGGTCGACTTCGCCGCCGGGCTGGTCTTCGGCCGGCGCGGGGACATGGACCGCATCGCCCACAAGGTCTTCCTGCTGGTGCCCCCGGGCATGGCGATCAACGCCTGAGCCGGATCACGGCGGTGCCGCACCCGGGGCTCCCGGGTGCGGCACTCACCGGCCGACGTCTCGCCGTGCGCCTACAGCGGCGGCGTGAAGTCGGTGAAGGCGGTGCAGTTGCCCGGCCAGGTGACGTTCACCGTGAGGGTGCACGTCGTCTGGCGGACGAACCCGGTCGCGCTGTGCACGGTGATGTGCAGCACGTTCGTGGTCGGCACCGCGGTCAGGGTGATGTCGATCACTCGGCCCGGGTAGTTCGCGATCCCCGACAGGTCGTGCCAGGGCGGGTTCGCCGGGCCGACGGACGTGGGGTCGCGGACCAGCGCGACGCCGTTGGGCTGGGCCAGCCCGATGTACTTGACCGGCGCCGTCAGCGTGGTCGGCGTGGCCAGCGCCGAGTCGATGCCGCTCTCGGGTACCTGCGCCGCCGCCGGAGGGCAGTGCTTCTTGCATTCGCCGGGAGGCGTGCCCTTCTTGGCGGCGACGGCGGGAGCATGAGCGACGTGGAGCGCGACCCGGTGCCCCGGGACGCTCCGCGTTTCCGTACCGGCCTGGGCCGCGGCCGGGAAGGACAGCGCGACGATTCCGCCGGCGACCGCCGTCGCGAACGCCACGGACAACGCGCGCTTACCTATGAGACCAGTTTCCCGAGGAATCACTCGGTTCCCCCATATCGCTTGAATTCCGATGAATCGGACCTTCTTCGTGCCACTGCGGCAGCACTGCGACCAGGGAATACCCATTCCCCGAACCCGCACCGCAGCGGCGGCGGGGTGATTGGGAAAAACAGACGAACATAATAAAGAAAAGACACCGGACTCCACGCCCAGGGCATTCCGAATACCCATTAGACGTTACTCCGTCCACCATCGGCCACTTTCGACGGCTTTTCGGTTCTCCGTGCGCATGTTCACCCCCGAGGGCGGCCATCGCCGTCGATACCGGTCCCGGCCGGGGACGACCTGCATCCGGCGACGCGGGCGACACGCCCCCGGCATGCGGCCTGTGCCGTCTCCTCGTCCCGACCACCCGTCGCGTCCGGTACATTCCGGCACGCTGCCGCGCCGCGTCCTTCCGGCCATTCTCCGGCTCCGTCTCCGCCACCGGCCCGTCCCGATCCGGCACCCGGCACCGCTCTCGCCGCCGGCCGGCCCTTCCGTCCCCTTTTCCGGCGGCCCCGTTCCTGCGAAATCGCGGTAAAGGTCGATTCGCCGCCATGCCGGTGCCGCTTTCCTACGACCCTCTCGGCCCGGTCGGTCCGCCGATCCGAAATCGTGCCGCCATCCGCCCTGGCCGGACCCTCCCGGCTTCTCCTTCGCTCCGCGGAACAACTGAAGTCCCGATTCATGGCATCGCGAATATCCTGGGCCGATATCTGCGGAACGGACGCGCACCCGGCCGCCGGCTCCCGAAGTGACCGGCGAGGCCGGGTCCCTCTGCGCGCCGCCTTACCGGGACGGCCGATGCCCGGACGCGCCGCGCCCCCGCCGGGCCACCACCGAGAATGAAACGTAACGTGGGAGGACCGAGCGAGGGGGGCCGGAATGCGAGTGACCAGGCGATACGCCGGCACAGCAGACGAGGGCGGGACACCGCGGGCGGCGCGGCGCGCACCGGTCTCCCCCGTCCCGGACATCGGGACGGCCGGTCCCGGGCCGCGGGACGGCGAGGCGGCGATCAGCCGGCGGACGTTCGCGGCGCTCGCCCTCGGCGCCTCGGCGACCACGCTCACCCGGTTCACGCCGGCCCGCCCGGCCGCCGCCCGGCGGGCCGTGCGCAATGTCGTGCTCGTCCATGGCGCCTACGCGGACGGCTCCTCCTGGCTGGAGGTGATCGAGCGCCTGCAGGAGGCCGGGCTGAACGTCACCTCCGTGCAGAACCCGCTCACCTCACTCGCCGACGATGTCGCGGCGACCGAGCGGGCTCTCGCCTTGCAGGACGGTCCCACCGTTCTGGCCGGGCATTCCTGGGCGGGCACCGTCATCTCCCAGGCGGGGCTGGCGCGCGTGGTGACCGGCCTGGTCTACGCGGCCGCCCGGGCACCGGACGCCGGGGAGGACTACACGGCGCTGGCGGCCCGCTATCCGGAGCCGCCGGCCAACGCCGGGCTGGTGGCGTCGGGCGGCTTCAAGCAGCTCAGCGAGCGGGCGTTCCTGCGGGACTTCGCCAACGGCGTGCCCCGAAGGCGCGCGCTCGCCCTGTACGCGGCACAGGGCCGTGTCTCCGACGCGCTGTTCACCGCGAAGACCACGGTGGCCGCCTGGCGGCACCGGCCCACCTGGTACGCGGTGTCCAGGAACGACCGCACGACCTCGCCTGACCTGGAACGCTTCCTCGCCGCCCGGATGCGCGCCACCACCATCGAACTCGAATCGGGTCACCTGTCGATCGTGACCCATCCCGGCCGGATCGCCGCGCTCATCCTCGACGCCACCGCGCACCGCGGCCCGGCACCGCGGCGGACGGCCGGCGGACCGCACGCGCTCCGGCGAGAATGGCCTGTGTGATCTCTACCCCCGAGCCGATCGCCGAGCCGGCCGTCACCGGCGTGCCAGGTCCCGAGCTGGACTACTACCTGATCCTTCGCACAGAACACGGGTCGCACACGCACGCGGAGGGCGTTCTCGTCGAGGAGTTCGTCCTCACCCGCGACCACACGGCGGTCGGCCTGGACGGTGCGGGCTGGACGGTGGCGGAGGGCACGTGGTGGAGTTCGGCCGCGCTGACCCGGGCGATACGCGCCGACGCGGCGCTGCGCGCGCGCCTGGCGCCGGTGCCGCGCCCGGAGGCCGACGCCGCGTACCGGCGTCTGTCCGGCGCCGGCCTGCCCGGCGAGGCGGCCCTGCGCACCCATTTCCGGGACCGGGCCGGCCTGCCCGGCTCGGCTCCGCTGCGGTTCGACGCCCCGCTGGTCCCCGAGGGCTTCCACGACACGCGGACCTACCGGGTGCTGTTCGCCGACGACCTCGGCGCGCACCGCCTGGCGCGCCTGGGCGAGGTATGGCCGCTGACCCTCACCCCGGACGCGGCCGAGCCCCGGGCCCGCCTCCTGGCCACCGCTCGCCGGCGAATCGGTCCGGACGTCTTCGGCTGGGACCTGCGCCGCATCGGGTCAGGCGCCGCGTCGTGCCTGGACCTGACCGCCCACCTCGCCACCGCCTCCGACGCCGCGGTCGGCCCGCTGCTGCGCGAGCTCACCACGACGGTGCGCCTCACCGGCCTGATCCCGGTCACGATCGAACGCCTCTCCTGACCGGCCGATCGGCGTGCTCACCGCGACGGGCGCTGAGCTCGGCTGGCCAATTCCGGACACTGTCCGATATAGGACCATTGAACCCATTGGTCACGAATGTTTCCCTCGCTAGAACTTATGGCTGATCGTCCACGATGACAGCCAGTCAAAGTGATCATGAATTTTCCGCGAAGGAACATCGGTGCCCCCTGCACATCCCCCCTCCCCTCTCCCGTCCAGAACCCGGCACATCACGGTCGCCGTCCTCGCGGCCGCCGGCCTGCTGACGACCGGCGCCGTCGTCCCGTTCACCGCCGCCGCCGCGACCTCTCCGCCCGCCTCCGCGGCCCCGGCGCAGGGGGCCGCCGGGCGCTACATCGTCACCCTGCGGGAGCCCGCCGCCGCGACGTACGCCGGCGATGTGGCGGGCAAGGCCCGGACAGCGCCGCGTGCCGGTGAAGGCCTGAAGAGCGACTCCGCTCCGGTCCGCGCCTACCGGGACTACCTGCACCAGCGCCAGAAGCGCGCGGCCGCCGCCGTGGACGCCAAGGTGATCTCCTCCTACTCCGCCGCGTACAACGGCTTCACGGCCGAGCTGGGTCCCGAGCAGGTCGAGCGGCTCCGCGAGGACCCGTCAGTGGTCTCGGTGGTCAAGGACGACCTGCGCAAACCGCTCGCCGCCGTCACCTCCACCGACTACCTCGGCCTGTCCGGCGACACCGGGGTATGGGCCGCGAACGGAGGCGTGGACAAGGCCGGCGAGGGCATCGTGGTCGGCGTCATCGACACCGGCATCGCGCCGGAGAACCCGTCGTTCGCCGGCGCCCCGCTCGGCACCGAGCCGGGCCTCGAACCCTATCTGGACGGCTCGGCGATCAAGTACCGCAAGGCCGACGGCGGCACCTTCACCGGCGCCTGTACGACGGGAGTGCAGTTCACCGCCGCCGACTGCACCACCAAGCTGGTGTCCGCGCGGTACTTCGCCGACAACTTCGGCGTCGGCCACATCGGCGGGCCCGAGGCCGGCGAGTACCTGTCACCGCGGGACGGCGAAGCGCACGGGTCGCACACCGCAAGCACCGCGGCCGGCGCCAACGGGATCGACGCCGACATCCGGGGCGTCGCGATGGGCAAGATCTCGGGAGTGGCGCCGGCCGCCAAGGTGGCCGCGTACAAGGCCTGCTGGAGCGGCCCCAACGCCGCGGTCCCCGACGACGACGGCTGTGCCACCGGAGACCTGCTGGCCGCGATCGACGCGGCCGTCGCCGACAACGTCGATGTGATCAACTATTCGATCGGCACCATGGGCGGCGCCCAGAGCACCGACGGGATCATCGACGAGGCGTTCCGCAACGCCGCCGCGAGCGGCGTCTTCGTCGCCGCCGCCGGTGGCAACGCCGGTCCCGGCGCCGGTACCGTCGACAACGCCGCGCCGTGGATCACCACCGTCGCGGCGAGCACCATCCCTGCCCGCGAGGCCACGGTCGAACTCGGCGACGGCGTCAACCTGCTCGGCGCCTCGATCTCGGTACCGGCGGGCGGCCGGGTCACCGGCCCCCTGGCGGCGGGGTCCGCGGCCGGGTCGGCGACCTGCGGCCCGGACACCCTGGACGCCGCCAAGGTGACCGGCAAGATAGTGCTGTGCGAGCGCGGCGACGTCGATCGGCGGGCCAAGTCCACCGAGGTGAAGCGGGCGGGCGGCATCGGGGTCATCCTGGTCAACCCCGAGCCCGACTCCGTCGACCTGGACGCGCACGACGTCCCGACCGTCCACATTGACGCGGACGGGTACGAGGCGCTGGTCGCCTACGCCTCGACCGGCGCCCCGACCGCCACGCTCGTGGACGGCAACCCGCACGGCCTGCCGCCCGCCCCGGCGCCGCAGATCGCCGGATTCTCCTCACGCGGCCCGGTGAACGCCGACGGCGGCGACCTGATCAAGCCGGACGTCGCGGCACCCGGCGTCGCCATCCTGGCCGATGGCGCGAACGCCGCCGGCGCCCGTCCCTCGTTCACCTTCATGTCGGGCACCTCGATGGCCTCCCCGCACGTCGCGGGTCTCGCCGCGCTGTACCTCGGCGTCCACCCCCAGGCGAGCCCGGCCGAGATCAAGTCCGCGTTGATGACCACCACCTCCCCCGCCGTGGCCGCGGACGGCCGGCCGTCCGGCGACGTGTTCGCGCGGGGGAACGGCCAGGTCACCCCGGCCCGGTACCTCGACCCCGGGCTGCTCTACTTGAACGGCCCGGACGACTGGGCGGGCTACGTCGCCGCCGTCCACGGCGACCCCGCGGCGCCCGACCCCTCCGACCTGAACCTGGCGTCGATCGCCGTCGGCGCGCTCGCCGGCCGGCAGACCGTGAAGCGCACGGTGACCTCGGCCGGTGCCGGAACCTTCACCGCCGACCCCGTCCAGATCCCCGGCGTGCGGGCCACCGTCGAGCCGGCCACGCTGACGTTCACCGAGCCGGGGCAGGCCAAGAGCTTCCAGGTGACCTTCACCCGGACCACCGCGCCGCTGGGCGAGTACACCACCGGTGAGCTGATCTGGCGCGACGGCGAGCGGAGCGTGCGCAGCGCGCTCGCGGTCCGCCCGGTGGCCCTGGAAGCGCCGGCGGGCGTCACGGCCACGGGTGGTTCGGGCCGGACGACGCTGAACGTGCTGGGCGGCGACGTCCAGGACGTGCCTCTGAAGGTGACCGGCCTGTCCCGGGGGCTGCGCGTGGCGGGCTCCGGCGCCGCCGGCGGCCCGGCGCGGTCCCACATCGTCCAGGTGCCGGCCGGCACGGCGCACGCGCGGTTCGTCCTCGACGCCGCCGGCGCCGACTCCGACCTCGACCTGGCCGTCTACCGGCTGAACGAGTACGGCGACAGATCTCTGGTGGCCGAGGCGGCCACCCCGTCCGCCGGCGAGCAGATCGATCTGGACGACCCGCAGGACGGCCTGTACCTGGTCGAGGTCTCGTTCTTCGCCGGGACAGGCCCGCTCGGGTTCACCGTGACCAGCTTCGCGCTGCAGGACACCGGCGGCGAAGGCGGTCTCACCGCGCGACCGAGCACGGTGAGCCTGGGCATCGGCAGCGCGACCCCGGTCACCCTGGCCTGGACCGGCCTGCGCGACGGCGGCGTCTACCTCGGGCGGGTCACCTACGGCGACACCGGCCGTGCCACATACGTGACGGTCACCAGCGACCCCCGCACCGGGCCGCCACCCACCGATCCCGGTGCCCGTCCGGTGGTGACCGTCACCCCCGAGTACGCGGTTCCGGGGCGGTCGGTGATCGTGCTCGCGACCGGCCTGACCCCGGCCGTCGACTTCGGCATCCGCCTCAAGGGCGCCAAGGAGATCCTCGCGAGCGGGCGCACCAGCGACGAGGGCGGCGTGGCACTCCTGGTCCCCTTGCCGGCCACCGTCCCCATCGGCAGGCAGACCATCGAGGTGCTGTACGCCGGCCGGACCGCAGCGGGCACCGTCACGGTCAGCCCGCTGGTGCTCGGCGACATCGACCACGACGACCGGTACGCCTTCGACGGCAACCCCCTGGTCAGGCTGACCGCGGCGATCAGCGGCAAGGGAAGGGTGAACCTCACCGTCAAGGGCGCCTCGGACGTCTACCTGAACCGGACCGGCCCGGCCGACTCCGGCACCTGGAAGTGGTTCGCCCGGAGCTTCGACCCGGTCGAGACCATGCCGGAGCGGCTCACGGCGACAGTCAGCGTGGTCCTGGACAACGGCCGCACCGGGCAGAGCAAGTCGGTGAGCTGGACGCCGGCCGCGGTCGGCCCGGGCACCGCGTCGATCACCAAGGACGGGCGGGCGGCGCACACGGTGCGGGTGAGCTTCACCAACTCCTCCGACTACGCGGTCTTCCCGGCACTGCGCTACAAGCTGACCAGCGGCGAGCTCATCTTCGCCAACCTGCACGCCGAACCCGGCGCCACCGTCACCCGTTCCTCCGACGTGACCGGGGTCGACCGCCTCGACCTGCTGCTCGACGGGGCCACCATCGCCACGTACCGGAACCCTGAGCAGAGCAGGCTCGCCGGCCGGCCCGCCATGGGGGAACCCTTCTACGCGACGTTCACCCGCGGCAGGGCCGGGCACCACGGTGCCCCGCTCACGATGACCGTCACCAACCGGCCGGCGGCCTACACCGCAGGGTTCTCGTTGTCGGCCGGCGTGGGCGTCGAGATCGACTCCGGGGACTTCCTGCACTACGAGGACATTCCCAACCCGATCATCCCGCAGGCGGGAGCACCGATCTCCCGGACGTTCTCCCTGCCCGCAGGCCGGCCGCTGTGGCTGAAGGTGTACTACGACGTCCACGCCCCGGACATCAGGTACGAGGCGCTCCGGCGGATCCTCGTGACACCGCTGACCGATGACGATCTGGCCCCCGTGCGCGGGCGCTCCGCACCGGAGTTCGTGGTCGACGCCCTGCCCCGGGAGGCGACCGGCGGGACCACCGTGTCGGTGACCGCGGCCGGTCTGTCTGCGGGCGAGCGGTTCACCGTGCGGATCGGCGGACGGACCGCCGGCTCCGGCCGCGCGACGGAGGCGGGCTTCGCCCACGTGTTCGCCCGCGTCCCGGACGGCCACGGCCGGGTCATCCCGGTCAAGGTGACCGGTGACCACCCGAACCGCTCCGGCGAGACCGTACTGACGACGCCGTAGGCGCCGGCGGCCCGGCCGGTGCCCACGGGTGCCGGCCGGGCCGCCGAGCGTTCAGGTGGCGGGCGGGTTCAGCGGCCTTCCCGCGCCTCGATCGCCGGCGAGGAACGCGTTGTCCGGCCCGATCCGGCAGAACTCGCTGCCCTCGGGGTCGGCGAGCACGACGTGATCCTCCTCCGGGCGCGGACCTACCGGGTGCTGTCCGCCGACGACCTCGGCGCGCACCGCCTGGCGCGCCTTCGCGAGGTATGGCCGCTGACCCTCACCCCGGACGCGGCCGAGCCCCAAGCCCGCCTCCTCGCCACCGCGCGCCGGCGCACGCCGCCGTCAGGCGTCCCTGCGGCGCAGGATCAGGTAGCCGCCGATCAGGGAGGCGGCCGTCCAGAGCCCGAGGAGAGCGATGCCCTCCCATGCGCCGTAGTCGCGGGCCCAGCGCGGATCGTCCTGCGGCCCGGCGACATGAGTGATCACCATGCCGACCTGGTCCGGCAGATACTGCGTGACCGCCCTGAGCCCGGGTATGTTGCCGAGTCCCTGCGACCCGAGGAAGAAGACCGGCAGAAGGACGCCCAGCGTGAGCGTCGAGTTGCGCAGCATCGCCGCCACTCCCATGACGAAGACGCAGAGCAGGGTCAAATCCAGGCAGGCGCCGACGGCCGCCTCCAACGCCCCCTCCGCGCCGAGCGAGGTGCCGTACGGCCCGAGCCCCGCCTGCGCGGCGGGGAAGGTCACCGCCACGGTGACCAGCGACACCGCCAGCGCCAGCAACCCACCGGTCAGCACCTTGCCCGCGTAGAACAGGCCGCGCCGCGGCATGGCCATAAGTGAGGCGCGGATCGTGCCCGACGAGTACTCGCCGCTCACCACGAGCACGCCGAACACCACCAGGGCGAGTCTGCCGAGCGTCAGGCTGTAGAAGGTGGCGAAGAGCGGGTCGAAGTCCTCCCGCTGGACGGCGGCCGAGCCGCGGAAGGACCGTCCGAAGAGGTAGGCGAGGCCGCTGCCGAGCACGAGGGTCAGCAGCAGCGTCACGGCCGTCGAGCGGACACTGCGGATCTTGGTCCATTCGGAGGCGAGCACCGCCCTCACCGGGGGCCTCCCGTCCGATGCTCCACCGCGTCACCGGTGAGCCGCATGAAGGCCTCCTCCAGGGAGGCCGAGCGGGTGCCGATCTCGTGTACGGCCAGGCCGCTCGCCGCGGCCAGCTCCCCGACCTTCGCGGCCTCGACCCCATGCGCCTCCAGAGCACCGTCGGGCCCTGATCGCACCTCGATCCCCGCCGCCGCCAGTACGTCGCGCATGCGGCCGGGTTCCGCCGCGCGGACGTGGACGTAGGAGGCCGCGTTGGCCTCGATGAACTCCCGCATGCCCGTGTCGGCGAGCAGGCGGCCACGCCCGATCACGATCAGATGGTCGGCGGTGAGGGCCATCTCGCTCATCACGTGGCTGGACACCAGCACCGTCCGGCCTTCCGCGGCGAACCCCCTCAGCAGGTTCCTGATCCACAGGATGCCCTCTGGGTCGAGCCCGTTGATCGGCTCGTCGAAGAGCAGTACGGGAGGATCACCGAGCAGCGCCGCCGCGATACCGAGCCGCCGGCCCATGCCGAGGGAGAGGACTCCGGCCCGTTTTCCCGCCACCCGGTCGAGCCCCACCAGGTCCAGTACCTCGCGCACCCGCTCCCGGGGGATCTTGTTGCTCTGCGCCAGCCAGAGCAGGTGGTGGTACGCCGTGCGCCCGCGGTGCACCCCTCCGGCCTCGAACATGGCCCCGACCCGCCGCAGCGGGTCCGGCAGGCGCCGATAGCGCACGCCCTCGATGCGGACCTCGCCGGCGGTCGGACGGTCGAGGTCCAGCATCAGCCGCATGGTGGTGGACTTACCGGCGCCGTTCGGCCCGAGGAAGCCGGTCACCTGGCCGGGGCTGACGGTGAAGGACAGGCCGTCGACGGCCGTCCTGTCGCCGTATCTCTTGGTGAGGTTCCTGACGTCGATCACCCGGCCACGCTAGAAGGGGGCCACCGGCGCCGGCAGTCCTCGAAAGTCGCCGGCCGCGGTCACCAAAGTCGACTCCCCCGGCCGGAGCAGGACACGCCCGTAGACTGGCCGCATGGGGCGACATCTTCTCGCCGCCGCCGTCGTCGTGGCGGACACCGCACTGTGGATCGGCGTGCACCACGGCGCCGTGCCGGTGTGGGGGGTGGCGGTGTACGCGCTCGCCGCCACGTCGGTGGCCGCGCTACGCGGGCGCGCCCCGCTGGTCGCGTTCATGGTGGCGCTGCTGCTCGCCCCGCTGGGCGGCGCGGCGTACGTCCTGCTGCCGTGGGCCTCCTACCGGGCCGGCCGGGTGATCGTGACCCGGGCGGGTTCGGCCGCGGCGCTGGGAGCGGTGATCGGCTCCCTCGCCGTACGCCTGCTCACCGCGCCACCGGGCTCGCACTCCATCGGCCCGCTCATCTCGACGTACCTGGTCTTCGTGGCGCTGCCACTGCTGACCGGCCGCTATCTCGCCCAGCACGAGCGGCTGGTCACCACGCTGCACCGGCACAACCGGCGGCTGCGCGCGGAGCGCGAGCTGCTGGCCGAGCAGGAACGGCTGCGCGAGCGACTGCGCATCGCCAGGGAGATGCACGACTCCCTCGGCCACCGGCTCGGCCTGCTGTCGGTGCAGGCCGCCGCGTTGGAGGTGTCATCGCTGCCACCGGAGCGGGAGCAGAGCGTACGTCTCCTCGCCACGACCGCGCGGGCGGCCCTCACCGAACTGCACGAGCTCGTCGGCGCACTGCGCGACCCCGACGACGCGGACGGCGGCGGCCTCGGGGTGGAGGCCATCGACGCCCTGGTGGAGGAGTTCGGACAGGCGGGGGTTCCGGTGTCGCTGCGGCGGCAGGGCGAGCCGGTTCCGCTGCCGGCGGCGGCGGAGCGGGCGGCCTACCGCGTCGTCCAGGAGGGCCTGACCAACGCGGCCAAACACGCACCCGGGCAGCCGGTCACGGTAGGCCTCCAGTGGGAGTCGGACGCGCTGCTGCTCACCGTCACCAATCCGGTCGCGCACGACGACGACGCCGGCGGGGACGGCACGCGAGCCGGGCACGGGCTGCGCGGGCTGGGCGAGCGGGTGCGCCCGGCCGGCGGACTCCTCGACCACGGCCGATCCGGTGGCCGGTTCCGGCTGTTCGCGATGCTGCCCACAACCCGGGAGGAGCCGGCCGCCGCGGAGCCCGATCACCTGCTCCTCTCGAGAGAACGCACCACCGCGGTCGTGGGAGTGTTCGCCGCCGCGCTGCTGTTCGTGCTCCTGCCCGCGAGCATGCTGGCCGGGGTGCTCTGAGTGATCAGAGTGCTGATCGCCGACGACGAGCCGCTGATCGGCGCGGGCATCCGTACCGTGCTGGAGTCGGCGCCCGGCATCGAGGTCGTCGCACAGGTGACGGACGGCGGGGCGGCCGTGGCGGAGGCACGCGCGCGCCGCGTCGACGTGGCGCTGATCGACATCAAGATGCCCCGGATGGACGGGCTGCGGGCGGCGGAGGAGCTACGCCTGCAGGCGCCGGCCGTGCGGACCGTGATGCTCACCTCGTTCGGCGATGAGGCGAACGTGCTGCGCGCCCTGCAGGGCGGGGTGTCCGGATTCGTACTCAAGAACTGCACGGCCGAGGAGCTCATCCGCGCCGTCCGGGCCGCCCACGACGGCGAGGCGTACCTGTCACCGATGGTGACGCGGCTGGTGCTCGGCATGGTCGCCCCCACCGAGGCGCGGCAGCGGCGGGAGGCCACGCAGCGGTTGTCCGCGCTCTCGCCGCGCGAGACGGAGATCGTGCACCTGGTCGCCGAGGGCATGTCCAACGCCGGCATCGGCCGGAGGCTGAACATGAGCGAGACGACGATCAAGACCTATGTGAGCCGCATCCTCGGCAAGCTCGGTTGTTCGAACCGCGTCCAGGTGGCACTTCTCGTCCGCGACACCAGGCGGTGACACCTCGTCCGCGCCGACCTGTCCTCCGGCCGGACCAGGTAGCGGTCGCCGCACGACGTGGCCGTGGCGGCTCCGGGCATCACGGCGGCCCACCCTCGGGGACCACCGGGCGGCTCCGGCGAGACGGTGCCGGCGTCGCCGTCACCGCCTCGGGCCCGGCCGTCGTCATCGGATGCCGGCCGGGGGCTGAGTGTTCGGGTGGCAGGCGGGTTCAGCAGCCTTCCCGTGACTCGATCGTCGCGGGGGCGGTCCGGGTCACCGTCCCGTCCGAGGCCCAGATCTCCGCCGTGTACACCCCGGCCGGGAGCGGCGCTATCGATATCTGGACGAAGCCGTTCACGGTGTTCCCGTAGTTGGAGCCGGGCGGGATCGGCGTCCCGCCCACGCTGGTCGAGCCGGGGGGCAGGTTCCGGATCCCGGTCGTGAGGGTCGTCGACCAGGTTCCATTGACCGGCACCAGGAAGTACGCGCCGGGGTGGCCGTACGTCGGCGAGACGCAGATCCGCTGCTGGACATCGCGGATCGTCCAGGTCTCCGTCGCATGGGCCGAGGACGCGTCCGCCCGGGCCGTGGAGGCCGCCGAGGCCGGCAGGGCGCCGGACAACGTCAGCGTCAGCCCGGCTGCCAGCCCGAGCGCGAGCCTGCCGACACGATGAGCCGCTCTCACGGGTGCCTCCCCAGGTGCTTGCTTCGTGCGGTTATTGACGGCGTCATTATTGACGACGTCAATGTCCACTTGAAGCCGACTCCGGCGGGCGCCGGAACCGCCCAGCAAACGAGGGGGCGGTGAAGGAAACTTTCAGGCATCCGGTCGTGCGCCGCGCCCCGGGGAGTGCCGGCGGGCAGGGCGGACGCTCACCCGGACCGCGGGGGCAGGACACAGAACTCGTTGCCGTCGGGATCGGCCAAGACCACCCGGCCCTCCTCGCCCTCGATGTGCTTCGCCCCGAGCGAAACGAGACGGTCGGCCTCCGCCTGCTGGTCACCGCCGTCGGGCGCAGCGAGGTCGAAGTGCAGCCGGTTCTTCCCGAACCTCGGATCGAGCGGTGGACCGCCCCAGGTGATCTTCGGGCCGCCGTGCGGTGAACGGATCGCGGTCTCCTGGTCCTGGTCCCAGACCAGCGGCCAGCCCAGCGCCGCGCTCCAGAAGTATCCGACCTCCTGTGAACCGTCGCACGCGAGCGCTCCGACGAACCCGCAGTCGGCGAGGAACGCGTTGTCCGGCCCGATCACGCAGAACTCGTTGCCCTCGGGGTCGGCGAGCACGACGTGATCCTCGTCCGGGCGTTGACCGACGTCGATGTGCCGGGCACCGAACTCGAGCGCCCTCGCCACCGTCCGCCGCTGGTCGGCGAGGGACGAGCTCGTCAGGTCGAAGTGCATCTGGTTCTGGCCGACCTTCCGCTCCTGGCTCGGCAGGAACCGGATCCGGAACCCGGTGTCGTCACTCGGCAGGAGCGCGATGCCGTCCAGGGGGTCGCCGCTCGTCTCCCAGCCCAGGACACCCGCCCAGAACCGGGCGAGGCCGAGCGGGTCGTGCGCGTCGAAGCAGAGCGCGTCAAGTCGGCACGTCATCCCGCCCCGCACCTCCGATCTGGTGCAAAACCATGAAAGGCACGTCCATCGCACCCGGCTTGAAACTATCGCCGGCCCCCCGGAACCCGCCACGCATTAAACGCGGCGGAGCGCCCCCGACCGCCGCACCCACCTGGTCCTTCACTACCTGCGGCACTCTTCGTCCGTACGGCTCGCGCCGCCGGGCACCACGGTGAACGGCCGAATGCGACCCTCTTAACTGAAAGTTTCATAATTCCTGCCCGTACTTGTCCAAATTCGATGATCAAGCCAAAATCAGTTCAGCCTTCAACTACTTGATTGGCGATCACCGTACGGATGAGGAGAGGCATGAAGCGCATCATCTCCGTTCTCGCCGTCGTCACCGGCGTCCTCGGCGCCACGCTCACCGGCGTCAGCCCCGCGTCCGCAGCCACCCCCGCAGTCGACTGCTCCACGGGCGGGTACACCCGTGTTCTGAACAGCTACGTCCCCACCAACATCGAGCGGCCGGCGGTGGACGGTTACAGCTACCACATCGGCGGTCCGTCGGCGTACACGTACGAGGTCTGCCTCGACATCCCGGACACCTCGACATTCACGATCGAGATACGGACCTGGTCCAACGGGTCACAAAGCGTGTTCGTGGACGACCAACCCGGGGACAAGGTCTTTCGCTACTCGGTCGGCGCCAACAGCTTCTGGCAGGTCTACGGCACGTTGACCGGGCCCGGCAGCACCTACATCTACTACACCTGGTACGAGAAGCAGATCCCGGCCTGACGCGGCGACGGGCCGACCGGCTCGCCCGGCGAGACGGCCGGCCCCATCGGCCTCCAACCGGCCTTCCGCGAGTGACGGTGCCGACTCTGGCCGGGCAGGGATCAATGAATCCCGCGCTCAGAAGCGTGAACAGCGGGCGAGTCGGCCTGTAGGCCGGGTTCCAATTCCGCCCTCTCCCGACCTGCGGCGAAGCGCCCCACACTACGGGCGACCTGCGAGAACGCTTCCGTTCGTTGCCATCGCCTGCCAGCGTTTTACGACCAGATGTGCCCCCGATGTGCCCCGTCGCTTAGCGATCGTCCTGCCAGTCGCGCATGCTCTGCTCGAAGACGGCGTTGCTGTACGGACTGCTGTACAGCCTCCACGGGTCCCACGTGGACTGGGCCACTCAGATGTCGTCCGAGGCATCTTCAGGAGGGCTGACGCGCTCGATCATCTGGGTTACAGGGAAACCGTCCAAAACGCCGAGCACTACCTTGTAGGAAGCGCCTTGGGCATCTCGAAGGGAGATGGTCCACCTGCCGGTTTCTCGATCATGTGAATCGGACACCAGGTGTAGGGAGTCTTCACTGCCAGAGGGAGCATCCAAGCATCCTTCTGCCAGAGCTGCATAACGAGTGTCGATGACCCATTTTGCCCAGTTGATAGCTCCCTCTCGGTCGAAGGAGTCACGCCAAACCTCGTCAACAGATTCCATCCCATGGTGGCGATGCACCGCGATCAGCTTCTGGAACAACGCCGCCGTCGTAGCGGCGATAAAGCCATCGGCTGCGGCTTAGGCGAGAAAGAGGCTGACCTCATGGAACGGGCCGCCATCGGCTCCCCAGCTAGTCCGACCTGCCCGCTCTTGGATAGCGTGGTTGACATGCTCATCGCCCTGAAGGAAGGTCCTTTCGACCTCATCTCGGACAAGCCGTGCTTCACTTCGAGGTAGCGACAGGGCGAGTGTCCAGACCCGAGAGGGAGACGAGCCGAGCCATCGAGTTTCCGCAATGTTGATCTCCATCCTCACGCTGAAGTTTGCGGACTCTTGCAGTGGTTCAAGCACTCTTACCTCCATCGTCGGACGCTGAATCTTCGTGTGATTCTGCCGTAAAGGTCGGGTGGAGTACTCTCAATCCACTTCGACTTTAAGGTGGTGCTCCTTGCCTCGGGCGCCTACCCGCGCACCCATCTGTCCTGATCTCTCGTCTGCCATCGTCCCACCGCGTAGCGGCAACGGGCCGGCGACGGAGGGGCAAGCCCTGCCTCGCGTGTACCTGTTCCCGGTGACCTTCCTCGCGCGCTGGTTGCCCGACTTGCACCGGCTGGGCTTGAGCTGGAGGAGTCGGGCTGCTGGGCTTTGCCTGGGTCGATGGCTGGCGAGCGATCAGGACTTCCAGCTCAGCCAGCTACGGCGCGAACTCCGCGCGGCCCCCCTCTCGGAGCCGGAGCACCCGGGGTTTGGGGCAGCTGTCGTCGAGAGCAGCGCCCCAAGGTCCTCCCCCCGCATCTTCCGCCCCGTCCTCCTTCCCCGCTCTTTCTTCCTCTCTTCCTCGCCCGCCAGCGTCGGGGAAGTGCTGCGAGCAGAAGCCTTCCGAGTAGACCGTTCATGACGCGTACATGACGCTCCGGGCCGCGTTGAGCAACGCCGTTCGGGACGAGACGCTTTCGAGGAACATCGCGGCGAACGTCAAGATGTCCGTCCCGCGTAAGCGCAAGGTGAAGCCGTGGACGGTCGATGAGGCACGGACTTTCCTGGAGTCGGCTCGTACGAGGCGGGACCCGATGTATCCGGCCTACGTCCTGGTCCTCGTGCTCGGGCTCCGGCTGGGTGAGGTGCTCGGGCTCCGCCGGGAAGACGTGGACCTGGACCGGGCCGAGATGACGATCGGCCGGCAAATCCAGCGGGTCAACGGCAAGCTCCTGCACCGCGAGACCAAGACGCATGCTTCCGATGCCACCTTGCCCTTTCCCGACATCGTCACCGCGGCTTTGCAGGTACGCCTCGCCGATCATCGTGCGGCCCGCGCTGAAACTGGGGAGGGCTGGCACGAGACAGGGCTCGTCTTCACCATCGCGAGCGGCCGGCCGATCGAGCCGTCGAACTTCCGGCGGAGCTTCGCCAACGCCTGCGCCAAGGCCAAGGTGCGGAAGGTCCACGTCCACGCCACTCGGAAGACCTGCGCGTCGCTCCTGGTCGCCCTCGACATTCACCCGCGCGTGGCGATGCAGATCCTTCGACACAGCCAGATCTCGGTCACGATGAACATCTACAGCGAGGTCTCCTCAGAGGAGACACGCAACGCGCTCAAGCGTCTCGGCGATCACCTGGAGTCGTAGACGCTTTGGCATTGAACACTGTTCCATTACAGCCGCTATCTCTCGTTGGCGCGGCTTCTAATGTGAGCCTCATGGACAACGTGGTCATCTGGGTCAAGCCGTGGAAGGCAGAGCATCACACTGCGGGTACTGAGGGGAACAAGGGCCTATGCGGCTGGCACGGTAAGGGTCCCCGACGCGGCCCCTGTGGCAATCCACCCTTCGCCAGTGTCAAGCTACAGTATGCCGATCATGCTCCCGTTCAGTCCGCGTGCACTGAGGCACTGCGAGAGATCTCGCAGCAGTACGGCTTCCCAATCCCACAGGACTAAGCACTGCACGATCCGAAGCCGATCAACCGACGTCGTTGCTGTATTTCGCTGCTGTACGAGATCACAGGCCTAGAGAAATTTACACTCGGCGCGATAATCGTGATTACCGTAAGGGCGCTCAAGAGTGACCGGATTCGACAAGCCTTTCAATTGAATTGCAAGAACACCACTTCGAGACTTCCGGCTACATTCGTCCCCTGAACGCGACTTTCGCCCACTTATTGCAACAGAGCGACAGGCGAGCGAAAGATTGGCCGCCTGAATCTCCCGATCGGTGTCATTCAATGCAGCGTCGAGTGATATCGAACAACTTTTTGCGACGGCCCCGACTATCACCACAGCTACGGCGAGCAGCGCCAGTGGTGCCACCACCATGCCTACTATTTTGTCGGACATGTTAACTCCCGATCAGTCCAAGATCTCTATCGGTCTGGGCTGATCTACGTTTTCATTGTCTCGATGCCGAGCATCACGATACGCTTTTCCCCGGCCACGTACGGCGAGAACCGAACTCAGCGATCGTGAGGGCTTAACTGGGTGACCGATCCTGGTGAGCGCGGGGGTCGGCGCATGCCCCGGAGCTCCCAGGGCCCGCTTACCCTCGACCGGGATCGGGATTTCGCCACCCGGTGGATGCGCCGCCCGCAGCCCGGTGTCGTGCGAGTCAGGCGGCACGGGCGGGCCCCGGCGATCGGCGCCGTCCAGGTCCGGCGGGCTGAAAGTTGCATCCGCGACCCGCATCTTCGCGACCCGCCCGGTCGCGTTGTCGACAGGCCGCGACACTCACTTCTACCGTCTGTGTAGCGCGTCGATCGGTATGCCGGCCACCACCCCGCCTCCTGGCCGCCAGGGAGTCACCATGCAACGGCGAGTCATCTCCATCGTTCTCGCGGCCCTCGCCGCACTGGCCGGGCTCGGGGCGACCACGCCCGCGTTCTCGGCGACGGCTCCGGCGGGAATCGCGCCGCTCGCCGACACCACCCCGCCGACGGTTCCGGCCGGGCTGAGCACCACGGTCAGATGCAACCCCCTGTCGGTGACGCTGAGCTGGACCGCCTCCACCGACAACGTGGGGGTCACCGGCTACGACGTGTACGGCGCGCCCTACAGCGGCGGCACGTTCGTCCCGGTCGGGACGACCTCGGCGACCTCGTTCACCCAGCCCATCATGGGGCTGTACCTGTACGAGGTGCGGGCACGCGACGCGGCCGGCAACACCTCCGCCTTCACCGAGCCGGTGCGGGTCGTGCCGCCCCCCTGCCCGACGATGCCGCCGGACCCGCAGCCGCCCACCACGCCAGGTACGCCGACCGCGACCGTCACCTGCGGCTCGGTGACGCTGACCTGGACCGCCTCGACGGACAACGTGAGCGTCATCGGATACGAGATCTGGCGTGCGCCCGGCGCCACCGGCGGCACGTTAGCCCTGGTCGGCACCACGACGACCTCGTCGTTCACCCAGTCCGGTGTGGGGGTCTACCGCTTCCAGGTGCGGGCGCGTGACGCGACGGGCAACTACTCCGCCTTCACCTCACCGGTCACCGTCTACGTCCCGGCCTGCCCGACCAGGGGCTGTACGGCCGTGTACAGCCCGGCCGGCGACTGGCCCGGCGCGTTCCAGGGGAAGGTGGTCGTGACCAACACCGGCACCACCGCGACCACCGGTTGGACGGTCACCCTCACCTTCCCCGGCGGCCAGCAGATCACCCGAGTCTGGAACGCCAGCCTGGATGACTTCGCCAATCCGTACACGATCACGAACGCGAGCTACAACGGAGCGCTGGCGCCCGGCGCCTCCACCACCTTCGGCTTCCAGGCCACCACCAGCGGCACCGACAACACCCCCATCACCGCCTGCATCCGCACCCCTTCCAGCTAGTGCGCTGTCCGGCGAAGGTTCACCGGCTCCGGCGCCGTAACAGGCGCCGACGTCGCCGTACCACGACCCGCCGCCCCGGCGCCGGTCACCTCCAGCACATGGCCGGGGGTGGAGAGCCGGGCCCGGTGAACCCATGTGTCACCGCCTGGTGCGCCGGCCGCTGACCTTCGCCGCTGTGATGCCCGCTGCGCTGACCACTCACCATCGCCGGGTGCGACGCTCTCCCCGCCCCGACCGGGCCTTTCTCCGGCGCCGGGTCGGTGGGACGGAGGACGGCGAATCCGGCGCCACCGTGCGGCGGCTAACCCGGTGCACGTTCGCGGTCGTGGCTTCGGCATTGATGGCCGTCGGAGGCTCAGCGTCAACACAGACCCAGGGCTTTCCCGGCTTCGGGGTCGGGGGAAGGCGATGCCCCTTGGGGACAGTCACCTCCGGCCCGCCACCCTGCGGACGGTACTGCCCTGAAACGGGGGCCTTCTGCCCGAGGTTACCTTTCGCGGCCATGTGGATCCACCTCCTATCCGAGCTGGACACCTCGTCAGCCGCCGACTTGCCCGCATCGGCAATCGAAATAACGTGGGCGGTCTATCTGCCAAAGATGGACACCCCGATCTGGCGTCGCCCCTAGCGGCTACGCCGATCGGGGTTTTCTGCTCTATGGGCACCTCGTGCCTGAGGCCGACAGCCGTGTCCGCTCTGCTCTCGTTGGGGCCTTCAATCGGTCTTCCGAGAGTGATGGTGCTGACTCTTGCCAGGTAGGGATCAAGGAATCCCATGCTCAGAGGCGTGAACAGCGGGCGAGTCGGCCTGTAGGCCGGGTTCTGTCCTTTGCTGCGCAAAGGGGCGACCATCCATCTAGGGCCGCCGTTGCCGGCGGCCTCAAGCGGTCTACCCGCGCGACTCGGGCGGGTCACCCTCGAACGCCGCGCGCGGAGACCTCCGGGGAGGTCCCCTTCTTGACCTTGCTCCAGGTGGGGTTTACCGAGCCGCCCACGTCACCGTGGGCGCTGGTGGTCTCTTACACCACCGTTTCACCCTTACCTCCCGCGAGGGGAGGCGGTCTGCTTTCTGTGGCACTTTCCCGCGGGTCACCCCGGGTCGGCGTTACCGACCACCCTGCCCTGTGGAGCCCGGACCTTCCTCGGCGGGGCCGGAGCCCCGACGCGGTCGCCCGGCCGACTCGTCCGCTGTGCTCCGAGTCTATCGGATCACGGATCGGGCGGATTCCGCATGGCGGGGCAACCGGGCCCGCCGGTGCGCCAGGTGGCGCCACCGGCGGTCAGCGCAGGTGGGCGGTGTCGTTGAGGGCGCGGACGAGCTCGGGACCGTCGGCGAAGTAGTCGACGGCGGACAGCGAGGCCACGTCCAGGTGCATGCGGTAGAGGGCGGCCGCAGGCGCGAGCAGCGCGAAGCGCAGCAGCAGCTTGATGGGCGTCACGTGCGAGACGACCAGCACGGTCTTGCCCTTGTGCTCGGCGAGCAGGCGCTCCTTGGCGTCCTGTACGCGCAGCGCCGCCCGCTCGAAGCTCTCACCGCCGGGCGGGGCCGAGGACGGGTCGGCGAGCCAGGCCGCCAGCTCGGTGGGCCAGCGGCGCTGGATCTCGGTGAACGTGTGCCCCTCCCAGTCACCGAAGTCGACCTCGCGCAGCCCTTCGTCCACGGTGACCTTCACCCCGGCGCGCGCCGCGACGATCTCGGCGGTGTCCTGCGCGCGCCGCAGCGGCGAGCAGACGATCGCGTCGATGGCGTACGGCGGGCGGGACAGCCGCGCGGCGGCGGCCTCGGCCTGGGCGATGCCCTTGGGGGTGAGGTCGGGGTCGCCGGTGCCGGAGAACCGGCGCTCGACGGAGAACGGCGTCTCACCGTGCCGCAGGAGCAGGAAGCTCGTGGTGCCGGCCGCCGGCGCCATCCAGCCGGTGCCGGTGGTGCCCGGAGCCGTGGAGAGGCCGGAGGCCGTGGCGGAGCCACCGGAGCCGGAGGACGGCACACCGGTGCCCGGTGTGCCGGTGGTCGGCACGCCAGAGGACGGTGTGTCGATGACCGGTGTGCCGGAGGCGGAGGGGGCGAGGGGAGCGCCGGGCCCGGACGGGGCCGGGACGGTGGGCGAAGTGGCGGCGGGGCGCCAGGTCTCGCCGCGGGCGGCGGCGTCCATGGCCGCGTTGGCCAGGCGGTCGGCGTCGCGGTTGCGTTCGCGGGGCACCCACCGCCAGGTCACCCGCAGGCGCGCGGCCAGGTCGGCGGCCTCGCGCGCGAGCGGCCGCAGCCCTTCGTTCTTGATCTTCCAGCGGCCGGCCATCTGCTCGATGACCAGCTTGGAGTCCATACGGACCTCGACCGGCGTGCCCTCACCGCCGACGCCGAGGACCGCCTGCAGCCCGGCGATCAGGCCTTGGTACTCGGCGACGTTGTTGGTGGTGACGCCGAGGGCGCCGGCGGCCTCGGCCAGCACCTGCCCGTCGGCGTCCTTGACCACCGCGCCGAAGCCGGCGGCTCCGGGGTTGCCGCGCGAGCCGCCGTCCGCCTCGACGACGAGGTTCGCCGCGCCGGCGCTCACAGCCCCGACTCGGGCGTGCGGACCAGGATGCGGCGGCACTCCTCGCAGCGCAGCACCTCGTCGTGGGCCGCGGCGCGGATGCGGTTGAGGTCGGCGATCGACAGCGACACCTTGCAGCCCTGGCAGCGCCCGCCATGCAGCATCGCGGCGCCCACGCCGTACTGCCCGCGCAGCTTCTCGTACAGGGCGAGCAGGTCGGCGGGGATGCCGTCCGTGATGCCGCCGCGCCTGCCCTTGGCCTCCCCGCTCTCCTTGTCCAGGTCGGCGAGGGCGGCGTCGCGCTTGTCCTCCAGGGTGGACAGCCCGGCGGTGATCTCGGCGCGCTCGGCGGTGAGCCGGGCGGCGTCGGCCTCGGCGGCCTCGCGGCGCTCCATGATCTCCAGGACGACGTCCTCGAGGTCGGCCTGCCGGCGGTTCAGGGAGGCGATCTCGGACTGGAGATTGGCGAGGTCCTTCGGCGAGGACACCTGGCCGGAGTCCAGGCGCTTCTGGTCGCGGTCGGCGCGCACCCGCACGGCGTCCACGTCGGACTCGGCCTTGGCCTGCTCTCGGGAGAGGTCACCGAGCCGGGTCTCGGCCGCGATCACCTCGGTGGCGAGCCGTGCCAGCTTGGCGGCACGCTCGTCGATCTCGGCCAGCTCGGGCAGCGTACGGCGGCGGTGCGCCAGCCGGTCGAGGACGGCATCGAGCTCGGCGAGCTCGAGCAGACGCTTCTGTGCTTCAGGGGCAGCCTTCACTTAATCCTCGCACTGTGCTGTTGTCGTCCAGGCGTCGGTGACCGTTTCGGAGACGCGCGTCTCCACATTAATCCCCTTGTCGGCCAACCCGGACGCGAGAATCCCTGCGGCCTGGGCCAGCCAGGGCCATTCGGTCGCCCAGTGGGCCGCGTCGATCAGGGCCGGCCCGCCGCCGAACGCCCCCGTCTCCATGAACTCGCCTGCCGGGTGGTGCCGCAGGTCGGCGGTGAGGAAGACGTCGGCTCCGGCGGCGGCGGCCGTGCCGAGCAGGGAGTCGCCCGCGCCGCCGCTGACGGCGACCGTGCGCACGGGGCGGGACGGGTCGCCGGCGACGCGCAGGCCCCACGACGTGCGGGGCAGACCGCGGGCCGCGCGGGCGGCGAACTCGCCGAGGGTGGTGGGAGCGGGAAGCTCGCCCACCCGTCCGAGGCCGCGCCGCGGGTCGTCCTTGGCCGGCTGCAGCGGGCGCAGCGGCGCGGTGAGCCCAACGGCGCGGGCCAGCGCGTCGGAGACTCCGGGGTCGGCGACGTCGGCGTTGGTGTGCGCGGTGAAGAGGGCGACGTCGTTCTTGATCAGCCGGTGGACGAGCGCCCCCTTGGCGGTGGTCGCGGCGACGCTGGTCGTGCCGCGCAGGAACAGCGGATGATGGGTGACGATGAGGTCGGCTCCCCACTCCACGGCCTCCTCGGCGACGGCCGCCACCGGATCCACCGCGAACAGGATCTTGCGTACGGGTTGGGCGGGGTCTCCGCAAACCAGGCCCACAGCGTCCCAGGGCTCGGCCCAAGAGGGGTCATACGTGGATTCAAGTTCCGCGATGATCGCGGACAACGCTGTCGGGGACACGTGCGCAGACTACCGGCACGACCTACGGTGAATACGTCCTGACACCCGGAGGGCGCACGTCCTGACACCCGGAGGGCCGGCGTATGGCACCGACCGTAGCGATCATCGGCGCGGGCTTCGGGGGGCTGTGCATGGGCATCGGGCTCCGCAGAGCTGGGATGACCGGCTTCACGATCTTCGAACGGGCCGGTGGTGTCGGCGGCACCTGGCGCGACAACACCTATCCCGGGGCCGCCTGCGACGTACCGTCCCATCTGTACTCCTACTCGTTCGAGCAGCGGCGCGACTGGAGCCGGCGGTTCCCCGCCCAGCCGGAGCTGCTCTCCTACCTGGAGGACTGCGCCGACAAGTACGGCCTGCGGCGGCACCTGCGGCTGAACACCGAGGTCACGGCCGCGGAGTTCGACGGGCGGACCGGCCGGTGGCGGGTGACCACCTCCGACGGCGAACGGCGGACGTTCGACGTGGTCATCTCCGGGGTGGGTCAGCTCAACCGGCCCCGCCTGCCCGACATCCCCGGCCTTGCGGACTTCCGGGGCAGGAGCTTCCACTCGGCCCGATGGGATCACGGCCACGACCTGACCGGCCGCCGTGTCGCCGTCATCGGCAACGGCTCCTCGGCCGCGCAGATCATCCCCCGCGTCGCGCGGCTCACCAAGCACCTGGACGTCTACCAGCGCACGGCGAGCTGGGTGATCCCCAAGGCCGACGGGGTGTACGGGGAGCGGCGGCGGCTGGCCTTCCGGTACGTGCCGTTCCTGCGGGCCGCCGAACGGGAGCGGGTCTTCCGGTTCCTGGAGGGCGTCATCTACCCCGCGCTGGTGGACGGCTGGAGCAGGAACCTCGTGCTCAAGCGGGCGCGGGAGCATCTCGGGAGCCAGGTGCCCGACCCGGAGCTGCGCGCGAAGCTCACGCCGGACTACCCGATCGGCTGCAAGCGCATCGTCATCGACAGCGACTTCTATCCGGCGCTGACCCGGCCGGACGTCGAGCTGGTGACCGAGCCGATCACCCGCATCGTCCCCGGCGGCATCGAGACGGCCGGCGGCCGGGTGCGCGAGGTGGACACGATCATCTTCGCGACCGGCTTCCACACCAACGACCTGCTGGCGCCGATCGAGATCACCGGCCGTGACGGCCACCCGCTGCGCGAGGCGTGGCGGGACGGCGCGGAGGCGTACCTCGGGATCGCGGTGCCGCGCTTCCCGAACCTGTTCCTGCTGTACGGGCCGAACACCAACCTCGGGCACAACTCGATCATCTACATGATCGAGTCGCAGGTCTGGTACATCATGGGCTGCCTGCGGCTGCTCGCATCACGCGGTCCGATGGAGGTGCGGCAGCCCGCGATGGAGTCCTGGCGCCGCGCGCTGGAGGCCGCGCTGGCCCGCACCGCCTGGCAGGCGAGCTGCCACAGCTGGTACAAGAACGAGGCGGGGAAGATCGTCAACAACTGGCCGCGCCCGGCCGCGGCGTACCGCCGGATCACCCGGGCGCCGCGCCCGGACGCCTACCGGTTCGGCTGAGACCGGGCCGCGTACCCGGCGCACTCGGTGTGGACCCCCGGCATCGGCCGGTCACCGGTTGCCTATACGGTCGCACTACGGCCTGTGGGAAGCGCGGCGGAGGGGACACATGTACGCAGACCTGCATCGGGACGCCGTCGTGGCGGACACCCACAACGACCTGCTGATGGCCGTCTCGGCCCGGCCGCCGCGCACCTGGGCGGCGTTCTTCCGCGAGCAGTGGCTGCCGCAGCTGCGCGACGGCGGCGTGGACGTGCAGGTCCTCCCGGTGTTCGTGGACCACCATTTCCGTCCCGAGGGCGCGCTGCGCCAGACGCTGCGGATGATCGAGTGCGCCCACGTGCTGGCCGAGGGCAACGCCGGCGAGGTGCGCCTGTGCGGGAACGCCGGCGAGATCGACGACGCGCTCGCCGCGGGCGAGATCGCCCTGGTGCTGGCGCTGGAGAGCATGCCCGGCCTGGACGACTCGGTCGAGCTGCTGCCCACCTTGCACCGGCTCGGCGTCCGGGTGGCCTCGATCGCCCACTGGGGCCGCACTCCCCTGGCGGACGGCAGCGGCGAGGACGCCACGGGCAGCCGGCTGACCGCGGCCGGCGTCGAGGTGCTGCGCGAGATGGAACGGCTCGGCATGATCTTCGACATCTCGCACCTCGGCGCCTCCGGTGTGGCGCACGTGCTGGAGCTCGCCACCCGGCCGGTCATCGCCACGCACTCCTCGGCGCGGGCACTGCGCGACCACCACCGCAACCTGACCGACGAGCAGTTGCGCGGGGTCGCCGCGAACGGCGGCGTGGTGTGCGTCAACTTCCTGGCGGCGTTCCTGTCGGACCGGCCGCAGGGGTACACGGTCGAGCGGCTCGCCGACCACATCCTGCACATCGCGGAGGTCGCCGGCATCGACCACGTCGGCCTCGGCCCCGACTTCATCCGGGAGGTGATGCTCGACCTGACCCCGCCATGCGAGGACTACAGCACCACCGGCCTGGACACCCTCGCGAGCATCCCCGGGCTGGACGGTCCGCGCGGCCTGCCGCTGGTCACCGGGGAACTGCTGCGCCGCGGCCTGCCCGAGCAGGACATCCGCAAGATCCTCGGCGGCAACGTGACCCGGCTGCTGCGTGCCGGGCTCGGCCGGCCCGCCGAAGCCGGCGCGGAGTCCACCGTCCCGGCCGGCGCGGAGGCCTGCGGCGAGGAGACCGTGGTCGGCGAGGCCGCCTCGCCGACGGTCGTCGCAGCCGCCGGCGGCGCGGCCGTCGTGCCGGGTGACGGCGTACGACGGCCGTGAGCGGGGACGGCGCCGCCTCCCCCGTCCCGGCCTGCGCCCCGCCGGTGCCGCCCCGGCCGCCGCAGGCCGCGGGCGAGGTGGACGGCGAGAGTACCGAGCCGCGGCACGAGGACGCGCGCCCCCAGATCACGTCCGAGCGCCACGAGGCCGGCGGCGGGCGGTACGAGGTAGCGGCCGGGCAGTACGAGGCGGCGGCGCTGCGCTGCGGAGCGCAGGTGCGCGAGCTGCGGGAGATCGCCGAGTTCGAGCAGGTCGTGGCGTTGTTCGACGGCATCTGGCCCACCGGGCCCGGCCAGGAGCCGGTGAACGTCGAGCTGATGGCGGCGCTGGCCCACACCGGCAACTACGTCTCCGGCGCGTTCCGGCACGGCCGCATGGTGGGAGCGAGCATCGGGTTCTTCGCCGCCCCCTCCGGCATGGCGCTGCACTCGCACGTGACCGGGTGCGAGCCCGGCCGGGGCATCGGATTCGCCCTCAAGCTCCACCAGCGCGCCTGGGCCCTCGCGCGCGGCCTGCGCGTCATCTCCTGGACCTACGACCCGCTGGTGCGCCGCAACGCCGCGTTCAACATCGTCAAGCTCGGTGCCCGGCCCGAGCGGTACCTCCCCTCGTTCTACGGGGCCATGGCCGACGCGGTCAACGCCGGGGACGAGTCCGACCGGCTGCTCGCCGTCTGGCGGCTGGACGATCCGCGGGTCGCGGCCGCGTGCGCCGCCCCGATCTCCCCCGCGCGGGTGCCGGACGGGGCGGTCGTGGCGCTGCGCGCCGGGGCCGGCCACCTGGCGGCAGAAGGCCGCCTGGACGGGCGGGTGCTGGTGGTGGCGACACCCGAGGACGTCGAGTCCCTGCGCCGTGACGACCCGGCGGCGGCGATGGCGTGGCGGCACGCGGTGCGGAACGTGCTCGGCGGCCTGCTCGCCGAGGGCGCCCGCGTGACCGGGTTCACCGCGGACGGCGGTTACCTCGTGGAGCGCCGGTGAGGACCCCGGCACGGCGCAGCGACGCCGTGGAGGCGTCCGCGTCGCGGGATCATGAAAGACCGGACGAAGGCACCGGACCACGGCGTACCGTACGGATCACGGGACGCAGGGGGACCGTGCTGAGGGCGAGACCGACGACCAGGGAGCGGCCGTGAAGATCACCGGGGTGGAGCTGCGCAGGGTGGCGATGCCGCTGGTGGCACCGTTCCGCACCTCGTTCGGCACCGAGTCCGAGCGGGACGTGCTGCTGGTCCGGGTGGTGACCCCTGACGGCGAGGGGTGGGGCGAGTGCGTGGCGATGTCCGAGCCGCTCTACTCCTCGGAGTACGTGGACGGGGCCGCCGAGGCGCTGCGGCGGTTCCTGGTGCCGGCGATCACCGCCCTGCCGAACGCCGGGGCGTACGCGGCGGAGCGGGCGCTGGCGCGGTTCAAGGGGCACCGCATGGCCAAGGCCGCGCTGGAGACCGCCCTGCTCGACGTCGAACTGCGCGCGGCCGGCACCTCGTTCGCGAGCTTCCTCGGCGCCTCCCGCGACCGGGTGCCGTGCGGGGTGTCGGTCGGCATCATGGACTCCATCCCCGAGCTCATCGACGTGGTGGCCGGGTACGTCGCCGAGGGCTACGTACGCGTGAAGATCAAGATCGAGCCGGGGTGGGACGTGGCTCCGGTGCGGGCCGTGCGCGAGCGCTTCGGCGACGACCTGCTGCTCCAGGTGGACGCCAACGCCGCCTACACCCTCGCCGACGCCCCGCACCTGGCCAGGCTGGACGCCTTCGGCCTGCTGCTGATCGAGCAGCCGCTCGCCGAGGACGATCTGGTGCAGCACGCGGCTCTGGCGAAGCGGCTGGGCACGCCGATCTGCCTGGACGAGTCGGTCGAGTCGGCGCGCGACGCCGCCGCGGCGATCTCGCTCGGCGCGTGCTCGGTGATCAACATCAAGCCGGGGCGCGTCGGCGGCTACCTCGAGGCGCGCCGCATCCACGACCTGTGCCGGGCGCACGGCGTCACGGTGTGGTGCGGCGGCATGCTGGAGACCGGCCTCGGCCGGGCGGCCAACCTCGCACTGGCCGCGCTGCCGGGCTTCACGCTGCCCGGCGACACCTCCGCCTCCCGCCGCTACTTCGCCACCGACCTGACCGAGCCGTTCGTCCTGTCCGCCGGGCATCTGCCCGTCCCGATCGGCCCGGGGCTCGGCGTCGCCCCCCTGCCGGACGTGCTCGACGAGGTCACCACCGCCGTCGAGTGGCTCTCCGCCTGAGCGGCCGGCCGCGCCGGACACGCCGCGACGCCGGCGAGGGTGCGCCTGGCCCCATCCGCCGGGGAGTATCGTCGTGCCTGATCGAACAGCGCGAAAGGCCAGGTCATGACTACTTTCACCCTCCCGCCCGCAGTCCGCAGGGCGGTGGACGCGGCCAACGCCGGTGACGTCGAGGACTTCCTCGGCTGCTTCACCAAGGAGGGCGCGGTCGACGACTGGGGACGGGTGTTCCACGGCCGGGCGGCCATCCGGGACTGGAGCGACAAGGAGTTCATCGGGGTCCGGGTGAGCCTGACGATCAACGCCGTGCACGCCACGGAGGACACGGTCGTCGTGTCGGCGATGGTGGGCGGCGACGGCTTCAACGGCCCGTCCGATTTCACCTTCACCCTGGAGGGCGACCAGGTCGCCCTCATGCGCATCACCGGCTGACCCGCGACGGCCCTCGGCCGCCGCCCGGGTGTCAGCGGCCGGACGGGCGACGGGGCCGGGGCACGATCGCGACGGCCGCCAGCGCGATGCCCGCGTGGACCAGGGTCAGGACGACCAGGAAGACCATCCCGATCGGCCACAGTCCCTGCTCGTCTCCGCTCCGGACGACGCTCGCCACGAACCAGACGAGGAACGGGACCGGGGCCACGAAACCCCACCGGAAGTCCTTGCGGCCGGTCGCCTTCTCCATGAGCGCGGTCAGCAGGGCCAAGCCGAGGAAGACCGGGATCAGCAAGGACGAGTCGAGCAGGTCGGGAGGCGGCCGCTCGGCGATGACCGGCACGGTGGCCAGGCACAACGCCACGCCGGCGATCCCGGCGACCAGCAGGGCGAGCGCCCAGAAAACGGTCGCGGCCGGTCGAGACGGCACGGCTCCTCCTCGCTGCGCTGGTTTCGTCGGGCATCCGAGCCCATCATCTCCGGGCCGTATCCCCACGCAATCCCCACGCATCCTCTCGTACCGGACCCGGTTCCTCAATCGTCCCAAGCGCACCGTCGAGCACCCGGGCCGATGAAAAATGGCGCCGTCCTGGCCGGAGGAGACGGCTCCGCCTCCGGGGGAAGTCATGCCGTGACCTGGCCGGACATCGCGGCCGCATCGCCGGGGACGCCGAGGGCGGGGAAGATCACCACCACTTCGAGACCGCCGCCGTCGTTGGGGGTGGCGTGCAGGCCGGCACCGTGCGCCCGGGCGATCGACGCGACGATGGACAGCCCGAGCCCACTGCCCTGGTCGGCGCGGTCAAGGACCTGGGCATCGCCCCGCTGGTGGGCACCCGCACCGCCGGCGCGATCTCCGGCCCGGCCGGCGGCTACCTGCTGGACGACGGAAGCATGCTGGGCCTGCCGCAGGTGCGGCACCTCGGCCCGGACCGGGAGATCATCGACACCATCGGCGTACCGGTGGACCACTACGCCCCCCTGACCGCCCTCGACCTCGCGACCGGCCGCGCCCCCGCCCTCGCCAAGGCCCTCACGCTGCTGTAGTGCGGCGCCTGGGCGTGACCCCGCCCTGGAGACCCTCCCGGACCCGGCCGCCGGCTCATCGATCACCGATCTGCGGGCCGGCGGCCGGGAACCGGGTCGTACAGGCGGGGTCACCTCGTGGCGGGCAGGGGCAGACGTATCACCGCGCGCGCCGGGGTCTGGTGAGCGAAACGTCCAGCCGGGCCGCCGCGCGGAGCGGGGAGCGGCAGCATGCGGTGCCGTGAACGACAGCGACCTTCCCCACCACGACTCCCTCCGCGATGCCGCCGACGGCCCCACCGGCACCCCCTGGCCCGGCCTTACCGGTGGCTCCTCGCACGATTCTCCGGGCGGCCTTCTCCCCGATCTTCCCGATGACCTGTCTCCGGGCCTTGCCCGCGATGTCCCGGTTCTGGGGGCCGGCGTTCCGCGCGGCCTGCTCGACGGCAGGACGTTCGTCATGGTCAGCTCAACGGCGAGCGACGTGGACGCCGGTGACCCCACCTGGTTCGAATACCACGAGGCCGCCGGGGTCGTCTGGGGCGGCTACACCGGCGGGACGGTGATCCACGGCCGGTTCGCCGGCACCAGGAAGGGCGAGCGTGTCGAGCTCGCGTACGCGCACGCGTTGAAGACGGGCGGCCTGGCCGGCGGGCGCAGCACCAGTCGCGTCCAGACGCTCCCCGGCGGACGCCTGCGCCTGGTCGAGGAGTTCACCTTCGACGGCGACGACACCCCCCAGCTCAGCATCTGCGACGAGGTCCCCCGCCGGCACTGACGCCGCCGCCCCGCGGGCCGGTTCCGCGCCGTACGACGGCGCCGTCATCGCCGTACCCCACCCCGCCGACCCGGCGCCGAAGTGGGCCTCCGTGGGAGCGGGGAGAATCCCGTGACCGGTCGCAGGTCAGCAAGGTCGAACGGAAACTCCGTCGCGCCAGGAATCCGGAGCACGCAAGCCGAAGCCTCGACGAACGGACGGCTCCGGGGCAGGAGGGCAGACGGCAGGGGGACGGCCATGCGGGCTGGAGGGGCGGGGTCAGGTGTCGTTCTTCAGGTCGGCGCGGCCTTCGGCGGCGCCGACGAAGCGCATCTTGCCGAGGGGGACGTTCGACGCGGAGGGCGGGGCGGGTTCGGCCGGGGACGGGCGGCGGGGGGACGGGCGGGGACGGCTGTCGGCGGGCAGGACGTAGGGGCGTTTGAGCACTTCGTCCAGGATGAAGACCGTCTCGGTGGCCTTGACGGCAGGGATGCTCGCCAGCCGCTCGGTGACCAGCGCGTGGACGGCGGCGACGTCGGGCATCCGCACCAGGATCATCGCGTCGTGCTGCCCGGTGGTGATGGCGCAGTACTCGACCTCGGGCATCTGGGCGAGCTGGGCGCGGAACTGCTTCCACATCTGCTGGCGGACGGTGACGAACACCAGCGCGGTGATACCGAGCCCGGCCCGGACGTGGTCGACCTCGGCGGTGAACCTCTTGATCACTCCATCGGCGCGCAGCGCCTCGAACCTCGTGTAGGCGCTGGCCCGGGAGATCCCCACGCGCTCGGCGAGCGCGGCGACCGAGATGCGGCCGTTCTCCCGCAGCACCTGGAGGATCTTCATATGGATCGCGTCAAGCTGGAGGCCGATGCCGATCCGTCCAGGGACCCCGGTCCCGGACGCGGGCGTGCTTGACATTTCGGTCATTCAACATCCCCGTGTGGTCTATCCGTCTCGGCTTGGTGCCGTGAGCTGGTCGTATTACCGGACAATCCTGGACCACACCCGGACAATCGTCCAGCAAGTCCCATTTCCGGAGGACACAGAATGGCGACCCGCTCGCGGCGCCGTACGGCATGGCAGACGAGGGCGGCCCTGCTGCCGGTCCTGCTCGCCGGCGCGCTCTCCCTCGCCGCCTGTTCCAGTGGCGGCACGTCGTCCAGCGCGCCGTCGCAGGGCGGCGGTACGGGCAAGACCCTCGTGATGGACGCGTCCTTCACCCTCAAGACCGCCGATCCGGGCCGCAACTACGAGCCCACCGGCCTGATCGTGGGCAAGGCCCTCTACGACACGCTGCTGACCTTCGAGGGATCGGACGTGACCAAGCCGGTCCCCTCGCTCGCCGAGTCCTACGAGCAGTCCCCCGACGGCAAGAAGCTCACGCTGAAGCTTCGTCAGGGGGCCACGTTCTCCGACGGCTCCCCGGTCACCGCCGACGACGTCGTCTTCTCCCTCGACCGCGTGCGGGACCTGAAGGGCAACCCGTCCTTCCTGCTGGACGGCGTCGAGGTGGCCAAGACCGACGAGACGACGGTCACGCTCACCTCCAAGACCGCGAACCCGGCGCTGCCGTTCATCCTGCCGAACCCCGCCCTGGGCATCCTGAACTCCAAGCTGGTCAAGGAGCACGGCGGTACGGCCGACACCTCCGACAAGGCCGAGGACTACCTCAACGGCGCCTCGGCCGGGTCCGGCCCGTACGAGCTGGAGTCGTTCAACACCTCGACCCAGGTGGTGCTGAAGGCCAACCCCAAGTACTGGGGGACGAAGAAGCCGGTCTACGGCAAGGTCGTGATCCGCAACGTCGAGTCGGCCACCCAGAAGCTGAACGTCCAGCGGGGCGACAGCCAGGTGGCGCTGGACCTGTCCGGCGACCAGGTCAAGAGCGTCGCCGCAGGCCTGCAGACGACCAAGACGGCGTCGGCGAACGTCGTCTTCCTGCTGGCCGGCCAGGACCCGGCGGTCAGCAAGGTGACGAGCAACCCCAAGATCGTCGAGGCGATCCGCAAGGGCGTCGACTACCAGGGGCTGCTGGAGCTGGCCGGCGAGGGTTCGGTGCAGGCGCCGGGGGTCATCCCGACGATGCTGCTGGGCGCCCTGCCCGCCGGCGACGCCGTCGCGCGCGACGTCGCGGGCGCCAAGGCGGCGGTGGCGGCGAGCGGGGTGAACGCCCCGACGGTCAAGCTGGAGTACCCGAGCGACCTCACTTTGCAGGGCCTGTCGTTCCAGCCGTTCGCCGAGCGCATCCAGGCCAACCTCAAGGAGGTCGGGATCACCGTCGAGCTGACCCCCGCCCCGGTGGCGACGGCGCTGGACAACTACCGCAACGGCAAGGAGGAGCTCGGCCTGTGGTACTGGGGCCCGGACTATCCGGACCCGACCGACTACCTGGCCTTCCTGCCCGGCAAGACGGTCGGCCTGCGCGCCGGCTGGAAGGCGGGCGCCGACAAGGACCTGGAGGCGCTGGGCGACAAGGCGGCGGCCACCATCGGTGACGACACGCGCAAGCAGCTCTACACCGACATCCAGCACAAGCTGAACGAGTCCGGCCCGTTCGTCCCGCTGATCCAGCCGAGCCAGAACATCGTGACGGCGGCCTCGGTCACCGGGCTGCAGTTCCATCCGGTGTGGACGGTCGATGTCGCGGCCCTCGGCGCCAAGTGACGACCCGGCGGGCGGCGGGGCACCGGCCCGCGCCGCCCGCCCGGGTGGTTCCGGCAGCGGCGGCCCGGCGGCGGGCCGTGGTCCGGCCCGCGGTCGCGGGTTCCGGTCCGGGCACGCCCGGCATCCGCTGGCGCGGTTCCTGGCGCGCAGGATCGCCGTCGCGGTGCTGCTCGGCTTCGGGATCACGCTGGTCACCTTCGTCCTGACCAACCTGGTGCCGGGCGACCCGGTGACGGCGAACCTCGGCCAGCGGGCACTCGGCGACCCGGCCATCGTGGCGCAGTGGCGCGCCGAGCACGGCCTGGACCGGCCGCTGCCGGCGCAGTACCTCACCTACCTCGGCGGCCTGCTGCAGGGCGACCTCGGCGTCAGCCAGCAGAGCCACCGTCCCGTGCTGGACGACCTGGCGGAGTTCGTCCCGGCCACGATCGAGCTGGCCGGTGGCGCCATCGCGATCTCGCTGGTGGCCGGCGTGGCGTTCGGCGTGATCGCCGCGCTGCGCCGCGACCGGGCCGCCGACCAGGTGCTGCGCGTGCTGAGCCTGGTCGGCATCTCGGTGCCGACCTTCTGGCTCGCCCTGGTGGCGTTCTACGTGTTCTTCTTCCGGCTGCAGATCACGCCGGGCAGCGGCCGCATCGCGCCCGACATGAGCGCTCCGCCGGCGGTGACCGGGCTGTACACGGTCGACGCCGCGCTGGCCGGCCAGTGGGAGGTGTTCGCCTCGGCGGCGGGTCACCTGATCACCCCGGCGCTGGTGCTGGCCGCCTACACCATCGGCCTGCTCACCCGGTTCACCCGGTCGGCGGTGCTGGAGGTGCTCGGGCAGGACTACGTGCGGGCGGCCCGGGCCAAGGGCCTGCCCGGGCGGGTGGTCCTGTTCCGCTACGTGCTGCGCTCGGCGCTGGTCCCGGTGATCACGGTGGCCGGGCTGGCGTTCGGCAGCCTGCTGTCCGGCACGGTGCTGGTGGAGTCGGTGTTCGCCCGGCCCGGCATCGGCCAGTACGCCTACAAGAGCGCGACGACCCTGGACCTGCCCGCCGTCATGGGCGTCGGCCTGGTGGTCGGCTTCGTGTACGTCCTGATCAACCTGGTGGTCGACGTCCTGTACGGGATCATCGACCCGAGAGTGAGGCTGTCGTGAACGCCCGCGCCCGCGCCCGAGGGGGGACGGCGTGAACCTCCTTCCGCGCCTGCCGGGACGGTCCGTGGGGACCCGGGGGGTGCTCGCCCGCCTGCCGGAGGCGTGGCGGCAGCCACTCGCCGTCGTGGGCGGCGTGGTGGCGCTCGCCTGGCTGGTCGTTGCGGTGGCGGCCCCGCTGCTCGCGCCGCACGACCCGCTGGCCCAGGAGCTGCCACGGCTGGCCTCCCCCGGCCCGGGCCACTGGCTCGGCACCGACCAGCTCGGCCGCGACGTGCTGTCGCGCATCATGTACGGCGCCCGGGTGTCCATCCCGTTGACGCTGCTGCTGGTGGCGCTGTCGCTGCTCATCGGCGGCTCCCTCGGCGCCGCCGCCGGATATTTCGGCAGATGGGTGGGCGAGGGGATCATGCGGGTGGCCGACCTGGTCTTCGCCTTCCCCACCGTCATCCTGGCCATGGTCGTCGCCGCGGCGCTGGGTGCCAGCCTGTTCAACGCGGTGCTCGCCGTCCTGGTCGTGGCCTGGCCCGCCTACGCCCGGGTCACCCGCGGCCTGGTGCTCGGCATGCGGGAACGCGAGTTCGTGCTCAGCGGGCGGCTGCTCGGCTTCTCCGCCTGGCGGTCACTGCGGGTGGACGTGCTGCCGAACGTGACCGGGCCGATCCTCGTCCTGGCCACGCTCGACATCGGCACCGCGCTGCTGCTGCTGTCGGGCCTGTCCTTCCTCGGGCTCGGCGCCAAGCCGCCGTCCCCCGAGTGGGGGGCGATGGTGGCCTCCGGGGTGGAGGTCTTCGACAGCTGGTGGGTCGCGACCTTCCCGGGGCTGGCCATCCTGACCGTGGTGCTCGCCTTCAACTTCCTCGGCGACACGCTGCGCGACGCCCTGGACCCGCGCACCGCCCGCGCCATCAAGGAGCGTGCGCTGTGACCGTGAACGTCCCCGGGGCCGGGCCGGTGCTGAGCGTCGAGGGGCTGACCGTCTCGATCGGCGCGCACGAGATCCTGCGCGGGGTGGACCTCGTCCTGCGGCCCGGCCGCGTCCACGGCCTGGCCGGCGAGAGCGGCTCGGGCAAGACGATGACCGGGCTCGCCGCGCTCGGCCTGCTCCCGCACGGCGCCCGTACCGGGGGGCGGGTGGTGCTCGACGGGCGTGACCTGCTCACCCTGCCGCCGCGCGAGCTGAACGCGGTGCGGGGGCGCGACATCGCCATGGTCTTCCAGGACCCGGCGACGAGCCTGCACCCCATGCTCACCGTCGGCCGTCAGATCACCGAGCACATGCGCCACCACCTGCGCGTCGGCCGCGCCGAGGCGCGGGAGCGGGCCGTCGAACTGCTCGGCCAGGTGCGCATTCCCGGCCCGGCGGCGGCGGTGGACCGCTACCCGCACCAGTTCTCCGGCGGCATGCGCCAGCGCATCGCGATCGCGATCGCGCTGGCGTGCGGGCCGAAGGTGCTCATCGCCGACGAACCGACCACCGCGCTGGACGTCACCGTGCAGGCGGGGGTGCTTCGCCTGATCCGGCGGCTGTGCGACGAGCTGGGGCTGGCGGTGCTGCTGGTGACGCACGACCTCGGGGTCATGTCGGCGGTCGCCGACGAGGTGAGCGTGATGCGCGAGGGGCTGGTGCTGGAGCAGGGCCCGCGCGAGCGGGTGCTGCGCGCGCCCGCGCACCCCTACACCCGTGCCCTGCTGGACGCCCTCCCCCGGCACGGCGAGGCGGACGCCGCATCGAAGGAGGACTCATGAGCCTGCTGAACGTGGCCGATCTGGTGGTCGACCACCGTACGCCGGGCCGGCCGGCCGTACGAGCCGTCGCGGGGGCGAGCCTCACCGTGGCCGCGGGCGAGGTGGTCGGCCTGGTCGGGGAGTCCGGGTGCGGCAAGTCCACGCTGGCCCGGGCGGTGTGCGGGCTCGTCCCGGCCGCCGGCGGCGCGGTCGCGTTCGAGGACCGCCCGGTCACCCGCCTCGGCCTGCGCCGCCGAGACCCGGCGCTCACCCGGATCCAGATGGTGTTCCAGGATCCCTACGCCTCGCTCAACCCGCGGCGGCGGGTGGGCGCGCAGATCGGCGACGGCCTGGCGGCGGCCGGGGACCGCGCGACCACCCCCGGCGAGATGCTGGAACGGGTGGGCCTGCCGGGGGGCATGGCCGAGCGGTATCCGCACGAGTTCTCCGGCGGGCAGCGGCAGCGCATCGCGATCGCCCGCGCGCTGGCCGCCCGCCCGTCCCTGCTCATCGGGGACGAGCCGATCTCGGCGCTGGACGCCTCCGCCCAGGCACAGGTGGCGACCCTGATGCGCAACCTCGCGGTCGAGTCGGGCGCGGGGCTGCTGTTCATCAGCCACGACCTGTCGGTGGTGCGGCTGATCGCCGACCGGATCGCGGTGATGTACCTGGGGAAGATCGTGGAGACCGGGCCGACCGCGCGTGTCTGGGCGGAGCCGCGCCACCCGTACACGCAGGCGCTGCTGCGGGCCATTCCCGAGCCGGACGGCCTGGGCAGGCTGCCCGAGGAGCTGCCCGGGGACGTCCCGGACCCGGCGGACCCGCCGCAGGGGTGCCGCTTCCACCCGCGGTGCCCGGTCGCGATGGACGTGTGCGCCGAACGGGAGCCGGCGTTCGGCCCGGTGGCCTGCTGGCTGCATCCGCCCGCATGACCGGGGAGATCATGGCGGCCGTCCTCGCGCGGATGGCCGAGGAGGAGCTGGACGCGCTGGTGCTGCGCCCGTCGCCCGACATGCGGTACGTGGCCGGGCGCGACGCGGACGGGTTCCTGGTGCTGGTGCCCGGCCTGCCACCCGGGTTCGCCGCCGACGCCGCCGCGGCCGCCGCGCTCATCCCGGCATCGGCGTCGCGGGTGGGCGTGGACGCCCAGATGCGGGCGCACGAGCTGTTCGTGCTGCGCGTGGACGCCGACCTGGTGCTGGCCTCGGCGGTACTGGACCCGATGCGGCGGCGCAAGCGCCCGGAGGAGATCGCCGCGATCGAGCGCGCGGTGGCGGTGACCGACCGGGTCATGGCGGCGGCCCGTGAGCTGTCCTGGTTCGGCGCCACCGAGCGGGACACGGCGCACCGGCTGTCCGCGGCGGCCCTGGCCGCCGAGCCGCCGCCGGCCGGCCGGTCTTTCCCCGGGAGTCATGGAGCCGCCGGGCCACTCCAGGCCGGCGAGGAGCGGGTCTTCGTGACGGTGGCGGCCGGGGAGAACACCGCGCGTCCCGATCACCTGCCCTCGGGCCGGGTGATCAACCCCGGCGACGCGGTCTGCGTGCGGGTGAGCGCGCGGGCGGGCGGTTACCACGCGCGGGCGGGCCGGGCGTTCGTCGTGGCCGAGCCGCCGGAGGACTTCGAGGCGGTGCACGCGGTGCTGCTCGCGGCGCGGGACGCCGCCGCGGCGGCCGTGCGCCCGGGTGCGACGGCCGCCGAGGTGGACGCCGCCGCCTGGCGGGTGCTGGACGAGAGCGGGTACGGCCCGTACGTCACGCGCGGGACCGGTCACGGCATCGGGCTGGAACCGCGGGAGGGGCCCTGGCTCACCGCCGCCGACCGCACGGTGCTGGCGCCGGGTATGACGCTGGTGATCGACCCTGGCATCCACGTGCCCGACCTTTACGGAGCCTCAGTCGGAGATGTAGTGGAATGCACCGAAATCGGGAGCCGGACGATGAACCGAGCCCCCCGCGCACTACATGTACTTGATCCATAGTTTGTACCATCTTGCCCTTTCACTGGCCTGACCTCGAACGACACGGACTTAGTGTGATCACGAGGCGGACAGGGGGGCTCAGTGAAGCTCTGGCGCTACTGGTCCGTGCGGACCCGGCTGACATGGGTCGCCAGCGTCATGACGGTCTTGGCGTGCGCGGGCGTGAGCCTGCTCGTTTTCCTGGGACTGTACCGCCTGGCGGTGTCCAACCAGGTGCAGGACCTCACCGTCACCAGCATGCGCGTCAGCGGACTGATCCACAAGGAGGAGCTGCCGCCCGTGGTCCCGCCGCAGGGCGGCACGCGGTACATCCAGGTGGTCGGCCCCTCCGGCCGCGTGGTCTCCTCGACACCCCCGCTCACCGGCCTGCCGCGCCTGGCGATGTTCACCCCGCGCAGCGACGCCATGGAGGCCCACCAGCGGATCTGCTCACCGCCCGGCTTCCCCGACGACTGCCTGATGGTGGTCGTCCTGCGCTCCTCCCGGCCGGTGGGCGACTACCTGGTCTACGGCGCCGCGCCCGCCATCCCCTGGTACGTGAACCCCGCCTTCCTGCTGCTGGTCGGCGGCGCCTCCCTGCTGGTCACCGCGGCCACCGCCGCCGGCACGTACCGCATGGTCCGCCGGGCCCTGGCTCCGGTGGAGAGCGTACGCGAGGAACTGGCCGAGATCACCGGGTCCGACCTGAGCCGCCGGGTCCCGGTGCCGCCGCAGCACGACGAGATCGGCGCCCTGTCCAGCACGGTCAACCAGACACTGGACCGCCTCCAGCAGGCGGTGGAGCAGCAGCGCCGCTTCGCCTCCGACGCCGGGCACGACCTGCGCAGCCCGATCACCGCCATGCGCACGCAGGTGGAGGACGCACTGCTGCATCCGGAGGACACCGACTGGGTGAAGATGGCCGAGGCACTGGTCTCCAGCCTGGACCGGCTGCAGGCCATCGTCACCGACCTGCTCGTACTCGCCAAACTCGACGCGGGTGAGAAGATCACCCGCAGTTACATCAACATGGCCGAACTGGTGCGCGCCGAGGTCGGGCGCCGCCCCCGGCGCCGGCGGGTCGCGCTGCGCCTGCAGCCCGGCATCGTGGTCAGCGGCGACCGCCTCCAGTTGCTCCGGCTGCTGACCAACCTGCTGGACAACGCCGAGCGGCACGCCACCTCGACGGTGACCATCATCGTCGGGCGCGACGACGGCAACGCGGTCCTGCAGGTCATCGACGACGGCGAGGGCATCCCGCCCGACGAGCGCGAGGTCGTCTTCCAGCGCTTCACCCGGCTGTCCTCCGGGCGGGAGAAGGACACCCAGGGCACCGGGCTCGGGCTCGCGATCGCCCGGGACGTGGCCGAGCACCACGACGGCAGCCTGGTCATCGAGGACTCTCCGGTCGGCGCCCGGTTCGTCCTGCGCCTCCCGCTCCTCACCGTCCCCTGATCCGCGCCGCCGCCGGCCGGACCCGCGACGGCCGCGCGGGGCGGCGGGCGGGCCGGAAGCCCACCTCACCCGCAAGCGGATCACCGAAGCCCCGCCGCGCCCCTGGACCTACCCGCTGTGGCGCCCGCCTCAGGGGCGGAGGGACTCGTACAGGGCGACGTGCCGGGCCGCGGCGGCCTGCCAGGTGTGCCGGAAGGCCAGGGCGCGGCCGGCCTCGCGCCGGGCCGGGTCGGGAACGGCGAGGGCCGCCCGCATGGCATCGGCCAGTCCGCGCGGCCCGGAGGCGAACAGCGCCACGCCGCCGAACACCTCGCGGAACACCGGCAGGTCCCGGGTGACCAGGGGAACGCCCGCCGCCAGCGCCTCCATCGCGGCCAGCCCGAACCCCTCCTTCAGCGAGGGGAAGGCGAAGACCGCCGCTGAGGCGACGAGGGCGGGCAGCTCCGGATGGGCCACTCCGCCGAGCACGATCGGCTCGATCCCGAGCGCGGCGGCGCGCCGCTCCCACTCGGTCCGGTAGCCGCGGTAGTCGAACAGGGTCTCCCCGCCCGCGACGACCAGGCGCAGGTCCGGGTCGTCCAGCAGGGCGTAGGCCTCCAGCAGGTCCATCGAACCTTTGCGCGGCTCGATGCCGCCCACGGTCAGCACGTACGGCCCGAAGCGCGCGCGCCAGCGGCCGTCGCCGTCGCGGGCCGCCGCGGCGAACCGCTCGGCCTCCACACCGTTGGGGATGACCGTCGCGGTGATCCCCCAGCCGTCGGCCAGCTCACGCGCCACCGCCGAGGAGACGCAGACGTGCGTGTGCGGGCGGACGATCGCCCGCTCGTGACAGGCCGCCAGCTCAGGGGTGGTGAAGTGGTCGATGTGGTGGACGGTCCGCACGCAGTCCTCGACCGCGTTGGCGCTGATGCAGTCCTGGGCGTGCACAACGTCGTACGCCCGCGGGTCGAAGGCCTCGCGCAGCGCGGAGATCGACCGCAGGATGCGCTCGCCCACCCCCTCCTGCGGGATGTCGGGGAACGGGACGAGCGCCTGGCGCACCGACGGCGCGACGGCGCGGAAGAACCCGGCGTCGCCGCCCCGGGCGAGCGCCCAGACGGTGACGTCCTGGCCGGCCGCGGCCAGCGCCTCGGCCAGGTTCAGCGTGTGCACGACCCCGCCTCTGGGCCTGGTCGAGTAGGTCAGCAGCGCGATCCTCACCAGCACCTCCCCGAACGCGTCCCGGCCCAGCGCGGCGTCCAGGCGGCGCGATACCTGGGCACGAGCGAACAGACCAACGGCACGATCCTCACCGGCGCCTCCGGGAACACGACCCTGGCCCGGTACGACGTGCAGGCGACGCGGCACCGGCGCTCGGGTGGGCGGCAGGTCGTCGGCAAGGTCCTCACCGGTAGCTCCCCGGGCGCAGCTCGCCGAGGTGGTCGAGCACCCTCCGGGCGGTCGCGATCTCGGCGGCCACGTCCAGCTCGGCCACGGCGAGCCCGGCCTTGGACCAGGTGCGGGCCAGCACCTCGCCGCCCGGCCCGACCACCTTGGCCTGGCCGAGGAAGCGCATGCCGCCCATCGCCCCCGTCTGGTTGGAGGAGGCCAGCACGACCTGGTTCTCCGCCGCCCGCGCGCAGTCGTACAGGTCGAACAGGCGGGACTGGCGGTCCTGGGCCATCCGCGGGGCCCGGTTGGTGATGCTGGTCGGCCAGGCCGACAGGCAGGCGATGATCTGCGCGCCGTCCAGCGCCAGGCTGCGCGCCGACTCGGGGAAGGTCTTGTCGTAGTCGATGAGCATGCCGAGGCGGCCCACCGGGGTGTCGAACGCGTCGAACCGGTCACCGGCGGCGTAGGCGATGGTCTCGCCGGCCGGCAGGTGGACCTTGCGGTGCCGGCCGAGCACGCCGTCTCCGCTGAGGCACACCGCCGCGTTGTACCGGACCGGGCCGGCGTCCTCGCAGTAGCCGACGCACACCACCATCTCGGCGGCCAGGGCGCGCAGCCGCGCGAAGATCGGGTCGCCGGGGTCCAGCGCGGGCGGCAGCGCGGCGGGATCGGGGTGGCGCAGGTCGGCGAGGTAGCCGCCCAGCGCCGCGTCCGGCAGCACCAGCAGCGCCGCGCCGGACGCGCGCGCGTCGGCGACCAGCTTGGCGATGCGGCCAAGGTCGAACGCAAGGTCCCGGCCGAAGTGCGCGGAGGCGGCGGCGATGCGGATCACAGCGGACGGCCTCCGCGTCGCGTACGGGCCGTCCGGCGCGCGGACCCGCGGCCTGCGGGTAGTGCCGGCGGTGCGGGACGAAAGCGCGCGGAGAGTGCCGGCGGTGCGGGCACGCGGGGCACGGTCAGGACCTTCCAGCGGCGGTGACCCGGCCGTCATAGGTGTAGGCGTCCGGGCGGCGGTCGCGCAGGTGGCCCATCGAGCGGCGGGCGGTCGCGAGCTCCTCTTGCACGTCCACCTCGGCCACCGCTACGCCGCCCGGCACGCCGGTGCGCGCGAGCACGTCCCCGCCGGGACCGACGATCTTCGCGCTGCCGACGAAGCGAAGCGAGCCGAAGGTGCCCGACTGGTTGGCCGACACCCACACGACCTGGTTCTCCAGGGCCCGCGCCTGGTCGAACAGGTCGAACCGCCGGGTCCAGCGGTCCTGCGCCAGGTCGGGCGCCGGGTTCGTACGGCTCGCCGGCCAGGCCGACACGCACACCACGACCTCGGCGCCGTCCAGGGCGAGCGACCGCGCCGACTCGGGGAAGGCCTTGTCGTAGCAGATCATCATGCCGAGCCGCCCGACCGGGGTGTCGAACGCGGCGAACCCGTCGCCGGCGGCGAACAGGGCGTCCTCGCTGAGCGGCTGGTGCACCTTGCGGTGGTGGCCGAGCACGCCGTCGCCGGTGACGCAGACGGCGCTGTTGTACCGCCACGCCCCGGCGGCCTCGCAGTACCCCGCGCAGACCACCATGTCACCCGCGATGGCCGAAAGGCGCCGGATCTCCGGCCCGTCCGGGTCGAGCGCCGGCGGGAGGTCCCCCGGGTCGCCGTCCATGCTGAGCAGGTATCCGCCCAGGCACGCCTCGGGCAGCGCGAGCAGCCCGACACCCTGGTCACGGGCCTGCGCCACCAGGTCCTCGATGCGGGCGAAACACGCCTCGACGTCGCGATCGAACGGCGCGGCGACCGCGCCCATGCGAACCTTCATGCCGGCCGGCCTCTCTCCTCTTGCTCGCTTTGAGCGGTCCGCCGCCGTTGGGCGTTCCGCCCCTCTTGACCGCCGCGCCCTTCCGGGGCGGGGTCGCCCGCGGTGCCCATTCCGGTCACCGGCCCTGCGATGACCTCGGTCAGCTCGCCGTCCGGCCAGCGCAGCATGACCCCCTGCCCGTCGACCAGCTCCGCGCACTCGGCACCGGTCGCGGGGCCCGCGGCCAGGCCGGGGCGGCCCGGCTCGTCGGCGGTGAGCATCGCGAAGCCGGGGAAGCAGGTCAGCCAGTCCCCCATGGTCGCGGCGCCGGGCCGGGGGACGGCGGCGACGTCCAGCACGGCGCCGCACCCGGACGCCTCGGCGAGCATGCCGAGCGTGCCGGCGATCCCCGCCATCGAGACGTCCTTGGCCGCCGCCGGACGGGCGGCGGCGACCGCGCCCAGCATCGCGCGCAGCTCGGGGGTACGGCGGCCGCTGGTGGAGTCCCACTGCCGCCCGGTGTAGCCGGGGCGCCAGCCGCCGCCGAGGTCGGCGGTCAGCCGCACCCGGTGCCCGGGACGGCCGCCGCCGCCCGGAACGAGGTGCTCGGCGCGGCCGAGGGCGGTCACCGACAGCGCCGCGGGCACGCCGAGCTGGGTGTGCCCGCCCAGCACCGAGATGTCGTACGCCCCGGCCGCGCCGCGCAGCCCGGCGAGCACACGCTCGGCGGCCCGGACATCGCGCGCGCCGAGCGCGTCGAGCAGGCCGACCGGCACCGCGCCCATCGCGGCGAGGTCGTTGCAGTTGACCAGCACCGAGCACCAGCCGGCCCACTCGGGGTCGCGCTCCACCATGGCGGGCAGGATCGCGTCGCACGCGGCGACCAGGTCGCCGCCGGGCACCGGGGCGCCGTCGTCACCGACGTACCCCGGCCCGCCGGGGGCCAGCCCGGCCAGCAGCGAGCCCAGCGGCCGTTTGGTGCTCTCGGCCAGGGCGGCGATCCGCCCGATCGGCCGGCGCATCAGCAGGTGCGCGGCCCCGGCGACCATCACCGTGCGCACCGTGTGCCAGCCGAGCCGGGCGAACATCGCCTCGGCGCGCGGCTGCACGGTCGCCTCGAAGCGCAGCGCACCCGCGGCCTCGGCCCGCGCGCAGGCGGCCCGGACCAGCGCGGGCCCGATGCCGGCCCAGCCCCGCTCGGCGGGGTCGACGGCCAGGCGCCCGCCCCGCCACCAGCCGATGTCCGGCCCGCCGGTCGCCGGGCCGAGCCGGACGCCGCCGAGCACGGCGCCCTCCCGGCCCCGAGCGACCAGCACCACGGTGCGCGGGTCGGAGTCGTGCTCGTCCAGGTCGTGGCCCTGGAACAGCCGCTGCTCCTCGACGAAGACCTTCCTGCGCAGGGCGCGGTAGGCCGCGATCCCGGCCCGGTCGGCCTCCTCGATGATGAAGCGCGGCGGCCGCCGCCCGAGCAGTACCTCGCACACCGTCCCGCCATCTGCCCGGACCACCGAGCCGTTCGCCACCGGCAGCGGGCGGTCGTTCGTCCGCCGCCCCGGCGAGCCCTCGTACTCGGGCTCCGGGGAGGAGCCGGACCGGGACGCGAGCGAGGCGCTGGACGGGGGCGCCGGGAAGGCACCGGGTGCCGGGCTGGCACCGGGCCTCGGGGCCGGCGGCGCGCCGAGGAGCACGACGCCGAGGTCGGAAGTGTCGCCGATCCGGGTCATCGCGGTCACCCGCCGGCCACGGCGAGGGCCGCGCAGGCGCCGCAGGCCGCGCATCCGGCCCGCTGATCGGCCCCGGTCATCCCGGCCGCGCGCAGCAGCGCCGCGACCTGCTCGGTGACCTCGCGGACCACCCGCGGGGACGGGGCGGGCGCGCCGTCCCGCCCCGCCAGCGAGCCCTTCATCGGGCGGAAGGGCACCACGAACGGATAGACGCCGCGCCCGATCAGCTCCGCCGCACCTTCGACCAGCTCGCCGGGGTCCTCGCCGAGACCGACGAGCAGGTACGTGGAGACGCGGTTGCGGCCGAACACCCGTACCGCCTCGTCCCAGGCGGCGTCATATGCCGCCCGCGGCACCGCCGCCTTGCCGGGGGTCCAGCGGCCCCGCACCCGCTCGTCCAGCGACTCGATGTGGATCCCGATGGCCGTGGCCCCGGCCTCCTTGAGCGTGGTGATCCAGGACAGGTCGGCCGGCGGCTCGCACTGCACCTGGACCGGCAGGCCAGGCACCGCCTCCAGCACGGCGCGCACCGACCGGGCCAGCACCCGCGCGCCCCGGTCCGGCCCGGAGGTCGTACCGGTGGTCATCACCATCTGCCGTACGCCGTCCAGGCGCACGGCCGCCTCGGCGACCTCGGCGAGCTGCGCCGGGGTCTTGGCGGCGACCGTGGCCCCGGCCCTGAGCGACTCCTCGATGGTGCAGAACCGGCACCGGTCGGCCTCGCCGTACCGGACGCAGGTCTGGACGACGGTGGTGGCCAGCACGTCCGCGCCGTGCAGCTTCGCGATCTTCTCGTACGGGACGCCGTCCGCGGTGACCAGGTCGTAGAAGCGCGGCCGGCGCACGGCCTGGACGGGAACGCCCAGATCGGTCTCCCCCAGCCACAGGCTGCCGTCGCGGACGATGTACGGACTGTCGGGGTTCAGCGGGATCGCCGCGCCGGCGCCACCCATGATCAGGTGGCCGTCGTCGCTCGGTCCGGCTCCGCCCGCGCGGCGCACCGGGGCGTCCGCGCGGACGCCCATGATGGCCACGTCGACCCTGGTACCGACGCTCACGCGCCCTCCTAGAACATGTAGGTCGAGTTGATGATCGCGCCCTTGCGGGCGTAGTGGATCAGGGCGTCCTGCACGTCCAGCGGGTGGGTGGGGATGACGCCCTCGATCAGGTCCTCCTCGCGGGCGCCGTGCAGCGACAGCCCGAAGCGGCAGCAGTAGACCTTGCCGCCCTCCGCGATGAAGGTCTTGAGCGAGTTGTTGATGTTGTGCTCGCCCGGGAACGCCGAGTTGCCCGTCGTCGGGAAGCCCCGGGTGGCCAGGCAGTTGAGCGAGCCGGGCCCGTAGAAGTAGATGGCCGACTCGAAGCCCTTCCGCAGCGCCCTGGTCGCCTGCAGGATCGCCACGAAACTGACCGACGACTCGTGCGCGATGCCGTGAACGAGGGTGAAGTAGCTCTCCCCGTCCTCGGCCTGGTAGTCGGGGAAGACCTTGGTGCCGCCGTAGATGCTGGTGCCTTCGGGCAGCGACGGGTGCGGGATCTCCGTGAGGCTCTGCTTCTCGAGGTCGGTCAGTTCGGACATGGGCATCTCCTTGTCGAGACAGGTGGGCGGCTGGTGTGTTACCGGGGTGCACACGTGGTACGTCGGGCACGGCGGCCGGGAAGGCGATGCCACGTGGTGTGCGGGTGATTCGTCGGTGGCTGCCGGAACAGGTGCCGTCGTACCGGCCTGGCGATGTCGCAACGGCGGATCCCGGCTCGGTTCCGATTCGCGGGGCAGGCCGGTACGCGTTCGGTTCGGGGTCGGGTACGGGTTCGGCCGGCGCGAGGCCGGGCGCGGGTCAGCCGTAGAGCTTGTCGAAGGTGTCGTGGAACATCAGCCGGGCAAGCTCGCCGTCGCCGACCGCCGCGCCGAGCCGGGCCCGCTCGCCGGTGTAGTCCCCCCAGGGCTCGTCGCTGGCGAACAGGACCCGGTCGTGGCCGGCACCGCGCCGCTCGATCTCGGCCGCCAGCCAGCGCGGCGTGAAACCGATGGCCCACGACAGGTCGGTGTAGACCCGTTTGCCGGCGTCGATCCAGTCGAAGAACCGCGAGCCGGCCAGCTTGATGTGGCCGCTCATCCCGCCGCCGAAGTGCACCAGGTGGATCGCCACCGCGTCGCCGTACCACTCCACCAGGTGCCCCACCTCGTCGATGTCGGAGGCGGCGCCGGGCGAGGTGTGCACGTGGACGACCAGGTCGTGGGCGCGGGCGGTGGCGAAGATCAGGTCCAGCGCGGGACGGCAGCCGGTGTCGGTGGGCCGGCCGCCGAGCAGGAAGCTCAGCTTGAGCGCCCGCACGCCGGGCTCACCCGCCAGCGCCAGCGCCGCCGCGGTGCGCTCGGCGTCCTGCGGGCGGGGCGAGACCCACAGCCCGCAGCGAAGGCGTTCGTCGCGGGTCGCCGCCTCCAGGACCAGCTCGTTGAACCCGAAGGCGATGGCCGGGTCGGGTACGCCGTAGTTCGGCAGCACCAGCGCCCGCTCGGTGCCCTCGGCGTACAGGTCGTCCAGCAGGGCGTCCACGGTGGCCCGGGCGGTCACGTCCGGCCGGACGGGCGGGCCGCCGTAGAAGGGGTAGGCGGGGAGCACGCCGAGGTGGCGGTGGGCGTCGTAGACCACGGCTCAGCTCCCCAGCAGCTCGGGGTGGATGAAGTACCTTCCGGGATCCTCGACACCGCCGGCGCTCCCGCCGGCTCCGTCGAGCACCCCGATCCGCTCCGCCCGGCCGATGCCACCGGCCGCGCCGGCTCCGGACGGGGTACGCGGCCGTGGCGGTGCCGGCGCCCGGACCGCGGGAGACCCGGACCACGAGCCGATCCGGCCGGCCAGGTGCTCGGCGTCGGCGCCGACGCCGGAGAACCGGCCCGACCCCCACGTGTGCTGCCACGGCAGGCCGAGGAAGTACAGCCCCGGGACCGGCGTGACCCCGCGCTCGTGCACCGGACGCCCGGCGCCGTCGAAGACCGGCACGGTGATCCACCGGTAATCGGCGCGGAACCCGGTACACCAGATCACCGAGGTGACCCGGCTCGCGTCCAGCCGGGCCGGCGGCCCGTCCTCCGGCTCCCACACCGGCCGGTAGCGCGGCTCGGCCGGCGCCGTGATGCCGTGCGCGGAGATGAAGGCGTCGATGGCGTCCTTGATGCTCTCGGACACCGCGTCGGCGTGGTCGAGGTCGCGCCGCAGATCGGCCCCGAAGGTGATGACCCCGTCCTCGACCCCGGCGAGCCTGCCGTACAGGCGCATCCCGTCACGCGCGAAGGCCCGCAGGTCGATGTCGCGCCCGCCGTCCCGGCCGGTCACGTAGTGATTGGCGCGGGCCCGCACGGCCTGCGGGTCGTCGAAGGAGGTCACCGGCCGGTCGTAGTGGCCCATCAGGTCGAGCCAGGCCACCACGTCCCGGCCCCGGTAGAAGCGGGCGACCCGGGGCGCCGACCCGACCGCGAGGTGGACCCGGCGGCCGTCCAGGTGCAGGTCCTCGGCGATCTGGCAGCCGGACTGGCCGCTGCCCACGACCAGCACCTCCCCCGGCGGGAGCTGGGAAGAGTTGCGGTAGTCGCCCGAGTGGAGCTGGGTGATGTGCGGCGGGAACCGTTCGGCGATCCGCGGGACCACCGGCACCTGGTACGGCCCGGTCGCCACCACCACCTGCCCGGCGGTGAAGGCGCCGCCGTCGGTACGCACCTCGAAGCCGTCCGCGGTGGCCGACAGCCGGGTGGCGGTGACCCCTTCGAGCACGGGCGGGCCGAACGAGGCGGCGTAGTCCTCGACGTACCGGACGATCTCGTCGCGCCGCATGAACCCGTCCGGCTCGTCCCCGGCGTAGGGGAAGCCCGGCAGCCGGCACTGCCAGTTCGGCGTGACCAGGCAGAACGAGTCCCACCTGCGGGAACGCCACTCGTGGCCGATGCGGTGGCGCTCCAGCACCACGTGGTCCACGCCGCGCCGCGTGAGGTGGTGGCTCATCGCCAGCCCGGCCTGCCCGCCGCCGACGACCACGACCGCGTGGTGCCCGCCGGCGAGCGCGCCCGTCCCGTCTCCGGCCTCGGCCCGGCCGCCGGCGTACTCCTGCCCGTCGCCGTGCGCCCGCTCGCCCGTCCCGTCCGCGCCGCCGCTCACCGCTCGAACCTCTCGACGGTGACCGAGCCCTCACCGGCGAACCCGGCGGCCTTGTCCTCGATCTCGGCGATCTGCTGGGAGGCGCTCGTACAGAAAAAACCGTATTTCTCCCGCACCCGCTCCCCCGCGATGCGCAGCGCCCGCCCGCTCAGGTCGACGAACTCCGTCACCGGATAGGACTGCTCCGGCCGCAGGAAGTCGGCGATGACGAGGGAGGGGGAATAGCAGCGCGAGCGCGAACCGTCGGGCCATCTGACCTGGAAGTACATCTCGGGCACGCCGGCCTCCTTGAGGAAGGTGACCCACCGGACCCGCGGTGGTCACTGCCCAGAGTCCATCCGGCCGGGGTTTCCGACCTGTGGCATCCGGAACAAAACCGGGTAACCGCACACGCACTCTCCGCCACATCCGGCTATGACGCCCCCGAATCACCCCCGCCCCCGCCCCGTCACGCCCCGTACACCGGGCGGGCGCGCCGCCCGGCTCCCCGTGCGGCGCGCCATATGGTGACCCGGCGAGTGGCCGTCGAGGCCGGTCGGGTCAGGCGAGATCGGCGGCGTACACCGAGACGTCGACCTGCTCGGCCGGGCCGAAGCCCATGGCATCGGCCAGCTTGCGGTAGCGCTCGGCCTCGTCGTGCCGGCTGCGGCGCTCAAGCGTCCGGGCCAGCGCCTCGTACGCCCAGCCGTTGGCCGGGTCCAGCTCCAGCAGCCGGCGGAAGGTCTCCTCGGCGCGGCCGAGCTGGGCGCTGTGGAAGTAGGCCCGCGCCAGCAGCTCGACGGCCGCCCGGTTCCCCGGCTCGGCGTCCACGATCGGCGTGAGGATGCGCGCCGCCTCGGCGTAGTCCTTCGCCTCGAAGAAGAGGCACCCGCGCTGGTACTCCTCGTAGCTCATCGACCTCTCCCTTCACGGCGCCCAGCCCTACGCTCGACGCCGCCGCCCCCTCAACACCACCACCCGCGTCCCTCTTCCCGCCCGAACGACGGCAGCCCTTTCCGCTTCGCACTCCGCGAGCGCCTCCTCCGCTTCTCCTGCTCGCCGATGTGCCCGCCTTCGCCGCAGAGATCCGCCAGGCCTTTGAAGTCGCGCGTCGTACGAGGGTGGTGGTTAGCATTTCGGTGTGACGCCCCGTGAACTGGCCGACGCCTACCTTGCGGCGTTGGGTGATGGAGATCTGGACGGCATCCTGCGGCTTTTCACCCCCGATGGCATGGTGCGTTCTCCCTTGTACGGGCCCATGCCGGCGGCGGAGTTCTATCCGGCGGTCCTGGCCGACACCTCGGCCTCGCACCTGACGCTGCGCGGGGTGACCACGGGTGAGACGGCCACTGGCGAGACGCTGGTGAACGTGTGGTTCCACTACGACTGGCGGCTGGCCAACGGCGACGCGGCGCCGTTCGACGTGGTCGATGTCCTGGAGCTGGACGCGCAGAGCCGGGTCGCCGTGCTGAACATCGTGTACGACACGGTGGACGTGCGCCCCGCCTACGAGAAGGCGATCGGCCGCCCATCCTGGCGAGCCGCCGGCGACGGCTGAGCAGCGACCGGATTTCTGCGCGGAGGGCCGCTTCCACGGTCTCCTCGAATGCCTTATACGCGAGGGCGCGAGGGCTTGCGGGTACCGCCGAGGATGCCGCGCGGAACGCGCAGTTTTCCCTAGTGGCGGGCGGCGGGAGGTGCCAGAGTGCCAGGCGGTACATTTCGGACCGACACGATCCACCCTTAGGAGACCGTTCATGCTGCGCCCGCTCGCCGCCGCCGCGCTCACCGCGTTCTGCGTCCCGGCCCTGTTCACCTCCTCCGCCGACGCGTCCGCCACGTCCACGAGCACCGCGAGTTCCGCGACGCCCACGGCGGTCTACGGGTTCGCCTGGGCGGACGGGACCGGCGTTCTGCGCGTCCTGCCGGTCAAGGCCACCCTGAACCGGCGGAGCGGCCCGCCGCGCTACACCTTCTCCCCCATCCCGGGAGCCAAGGAGCGGCGGATCGACTACTCACGCGCCGAGTTCCGCAGGGTCACCTCCGCCTGCGACCTGAAGGAGACCGAGGGAGTCGTCAAGGTCGACGCCAAGGGCCTGGGCACCACCCGGTGCAAGCCCGCGGACCTGGCCTTCGCGCTCGGCCTCGGCCCCACGCCGGTCAAGATCTCGCTGGGCGCGAAGAAGCGCGTCTACGAGGTCCTCGCCCTGCCCGGCTCGTCGAAGACCGCCTACGGCACGATCAGGCGGGTGAACGACACGACCGTCCTGTTCACCAGGGGCAAGAAGTCGATCAGGCTGGGCTACACGGCCCTGACGTTCACCCGTACCACCCGCTCGTGCGGCTCCCCCTGGCTGGCCGACCGGTCCAACGCCCAGAAGAACGGTCTCGGCCGCAAGGACTGCACCGGCGCGGACTTCACCAAGGCCCTGAAGGCGCTGAAGCGCCCGGTTCTCGCGAAGATCGACTACACCTCGCTGAGCAACCAACTCAACCAGGTCTGGGAATTCACCCCCGCGCGCTGAGGGCCATCTCATCGATCACCCCGGCCCGCGGAGCATGGCTTCGGCGGGCCGGGTCCCCGCACGACATGTCCCGTGCTTCCGGATCTGGCGCGACGCGCGTACTCGCGCGAGGGCTATCCGCCTGCCGCCGGCCTCCCGCCGGGGCGACTGCCAAGAACCCGCGGTGACAACCGGATGGCCTCGGCCCGACCCGGGTGGCGAGTCCGAATAGAGATGACCGAAAAGCTCGTTCAAATCCCCCAATTCGGGCAGGATGCATCACATTTCGGGCTAAATTGGCCTTGCATTTGCCTGATGGCTAATCAAAGATGAGGTGCCGCTTTCGACGGGGGAAGCGGCCATCCATCGCCATGGGGGCACCATGATCAAGGGTTTGACCGGCACGTTTTTGGCGGTCACGGCCGCGGCCGGGTTCATCGCTCTCGCACCGACGGCGGCCTCGGCGTCCACAGCCGGGCAGAGCGCGCCGGCATCGGTCACCACGACCCAGAAGCAACTGATCGACTACAAGATCTCCTTCGGTACGTGCAAGAGGACCTGCCACGTAAAGGTGCGGATCAAGAACATCTCCCGTAAGCAGCTCTACAGCGTCAACCTGACCGTCCGGCTCTACGTCAACGGCACGAAGGTCGGCACCTGTACGGACTACGTCGGCAGCATCCGCCCCAGAGGGGTCCGTTCGGCCGGGTGCACCGTACGCACGGCGAAGCTCGCCGGCATGTGGAACCGCTACGACGACGGCGAGATCAACTTCAACACCCGGGCCAAGACCAGGGTCAACTACCGGTACTACGCCTGACCCACGGGCAGGGGGCGGGCCCGGCTCCGCTCCCTGACCATCCGGCCGCACATGTTCGCGCGTTGCGGGCCGCCACGTACCCCTGATCACCGGGCCATCACCGCGCTCGCGGCAGCGCGCAGCCCGTTGAAACGGCACCGCTTCCCTCCGCGGCCGTCAGGGGGCGGCTCGATGTCAGACCGGGTTGCCGGTATCTTCCGCCCGGTCAGGGCGGAAGATCTCCTCGATGGTCAGGCCGAAGACCTCGGCGATGGTGAACGCCAGAGGCAGGCTGGGGTCGTACCGCTCGGTTTCGATGGCATTGATGGCCTGCCGGGAGACGTGGCACCGGTCGGCCAGATCGGCCTGGCTCCATCGGCGAGCCGCCCGCAGTTCGCGTAGCCGGTTCTTCACGGATGCTCCCCCTTCAGCGGTGGAAGCGAGTGCGCAGGTCGGCGATCAGCAGCCAGAGCGCCACGCCACCGAGGAGGATCAGCTGCGCGAGCTGGTGGAGCTGGACGATGCCCGCGGCATCGAGCAGGGTGGCCACCTGCAGCCCCACGAGGACCGCGGCGAACGCGACGGCCATGCTCTCCAGCTGAATCCTGCGCAGGTATTCGTCCGCGCGCCGGAACGCCCGCAGTAGCACCCAGGCCACCGCGAGAGTGAACACGATGGTGGTCGCGATCCACCAGGTCTTCTGGGCGGTGCTCTGATCGGGCGTGCTGCCCAGCGCGAGGGCTACCACTCCCAAAGTAGACACGGGTAAGCCATCGATGAGCACGGCGCGGCGGGCCGCACGCGTCACCTGGTCCTGCTCCATCTGCTTCGCCATGCGACGAAGGTAAGCCGTCCCTTCCATTAGGTCAAGTGTGCCTGACATAATGGAAGGGACACCTTACTTATGCCGCCGATGCGCGGCTACGACCCCGACAGGTACCGCCGATTGGTCCGCGAGTCGCAGATCCGGCCGCCGATCGCCCCCCGCGGCACCCACCACGGCACGGCTTCACGGTCGCCCGCTGAAGGGCCTACCGCCTGCGACGGTCTTCGTTCGCTTCACGCCAAGAGACCGAGCATGACATGAAGCGCCTCATTGACCTCCTCGATCTCGGAGCGATCCAGCCGACCGGCGAAGTCGCCAAGCCGGGAAGTGTCCAGAGCGGTGAGCTGATCGACGAGAACTCGGGTGGTCTTCCCGTTCAGCTCGATCTCAGGCCGGAACGTCATCGGACGGGCACTGGTCGACGTGGGAGCGACGATCAACGTGGAGAGCGAGGCGAGCGTGTTCGACTGCAGAAGTACGGCGAACCGCTCGCCTCGCTGCTCGTGCCCTGCGGCTTCGCGTGGCATGCGTACCTTGTAGACATCACCGCGCACAGTCTTCACCCAGGTCACGGCGTATGGCACGAATTTCTGCGAGGTCATCCGGGTCATTGGCGAGCTCCTGCGCCTCGATCCGGGCGACTTCCATGCGACGGAGCCGATTGGCGATGAGCAGCGCTTCGCGGACGACGTCCGTGGCCGATCTGCCGTCGGCGGTCAGCTCCGCGAGAGCCTTCTCCGTCTTCGCATCGATCTGTACTGTCAACACGGCCATATCATCACTGTACGACGGCAGCCTCCGCAGCCGTTTCATTGATCTGCGTTACCAAGTCGTCTCGGAGTGTGACGTCGGCGGCGCCGAGTCGATCGAGCCCTCCGCGGACATGGCCACCGCGCAGAGATGCCACGCCGAAGCCGACGGACCGAGAGCATGAAACTTAGGCGCGAGGAGTACGTCTTCCCAGCCTGACAGCCGCGAAGGCGCCGGCTGCGCATCCCACGGCAGCGATGAGCAGCATCTCCCATGGGCCGATCAGTCCCAAGAATCTCAGGAAGAATCCCAGCACGTAAGCGACGACGATTCCCACCGTCAATCCCACCAGAGCACGCAAGCGTTCCCCCCTTGTGGCCCGATATGTCATCTTCGTCAGCGACTTCTGGGAGCGCGTCAGCCTGGCGGCGCCAGGGATGTTCGCGCCTTCACCCCAGCGGAGCCCGGTTGACGCCACCCCTGCCATTGACCTCCCGTGCCTTCAGCTCGCCAAGGAACGAGCGCCAGCCGGTGTCAGCCAGGATCACGACAGGGCCGATGTTCTTACTGTCACGCACCGCGATACGACCCTCGGCGAGCGCTGCGACCTCGACGCAGCTCCCACCATTGCCACCGCTGTAGCTGCTCTTACGCCACCCGACCAGCGACATGCCACCAGACGCTTTGCTCACATCTCCACAGGTCACAGGCGTCCTTCTTTGACCTCCATGACGAAGGCCGCCCACGTGTCGGAGCCGACCTGCACAAGGGGACCACTCTGCCGCTTGGAGTCACGAACGGCATGGCGGCCGCTCGGCAAGACGGCGACCTCAACGCACTCGTCGCCGCTTCCACTGAAAGTCGACTTCCGCCATTCAAGGCCGGTTACGTGAGGGGGGAGAGCTTCCACGGTTACTCCTGCGCCACCTTGGTGATCAGTTTGACCGAGTCCTCGGGAGACATGGCCAGAGCGCTTATGCGCTCGAATCTCAGCTTATGCGCCCCGACCTCTTCTGCGCTTTCTATGTAGACATCACCCATGGTGCCTTCTATGTACGCGATATCGGGATCCGCCGGGTCAGGGTAGGACAGGAGCGTGAAGCGGCCGTCCAAGCCCGGGTGTTCACCGATCGCGTAAGGAGTGATCTGGATCGTGATATTGGGGCGGCCGGCATGGTACGCCAATGCGTCCAACTGTGCCTTCATGACGTCGCGACCACCGACCCATCGACGAATGACCGCCTCGTCAAGGATCATGTGCAGCCCAGGAGCCCCATCTCTCGTCAGCAAGGCCTGCCGCACCATACGAGCGGCGACCCTCCTGTCCACCTCGCTGTCGTCGATGCCGACACGTCCGGCACGAATGACGGCACGAGCGTAGTCCGCCGTCTGCAACAAGCCATGAATGAGTTGCGGATGCCAGGTGCGAATGCATGACGCCTCGTCTTCGAGCGCCACGTAGCTGCCGCTGAACACGTCGAGGTAGGCGGTCCACCAGCCACGACGTCTGATCTCCCTGGCGAGGGTGACCAGCGCGTCGCGTTCCGGGCTCGATACGCCGTAGAGGTCGAGCAGGTCCGCTACGTCTCCATGGTGTGGCCGGATCTGCGCCGTCTCAACACGGGACACCTTCGCGCGTGACCAGCCGAGCCCGTCCGCCACCTCTTGCAAGGTCAGGCCCTGCTGCTCACGAAGCCGACGGAGTTCACGTGCAAGACGTCGCGCTCGAACCGTAGGTCGATAAGCCATGTCGCTCAGTGTGATCGATCCATCACGGAGCCGCAGTCGACTCTCAAAAGAATCTTGAGAAGTTCCTCGAACTCGGTTGCGAAGGCGAGAATCTCACCTGCACTCTCTCATTCAGAGTCACCGAGCAAGCACGCTCAGTGACATCGATGGAGGTTGCGATGGCCGTGACGGCACTCGCAGGAGCCTGCGGAGGTTGGCAAGTGGGGCGAGAGGCGGGGCAGGCCGAATTGCTGGAGGCCGGGGCACGGGTGCTTCAGGTGCTGGAGCGGGAGGTGGGGCGGGTCAGCGCCCCCTTGTGGAACGGGGTGCCTGCGCAGCGGATGCCAGACGAGGGCGGGGCGGGAGCGGCTCAGGCCCAGGCGGCGGAGGCGGCACGGGTTCGCGCGACCTGCGGCCAGAAGGCCGACAGGCCGCCGGGGGTGATCGTCCCTGGCCAGAAGGGAGCCGACGACACCGACCACGGCCAGGCTGCGGGGCCGAGTACGCGGACCGTTGCGGGGTTCGTCACGGTCGCCGGGCGGGTCGACCAGGTGGGTGTGGCTCGCGCCTTCGCGCGCAGGCTGCTCGACGGGTGCCCGCTCCTGGAGGAGGCGCTGCTGGTGGTCTCCGAGCTGGTCTCCAACAGCGTGCAGCACTCCCACTCGTCCCTGCCCGGCGGCACGGTGACGCTGTACGTGCTGCACGTCGGCGCCCGCGTACGGGTCGAGGTGCGTGATGACGGCGCGGGCGGGGTGCCGTGCATGCGCCCGGCCGGTTCGGAGGCGTTCCCCGAGTGGGCCGGGGATCTGGACGAGGTGGATCTGCGCGGCCGGGGGCTGCGCCTGGTGGACGAGGTCGCCACCTGCTGGGGGTTCGCCATCGGCCACCGCAGGACCACCACCTGGGCCGAACTCTGCCCCGAGCCCCTGCACGAGGCCCTGGCATGACCTGGTCGCGAGCCGTCGCCGATTCAGCCCTGGTCCGGGCTCCGCAGTTCCTTGAACAGGTCCCTGCACTGCTCCGTATCCGTGTCATCGGGTGCGCACAGCCGGACGTCCAAGGCGAAGTCGACGGTGCGCTGCCGGCCGCTTGAGGTGTAGGTGAGCCGCACACCTTCCGAGTGTGCGGTCGCGTCACCGGTCTTCCCGTACTGAAGACCGAGCTCTGTGAGAAGGGTGTCCTGGTTCTCCTTCGCGCAGACCGTGGTCACGGCGGGGCTGCGGGCCGGGAAGCCGACCTCGGTCAAGGGCTGCTCGGCGTTGCCGATCATGGCACGTGTACGGCTCTGCAGCCGGGACGAGAACGCCTGGAGAACGATGCCGCCATCCGGTCCGACCAGGTCGATCTTGTCGATCGTGACGGAGCCGGGCCTGTTCAGGCACATCACCCAGCCGCCCAGTGAATAGGAGCCGCGGGCCACGGTGTCGGCCAGCACGACACCGATCGAGGCGGTCTCGCCCGTGTCCGGGTCCTCGCCGAGGAGCAGCCGCGGGCCCTCATCCGCGCTGCCGGCCGTCATGGCCATGACCAGGACGGCCGGCAAGATCAGGCGAATCAGGGCACGCATGGCGAAACTCCTTATCAGATACGCCTCATCAGTACTCGCGAGCCTCGGCGATCCGCGAGCTGGTGTCGTCTCCGCTCTCCAGCGAATTGCCGCACAACCAGACCTTCTTGTTGACCGTCCAAATGATGGACGAGGAGGAGTTGAACCCTGACTGCGCGGAGACGTTCACCACTCCTATTTCAACCCTGCCATTGATCGTGGCGTTCTCACCGCAGGTCTTGGTGTAGGGGCCGCTGGCGTAGGCGTTGCACTTGCGTGTGTCCTCGAAGATCAAGGACCCGGCTTTGGGTGATCCCTGGAGACGCGTAGAAGCGTCGGACACGCTACCGCATTGGCATCTCTGACTCGGGCGTTCGACGGCCCCGGGACTTTGCATGCCCCACCTGATCGATGCAGATCAGCCTTTCATGGGCAGCGGTAGGAAGTTCAACTGCCGGAGATGTTCCAACGCGGCACTGACATGCGACGGCTCGAACAGCGCCCCCTTACGGGGAGACCAGTCGCGGATGTACCTGCTCAGCTCAGTCGCGTCAGTACTTCCGGTCTCCATGACAGCCCAGTGAACCGTCGAAAGAAGTTCGAGGCCATAAGGAGTCTCGAAGCCCTCGATGATCGCGGCGACACGGGCTACTCGGGCTCCGGTCTCCTCGTCCTGAGCGAGAACCTGGCTCGCCTCTTCTGCTGCGCCAGGCAGGAGGTGGATCCGAGAACCCTGGGTCCGGTCACCATAGCCCCGGATGAAGTGGGCCTCGAGCTGCTGTAGCGCGTGATTGAGATTCTCTGCGTACGGGCCGTACTTCCCTTTGGCGAACTTCAGCCGGAGCGGCTGGCCGCACTCTTGCAGGAAGTAGGTGAGTTTCTGCGCTTCAAGCGCGGTCAAGCGGTAGTCGGGTAGCAGGTAGCGTCCGAAGAGCGCGAGAACGGCGGCGCGGTTGATGGTGAGTGGCGGGCGCCGAGTGCGCACGATCATCTTTTCAGGGTCAGGCGAGCCCTCGGGGCGGTAGACGACCACCTCGACATCGAGCAGCTTGGCCGCTGCTTCCTCTATCAAGGGGAAGACGACATTCCAGCTCAATCCGCCATTACCACACCCCAAGGGAGGTATCGCAACCGATCGTATGTCGAGCTCACGGAGGACACGAACGAGATCGGCCAGGCCGGACCGTATGTCCTCCAAACGCGAGTCGGCTCGCCAGTGGCGCTTGGTGGGGAAGTTGATGACGTAGCGCCCACTTCCCATGCGTCCATCGTCGTAGACGAACATCTTCCCCGGGACCACTTCGCCGCGCTTGCAGGCTCTGGCGTACGCCTTGAAGTTCTCCGGATACGCCTGACGGAACTGCAGGGCGATGCCCTTGCCGGCCACACCGACGGTGTTCACCGTGTTGACCAGCGCCTCGACATCAGCGTCGAGAAGGTTGCCGCTGCGCAGCGTGAGCATGATGACCTCCCTTCGTTCAGTAGTACCACTCGCGACGGACAATTATTTCGGGCTGGTGTTCGATCTCCGTGATGATCGAACCGACTCGCCTGCGCGCCGCCTCGGTCATGACGCCGATCTCAGTGATCAGCGACCACGGGAACCGCTTATGGACCAAGAATTCCGCTTGGCGCTTTCGTGGCCGTTCACCCGTTCCGTCAGTGTCATTCCAGTACCGAGCCGCCATGACCTCCCAGTCGATCTTGTCAAGGTGACGCAGATCATCGTAGAACCCACTGAACCCCATGATGGCGTGACCATCGGTGAATGCGAAAGCCAACCCAGCCGTGAGGACGGACTCACAGGTGGTGACGAGGTAAACGATGTCCTCTTGCCGCGCCGTGACCCCTTCGACGTTGCGCCGATGTACCGCATAGAGCATGGGGGACCGGGGAGCGAAGTAGAACGGCACGTAGTCGGCGAGGGTACCGCCTGCCCCGCAGGGCACAGCCCTCCGGGATCTACGCTCCTTGATGTGCGTATGTCCGATGTTCACCGAAGGTAACACACCCGTCTGCCGGTCATGATCGCAAATCAGATCGCGATCGATCATGCTCGCCAGGTTCCCCACATGAGTGATGTGGTAGATGAGAGTCAAACCTTGTTCTCTCTCCGGCCGCCAAGGACTTGCGTCGTCCTCTGCAGCCCACACTCGACGCGGAAAGTCGGTGACCCGGAGTAGGGACCGGGTTGGAGGTTCAACGGGCACGCCATGCGACGGTAGGGACGGTGGTGTGGCCGCGGAGGCGGAGGATCTCCCGGAAATCGGCCTGGCGTTTGGCCAGGCCGTGGACGAGCATCACCTCGCGGGCAGCGACCTCGTCGGCGATGTCGAGCAGCCCTCGCTTGTCGGCGTGCGCCGACAGTCGCATCATCTCCACCCGGGCCCGCAGCGGGATCTTCTTCTCCTCACCCATGTCGTCGATGACCAAGTGCGACGCCCCGCCCTGAGCAGCCTCCAGCAGCCGCCGCCCCGGGGACTCCTCGTCCTGGTATCCGGACAAGAACAGGGCGTTCTTCGGGTCCGGCAGGATCGCGGCCGCCCAGCGGACGGCGGGGCCGCCCGTGAGCATTCCGGAGGTGCTGACCACGACTCCCCGGGTGAATTCGGCCAGGTCACCCGGACGGGCGCGGGAGACGTTATCTCCGAAGACCGACAGCGGATGCGGGCCACCGGCGGTCACCGTCTCGAAGGAGCGGCCGATCTCCGCGGCCATTCCGTCGAGGAGGACCGGGATGTGCGGCAGTCGGTCACGCATGATCAGGCTGAGTTCCTGCGCCCGGCCCAGGGCGAACGCCGGGATGAGCACCCGGCCGCCGCCGGCGTAAACACTCTCGACGGCCTTGACGAGCGCGTCGACCAGGTCGCCCCGCTCTTGGTGATCCTCGGCACAGCAGGTGGATTCCATCACCAGCAGGTCGGCGTATCGGGCGGACTCCGGGAAGGCGTATCCGCCGACGCTGTGCTGCCGGAATCCGGAGATGTCGCCGGTGACCACAACGGTGGAGTCCCCCGCCCGGATCACCACCCCGGCGGCGCCGAGGATGTGACCCGCCGGGAACAACTCGACCGTGAGATCCCCGATCCGGCGAGGCACACCGAAGGCCAGTTCCTCGCACCCTTGTGTGGCTCTGGCGATCGCTGCCCGCCCGTACAGCGGCTCCGTCTTGGCGCCCCAGGTGCCGGCCAGCTGCCGCCGCTGCTCCATGATCTTCACCGAGTCGGCCCACATCGCCGGCATGAGCCGGGTGGTCTCCGGAGTCGCGACGATCCGCAGGTCCGGAAGCCGCTCGGCCAGAGCGGGAACGTAACCACAGTGGTCGTTGTGTGCGTGCGTCACCACGACGGCGTGCACGAGGCCGCTGAGGCCCTGGTCGATGTCCTGAGGCGGCTGGGACGGATCTCCCGGCACAAGCCCGGCGTCGACGAGGACACGAGTTCCACCGGACTCGACCAGCAGGCATGAGCCGCCGATCCGCGTCCCACCGCCCAGAGGGACAACACGCAGGTCGCGTTCCCGGACCGCGGCCACCGCGACGGTGTCCGGGGCCCTCGACGGTTCGATGAGCGCCTGAAGAGCCTTGACCAGCTCGTCGGGGCCGATCCCGGCGGCACGCGCCGCGGATTCCAAAGGTGAGGATGGCTGCTCGGCGGGCTCCGGCTTCAGCCGGTGCGGATCGCGGGTACTCGAGTCTCCTTCGGGCTCGGAAGGTTCTTCCTGCAGCAGGGCCAGGAGCGCCGAGGTCATGAACCTCCGGTCGCGCAGTTGCAGGTGCGTCGCCTCCAGTTCAGAGTCCAACAGGTCGGCCCGTTCCGTCGCCTCGCGCGCCGCCTCCCGGTAGGTCTCGACGTCGGCGATGGCGTAGTTGAGCCGACCGTTCGCCGTACGGAGCCTTTCCTTCAACTCTGCGATCTTGTCGTTGAGGCGGCGCAGCTTGCGGTCGGCGGCCACATTCGGCGATCTCCTGGTGATCGCTTCCACGACGCGCGCCGCAGCCACCCGCACCTCTGCATCCGTGTGCAGCAGGAGGTGGGCGACATCGCGCTCTGTCCGCTGCGAGCCGGGGATCCGCAAGCGAGCCTGAGCGAGCCGCCGCAGTTCCTCCGATCGCATCAGCATGTCGAGCAGGTCGCCCCGATGGTCCGCGACGAACCGGTCCGCGTCATCACCGTAATCGGCCAGCGCCGGGCGGGAGAGCACCACGTCCGCCGCCGCCTTCAGCAGGGGCGATAACACGTCCGTCATTCGTGGTCCTCCAGCCGCTTGGTCGCCGCGGCCAGGACCGGCTCGCACGCGAAGGTTCCGTCCGCCTTCGGCTCCAGCGCGCCGAGCGTCCGGAGAACGTCGACCAGGGCTGCGTAGGACGGGTAGCCGTGGACCGCGAGCAGGTCCCGGTTGAGAGGGCTGGACGGCTCCTCGCCGGCCATCTCCAGGTAGTCGGCCAGTTCATCCGGGCGCGCCGCGCCGAGGTCAACGATGTGCCGCCAGGCCTGCCACAACGTGGCTTCCCCGCGCACGCCGGTCGACGAGATGAACTTCATGAGGTTGTCCCCGATCCAGGCCCGGCAGTGTTCGAGTGCCTGTTCCCGGTCAGAGTGGCGTCCTTCGATGACCTTGCTGATCAATAGTGGCCAGCCGCCGGTGACCCTCAGCAGGGCCTCCTGCCCAGCCACGTCCCGGTAACCCAAGTCGTCGTCTGTGTCGTTCATCCACTGGCGCACGTCCGGCTGGTCGTAGCGCCGCAGTTCCATGAGCCAGGCCTGCCGGGACGGCTCGTCGGAGTTCGTGGCGGAGGCTAGCCAGAAGGGGATGAATTCCGGGGGCGCCACCAGCGCAACCGCCAGCGTCCCACCTCCGCCCGTGTCGCTGTCCGTGGCCACAGCCCTGGCCGCAGCATCCAGGCTCTCCATCGCATACTCCTCCGAGCGGCCGGTGAGCTCGACGACCACGACGTTGTGACCGCCGCCGTCCCTACTCCGCTTCACGGCGCCCTCGAAGGTGCAGTTGTTCCGCTGCACCCGCCAGACCTCTGCGACGTGCTGCCGCCCGGCCTCCTCCTCCAGAGCCGCGCCCACGCGTTCAATATGAAGTGCGGCGGAACCCGCGATCACATAGACGCCGTCACGACGATCGAACAGGCGGCTCACCTGCTCACCAGTGAGCGGAGATCGGTCAGGGCCTTCCTGGTAGACGGCACGATAGGCGTACGCGTCGAAGGAGTCAGGCTGCTCGAACTCGTCGGCTTTGGACAGGACCGTGTCCACCTCTTCAGCACCGCCCAGCAAGGTGAGGACATGTGGCGTCCGCAGGCGGTAGCCGCCGGAGTCAGCGGCCAGAACCCCGAGATTGACGCACTCTTCCAGCAGTCCGCGGAAGCCGTCGCTGGTGCAGCTCTCGAACCCGGCCGGCCATACGGCGAGGCATTCGTTCCGCAACTCCTGGACGCCGAGCGTGTTGTCCGTGCCATAGGCGAGCGCGTGGAAGGCGACCACGTAAGCGATCACCTTGTAGCGTTTGTCCAGATCGAGCGTCCATTCGAAGCGGTCGCGGAAGCCCACCTCAAGCGCCTTGTCGTGCCAGACGGCGTCCACGTCGTCGGAAGTGATCTCGTACGGCAAGGCGCCCCCCTGGATGGGCATGCGCCGCAGCCGCCGGAGCAGAGCCTCGGCGAAGAGCTGGATGAGCGCCGGGGCGTTGTTCGCTTCGGCGATCACTCGCGCCGCCAGCGTGGGCGGGAAGCGGAAGCCGAGCGCCATGAGCGGCCGGGTGAGCAGGTCGAAGGCGTCCTGCGGATCCAGCGGACCGATCGGGATAGGCGCTCCCAGGTGCGGGAAAGGCTGGTTGGACAGGCTCTGGAACCGGGCAGTCTGGTGCAGACCGGCGAAGACCACCTTGACCCGCCGGTCCGTGGCCTGCATCAGGTCGCGCAGCGCCTCGACATTGGTGAACTTCGCGTTCCGGGCGTCCTGGTTGAGGAACGCGTCCGCCTCGTCCAGCAGGATCAGTAACTGCCGGGCTGAGTCCTGCTCCGCCCACCGCTTCACCGCCTGGCAGATTTCCTCACGATCCTTGAGCGTCGCACCGGTCTGCGCAAGCACCCCCGCCTCGGCGAGCCGGGTGGCGAGACGCGGCCACAGCATGCCCTCCGGGACGACCTTGCCGATCTCCTGGATGGGCTCAAGGATGACCACGCGGTCGGGATCGCTCCTGCGCAGCGTCCCGGCGGCCTCGCGCAGCAGCGCCGACTTGCCGAGCTGGCGCCCGCCGTACACGATGGACGAGCCCGAGGCGCTGATCACACTGGAGAGCTGGGACGAACGCCCGTAGAACATCTCCATTGGCACGTCGCCGGTGGGCGCGTAGGGGTTGGCCGCGCTGAACGGAGCGAGCAGGCTGACGGTGGCGGTCCAGCCGGCCTCCGGCAGGGCGGCCAGGTAGCTGATCGCGGCGTCATCGATCACAGCGGTCACCGGACGAGGCCGCCTGCGGCACGCCATGGTGAGCTGCTCGCGCTGTGCGGGCGAGAGAACCCCGAAGTAGAAGACCAGGACGGTACGGTCCTGTGGCTCGTCTTTGAGCCACTCGATCAGCTGGTGCGGCCCCGGCCGGCGCCAAACGAACAGCAGGCGCATGCTCTCCCCTGAAGGGCTCATCTTCGACCCGAACTCCGGCAGGAGCGCGTCACCGTACCGCACGTTGTGCAGGGTCACCCACAGCCTGTTCTGCTCCTGACCGGCGGACTCCTGACGGCCCTCCAGTCCGATCATCCGGAGCACGGCCTTGATGGCCGCGCCGAGGTTCCCATGGGACTTGGGGCCCTGAGCGAGCGACCTCCACAATCGCAGCCCTTCCTTGGACTCCTCGCGCCGGCCGGGCGGCATGGCCTGGACAGTCAAGCTCGCCCCGGACAGGACACGGCGCAGGTCGGTATCGGCGACCTCCCGTCCACTCCGGATCGCCTCCATCAACTCGGTGACCCACTCGTCGCTCTCCTGCTTGCGAGCCCGTCCCCCGGAAGACTGCAGTGACATGCCCTCGAACGCCTCGGGAAAGCGCGGAAAGAAGAGGTCGAAATGATCCACCGTCTTGTGCACGGCCGGTAACGGCCTGCCCGCCTCCGCCTGCTGGAGGAACTCGCGGGCCGTGGTCAGGTCGCCGATGGCGATGTGCTCCCTGATGCGGGACGCGGCGGCGCGTACGTCCGGGTGATCCACGCTTTTCTGGTCGAGCAATCGTTCCACGGCGGCGATGCGCTCCACGCGGATGGACGCCGCCTCCGACTCCAGAAACGTGATCTCCTCTGCGGTGATCCCGAAATCCTCACGTGCCGAGCGCTGCAACGATGTGAGCCCGCTCGCGATCCTCGTCGCGTCGAGCTCGGGGATGGCGCCGTCCTTCCGCCATCCGGCGAGCCGGTCCAAGACCTCCTCCACCCGCTCGTCGCGCCGCGCCACGGCCTCGGTGACGAGCGCGTCCCGCGTGTGCCGCAGTTCGTTCCCGAGCTCGGGGTCGTGACGGCAGACCACCTCCACGATGGCGCGTGTGCCTTCGTGATCGAGGCGCGAGGCCCGGGCGTTGAAGGCACCGCGCCAGTCGAGCGCGTCCTCGGTCGCGATGCGGGCGATCGTCTCGATAGGGGGACGTTCCCGGGGCTGAAGGCCATTCGCGTCGAGCAGGACCTCCGGTGCGAACAGAAGATCCTGATTGAGCACCACTGCCACCGACGGTTCGGTCTCGCCGAGCGCTTCGCCATCTAGCAGGTGCAGGGTGTCGTTGATCAGATGTGTCGCACCTGCCGCGGCGGCGCTGAGCAGGTGATCGGCCTGCGCGCGCAAGGCCCCGAGCTCGGCGTGGAGTTCGGCTCTCTTTCGGCCGACGACCTGCCGGAGTTCGGCCAGCCCTCTGACCAGCCACTCGTCCGTGCTGGATGGGCGTCGGATCTGTACCTCGCGAACCGCGGTGGCCCAGTTCGCCACATTCTCCAACGCTTCGTCGATCATCTCGATGAGTCTCGACCGCGCCCCTGCGATGATCTTGGTCTTCCGTGTCGTTCTGGAGCCCTTGGCCTCCCCGTCGATCAGCCGGTCGATCATGCCCGCCTCGCGCAGCTCGTCGAGTTTGCGAACGGTCTTCGGCAGAAGTCCGATGTCGTCGCGCGCCGCGACCGCGAGCAGTTCGCCCACCGCTCTGTCGGGCTGGATGAGCGACTTCCATACTTCGGTGGCCAGGGGGTACTTGATCCTCCTGTGCGGACCTTCCTCCAACAGGTTGGTGCAGGCCCCCACAGCCTGAGACTGGGCCCGCTCGGCCTGGGCGACGTCGCGTATCTGGCCGGAAAGACCGGGAACGAGGTACACGCCGGCCCGGAGAGCCTGGCTGAACGCGATGCCACAGGACGTGAGGGCCGGATACCCCATGACCGCGGAGGCGAACTCTTCCACCAGGCGAGAGGACTCGACGGTTGGATGCACCAGCCCGGCCCGGATGGCCGCGGCCCACGCCAGGAGCCGGCCGGCGGGGTCGTCCGACATGCCGTCGACGGTGATCTGCCGGGACGTCTCGACGAAGGCCACCGACAGCCGGCCTGCGAAAGAGCTCATGTCTGCGGCCAGAGCCGCACAGCGCCGGGCTGCGATCTCGGACGTGGGACGGCCGTTGGCCTCCCTGATCCAGGCGGCGAGCCCGAACCGCTGTGCGACGAGCGCCGCGGCCTCCGCCTCGGCGAACGCCGGGCTCCGCAGGTCGGATGCGGCCGTTTCAGACGAGACCGCGACGGCCGGAGACGTGACGGCCTCGGCCAGGACGACCTCTGGAGCGACGATCCGCTTGAACGACTCGGAGCCTGGCTCGGCGGACGGCGCCACGGGGCGATGGGCGAATCTGTCGGCCAGCAGGAGGTCCAGATCGGCGAGGTTCGGCTCCCCCGGCGTGGTCGGCTCGGCCATGCCCTCACCATCGGGCGGCGAGCCGTAGGGATCGACATCCACAAGCGGTGTGCCGCCTTCGCCGTCTTCCCCGTCGTCCTCCTCGTCACCCGGGGCGACCTGCCGCTCCTCTTCCAGCGACGGATCGTCGGCTCGATCGATCGGCCGGTCGCCGGCCACGGCCGTGCCTGGAAGAGAGGCCACCGCCGTCTTCTCTAGTGTGAGACGTCCTTGCACGGCGGCACGTATCACCGCGCTCCACCGCGCGGGCAACTCTCGTCTCGCCCGTTCCTCGAGTTCGTCGGCGAGGATCAGGACGGCGTCCGGATCCTCCGAGGACAGCTCGATGAGACGGGAGAGGGCATCGAGTCCGTCGGTGGGGCCCTCGGCCGCCGCCTTGCGGACCTCGGCGAGCAGTTCGTTCAGCACGGGTGGTCCCTGAAGGTGGACGAGCCAGGCGACGCGCTCGCCCATGGCCCGTGCGGCTTCGGCCCGGTCCAGTGCACGGGTCAGTTCGTTCAGCGAGGTCGCGGCAACTTCGACGTTGTCCAGGCTCTGGATGCGCTCCTGGATCTCGTCGAACTCATGCAGAACGAGCGTGATGCGGTCGACATCGGCACCACTGAGGCGGCGGCGCTCCTGAAGCGCTCCGCGAACCCGTCCTACGGCTTCCCATGCCTCCTCGTAGCGGCGGTCGAGCAGTTGGAGCGAGTCTCGCAAGCCCGCCCATGTGGGCTCGGCATCGTGGTGATCCTCCCGCATCGGCACATGCTCCTCTTCTGCGGCGGTGACGGTTTCCCCGTTCATGCCGGGCATCTCGACGCCGTCATTCCGGGCTACCGCCATGGCCAGTTCCGAAAGCCTGTCCACTCCCACCGGCGTCTCCGGCAGGCTGAAGGCTCCCGCCCTTACCTGACTCCACAACATCTCCACGACGCTTTGGGGCGCGTCTCCCAGGTCACGTTCAGAACCCTTCAGCATGCCCAGAGCGAGCGGCGACAGTGGCAGGTCGCTTTGCATGACGGCCGCGAGCATCAGGTCGGTGAGGGTTCTGGGCAGCGGCGGCGCCATCACCTGCAGGGCCAGCCGGAGGCTCACTGCTTCCTCCAGGACTTTGCCCGCCGTCTCCTCCGCCAGGATGAGACCGCAGTCTTCGGCGGTCACGTCGTCCGCGTTGTGGAAGGCGTGCATGATCGGCAAAGCCAGAACTTGAATAAGGGACGCTCGTTTGCCGTCGGAACCATGCAGGAGCCGAACGAGATTGGCGGCTACTGTCGGATTCATACTCTTCTGACTGCGTAGCCCCATCTGATGGAAGATCACCCGCCGCGCTTCCGGCGGATACAGCCGAATACCGGCGATCAGGTCATCAGCCGTAACCTGCGCAGCAACGTCAGCCACCACTGCGTCCAATGTCGGACATGTCGTGTAATCGGCGAGAAAACCCAGTGGCGCCTGAGCATCAGGCCTATCCTCCTTGCGGGGGCGCGCTTTGTGACAGCCACATCTGCAGCGTTTCACTACCGAGGCCACCTCCATCCCCAGCGAAGCGCTAGAGCTGACATGCAGGGGTGGCCCTCGTCAGGATCCACCCGCACCGACCAGACCCTCCCGGCCCCCGGAGTCGGCTTGTGTACGGCACGGTACAACCGTCTGCAAGCGGCAGCAACATATTCATAGATGTTTGTGAGCGCAGTTCACGTATTAGTATGTTTTGTCAGAGAAATTCTCTTCGAGACGGCGAGCAGCGGAGGTCTGCTCACCCGTCGGCGAGGGGAGGTCGGGCCGGTTGGGCCGGGACGCCGCCCGTACACGCCTCCGTTGATCAACTGCCGTTACTGATCCACGGCGGCCGTCCCCACCACTTGGGAGCGGCGCCAGTGCCACTGTCCTGGGGCCGGTGATCATGTGCAGGACGCGTTCATCCGCCGGTTGCCACCTTGATTCAGGCGTGCTCGATTGCTGTTGCCCGACCACACGGGGACAGGCGCGGTGCCGGCGAAGCGGCAGATGCGGCGTCGAAGCGGAAGCGCTTGCACTTCGGGAGTCTCCGTCAGCCCCGGGGCGGTTCAGCTCCAAAAAAACACCGGCGAGCAGGAGGGCTGTCCCTGCTCGCCGGAGTCGTTCATTCGGTCATGCAGCCTGCCGGCCGGGCCGGTGTCCGTGGGGTCGGACGCCGGGCCGGTCGGGGGTCAGGTGCGGTTCCAGCGCTGGTTGGTGGCGCCGGTGCAGGACCAGAGGATGACGGTGGTGCCGTTGGTGGTGTTGTTGTTGTTGACGTCCAGGCACAGGTTGGTGGCGACGTTGCGGATCGTGCCGTCGCTGCCGAGGTTCCACTGCTGGTTGGTGCCGCCGTTGCAGTCCCAGATCTGCGCCTTCGCCCCAGCCGTGGCGCCGGCCGGTGCGTCGAGGCACTTGCCGAGGGCCTGGATGGTCTGGCCGTTGATCGTCCAGCGCTGGTTGCTCTGGCCGTTGCAGTCCCAGATGACCGGCTGGGTGCCGTTGGCGGTGTTGCTGTTCGGCACGTCGAGGCAGCGGCCGGAGGCCGCGCTGGTCAGGGTGCCCGAGGATGACGGCCCCGACGGGGTGGGGGACGGCGTGGAGGTGCCGCCGCCGCTGACGCGGTAGACGACGGTGCCGTGTGCGGGGACGCTGGCGGAGATGGCGCCGGTGGTGGTGCTGGTGGCGTTCGTCCAGGCGTCCTTCAGGGTGAAGGACGACCCGCTCTTGCCGATGGCCGAGGCGGTGGTGGACACGGTGGTGGTGGACCCGCCCTGGTTGAACAGGGCCACCGCCACATCGCCGTTGGCCAGGCGCTTGGCCAGCACGCGGCGGGTGCCGTCGTTGCTGACCTGGGTGGCCTGCAACCCCAGGGTGTCCTGGTTGATCGCGATCAGGTTCTG
>NZ_BMNT01000006.1:249667-249913 GCF_014646695.1 Sphaerisporangium melleum
AATGGTCTGGGTGGCCGAGTCCATGCTGCGCACGTCGTTGCCCAGGATCAGCGGCGAGGCCAGGATCGCCCACAACGCCATGTGACTGCGCATCTCGGTGTCGTTCATCCCACCCCGGCCGACCTCCATCATGTCGGTGTCGTTGAACGCCCCCGGCCTGGCGTAGGACGCCAGCGGCACGGTGACGTTCACGATGTTCTGGATGCCCATCGGGTACCCGTTGGTCTGACCGGTGTCCCACTTGTT
>NZ_BMNT01000007.1:0-1331 GCF_014646695.1 Sphaerisporangium melleum
CGACCAGGCAACCGCATGGTCACACCGCAACCACGACCTCGCCGCTTGACATTCAACGTCCAGGGATGTCTGACACCACCGTCAGGAGGCGGGCACGTCAGAAGGAAGCGCGGAAGGCGGCCGCGGCGGCCAGGAAGGTGTCGTTGGCCTCCGGAGAGCCGATGGAGACGCGGGCGCCCTCACCGGCGAACGGGCGGACCGCGCAGCCGACGGTGGCGCACCCGCCGGCGAACTCCAGCGTGCGCTCACCCAGCCGCAGCCAGACGAAGTTCGCCTCGGTGGAAGGGACCTCCCAGCCCTGCTCCAGCAGGGCGTCACGGACGCGCGTGCGCTCCTTGACGACCGTCTCGACGCGTTCGAGCAGCTCGTCCTCGGCTGCCAGCGACGCGACGGCCGCCGCCTGGGCGAGGCTGTTGACCGCGAACGGCACCATGGTCTTGCGTACGGCGGCCGCGACCGGCTCATGGCCGATGAGATAGCCGACCCGCAGACCGGCCAGGCCGTACGCCTTGGAGAAGGTGCGCAGGACCGCGACGTTCGGCCGGTCGGCGTACAGGCTCAGGCCGTCGGGCACGTCCGCGTCGCGCACGTACTCGCGGTAGGCCTCGTCCAGGATGACGAGCACGTCCTGCGGCACCCGGTCGAGGAAGGCGGTGAGCTCGGCGGCGCGGTTGACCGTACCGGTCGGGTTGTTCGGGTTGCACACGAAGATCATGCGCGTCTCAGGTGTGATCGCCGCGGCCATCGCCGTGAGGTCGTGCGTCTCGTCCACCAGCGGCACCCGCACGGACGTCGCACCCGCGAGGTCGGCGAGCAGCGGGTAGGCCTCGAAGGAGCGCCACGCGTAGATCACCTCGGCGCCGGGCTCGCTCACCGTCTCGAAGAGCTGCTGGGCGACGGTCACCGAACCCGCGCCCAGCGCGATGTGCTCGGGAGGCACGCCGTAGCGCTCCGCCAGAGCCTCGGTGAGCCGGACGCAGGCAGGGTCGGGATAGCGGTGGATCTCGGCGGCCGCCGCCGCGATCGCCTCCACCACCGACGGCAGCGGCTCGTAGGGGGACTCGTTGGACGAGAGCTTGAACGAGCGGCCGTCGGCGGAGACCACGGCCTTACCCGGCCGATAAGCGGCCATCTCATCGAGAATCGAACGGAAACGCGGCATGCAGCCACCTTATTAGCTCCCCCACCGCCACCCGCGCCAGGAGCCCCGTGACTCTTCCGGACCTCCCCTTCGCCCTGTCCCCGCTCGTGGCACGGCGGTGTCCTGAGGAGGAGGGAGGGTGAGGAACGAGCCCGTACGACGAACGAAGGACGCCGCCTCAAAGGCGCCA
>NZ_BMNT01000007.1:1381-72109 GCF_014646695.1 Sphaerisporangium melleum
AAGCGAGGCCAAGAAGCACAGCTCAGCCGAGGCGGAGCATGGGGGGGTGGAGGAGTTCGGCGGGGCCGCGGCGGTAGAGCATGGCCGGTCGGCCGCCGTCGCGGGTGGTCGTGCGCCCGGTCGGCAGCAGGAAGCCGTCGGCCTTGGTGACCTTGCGGTGGAAGTTGCGCGGGTCGAGCGGGCGGCCCCAGACGATTTCGTACACCCGCCGCAGGTCGGCCACGGTGAACTCCGCCGGGCAGAACGCCGCCCCCAGCGAGGTGTACTCCAGTTTGGCGCCCGCGCGCTCGATGCCGTCCAGCATGATGCGCCGGTGGTCGAAGGCCATCTCGGAGAGCGCGGACACCGGCTGCCAGCTCATGTGGGCCTCGGTGGGGGCCGGGAGGTCGGGGGCGAGCCCGAGGTAGGCGACGCTGAGCACGCGCTGGCGCGGGTCACGGTCGGGGTAGCCGTAGGTGCGGAGCTGCTCCAGATGCACCGGCGCCCCGGGGAGCCCCGCGCGTTCGGCGAGCACGCGCGCCGCGGCGGCCGGCAGGTCCTCCTCTAGTTGGATGAACCCTCCGGAGAGCGCCCACCGGCCTTGGTAGGGCGGCCGGTCGCGCCGCCAGACGAGCGCGCTGAGCTGCTGGCAGCGGACGGTGAGCACGACGAGATCCACGCTGACGGGGATGCGCGGGACCATGGGAGGCACGTTACACCGGTCCCCGGGCCGCAAGGACCGTCATGACGACCGGTGGAGGTAGACCGGGGCGTTGCCGCGCCGCCCGTCGGCCGAGGTGACGTCCACGCGCACCCAGGCGTCGCCGGGGATGCTCGACCAGTCGACGGGCACCCAGATCTTGCGCACCGCTCCGGGCAGGCCGGGGATGGGCTCCGGGTCGGCCCAGCCGGCGGCGGCGGAGTCGACGACGCGTGGTTCCTTGCCGCCGAACCAGCTCAGGGTGACCTCGCCCCCGGTGAGGTTGTAGCCGCGAACCTCCAGCCCTTCCTGGATGCCGCGGCTCGCGGTGACGGCCTGGATGGGGATGGGCCGGTCCCAGTCACCGGCGACCTGCTCGGCGAGGGTCGGCGTGCCGCAGGTGAAGAAGCTGCTCCACTTGTAGGAGATGATCTTCGAGACGTACGGGCCGACGAAGGTGACGGCGCTGTCCAGGCGCTTCTTGTCGGTGACGCCGCGCTTGCCGCCCGCCTCGCAGGCGCCGTCGCCGGACGGCTCGAACGCCTCGACGTTGGCCCACAACTGCACATCGACGTCCTCGGTGCGCAGCTCGGCCAGCGCCTCTGCCATGGCCCGGTAGTAGTCGCGGGTGGCGCCGTAGTACGCGTCGCGGTAGGTGGTGTCTCCCACGATGGGCTGGAGACGCTTGTCCACCGGCTGCCCGCTCAAATTGGGCCAGAACAGGCCCACCTTGCCGGTGCCGCGGCTGTCCTGCGGGGCGACGATGCCGACGCCGGTGCGCGCGAGCTCCATGAACCCGGCTTTGACCTGGGCGGGGGTGGAGGTGAACTTCCTGGCCCTGCGCGCGTCGAGGTACGGGCTCACCATGATCGGCTTGTCGGGGAGCTCCTGCTGGACGATCTCGTGCTGCTCGGCGTAGACCTGCAAAGTGGTGACCGCCGAAGGGTCCGGCCAGTCTCTGATCTGCAGTTCGAACGGCTGGTAGACGCCGCCGAGCGCGGCGCGGTCCTTGAACCGGTCGCCGTAGTCCTGCAGGACGCGCCTGGTCAGCGTGGTGAGGGTGCCGATGTGCCGGGGGTCGGCCCGGGTCGGGTCCTCCCGCAGGCGGGGCGCGAGGGGCAGCGCGGGGAAGACCTTCATCGCGAAGCGGTCGGCGAGGTCGAGGATCTCGGTCAGGCTGTCCTTGACGGCGCCGTCCACGAGGATCAGGTGGTAGCCGAGGCCCTTCGAGGTGAAGTCGCAGGTCGGATTGTCCGACCCGTCGTCCGGGGCGATCATCCGGTAGAACACCTCGCCGCCGACCGTGATGGTGTGCTCCATCTGCGGGCAGCGGAACAGGTCGGGCCCGAACGCCTCGTCGGTCCGGTAGACGTAGGTCCAGGTGATGCGGTTGCCGGGGTTGGCGGCCTTCAGCGCCGACTCGGCCGCCTGCACGCAGGTCAGGCCGTTCTCCTGGCACTTCTCGTACCGCGGGTCGGGCTTGTCCCCCTGGGCGGACAGCACGCGCCCCTCCTGGTCCACGGAGCGCGGCTGCAGGCCGAACCCGAGCCGCACGACGGTGTCCCCGCCCACGCGGTGGATGGCCTGGAGCTGGCTGCGCCAGGTGCAGTGGTCGGAGGTCGGCACGAGCCAGTACCCGGTCACCGCGTACGGGGTGGGGCTGGTGGTGTCGAACGTTCCGCAGGGGTCGCTGAACACGCTGGTGGACGGCGTGGGACTCGCCGGGGTGGCCGAACGCGCGGACGGGGACGCCGCGGCCGAGGATCCGCTGGGGGAGTCCCGTGGGGAGACGATGACGATCGCCGCGACAGCGGCCAGGAGGGCCGCACCCAGCAGCAGTGTGAGCCCGCGCACCTTCAGGAGATTACCGTCCTTGAGTTGTGGCCCTGATAAAGATCCACCGTCACCGGGTCACGGCCCTGACGCGCCCTTTCGCAGGGTGCGCGCCGTGCCGGAACCGGCGGATCCGCATCGGGGTCTACTTCTTCACGCCCGCCCAGGCTTCGAGCTGGGTGACGAATCTGCGGGCGGAGTTCGGCCAGTGGTGGTGGGCCCTGGCCGCCGCGTACCCGCGCGCCCCGGCCGCCTTGCGCGCCTGCGGATCGTCGCGCAGGTCGAGCACCGCCCGCATCACGGCCTTCGGGTCGCGCCAGGGCACGACCACGCCGCTCTGGTAGCGCTCGACCAGCTCCACCGCCCGGGGAGAGGGGGTGGTGATCACCGGTATGCCGTGCGCCATGTACTCCACGATCTTGGTGGGCATGGAGTGCCGGTAGTTCGGCTCGTCGTGCAGCAGCGACAGCCCGGCGAGGGCTCCGTCCAGCCGCTTCAGCGCCTCGTCGTTGGGCATGAAGTCCCGCCACTCCAGCACCCCGTCGGCGACGGCCTGGTTGAGCATCGGCCTGCTCTGCGGGTCGGCGTAGCCGATCAGCTCGACCGCGACGCGGTGCGGCTGCAGCAGCCTGCCGACCTCCACCGCCTCGCGCACGCCGCGGGCCTCCGACAGCCACCCGAGGTACACCACCCGGTCGTCGGACGGCTCGCTGACGTGGTCGGGCACCCAGGTCTCGTTCGGCACGACCAGGTGCTCCCGGCGGAACCGGCCGGCGTAGGCGGTCTCGGCCAGCAGCAGGTGCAGGTGGCGTTCGGCCGTGCCCTCCAGCAGCCGCGCGAGGAACCGCGTCGGGGGCCGCAGGAACGAGGGCAGCCACGGCTTCAGCGACAGGGTGGCGGGGGTGTCCTCGTGGACGTCCCACACCACGGGCGGCCGCCGCCGCACCCCGGCCACCGCGAGCAGCAGCTCGGGGTCGTGGATCAGTGCCAGGTCGACCTGGTCGCGCAGGCTCTTGAACAGCCGGCGCGCCGCGCGCACGGCGGTCAGCCGCTTGCGCTCGGCCGCCCTGGGCAGGTCGACGCCGGTCACCCACGACCGGGGCACGACACCGCGTGCGGTGTACGGCGCGGCGTACGTGACGGCATGACCGGCGTCCACGAGCGCGCGGATCTGCCGGTGCAGGATCCGGGCGTCCTCAGGGTGGTGGACCACCGTCATGACAAGCACGTGCACGCGCCGACCCTCCGCCCCTCAGAGCCGCTCGACGCGATCGCCCTCGGTGAGGACGCCCCGGGTGTCGAGAATCAACTGGGCCCGCTCCTGCACCATGTCCAGATCGAACGCCGCGTGCTGTTGCAGCAGCACGGTCACGTCCGCCCGCCGCACGGCCTCTTCCAGGTCGTCCTCGCGCGGCACCTCGACCCCGTCCACCGCCCACCGCTTGACGTGCGGGTCGGCGAACACCAGCTCGGCGCCGAGGTCGAGGAACACGCGGGCGACCGGCACCGCCGGTGTCTCGCGCTCGTCGGCGATGTCCGGCTTGTAGGTGACGCCCATCAGCAGCACGCGCGAGCCGTTCACCGGCTTCCTGGCGCGGTTGAGCAGCCGCTGCACGCGGGCGACGACGTACGCCGGCATCCGCTCGTTGATCTCCTGCGCCAGTTCCACGAAGCGGAACGGGTAGCCGAGCTTGCGCACCGAGTAGGACAGGTAGGAGGGGTCGACCGGGATGCAGTGCCCGCCGACGCCGGGGCCGGGCAGGAACTTCTGGAACCCGAACGGCTTGGTCGCCGCCGCCTCGATCGACTCCCACAGGTTCACGCCGAGCTCTTCGCAGAAGATCGCCATCTCGTTGACCAGCGCGATGTTGACGTGCCTGTAGGTGTTCTCCAGCAGCTTGGCCATCTCGGCCTCGCGGGTGCCGCTGACCGTCACGACCTGCTCGACCAGGCGGCCGTAGAACGCCGCCGCGCGGTCGCGGCACGCCTCGGTGTACCCGCCGACGACCTTCGGGGTGTTGCGCAGGCCGAACTTCGGGTTGCCCGGGTCGATGCGCTCGGGCGAGAAGGCCAGGTGGAAGTCGGTGCCCGCGGTCAGCCCGGAGGCCTCTTCCAGGATCGGGCGGACGACCTCATCGGTGGTGCCGGGGTAGGTCGTCGACTCCAGGACGACGAGCGTGCCCGCCCGCAGGTGACGGCCCACGGTCTCGACGGCGCCGCGCACGGCGGACAGGTCGGGGCGGTGGTCCTCGTCGAGCGGGGTCGGCACGCAGATGACGATCGTGTCGCTGACGCCCAGCACCGACTCGTCCAGCGTGGCGAGGAAGCCCGTCCGGAGCATGGCGTCGAGGTCGGCGTCACTCAGGTCGTCGATGTACGAGCGGCCGGCGGTGAGGGCGTCGACCTTCCGCGGGTCGATGTCGAAACCGGCCACCCGGAGGCCGACACCGGTGGCCTCCTTGGCCAGGGGCATGCCGACGTACCCGAGACCGATGACCGCCAGGTCGTAGGCGCTCACGCGGCGACCCGAGGGAGTCCGAAACAACACTGCATGGTGGGAAAGGCTATCTCAAGTCCGCACTGATCACGTCTAATGCCGTTGAACGGGTAACCAAGTGACGGTTTCACAGCGTTCATAGAGTATCCATCATCCGGCAAGCTGCTGGTAGATCGTCTTGTAGTTCTCCGCGATGCGGCTCCAGGTGCGCTTCGCGGCGACCTCGGCCCGGCCGGCCTCACCCATCTCGGCGCGGCGCGCGGGGTCCTCGCGGAGCGCCGCGAGCGCCTTGGCGAGCGCCGCCGGGTCGCCGGGGGGCACCAGCATCCCGGCGCCGTCCGAACCGACCAGCTCCGACAGTGCGGGCAGGTCGCTCAGCACGACCGGCTTGCCGAGCGCCATCGCCTCGACCGGCTTGAGCGGGGTCACCAGGCGGCACACCCGCAGGTCCTCACGCGGGCAGGCGAAGATGTCGATGGCCGACTGGGCGCTCAGCGCCTCCTCGGGGCCGACCCGTCCCGGCATGACCGCCAGGTCGCCGAGGCCGAGCTTCTCGGCCTGGGCCAGCAGCACGGGGCGCTCGGCGCCGTCGCCGACGATGAGCACCCGCACCGGAGTGCCGCCGTCGCGCAGCAGCGCGGCGGCCGACAGCAGCGTCGCGAAGCCCTCGTAGCCCACGATGCTCGACACCGAGCCCACCACGATCTCGCCCGGCTCGATGCCGTACGCCGCGCGGAACGCCGCGCCGTCGTAGTCGGCGGTCAGCAGGGAGTCGTCCACGGCGTTCGGCGCCAGGAAGATCTTCTCCCGGGGCACGCCGCGCTCGACGATCTCGGCGGCCATCGTCTCGGCCAGCGTCACCACGGCGTTCGCCGAACGCATGATGTGCGCCTCGCGCTCGCGCTGCAGCAGGTGGCGCTCGCTGCCCACCCGGGCGGGGTCGCGGGAGGCCCAGGTCTCCTCCAGGAAGCCGCGCACCTCGTACACCAGCGGCGTGCCGGTGCGCTCACGCACGGCGAGGGCCACCGAGCCGTTGCGGTGGTCGGTGGCGGCGTGCAGGACCTGCGGGCGCAGCGTCCTGACCAGCTCGGTCACCTCGCTCGCGCCGCGGATCATGCGGCCCCGGCTCTCGAACGGCACCTCGCCGCTCGGCAGCAGCCGGTGGTAGGGGACGGCGTCGATCTCCTCGTACGGCTCGGCGTCGGCGTGCCCCTGCAGCATCGGCCAGCCCCAGCTCGTCACCACGTGCGGGTCGAGCCCGGCGGCGCGCTGGGCGGTCACGATGCGGTGGGTGCGCACGGTGTAGCCGGCCTGGGTGTACGGCAGGGCGTTGGTCACGCAGTGCAGCACGCGGCCCTCGACGCGCTCACCGACGATCACCTTGGACTTCGGCGGGATCGGAGACGGCCCGATCGCGGCCTTCTCCCCCTCGTAGTAGGCGATCCGGCGGCGGATGAACGGCCAGCGCGCGTGCGGGCCCAGCACCTCGATGGCCTTGGTCATGCGCCCGCGCTCGAACTCGACCTTGGCCGCCTCCAGCGGGCCGTCGGCCATCCGCCGGGCGATCTTGCGCGCCGTGACCTTGACGACGCGGGCCACCGGCCAGGCGACCCTGCCGACGGCCGGACGCAGACCTGCCGGCATGGCCTCCGCGGCCGCCTGCGCCACCCGCATCGGGTCGGACTTGACCCTGGTGACGAAGACCCTGGAGACGATGACCGGATGCTGGACGAAGCCCTTGAGGAAGCCGCGCAAGCCGGCGCGAGCCGACTTGGGGGAGACCTTCTCGGGCCCTCTGGCCTCGGAAACCACGCGGTGACCGTACCATAGGCAAGGCTTGCCCCAACTGGGCATCATGTGACCGACTCCCGGGCTGAAAGGCAAGGTCAATGAGGGACAATCCCCTCGTCCTGCACGTGCTGGGCGCCCGTCCCAATTTCGTCAAAGCGGCCCCGGTGGTGCGCGCTCTGGAAGAGCTCGGGGTCCGGCAGGGCATCGTCCACACCGGCCAGCACTACGACGCCCTCATGTCGGACGTCTTCTTCGCCGACCTCGGCCTGCCCGAGCCGATCGCCAACCTCGGCGTGGGCTCCGGCAGCCACGCCCGCCAGACGGCCGCGCTGCTGACCGGCCTGGAGGACGTCGTCCTGGAGCACCGGCCCGACCTCGTGGTGGTCTACGGCGACGTCAACTCCACGCTCGCGGCGATCCTGGTCTGTGCCAAGCTGCACGTGCCGACCGCGCACGTCGAGGCGGGCCTGCGGTCCTTCGACCGCGAGATGCCCGAGGAGGTCAACCGGGTCGTCACCGACTCCCTCGCCGACATCCTGCTGGTCACCAGCCCCGACGGGCTGTCCCACCTGGCGAACGAGGGCGTCGCGGCGAGCAGGGCGCACCTGGTCGGCAACCCGATGATCGACAGCCTGTTCTCCGCGCTGCCCAAGCTCGACCCGGCGCCGCTGAAGGCCCGCCTCGGCCTGCCGGAGCGCTACGCCGTGGCGACCCTGCACCGCCCGGCCAACGTCGACGACCCGGAGTCGGCCCGCGAGCTGGTCGAGGCCGTGCTGGCGGTGGGCGAGCAGGTGCCCGTCGTCGTGCCGCTGCACCCGCGTGGACGGCAGCGGCTGGCCGAGGCGGGCCTGGTCACCGGGGACGGGCTGACCATCATCGACCCGCTGGGCTACGTCGACTTCCTGTCCCTGGTGCGCGGCGCCGCGCTGGTCGTCACCGACTCCGGCGGCGTGCAGGAGGAGACGACCATGCTGGGCGTGCCCTGCCTGACCGTCCGGCCCAACACCGAGCGGCCCGTCACGATCACGCACGGCACCAACCGCCTGGTCACCCCGGCGACGCTGCCCGCGGCGGCGTCCAAGGCGCTGGCCGACGGCGCGGCCACGCCGAGCGGCGAGCTGCCGCCGCTGTGGGACGGCAAGGCGGGCCCGCGCATCGCCCGGGTGATCGAGGCGTGGCTGCGCGGCGACAACCTCTCGCCGGCCGCGCAGGGAACGCCGCCGGCCACGCACAGCTGACCTGGACATTTGGGGGAATTGCCGGACTTCACTGGTCCGACGCCGTACGATCGGACATTCCCCGGCCACGCTCACGCGGCGGTGGCGCGCGCGTGGCCCGTGGCAGATCCGGACAACGAGGGAGCAAGTCCGACCATGGCCGATGACCAGAAGAACCCGGACGAGCCGCGTTTCCAGCGTCTCGGCGCCGCGAACTGGCTGCCCGAGGAGCGCAAGGTCGTCGAGCGCTACGAAGACCGCATCCGTGACCTGGAACGGCGGCTGGCCACGGCCGAGGCCAAGGCGGAGTACGCCCAGTGGCAGCTCTCGGCGACCAAGGCACAGCGGCCGTACCGCGTGAGCACCGCGCTGGCCGGCGTCAAGCGCCCGGCCAGGCTGGTGCGGCTGCCGCGCGACCTGTCCCAGGCCATGAAGCCGAAGAAGGCCCCGAAGCCGCCCGCGACGGTCACCGCCAGCGCCGCCGCCATCGACGCCGTGCTCGCGCACGCGCCCGAGGTGAAGATCCCCAACCTGGCCTGGCCGGACGGGCCGGTCAACCGCCCGGACCTCAAGGTCGCGGTCATCCTGGACGACTTCTCCCGCATGGCGTTCAAGTACGAGTGGGATCAGATCGAGTTCGGGCTCAAGGACTGGCAGGAGATCTTCGCCGAGAAGCGTCCCGACCTGCTGTTCTGCGAGTCGGCCTGGCACGGCAACCAGGGACGCTGGCGCTACCAGATGACCGGCACCAACGCCCCCAAGCAGGAGTTGCGCGACCTGGTCGCCTGGTGCCGCGAGCAGGGCATCCCCACGGTCTTCTGGAACAAGGAGGACCCGCCGAACTTCGACTTCTTCATCGACACCGCGAAGCTGTTCGACTACGTGTACACCTGCGACGGCGACATGGTGCCGAAATATCAGGAGATCCTGGGACATGACCGGGTGGGCGTGCTGCAGTTCGCCGCCCAGCCCCGGGTGCACAACCCGATCCAGACCAAGCAGGGCCGGCCGTACGACGTCGTCTTCGCCGGCATGTACTTCCGCGACAAGCACCCCGAGCGGCGCGAGCAGATGGAGACCGTGATCGCCCCCACCCGGGAGCTCGGCCTGCACATCTTCGCCCGCAACGAGAAGGCCGGCGACAAGTACGCCTGGCCCGAGGAGTACCGCCCGCACATCGTCGGCGAGCTGCCCTACGAGCAGATGCTCGCCGCGTACAAGATGTACAAGGTCTTCCTCAACGTGAACTCGGTGATCGACTCGCCCACCATGTGCGCGCGCCGCGTCTTCGAGCTGTCGGCGTGCTCCACCACCGTGCTGTCGGGCTGGTCACGGGCCATCCAGGACACCTTCGGGTCGCTCATCCCGATCGCCCACACCCAGGAAGAGGCCTACAACCAGGCGCTCTACCTGATCAACAGCCCCGAGCTGCGCGCCCGCCAGGCCCACCTGGCCATGCGCGAGGTCTTCGACAAGCACCTGTTCAGCCACCGCGTCGACCAGATCCTCACCGGCCTCGGCCGCCCGGTCGTCCAGCGCACCAAGAACGTCTCGATCGTCCTGCCCACCAACCGGGCCGGCCAGCTCGAACACGCCATCGCCCAGGTCGCCCGGCAGCGCCACCGCGACCTGGAGCTGATCCTCGTCCTGCACGGCCTGGACATCGACACCGAGGTCGTCCGGGACAAGGCCCTCGCCGCCGGCATCCCCGCCGTCAAGGTGCTCACCGCCGACCCCTCGCTCACCCTCGGCGAGGTGCTCAACCTCGGCATCGCCCAGGCCGACGGCGAGTACATCGCCAAGATGGACGACGACAACCTCTACGGACACCACTACCTGTCCGACCTGCTGCGCGCCTTCGACTACGCCGACGCCGAGATGGTCGGCAAGGGCGCCCACTACACCTACTTCCCCGCCACCAACACCACGGTCATGCGCCTGCCCGGCCTGGAACACCGGTACGCCCACCTCGTGCAGGGCGCCACGATCCTCGCCACGGCCGACCTGCTGCGCACGTACGCCTTCGAGGCGGTCAACGCCGGCGAGGACACCCGCCTGGTCCGCCGCTGCAAGGAGGACGGCGTCCGCATCTACTCGGCCGACCGCTTCAATTTCGTCTACATGCGCGGCGCCGACGCCTCGGCCCACACCTGGAAGGCCCAGGACTACAAACTCACCCGCAACGCCCAATTCTGCTTCGTCGGCCACCCCGAAGCCCACGTCATGATCTGACCGGTACCCGGTCTCGCCCTTCCGGCTCTCTGATCCACACCCACCTCTGCCGTCCTCGCCTCTTGTCTCACCGAGATGACGGTGGAAGATTTGCCGTGTACGCAATCGGCAGTTTCCGATCGGAATGGTGCGGATCATGCGGGTGATCGGGGCGGGGTTCGGGCGGACGGGGACGCTGACGCTGAAGACGGCGCTGGAGCGGCTGGGGCTCGGCCCCTGCCACCACATGACCGAGGTGCTCGGCGACCATCGGCAGATCAGGCGCTGGCTGGCCGTGGCCGAGAGCGGGCCGGCCGGGGTCGACTGGGACGACGTCCTCGCGGGCTACCGATCGTGCGTGGACTGGCCGGCCGCCGCGTACTGGCGGGAGCTGGCCACGTACTACCCCGAGGCCAAGGTCGTCCTGACCGTGCGCGACCCGCAGCGGTGGCTCGACAGCATGAACGCCACCATCCTGACGCAGCGGCGGCGGGGCGACACGTGGCAGGGGAAGATGCTGGTGGGGCTGTCATCCCTGCTGGGCACCGATTTCGCCGCCTACACGCGCATGGTCAACAAGATCGTCGACGATCGCGAGTTCGATGGCCGGATGAGCGACCCCGACCACCTCGTCCAGAGGTTCCAGGCGCACATTGAAGAGGTCAAGGCGACGATCCCGCCCGAGCGCCTGCTCGTCTTCGAGGCGCGCGAGGGGTGGGAGCCGCTGTGCGCGTTCCTCGGGGTGCCGGTGCCCGACGAGCCCTTCCCCCGGGTCAACGACGCCGCCGACTTCCACGCGCACGTCCGCTCCCGCGTCGGCCCCCTCCTCCTCCGCCGCGGCTGACCGTTCGAGAAGCCGTTCCCCTGGCCATGCCCCCGGCCGGGGTGCGGCCCCGAGCATGCCATGTGCGATCACCATTGTGATCTCAGCGCCGTGACGGGCCCCGCCGACTCCCGCGTGCCCGCGTAGTCGGCTGAAGCAGGTCATGAACTCCGGTCATTCAGCAGGCCGGCTAAGTACCACTGGAGATAGTATCGCTGGCGATAGTATCTCCAGGGGGACCATGTGACCGAGTTCGTGGGCCGGGATGAGGAGATCGCGGCACTTCGGCGGATGCTCAATCGGGTGACCGGAGCCATCGGGCAGGCTCGGCCTGGGCAGTGCGTGCTCATGCGCGGGCGCAGACGCATCGGCAAGTCCGCCCTCGCGGAGGAGTTCGTGCGCCGCAGCGGCCTGCCATCCCTGTACTTCACCGCCGCCCGGGCGAGCGCCGAACAGGAGTTGGAGCAGCTACTCTCCGACGTCGCGGCCTCCGACCTGGTCGACCGCGAGTTGTTCACCCAGACCGCTCCCGCCAACTGGAGCGGCGCACTCCAGCGACTGGCGGACGCCGTGCCCGACGATGCACCGTCGGTACTGGTGATCGACGAAGTGCCATATCTGATGGAACGGGTCGACGCCTTCGAAGGGCTGCTCCAGCGGGCCTGGGATCGGTTCCTGAGCCGCAAACCCGTCCTGTTGCTCCTCATCGGCTCGGATCTGTCGATGATGGAGGCGCTCAACAGCTACGAGAGGCCGTTCCATCAACGAGGCACCGAGATGGTGGTCAAGCCGCTCAATCCAGCCGATATCCAGCAGATGCTCGACCTGGACGCCAAGGCCGCCTTCGATGCGGCTCTCGTCACGGGTGGGCTTCCGCTGGTATGCGCGGAATGGCCGCGAGGAGCGTCGTTGTGGGAGTACCTCCACGACGCGCTGCTCAACCCCGTGTCGGCGCTGCTCGTCTCGGGGGAACGGACGCTGGCCGCCGAGTTCCCGGTACAGGCCATGCCCCGCGAGGTACTGGAGGCCATCGGCAGCGGCGAGCGGACGTTCGTCAACATCGCTCGGGCGGCGGGCGGCATCTCGCACACGACCCTCACCCGGGCCACGGACACCCTCACGACCAAGGGCATCGTCACCTCGGAACTTCCACTGAGCACCCGCCCTTCCAAAGAACGCCGGTACCGGATCGGCGACCCCTACCTCCGGTTCTGGCTGTACTTCCTGCGCCCGCACATGGCGGAGATCGAGCGGCGCCGTGGTGATCTCACGCTACGGCGGATCGCCGCGGACTGGAGCAGCTGGCGCGGCAGGGCGATCGAACCCCTGGTACGCGAGGCCCTGGCCCGGCTGCTCCCCGATGGCGAGCTTCCGGCAGCGGAGGCGATCGGGGCCTACTGGACGCGGAGCACCGACGTCGAGCTGGACATCGTCGGCGCGGATCGCGCCCCGATCGCCAAGGAGCTGCGCTTCGCCGGATCGATCAAATGGCTGGAGAGCGCGTTCGACGACCATGACCTGCGGAAACTGATCCTGCACCGGGCGGCGCTCACCGATGCGCCGCTCCCCTTGGTCGCCGTGTCACGCAGCGGCGCCTCCTGTGGCGGTCTCGCCGCGTGCTACGGCCCCGAGGAACTCATCGCCGCGTGGCGGCGAAACGGCTGACCGGCGCCGGCTCTCCGAGCAGCACGGACGCCGCCCGGCGTACGTCTTCTGGGCCTTCGCCGGCCGAGGCGGGAGCCGAGGGACGGCCGGGATGTCCGCCGGTGGCCCCGCCGAGGGATCGGTGAGCTTATGCGATGGGTCTACCGGCCACCGACCGTACAAATCTCCCTTAAGGGGAATAGAACCGGCGATGCACTCACTTTGTTACTTCCGTGATGGCACGTGCGCCATCGGCCCGCGCACGTCACCTCGATGCAGTTCCGAGCACAAGGAGGACGCGCCGGCGTGACGACGGTTACCACTTCAACGGGCATCGGTCTCAGGTCGGAGCGCGGTCGGGTACTGGCGGCCATCATGCTCTGTACGAGTCTGGTGGCACTCGACAGCACGATCATCGCCACGGCCGTCCCCTCGGTCGTCAGCGACCTCGGCGGCTTCGCCCAGTTCCCCTGGCTGTTCTCCATCTACCTGCTCACCCAGGCGGTCACCGTCCCGCTGTACGGCAAGTTCGCCGACATCTTCGGCCGCAAACCGGTCATGTTCTTCGGGATCGCCGTCTTCCTCCTCGGCTCGGTGCTGTGCGGCGTGGCCTGGAACATGCCGGCCCTCATCGCCTTCCGCGCCCTGCAGGGCATCGGGGCCGGTGCCGTCCAGCCGATGAGCATCACCATGGTCGGCGACCTGTACTCCGTCGAGGAGCGGGCGCGGGTGCAGGGGTATGTGGCCAGCGTGTGGGGCGTGTCGGCCGTGATCGGCCCGACGCTCGGCGGCCTGTTCTCCGAGTACCTCTCCTGGCGCTGGATCTTCTTCATCAACCTGCCCCTCGGCGCGGTCGCCGCCTGGATGCTGGCCCGCCGCTTCAAGGAGAAGATCACCCGGAGCAGCCACACGATCGACTACCTGGGGGCGGCCCTGCTCACCGTGGGGTCCTCGCTGATCATCCTCGGGCTGCTCGAAGGCGGCGTGGCCTGGGCATGGGCGTCCGCGCCGAGCCTGCTGATCTTCGGTGCCGGCCTGCTGCTGATCGTCGTGTTCGTCCTGGTGGAACGCCGGGCCTCCGAGCCGATCCTGCCGCTGTGGGTGTTCCGCCGCCGGGTCCTGGTCGGCGGCAACCTCGTCGGGCTGAGCGTCGGCGCCCTCATGATCGGCCTGACGTCGTACGTGCCGACCTTCACCGAGGGCGTGCTCGGCACCGGTGCCCTGGTGGCGGGCTTCGCCCTGGCCGCGCTCACCATCGGCTGGCCGCTCGCGGCGACACTGTCCGGCCGCATCTACATGCGCATCGGCTTCCGCGACACCGCGCTCATCGGCGCCGGAGTCGTCCTCGCCGGCGCGGTGATGTGCGCGCTCCTCGGCCGGAACGCGCAGGTCTGGCAGGTCGCGGCGGCGTGCTTCGTCGTCGGCGCCGGGCTCGGCCTGTCCTCCAGCCCCACGATGGTCGCCATCCAGTCGGTCGTCGGCTGGGACCGGCGCGGCGTGGTGACCGCGACCAACATGTTCAGCCGCTCGATCGGCAGCGCCGTCGGCGCGGCCCTGCTCGGTGCGATCTCCAACGCCACCCTGGCCGATCGCTTCACCCACCCGCCGGCGGCCCTGGCCGGCAAGCTGCCGAGCAGCCTGGACGCCACCAGCCTCGTCCTCGGCGCACAGGGCCCTGGCGCCCAGAGCGCGACGGCGACCTTCGTCCGCGGCGCCCTGTACGACGCCAGCCACAACGTCTTCCTGACCGTGCTGGCGATCGCCGTGCTCAGCATCGGCGCCTTCCTGCTCATGCCACGGCGCACCGAGCAGCTCACCTTCGACTGACCGCACTCCGCGCGGGGGCCCGATTCCCGCCGAACGCATGGGCGTCACACCGCTGAAACCGGGTCGAGGGCGGTTTCCCCTCTGTCGTCCGCATGGCCGCCGTGCCGCTGGGAACGGTCACTGTGACAGGCGGGCCGGGTCCCCGGCCGTCCGCCCGTGCGGCGGCCGGTACGCTCGCCGGCTCGCGAGGGAGGGAACACCCCTGCGGGATGGAACAGCCACCATCCCGAGATGGGAGGGACACCACCATGACGATCTCTCTCAACCACACGATCGTCCCCGCGCGCGACAAGCGGGCCTCGGCCGGCTTTCTCGCGGAGATCCTCGGCCTGCCCGTGGGCGAACCGGTGGGCCCGTTCATCCCGGTGCGCATCGGAGAGCTGACCACGCTCGACTTCGCCGACGTGGACTTCGCGACCAGGGGCGTCGGCGACATCGCCCCGCACCACTACGCGTTCGCCGTGAGCGAGGACGAGTTCGACCGGATCTTCGAGCGCATCGTTAAGGCCGGCCTCGACTACTACGCCGAGCCGCACGAGCCCAAGCGCCACGGCGAGATCAACACCTGGCGCGGCGGCCGCGCCGTCTACTTCGACGACCCCGACGGCCACATCATGGAAGTCCTAACCACCCCGGCCGAGTGACCTGCGAGGGGCGGCGACGCGAACGGGAGAACCCCGGCCGCGGACGCGATGGGGGCGCCGCGTGAGGTGGGGTGGCCGAATAGCAGGTATTCGGGCTGGGAGCACGTCAGGATGTAGCCGTGGCACCGACTCAGCGAGCGATCCGGTTTGAAGAAGCCGTTCTCGACAAGCTTGGACGATTTGTAATGGACCATCCCGGCCTGTCGGTGCCCGCCGCGGTGAATATTCTTCTCGCCGAGGCGCTGCGGATGGAAGAGCATCCGGGAATCGCCTTTCGCACCGGCCCTTCGGGACGACGGGCGGTGACGATCAACGGCCCGGATGTATGGGAGATCATCCGGGCGGTCCGGGTCACCCGGGAGGCGGAGAAGAGCGCCTCGCCTAAGGAGATCGCCGAGATGGTGACCGAGTTCTCGGGCGTCACCCCGCAGCAGATCACGGCTGCGATCCGGTACCAGGCGGCGTACCCGGAGGAGATCGACGGGCTGATCGAGGCCGCCGAGGAGGCGGACAGGGCGGTGGTCGCCGCCGGCGGCCCATCGACTGGAGCCGGGGAGGTCGACCGGCCGTGATGAGAAAGGGCCGAGGGACCTTGGGCGGCGGCCCCTCGGCAAGGCCGGGTCGCGGGAGGTCGGTCCGCTGAGTGTGCTGCAGCGGAGGGGGTCGGTCAGGCGGCCGCCGGGGTCTGGACGATCTGCTCCTTGAGCGGGGCCAGGGCGGCGGCGATGGTGCCGATGGTCTCCTCCGGGACGCCGCAGGCCGCGAGGGCGCCGGCCAGGTGGCCGACCACGGTGTCGAAGGCCTCGCCGGTGATGGCCAGGCCGGCGTGCGCCTGGTCCATGGTCTTGCCGCGGTACTCCTGGGGGCCGCCGAGCGCGGCGGCGACGAAGCTGCGCTGGTGCGCCTTGAGCTTGCCCATGTCGACGTTCTCGAAATAGCTCGCCAAAGTGGGGTCGGCGATGACGCGGGTGTAGAACTCGTCGACGACCGCCGCGACCGCTTCCGCGCCCCCGACCTGATCGTAGATCGACGCCATGTGGTCTCCTCCTCAACGTGGTACCGCCGCCGTTTGAGATGAGGATGACCATTGGCCGTTGCACCCCGGAAACAAAGGGGGCCGATTTCTGTAGCCGGTGTATCACCGAGTAGACATGCCGGTAACCCATGGCCGGCGTTATGGGACGATTAACCTCCTCTTTTCGGCAGATGTTGGGATGCCTTAATCAAGCGGAAAGCGGCGTGCCGTCCGCGGATAATGGAGATCACACCGGAAGGCGGGCGACTCCGCCGATGATGGTCGGTTTGCTCAGGTCGATCTCGGCGTCCAGTTCGCTTTCCGGCCGCCAGGCGGACACCGGCACCAGACCGGGTGGGAGCAGTTCCATCCCGTCGAAGTAGCGGGCGATCTCCGCGTGGTCGCGCGGCTTGACCGAACCGGTCGCCGTCTTGGTGTACACGGCGCGGACCTGCTGGTCCGTCCGGCTGCCGATCTCACCGGTGTAGCCGTGGGTGACGACCAGATGGCTTCCCGGGACCATGACCTCGCGGAAGCGCGCGACGATCGAGGCCGCGGTCTCGTCGTCCGGGACGAAGTGCAGGATCGACACCATCAGGACGGCCACCGGCTGGGAGAAGTCGAGATGGCGCACGACGGCCGGGTCTTCGAGGATGTCGTCCGGGTCGTACATGTCACCCTGCACGACGATCGTGCGCCGGCTGTCGGCGAGCAGGGCGCGCGCGTGGGTGAGCACGATGGGGTCGTTGTCGACGTAGGCCACCTTGGCGTCCGGGATGACCTCGCGGGCGACCTGGTGGACGTTCTGCTGGGTCGGCAGCCCGGCGCCGATGTCGAGGAACTGCCGGATCCCCGACTCCGCCATCAGCCGCACCGCCCGGCCGAGGAACTCGCGGTTGGCCCGGGCGAGTTGCCGGATGTTCGGCACCAGCGAAATCATCTTCTCGGCCGCTTCGCGATCGGACGCGAAATTGTCCTTGCCCCCAAGGTAGTAATCGTACATACGCGCCACACTCGGGACAAAAGGATCGATCTCTCCCGTTAAACGCTCGTTACTCGTCATGCCCTCGCCTTTCGTCTGGGGCGATCTTACGATGGGCCCCTTCGGCGGACCCCCTGCCCTACATCACCGGTTTTCGTCTCGCGGAATCGGAGAGTCGCGCGCGGGCGTGGCGGGCCCGTGCGGCAGGCTGGTGCCATGGAGCTGTTCCCGCAGGTCCCGCTGGGCGAATGGCAGGACACCAAGGAGACCCTGCACAGGTTCGCCCAGGTGGTGGGCAAGATCAGGCTGGCCTCCGGCGTACGCCGCAACCACTGGTGGAACGCCCCGTTCCATCTGACCGGGCGCGGCCTGACCACGCGCCCCATGGGGCTGGCCGACGGAAATCCGGTCTTCACCATCGACTTCGACCTCCTCGCCCACCGCCTGGAGATCACCAGGCTCGACGGCAAGCAGATCTCGTTCCGCCTGCCCGGGCACTCCGTGGCGTCCTTCTACCAGGAGACCATGCGCGCGCTGAGCGAGCTGGACATCCGGCTGCGCATCGACGTCCCCCACCCGTACGACCTGCCCGACTCGGGCCGGCCGTTCGCCGAGGACACCGAGCACGCGGCGTACGACCCGGCGATGGTCATCCGCTACTGGCAGGTGCTCAGCCAGGTCAACCTGCTGCTGGAGGAGTTCGCCGCCGGCTTCTCCGGCAAGATCAGCCCGGTGCACCACTTCTGGCACACCTTCGACATCGCCTGCACGAGGTTCTCCGGACGGCAGGTCGAGCAGTCGCCGGACGCCGACCCGGTGACCCGCGAGGCGTACTCGCAGGAGGTGATCAGCGCGGGCTTCTGGTTCGGCGACGAGACCTTCCCCGAACCGGCCTTCTACTCCTACACCGCGCCCGAACCCCCGGGCCTGGAGAACGAGCCCCTGCTCCCGCACACCGCGCAGTGGATCGAACAGCGGGGAGCCCACCTGGCCGTACTGCGGTACGGCGACGCCCGCGCGCAGACCGATCCGCGCACCAGCGTGCTGTCCTTCTACGAGAGCGCCTACCGTGCCGGAGCGCGCCGCGCGGGCTGGGACATCAGCGGCCTCGCCTGCCCCGGCGGCATAACCGACCCCTTCCTGCGCGCCAGGCTGAGCCCTTGAGTCTCAGCCACGCCTCCGGTCGTGACTGCGGAATGAAAGTAGGCGCTCCAATTTCGGCATGCGGAAAGAATGTCGCCACTGCCCCCCCTGAGAGGTGCGAGGATCGCAGGAGCGCAGCTCAGAGCGCCTCGGACCCGTGGTTCGACTCACGGCGAGTGCTGCCCGGCATGCGGAAGATCCATATGTCCACGAGATGCGGACGGCCCCGAGCTGCTGGCCCAGAGTGACATCGAAGGAAAGAAGCGTTACGCGACGGATGGAAGCCGGGCTTTCTGCGCTCAGGAGCATGCCGAAGGCAGGTGGCATGGGTATCCGGTCGACTGGCATGAGGTGCCGCCACGCCTGGTCGCCAAGTGGGTGGCCGACGAAAAAGTCGACCGAAGGACGATCCAACGAGCGAGAAGGCGTCGTAACCGATGACCATCACCTGGGAAAGATTCGCAGGTAGCACCGACGGCTTCGCCGTTCGCCTGGCTTTCATAACCGACCCCGACGACGGAGCGGCGGCAAGCGCAGAAGAGTCTGCCTCGTGGGGCGCTCTGCAGATCTGGGTCAATGGACAGAACCTTTCCGCGCACATGAGCCAGGGAGAACAACTACAGAGTACACATTGGTACCTGCTTTCTGTCCTGGAGTGGCTGGCCGATCAGTGGAATCCTCTGTTCCACGAGGAGAAATTGCCGAACCGAAATGTCAACGAACCGGCGGCAACAGCCTTGATAATCACCCGCAACGCTCCTGTTCTCGCCGATGAGACAGATATCCTCGCCTGGGAAGAAGAGTGGCACGAGTGGCACGGACGGCACGCCTTGCGGGCTGCACGCGATGGCGGGCTTTTCCCCAACATAGCAATACGCCGTTTTCGCGACTTCATCGAGATCAGCTGGGATGACGAGCCGTCGGCCGGTTCGCCTCACGGATTTCAGCACGGAGCGAGTCGCGGGGTCGCCTATCTTCATCCCGAGCAGGTGGCAGAACCGCTGTACGAGATCCTGCGATCCGCCGCCGGCCACCTTCTCGGCGGGCACCCGGGAAGCACCAGGCTCCAGCGGCTCCGGACACGAGTCGACTCGTTGCGCCTGCGAACGCAACACACTGCCAGGCTCGACTGGCTTGCCGGTCTGCGGATTCAGCCCTCTGTCGGAGTACGGCTCTCACTCGACCTACTGGAAGACGACGGGCACAGCCGGTGGGACGAGATCGTCGCCTCGCTTGAGGCCACTGGCGACCCGGAAGCCGTCCACGAGGTCCTTGCCACCGAAGAGTCGACCCTGGTGATCTCCGATCCGTGCCATGCAGCTCTCCTGTTCAGTTCTCTCGCGCCCACGATAACCAGCGAGGACGTCCGGACATTGGCGTCTGTGCTGGTCAAGCAGTATTCCACGGACGTCGCAGCCATGAGTCTGGAGAAATTGAGCCGTCACACTTTTCCGGACCCTCACCTTCCCGACTGGGAACAAGGATATGAACTCGCAGAACGTGTCCACGAGGAGATCGGCATCGACCTGTCCGGCGGCTGGGTGGACATCGAAAGGCTGCTCAGGCGACTTGGCGTGGCCATAATCTCCCGGAAGTTGCAAGACCAGAACATACGGGCCTGCTCGATCGTCGGCCCTCGCCATCAGCCGACCGTGGTGCACAACGAATCTTCTCTCGCATTTTCCAATTACCGCGCGAAACGATTCAATCTGGCACATGAACTGTGCCATCTACTGTTCGACAGATCACGTGGACGGAAACTGGCCATTGCGAGTGGCCCCTGGGCGCCGAGAAGCATCGAGCGTCGTGCGAACGCTTTCGCCGCCATGTTTCTGATGCCATCAGCGCTTGTGCAACAGGCGATAGCAGATCAGCCCGATCCCGTCGACAGGCCGGAGGCCATTGCGGCGGTCGCAGCCCAGTTGCAGGTCAGTCGCCATGCCGCCATCGAGCATCTGTACAACTTGACCCTCATGAGCGACGCGACTCGCGACGAACTCCTGGCACAAGCCCAGAGCTCTGACAACGCTCGCTGAACGCTTACCGCATCGAAATACTGCCGCGCCGGCACACAGAGACGAGAGGTGGGTGGGGACGGCACTGCCTGCCGTCCCCACCCACCGTGGCGGCGGTCGGTCAGGCGCCGGTGTTCTGGGCGTTGCGCTCGGCGGTCTGGCGGATCTGCTCGATCTGGGCGTCGGAGACCTTGAGGGCGCCGAATTGCTTGACCGCCTGGTAGTAGGTCCAGGCGAGGCTGTTGCAGGTGCTCTTGGACACGCCCGAATACCCGGCGCAGACCTGCTGCATGTCGAAGTAGAACGCGTCGTCCACCCGTGACTTGTTCGTGGAGAAGAGGTTCACCGCCTTGTAGTTGCGGTACCCGAAGTCATGCCGGCGGCACGGCATTCTGAAGTCGTAGCCGAGCGGCTGGTCCGGGCTGCTGGAGCACAGATCGGTCGACCAGTCGAAGGCGTAGTCCGCCCAGGCGCCCTGGTTCTGCCAGGCCGAACGCCAGCTCGACGCGCTGCCTGAGGTGGGCTGGGTGAAACTCGAAAGTGCGGCGAGTTTTTGCTCCAGGGTCACCGCGTATGCGGGCAGCGTTAATCCGAGTATTGTGGCGAGGGAGAGAACGGCGGCCACGAGGGCTCTTCTGACCATAGGGGGCTCCACCTTAGTCCGGGGTATGGCCGTTTCGGGGCGGTTGTCCGCCACTGCACAACAATGCGGGGAAACGTCGCCGGCCGCCGGGACAGATCTTCATCAAGATGCGCATCCGATTCAGCGGACAATCGCCCTTTACAAGTTGACCTGGTCCGGTAAGCTTGAGCTTCTATTTTCGCTTCCCCTGCGGCCTCTCCCTCGCGGTGATCTCCTGCTGTGGCAGGCTGGCCGGGTGGAGGAGAGCTGGGATGTGATCGTGGTGGGGGCCGGGCCCGCGGGAGCGGCGGCGGCGATCCGGGCGAAGCAACTGCGTCCACGGGCGCGGGTGCTGCTCACCGACAAGGCGGACTTCCCCCGCGACAAGGCGTGCGGGGACGGCATCGCGGCGCACGGCCGGGACGAGCTGGCCCTCCTCGGCGTCCCCGGCCTGATCGACGACCACCGGCCGGTGCGCAGGCTCGCGGTGGTCTCCCCTGGCGGCGCCCGGGTGGCCGCGACCGTCGCCCGGCCCAACCACGTCGTTCCGCGCATGGTCTTCGACGCACGCCTCGTGGCGGCCGCCCGCGCCCAGGGGGTCGAGGTACGCCGCCACCGCGTCCGGGAGCTCGCGGCGCAGAGTGGCCGCGTCCTGCTGGACGGCAGGCTCGACGCGGGGACGGTCGTCGCCGCCGACGGGGCGAACTCCGTGGTGCGACGGCTGATCGGGGTGCCGCCCACCCCGGCCCGGCACACCGCGATCGCCGTACGCGGCTACGCCGACGTGCCCGCCGATGACGACACGCAGTTCATCGCCATGCAGCGGGACGGCTGGCCCGCGTACGCCTGGTCGTTCCCCGTGGGGGACGGCACCGCGAACGTCGGCTTCGGGATGATGCTGCCCCGGCTGCACGCGACGGGCCGCCCCGGCCGCGAGGTGCTGCACGGACGGCTCGCCGAGTTGCTGCCGCATCTGCCCGCCCGGAACCTGCGCGCCCACCATCTGCCGCTGTCCCCCGGCCGTCCACGACCTGGAGCCGGACGGGTGCTGCTCGCCGGGGACGCCGCCGGCCTGGTCAATCCGCTGACCGGAGAGGGCATCTACTACGCGCTGCTCTCGGGGCGGCTGGCCGGCGAGGCCGCCGTGGAGGCGGCCGCGAATCCGCTGGCGGCCTATCGGCGCAAGCTGGCCCAAGCCCTGGGACGGCATCTGCGCACCACCGATCTGCTCTCCCGCGCGGCGCAGTCGCCCGGGTTCATCGACGCCGCGATCGCCACCGCCGCCCGCCGCAAAGAGGTCTTCGACCTGCTCGTGGAGGTGGGACTCGGCGCGGGCACCGTGCCCGCCCCGCTCGCCCTGGCGGTCGCCCGTCGCTGGCTGTGGAACGGCCTGCGGCGGCGGTGACGGTCAGGGCACCTCGGCGAGGGTGAGCATGGACAGGGCCGACGGGCGCAGGGTGTCGGCGCGGTCCCACAAGGACGGGTCCACCGAGTCCCGCTGGCCGGCGTGCTCGACCACGGCCAGGCCGTGCTCCCCGAGCAGTGCGGCCATGTCGCCGGGGCCGAAGACCGACAGCCAGGGTTCGCCGCCCTCGGCGGCCACCGGCATGACCGCCGCCACGTACGCCTGGCCCGCCTCGTCGCGCAGTTCGGCCGGCAGCATGTGGTCCACGACGATGCGCGAGCCGGGTGCGAAGCCGCCGACCACGGCGAGGGTCTGGGCGACGGCCGGCCGGGTGAGGTACATCGTGACGCCGAGCCAGCTCACGAACGCGGGCCGCGCCGGGTCGAAGCCGGCCCGCACCAGGTGGCCGAGCAGCCCCCTGGCCGTGTCGTCCGGGAGCGGGCGGGCCCGGTCCTCCCCGGTCGTGCCCTCCGCACGCCCCGGGACGAGATCGCCGGTCCCGGTCGCCGCCGCGGCGGGGTTCTCGGACTCGAAGTCCACGGGGACGAAGGTCACGGTGTCCGGGACGGCGACGCCCGCGCGGGCGAGGGCCTGCCGTTTCCACTCCTGGGTGGCCGGATGGTCGACCTCGAACACCCGCAGGCCGCCGTCCCGGCCGGCGCGGTAGGCGTAGGAGTCGAGGCCGGCGCCGAGGATGACGTACTGGCCGGCGCCCTGCCGTGCGGCGTCGGCGAGGCGGTCCTCGGTGTAGCGGGCCCGGGTGACGGCCGCGGCGCGGACTCCGGACAGGACGAGATGCGCGCCGTGCAGGCGGTGGTAGTCGACGAGCTCGTCGGCATGCTCGCCGAGCAGCGCGTACGCGAGGGTGTCCGCGAAGATCACCGGGGGCCGGTCGACGATCAGATGCGCCGCGCGGGCGGCGGCCGCCATGAGGGCGGTACGGCTGGGTTCTCCGTTTTCTTTCACGACCGGAGAGAATACCTATGGTTTTCGGCATCATACCATGAAATGCCAATTAAAGCCATATAATGCGCATTCCAATCGGGCCACGATTCACATCCCACCGCAGGCCGGAGGGCCTGCCCGCAAGAGCGGCGAAACGCGCGTCCGAAACGTCGCGCCCCTTCGGCCTTTCCGGCGAATTCCCGGCGGCATGTGAAATGCCGCGCCCCAATACCGCCGCGGTCATGAGGCGGCGGCGGAGAGGCGTTCGCGCTGGGGAACGACGGTGTAGCGCGGGTCCTCGGCAGAGGCGACGCCGGCCGCGAAGACGCCGAGACGCAGACAGGCCGAGGCCGCGAGGAGCGCCGCGCCCGAGAGCGCGGCGATGGCACGAGGGCGGGGGGCACGGGCGGCGGCCAGAGCGCCGGCGGCGCCGAGCACGCCCAGGGTCTCCGCGGCGCGCAGCAGGCTGCCGGCCCGTCCGCGCTCGTAGGTCTCGGCGACCATGCCCATGCGGCGGCGCATCAACCGCCCGGCCGCCAGCTCCAGGACGGTGCCGAGGACGGCCGCGTGCCGCGCCGGAGCGTTCTCCGCCGCCGGAGCGGCCAGCAGGGCGGCGCCGGCCGCGCTGGCCATGGCCGACCCGGCGAACATGAACGGCATCTCCCGGTGGCCCCCGTGCCAGGCCGGCACCGCGGTGTCGCCGATGAGCACCGCCGTGTACGTGGCGACCGCCGGCCCGAGCAGCGCCGCGCCGTAGCAGGCGGCCCGCCCAGCGGCCGGGAACCTGCCGGTGAGGTCGGTCACCGCGCCGGCCCCGGCCAGCGGCCCGTACGCGGCCAGCAGCCAGGAGCCCATGTTCATCGGCGAGGTGGGCTTGAAGGTGCGCAGCATGTTGACGAAGCGCTCGGGGCGGCCGAGGTCGGCGATCAGCGCGGCGGCCGACAGCGAGATGCCGGTGAGCGCGGCCACCTTGCCGGCGCGCGCGAGCCGGGGACGGCCGGTCAGCTCGGCCCCGGCGGCGAGCACCGACGATGCGCCCGCCAGCCCGCCCAGGTACAGGTAGCCGCCGACGTACCGCTCGTGCCAGACCGGCGGCTTGACGACGTGCCGGTCGTAGTACGAGGCGAACCGCCGCCCGTCCTGCCCAGTGGTCCCGGCCGCCCGGTCGCCGGCGCTTTCGCGTGTGGTCATTTCCGTTCCCTCTGACTCGTCACCCGGCCCGCCGCGAACCGGCGAACGCGACGGCGATGCCGCAGACCAGCGTCACCGCGGCCACCGCGGCGTGCGCCCACATCGCGGGCAGGTCACGGGTCGCGTCCCGGGGCGCCGGCGGCAGGCCGTACACCTCGGGCTCGTCCAGCAGCAGGAAGAACGCGCCGTTGCCCCGCACGCCGTCGGCGGGGTCGTTCCCGTACAGGCGGGCGTCCGGGACGCCGTCGCCGTGCAGGTCGGCCAGCCGGGCCTCGGCCCGTTCCAGCAGCTCGTCCAGCGGTCCGTACTGGATGGACTCGGTGGGGCACGCCTTGGCGCAGGCCGGGATCAGCCCGTCCCCGATGCGGTCGTAGCACAGGGTGCACTTGAACACCCGGCCGTCGTCCTCGCGCTTGTCGATCACCCCGTACGGGCAGGCCGACACGCAGTAGCCGCAGCCGTTGCACACATCGTCCTGGACCACCACGGTGCCGAACTCGGTGCGGAACAGCGACCCGGTGGGGCAGACGTTCAGGCAGGCGGCGTCGGTGCAGTGTTTGCACACGTCCGAGGCCATCAGCCAGCGCAGGTCCTGCTGATCGCCCGCGGGACCGCCCGGCGCCCGGACGGGTTTGCGCTGCTCGATGAAGGCGACGTGCCGCCAGGTGGAGGCGGACAGCTGGGTGGTGTTGTCGAACGACATGCCGGTGAGCTCGAACGGCCCGTCGGCCGGCAGCCGGTTCCACTCCTTGCAGGCCACCTCGCACGCCTTGCACCCGATGCACACCGAGGTGTCGGTGAAGAACCCCATGCGGGGTGGATGCCGCGGATAGCCGGCCTCTTCCTGGACCTGCGGCGCGCGCGGCGCCATTTCGCCCGTCGTCATCCGGGGCCTCCCCGCCGTTTCGTGGTCGTCATCCCCGGCCGCCCCGGCGCGTGCGCGGGCCCTGGCGCTCCGGCTGCTCCTGCTCGTCCGGCGGGTCGATGCCGGCCCGGCGGCGGAAGGTCTCCACCAGGAGCGGCAGCCCCCGGCCGCGCGGCCGGCGCCCCGGCTGGATGTCGGCGGTGAGCACCTTGGTCTCCTGGATGTCGGCGTTCGGGTCGAGCACGATGGAGGTCAGCTCGTTCGCCGGGTCTCCGGTGGCCAGGCCGTTCGGACCCCAGTGGTAGGGCAGGCCGATCTGGTGGACGACCCGGCCGTCCAGGTGCAGCGAGGGCATCCGGTCGGTGACGATCACCCGGGCCTCGACCGCGCCACGCGCGCTGATCACCGTGGCCCAGCCGCCGTGCTCCAGCAGGCGTTCCTCGGCGAGCTCCGGGGACACCTCGCAGAACATCTGCGGCTGCAACTCCGCCAGGTGCGGCACCCAGCGGCTCATCCCGCCCGCCGTGAAGTGCTCGGTGAGCCGGTAGGTGGTGACCACGTACGGATACACCTCGCTGCCGGGCGGGTGGTAGCGGTTGCCCGGCCGGTCGTAGGTCAGCCGCGCCGGGTTGCGGCGCCGCGACGGGTGCAGCGGGTTCTCCAGGGGCGTGTCCTGCGGCTCGTAGTGCGTCGGCAGCGGGCCGTCCATCAGGCCGGCCGGCGCGAACAGCCACGCCTTGCCGTCGCCCTGCATGATGAACGGGTCGACGCCGGACAGCGCGTCCGTGCCGAGCGCGTCGTCGGCCGGCCGGTGGTGCGGCGGGAGGTCCTCGATGAAGTCGGGCACGTCATGCCCGGTCCACCGGCCGAGCGAGGCGTCCCACCAGACGCACTCCTTGCGGCTGCTCCACGGGTTGCCGTCCGGGTCGGCCGAGGCCCGGTTGTACAGGATGCGCCGGTTGAGCGGCCACGCCCATCCCCACTCGCGGGAGGTCCAGCTCTGCTCGGTGTGCGGCCTGCGGCGCGCCGCCTGGTTGACCCCGTCGGCGTAGACGCCGCAGTAGATCCAGCAGCCGCACCGGGTGGAGCCGTCGCTACGGAGCTGCGTGTACGACGACAGCGGCCGGCCGTCCGGGCCGTACCCGTTGATCTCCTGCAGCACCGCGGCGGCGCTCGGCTCGGCCAGCGGCCCCTCCACCGGATAGTCCCAGGCCAGATCGAGGATGGCCCGGTCGTACGGCTCCCGGGAGCCGGCCAGCCGCTCCCTGACCAGCCGGCCGAGGTGGTAGGCGAACCACAGGTCGCTGCGCCGGTCGCCCTCCGGTTCGACGGCCGCGTCGTGCCACTGGAGCAGCCGGTTGGTGTTGGTGAACGTGCCGTTCTTCTCGGTGTGCGCCGCAGCGGGGAAGAAGAACACCTCGGTGGCGATCTGGTCGGTGCGCAGCTCGCCGCTCTCCACCTCCCGGCCGTCCTTCCACCAGGTCGCCGACTCGATCAGCGCGAAGTCGCGGACCACGAGCCAGTCGAGGTTGGCCATGCCGAGCCGCTGCAGACGGGCGTTGGCCGACCCGACCGCGGGGTTCTGCCCGAACAGGAAGTAGCCCTTGCAGACGCCGTCGAGCTGGGCCATCGTCGTGTCGTACGCGCTGTGCGAGCCGGTCAGCCGGGGCAGATGCCCGAAGCAGAAGTCGTTCTCCGGCGTCGCCGCGTCCCCGTAGTAGGCCTTGAGCAGGCTCACCACGTAGTTCCGGGCGTCGGCCCAGAACCCCTTCCGGGTGCTGATCACGTCGATGAACGCGTCGAGGTTCTCGTCGCTGTGCGCGTACGGCATCGGGATGTAGCCGGGCAGCAGGTTGTACAGGGTCGGGATGTCGCTGGAGCCCTGGATGCTGGCGTGGCCGCGCAGCGCCATGATGCCGCCGCCCGGCCGGCCGATGTTGCCGAGCAGCAGTTGCAGGATGCTCGCGGCCCGGATGTACTGCGTGCCCACCGAGTGCTGGGTCCAGCCGACCGCGTACGCGAACGCGCTGGTGCGCTCCCGCCCGGAGTTGGCGATCAGCGCGTCGCACACCCGGCGGAACGACTCGGGCGGCACCCCGCAGGTCCGGTGCACGAACTCCGGGGTGTACCGGGCGAAGTGCCGCTTGAGGATCTGGTAGACGCAGCGCGGGTCGGTCAGGGTCTCGTCCCGCCGCGCGTACGGGCTGACCGGCGCGCCGCCCGAGCCGTGCGCCTCGCTGCGGCCGGGCGTGTGGTAGGCGTCCAGCCGCAGCCGCCGCCCGGAGACCGCCTGCACCGGTGGCCCCTCGTACTGCCAGGAGGAGACGTCGTAGGTGCGGGTCTCGGGGTTCCAGCCGGAGAAGACCCCGTCCAGGTCCTCGGTGTCGGCGTAGTCGCCGCTGATGATGCTCGCGGCGTTGGTGTAGTTCAGGACGTACTCGCGGAAGTCCTTGCCCTCGGTGAGCACGTGGTTGATGATCCCGCCGAGGAACGCGATGTCCGAGCCGGGGCGGATCGGTACGTACAGGTCGGCCAGCGCGCTCGTCCGGCTGAACCGCGGATCGACGTGGATGATCGTGGCGCCGCGCAGCTTGGCCTCCATCACCCACTGGAAGCCCACCGGGTGCGCCTCGGCGAAGTTGGAGCCCTCGATGACGATGCAGTCGGCGAACTGCAGGTCCTGCAGGAAGGTGGTGGAGCCGCCGCGGCCGAAGGACGTGCCGAGGCCGGTGACCGTGGAGCTGTGACAGACCCGCGCCTGGTTCTCGATCTGGATCACGCCGAGCCCGGTCATCAGCTTCTTGATGAGGTAGTTCTCCTCGTTGTCCAAGGTGGCACCGCCGAGGGCGGCGATGCCGAGCGTCCTGGCGACCCGCTTGCCGTCGCACTCCTCCTCCCAGGTGTCCCGCCGGGTGCGCACGACCCGGTCGGCGACCATGTCCATCGCCGTGGGAAGGTCGATCTGCTCCCACTCGGTGCCATACGGCCTGCGGTACAGCACCGCGCTCTCGCGACCCGGACCCGTGGTGAGCTGCAGGGACGCCGACCCCTTCGGGCAGAGCCTGCCCCGGCTGACCGGCGAGTCGGGGTCGCCCTCGATCTGCACGACCCTGCCGCCGGAGACATAGAGGTTCTGCGCGCAGCCCACGGCGCAGTACGGGCAGACGGACTTGACCACGCGGTCGGCGGTGGCGACCCGCGAGCGCAGCTCGGCGGTCTTGCGCGACTTGGCGGCGGCGCCGAGGCCGCGACGGTCGGGACCGGTGAGCTGCCGCAGCACCGGCCATCCGCCCAGAAACCCGCTCATCCCCATCAAGCCCCCCGCCAGGCTCGCCGGCCGCCGCCGGGGGGACGTGCGCTTCCTGCGGGTATCTGCCCCTCTCGCCCCCGCTTAACCGCCCGAAACCGCTGTGACCAGCGGGTATACACCCTCGAGACCCGCCGCCGCGCCTGCGGCCGGCGGCGCCCCTCGGAGGAGGCGGCGGCCCCGGCGGGCGGCACCCTCTCGTCAGGCTCCACCGCCTGCCTCCACCCGCGTATCGAGGCACGAAGAGGGCGGCTCGGCACCCTCAGGTCCCGGCCGGGCCGGTTTCGTACGGGTCGCGGCCGGCGGCGATCGCGGTCAGCATCGTGGCGAAGTACCGCTGGGTGGCGGCGTGCAGGCCGTGGCCGAAGCTCACCCGGGCGACGCCCAGCGCCGCCAGTTCGGCGAGCGGCGGGACACCCGGCCGGTACAGCACGTTCACCGGGCCGCCGATCTCGGCGGCCAGCGTCCTGATCGCCTCGGGCTCGGCCACCCAGATCGGGTACACGCAGTCGGCCCCCGCCCGCAGGTAGCGGCGCCCGCGCTCCACCGCGTCCGCGAGCCGCCGTTCCGGTGTCTCCGCCCCGTGCAGGTACGTGTCGACCCGCGCGTTGATCACCAGGTCGGCGCCGGCCGCCGCCGCGGCGGCGCGTACGTCCGCCAGGAACCCGGCCTGCTCGTCGGGGTCCACCATGGCTCCTGTGCGCGGGTCGGAGTCCTCCAGGTTCAGCCCCGCCGCCCCGGTCGAGACCAGGCGTTCGACCAGTTCGGCCGGCGCGAGCCCGTACCCCCGCTCCAGGTCGGCGGTGACCGGGACCGGCACCGCGCGGACGATGCGGGCGACCGCGTCGAGCATCGCGCCGGCCGGCGTCGCCTCGCCGTCCTCGTACCCGAGCACCGGGGCGACCGCCGCGCTGCCCGTGGCCACGGCCGGGAAACCGGCCGCCACCACGGAACGGGCGGAGGCGGCGTCCCACACGTTGGGCAGCACCAGCGGCCGGCCGGGCACGTGCAGCGCCCGCAGTACCGCGACCTTCCCGGCCCGCGCGTCACCGGCGGCCTGGGCGTCCAGGGAGTTCCCCGCCTGACCGGGACGTGATCGCGTCGACATACCGTCAGCTCGCGGAGGGGTGGTAGCCGCCGGGCTCCAGCCGGGAGGTGACGCCGATGCGGTTCCACGAGTTGATCACAATGATGGCCCAGACCAGCTTGGCCAGTTCCTCGTCGGAGAAGTGCCGCGCGGCCCTCTCGTAGACCTCGTCGCCGACCCCGCTCTGCGGCAGCAGGGTGACGGCCTCGGTCAGCTCCAGCGCGGCGCGCTCGCGGCCGGTGAAGAACGGCGTCTCGCGCCAGACGGGCAGGGCGTAGATGCGCTGCTCCCGCTCGCCCCCGGCGCGGGCGTCGATCGTGTGGATGTCGACGCAGTAAGCGCACCCGTTGATCTGCGAGGCGCGGATGCGGACCAGTTCGAGCAGCGGCGCCGGAAGGCCGCTGGCGGCGACCAGGCCGTCCAGCTCGATCAGCGCCTTGTAGATCTCCGGGGTCTGCTTCTTCAAGTTCACGCGGGACTGCGCCCGTTCCGTGGTGTTCGTCGTCATACATGCGAATCTAGGCGTCGAGTGGCTCGACGATAAGATCCAGTCTTGTGCCGAAACATTGGGCCACTTTCGGGATCGACCTGCACGTCGAGATCGACGCGGGCGCGGGCCGGCGCACCGGGCTGGAGCACGCGCTGCGCGCCGCGATCCGCGACGGCCGGCTCGCGCCGGGCGCCCGGCTGCCGTCCAGCCGCGCGCTCTCCGCCGAGATCGGGCTCTCCCGCGGCACGGTGAGCGCCGCCTACGACCAGCTCATCGCCGAGGGATACCTGACCGCACGCAGAGGCTCGGGCACCTCCGTCGCCGACCTCACCCCGCACCGCCCGGACACCCGCCGCACCCTCGCGCCACCCCACCCGGACACGCCTGCCACCGGCCACGACCTCGCGCCACGCCACTTAGACACACCAGCCGCCGGCCACGCGTCACGCCACCCGGACACACGAGCCGCCGGCCACGCGGGCACGCATGCCGCCGGCCACGACCTCGCGCCGCTCCGCCCGTACACCTTGACCACCGCCCGGGACGTGCCGCCGCACCGCCCGGCCACGCCCACCAGCGGCACGAACGTCCCGCCGCCCAGGTACGACATGCGCCCCGGTGTGCCGGACGTGACGATGTTCCCCGCCGCCGCGTGGCTGCGCTCCACCCGGCGCGTGCTCACCACCGCCCCGGCCGCCGTGCACGGCTACGGCCCGCCGGGCGGCACCGCCGAACTGCGGGAGGCACTGGCCGGATACCTCGGACGCACCCGCGGCGTACTGGCCGACCCCGGGCAGATCGTCGTCACCACCGGGTACGTGCAGGCCCTCGGCCTGCTGGCCGGGCTGGTCGGCGCGGGCGACCGGCCGGTGGTCGCGATGGAGGACCCCGGGCTGGCCTTCCACCGCGAGATCGTGCGGCGTGCCGGGGCCCGGGTGGCGCCGCTCCCGGTGGACGCGCGCGGGGCGCGTACCGACCTGCTCGGCACGGCCGCCTACGAGGGGACGGGCGCGGTGGTGGTCACTCCGGCCCACCAGTTCCCGACCGGCGCCACCCTGCACCCCGAACGCCGCCACGCCCTGGCCGACTGGGCGCGCGGCAGCGGCGCGCTGATCATCGAGGACGACTACGACGGCGAGTTCCGCTACGACCGCCAGCCGGTGGGCGCGCTGCAGGGCATGGCCGCCGGCCACGTGGCGTACGTCGGCACCGCGTCCAAGACCCTCGGCCCCGGGCTGCGCCTGGCCTGGATCGTGCTGCCGCCGCACCTGGTCGGCCCGGTCGTCGAGGCCAAGATGTACGCCGACCTGCACACCGAGACCCTGGCCCAGCTCGTGCTGGCCGACATGATCGCCTCCCACGCGTACGACCGGCACGTGCGCGCCTGCCGCCTGCACTACCGCCGGCGCCGCGACCTGCTCATCGCCCGGCTGACCGGTCCCGGCCGCGCGGGTGATCCGGCAGGCGGGCTCAGTGTCCGGGGTGTCGCCGCCGGGCTGCACGCACTGATCGGCCTGCCGGAGATCGGGCCGGACGAAGCGACGGTGCTGCGCCGGGCCCAGGCCCACGGCCTCGCGCTGGACCCCCTCGGCGACTACTGGCACCACCCCGGCGCCGACCAGCCGCAGGGCGTCATCGTCGGTTACGGCACCCCCTCCGACCACACCTATCCCGCCGCCCTCGACACCCTCGCCACCGCCCTCCGCCTGCCCCATCTCTAGCGCCACCTGGGCGACGTCGGCGATACCGAACCTGCGGCACGCCACCGGCAGATCTCTTCCCCGGGCAGAGGGCTCATCCTGCGGCGGCCCGCACCGACCCGGCCACGTTCCGCCGCCACACCGCCTCGACCATCGGGTGGGCGAGGATCGGCTCGATCATGGCGCCTCCGGAGGACGGAGCGCGCGGTTCAGGAGGGCGGCGACCTGCCGCAGTTCGCTGTCGGTCAGCGTCGCGAGCGGACTCTTCTCCAGCGCCGCCCGGACCACTTCGTCGCGGACCTGGCGGCCCTTGGCGGTCAGCACGAGGACGCGGGAGCGGCGGTCCGACGGGTCCACGGCGCGCTCGACCAGGCCGCGGTCGACGAGCTGGTCGGCCATGAAGGTCAAGTTCGGGGCGTTGCAGTGCAGGCGTCCGGTCATCACCTTCATCGAGGGCGGCGGCTCGTCCGGGTCGATCGCCCACAGCGCCTGGAACGTCGCTTCGGTCAGACCGTGCCTGGCCAGCGCGGGACCGGCCAGGACGACGGTCCGCATCCAGACTTCGTAGGTCGCGGTGACCGCCGCAGTCAGCTCGGATGTGCTCATGCCGCCATCCTATTGATGGTTCGAGACTCGAAGTATCCTGCTAGCCTAGATGCTTCGAGACTCGAAGTATTGGAGGCTGCCATGAGAGACGGCTATCAAGGTGTCACGGCGCTCGTCACCGGGGCATCGAAGGGGATCGGGCGGGCGTACGCCCTGGAACTGGCTCGCCGGGGAGCGCGGGTGATCCTGCTGGCCCGCTCGGAAGGCGACCTGCGGCGACTGGCCGAGCAGATCCGGGGTCAGTACGGCGGGCCGGACCCCGAGGTGATCACCGCCGATCTCGCCGTCCCCGACGGCCCCGGGCGGGTCGTCCGGGAACTGCGCGAGCGGGGTCTGCGCATCGACCTGCTGGTCAACAACGCCGGGGCGGGCAGCGCGGGCCCGTTCCTCGGCCGTCCGCTGGAGCCGCAGCTGCGCTCTGTCGGGCTCAACGTCAGCGGTCTGATCGCACTGACCCACGCGATCGGGAACGACATGGCCGAGCGCGGCTCCGGCGGCATCATCAACGTGTCCTCCACGGCGGCGTTCCAGCCGTTGCCCTACCAGGCCACCTATGGCGCGACCAAGGCGTTCGTGCTCTCCTTCACCGAGGCGCTGGCCGAGGAACTGCGCGGCACCGGCGTACGGGTGATGGCCGCACACCCCGGCGCGGTGGCGACCGGCTTCTTCGACGGGACCTCGGCCACCATCGACCCGGCCACCGCCGACACCCCCGCCACCATCGCGACCCAGACCCTCGACGACTTCGCGCGGCGCCGCGGCGCGTCCTACCCCGGCCGGAGGGTGAACCGGGTCATGACCTGGCTCGCACGCCTGCTGCCCCGCGTCACCGTCGTGCGCGTGGCCGGCGCTTTCACCCGCCGGCTACGGCTGCACGAGGTCGTCGATGTCGCTCAGCCGAACGCCACCCCGGGAGGAAGCGCCCCGGCCCACCCATGAACGACGCCACACCCGCACGTAGCGCATTCCCGCCGCCGTTCCACCGCGCAGCCGGTCCATCGCGCCTTGCACGGTCTCGACGGCCAGTCGGGGGGACCGCCCACCGTGCACGGCTTGCCACGGCACTGGATGCCTCGATGGCCCTGTGGAAGGGGGACAATGTCCCAGACCATCCCCACCGGCGACCTTGCCCCCACGTCCAACAACCGCAATCGTCATCTTCTCGATGTGGCGGACGCCCATCGCCGGTCACGCGAGTACGGCGAGGCGTTCGACATCCTGCGCCGGATCAGGCAGGACTCCCCCGAGTGGATCGTCAACCAGCACTACGCGAAAGAAATCCTCAAAGGCATCTTCGTCGGCAGGCGCACACTTACCAGCGATATGCGAGATCTCGCCGATTTTGTCCGGCTGGATCACTGATTAGCGACGCGCGCTGTGTCACTTGACCATTCTTGCATTAGAGAGTGATACAAAGTCGATCTAGTCTCGTCGTTCTACCTCGCCATACGGTTTCCACATGCGAATGCCGGAAGCGATGGACCAGCACCACCGAGGGGATGAACGTCCGAACTTCGGTACAGATGGCGAACCCAGAGGAACGCTGTTGGGCGTCATCGAGATGATCGGCTCCCCCGAGTCCGTGGCACAAGCCCGTGAGTTCACCAAGCGCAAGCTCGGAGCCGATCACCTCGCCCTGGCCGATGTCACGCTTTTGGTTCACGCAGTTTCGCGATGAAATCGACCGCCGCAACGAGAAATTCGATCATACACTCAGAGGGCGTTCATCCGGGTTTGGCAATCAATGCCCGATTCAACCAGTACAAAATCTTGAATAAACCCTTCAGGTCGATCACTGAATCACTACACTCGCATGTCGAAGGCCGGGTTAGGAAGGCGCCGACTACGTCTAGCGTCACAGACCGGTCATCAAGCACCCGAGAAAGGGATGCGATGGGAAGTTGGGCAACACAGCCGTGGGGTTTGAGCAGGAGCACCGAACGCCTTCCGGCCGCGCCAGCGCCTTACGAGACCTTCTCGTTCGATCCTGCGACCCAGCTCACCCGCTTCTATGACGCGCGGGGTGTGATCGTGGACATGGGCAAGGAGGGCAGCAGCAGGACCTTCGTCACCGTCACCGTGTCAAGAGGCGGCGGCGGGGACGGGTCGAGCGGAGCGTCACAGGTAGCAGACGACTCCAACAACGACACCGCGTCGGACTAGAGTGATGCGGCCTGCGCAGGACTGCGTGATGGTGATCACCTCGGCGGAGGATGTCACCGCCAACCTGGTCATCGAAGCGCTGAACGAACGCCGGGTCCTGGTTGCCCGTGTTGATCCCGCCGATATCGGTTCTGACCTGCTATTCAACGCTCACATGGGCGGGCGTGAGAAACAGTGGTCTGGACGATTGCGCACTCCAAGTCGCGACATCGCCCTGGAGCAGATACGCGCGGTCTACTATCGCCGCCCGTCTCCATGGCGGTTCAAGGACCTGGAGCCACACGCACGTGACTTCGCCATCGCCGAAGCTCGCCACGGTCTGAGCGGTCTGCTCGCCAACCTCCCGAACTGCCGCTACGTCAATCATCCCGTCAGCATCACCAGAAGTGACTTCAAGCCGGCACAGTTGCAGGTGGCCGCAGGAGTCGGGTTCAAGGTACCTGTGACGCTGGTGTCGAACGATCTGGAGGCGATCAGGAAGTTCGTCGTCGAACATGAGCCTGCCGTCTACAAGTCGTTCCGCGGTGCCCCGGCCACCTCGGAGGGGCACGTCGCAGCGATATGGACGCAGCGTGCCGCTCCAGAAGACCTCGATGAATCGGTGTCGATGACCGCCCACCTGTTTCAACAGGAGGTGGACAAGGTCGCCGACGCCCGGGTGACCGTGATCGGCAGTCAGGTGTTCGCCAGCAGGATCACCACGCCTGATGGCGCGCTCGACTGGCGTGCGGGCGACTGGGACAAGCTGATTCACGAACCCATCGACGTCCCTGAGACGGTCAAAGACCCGCTTCACGCATATCTCGACCACTTCGGGCTTGTGTTCGGCTGCTTCGACTTCGTTCTCGAAGCCGGTGACGAGCGAAATTCGGCGGCGTGGACTTTCATCGAATGCAATCCCAACGGACAGTGGGGCTGGCTGCCCGGCTCCGAGGCGATGGCGGGTGCTTTCGCTGAGGCGATACTGCGGGGTTGGTGGCCGTGAGCGGTGCGGAGAGACTCCGTTGCGGGCTGGCGGACGGCATCGGCTCTTCCGGCTGGCGGAAGGCGCTGGAGGCGACGCCGCGGGAGTTGTTCCTCGGCGACGCCGTCTACCGGGCCGACGAGACTCGCGGTGATCTGTGGACGCCTGTTCGTCGCGCCGAGGTCGGCGCAGACGAGTGGCTCGCCCTGGCCTACACCGATCAGACCTGGGTGACACAGGTCGAGGGGGTTCTCGCGGAGGAGGCGACCGGTGTCGTGACGGGATCGCCGGGCTCCTCCTCCACGGCTCCCGGTCTGGTGGTGCTGATGTTGGAGGCCGCCCAGATCACCGAGGGGGATACCGTACTGGAGATCGGCACCGGCACCGGGTACTCGACCTCGTTGATGTGTCACCGGCTTGGTCAGGAAGCCGTCACGTCGATCGAGCACGACCGGCGGATCGCCGCTCGTGCCAGAAAGGCGATCACCAAGGCCGGGCACACGCCGACGCTGGCGGTAGGCGATGGCCTGCACGGCTACGCCGAGAACGCGGAGTACGACCGGCTCATCGCGACCTGTTCCGTGCGGGTCGTCCCTCCGGCATGGATGTGGCAGGTACGTGCCGGTGGGACCATTACCGCACCGATGTGGGGCTGGATGGGCGGGGTCGCCTTCGCGCATCTGACGATGGCCGACGACGGCACCGCCAGCGGGCGTTTTCTGGAGAACGACCTCTACTTCATGACCGCTCGGTCGCACCTGGCACCGCCGCGTCCACCCATTGAGACGGGAACCGGAGCCGCCAGAGAGAGCAGAATCGACCCGGCGATTCTCGATGAGGAGGTCGCCGTGTTCGTGGCCCAGCTGGCCGTGCCTGCCGCGCAACTGGCGTCCAGTGCAGACCTGACGATCCTGCTGGACGTCGGCACAGGGTCACGGGCCGACGTCCGGCCGAACGCCGATGGCGGGTGGACTGTACATCAGCATGGACCGGTCAGGCTGTGGGATCAGGTCGAGGAAGCCATTCTGACGTGGCAGGGGGCCGGGTGTCCGCACCAGTCCGGATTCGGCCTGACCATCACCAGGGAGCGTCAGTACGTGTGGCTGGGCGAACCCGATGGCCCAAGCTGGGACCTGCCGGCCTAGTCAGGCTCCCGTCCGCCTCGACGGGTGTTCCGATCCCTTCGGCGTCGTGTCGGTTCGGTCACCCGTCTGCGTCCCGGGCCGTTCGTGGGAGTCAGGGAGAGAAGGGGGTTACCGAGGTTACGGCGGCCACGGGGAGGGGGCCGTAGATGTGCGGGAACTCCTCGCCCGCGTCGGGGGCGAGTTCGTAACGGACCTCGCAGCCGAGCCGGTCCTCGTCGATGGTGAGGACGACCAGTGGCTCGGTCACGTCGGCGTAGAAGCGTCCGGCGACGCCGCGAAGCTGCGTCGGGTCGGCACAGGCGTGGATGAACCCCTCCTCTTCCAGGCTGCGGCCGAGGGTGGACACGCGGTATTCGCCGGCCCGTATGGCGGCGTCCCAGTCGCCGGCGAGCGCGAGATGCAGGATCGTCACCGGCCTCAGCCTAGATCACCCGCCTTGGCGGCCGGTCGGCGGACGGCACGGCCTGGATGATGGATTGATCAGGCCGGATCGTCGTCCCTCGCGCCGCTGGACAGTGAACCAGTCAGGCCGGATCGTCGTCGCTCGCGCCGCTGGACGGTGACCCAGTCAGGTCGGATCGTCGTCGCTCGCGCCGCTGGATGGTGGACTGGTCAGGCAGGATCGTCGTCCCTCGCGTCGGTGTCCGAGCTGGGAGACGGGTCAGGCCGGGCGCGTGGGGGCCCGGCCTGACGGTGTCGTGTTGGTCGCTCTACTGAGCGCTGTCGTCCTGGTGCTCAGATCGTTCTGGCCTCGGTTCCTTGCGGATCCTGCAGGCCTTTGGATCGTCCAGGTTCACAAGGGCCGTCCGGGATCAGCTGTCGAGCTTCTTGTCCAGGGGGATGGTGCCGTTCGCGACGGGCTCAGGGGCGGTGTGGCCGTTCAGGCCGGCCGGGGTGCCGCCGGACAGCAGGGAGCGAGCGAGGCCCAGCCCCGTTCCGCCGAGGGTCAGCGCCTTGGCCAGCAGTTCCTCGACGCCCTGGGCGCCGTTCAGGACGACCATGTGGTCGACGTTGCCGAACGCCTTGGACCCGGCCTCGACGATCGCCGGCCAGTTCTCGGCGAGCTGCTGGGCGATGACCGCTTCCTGGTTCTCCGACAGCGCCTGGGAGCGGGCGCGGATGGCCTCGGCCTCCGCGAGACCCTTGGCGCGGGCCGCTTCGGCCTCGGCCAGACCGCGTGCCTTGGCGGCCTCCGCCTCGGCGATGCCCTTGGCCTTGGCGGCGGCGGCGTCGCCCTCACCGGTGGCCCGGGACGCGGCGCCCGCGGCCTCGGCGCGGAGCCGCACCGACTCGGCCTCCGCCGCGGCGGCCTGCTTCACCTGGGACGCCTGGGCGACGGCGCGCAGCTCGGTCTCCCTGGCCTCGGCCTCGGCCTGGGCGATGCGCGCGTCGCGCTCGGCCTGGGACAGGGTGACGGTCTCGTACGCCTTGGCGTCGGCGGGCTTGCGGACCTGGGACTGGAGCCGCTGCTCGGCGAGGTTGGCCTCCAGCTCTGCGGCGCGGGTCTCCTGGACGACGACCTCCTGGCGGGCCGTGGCCTCCGACAGCGGTCCGGCCTGCCGCGCCTTGGCGGACGCCTGGTCGACCTCGGCCTGGTAGCCGGCCTGCTGGATCTGGGACTCGCGGATGGCGGCGGCCTTCTTGGCGGCGGCGACCTGCTCGGCCTCGGTGGCCTCCTGGTCGCGCTGGGCCTCGGCGATGCGGGCGGAGGCGGCGATCCGAGCGGCGTGCGGCTTGCCGAGGTTGAGGATGTACCCGGTCTCGTCGTCGATCTCCTGGATCTGCAGCGAGTCGACCACCAGGCCGAGCTTGCTCATCTCGTCGGCGGCGCTGCTGCGGGTCTCGCCGGTGAGCCGCTCGCGGTTGAGGATGAGGTCCTCGACGGTGAGGTTGCCGATGATGGAGCGCAGGTGGCCGGTGAACAGCTCGTGGATGGCGCCGCTCATGCTGTCCTGCTGGTCGAGGAACCGCCGCGCGGCGTTGGCGATGGAGACGAAGTCGTCGCCGACCTTGTAGATGATGACGCCGCGCACCTGGACCGGGATGCCCTGCTGGGTCACGCAGTTGACCTGGAGGTTCGTGGCGCGGCTGTCCAGCCGGAGCCTGCGGGCGGTCTGGAAGCCGGGGATGACGGCGGTGCCCTTACCCGTCACGATTTTGAAGCCCAGGCTGTCGGCCAGTTCGTTCCTCGTGTGGGCGCCGAGGCCGGAGATGATGAGCGCCTCGTTCGGCTCGGCGACCCGCCAGACGGCTTTGAACAGCAGGATGAGGACGACGAGCAGGACGACGATGCCGCCGGCCCAGAAGGCCAGCTCCGTACTGGTCATTGATGACCTCCGAGATCAGGGGGGTGGGAGCGTCAGACGATCGCGCGTGCCACGTAGACCGTGCGTGGCGGCGAGTACTCGACGACGACGATGATCGTTCCCACCGGGATCTCCTCGTCAGGCATGGTGGGATGGGCATAGAAGGCCTCGACGCCCCCGCGTATCGGGATCATCACTTCACCCACAAGGCCCGGCCCGATCTTGCCGGTGACCCTGCCCTGTCTGCCCACCACGCGTGCTGCACACCCCGTCGTCATAAACCGACCGCGAACGCGAACGTTACCCCGTTTGCCCCGTCGTTTCATCGCCTGGTGAAAGGCTCCCCGTGCCTTTCGCGGCGAATCACGTCATTCGCGCTGATCGTCTGTCCCGGCCAACGAACCAGGTGACGGCGAGGTTCCCCGCATCGGCCCTGATCGCCCGCAAAGTAGGACGCGCTGCCGTAGAGGCGGCGCAATGAACCAGAAAAGACATGGCTCATCCCCCGTGACATGCCGCTTTCCCGTGCCAGGTCGCATTCAGGATCGGCGGAATGACGGCTCGATTCCCACTCGGCGGACGCCCCCGGCAGACGGAACGGTCCCCCGGCGCAGGACGCTCCTCCCACGCGTCGGCCGGGGGGCCGGAGGAAGACCCGCCGCGACAAGGAGAGTGCGACAGGTCGCCCGGGATCAGTCGCAGGCGATTCCTCGACGGGGTGACGGCGGCGGTGGCGTACGCGGCGCTGGCCTCGCCCGCAGTCCCCTTCCTCGCCGCCGTGCCCTCCGGCCCTCCCAGCGCGAGCGTCCGTTCCCTCCTAAGAGAACGGCGGGCCCGGCACTCCGCGTCCGTACCGGGACTGCGCGGGGACACACCGGACGCGCTCGGCGTGGCGCAGGCGCTGCGGGACGGCAGGTTCTGGCGGCACGCGGACCCGCCACGCCCGGCGGGCGAGACCTATGACCTGGTCGTGGTCGGCGCCGGCATCAGCGGCGTCACGGCGGCCTACCTCTATACCCGGCGCCATCCGCAGGCTCGGGTGCTCATCCTGGACGGGAACGACGACATCGGCGGCCACGCGCGAAGCGCCGAGTTCCGTCCCGCCGGGCGCCGCGGCCCGCTGGTCGCCTCGGCCGGACCGTACGCCCTGCACGCCCCCGCCGCCTGGCCGGCCGAGGCCCGCGACCTGCTGGCCGATCTCGGAGCCCGGCCCGAGCGGTTACGCGCGTACGCCGATCCCGGCCTCTACCCGGGCCTCGGCATGCGCGAAGGGGTCTTCTGCGACCGGGAGACCTATGGGCCGGGCGCGGACCGGCTGGTGCGGCTGCCTCCCGGCGGGGACGCCGCCGGCTGGGTGGCCGAGCTGCCGATCGCGGAGCGGGCCAGGCACGATCTGGCGATGCTGTACGACGACCCGCCGGACTGGTTCCCGGGGCTGCCGGACGAGGAGAAGAAGCGGCGGCTGGCCGGGCTGACCTACGAGGACTTCCTGCGGGAGGTGTGCCGGGTTCATCCGGACGCGGTCGCGTTCTGCCGGACGATGCCCGCCGCCGCCTTCGGGCACGGCGCGGGCGCGCTCACCGCCCTCGACGCCTGGAACCTGGCCGGCGGCCACTCCTATCCCGGTTTCGCCGGGCTCGGGCTCGGCCGTTCCCGTCCCCACCCAGGCAACTCCGCGCGGGTCGCGGTGCGGTGGGCGGGCGGCGATGAGGTGTACTGCCTGCCGGAGGGGCCGCAGGCGCTGGTCCGGATGATGCTCGGCCGCATGGTCCCCGGGTTCGCCGCGACGACCGCGCCGGACCGGATCACCACCGCGTCCTTCGACCACGGCGCGCTGGACCGTCCCGGCAGCGCCGTGCGGGTGCGGCTGTCCAGCCCGGTGGTGCTGGTGGACGACGACGGCGCGGCGGGCTCCGCGACGGTCGGGTACTTCGACGGCCACCGGGTCATCACCGTGCGGGCCGGGGCGGTGATCATGGCGTGCCGGGCGGCGGCCGTCCCCGATCTGGTGCGCGACCTGCCGTCCGATCAGCGCGAGGCCCTGCGGCGGACGGTGCGGATGCCGGTGGTGTGCGCGACGGCGCAACTGCGGAACTGGCACGCCTTCCTGGCGGCGAGGGTGCACCGGGTCCGCTTCACCGGCGCCTACTGGACCGAGGCCGCGCTGGCCCCGCCGGTCGGCTCAGGCGGGTACGACTGCCCGCGCCGGCCCGGCGAGCCGATCGCCGTCCACCTCACCCACGCTCCGGCCCCGTCCGGCCTGCCGCCCGCGGACGCGGCGGAGGCCGGCCGCCGGGCGCTGGCGGGCACGCCGTACGCGGCGATGGAGTTCGCCGTCCGGGAACAGCTCGCCCGGCTGCTCGGCCCCTTCGGCTTCGACGCGGCCCGCGACGTCGAAGGGCTGACGGTGCATCGGTGGGAGCACGGGTTCGCGCGCGAGGAAGGGCCACGGTCGGACACGGCGCGCCTAGCCGAGACCGCAGCCCGGCGGTTCGGCCGGGTCGCGATCGCCGGCGTGGACGTGGCGCCGGGCGGCGACGTCCGCGCGGCGATCACCGCCGCCTGCCGCGCGGTACGGGACCTGTCGTGAACGAGCGTCTCTCGCGGAGTGCTGCGCGCGAGGTGAACAGCGCACTGCGCGCGGGTGTGAGCGAAGGTCAGCGGGCCGGGCGGGGGCGGCGGATGGCGGTGAAGGCCCAGGAGAGGTCGGGTTCCACCGCCCACCGGAACGCCCTGCGGACCGGCGGCGTGCACAGCACCGTGGCCACCACGACGCCGAAAGCCGAAACCAGCGCGACCCCCCAGGGCGTGTGCAGCCCGCCGTAGAATCGCTCCACGACCTTCACCACGAAGCCGTGCAGCAGGTAGGCGTACATGGTGGCCGCGCCGAGGCCGGAGAACCAGGTGCGGCGCGAGGGTGTGACGGCGAGGAACGCGGCCACCAGCACCGCCCCGGCCGTCAGCATCGCAAGCCGGATCGCGCTGCCCGTGATGTCGCCCACGCCGATCTTGACATTGCTGTTGCGCCAGCGGATCCACTCGGTGGCGATGTCGGTGTGGAAGGCGAACGCGGCGGCGAGCCCGGCGGCCAGGACCACGACCCCGGCCACCCGCACCCAGGGACGCTTGAGGAAGGCCAGGTGCTCGGGACGGAGCATCAGCCCGAGCACGTAGAACGGCAGCAGGCCGAGTGTGCGGTTCATGGACAGCTCGTCGGGCAGCTTGCTCGTCCCCGCCAGCAGCGACAGCACCACGGCGATCACGAGCGGCCAGCGCAGCTGCTGCCACACCGGCGTCGACAGCCGCCACAGGAACAGCGACATGAGGAACCAGGTGAGGTAGTACGGATCGAGCAGGCTGATCTCCAGCTTGCCGTACATGATCAGGCGGGGCAGTGCGTACGCCACCTCGAAGATGATGTACGGCACGGCGAGGCCGCTGATGAGCTTGCGCGCCTTGCCCGGGGAGAAGGTCCAGTTGCGCGACAGGTGGCCGCTGAGCGTGATGAACAGCGGCATGTGGAAGGTGTAGAAGAAGAAGTAGAGCGCGTGCGCGGCCGGGACGTCGCGCAGGTCCTCGATGAGGTGGCCGGTCACCACCAGCACGATCGCCAGATATTTGGCGTTGTCCAGGTAGGGGTCCCGCTCCTTGGGCGCCTTGCCCGCGCGGGCGGCGCCGGTGGCGGGAGCGGGCGGCACTGTGGCGGCGCCCGCTACCTGTGCGGCTGGGACGGCGGGGGTGGCGGCGGTCACAGCCCCGCAACTGTAATGACGCGGCCTGGGAACCGGCTGAACGGCGGATGGCACTTCGGCGAACAACTTCCGACGCCGGCGGTATGGCCTGGGCGGCGCTCGCCCGGCGGCCGGCCGGGAGAGGTCATGGCCGCGCAGGGCGGGCCGGGCGTGCCCGGTCCCGCCGGGCGGTCGCCGGTCAGTTCCGGTCGGCGGCGGGCGGTCCGGTGACGGCGAGACCGGCGTTCCAGAGCGCGGACGCGAGGCCGGGATCGGTCATCTGTCTGCTCGTGCCGGCCAGGGCGCTCTTGGCGAAGAACCGGCCGGAATGGTTCACGCCATCGGCGGTGGTGGCCAGGTGGACGAGCGTCGTGGCGGCCCGCTCCGGCGGCTGGGCGACGCCCGGCACGAGCATCAGCGCCTTCATGTAGCGGCTGTCCGGCGCGAACCCCGTCCTGACGATGCCGGGGTGGAAACAGGTGGCGTTGACGCCGCGCCGGGCCAGCTCCACGGTGAACAGCATGTTGGCCTGCTTGGTGTCGGCGTACTGCGGCCAGGCCATCCAGCGCCGGTGCGCCCGGTCGAGGTCGTCGGGGTCGAGGCGGCCGCTCCGGGCGGCCATCGAGGAGGTGGTGATGACCCGCCCACCAGAGGCGACGATGCGGTCGAGCAGCAGGTGCGTCAGCAGGAAGGGCGACCAGTGGTTGACCTGGGCCATCAGCTCGTGCCCGTCGGCGGTGAGCCGCCGCTTGGTCGACATCACTCCGGCGTTGTTGGCCAGCACGTCGATGCGTTCGTAACGTTCCAGCAGGTGGGCGGCCAGCCGGGTGACCTCCGCGAAGGAGCTGAAGTCGGCCGTGGCGAGGTCGGGGCGGCGGCCGGTGGCTCCGGCGATGCGGTCGGCGACGGCGGCCAGCTTGGCCTGAGAACGCGCCACGATGACAACGTCGTGACCCGCTTTGACCAGGGCTTGTGCGGCTGCTGCGCCAATGCCCGCACTTGCCCCAGTGACCACAGTTATCATCTAGTCCTCCAGTACGCCGAAACTCTATCGGTGCTAGCCTGCTATGCGTTCTTCCGGAGGTGCATTTCCCCCCAAATGCGACAGATCCTCCGAGCGATGCAGGAGTGACGATGAGTTCCGGAAAGCGGTCCATCCGCGTCAAAATTTTCGCGCTGTTGCTCCTGCCGCTGCTCTCGCTCAGCGCTTTGTGGGGGTTTGTCCTAAATCTCACGGTTGGTGATGGGATCGCCCTGATGCGGGCGAACACGATCTATCAGAGTATCGGCGTCACTTCAACCGATCTTGGACTGCAGCTGCAGAGCGAGCGGGGACTCTCCGCCGCCGCGCTGAGCGTGAACGACCGTGACCAGGCGAAACTGGCCGCCCAGCGCCACGCCACCGACGTCTCCCTCGACAGGTTCCGCGCCGCCGCGAGCACCGACAGCACGCAGAGCGCGCTGAGCGACGCGAGCAAGAACGCGGTCAGCTCCCTACTCGACGACCTGAAGGGGTTGCCCGGCATCCGGGCCGACGTCGACACGCGGCAGTCCAACCGCCTCGACGCCATCCAGGCCTACAACCGGATCCTGGACGGGCTGTTCACCGTCTACGCCCGCATGATCTCCGTACCCGACCTGTCGATCTTCGAGCAGGCCGCGGCGATGACGGCCATGGGCAACCAGCGTGAGATCATCGCGCGGGAGAACGCCCTGATCAGCGGCGCGCTCCACTCCGGGAGCCTGTCCCACCCGGAGTTCTCCGCCTTCGCCGAATGGGCGGCCAACCGGCGCTTCCAGCTCACCAAGAGCATGGCCGCCCTCGACCCCGAGCTGCGCAGGCCGTACGAGGAGGTCATCGCCTCCTCCACCTACCGGCGCTTCACGGCGATGGAGCAGGACCTCACCGGGAAGATCCACACCGGCGGCCCGCTCCCGGACTCGCTGAGCAGGTGGCAGCAGATCACCGACAACCTCTCCCTGACGCTCGACCAGGTGGGCGCCAAGGCGTCCGGCGCCCTCGCCGAGCGCACCAAGGGCGTCGCGACCGGCATCCTGCTGCGCATCGCCGCCGCCGGCGGTCTCGGCCTGGTCGCCGTCGTCGCCTCGATCGTCATCTCGGTGCGTTTCGGCCGCCGCCTGGTCCGTGAGCTGGCCGAGCTGCGCAACTCCGCCAACGAGCTGGCGGACGTGCGGCTGCCGCGCGTCGTGCAGCGGCTGCGCAAGGGAGAGGACGTCGACGTCGACTCCGAGGCGCCGCCGATCGGTGGCGGCGACTCCGCCGAGGTGCATGACGTCGCGCGCGCGTTCGGCTCGGTGCAGCGCACCGCCGTGGAGGCCGCCGTCCAGCAGGCGGCGCTGCGCCGGGGGGTCAGCCAGGTCTTCCTCAACCTCGCCCGCCGCAACCAGGGCCTGCTGCACCGCCAGCTCAAGATGCTCGACACGATGCAGCGGCGCACGAACGAGCCGGACGCGCTGCAGGACCTGTTCCACATCGACCACCTCACCACCCGCATGCGCCGGCACGCGGAGAGCCTGATCATCCTCTCCGGGGCCGCTCCCGGCCGCGCCTGGCGCAAGCCGGTCCCCGTGGTCGACGTCGTACGCGCCGCCCTGTCCGAGGTGGAGGACTACACGCGGGTCAGCCTGTACCCGCTGCCAGGCGCGCACATCACCGGAGCGGTCGTCACCGACATCATCCACCTGCTCGCCGAGCTGATCGAGAACGCGACGATCTTCTCGCCGCCGCAGACGACCGTCCAGGTGCGCGGCGACCTGGTGGGCAACGGCTTCGCCGTCGAGATCGAGGACCGCGGCCTCGGCCTCAGCCCCGAGGAGTACCAGGCCGTCAACGAGCGGCTCGCCCACCCGCCCGAGTTCGACCTGGCGGACAGCGACCGGCTCGGCCTGTTCGTCGTCGGCCGGCTCGCGCAGCGCAACGACGTGAGCGTCGTGCTGCGCGCGTCCCCCTACGGCGGGACGACGGCCATCGTGCTCATCCCGAAACACCTGCTCGCCGACCCGGACGCGGCGGTCCCCGCCGACACCGGCGGCCGGCACGCGCAGCGGCCCGCCGCCACGGCGTACAACGCCCCGGCCACGGCGCACCCGGGCGGCGCCGCCGGTCCTTCGACCGACACCTCGTCCTTCTTCACGCCCGCGCGCCACCCGCGCCACCCCGGCGACCCGGCGCCGACGCCGCCGGCGCTCACCGTGATCCCCGGCATCACCGACACCGGTCCGATCGACCTGCCCGGCGACCCGGGGGCCCACGGCACCGCGGGCGGTGCCTCCCCTGGAGGCGCCTCGGCCCCCACGGGCGCACCCGGCGGCACGAACGGCTCGTCGCCGCGCACGGGCCCGTCCGGCGGTCCACCGTCCAAGCGCACCGGCATCCCGGACGGCACCCATCGGGGTCTGCCCCGCCGGGTCCGGCAGGCGAACATGGCCCCGCAGCTCCGCGAGACCACCGGTCCGCTGGCCGCCCCGACTCCCCCCTCGGCCCCGGCCGAGGCGGCGCCAGGGCCCGCGCAGCGCTCCCCCGACGAGGCCCGCGCGATGTTCTCGGCCTTCCAGCAGGGCGGCCGGCGCGGCCGGATGGAGGCCGAGCACGACCTGCCGCCCGCTCCCCCGGGCGGCCCGGAAGGCCGGCGCCCACCGGAGGCCACCCCGAACAGCGACGATGCCGGGAACGTCCCACCCGAGCGGGTGTCGCAGGACGGACAGCGCGCCGCCGGCCGGCCGGACGAAGATGACCAAAGGCGCGAGCTACGCGACCATAGTGACGGTTACGTACAGCAGACGACTGGCGAGAAGGGTGACGAATGACCGGCAGTGTCTCGTCGAACGGCGAACTGAACTGGCTTCTCGACGATCTCATCAGCAGGGTCGCGGCCGTGCGGCAGGCGGTCATCCTCTCCACCGACGGCCTCGTGGTCGGCTCCTCCAAGGGGTTCAGCCGGGAGGACGCCGAGCACCTGTCGGCCGTGGCCTCCGGCTTCCAGAGCCTCGCCCGCGGAGCGGGGCGGCACTTCGGCGGCGGTGAGGTGCGGCAGACCATCGTAGAGATGGAGTCGGCCTTCCTCTTCGTGACCGCGGCCGGCACCGGCACCTGCCTCGCGGTGCTGAGCGACTCCGACGCCGACGTGGGGCACATCGCCTACGAGATGGCGATGCTGGTCAAGCGGGTAGGCCAGCACATCTCGACCAACCCGCGGCGGACATTGTCATGAGGGCGCGCGGAGAACAGTGGCTCGATGAGGAGGCCGGGCCGATCGTGCGGCCCTACGCCCTCATCCGGGGGCGCACCCGCTCGTCCGGCGACAACCTTGATCTGATCGCTATGGTCACGGCGACCGGGTCTCCCTACACTGGCGAGGCCGGGCTCGTCCCCGAGGAGCACCGCATCCTCGAGCTGGCCGACCGGCCGATGTCGGTCGCGGACATCGCCTCCGAGATCGACCTGCCGCTCGGCGTGGTCCGGGTTCTCCTCGGCGATCTCCAAGACAAGGGCATGATCAGCGTTCGGGCTCCCGCACACGAGGCGGGGCCGCGCCCGAACGAGCGCATTCTCAAGGAAGTGATCAATGGCCTACGAGCCCTCTGAGGAGCCCGTCGCCCTCAAGATCCTGGTGGCGGGTGGCTTCGGCGTGGGGAAGACCACGCTGGTCGGGGCGATCAGCGAGATCCGCCCCCTGCGCACGGAAGAGGTCCTGTCCGACCGCGGCATCGGCGTCGACGACATCGACGGCGTGGAGGGCAAGACCACCACCACCGTCGCCATGGACTTCGGCCGGATCACCATCCGCGAGGGCCTGGTGGTCTACCTCTTCGGCACGCCCGGCCAGGAGCGCTTCTGGTTCATGTGGGACGAGCTGTCCTACGGCGCGCTGGGCGCCGTCGTGCTCGCCGACACCCGGCGCCTCACCGACTGCTTCCCCTCCATCGACTACTTCGAGCAGCGCGGCACGCCGTTCATCGTCGCGGTCAACTGCTTCGACGGGGCCGAGGAGCACGAGCCGGAGGACGTCCGCATCGCGCTCGACCTGGACCCCGGCGTCCCGGTGATCCTCTGCGACGTCCGGCGCCGCGCCTCGGCGAAGGTCGTGCTGGTCACCCTGGTCGAGCACGCCCTGCGCACCCTCACCCCCGCCGCAGGCTAGCCACCCGCCGCCCGGCGACGCGAGATCGGGACTCCTCCGGGAGTCCCGCCGGGGGTCTCGCCGCCGAAGCGTCATCCGCGGCTCCGGTTCGCCGGCCGAGCCGCCACTTCTCAGGCCCGCAGGTGTGCGTACGGCGCGCGACCGTGCACCGTGCCCGTTGATCGGGCCTTGCGCCTCCGGTACGGCTAGAGGGCCTGGAGGCCCTTGATGACCTCCTGGAGGATGGCGACCTTGGGGTTCTGCGCGGCGGGGTCCGGGGGGTGGACGCGGGCGAGGCCGCGGATCACCAGGTCGTGCAGGAGCAGGCGGATCACGCCGAGGGGCAGGTCGAGATCGGCGGCGACCTCGACCAGCGGGCGCGGGGTATGGCCGAGGGCCAGCAGGTGGTGGTGCTCGGGGCCCAGCTCGCCGGGGTCGTGCACGGGCACGCCGGTCGCCTCGAGGTGGGCCAGCATGTCGTACACCGTGGCCGGCGGCGGGGTCCTGCCCTTGGCGAGTGCGTAGGGCCGCACCACCGGCCCATCGTCGATCACCTCGGGCTCGTCCATCACACAGCGCCTCTCGGCTGCGTGGCGAGGTGGCGGCCGACGCCCGCGACCAGGCGGGCCATCTCGTAGGCGACGACTCCCGCGTCCGCCTGCATCGTGCTCAGGACGGCCAGGCAGCTCCCGTTGCCGGCCGAGGTCACGAACAGCAGCGCCGACTCCATCTCCACGATGGTCTGCCGCACGGCGCCGCCGTCGAAGCGCATGCCGACACCTTTGGCCAGGCTCTGGAACCCGGCCGCGACCGCGGACAGGTGTTCGGCGTCCTCGCGTTCCAGGCTGCTCGACGCGGCCACCCGCAGGCCGTCGTTGGACAGGATGATCGCATGCCGCACGTCGGTCACGCGGGCCACGAAGTCGTCGAGGAGCCAGTGCAGCTCGGCCGATCCTGCCGACATCGTCACACCTCCTCACCATCTCGTTCGTTGTCGGCCAGACCGCGCCGCCAGCCCGACCGCAGGGTGTTGAGCAGCGCTCTGGACTGCTCGGGGGACCGCTCGCCGGCAGTGGCGGCCGGGCCGGAAGCCGGGGCCGCGTCGGGGGCCGGGATTCCCCCAGCCATCCCGGCGGATTGGGCGGACGTCTGTTCCTCGCCGCCCTTGCCATTGGCGGGGGTGTCGGGCCGCGCGCCGTGCCCCGGTTCCCGCTGCCCATCGGCCGGCCGGAGCTGCGGCGCCAGGCTCGCCTGCCGCACCCGCCGGGGCAGCGCGCCCTTCCCGGGACCGGACGGGGCGGGCGACGTGCCACCGGAGGCCGGTCTGGGCGGGTGGGCGGACGGAACCGCGGGGGGCGGGGCCCCGGGAGGCAGGGCGGTAGCTGGCGGGGCCGCGGGGGACGCCGCGGCCGGGCCGGTGCCCTGGCGGGCGGCGGGGCCGCGGGAAGAGTCGGCAGGGGTGGCGGACGGCCCGGCCGGGTCGCCGGCGGAACGCGCCGGCCGGTCATGGGGGCGCGGCACGGCGTGCTCGGCACCGGCCGGATCGGCGGGCGCTTCGACCGGATCCGCCACGGAGTCGCTCGGATCACCGAAGGGCCCGGCCGGGCCGGTGAAGGAGCCGTTTGGGCCGGTAGCGGGACCGGCCGGGCGGGTGAAGGAGCCGGTGGAGTCGCTCACGGAGCCGGCAGGAGGCGCGGTGGGGCCGGTCGCGGGGCCCGCGTGGGGCGCGAACGCGGCGGGCGGCGGGCTCGCGGGGGGCTCGTCGAAGAAGTTCCTGGACCGGCCGGTCGGCAGGATCACCGTACGCGCGGGCGGCGGGGTCGGGCGGGCCGGATTGGCGACCGGGCGCTCGGGCATGGCGACCAGCCGGTCCGGGAGCAGCACGATCGCGGTGGTCCCCCCGTACGGCGAGGCGCGCAACTCGACGCGGATGTCGTGCCGGGCGGCGAGCCGGCCGATGACGTACAGGCCGAGGCGCTTGGTGTCGGCGGGGTCGAACTCCGGGGGCCGCGACAGCTTGGTGTTCAGCGCGTCGCGTTCCTCTGTGGACAGGCCGAGCCCGCGATCCTCGATCTCGACGGCGAAGCCGTGCGCGACGAATTCGCCGTGCACCGAGACCTCGGTGGCCGGCGGAGAGAAGGCGGTGGCGTTCTCGATCAGCTCGGCGCACAGGTGGATGACGTCGGCGACCGCGTTGCCGACGATCAGCGCCTCGGGCATGGGGTGGACGCGGACCCGTGTGTAGTCCTCGACCTCGCCGACGGCCGCCCGCAGCGCGTCCATCACCGGCACCTCCTTGCGGAAGGTGCGCCCGGGCGCGGCGCCGGACAGGATGACCAGGCCCTCGGCGTTGCGCCGCATGCGGGTCGTCAGGTGGTCCACGCGGAACAGGTCGCGCAGCGTCTCGGGGTCGTCCACCTGCCGCTGCATGCCGTCCAGCAGTTTGAGCTGACGCTGGAGCAGCGACTGGCTGCGCCGGGCGAGGTTGCGGAACGCCTCGCCGACCGCGTCGCGCAACCGCGCCTCGTCCACGGCGGCCCGTACGGCGGTGCACTGGACGCTGCCGAACGCCGATGCGACGTCGCGCACCTCGCTGGTGGTGGCGGTGACGGCGAGCGGCGGCGCCTCGGTGCTCACATCGACGTTCTCGCCGTCGCGCAGCCGCCGCACGATGCCTGGCAGCCGGACGTCGGCCAGCTCCGCCGCGGCGGCGCGCAGGTCACCGAGTTCGCGGGTCAGCCTGCGCCCCACCCGCAGGGCGACCAGCAGCGAGGCGACGACCGCGATGAGCCCGAGCGCGCCGGCGAGCCCGGCCCGGACGAACGTGCCGACGGCCACCGGCCGGGCGCTCGCGGCCAGCGCGTCGCCGGCGCGGGTGAGCGTGGCCTGGTAGGCGTTCTCCACCCGGTCGGTGACCGAGCGCCACACCTTGTGGGAGAAGGTCCGGCCGGCGCCCACGATGATGTCGCTCTCCATCGCCGACAGGCGCCGGTAGTCCTCCGAGCGGGCCAGCGCGGCGAAGGGCGCGCGGACCTCGGGGTCCAGCTCGGCCATGCCCCGGTCGAACAGGAAGCGCCGGGTCGTGGCCAGCGCGGCGAAGGTGCGCAGCTCACCGGGGTTGAGCGGGCGGCGGGCGATCGTGGCGCCGGCGGCGAGCGCGCGCTGGCGCGACAGGTAGTCCTTGGCGTAGCCCATCGCGGTGAGGCTCTGCGACCGGTGGTAGAGCGCCAGGTCGCCGGTCACCGTCATGCTGACGACGAGTTTCTGCATCGCGTCGGGCACCTGGCCGAAGTCCCGGCTCAGCGTGACCAGGTCCATGGCACCGGTGTCCACGGCCGCGCGGGTCGCGTCCAGCCGTTCGATCGTCGCCATCAGTTCGGAGAACCTGGCGCGCATCTCCGGCGTGGAGAGCCCGGCCTGCGCCGACTCGGTCAGCGCGACACGGCGCATGTGCTGGCGGAGCAGGTCGACCTGCTGGCGCTGGCGCAGCAGCTCGGTCTGGGTGCGCTCGGACGGCGCGCCGAGGTACTCGGCGGAGAGCAGGTGCTCACGCTGCAGGGCGACGGAGAGCTGGTCGCCGGGATGGCCGATCTCCTCGTAGAGGGAGGAGACGGTGAGCAGGTTCAGCGAGTCGCGCGTGGTGACGCTGATCCCGAGGATCCACAGTGCGGTCAGCGAGAGGAGCGGGATCACGAGCAACGCGGCGATTTTGAATCGGATGGACCTGCTCGATGCCATGGCACCTCGTCGATTGGCGGGATGCCGTCAGGGACCGGCAGCCGAAGGCGAAGATCGGCGCTGACACTAGCATTGTGGCGGCTGTTTTTCTTGATGCTTCTGTGATATTTCGCGAATTACCCCGTTTCGCGGTTTATCGTCGACTTAACACCGGAGTGGTGTTTCGTGCGCCAGTTGCGGCGTTCTCCATGGTCACGGCCATGGCCATGATCGCGGTAATGGGTGTCCGGCCCGGCTGGACCTGACCGGCCCGCCGTCCCGCCTCCCCCCGTTCCGGCGCTCCTTCCGCGCTCGCCTGGACGTTCACCTGCGCGATTCCGCGGGCGCTCACCGCCGGTGCCGGTAGGAGTACCGGCGCCTGTGCCGTTCGGCCGGTCAGGAGGGAAAGCCGCATGAGTTGCCCGGCGGAAACGCCGAGTACGGCCACCTCGATACCGAGAAGGGACCATTCCACCAGGCCGATCATCACCTGGTGACCGGGAAGGGCGATGTACGTCAGCACCGCGAGCCCGCCGCCCGCGCCGAGCGCCAGCCATTCCGTCGGCCGGGCCGCCGCAGCCCAGCGCGCGTCCTCGCCGAACCGCCGGGCCAGCAGCGCCGCGGCGACGGCCATGCAGACCAGCGCGACCGCCACCAGGACATCGGCCGCCTGCGGATAGGGCACCACGGCCGCGCCGAGCAGGGCCAGGGCCCACGTGAGCATCAGCCGCTCCGGCCAGCCCGCGATCGGCGCCCGCGCCGAGCGCATGCCGGCCAGCAGCCCCAGCGAGGCCAGGCCCAGCAGCGCCGCCGACAGCTCGGTGGCGCCCCGGTCGAGCGCTGCGGCCTGACCGATGGTCATGCCGAAGGAGCCGGAGGAAGCATCGATCCGGCCGGCCGCCACGGTGAGCGCGGCGGCGATCACACCGCCTCCGGCGGCCAGGGGGTAAAGCCTTCGCAGCATGCCTTCAGACTGTCCGGAAACGCCGCTCTCGAACATCCGGTGCCACCCCTGAACGAGCCCTGATGCGATCTTCGGGGTTCTCAGGGTCGTCCAGGGACCCGCCGCCGCGGCGTGGGTCGCCACACGGCAGCGGTGACGCCGTCCGCGGCCACCCGGAACGAGAACGGCCGGCCCGGTGTCACCGGGCCGGCCGGGAGTGTCCGCCCGCCGGGGCGCGTACGCGGCGCGCGGGCATCCGCGTGTCCCGCACGCCCGGCGTACGTTTCGCACGCCGGGCGCGGGACCTGCCGGCCCGGCCCTGCTCGCCGGGGCCGGGTCAGACGGTGGCCGCGGCCTCCGCGTAGCGGGCCCGCACGTCCGGGGCCGGGTCGGCCTCGTAACGCCGCGGCTCGCCCGCCTGCCAGCTCGGCGGCTCGGCGGTTCCGCCGAGCAGCCAGGCCGCCTGGCGCGCCGCCCCGTCGGCGACGTACTCGCCCGGCTCGGGCACCAGCACCGGACGCCCGAACACGGTGGGCGCGATCGCGCGTACGGCCTGCGAGCGCGCGCCGCCGCCGATCAGCAGGATGCGCTCGGGCTCGACGCCGAGCGCGTCCAGCCCGTCGGCGAGGCCGCAGAGCATGCCCTCGACGGCGGCCCGCGCGAAGTGCGCCGGGGTGGAGTTGGCCAGCCGCAGCCCGTGGACCGAACCGGTGGCGTCCGGCTTGTTCGGGGTGCGCTCGCCCTCCAGGTACGGCACCAGCACGAGCCCGTCCGCGCCGGGCGGGGCCTGCAGGGCGAGCTCGCCCAGCTCGTCCAGGCCGACGCCGAGCATGCGGGCCGCCGCGTCCAGCACCCGGGCGGCGTTCAGCGTGCACACCAGGGGCAGGAAGCGTCCGGTCGCGTCGGCGAAACCGGCCACGGCCCCGGACGGGTCGTGGCTGGCCTCGCCCGCGCAGGCGAAGACCGTGCCGGACGTGCCGATCGACACCACCACGTCGCCGGGCCGCAGCCCGACCCCGAGCGCGGCGGCCATGTTGTCGCCGGTTCCCGGGGCGAGCAGCACGTCGCCCGCGCGTCCCGCCTCGGCCGTGGGCCCCAGCACGCGCGGCACCACCGGAGTGTGCCCCATCGCCAGCTTCAGCAGGTCGGGACGGTAGGAGCCGGTGCCGGGCGACCAGTAGCCGGTGCCGGAGGCGTCACCGCGGTCGGTGGTGATCGCGTTGATGCCCGGGGCGCCGGCCAGCCGCCAGGTGAGCCAGTCGTGCGGCAGGCACACCGCCGCCGTACGGGCGGCGTTGTCCGGCTCGTGCTCGGCCAGCCACCGCAGCTTGGTCACGGTGAACGAGGCGACCGGGACGCTGCCGACGGCCTCGGCCCACGCACGCGGCCCGCCCAGCTCGGTCACGAGCTCCTCGGCGGCGCGGGCGGAGCGGGTGTCGTTCCACAGCAACGCGTCCCGGACGACCCCGCCCTGCTCGTCCAGGCAGACCATGCCGTGCTGCTGCGCGCCGACGGCGAGCGCCGCCACGTCGGACAGGCCGCCCGCCTGCTCGACCGCCCGCTGCAGGGCGTCCCACCAGTGACCCGGATCGATCTCGGTACCGTCCGGATGCGAGGCCCGGCCCTCACGGACCAGGGCCCCGCTCTCCGCGTCGCGGATGACGACCTTGCAGCTCTGCGTCGAAGAGTCGACTCCCGCGACGAGGGTCATCCCCGTACTCCCAGAAGGTGCTCGATGGAGAGCTGGTTGAGGCGGGTGAAGTGGAAGCCGCGCTCGGCCGCCTCGTCGATGTCGAAGTCGTCCTTGGCCAGGTCCTCGTAGGTCTCACCGGGGGCCAGGGTCGGCTGGGCCAGCTCGGTGACCCGGGAGGCGGCCAGGGCCTCCTGCACCTCGGGGTCGGCGCGGAAGGCCTTGGACTTCTCCTTCAGGATCAGGTAGGTGCGCATGTTGGCGGCGGCCGACGCCCAGACGTCCTCGGCGTCCTCGGTGCGCAGCGGCTTGTAGTCGAAGTGGCGCGGGCCCTCGTAGCCGCCGTTCTCCAGCAGGTCCACCAGGAAGAACGCGCTCTTCAGGTCACCGTGGCCGAAGATCAGGTCCTGGTCGTAGCGCGGGCCGTGCTGGCCGTTCAGGTCGATGTGGAAGAGCTTGCCGTGCCAGAGCGCCTGGGCGATGCCGTGCACGAAGTTCAGCCCGGCCATCTGCTCGTGGCCCACCTCGGGGTTGAGGCCGACCATCTCCGGGTGCTCCAGCTCGCCGATCAGCGCGAGCGCGTGACCGATGGTCGGCAGCAGGATGTCGCCGCGCGGCTCGTTCGGCTTGGGCTCCAGCGCGAACCGGATGTCGTACCCCTTGTCCAGGACGTAGCCGCACAGGATGTCCATGGACTCCTTGTAGCGGGCGAGCGCGGCCTGGACGTCCTTGGCGGCGTCGGACTCGGCGCCCTCGCGGCCGCCCCAGCAGACGTAGGTCTGCGCGCCCAGCTCGGCGGCGAGGTCGACGTTGCGCATGACCTTGCGCAGCGCGTACCGGCGGACGTCGCGGTCGTTGCTGGTGAAGCCGCCGTCCTTGAAGACGGGGTGGGTGAACAGGTTGGTGGTGGCCATGGGAACCTTGAGGCCGGTCTCGCTGAGCGCCTTCTTGAAGTTCTGAACGGCCTTGTCGCGGTCCGGTTCGGTGGCGAGGAGGTCGTCGTCGTGGAAGGTCACGCCGTAGGCGCCGAGCTCGGCGAGACGGTGGACGCTCGTCACCGGGTCGAGCGGCGCGCGGCTGGCGTCACCGAACGGGTCACGGGCCTGCCATCCGACCGTCCACAGGCCGAACGTGAACTTGTCTTCCTTCTTCGGTGTGTACGCGTCCACGAAGTCTCTCCCGATTTAGTCTATGTTGTGGACTAAATACTCTGCCGGTAGGCGGTCCAGGTCAAGAGGGAGCGCGGCCCCATTTCACCGGACGGTGCCGCACACTGTGATCGGATCATCGGAGCACGATCGGAGAAACCGCCGATGACACACGCCGTACGGCACGACGCGATGCGGGCGGGGAACCTCGCCGTGGTCCTCGGCGCACTCGACCGCCGGGGCCCGCTGACCCGCGCGGCGCTCGCCGAGGCCACGGGCCTGTCCAAGACCACGGTGTCCAAGCTGGTCGGCGACCTCATCGAAGCCGGCATGGCCGTCGAACGCGGCACGGTCGGGGACGGCGAGCGCGGCCGTCCCGGCATGGCCGTCGGGCTGAGCGGGCACCGGGTGGCCGCCCTGGGCCTGGAGATCAACGTCGACTACCTGGCCGGCTGCGTCGTGGACCTCAGCCGGACCGTGCGCCTGCTGCGCACCCAGGCCACCGGCAACCGGTCCGGCGCCCCGGCCGAGGTGATCGGACGGCTGCGCACACTGGCCGAGACCCTGCTCGCCGAGGCCGCCGGCCTCGGACTGTCGGTCGCCGGTTGCATCGTCGCCCTGCCCGGCCCGGTCGACCAGGCGACCGGCAACATCCACCGCGCGCCCAACCTCGGCTGGCGGGACGTCGAGGTGCCCGGCCTGCTGGAACTGCCGCTGCCCGTGCTCGCGGACAACGAGGCCAACCTCGCCGCCCTGGGCGAGCTGTGGTTCGGCAGCGGCGCGGCGCTCGGCGACTTCCTGCACGTCTCGGGCGAGATCGGCATCGGCGCGGGCCTGGTCGTGGAAGGGGCGCTGTTCCGGGGCGCCCACGGGTACGCGGGCGAACTGGGCCACGTCGTCGTGTCCCCGGACGGGCCACAGTGCCGGTGCGGCGCCACCGGCTGCCTCGAACGGTACGCCGGGCAGGACGCGCTGCTCACGCCGGAGGAGAACATGACCGGGCTGGTGGCGCGGCTGCACGCGGGGGACGCGACGGCGCTGGCCGCGTGCGAGAAGGCCGGGACGGCGCTCGGCGTCGCGCTCAGCAGCGCGGTCAACCTGTTCGACCCGGACACCATCGTGCTCGGCGGCATCTTCGCGCCGCTGTTCCCGTGGGTGTCCGGCCCGGCGGAGGCCACGCTGCACCGGCGGCTCGGCCAGATGCGGGCCCGGGTCCCCGCCGTGGTGGTGTCGCAGGTAGGCGCAGACGGCGCCTCGCTGGGCGCCGCGGGCCAGGTGATCCAGCGCATCATCGCCGACCCCGGAGCCTTCCTCCTCGCCCCGCAACGCTGACACTCCCTCTTCGTACCACCGGCGCAGGGGATTGATCCCTCACCAGTTCTTTGCGGTGAGGATTATTGAGCTGTCAAATAACCTGCTGTATGATCGGTTGAGAGTTCGACCCCTAGGAGTCGTCATGCCGGTCCACCGTCTCAACCACGCCGTCCTCTACGTCCGCGACGTCGAGCGCAGTGTCGCGTTCTACCAGGAGGTCCTCGGCTTCCGGGTCGTCATGGGCATGCCCGGCGCCGCCTTCCTGCAGGCGCCCGCGTCCAGCAACGACCACGACCTCGGCCTGTTCCAGATCGGCCCGCAGGCCGGCCCGTCGGGCGCCGGACGGTCCACGGTCGGGCTCTACCACCTGGCGTGGGAGGTGGAGACCCTCGACGACCTGGCGGAGATCGCCACCCGGCTGCGCGACCACGACGCCCTGGTGGGCGCGTCCGACCACTCGACCACCAAGGCCCTGTACGCCAAGGACCCCGACGGCATCGAGTTCGAGGTCTCCTGGCTGGTGCCCGCCGCTCTGCTCACCGAGGAGACGATCGCCGGACGCACGAAGATCAAGCCGCTGGACATCGAGCGCGAGAAGCAGCGCTACGGCGGCGACACCCGCGGCGGCGTCGGCGTCTCCGTCCCCGCCGCCCACTGATCCCGCGCCCCTGGCCGCCCCAGGACAAGCCTTCGCGGCCGGCGGACCCAGGACGAATCCCGGCCGGCTCGACCGGACTCCGCACCGACCACGACGAACGCCCACCGGCCGACTCTGCGCCAGACGCGGGGCCGGCGCGGCGGAACGAGGGCCGGCCGGGAGAGCGAAGACGGCATGAGGCATATAGTGGGTGCCGTCTTCCACAACGGACGGACCTTGAGCTCTGAGGAGGTGAGCCCCATTACCGCTGTACCAGGTTGGGTGCTCCCTGCTCGCGGCCGTGTGGTCCGCGCGGCGTAGGTGACCGGGGGTGCCCACGAAGCACCCCGAAAGGTTCACATGTCGGTTCCACCTTCGCCCCGCCCCACCACCCCCGCCTCCCCCCGCACCGGCCCGGAATCGGCCGGTTCCCGCGACGCGCGGCCACCGGCCGAAGCGGCCGTTCCTCAGCCGACGCCGGCCCGCCACGAGCCGGACAACGGCATACCGGCCGACCCGGACACATTCGCGACCGTGACCGACCGGCTGCGGGCGGCCGGATGCGTCTTCGCCGAGGACGAGGCACTGCTGCTCGTCACCGCGGCCGCCACTCCCGCGGCCCTGTGGGCCATGGTGGACCAGCGGGTCGCGGGCCTGCCCCTGGAGCACGTCGTCGGCTGGGCCGAGTTCGGCGGCCTGCGGGTGTCGGTGGACCCCGGCGTCTTCGTCCCCCGGCGGCGCACCGAGTTCCTCGTCGAGCAGGCCACGGCCCTGACCCGCCGGGGCGCGGTCATCCTCGACCTGTGCTGCGGCACCGGCGCGCTGGGCGCCGCTCTGGCCGTGGCCGTGGCGGACGCCGAGCTCCACGCGGCCGACATCGACCCGCCGGCGGTGGCCTGCGCCCGCCGTAACCTCGCCGCCATCGCCGCCTCCGCCGGCCTTTCTCTGCGCAGCGGCGCGAACCAGGTGTACGAAGGGGACCTGTACGAACCCCTGCCGTCCCACCTGCGCGGCCGGGTGGAGGTGCTGCTGGCCAACGTGCCGTACGTGCCGACCGGAGAGATCGAGTTGCTGCCCGTGGAGGCCCGGCTGTACGAGGCCCGCACGGCGCTCGACGGGGGCGCGGACGGGCTGGAGGTGCTGCGACGGGTCGCCGCCGGGGCACCGGACTGGCTGGCGCCCGGCGGGCATCTGCTGTTCGAGACGAGCGAACGCCAGGTGCCGCACGCGGTGGAAACGGTGGAGCGCGCAGGCCTGGCCGCGCGGGTGGCGACGTCCGAGGACTACTGGGCCACCGTCGTCATCGCCACCTCACACCGCCCCTGACCCGGACCTCGCCGACCCACTGCCCCCTCCCCGATCCGAAGCCGCGGCAGGGTCAGCGGGTTCCTGGCTCGATCAGGCCGGTCTCGTAGGCCAGGATCACCGCGTGGATCCGGTCGCGGAGGTACAGCTTGGCCAGGATGTTGCTCACGTGGGTCTTCACCGTCTGCTCGCCGATCACCAGATCGGCGGCGATCTCGGCGTTCGACCGTCCCCTGGCCATGAGGTGCAGCACCTCACGCTCCCGCGCGGTCAGCGCAGCCAGGCCGGCGGGAGCGGTCTGCGCGGGACGCGGGCGGCGGGCGAACTCGCCGATCAGCCTTCTGGTGACCGACGGGGCGAGCAGCGCCTCACCGGACGCGACCACCCGCACGGCGTTGACCAGGTCGTCGCGGCGCAGATCCTTGAGCAGGAACCCGCTGGCCCCGGCGCGCAACGCCTCGTACACGTAGTCGTCCAGGTCGAAGGTGGTCAGCATCAGCACCTTGACCGGGGACGTCACACCCGGCCCGGCGAGGCGGCGGGTCGCTTCGAGCCCGTCCATGCGCGGCATCCGGACGTCCATGAGCACCACGTCGGGACGCAGGCGCCGGGCCGCGTCCACGGCCTGGGCGCCGTCGGCGGCCTCGGCGACCACCTCGATGTCCGGCTGCGCGGAAAGGATCATCTGGAACCCGGCCCGCACCAGCTCCTGGTCGTCCGCCACCACGACCCTGATGCTCATCCCGTCCCGGCCGGTCATCCGGCACCACCGGTGGGCAGTCGTGCCGTCACCGCGAACCCTCCGCCCGGGCACGGTCCGGCGGTGAGCTCGCCGCCGAACAGCTGCGCTCTTTCCCGCATGCCGGCCAGGCCGTGCCCCCGTGGACCGGCCTGGCCGGCCGTCGTGTCCCCCGTGCCGGCGCCCGCCTCGACGGCGGACCGGCCGCCGAGGACGGCGCCCGCGTCTCCGGCACCGTTGCTGACCTCGAGGCGCAGGTCGCGCTCGTCATAGCGGACCCGCACCAGCACCTGCGCCGGGCCGGCGTGCTTGAGCACATTGGTCAGCGCCTCCTGGACGATCCGGTAGGCCGACAGGCCGACCCCGGGCGGCAACCGGACCGGATCGCCCTCCACCTCCAGCAGCACCGGAAGGCCGGCCCGGCGCACCTGCTCGACCAGCTCGGGCAGCTCCGCCATGCCCGGCTGCGGCGCGAGGGCCGGCCGGGCGCCACCGGCCCCACCCTCGAACCCGGCACCGCTCGCGCCGCCGACACCGTCGCCGGACCCGGCACCGTACGCACCACCGGCACCGATGCCGGACCCGTCACCAGAACCGCTGCCCGGCCCGCCGCCGGGCCCCTCGCCGCCGGTCTCCTCGCGGAGGACGCCCAGCAGGCGGCGCATCTCCACCAGCGCCTGGCGGCCGATGCCGGCGATGGTGTCGAACGTGCGCGTCACCGCCGGGGCGTTCCCGCCCGCCACCACCGGCCCCGCCTCGGCCTGCACCACCATCATGCTGACGTGGTGGGCGACCACGTCGTGCAGTTCACGGGCGATGCGAGCCCGTTCGGCCGCCACCGCGCGCCGCGCCTCGAACTCCCGCTCCCGCGCCAGCCAGGTGGCGCGCGCCTCCAGCTCGGCGGTGTACGCGCGGCGGATGCGGGCGCTGTCGCCGAACACCCACGCGCCCGCCAGCGAGAGCCCGCCGAACGACAGGTCCAGCAGGTCGCTGTCGCTGGCCGGGTCGAGGGCGATGATGACGAAGCAGGCGCACGAGACCACGCCGACCAGCACTGACCTGCGGCGGTCCTCGCACCAGGCCGCCATGCTGTACAGGGCGACCAGGCCGCCGAACGCCACCGGTGTGACCAGGTCGGGCAGCGGCGTGGCGCCGTACACGCCGGCCGCGGCGCCCACCCCCAGGTTCGCCCAGAACGGCCGGCGACGGCGCCAGGCCAACGGCAGGTTGATGAGCAGCACCAGCGCCACCGCGGCCGGGCCGGGCGGCGGCAGGTGCTCGGCCCGGGCGCGCAGGACGAGCGCGAGGAGCGACACGGCGGCGAGCACTCCACCGAGCACCGCGTCCACGGCCGTGGGATGCTCCCTGGCCCAGGTCACCAGGCTCGGCGTCCGGCGGGTTCCCATGCCGCCAAGTATCCGTTCCGGCCCCCGCCCGGCGCCTCCCCCGTAGGAGGGATCAGCGGGCCGTGCCTCCCCGCCGATGGGGGAGCCGCGATTTGGCGAGCGCGGGGGATCCGGGCGCGCGGGGCCGCCGCCTACGGTCCTGATATCGCCGTCGTCCGCACGGCGCCCCCATCACCACCTGGCCCGGTCGCCGGCGACGCCTCCGCCCGAGCCGTCAGGCCGGCAGCACTCGGTACGCGGCACTCCTTCGGCACGTGCCCAGGGCTCCGCTCGTCCACGAGGCCGGCTCATCGCATCCTGCAGGGAGGCTCCCATGCTCGGTAAGACGCCCTGGTCCGGTCCATCCCTCGTTCCGGTACCGCCGGTGCCGGCAGGTCACGCTCACGCCCTGCGGGCGGGCGCGTTCATCGCCTCGGTCCGCGCGGCCTGGGGGGATGTGCCCGGCTACCGGCGGCTCGCCTACCTCACGGGCGCGCTGCTGGTCGTGGCCGGGCTGGTACAGGCCGCCATCTGGGCGGTGACCGGCGGCTCGGCGTCCGGGCCGCTGTCCTGGCGCAAGCCGGTGACCTTCGGCCTGTCCTTCGGCATGACGACCGCCACGCTGGCCGCGGTCGCCGCGCATCTGCCGGTACGGCGGTGGCTCGGCCTGCCGCTGTCGGTCCTGCTGTGCGGCTCGACGACGCTGGAGGTCGCCTGGGTGACGCTGCAGCACGCGCGAGGAGTCCCCTCGCACTTCAACGGGACGACGCCCTTCGACGAGACGCTGTGGCTGACGGCGGCCGTCTCGATCGGGGTGACCAACCTCGTCCTGCTCACCATGACCGTGGCCGCCTTCGCCCGGACTCAGGCACCCGCCCCGATGAGGTGGGCGATCAGGGCGGGCCTGGTGGCGCTGCTGGTCGCGCAACTGGTGGGTGCCTGGATGATCGTGCACGGCAACGCGCTGGTCGACGCGGGCGCCGACCCGTTCACCCGGTCGATGAGCACGTACGGCGTCGCCGGGGCGATGAAGGCCGCCCACGCGGTTCCCATGCACGCCATCCAGGTGTTCGTCGTGCTCGCCTGGCTGCTGGCGCGTACGGGGCTGCCGCGCCGCCGCCAGGTGGCCCTGGTCCTGACGGGGGTCGCCGGCTACGCGGGCCTGTTCGTGATCGTGCTGCTCCGCACGGCGGCCGGGCTCGCGCCGTTCGACCTCGATGCCGGCGCCCTGCTGTACCTGCTCCCGGCCGGGCTGCTCGCCGCCGCCGCCCTCCCGGCCCTGACTCGCGCCGCCCGGCCCGCTACAGGAAGGGTCGGCCGGGTGATGTAGAGCTCCGGGCGAGAACGGGCGCACCTTTTGTCCGGTTAGCAGGTGAATGTCACTTGACCGGCATCGGCCGGTTTCCCAGAAATCAACGGAGAGTCGCGAGGGTCTGTCAAGTTCGGGGGCGAAGGTCGCCGAACAAGCCCGAGGAGACCCATGTCACGACGACTCGGCCTGCCCACGACCACCCTCACCGCCCTCGTCATGGCCGCCGTCACCACGACGGCGGCCTCGCCCTCTGCCGCCTCGTCCGCACATCAGGCATCGCATGCGTCCGCCACCCTGGCCGATGCCTCGTCCGCGTACGCGCTCTCGTCCCGTCCCAGCTCCTTCTCCCCCGCCGTGGACTCGCCGGTCGGCATAGTGGCGCGGCCGTCCTCGGCGGCCGAGCAGGTGATCAATGTGGCGCACCGCGGGGCCTCGGCGAACGCGCCGGAGAACACCGTCGCCGCGTTCCAGCGGGCCCGCACGGAGCAGGCCGACATGTTCGAGCTGGACGTCCAGGAGACGCGGGACCACAAGCTGGTGCTGATGCACGACACCACCCTGAGCCGCACCACGGACGCCGAGCGGGTCTTCCCCGGCAGTGCGCCCTGGCGGGTGGGCGACTTCACCCTCGCCGAGATCCGCAGGCTGGACGCCGGCGCGTGGTTCTCCTCGCGGTACCGCAACGAGCCGGTGCCCACGCTGGGTGAGGCGCTGCGCGCGCTGGAGGGGAGCGGCCTCGGCCTGCTGCTGGAGATCAAGGCGCCCGAGCTGTACCCGGGCATCGAGGCGCGGGTGGCCGCCGAGCTGCGACGCCATCCGTCCTGGCTCGCCGCCGGCCGGCTGGTCGTGCAGTCCTTCGACTGGGGGTCGATGCGCACCTTCCACCAGATCATGCCGCGCGTTCCGATCGGCCTGCTCGGCACGCCGGCGGCCGGCGAACTCCCCGCCCTGGCGCGGTTCGCCGACCTGATCAACCCGCCGTACGGCGAGCTCACCGCGTCCTACGTCGGCCGCGTGCACAAGCTCGGCATGCGGGTGTACACCTGGACCGTCGACGACCCGCAGACCATGCGCCGCCTGATCTCCGAGCGGGTCGACGGCATCATCACCAACAAGCCCGGCGTGCTGCGCGCACTCACCCGCGCCGCCGCCTCGGCCGCGGGCGGGCGCGGGTGAGCCCGGTAGGGGCGCTCATGCCTCCTGCGCCACCCGCTCGTCGTGCCCCGCCGCGCCCTCGCCCTGCTCGGTGCGCTCGAAGCGGAGCAGCACCGTGCGCCCGTCGAGGGTGCGTGCCTCGGCCAGCCTGATCGGCAGGCGCTCGGTCCCTTCGGGGAACAGTCGCTTCCCGCCGCCGAGGACGACCGGGTGGACGACGATGTGGTACTCGTCGATCAGGCCCAGCGCGCCGAGTGAGGCCCCGAGGCCGGCGCCGCCGGTGATCAGCAGGTCGCCGCCCGGCTGCCGCTTGAGCGCCGTGACCTCCTCGGCGAGGTCGTCTCCGATCACCCGGGCGTCCCACTCGGCCGTCTTCAACGTCCGGGAGAACACGATCTTGGGGGTCTCCCGCCACAGGGGGGCGAACGCCAGGTCGTGCTCGTCGTCGGACGTCGACTCCGCCTGCGGCCAGTAGGAGGACATCATCTCCCACACCACCCGTCCGTACAGGAAGGCGCCGGCGCGGCGGGCGAGGTCGAGCGAGTAGTCGGACCACTCGGGCCCGAGGACCGGCCAGTCGAACTCGCCGTTCGGCCCGGCGATGCAGCCGTCGAGCGAGGTGTGAACGTAGTGAATGATCTTGCGCATGACGTGCTCCTTCTGAGCTGCCTTCCGGTGCTTCCACCCGTTGGTCGGAGCCGCACGCGCCTTCTCGACATCCCCCGCGAACTTCTTTCAAGATTTTTTACGACGCCGCGCCCACCGGCCTGGGCCACGCGCCGGGTGCGTCAACGTGGCGGTGGGACCCGCCGTCCGGTGCACGATCTGGAAAGATTGAGCCGGTTCGGCGAGTGACCGCGCGACACGGACGAGGGCCGGCGCGCGTTCCTCTTCCGCCGACGACCCGGGCCTACTGGAAGGGGAGCGATGTGAAGATCGTCGTGGACGACCTGTCCGGTGCCGAGATCGCGGAGTTCCTCGAGGCGCACCTCAGGGACATGCGGGCGATCACTCCGCCGGAGAGCGTGCACGCGCTCGACCTCGACCGGCTCCGCAGGCCCGAGATCACCTTCTGGTCCGTGCTGGACGGTACGACGCTGGTGGGGTGCGGCGCGCTGAAGCGGCTGGAGCCGGGCCACGCCGAGGTGAAGTCGATGCGCACCGCGCCGGAGCGCAAGCGGAGCGGCATCGCGTCCCTGCTGCTGCGGCACATCCTCGACGAGGCCGGGCAGATGGGCTACACCCGGCTCAGCCTGGAGACCGGCTCCACCGAGTTCTTCCTGCCCGCCCGCCGGCTGTACGAGAAGCACGGCTTCGACTACTGCGAGCCGTTCGCCGACTACCGCCTCGATCCGCACAGCGTCTACATGACCCGCACGCTCTGAACCCTCCGGTCACCGGCGGGCACGGTGGCCGCTCTGCGCCAGAGGTATGGCGTAGAGCGGCGGCGCCCATGTCCTCGTACCGGACATGGGCGCCGTGCTCGTTGACCTGCGCCGTCGAGGCTCAGCCGGACGTTCCGGCAGGCACCGGCCGCGGGAGCGCGGGCGGAACCGCGACCGGAGCGGCCCAGGGAAGCCGGTCCGTCGGCCACATCTCGGGCTGCCGCTTCGTCCTGGTCTCGACCCTGCCGCCCACGGGGCAGCGGAAGCCGTGCGGGGGCATGACCAGCGAGATCAGGTAGTCGTCGATGGGCACGGTGCTGCACTCGTCCTTGCCGTAGATGCGGTGCCCCCAGCCCTCGTAGGTGAGCAGCGCCGCCTTGGGACCGAGTTGGCGGGCGACGTTGGTGGTCCAGGCGTACGGCGTGGACGGATCGTGGATCGAGGTGCCGAGCAGCAGCGGAGCACTCCCGGTGTACCGCAGAGGGTGCTGCCGGTTGGTCGTGGGGTGGCCCAGGCAGACGGGGAGGTCCTCGATCGGCATGGGGTTCAGCCGCATGTCCGGAGCCATCCGGGCGGAGCTGCGCAGCAGCGCGGCGTACTCCTGGTAGTCGCGCACCCGCAGGTCGTAGTCCTCACACAGGATCACGGTCGGCAACTGGGCGACATCGCCGGTCACGGGTTGCCGGCCGGGCAGCGGCGGCAGCCACGACGGCGGTGGGCCGCCGTCCAGGGCGCGCAGTATCTCGCTCAGCAGTTGCCAGGCGGGTCCCTCGGTGCCCAGAATGCCCTGCCAGAGGACCTGCAGCTCGGTCATCGGACGATCGGTGACGCCCGGGTAGTACAGCGTGCCGCCGCGTGCCTTGGCCAGCAGCCGCTCCCACACCGCCCGGACGTCCTGCCCGTACAGCGCGCAGTCGGGCTCCTGCGCACACCAGCCGGCGAACTCGTCGAAGGAGTCCTCGACCCCTGCCGCCTCGGTGTCGAGGAACGCCCTGACGCCGAGGCTGTGGTCCATGTTGCTGTCCAGGGCCAGTGCCCGGATGCGGTCCGGGAACAGCTCGGCGTACATCTGGCCGATGAGCGTGCCGTAGGAGACCCCGTAATAGGTGAGTTTCCGCTCGCCGAGCGCGGCGCGGATCGCGTCCATGTCGCGGGCGACGTTCACCGAGTCGACGTGGTCGTACAGGGGTCCGGTACGGGCCCGGCAATCCTGGCGCAGCCGCTTGGCGTAGGCCGTCCACCGGTCGAAGTCGGCCTGGCTCGTCATGATCGCGTACGGCATCTCGTTGTACACCGACGCCGAGCAGATGACCGGGTGGCTGCGGCCGACTCCCCGCGGGTCGAACCCGACGATGTCGAACCGCCGCTGGATCTCCTCGGTGAAGAAGCCGGGCGCGCTGTAGGCGAACTCGACGCCCGATCCGCCCGGACCGCCCGGGTTGATGAGCAACGATCCGACGCGGGCGGCGGGGTCGGTGGCCCTGCGGCGGGCGAGGGCGAGGTCGATGGCCGGCCCGTACGGCCGGGACCAGTCGATGGGGACGGACAGCGTCCCGCACTCGGCTTCCGGCTCCTCCGCACAGGGCGTCCAGATGATCCGGCCCTTCGCGGCGCGCGCCGAGGGTTCGTCCTGCGTGGCCGCGCCGGCGGCCGTGGAGGTGGAAACAGGTAACAGCGCCGTCACCGCGAGGAAGACCGCGGTGAGCAGGGGGTACTTTCGTCGCACATTGCTCCGATCGTGGTCGGCCGGCCTTCCCCGCGGCACGCGGCCGACTTGATCGTCCCCGTCGACGGCACCGTGACCGGCGGCGGTGGTGAGCGACCACCGCGAGCAGGCCGAGCGCGATATCCAACCGAACTAACGCATTTCCTTGTACTCCCTACCACGAAATATGCCGACATGTCGGAAGACACGCGACGGGTAACCCAGAAAACCGGACGGACGGCGACATGGAGCCGGCTCCCGTCCAACCCACACCGGGCTCGGCAGGAGGAAAACCGCTCCTAAGTGCCCTGTGTCGAATGGCCGCAGAACATGTCAAGGCTCTGCTGACTCGATGCGGTTCTCCCTGTCGAACCGGCCCCTCCTCCAGTGAACGGCTCACAGAAAGGTAGGACGTATTCCCATTCGAATGCACAAGGTGGATCACCGGCGAAAGTTTCACCCGGCACATTTACCATGCTCACCTCCACTTCCCTGGTCAGGCACCGCCACTTCGGGTGGCGTGCGGCGGAGGGGAAGACCCGATCCTTGACAGGGCTGACGGTGTCAGATTGGCTCCGCTGCACCACCACCTTCAGTCGGCAGTGAGAGGAGCACAGAGCGCCCTTCGTCGGTGTGAGCGCTAACACCGACCACTCAGGCCAGCGGTGCCGAAAGGTAAGCCAGGCCCTCCAGGCCCGCCCGCCGCATTCTCCTGGTAAGCGCCACGCACACCGTCGCTCCACCATGTCCTGCGACGCCGAGCCGCACCGATTCCACCGTGCCCTCAACGGGCGGAATCGGGCGAGACGCCGTGCCGACGCCGGCCGAGCGTCCGTACAGCCCTGCCCACCCGCCGACAGGCATGAGCTGGACAGGCTGCCCGGCGCAGGAAGAACGACCGCTTCCCCGTCCGCATACGCCGATTCTCGAAAGGCACAGGGAGTTTCGAAATGGCGCGAAATACATCATTCTTCGCGGCCGCCGCGGCCGCGGTACTTCTCGTCCTGAGCACCGGCCACGCCGCGCTCAGCGACGCCCTCGGCTCGACCACGGCGGCCAAGAAGACCGTGGCCATGGCGGCGACCGCCGGTTGCGGCAAGGCCCCGACACTGACGAACGGCACCTACACCATCCAGAGCGGCGGCAAGAACCGCAGCTTCATCCTGCGGCTTCCGGACGGTTACGACCGCAACCGCCAGTACCGGTTGGTGTTCGGGTTCCACTGGTGGGGCGGGACGGCCACCGATGTCGCCACCGGCCAGACCGTGCAGCGGGACGTCTGGGCGTACTACGGGCTGCTGCGCCTGGCGAACAACAGCACGATCTTCGTCGCGCCGCAGGGCATCAGCAACGGCTGGGCCAACTCCGGCGGCGAGGACGTCACCTTCGTGGACGACATGCTCCGGCGGATCGAGGGAGACCTCTGCGTCGACACCTCGCAGCGCTTCTCCGTGGGATTCAGCTACGGCGGCGGCATGAGCTTCGCGCTCGCCTGCGCCCGGCCGAACGTCTTCCGCGCGGTCGCGGTCCAGTCCTCCCCGGGGACGCTCAGCGGGTGCAGCGGCGGCACGCAGCCCGTCGCGTACCTGGGAGTGCACGGCATCCGGGACAGCATCGCCAGTGGACGATCGCTGCGTGACAGGTTCGTCGCGAACAACGGCTGCACCCCGCAGAACGCGCCCGAACCGACGCAGGGCAGCCTGACCCACCGGGTCACCACCTACTCCGGGTGCCGGGCCGGGTACCCCGTCGTGTGGGCCGCCTTCGACGAGGGCCACATCGCCGCACCCCGCGACGGCGCCACCGGTGACAGCGGCTCCCTCACCTGGGTCCCCGGCGAGGTCTGGAAGTTCTTCACCCAGTTCTCGTCGTCCAACCCGTCCCCGTCCCCCTCGCCCTCTCCGTCCCCCTCCCCGTCGCCGTCCCCCTCTCCCTCCCCGTCACCGTCTCCCGTTCCGGGGGCGTGCTCGGCAACGATCGAGACGGTCAACAGCTGGGGCGGCGGGTTCCAGTCGACGGTCACCGTCCGCGCGGGAAGCTCGCCGGTCAACGGCTGGACCGTACGGTGGACCTGGCCGAGCGGGCAGACCATCAGCAGCCTGTGGAACGGCGTGTCCAGCGGTTCGGGCTCCAGCATGACCGTGCGCAACGAGTCCTACAACGGCTCGATCGCGGCGGGCGGCTCCACGACCTTCGGCTTCACCGCCAACGGCACCGCGGCCACCCCCACCGCGACCTGCACCAGCCCCTGACCGGGTGAGACGAGGGCATCCCGGCGCCGTCCGAGGGGGACAGCGCCGGGACGTCCCGCTATCGGGTGATCTTGACGTCGTCCACGCCCGCCTCGACCAGGCTGGCGGTGGAGGCGTCGGCCGCCTCGATCAGGATGCGGACCGTCTGGCCGGCGAAGGACGAGATGTCGGCCGTCGCGGTGGCCCAGGCGGCGTCACGGTCGGTGGCGGCGCCCGGTTGCTGCAGGACGGTGCTCGTGGTCGCGCCGACGACGCTGACCCGGAAGTAGTCGGCGCTGGAGCTGTTGCTGCCGTGCGCCAGATACCACGACAGGGACAGGCGCAGCGTGCCGGTGGGCAGCGTGATGGCGGGAGAACGCACGGACGTCACGCCGCCGTCCACGTCGTAGTCGCCCGCGGAGGCGCCGGCGAGCCTGCCGGTGACCAGATCGTTGCTGCCGCTCACCGTGGTGCCGAGTTGCTTGGCGCCGCTGCTGTCGGTGGCCTCGGGGTCACCACGTTCCCACAGCCCGGTGGTGGCGGTGTCGGTGCCGCTCGGATTCGTGGTCCAGCCGGTCGCGGTCTCGAAGGTGTCCGACCACACCGTCACGGGCGGGACGGCGGTCGCGATGGTCCACACCGCGTACGCCACGGCGTCGGCGTTGCGGTCGAGCGCGGTGTCGTTGATGTTGGCCGTGGTGTCGCAGGAGCGGTGGTAGCAGGAGTCGAACGCCTGACCTGCGGTGCCGCCCCACAGCGACGCCTGCGCGCTGCTCTTGGTGCCCTCGGCCCCGGTGAAGGTGCCACCGGCCGGGATCCCGACGCTGATGAACGGCCCGTAGTCGGAGCGGCCGTCGAAGTCCGTGCCCCGCGTCGGCACGCCGATCGAGGTGAAGTACTCCTGCAGCACCTGTTCGAGCTGCGCGGAACCGGACGGCCCAGGGCCCGAGCCGACGCCGTCGGAGTTGTCGCCGTCATAGATGAAGTAGCCGGCGTTCGGCGAGGCCACCATGTCGAAGTTCAGGTACCCCTTGATCCGCGAGCGGTCGGCGGCCGGCAGGTTGTTCACGTAGTACTGCGAACCGCGCAGACCCCCCTCCTCGGCGCCCCACCAGGCGAACCGCAGGTGCTTGGTCGGCTGCAGGCCCTGGCGGGCGACCAGCAGCGCGGTCTCCAGGATCGCGGCGCTGCCCGAGCCGTTGTCGTTGATGCCCGGCCCGGCGGTCACGCTGTCCAGGTGCGCGCCGACCATGAGGATGTCGTTGGAGTCGCCGCCCGGCCAGTCGGCGATGACGTTGTACCCGGTCGCGCTGTTGTAGGTGAACGACTGGAGCTGGGTGGTGAAGCCGGCGGCGTCAAGCAGCCCCTTCACATAGTTGGCCGAGGCCAGGTAGCCGGGCCTGCCGTGCGCCCGGTTGCCGCCGTTGGCGGTGGCGATCGACTGCAGCTGGGTGAGGTGCGCCTTGACGTTCGCCAGCGGCACGTCGGGCGCCGCGAGCGCGGCCGACGTGACCGGCAGGGCCGCGGGCACCGCGTACGGCGCGTGCGCGGGGACCGCGCCCGGTAAGACGCCGGGCGCCGCGAGCGCCGGGGCCGCCGGCGCCAGGGGTGCGGTCAGCACCAGGGCGGCGACCGCGGTGAGCAGGCGTAACTTCATCGAGATCCTCCGTGGGGGGTGAACAGAGGTGCCTTCGGTGCTTTCGGCGGGAGACGGCTCCGGTGGGAACCGCTCACCCGCCGTCCATGCGAGCCGGACCGGCACGAACGGTCGGTGCGCGATGGCCGGTCGCATGACGGCTGGGCCGGACCGCTCACGCGGCCGGTGGGCGATGGGACGCCGAGATCCGTACAGGAGTCCCGGCGGGGCGAGGGAATCGGAGCGAAAGGTGGTCCGGGAGTGTCTTTCGACCAGGCGGCCCGCGTGGGCGGGCGCGGACCCCGGCCGGTCCGGTCGGACCGGCCGGGGCACGGAAGCAGCGTGCGATGACCGGGGTCAGGGTCAGCGCGCGGCGTCCGGGGCGGTCTGGTGGACCTGGGCCGGCGGCGCCGCCGAGCGGACGGCGACCGCGGCGG
>NZ_BMNT01000007.1:72159-125519 GCF_014646695.1 Sphaerisporangium melleum
CGCGGTCCGGGATGGTACGCAGGTTGAAGGCGTACCTCGCGGTGGAGTCGGCGATCGCGTCGGCGTTGACGTCCAGCGCGGTCAGGTTGACGTTCGCGATGGTGTCACACGCCTCGTGGTAGCACACGTCGTACGCCACGCCCGCCGTGCCGCCGAACAGCGCGGCCTCCTCGGCCGTCTTGATGCCCTCGGCACCGGTGAAGATGCCGCCGGCCGGAATGCCGGCGTCCATGAACGCCCCGTAGTCGGAGCGCCCGTCGAAGTCGGTGCCGACGGTGGCCAGGCCGCGCCCGGAGAAGAACGTCGCCAGGCGCTTCTCGATCGCGTCCGACCCGGGCGGGCCCGCCGGCGAGCCCTCGGCGTCGGAGTCGTCCCCGTCGTACAGCTTGTAGGCGTAGTTCGGCGAGCCGACCATGTCGAAGTTCAGATAGAGCCGGATGCGATCGCGTTCGGCCGGCGTCAGCTTCGCCACGTACTGGTCGGAGCCGAGCAGGCCGAGCTCCTCTGCGGCCCAGAAGGCGAACCGCACCTTGTGCTTCACCGGGTAGAGGCTCATCTGCAGGGCCGTCTCCAGGATGGCCGCGCTCCCGGAGCCGTTGTCGTTGATGCCGGGGCCCTCCGGCACGCTGTCCAGGTGCGCGCCGACCATGACGACCTCGCGCGGGTCACCGAACCGCGACTCGGCGATGACGTTGTCGGCGGTGGCCAGTTTCAGGTCGGCGTCGACCTTCAGGTGCACGGTCGCGCCGGGCGTACCCGCCAGCTCACTGCCCACGGCGAAGTCGGCGAACACCATCGGAATGCCGGCCCGCCACTCGCCGAGGTCGATCGAGTACGAGTCGGTACGTCCCGGCTGGCCCTCGTTGAAGACGATGATGCCCGCGGCGCCGGCGTCCACCGCGTTGAAGATCTTCTGGACGAACGCACAGGTGCCGCGCTGGATCAGCGCGATACGGCCCGGTACGAACCCGGCGAAGTCCGACGCCTCGCAGCCACTGGTCGAGCTCGGCGTCGGGGCGGGCGGCAGGGTCAGGTCGACGGCCTGCACCTGCGCGGTGACCTCACCCGAGGGCGACGGCGGGAAGGTGAAGAAGTCCTCGTTCGGGACGTAGGTCTTGGCATTCGGCGCGGTCTGGGCGAGCACCGGCGGGCTCTTCTCGCTCCAGCTCCCGACGTAGTTGATGGGCTGCAGCGTGACCTTGTATCCGGCCTTGCGGAGCTTGCCCGCGACGTAGTCACGGGAGGCGTTGTAGCCGGGGGTTCCGACGGCGCGGGTGCCGCCGTTCGCGTTCGCGATCGCCTGGAAGGCGTCCAGATGCTTCTTGACGTTCTTTCCCTTCACCTGCGCGACCAGCAGCTTGGCGAACACGTCGTCGAGCGACGTCGCCGAGGCGGGCAGGGACGGGACCAGGAACAGCGCGAGCACCGTGACCACGGTGACGAGCCGGGCGACACGCTTGCGAGTGGCGGGCGGATGTGGTGAGTGCATGGTTCTCCAAAGCGCCAGATGGGTGCAAGATCCCCAAGACAGTGCTCCAAGGAACGTAACCCCGGCAACGCCCGCCGTACAGATAGTGGATCCTTCCGGCAAGAGTGGTTTCGCCGCGAATTCCGCGACAGAGCCGCCCTGTCAAGCCGGAGAGCTGGGCGCGGCACACCCTGACGCCGGCACTCCAATCGGGCTTCGCCGTACCTCGCGATCATCACCCAGGCCGCCCCGGTCATCACCGGCCACCCGGCTGCGCGGCGGGAGCGCGACTCCCCTCATCGCAGCCGCCGGCGAGCTGAAAATTTCAGGTCGAGGCCGCCGTGCGATGTCGCATTTTTTGTCGCGGAGGCCCGTTCACGGGTGTCGTGGCCGGTTGAACTCCTGGTGAGAGGGGTGGCGAAAGTTCGCGACTTGAAGATCCTATGTCTGCGCGATTAGCGGGCTTATTTAGGGCTTTGACAGCGGGCGAACCGGTTCTAACGTCGGATCTCTGACGCGTCGGACTGTCATGGTCGTCATCGATACTCTTCAGGAGACAGTGTGCCCTCCACCGTGGCGTCGGCATTTCGCAGACGCACCGCGCTCGCCGGCAGCGCTCTACTCATCGGAGCTCTTCTCACGATCCCGAGCCTGACCGGCTCGGCTTCCGCGGCTCCGACGACCTACCAGCCGACCTGGGCGTCGGTGGACCAGCATCCGGCCGCGCCGGAGTGGTTCCAGGACGCCAAGTTCGGCATCTACTTCCACTGGGGCGCCTTCGCCACGCCGGCCTACGGCAGCGAGTGGTACCCCCGGAACATGTACATCAGCGGCTCCAACGAGAACAATCGCCACAAGAGCGTCTACGGCGACCCCTCGACGTGGCCGTACAACAACTTCATCGACGGGGCCCGCGACAAATCCGGAAACTGGGTGCAGTTCGCGCCGAAGCTGAAGTCGGCCGGTGGCAACTTCGACCCGAACGAGTGGGCGCAACTGTTCGTCGACTCCGGCGCGAAGTTCGCCGGGCCGGTGGCCGAGCACCACGACGGGTTCTCGATGTGGAACAGCTCGGTGAACGAGTGGAACTCGGCCGCCAAGGGGCCGAAGCTCGACCTGCTGCAGCTGTTCGCCGACGCCGTCCGGGCCAAGAACATGAAGCTGCTGGTGTCGATGCACCACGCCTACAACTTCACCGGTTACTACGACCACGTGCCCACCCAGTCGTCCAACTCGCTGAAGAAGCTGTACGGGCAGCTGGGGACGACCGCGGAAGAGCAGCTCTGGTACGACAAGCTGAAGGAGGTCGTGGACAAGGTCCAGCCCGACATCATCTGGCAGGACTTCAACCTCAGCCGCATCAGCGAGTCGAAGCGGCTGAACTTCCTGTCGTACTACTACAACCAGGCCAACTCCTGGGGCAAGGAGGTCGTGGCCACCTACAAGGACGGCTTCAACAACAAGGGAGAGGTGTACGACTTCGAGCGCGGCGGCCCGGCCGGCATCCAGTACCCGTACTGGCTGACCGACGACGCCATCAGCGCCTCCAGCTGGTCCTACACCAACGGGATCGGCTACTACAGCTCGCCCGCCATGCTGCACTCGCTGATCGACCGGGTGAGCAAGAACGGCAACATGTTGCTGAACATCTCCCCGATGATCGACGGGACCATCCCGCAGGGCCAGAAGGACGTGCTGAACGCCATCGGCACCTACCTCAAGCGCAACGGTGAGTCGATCTACTCCACGCGCGCCTGGACCACCTACGGGGAGGGCCCGACGAAGATGGGCGGCGGGTCGTTCACGACGCCGCGGGCCGGCACCGCCCAGGACATCCGCTACACCCGCAGCAAGGACAACACCGTGCTGTACGCGACGGTGCTCGGCTGGCCCGGAAACGGCGCGAGCCTCAACCTCGCCTCACTGGCCAACGGGAAGGTCAACCTGACCAACCTGAGCAGGGTCGAGATGATCGGCAACACCGCCGGCAGTTACATCAACCTGCCCACCCGCAACCAGGACGGCAGCGGCCTGCACATCACGCTGCCCAACCAGCCCTACTCCGCTCTCGCCTACGTCGTGAAGCTCACCTTCAACGGCCAGATCGGTTCGACCGGCACGCCGTCGCCCAGCGCGACGCCGTCCCCGTCCGCATCCCCGTCCCCGTCGGCGTCCCCCTCGCCGTCTCCGTCAGGCCCGGTGACGGGTGCGTGTTCGGCGACGGTCGAGACGGTCAACAGCTGGCCGGGCGGGTTCCAGTCGAACGTGACGGTCCGGGCGGGCAGTTCGGCGGTCAACGGCTGGACGGTGAAGTGGACCTGGCCGGGCGATCAGACGATCAGCAGTCTGTGGAACGGCACGCAGACCGTGTCCGGCTCCTCGGTGACGGTCCGCAACGTCGACTACAACGGCTCCCTCGCGGCGGGCGGGTCGACGACGTTCGGCTTCACCGGCAACGGCACCGCGGCCACGCCGACCGCCACCTGCACCAGCCCCTGACCTCTCGGATGAGCCAGAGATGAGATCGGACCGGAGGCCCGCCGCGTGCGGGCCTCCGGCCGACGTCGTGGACGCGTCACCGCGACCGGGCGAGCAGCGGAAGTTCCGGAAAGGTGTGGTCCTGCCACAGCAGCCGCGAGGTCTCTTCCGGGTACGCCGTGACGCTCGACCGCGCGTCGAAGATCTGGGTGAGGCGCCGGTCGGCGTCGTACGGAGGCCAGCCCGGGTCGCCGTGCGCGGCGAACGCCGTCCACGCCCCGCGGATCCGCGCCGACAGCTCCTCGGCCACCGGGGAGGGCGGGTCGCCGATCAGCATGGCGGGCCGCCCGCTGCGCAGGTTGCCGAAGACGAGCGGCACGTCCAGACCGTGACAGGCGCCGAGGCCGCCGCCCACTCCCGGGGCGGGCCAGGTCAGCTCATAGAGGTAGGCCTGCCCACCACCGGCCACCTGCGCGTCCGCGAGGTGCAGGCTCGGCATGCGGAACAGCCAGTCCCCATTGACCAGCTCGTACAGCTCCTCGTCGGCCGCGGCCGGAAACGCCTCCCGGTACCGTCGCGCGCCGTCCGGACCGGGGGCGAGCAGGCGCAGAGCGGTCTCGGTCTGCTCGCGGGTGACCTGGCCGAGCACGCCGTCGATCAGGCTGAACAGCCGGTGCTCGTCCCGGGTATGCCCGACCAGAAGCCCGACGTCCCGGGCGGCACCATCGGCCAGCGCCTGCCACGGGGTCGCCGGCAGGACGTCACCGTCGACGACCGGTGCGAACAGGATCGACCGGTGGGTGATCTGCCCCCAGCGCTCCCGCCACTGAGCCGCCTTGGCGAAGACCGCGTCGCCCGCCGCGGGCAGCTCGGCCGGGGCCACCGCGGACAGGCCGGACACCGTGGGCCGTACGCCCAGCTCGGCGGCGAAGGCCGCGGCGATTTCGGCGGCCAGCTCGGCGGAGAAGAACGTCCCCGGCACGCTCTGCGCGACCGCCCGGCGGAAGAGCCCGGCGGCGCGCGGCATGGCGAGCAGGGCGGCGACCGATCCGCCGCCCGCCGACTGCCCGAAAACCGTCACGTGGTCCGGGTCGCCGCCGAACACCCGAATGTTGTCCCGCACCCATTGCAGGGCTGCGACCTGGTCGAGCAGCCCCCGGTTGGCCGGCGCTCCGTCGATCTGCGCGAAACCCTCGATACCGAGCCGGTAGTTCAGGGTCACGACCACGACCCCGCTCCTGGCCAGGTGCCCGCCGTCGTACTCCGGGAGACCCGCGTCGCCCATGGCGTAACCGCCGCCGGGGATCCACACCAGCACCGGAAGCCCCGCCTCCGGATCCGGCTCCGGCGTCCAGACGTTGAGCGTCAACCAGTCGTCGCCGGCGGCGTCCTGGGACGCTCCGAGCACGCTCGACTGCGGAGGCGGCGGGCCGTACGCCACCGCCGGGCGCACCCCGTCCCAGCCGCGCACCGGCTGCGGCGCGGCGAACCGGAGGGCGCCGACCGGCGGTTCGGCGAACGAGATGCCACGGAAGACCGCCAGGCCCGCCTCCCGGCCACCACGGACGACGCCGGCCGCCGTACGAACTTCCGGCTCGGACTCGGACGGCTTATTGGACGCGGTGACGGCCACTTCGGGTCTCCTCTCCGTTCCTGCCCGGCCGAGCATCGCAGCGCCCCACATCCCCCGGCAAACCATTTAGCAGCCCGCCACCTACGCCGAAAATCACCTCGAGTTACCACAAGCGCCGTTACTCCTGGATTCCGGAAACCATCCCCGCGCACCGAAGCCCTCCGCCGGTCGCCCAGCCGGACTCGTCCGTGATGATCACCCAGCAGAGGCCTGCCGCCTCCAGGGATCGATGCCGAAATCCTCGGCCGGCATCCTCCGCTCCAGCAGGCCAGAACCGCCACTCCACGAAGCGCGTCCGAGCCACCGCTGAGCGGACAACTCATGGTCGGTGACCACTCCTGGCCTGCCCATGTGCCGGGTGACGGCCCGCCCGCGCCGAGCACCAGGTCAGAGAACCATCTCCGCCATAAAAGCCACATAGATCCCGAAGGCCTGGTAGAACGTTCCATTGGCATCAATCGCCACGATTACCGACTCGCCCTAAATCCCTCGCTCTGGAGCATTCTGTGCGTACCCGTTCCCTGCTCATGGGCGCTGCGCTGGCCCTCGGTGTGGTCACCATCTCCCAGCCCGCACACGCGGCCGCCCCGGCCATTCAGATCACCAAGATCCACTACGACTCTCCCGGCTCACCGGACTCCGGGGCGAACAGCAGCCTGAACGGCGAGTACATCCAGATCAAGAACATGACCAGGAAGGCGATGAGCCTCAAGGGGTGGACCATCCGCGACAAGACCACCCAGCCGGACCACGTCTACACCTTCGGTACGTTCACCCTGGGCGCCGCCAAGACGGTCACCCTGCGGACCGGCAAGGGCAGGAACACCGCCACCACCCTCTACTGGGGCCGAAGCGGGAACACTTTCGCCTACATCTGGAACCAGGTCAGCGACACCGGCTACCTGCGCAACCCCTCGGGCACCCTGGTCGACTCCTGTTCGTACAACTCCTCACGAGCCGACTACAAACTCTGCTGACCGCCCGACCACCTGTCGAAGGCAGCGAGGAGGCGCAGTGACCGAGCGAACCAGGCGGGTCGACTACTGGCAGGACCTCGACGCCCCGAAGCCGACCAGCCGCAAAGCCTCGGCCAGCGTGTTCGTCCAGGATGACGCCGGGAGGCTGCTGCTGCTCCGCCGTACCGACAACGACCTGTGGACCATTCCCACCGGCGGGATCAAGAAGGGCGAGACCGTCGCTCAATGCGCTGTACGGGAGTGCCGCGAGGAGACTGGCCTGACCGTCGAGATCATCGGCCTGGTGGGCGTGTTCTCCGACCCCGGCCACGTGATCGTGTACCTGCATGGCGACAAGGTCGATGAGGTCCGCCAGCCGATCAACGTATGCCTACGCGCCAAGGTCGTGGCTGGCGAAGTGCAGCCAGACCCCCGCGAAGCACAAGAGGTCCGCTGGATCGCCCCCACCGGCCTCGACACTTACCGCATGCACCCAGCGATAAAACGCCGAATCGACGTGGGGCTTCGCGGAGGAGATCCCTACATCGAATGACACAGCCCGCACGTGTGTGTACGACCTCCCGGGCAATCCCTGCCCGCATGGAGCTTGGGCCGACTCTGCTCAGCACAGCGTCATGGCTGAGATGCTTGCCAGCGCGTCGCTGTAGATCACGAATGGGAGGTGCGACATGGGTCTCCGAGACCCGCTGTCCGCCGACGAGGTCAGCCGACGGCTGAGCCTGACCGGCTGGACCGGAGACACCAAGCAGATCACCAAGTCCTACCAGGTGAACTACGACACGGCCATCAAGATCGTCACCGACATCGGCAAGGCCGCGATCGAGCTGGAGCATCGCCCCGACATCACCATCCGCTGGGCCGAACTACAGATCTCCATGACCACCCATACCGCCGGCGACGCCGTCACCGAACTCGACTTCCTGCTCGCCGAACGCATAGACCAGATCGTCCAACGGCACCTCTAATGCGCAGGGATACCTCTGCCGACCACGGCGATGCAGGTGGGGCTGCTTCCGGCTCGTAGACGTGAGTTCTGGGGGGCACGGCGACATACCGACGAGGTGCTCGCTGCTGCCGTGCCGACCCGGTCACTCTCTCAGTCGACAGGTCGCGGATGATGGAATCGGCCCACCGTCACGATGAGGCCGCCTTCGCGTCCTGGAGCGGCTACCGTTCGCAGACGATGCCGTCACCGTCGCGGTCTTGGTACCAGTGGTACTCGGGATCCCGGTCGCGGTAGTACGGGCCGTAGCCGTTCCGGTTGGCTTCGGCGCAGGTTTTGAACCGCGGGTCGTTGCCCGACGGCGGAGGCGTCGGCTGTGCAGTGGGCTCTGGTGTCGGCTTCGGCGTTGGTTTCGGGGTCGGCTTCGGGGTCTGCTGGGGGCCCTCGTCGCACCGGCCCGACCAGATTCGCAGCCGTGCGGCCTTGGCCGCGGCCTGGTCCTCGCGCAGCGGCTTGATGTACCTGGCGTTCGTCCCGACCTGAACCGCCTTGGCGTACCCGTAGCGGACCAAGTTGCGGTTGACGAACGTCCCTCCGCTGCTCCAGGCGTAGAACAGGTAGCGGCCGGCGGAGTCCCGGGCCGTCTTATCCCGAAGCAGGCGGACGGTACTACCCACAGGGAGCAGTGCCGTAGTACGCGCGGTGGCGGCCGCCGCCCAGCACTGGCCCTTGTTCGGCGCGTTCACGTCCAGCAGGCGCACCCGGAGCGTCTTGCCCTTGTAGGAGACGTCCACGGTGTCCCCGTCGACCACCGCCTTCACCTTCGCAGCGACGGCCCCACGCGGAGCGGCGGCGGCGACGGCGGGCAGCGAGGAAACGACAAGACCGCCGACGGCCAGGGTCCCTGCGAGTAAGAGGCGGGCGCGCAATGTAGCTCCTCGTGTGAATGAAGTGACGCAGGAGAGACGGAGAGCGCAGACCACCGGTTGTCGCCCTGTCCGGATCCGGACACCCTGCTCTGGCGCGGAACGCGGATGTCAGCGATCTCTCCCAGGGGCGTGGCAGCGGCCATTGGTCAGGGCCGGAAGCCCGGTCGCAGGAGGCTCGACCGGCGCCTTGAGGTCGGCTTCGACGGTGTTGGCCCGAGTCGACGGCAGGTCGATGGGACGCATTTGGGCGTAAGCGATTCGACCAGAGGTGCTCTCGGGCAGATCGGCCGGCCGGACTCGTGTGGCGCTGTGCAGGGACCAGGTCCCGGAGCGTCCAGGGCACCTGCTGTCAGGCGGTGTCGCGGGCCGGTGGATGTGATCACGCGAAGCGGAATCGCTGTATGCGCCGCTGTCCATGGGATGCGACCCATCTTCCCGACGCAGTGTTGGTATCTTACCAACGGTGCGTCGACAAGTTGGCGTGCTCGCCTGTCCCGTGAAATCCCTTCCCGTGAAGGAGTGCCATGTTCCTGGCCTGGCGCGAGCTGGTCTTCGCCCGCGCACGTTTCGGCCTGATGGGCGGTGTCGTCGCCCTCATCGCGACCCTCGTCGTGGTGCTGTCCGGTCTCTCCTCCGGGCTCGTCAACGACGGCGTCTCCGGGCTCCAGCGGTTGCCCGTCACCGCGTTCGCCTTCGCCGAGGGCACCAAGACCGACTCCGCCTTCTCCCGCAGCACCGTCAACGTCGACCAGGCCAAGGCGTGGAAGAGCCGCGCCGACGTCGGCGACGCCACGCCGTTCGGCAACATGCTGGTCAATGCCAAGGCCGTCACCGCCGACGGCGTCCAGGTGCCGATCGACCTCGCCCTGTTCGGCGTCGAACCCGGTTCCTTCCTCGCGCCCGCCGTCTCCGCCGGCGCCGGGCTCGGCGCCCCCGACGGGATCGTGGTCAGCCAGACCGTCCTGGAGCATGGCCTCGCCATCGGCGACACCGTCGTCATCGACCGCCTGGGCACCCGGCTCAAGGTCGTCGGCACCACGGGCGACCAGCGCACCTTCGGGCACGTCGACGTGGCGTACCTGCCGTTGCGCTCCTGGCAGCAGGTGCACGCGGGCGCCGGACCGGGGGACGAGGTGCGTGACGGAGCGTACGCGGAGGCCACGGCCATCGCGCTGCGCGCCCGGGACGGAAACCGGATCGATCTGCCCGGCGGCGACGCCGCGGCGGGCACCACGAGCATGACGCTCAAGGAGTCCTTCGGTGCCTCTCCCGGCTACAGCGCCGAGACCGCCACGCTGACGCTCATCCAGGTGTTCCTGTACGCCATCTCCGCGCTCGTCGTCGGCACGTTCTTCACCGTGTGGACGATCCAGCGCAAGCACGAACTCGCCGTCATCCGGGCCATGGGCTCCTCGACCGGTTACCTCATGCGGGACACGATGATCCAGGCGGCCGTCATCCTGACCGTGTCCACTGCCGTGGGCTTCCTGATCGGAGTGGGCGGCGGCACGCTCCTCACCACGACCCCCATGCCCTTCGCTCTGGAGGTGCCCCCGCTCGTCCTCGCCGCCCTGCTCCTCATCGGCCTCGGCCTCGCCGGAGCCGCGGCGGCCGTGGGCCGCATCGTCCGCGTCGACCCGCTCGCAGCCCTGGGAGGGCAGAGATGACGACCACCAACTCGACGTCACCGCGACCGAACTCCCGCCGGGGCGACGCCCAGGAACGCGGCGGCCTGCTGGTGGAGGGTGTCACCCTGACCCTCGGCGACGGCGACGCCACGATCACCGCGCTCGACGACGTCCACCTCAACGTGGCACCCGGCGAGTTCGTCGCGATCGTCGGGCCGTCGGGCTCCGGCAAGTCGAGCCTGCTCGCCGTCGCGGGCGCGCTCACCACACCGGACGCCGGCCGGGTCCTGCTCGACGGCGTCGACATCTCCCGGGCGAACGGCCGAGAGAAGGCGCGTCACCGCCGGGAAAAGATCGGATTCGTCTTCCAGTCCGGCAACCTCATCCCGGCCCTCACCACGCTCGACCAGCTCCGCTTCGCGCTCGACGTGGCGGGCAAACGCGCGGATGACGGTTACGACCCGCGAGAGCTGCTCGACCGCGTCGGCATGGGGCACCGCGCCGGGCACCGCCCCCATCAGTTGTCCGGTGGCGAGCGGCAGCGCGTGGGCATCGCCCGCGCTCTCGTCACCCGCCCGGCCGTACTGCTGGTGGACGAGCCGACCGCCGCGCTCGACCGCGCCCGAAGCGACGACATCGTCACGTTGCTCGCGCACGAAACGCACGAGGCCAACGTCGCGACGATCATGGTCACTCACGATCACGATGTGCTCCACCACTGCGATCGCATCCTGTCCATGGTGGATGGAAGACTGTCGGAGTAGGCCGACCATGGTGGAGGAGGGCAGGTGCCACGCATCCGGGCGTCGACCGTCGCCGAGCATCGGGCCGCCCAGCACCGGGCGCTGCTCGACGCGGCGAGGGAGATCCTCGCCGAGACCGGCCAGCCACCGACGCTGACCCAGGTCGCGGCACGCGCCGGGCTCGCCCGCCCCAGCCTCTATCAGTACTTCCGGTCATCGGAGGACCTGCTCAACGCGGTGGTGCAGGACGTCTTCCCCCGCTGGTCCGCCCGGGTCGCCGCCGCCATGGACGCCGCGGCGACCCCGGCCGACCGCGTACTCGCCTACGTGCTGACCAACTTCGAGCTCATCACTGAGGGCGAGCACGCGCTGGCCACCGTCCTCGCGGAGGTCGCGCCGGGCGACATGGTCGCCGAGCAGAGCCGTGCCATGCACAAGCAACTCCTGGAGCCGCTGGTGGAGACTCTGCGCCGCATCGGCGTCCCCACGGTGGCCGAGACCGCGGAAATGATCAACGCCATCGTGTTCGCGGGGTCGAGGCTGATCGAGTCCGGCACCGACCTGCGAACCACCTGGGAGTCGGCGCGGACCCTGCTGGAACCGTTCGTGCGCACTTCAGGCCAGACGACCTCCTGAGCCCACCGGCCACCGCGCCACGCCGCCGTTCTCCCCACGCTTCCGCGCCGGCTCAACATCTTGAACCGCCATCGCGAGCCTGGCCACGCGGGGTCTCCGCGGCGCCTCGACATAGGGCTTCGCGGAGGAGATCCCTACATCATGACACAGCCTGCGCGTTCTCCCGCGCGCCCGCCGCCCGGCCAGGTCTCGAAGACCCGGCCGAGCGGGATCTCCTCACACGACAGCCAGGTGCCCCACGGTGTGGCGCCGCCGGCGCAGTTGAGGTTGGTACCCGACAGGATGCGGTACGCGGACACGATGGTGCCGTCGGCGGCGAAGCGCACCGCCGAGGCGCCGCCCGCCAGCGGGATCTCGGGAGTTGGAGACGTAGATCCATCCGGTGCCGTCGGGGAAACACGCCCCACCGTCGGGCGCCCAGTGCCAGGTGTATCCGGCGACCTGCCGTCCCGAGCGGGCGATCACCCGGCTGGTGAATCCGGCCGGGAGCTGGATGCCGTTGCCGTCCGCCGCCTGCAGCGGCCCGTAAGGGCTCGGCCCCGGCTGGGCCACGGCGCCGAACGCCTCGCCCCACAGCGCTCCGGAGAACGCCGCCCCTCCCACTCCCACGACAGCCGCTCTCAGTACCGTCCGACGCTCCGCCGCTGCCTCCAGGTCTCTGGGCCGTTCACGGTCCCCCGGAACGTAAGCCGGTCAGGCGACGAGGAGCGGCCCACGGCGTGAACACCCGATGTCCTGGACAAGACGCACGATCTACGCCTGCCGCCTGCAGGACCTTCCCCAACTGGGCACCGTCGAGTGACCGGTCCTGGGAGCGATCTCGCCCTGTATGCCGAGGACACACACCAGGCGCGCTGCGTGTCGAGTCAAGTGGATCATGATGCGGTGAGGGGCCGTAGTGAGCATGAGCTGAGCGCTGGCAAATCCATGAACGACGCCGGCCAAGCCTCTCCAGGCCGTCAGCAGCATCCCTCTCTAGCGCCGGTCGTAGACGTTTCGGCCTTGTCGTCCTGGCCACAGACGCAGGGCGCTTGCGAGTCGCCCGTGGCCGACTTGCCGAGGGCGTCGGCGTCGGCCTTGACCACGTAGACCTCCCAGGGTTCGGCGCCGGGCCCGTGGACCCACACCTTGTCCTGCAGGGCGTAGCAGCAGGAGGTGTCGTTCTCCTCGAAGGTGACGAGCCCGGCGTCCTGGAGCCGCTGGGTGGCGGCCTGGACCTGGACGGTGTCCTCGACCTCGACGCCGAGGTGGTCCATGCGGGTCTCCTGCCCGGCCTCGCCCTCGATGAGCACCAGCTTCAGCGGTGGCTCGGTGATGGCGAAGTTGGCGTAGCCGGGGCGCAGCTTTGCGGGCTCGGTGCCGAACAGCTTGGAGTAGAAGGCGATCGAGCCTTCCAGGTCGGCGACACGCAACGCGAGCTGAACACGGGACATGGTGGTCTCCCTCGGAGATGACTTGTTTCGACAACCATCGATACAGCGAGCTTGCCACCCTGATTCGACCCATGTCAACATAGACCTATGTCGAAACAAGAGCTGCCGGTCCTCGACCTGGCAGCGGCGTGCTGTACCCCGATGACCCGCGAACCGTTGGGCGAAGCGGACGCAGCGGAACTGTCGCGCATGTTCAAGGCCCTGTCAGACCCGGTACGGCTTCGACTGTTGTCCCTGATCGCCTCACACGAGGGCGGGGAGGCGTGCGTGTGCGACCTGACCGGCCCGTTCGACGTCTCCCAACCGACGATCTCCCACCACCTGAAGGTCCTGCGTGAGGCGGGTCTGGTCGGCTCCGAGCGACGCGGCACGTGGGTCTACTACTGGGTGCTCCCGGTCGCGTTGAACCGCCTGTCCACCCTGCTCCAAGCTCCCGTCTCGACCGCTACCCGCACGTGATCGGTAACGGCGTTCCCTTGGGCCGGCGCCTGGCCGCCGAGGCCATCGGTACGGGCGCGCTGGTCGCGGTGGTGGTCGGCTCGGGCATCCAGGCCGCCGGGCTGACCCGGGACGGCGGCGTTGCTCTGCTGGCCAACTCGCTTGCCACCGTCTTGGGGCTCGGCGTGTTGATCGCTGTGTTCGGACCGGTCTCCGGCGCGCACTTCAACCCTCTGGTCTCGCTCGCCGCCTGGTGGACCGGACGCCGAGACGGTCAAGGGCCGCCGTTGCGCGAGGTGGCCGCCTACGCTGCGGCTCAAGTGGGCGGTGCGATCGGTGGATCGGTGGCGGCCAATGCGATGTTCGCTCGCCCGCTGGCGACCTGGTCCACCCACCAGCGGCACGCGGGTCACCTTTGGCTCGCCGAAGTGGTGGCGACCGCCGGGTTGATCGTGGTGATCTTCGGGCTGGCCCGCACCGGCCATGCGCGCTTCGCGCCCGCCGCGGTAGCCGCCTATATCGGGTCGGCCTACTGGTTCACCTCCTCCACCAGCTTCGCCAACCCGGCCGTGACGCTCGGCCGGGCGTTCACCGACACCTACGCGGGCATCGCTCCGACCTCGGCCGGCCCGTTCATCGTCGCCCAACTCCTCGGCGCCGTCGTCGGCCTGGTCCTGGTCGCCGCCGTCTTCGGCTCCTCTCCCGTGAACGCAGCACCCCACGACACCACGGATTCCCCCCGATCCTCTTCCCGTGACGTCGGCTCCCCCGCCCTCACCGCCCAAGGAAGTTCCCGCCCATGAGCACTACCACCCCGTCCGTGCTGTTCGTCTGTGTGCACAACGCCGGGCGCTCGCAGATGGCCGCCGCGTTCCTCACCCACCTCACGCAGGGCCGCGTCCACGTCCGCTCTGCCGGCTCCACCCCTGCCGAGACGGTGAACCCGGCCGTGGTCGAGGCGATGAAGGAGGTGGGTATCGACATCTCCGCCGAGATCCCCAAGGTCCTCACCACGGAAGCGGTCCAGGCGAGCGATGTGGTCATCACGATGGGCTGCGGGGACACCTGCCCGTTCTTCCCCGGCAAGCGCTACCTCGACTGGCAACTGGACGATCCCGCTGGACAAGGGGTGGACGCCGTTCGGCCGATCCGGGACGAGATCGAGACACGGATACGTGCCCTGATCAGCGAGATCCTTCCCTCTGCCGGGACCGGCACGGGCACGGCCGCGCTGCGCATCGAGGCCATGACGCCCGAACACGCCGCCGAAGTGCTCGCGATCTACCAACTCGGCATCGACGAGGGTCAAGCCACCTTCGAGACAACGGCCCCCACCTGGGAGAAGTTCGACGCGGCCAAGCTGCCGAATCATCGGCATGTCGCCCTGGACGAGGCTGGACGTGTGCTCGGCTGGGTCGCGGCCTCGTCCGTCTCAGAACGCTGCGTCTACTTCGGCGTGGTGGAACATTCCGTCTACGTCCACCCCGACGCCCGAAACCGGGGTGTCGGCCTCGCCCTGCTGAACGCCCTGATCGCCTCCACCGAGCAGGCCGGCATCTGGACGATCCAGTCAGGCATCTTCCCCGAGAACACCGCAAGCCTGGCCCTGCACGCCCGCGCCGGATTCCGGGTCATCGGTACTCGGGAACGCATCGGCCGCCATCACGGTGTGTGGCGGGACGTCACCGCGATCGAGCGACGTAGCCCGGTCATCGCTTGAAAGACTCAGGTGCCGGCGCGCCAGGCGGCCGAGCACAACGAGGCCGCCACCTCGTCGGCACCTGGCCTTAGGCGAGGCCGAGGCTGATCTACCGGCTGCGGACCCATCGCGGAGGCATACAGTCCCCGCGCAGGTGATCCGTGGCCGGTTGAGTTCCATAGGTGTGGAGAAGTGTGTGTCAGGCAACGCGTTGCACTGTACGCGTGTGTCGACAATGTGGGCGGACGGGGGACTACCGCCGGGTGTCCAGCAGTAGTTTCCCCGAGGTGCGCCGAGATTCGATGTCGATGTGGGCCTGTTCGGCGGAACCCAGTGGATAGCGCCCGGTGATGTCGACCTTGAGTTCGCCCGCCCGGATCTTCGCGAAGAGGTCCCCCGCGTGCTTGAGCAGCAGCTCGCGGCTGTGGATGTGGTCCGCGTAGACGGCGTAAGTGATCCGGATGCTCTTGGGCAGGTCGAACATCCGCACCGTGGGGATGTCGCCGATCAGCGGACCGTAGTAGACCAGCGTGCCGACCCGCCGCAGGACCTCGATCGACGCCCAGAACGTGCCGGCACCGCCGCCGTCGAAGACCGCGTGCACACCCTCGCCGTCGGTGAGCGCCAGTACCCGGTCCACGAAGTCACCGTCCGAGGAGACCAGTGCCTCGTCCGCCCCTGCGGCCTTGGCCGCGGCGATCTTGTCCTCGCGGGACACCAACCCGATCACGCGGACGCCGCGCAGCTTGAGAAGCTGGGTCACCATGCGCCCTACGCCTCCTGCCGCCGCGTGCACGAGTGCGGTTTCGCCCAGGGCCAGCGGCGCGGACTCGGTGACGAAGTGGTGCGCGGTCAGTCCCTGCATCATCACGGCGGCGGCGATATCGCTCGGGATGTCGTCCGGAATCGGAACCACCTGGTCGGCGGGCACGGCGATCTTTTCCGCGTAGCTGCCGAACACCGAGACCCAGGCGACCCGATCACCCACCGCGAATCCGCTGACGCCTTCGCCGATGGCGGCGACCCGGCCGGCCCCTTCGACTCCGATGACCACCGGAACCTCACCGACCAGTCCGAAGCCCACGCGAGAGCCGGTGTCCATGAAATTGACGCCGGCGAATTCGATGTCCACGACGAGCTGACCGGGCCCGGGCTCAGGGTCCGGCCACTCTCTCACCTTCAGGACTTCGGGTCCGCCGAGCTCTTCCATCACTACTGCGCGCACGGAACACACCTCACTTCTGCAGGTCGACGGTCGCCTCCGGGAATGCGACGACCGGATGAACAGGCGACTGGATTACCGGGGATGCCTCGTGCTTGGATCGACGGGGAACGAGCAGTGGGCTCCGCCCTGTGAGCGGGCGGCTCAGGCCTGCAAGAGGGAGGAGGCGTAGGCGGGATTCGTGTAGTCGCGCCAGGCTTCGATCCTGCCGTCGCGCAGCTCATAGACGGCCATGTTCATCACCGGGACAAGATGCCCGCCGGGCAGCGCCAGTCCATGGATCTGTTCGGCGATGACGACGTCGCCGTTCACCGCCTGGTGCACGGTTTCGAACCGGATCTCGGAGAAGTTGGCGAAAACCCCCTTCCACAGGGCGATCACCGCTGCGCGCCCGTGTACCGGCTCATCTCCGTATGCGGTGAAGCTCACGTCCTCGGTCAGGAACGGCGCGAGCGCGTCCGCGTCCTTCGCATTGAAGGTGGTGACGAATTCACGGACGAACGCGTCGTGTCGGGTGGCATCGGGCATGGCAGAGACCTCCGGAAGGATACGGCCGGCTGCTTGCCGGCCTACGCAAGCCGTTGCGTACGTCAGGAGCGTAGGAGCGAATTTTTGGACTAGCAAGTCCAGAAAGTGCGGCGACCGGGCTGCGCCGCACGCCCTTGCCAAGGCAGTGGCCGCACGGGCGGGATAACGCCCCGGCGACGCCGGAAGCCCCCGCACCGCCCTGCTTCCTGGCACGTCGAAGCCACAGCGCTCAGAGACGGTCGGCGTCGACGACGACCTGGGCGAAAAGCCGTGCCGTCGTCGGTGGACACCACGGCCACCCCGTCGCCGCACGCGAGACGTACCTCGCGACAGTTGGCGTATGGAGCCCTTTGCCGGGGGTTCGTCACCCGATGGCTCTGCGAAGGCGGCGTCGATGGCCAACTCCGAACGGACGTTCTTCCGCCGAGCACCCGGAAGGTCCGACCGGGGAGGCCCGGATCTTGCTTCGGGCCGGAGGCATGCTGACCGCCGACGAGCTTCTGCTCGCCACCGGCCTGGCGCCCAGCACCGAGGACGTCGCCTCGAAAGCGTGGGCTTGTTGCCAAAAGGGCCCCTTCCGATATCGGGAGGGGCCTGTGAGGTGGAGCCGCCTAAGGGAATCGAACCCTTGACCTACGCATTACGAGTGCGTCGCTCTGGCCGACTGAGCTAAGGCGGCATGCCGCAGGGAGACCCGCAGCGTGAGGAAGTCTACAGGTTTCCGGGCGTTCTCGCTCCCGCCGACCTCCGTGGATCTGCCGTAGGCCTCCGTTGATCCCCTGCCATCGGCCGGGCCCTGACCCCCGCCCAGCCAGCCTTCACCCTCCTGCCCGGCTCCGGCCCGGTCGGTCTCCTGTCTGGCTCCGGCTTCCGGTCTGCTGTGTTGCTCTGGTGTCCTTGATCCATGCCAGGGCCTCGGGGCTGCGCCGGGGGTATCGCACCGGCAGGGGTGGGGCCTGGCATGTTGGGCCGGGGTGGTGGGGGTCTGGTGAGACGTCGGGCTGAGGTGGGCCCGGGTGCGGGGGTCGGTTCCGGGCGCGCGGTCGGGGGTTGGTGGGGCGTCGGGGTGGCGGCGGCTGGTGTGAGACTGGGCTCGACACGAGATGTTGGGTGTGACTATCGCTCCGTCCCCCATATATGGTGTCCCCTGCATCCGGTTCGGCCGTTCACTTCAGGGCGGTCGAGGCAAGAGGGAACCCGGTGGGAATCCGGGACTGCCCCGCAGCGGTGAGTGGGAACGACCGCCGTCATGCGCACTGGGCCACGCGGCCCGGGAAGCGACGGTCATTAGGCATGAGCACTGTGCCCACGAGTCCGAAGACCTGCCGGTAGCGCCGTACACGATCAGGTGTGCGGCTGGTCCGAGGCCGCGCGGGACGGCCGACGGCTCCGGCGCCAGAGCTGTGCGGCGCCCTGGCCGGCGCCTCCTGCGCGTGACCTCGGTTCATGACCGAGTTCGCGAGGAGAGAGCTGTGACGGTCACCGGGGACCGAACGACCGATATGGCACCGGCCGACGGGGTTGTTCCTGCGCCGCGACGGGCGCAGATGCGGGTACGCAAGCGGAACGGCACGTCCGAGCCGGTCGATGTCAACAAGATCGTCCGGGCTGTGGAGCGGTGGGCGGACGATCTGGCCGATGTCGATCCGTTGCGGGTGGCGACGAAGACGATCAGTGGGCTGTACGACGGGGCGACCACCGCCGAGTTGGACCGGCTGTCGATCCAGACGGCCGCCGAGATGATCGGCGAGGAGCCGCAGTACTCGCGCCTGGCCGCCCGGCTGTTGTCCGGCTACATCGGCCGGGAGGTGCGCGGGCAGGGCGTCGCCTCGTTCAGCCAGGCCATCGAGCGGGGGCACGCGGAAGGGCTCATCGGCGATGCCACCGCCGCGTTCGTGAGCGCCAACGCCTCTGTCCTGGACGACGCGATCGACTCGGCGGGGGATCTGCGGTTCGAGTACTTCGGGTTGCGTACGGTCTATGACCGTTATCTGCTGCGGCATCCCTCCACCCGCCTGGTGGTGGAGACGCCGCAGTACTGGCTGCTGCGGGTGGCGTGCGGGCTGGCGGAGACGGCTGAGGAGGCCGTCGGCTTCTACCGCCTGATGTCGTCGCTGGCGTATCTGCCGAGTTCGCCGACGCTGTTCAACTCGGGCACCCGGCACACCCAGATGTCCTCGTGCTATCTGGTGGACTCGCCGCGCGACGAGCTTGGGTCCATCTACGAGCGGTACGCGCAGATCGCCCGGCTGTCGAAGTTCGCGGGCGGGATCGGGGTGTCCTGGTCGCGGGTGCGTTCGCGTGGAGCGCTGATCCGGGGGACGAACGGGCACTCCAACGGCATCGTGCCGTGGCTGCGCACGCTGGACGCGAGCGTCGCCGCCGTGAACCAGGGGGGCCGCCGCAAGGGCGCGGCGTGCGTGTACCTGGAGACGTGGCATCCGGACATCGAGGAGTTCCTGGAGCTGCGCGACAACACGGGCGAGGACGCCCGCCGGACGCACAACCTCAACCTGGCCAACTGGATCCCGGACGAGTTCATGCGCCGGGTCGAGGCCGACGAGATGTGGTCGCTGTTCGACCCGGACGAGGTGCCCGAACTGCCCGACCTGTGGGGCGAGGCGTTCGACACCGCCTATCGCGACGCCGAGCGGGCCGGCCGGTACGTCCGCCAGGTGAAGGCGCGTGACCTGTACGGCAGGATGATGCGCACGCTGGCGCAGACCGGCAACGGCTGGATGACCTTCAAGGACGCCGCCAACCGGCTCTGCAACCAGGCCGCCGAGCCGAGCAACGTGGTGCACCTGTCGAACCTGTGCACCGAGATCATTGAGGTGTCCAGCGACGCCGAGACGGCGGTGTGCAACCTCGGCTCGGTCAACCTCGCCGCGCACGTCGCGGACGGCGGCATCGACTGGGAGCGGCTGCGCGGCACCGTGCGCACCGCGGTCACCTTCCTGGACCGGGTGATCGACATCAACTACTACCCCAGCGAGCAGGCGGCGGCGAGCAACCCGCGCTGGCGGCCGGTGGGGCTGGGGGTGATGGGCCTGCAGGATGTCTTCTTCGCCCTGCGTCTTCCGTTCGACGCGCCGGAGGCCAGGGAGCTGTCCACCAGGATCGCCGAGGAGATCTACCTGACGGCGCTGGAGACGTCCGCCGGCCTGGCCGAGCGCTTCGGCGCGCATCCCGCGTACGAGCAGACGTGGGCGGCGCGTGGCAGGCTCCAGCACGATCTGCAGGGCACGCCGGGCACGCAGGCCGAGCGCTGGACGGCGCTGCGGGCGCGGATCGCCGTCAGCGGGCTGCGCAACTCGCTGCTGATCGCGATCGCGCCGACGGCCACCATCGCCTCGATCGCCGGATGCTACGAGTGCATCGAGCCGCAGGTGTCCAACCTCTTCAAGCGCGAGACCCTCAGCGGGGAGTTCCTGCAGATAAACAACGCGCTGGTGGCGGAGCTGAAGGCGCGCGGGCTGTGGAACGAGCAGGTCAGATCGGCGATCAAGCAGGCGGACGGCTCCGTCCAGGGCATCGCCGAGCTGCCGGAACAGGTGCGCCGGGTCTTCCGTACCGCGTGGGAGCTGCCGCAGCGCGCCCTGATCGACATGGCCGCGGCTCGTTCGCCGTACATCGACCAGAGCCAGTCGCTCAACCTGTTCCTGAGCGCGCCCACGATCGAGAAGCTCTCCTCGATGTACCTCTACGCGTGGAAGTCGGGTCTGAAGACGACGTACTACCTGCGTTCCCGTCCCGCCACGCGCATCCAGCAGGCCACGGTGCCCGTCGTGAACTCCTCCGCGGAGGCCCTGGCGTGCTCGCTGGAGAACCCCGAGTCGTGCGAGGCGTGCCAGTGAGCATGACCGATCCGAAGGAGAACCTGATGCTGCTCGACCCGGGCATGAGCCTGACCCTCCGTCCGATGCGTTACCCGCTGTTCTTCGACCGCTTCCGGGACGCGATCAAGAACACCTGGACCGTGGAGGAGGTGGACCTGCACTCCGATCTCAAGGACCTGTCGAAGCTGTCGCCGGCGGAGCGTCACCTGGTCGGCCGCCTGGTCGCCTTCTTCGCGACCGGCGACACGATCGTGGCGAACAATCTGGTGCTGAACCTCTACGAGCACCTCAACGCCCCCGAGGCGCGGCTGTACCTGTCGCGGCAGTTGTTCGAGGAGGCGGTGCACGTCCAGTTCTACCTGAACCTGCTCGACACCTACGTTCCGGACGAGCAGGAGCGGTTCGCGGCGTTCGCGGCGGTGGAGAACATTCCCTCCATTCGCCGCAAGGCGGACTTCTGCTTCCGCTGGATCGACTCGCTCGGCGAGCTGCGCCGGCTGGAGACCCGGGAGGACCGGCGGGCCTTCCTGCTGAACCTGATCTGCTTCGCCGCCTGCATCGAGGGGCTGTTCTTCTACGGCGCCTTCGCCTACGTCTACTTCCTGCGCTCGCGCGGGCTGCTGAACGGGCTGGCCTCCGGGACGAACTGGGTGTTCCGCGACGAGTCCATGCACATGGCGTTCGCCTTCGACGTGGTCGACGTCGTACGCCGGGAGGAGCCCGGCCTGTTCGACGAGGAGCTGGCCGGGCAGGTCCGCGAAATGCTCGCCGAGGCCGTGGAGTGCGAGGCGCAGTTCGCCGAGGACCTGCTCGGGCACGGCGTGCCGGGCATGTCGATCGCGGATATGCGCGCCTACCTGCAGCACGTGGCCGACCGGCGGCTGGCCCAGCTCGGCCTCCCGCCGATGTACGGGTCGAAGAACCCGTTCGCCTTCATGGAACTGCAGGACGTCCAGGAGCTGGCGAACTTCTTCGAGCGCCGGGTCTCGGCGTACCAGGTGGGCGTGACGGGTTCGGTCAGCTTCGACGAGGACTTCTGATCCGTTCGACCGCCCCGGGCACCGGCTCGGGGCGGTCGGACCGGGTCAGGTGACCTTGGGGCAGAGGGTGCCGGATTTGGGAGCGACCTGGTTGAGCAGGTAACGGTCGACGGCCTGGTCGATGCAGCTGGAGCCGGTGCGGTAGGCCGTGTGGCCGTCGCCGTCGTAGCTCAGCAGCACGCCGGAGGACAGCTGGGAGGCCAGGGCCTTGGCCCACTCGTACGGGGTGGCGGGGTCGCGCAGGGTGCCGACGACCACGATCGGCGGCGCGCCGGCCGCGCGCAGCGGCTGGTCGGTGCCCGTCGCCTTGACCGGCCAGAACTCACACGGCAGCGAGCCCCACATCACGTACGCCCCGAAGAGCGGGGACTCCTTCTGCGCGGCGCGGGCGGCCTCCTCGTAGGCGGCGGTGTCGCGCGGGTAGGGGTGGTCGACGCAGTTGATGGCCATGTTGGCCTCGGTCTGGTTGGAGTACGTGCCGTCCTGGTGGCGGTCGACCAGGATGTCGGCCAGCCGCAGCAGGGTGGTGCCGTCCCCGCGGAACGCCTGGCCGAGGGCGGAGCGCAGCACCGGCCAGGAGCGCTTGTCGTACAGGGCGGTGACGATGCCGAGGGTGACCCACGACTCGTCGACCTTGCGGCTGTCCCCGGTGGTGTTGCGCAGCGGGTGCTGGTCGGCGGACTTGAGCAGGGCCGAGAGCTCCGCGATCGCCGCGTCGGTGTTCTTCTGCTTGAACGGGCAGGAGGACTGGTTGAAGCAGTCGGCGAGGAACGAGCGGAAGGCCACCTCGAAGCCGCGTCCCTGGGCGGCGTTGACCGTGGGGACCGGCGGCAGCGCGGGGTCGATGGCGCCGTCCAGCACCAGGGCCCTGATCTTCTTCGGGAAGAGGTTCGCGTAGACGGCGCCCAGGTAGGTCCCGTACGACTTGCCGAGGTAGGTGATGCCCCGGTCGCCGAGGGCGGCGCGCAGGACGTCCATGTCGCGGGCGGCGTCGGCGGTGCCGACGTGCGGCAGCAGCTTGGCCGAGTGGGCCTGGCAGCCTGCGGCGAACTCCTCGGCCCCCTTCACCAGCGCCTTGACCTCGGCAGGGTCGTCGGGCGTGCCGTCCAGGCCGATGAAGGTGTCGAGCTGCGGCCCCGACAGGCACTGCACCGGCGCGGACTCGCCGACGCCGCGCGGGTCGAAGCCGACCGCGTCGAAGCGGGAGAGGACGTCGGGGGTCAGCACGGTCTTGGCGGCCCGCGCGTACTCGATGCCGGAACCTCCCGGCCCGCCCGGGTTGAGGATGATCGACCCGATGCGCTTCCCACCGGACGCCGGCAGCCTGATCACGCCGATCTGGATGCGCTCGCCGGACGGATTCCCATAGTCGAGCGGCACCGCGAGCTTGCCGCACTCGAAGCCGTCCTTGCACGACGACCAGGAGATCTTCTGAGTGTAGAACGGCGCGAGCGCGGCCGAGGGCGCCTTGGTGGCGGCTTCGGTCGGCTGCGTCGCGGCGGGGGGATCACCCGCGCCGTCCGACGGGCCCCCCGCGTCCCCGGTCGCCGTGCAGGCCGAGACGAACAACAGCGTCGCCGCCACAAGCGCGGTAGCCGTACGGCTAGCGCTGGAAGAGCGCATCATCGCGCCGACCACCCATCCCCCGTTGCCGACAATTCATGAACGCCGCCGGCGCGTGCCGCCGTGCGTCGCGAAAGCCGCCGGCGACCTGGCGCGTCCATCGGACGGCCGCCGCCGGCGCGTGGTGCCGGACGGCCGGGCGACGCCCCGCGTGAACGCCCCACCGGCCCGCGTGGTGCGGGCCTGCCTGGATGTTCCCCCGTCGCCGGGGCGCGCGCCGGTCGATCGACCGTGCGGCTGTTAGGTTCTACCCCGCCGGTGCCGGCTTTCACTCCTCGACGTTATCGCCTCCGCCGTCCCGTTCGCCGTACCTCTCGTCATGCTGACGGCGCGGGGAGCACACGCTGGCGCGGGAGCAGGAGCACCGGCGGCCTCCGTCGGCGAGGCGCACGACGACCGAGTCGGACGGCACGTTGTGGCCGACGACGGTGCCTTCGCCTTCGGGGGTGTCGACCGTGAGGCCGACGCGCGGCGCCGACGCGCGGAACTCCTGGTACAGCGGGTGCTCGTACTTCAGGCAGCACATCAGCCGTCCGCAGGCCCCGGCGATGCGCAGCGGATTGACCGGGAGGTCCTGGTCTTTGGCCATGCGGACCGACACCGGCTCGAAGTCCTTGAGGAAGGTCGCGCAGCACAGGTCACGGCCGCACGGCCCGATGCCGCCCTGGAGGCGGGCCTCGTCCCGCGGGCCGATCTGCCGCAGTTCGACGCGGGCGCGCAGGTTGCGGGCGAGGTCGCGGACGAGCGCGCGGAAGTCCACCCGGTGCGGCGCGGAGAAGTACACGGTGTAGACGTTGTCGGAGTCGAGGTAGTCGACCCCGACGACCTTCATCGGCAGTTCGTGGCGGCGGATCAGCCGCTTGGACACGCTGCGCGCCTCGGCGCGGCGGCGGCGGTTGCCCTCGTCGCGCTCCAGTTGCTCCTCGCCGGCGATGCCCGCGCAGACCGGCAGCCCTTCGACGTCCTCGCTGACCCATTGCGGCGCCCACACGCACTCGGCCACCTCGGGCCCCGCCTCGGTGGGCACGAGCACCTTGTCACCGACCTTGGGACTGTGACCGCCCGGGTCGAGGTAGTACAGCCGTCCGTAGCGGGTGAAGCTCACGGCCATGATCATCCCCACGGAACGCCTCCGCCTCCTCGACCGTCACGCCAGACACGGCCGGCGCGCACCCGAGGACGGCCCAGGCGTACGCGCGGGAGCCCGCGGCGTACGGCGCCGGGGCCTTCCGGCACGCGCCTGCGGCCCACACTACGTGCAGATCGGGCGTGCGGCGCAACACCGCAGGCAGGGCTCACACCTGAGGGCGCCAGAGGGAGATGGTCATGGCCTCGACGGCGATCTGCGGGTTGACGTTGGCGGCCAGCCGCTCACGGCACCGCATGATGGCGTCGACGCGCCGCAGGGTGTCCTCGGGCGAGCTCGACCGGGCCAGCGCCGCAAGGTCGGCCCGGCGATCGTCGCTGGACAGCTCCACCTCGGCGCCGAACTGCACGGCCAGGACGTCGCGGTAGAAGGCGACCAGGTCGAGGAGCGCGGCGTCGAGCGAGTCGCGCTTGATGCGGGTCGCCCGGGACTTCTGCCGGTCCTCCAGCTCCTTGATCGCGCCCGCCCCGCCCCGGACCAGGCCTCTGTTCAGCCCTTTGCCCGAGGACCCCTCACCGTAGATCTTGCGCAGCTCGGTGGTCTCGGTCTCGTTGAGCTGCGCGGTCGCCTCATCGGCGTCCTCGGCCGAGGTCTTGACCAGGCGCTCCGCCGCGTCCACGCACTCGCCGACCCCGGAGAGCGCGCGGGGCAGCGACAGGACGGCCTCCCGCCGGCGCCGCGCCTCGTCGTCCAGGGCGAGCCGCCGGGCCCGGGCGAGGTGCCCCTGGGTGGCGCGGGCGGCGAACTCCGCCATCTCGGGCGGCACGCCGTCGCGGGTGGCGAGCACGTGGGCGACGGCCGCCGTCGAGGGGGTGCGCAGGGTCACGACCCGGCACCGGGACCTGATCGTGATCACCATGTCGTCCGGGGACGGCGCGCACAGCAGCCACACGGTGCGCGGGGGCGGCTCCTCGATGGCCTTGAGCAGGGCGTTCGCGGCGGCCTCGGTCGAGCGGTCGGCGTCCTCGAACAGGATGACCCGCCAGCGGCCAAGCGTCGGCGCGCCGGCCGCGCGCAACACCAGGTCACGGGTCTGTTTGACGCTGTACGAAAGCCCCTGGGGGCGCACGGTCTCGACGTCGGGATGCGACCCGACGGCCACCTGGTGGCACAGGTCGCAGTGCCCGCACCCCTGGTCGGGGCACAGCAGGGCGGCGGCGAACGCCTGAGCGGCCTCCGACCTGCCGGACCCAGGCGGCCCGGTGAACAGCCAGGCGTGCGTCATGCCCGCCCCGCGCCCCCCTTCGAGGGCCTCGGCGGCGGCCGCCGCGGCGCGCCGCAGCACGTCCGCCGCCTGCTCCTGGCCGACCAGGTCGTCGAAGACTGTCACAGACGCCAGACTAGCCGCGCTCGTGGCCGGGTCAGTCGCGGATGATGGGCATGGTGCCGGTGATGGCCTCGGTCTCCTGCGGGACGGGGTCGGGCAGGATCTCGCGCACGCGGTCCTGGATGAGCCGGGAGATCTCCTCCTGGGTCCGCTGCCCGTCCACCACGAAGTACCGGTCGGGCTCGGCCGCGGCCAGCGCGCGGAACTCGCGGCGCACCCGCTCGTGGAACTCCAGCGGCTCGGCCTCGATGCGGTCGGCCGGCGAGGCCATGCGCGCCAGCCCGACCGACGGCGGCACGTCGATCAGCACGGTGAGGTCGGGCATGAGGCCGCCGGTGGCCCAGGAGTTGACCTTGACGACGTCCCGCTGGTCGAGCTCGCGGCCGGCGCCCTGGTAGGCGAGCGAGGAGTCGACGTACCGGTCGCACACCACCATCGCGCCCCTGTGCAGCGCCGGGCGGATGACCTTCTCGACGTGCTCGGCCCGGTCGGCGGCGTACAGCAGGGTCTCCGACCGCGCGGACAGCCCCTGATGGGCGGCGTCCAGCAGGATCGCGCGCAGCCGCATGCCGACCTTGGTCGAGCCCGGCTGGCGGGTCTGCACCACGTCGAACCCCTGGTCGCGCAGCCAGATGGCGAGCAGCCGCGACTGGGTGGTCTTGCCCGACCCCTCGCCGCCCTCGAAGGCGATGAACACGCCGTGGTCGGGCTCGGCGGGCGCGGGGACGTAGCGCTCACCGCGGACCGCGGCCATCAGGTCGGAGGCGATGGGCACCTCGCGCCGGTCGTCCATGTGGCGCAGCGCGAGCGCGCCGACGGCCACGGCGACCAGCGCGCCGATCAGCATGACGAGGTTCGGGCCGTCGAAGTGGTACTCGAGGGCGGCGCCGACCGCGATGATGTGCTCGCCGAACAGGCCGGCGAGGACCGGGGCGACCGCGACGACGAGCAGCAGGGTCACCCGCGCCATGGACTGCAGGAAGGAGAACGTGCGCCCGCGGATGCCGTCCTCGACCTCCAGGCCGATCAGCGTGTACCCGATGATCCAGGCGATGCCCGCGCAGGCGCCGAGCACGACGGTGAGCAGGACGACGATCACCAGGTTGTGGATGAGCGCGATGCCGGCCAGCACGACGCCCGCGGTGATGATCGCCAGCCCGAACAGGCGCCGCCGGGACAGCTCGCCCAGCAGGCGGGGGCCGAAGAACATGCCGGCGGCCATGCCGGCGAACACCGCGGCGAAGACCATGCCGTACGCGGCGTCCCCGCCGCCCAGGGCCACGACGTACACCTTGGCGACGCCGATGACCGCGCCGCCGGCCGCGAAGGCGCCGAGCATGCCGATGACCAGCCCGCGCACCATGCGGTCGCCGCCGACGAACCGCCAGCCGTCGATGATCTGCCGGAGCACCGAGGGGGTGGCGACCCGGAGGGTGTGCTCCTTGGGGATGCTCCTGAGCGTGAAGATCAGGAACGCGGAGACCAGGTAGGCGACGGCGTTCAGGATGAGCGCGGGGCGGGCGGGCTCCACCGCCATGCCGGGGACGGCCTTGCCGAGCACCTCGATGCCCGCCGACAGCACGGCGAACAGGGCCGCGGCGACCGGCGCCGTGCCGTAGGTGACCAGCAGGTTGAGCTGGTTGGCCTCCTCCAGCCTGTCCTTGGGCACGAGGTTCGGGACCGTGGCGTCCTTGGCGGGCACCCAGAAGAGGTTCACGCACTCGACCAGGAGCGTCGCGATGATGATCCACTGGTAGCTGCCGACCAGCGGGATCGACAGCACGAGCACGAAGCGCAGGAGGTCGGCGAGGAACATCGTCATGCGCCGGTCGAACCGGTCGGCGAACACTCCCGCGAGCGGGCCGAGCACGATCGCGGGGAGCATCTTGACGACGAAGACGCCGCCGATGGCGAGGCTCTGCGCCTGGTATCCGGCGCCCCGGGTCAGGAACGCGGCGAAGGCGGTGATCGCGATGATGTTGAGCCAGTCACCGAGGCTGCACACCGCCATGGCCGTCCACAACCGGCGGAAGGGGGCGTTCGCCAGCACATGGGGGGGTCTGCGCCGCGAGGCGGACCGGCCGGAGGTGGTCATGGTGTCAGCGTATCCAGGTGCTCGCTGGGCAAGGGGTGGATCGAGTACAGGACGGAATCGCCCGCCTGTTTCCTCACCTGAGGGTATTACCCCACCCTGCCCCTCGCGGGAAGGACGTGGCGAAAAGTGGGACAGGTTCGTGTTCCCGCTGAACACCTCCTCGCCGGGAGATGACGTTTCCCGGAACCTCCAGGCGCCCGCCTCCCCTGGCCGCGGCTTTGCCCGAACGGGCGGGTCAGGCCGCTGATCTCGGGGAACGGGTTGCCCGAGCGACGGGGACGGGCTGGCGCGACGGCCAGAAAGGGGTGCCCCAGCCACAGTCCGCGCCCTTGCCAAGGCTAAGGTTAGTCTGTCCTAATTTAGGTGAGGCTAAGTAGCAAGCGAGCGTCAGGAGCGCACCAGTGTTCGCCAGTTATCTCATCGGTCTGCGCGAGGGCCTTGAGGCGACCCTTGTCGTGTCCATCCTGGTCGCCTTCCTGGTCAAGAGCGACCGGCGCGACCGGCTGCCGCTCGTGTGGACGGGAGTGGCCGCCGCCGTGGCCCTGTCCGTCGCCTTCGGCGCGCTGCTGACCTTCACCGCCGCCAACCTCGACTCGCGCGCCCACGAGCTGTTCGACGCGATCGCCTCGCTCGCCGCCACGGTGTTCGTCACCTTCATGATCTTCTGGATGCGGAGCGCGGCGCGCCGCATGTCCGGTGACCTGCGCGCCAAGCTCACCGAGGCCCTGGGCCTCGGCGCCACCGCCGTCGTCGTGATGGCCTTCCTGGCGGTCGCCCGCGAGGGCCTGGAGACCGCGCTGCTGTTCTTCGCCGCCGCCCAGGGCGCCACGACCACCGCCGCCCCGCTCATCGGCATCCTGCTCGGCCTCGCCACCTCGGTCGCCCTCGGCTGGGCGCTGTACGCGAGCGCGCTGCGCATCAACCTCACCCGGTTCTTCACCTGGACCGGCCTGCTGCTGATCATCGTGGCCGCGGGGATCTTCAAGTACGGCGTGCACGACCTCACCGAGGCCGGCGTGGTGAACGTGCTCACCGGCCAGGCCTTCGACCTGAGCGGCGCCCTCCCGCCGGACGCCTGGTACACCACCCTGCTCAGCGGCATGTTCAACTTCACCCCGCAGCCGACGATCCTCGAGACGATCGCCTGGCTCGCCTACCTGGTGCCGGTGCTGACGCTGTTCCTCATGCCGGCCCGTAAAGGGGGCGTGACGCGCGCCAAGGCCGCCACGCCGTCCGCCACCCCTGCCTCCTAGCGGCACCGGCCACACCACCGACCACCTCAATGCACCCGATGAACTTCGCGAACTGGAGAAGCATGCGTACCCCCCTCGTCCTCACCGTTGGCGCTCTGGCCTTGGCGGGGCTCACCGCATGTTCCTCGTCCGGCGACGGCGGCGACACCTCCGCCCAGGCCGGGGGCAAGCCCGGGAAGATCGCCGTCGCGGCGAGCGACACCGACTGCAAGGTCTCCACGACCGACCTGCCCGCCGGCACCTCGACGTTCGCCGTCACCAACGGCGGCAGCAAGGTCACCGAGTTCTACGTCTACGCGGCGGGCGACCGCGTCATGGGCGAGGTGGAGAACATCGTCCCCGGCCTCACCCGCGAGGTCCTGATCGAGCTGCCGGCCGGCACCTACGAGACGGCCTGCAAGCCCGGCATGATCGGCAAGGGCATCCGCAACCCGCTCAAGGTCACCGGCGCCGCCGCCCCGCTCAGCGACGACGCCAAGCTCGCCAAGGCGAGCACCGACTACCAGCGGTACGTCAAGAGCCAGACCGGCGCGCTGCTCACCAAGACGCAGGAGTTCGTGGACGCGGTCAAGGCGGGCGACGTGGCCAAGGCCAAGGAGCTGTTCCCCGTCGCGCGGACGTACTGGGAGCGCATCGAGCCGGTCGCCGAGAGCTTCGGCGACCTCGACCCGGCCATCGACGCCCGCGAGGGCGACCTCGCCAAGGGCGAGGAGTGGACCGGCTTCCACAAGATCGAGAAGGACCTGTGGATCAGCGGCGACATCAGCAAGGACGGCCCGGTCGCCGACAAGCTGATGGCCGACGTGCGCGAGATCGTCAAGCGGGCGGAAGCCGAGAAGGTCCCGCCGCTGAAGCTGGCCAACGGCGCCAAGGAACTGCTCGACGAGGTCGCCACCGGCAAGATCACCGGCGAGGAGGACCGCTACTCGCACACCGACCTGTGGGACTTCGCGGCCAACCTCGAAGGCTCCCGGGCCGCCGTCGCCGCGCTGCGCCCCGTCCTGGACGAGCGCGACCCCGCCCTGGCCAAGACCCTGGACGAGAAGTTCGAGGCGGCCGACGCGGCCCTGTCGCAGCACCGCAAGGGCGACGGCTGGAAGCTGCACACCGAGCTGTCCAAGGAGGAGCTGAAGACGCTCTCCGACGCGATCAACGCGCTGGCCGAGCCGATCAGCAAGGTCGCCGCGGTGGTGGCCAAGTGACCCCGGCCACCGGCCTCCGCCGGCCCGGTGACCTGATCGGAAAGGACCGCACGACGAGGCTCGGCCGAGGGAGAGCGCGATGACAGCGATCAACCGCCGCAGACTGCTCGGTCTCGGCGCGGCGGGCGCGGCCGGCGTGGCCGCGGCCGGCGCCGGGGCGTTCGCCACCCGCAGCGTGCTGGAGGGGCCGCCCCCCGCGGCGGCCGCCACGACCTCCGACCCGGTGTCCTTCTACGGCGAACGCCAGGCCGGCATCGTCACCCCCGCCCAGGACCGCCTGCACTTCGTGAGCTTCGACGTCATCACCAAAAAGCGCGAGGAACTCGTCGAACTGCTCCAGGAGTGGACGGCGGCGGCCGCGCGGATGACCCAGGGCAAGGACGCCGGGACGTTCGGCGCGGTCGGCGGCGCCCCCGAGGCCCCGCCGGACGACACCGGCGAGGCGCTCGGGCTGCCCGCCTCCGGGCTGACGCTGACCATCGGATTCGGCCCATCGCTGTTCGACGACCGATTCGGCCTCGCGGCCAAGAAGCCCGCGGCCCTGGCCGACCTGCCGAAGTTCCCCGGCGAGGACCTCAAGCCCGAGATCTCCGGCGGCGACATCTGCATCCAGGCGTGCGCCCACGATCCGCAGGTGGCCGTGCACGCGATACGCAACCTGGCCCGCATCGGCTTCGGCAGGGTGTCGATCCGCTGGTCCCAGCTCGGCTTCGGCCGCACCTCGTCCACCTCGCGCTCCCAGGCCACCCCGCGCAACCTGTTCGGCTTCAAGGACGGCACCAACAACCTCAAGCTGGAGGACGCCGCCCTGCTGAAGGACCAGCTCTGGGTGGCCCCCGGGGACGGGCCCGCGTGGATGGCCGGCGGCAGCTACATGGTCACCCGCAAGATCCGGATGAACATCGAGACCTGGGACCGCACCTCGCTGGTGGAGCAGGAGGAGATCTTCGGCCGGGACAAGGGCGAGGGCGCGCCAATGGGCAAGAAGCGCGAGTTCGACGTGATCGACTTCGCCGCCAAGAAGCCCGACGGCACGCCGGTGATCCCGATGGACTCCCACGTCAGGCTCGCGCACCCGTCCACCCACGGCAACGCCCACCTGCTGCGAAGGGGCTACAACTACGTGGAAGGCTCCGACGGGCTCGGACGGCTCGACGCCGGGCTGTTCTTCATCGCCTACCAGCGCGACCCGCACAAGCAGTACGTCCCGATCCAGATGGAGCTGGCGCGCAAGGACAAGCTGAACGAGTACATCAAGCACATCTCCAGCGGCCTGTTCGCCTGCCCGCCGGGCCTGCGCGACGCCGGCGACTACTGGGGCCGCGCTCTCTTCGCCTGACGGCGACGACGGCCTCGCCGCCGCCCGGTAGCGACGTCAGACCGCGTTCGACGGGCCCTCGCATCCCACAGGATGCGAGGGCCCGTTATGACGCGAGCGTCAGGACTTCGCGGCGGCCTTGGCCCCCGTCTTGGCCCGGGTGCGCTTCGGCGCCGGGCCGCGGGCACGGCGCTCGGCGAGCAGCTCGGCGGCCCGCTCGATCGTGATCTGCTCCACCGAGTCGTCCTTGCGCAGCGACGCGTTCGTCTCGCCGTCGGTCACGTACGGCCCGAAACGGCCCTCCTTGACCACCACCGGCTTGCCGGAGGCCGGGTCGGCGCCGAGCTCACGCAGCGGCGGCGCGGCGGCCGCCCGGCCCCTGCCGCGCTGCTTGGGCTGCGCGAACAGCTCCTTGGCCTGCTCCAGGGTGACCGTGAACAGCTCCTCCTCGGAGCCCAGCGACCGCGAGTCGGTCCCCTTCTTGACGTAGGGGCCGAACTTGCCGTTCTGCGCGGTGACCTCCTCGCCGTCGATCTCGCCGAGCACACGCGGCAGCGACAGCAGGCGCAGCGCGTCCTCCAGCGTGATCGTGTCCAGCGACATGGACTTCAGCAGCGAGCCGGTGCGCGGCTTGGGCGCGTCCTTCTTCGCCCGCTTCTTGGCGCCCGGAGCGGGCGGCTCCTCCTCGGGCAGGATCTCGGTCACGTACGGCCCGAACCGCCCCGACTTGGCGACGATCTCGTGCCCGGTCACCGGGTCGGGGCCGAGCCGCCGGTCGCCGCTGGGCTGGGTGAACAGCTCCTCGGCCTTCTCGGCGGTGAGCTCGTCCGGCGCGAGGTCCTCCGGGACGTTCACCCGCGCGCCGTCCCGGTCAAGGTAGGGCCCATAACGGCCGACGCGGATCATGATGTCGGTGCCCCTGATCGCGAACGAGCTGATCTCGCGCGCGTCGATGTCACCGAGGTCGCTGACCAGCTCCTTCAGCCCGTCGTCCCCCTGGCCGCCGTAGTAGAAGCGGCGCAGCTCGGGCACCCGGTCGGCGCGGGCGTTGGCGATGTCGTCGAGGACCTTCTCCATCTCGGCCGTGAAGTCGTAGTCGACCAGGTGGCTGAAGTGCTGCTCCAGCAGGTTGACCACGGCGAAGGCCAGGAACGACGGCACCAGCGCCGTCCCCTTCTTGAAGACGTACCCACGGTCCAGGATCGTTCCGATGATCGAGGCGTACGTCGACGGGCGGCCGATCTCGCGGTCTTCCAGCTCCTTGACCAGCGTGGCCTCGGTGAAGCGGGCCGGCGGCCGGGTGGAGTGGCCCTCGGCCCCGAGCTCCAGGGCGGTCAGCGCGTCGCCCTCGGCCAGGTTGGGCAGCCGGCTGACCGAGTCGTCGCGGTCGCTGGACGGGTCGTCGGCCCCCTCCACGTACGCCTTGAGGAAGCCGTAGAAGGTGATCGTGCGGCCGGTCGCGCCGAACTCGGCCCGCTCGCCCGCGCTGGAGGTGCCGGCGATGCGCACGCTCACCGACTCGCCGACGGCGTCCTTCATCTGCGAGGCCACCGTGCGCTGCCAGATCAGCTCGTACAGCCGGAACATGTCCCCGGAGAGACCGGTCTCCCCCGGCGTCCGGAACTCGTCCCCGGAGGGCCTGATCGCCTCGTGGGCCTCCTGAGCGTTCTTCACCTTGCTCGCGTACACCCTCGGCTTGTCCGGGACGTACTCCGGGCCGTACAGGCGCACGGCCTGGCCGCGGGCGGCGGCCAGCGCGGTGTCCGACAGCGTGGTGCTGTCGGTTCGCATGTAGGTGATGAAGCCGTTCTCGTAGAGCTTCTGCGCCACCTGCATCGTGTACTTGGCCGAGAAGCCCAGCTTGCGGCTGGCCTCCTGCTGCAGCGTGGTGGTCCGGAACGGCGCGTACGGCCTGCGGGTGTAGGGCTTGCTCTCGACCGAGGTCACCGCGTACGAGGCGTTCTCCAGGCGCTGGGCCAGCGCCCGGGCCGCCTGCTCGTCCAGGTGGAGCACATCGGCGTTCTTGAGCGTGCCGGTGCTGGCGAAGTCGCGGCCCTGGGCGACCTTGCGGCCGTCCACCGAGGTCAGGCCGGCGCCGAAGCTGCGCGGGTCCTCGTCACGGCCGATGTCGAACAGCGCCCGCAGGTCCCAGTAGTCGGCGGAGGTGAACGCGATGCGCTCGCGCTCACGCTCGACCACCAGGCGGGTGGCGACCGACTGCACGCGGCCCGCCGACAGGCGCGGCTTGACCTTCTTCCACAGGACCGGGCTGACCTCGTAGCCGTACAGCCGGTCGAGGATGCGCCGCGTCTCCTGGGCGTCGACCAGGCGGAGGTTCAGGGTGCGCGGGTTGGACACCGCGTCCCGGATGGCCTGCGGGGTGATCTCGTGGAACACCATGCGGTGGACGGGCACCTTGGGCTTGAGCACCTCCTGCAGGTGCCAGGCGATCGCCTCGCCCTCGCGGTCCTCGTCGGTGGCCAGGTAGAGCTCGTCGGCGTCCTTCAGCAGTTGCTTGAGCTTGGAGACCTGCGACTTCTTGTCCGGATTCACGACGTAGAGCGGCTCGAACTCGTTGTCCACGTTGACCCCGAGCCGTGCCCATGCCTCGCTCTTGAACTTCTCGGGGATGTCGTCGGCCTTTTCCGGCAAATCCCGAATATGGCCGATGCTGGACTCCACGATGTAGCCACGCCCGAGGTACCCGGCGATCGTCTTCGCCTTCGCAGGCGACTCCACGATCACCAGGCGGGTTCCGCCGGCGTTGCCGTTGTTGGCTGGCACGCTGCTTCCTACCTCGCTGTTCGCTGTCATTCCCCTGCCGATCGCGCTCGGAACGCCGTGGGAGACGGCCCGAGTGATCTGCCACAGGCATGAAGGTAACCCGCCGCCGGAAACCTCTCCCCGTCGGACTACCCGGTCACTTACCGGTGTTCCACCTACCTGGACCCGATACCCACGAGGACGCAGAATAGAGCCCAGAGAGTGCCAGCGTCCCCTAGCACACCCTTCGGAGACTAACCGCTGTGCTCGAGTACTCCTATTTGGACCTGTATCTGCCACGCGGCACCAGCCGGGAAGCTGCCCGGCAGTTGCTGACAGAACATGCTGAACATGGACACTGGGAGCTGGACCGTCTGCGGCTGTACCCGGACGGCCGTCGGTACGTACGGCTGCGCCGCAAGATCCTACGAGTGGCCAGCACGCTCTGAACCCACGCCGAGGCAACTGTAACCCCGCCGCCAGCCCCCTCGCGCCGCCACGCCCCGGCACCACCCCACGCCGCCCGGTGCCACCAACGCCCCACCGGCTCGCGTCTTCCGCCCCATGATGCCGCGCCACGCCTCAGGCCTGGAACCGGCCACCGAGACTTCCTGGACGGCACGGCCCGCCCCTACGCTCCGGCCGGCTGCCATGACCTCCCTGGGCTCGCACGGCCACGCCCCTACGCCCGAGGCCGGGCGCTCTCCCCTGCGCCCATCGCCACCAGACGACCGATGACCCGGCCGGGGGCGACTTCCGGGTCCGGGCTGCTGCGACGGCTCATGGGCACACCCAGGAGATGGCGTCGGCTCCGGACATGGCTTTGCCCGCTCCGGGCCGCGCCCCCGGAACGGGCAAAGCGTTCAGTACCTCGCCGCGCGAGCGGCCGACGGCCCGGCACCGCGGCCGTCCTCGCGGCGGCGAGGCGTTCTCACTCCGCCGTGCGGAGAACTTCGGGCGGTGCTGTGAGAGTCGTCACGCCCACAGCACCGCGATGCCCGCGGTCAGGTCAGCGCCGGCGGAGGCGGCGGGCGCCCGCGAACAGGGTCGCCCCCGCGGTCAGGAGCACCCCGGCGAGCAGGGCGACCAGCGAGCCGGTGTTCATGCCGGTCAGGCCCAGCGGCTGCTCGGCGCTCATCAGGCCGGGGTTGACCGGCAGGTCACGGACCGTGCGGCCCTCGGCCACCCCGCCGACCGGCGTACCGGCCACGGCCTGGCCCACCGGCGTCTTGGCGACCGTCCCGGTGACCTGCTCCAGCGGGCCGTTCGCCGCCGCGCCCTTGAGCGGCATCCCGGCCGGCTGGGCGGGCGCGGCGGGCAGCATCGGCAGCGGGGCGGCCTTCGGCGGCAGGGCCACGGGGCCGGACGAAGCCGTCCCGGTCTTGCCGACCAGGGCCGGGACCAGCGGCAGCTCGGACAGCAGGCCGGCGCCCTGCGCCTTGGCGCCGGAGACCTGCCCCGAGGCGTGGGCCGACTGGCCGTACCGCCCACCGGGGCCGCCGACCCGCGCGCCGCCCAGGCACCCGGCGGCCGCGTCGCCCAGGACGGCGACGGCGTTGCCGCACACGTTGATCGGCGCGGTGATCGGGGCCACCACCTGGTTGCCGCCCAGCACGCTGTGCCGGCCGTCGGTGCGGTTGCCGCCCGCGCCGCTGCCGCCGCCGCCCTTCACCGAGGCGCCGCCCCGGCAGCCGGAGAACGCGCCGCCGAGCACGGCGACGGAGTTGCCGCAGATGTCGACCGGCGCGGTGATCGGCGCCACCACCTGGTTGCCGCCCAGCACCGACCCGTGGCCGGAGGTGCGGTTGCCGCCCGCGCCGCCGGGCCCGCCCGGGCGGGCCGTGACGCCGCCGGGGCAGCCGGCGTCGGCGTTGCCGACGGCGTTGCCGCACAGCTCGATCGGCACCAGGATCGGCGCGACGATCTGGTTGCCGCCGCCGATGCTGTGCCCGCCGTCCGTGACGTTGTGCCCGGCACCGCCCCCGGGACGCGGGCCGTGACCGCCGTAGCCGTTCCCCGGGCCGCCCTTGACGTGCGCGCCGCCCCGGCAGCCGGAGAACGCCTCGCCGATGAGGGCGACGGAGTTGCCGCAGATGTCGACCGGCGCGGTGATCGGCGCCACCACCTGGTTGCCGCCCAGCACCGAGCCGTGGCCCGAGGTGCGGTTGCCGCCCGCGCCGCGCGCGCCGCCGCCCTTGACGACCGACGCGCCGCCCCGGCACCCCGCGGTCGCCTCACCGAAGATCGCCACGGCGTTGCCGCAGGCGTTGATGGGCGCGGTGATCGGCGCGTTGACCTGGTTGCCGCCGAGCACGCTGTGCCGCCCGTCGGTCGTGCCGCCCGTGCCGCCGCTGCCGCCGCCGTTCTTGACGGTCGCCCCGCCCCGGCACCCGGCGTCCGAGCGCCCGACGAGGGAGACGGCGTTGCCGCAGGCGTTGATCGGCGCGGTGATCGGCGCGTTGACCTGGTTGCCGCCGAGCACGCTGCCGCGGCCCGACGTGCTGCCCTGGATGGCGGCGGACCCGCCGCCGCCCTGGACGGACGCCCCGCCGCGGGAGGAGGCGGAGGACTCGCCGATGACGCCGACCGCGTTGCCGCTGATGTCGACCGGGAGGGTGATGGGCAGGTTGACCTGGTTGCCGCCGGCCACCGAACCGGTGCCGGAGGTGTCGGCGACGGCGGTGCCGCTGCCGAGGGCCATGACGCCCAGCGCGAGAAGAGCAGCGGGGGCGGAGCCCTTGGCCCATGTACGCATAACAGATCGCTCCTTGGTGTTCCGGGGGGTTGGTGTTCCTGACAGATCGCGACGATCCCGGCGGCCACCGCCCGGAGCACCCGAGGGTGACGAGGGGGTGAGCGGTGGCGCGGATCACCGGTGGGGGCCCCGAACGGCCCTGGTCCGCCTACACGCGGTGATGCGGCAGGAAGACCGAGGGAAGGCCGGTGGGGGGCGGTGATCTGCGGATCGGCCGGACCGGATCGGCGCGCACCGCGACCCGGCGGATCAGATGCCGGGTCGAGCGGCGGACGCCTATGGCTCGGTCGGACCGGCATGGCGACCACCGTGCGCATGGTGATCACAACGGGCCCGGCCCGGGAAGATCGCGAGGCTGGAGATGACTGACGTTTCACCCGCGCGGAGGATCGCGCCGCTCCAAGAAGGAGAACAGCGGTGCGCTCCGCGGCCGGCCGGACGGCTCACACGGCCAGGGCCGGCCCGGCGGCGGGATCAGTCGGGGGAGAAAGAAGGGTCGTCCGCTGCCGCACGGACGACAGGAGTGGCCACGCTCGCCGGGTCGGCGGGCGCGACCACGAACCGCGGGTCGAAGACCGGCCGCGCGACGTCGCCGAGGCCCGGCCCGAACGGACCGGAGCCACCTCTCGGCACGATCCCGTTGGCCCCCGCCGAATGATCGGCGGTGGACGGTCGTGGGGAGACGGGCTTGGACTGACTGGTGAGCCCGTCGACCGTCCTCCCGGCCATCGCCCCGGCATCGACGCTCACCGTGGGGAAACCGCCGGCGTACGCCGGCCCGGTGGCGCCATCAGAGGCCGAGGGTGCACGGCGCGAGGCCGCCGCGTCGGGCGGGCCGAGGGCATCGGCCTCGATCGCCGCCACCTGCCCCGCGGGACCATGGCCGTCCGCGGCCGCGGGACCGGCGAAGAAGACACCGAGGACCAGACCCAGGAGCCAACCGGCGGCGATCAGCACACCGGTGGCGAGCAGACGATCGAACCGGGAGCCGGCCACGAACCGTGCCATCCGGCCTTCCCTCGCCATGATCATCTGCACCTGGTCAGCGGCAGGAGGCACGGGCACGCAGGCCGTGACGGAGGGCGCCTGAGCGCCCCGCCGACCTTCCGGCATGCGTGCCACGTGACCTCCCCCAACACCTCGAACGCCCGGCTCTCACAGGACGAACCCTGGGACAACCCTTCAACGGAACGTAACCGTAGCACCACTTCCCGTCATGGCAACGGTTTTCCAGGAAGCCGGTCAGCAGGCGTCAAGGAAACGGTCAAGAACCCGCACCCCGAATTGGAGCGAATCCACCGGAACCCGCTCGTCCACCCCGTGGAACATGCCGGAGAAGTCGAGGTCGGCGGGCAGCTTCAGCGGAGCGAACCCGAACCCGCGGATGCCGAGCCTGCTGAACGCCTTCAGGTCGGTGCCACCGGACAGCGTGTACGGCACCGCCCGCGCCCCGGGGTCCTCCGCCTGCAGGGCGTCGGCCATCGCCCGCACGAGCGGGCCGTCGAACGCGGTCTCGACGGCGATGTCGTGGTACACGAACTCCCTGGTCACGTTGGGGCCCAGCAGCTCGTCGATGGTGGCGAAGAACTCCTCCTCGTAGCCCGGCAGGAACCGGCCGTCCACGTGCGCCGTCGCCGTCTGCGGGATCACGTTGGCCTTGTACCCGGCGTCGAGCATCGTCGGGTTGGCCGTGTTCCGCAGTGTCGCCCCGATCATGCGGGCCAGCGAGCCGAGCTTGGCCACCGCCGCCTCGGCGTCGTGCGCCTCGATCTCGATCTCGAACGCCTCCCGGAAGAACGCCCGCACCGTCGGGGTCAGCCGCACGGGCCACTCGTACCGCCCGATGCGCCCCACGGCCTCGGCGAGCTCGGTGACGGCGTTCTCGCTGTTCAGCATCGACCCGTGCCCGGCGCGCCCGCTGGCGGCCAGCTTCATCCAGGCGATGCCCTTCTCCGCCGCCTCGATCAGGTACAGCCGCCTGGCCTCTCCCACCGAGACGCTGAAGCCGCCCACCTCGCCGATCGCCTCGGTGCACCCCTCGAACAGATCGGCGTGCCGCTGCGACAGCCACTGCGCGCCGTACGTGCCGCCTGCCTCCTCGTCCGCCGTGAACGCCAGCACCACATCGCGTGGCGGCCGGCGCCCCTCGCTGAGCCGCTGGCGGACGACCGCCAGGATCATGGCGTCCATGTCCTTCATGTCCACCGCGCCCCGGCCCCAGACGCAGCCATCGGCGATCTCGCCGCTCAGCGGATGGTGGGTCCAGTCGGCGGCGTTGAAGGGAACGACGTCGAGGTGCCCGTGGAGCAGCAGAGCCCCCCGGCTCGAATCCTCACCCTCGATGCGGGCGATCACGTTGGCCCGCTTGTCGTCGCTCTCCAGAATGTGCGGCTCGAGCCCCACCTCAGCGAGCTTCTCCGCGACGTACTCGGCGGCGGCCCGTTCTCCCGGCCCGGCGTTGTCCCCGGCGTTGGTCGAGTCGATCCGGATCAGGTCGCGGCACAGCTCGGCGACCTCGTCCTCGCCGTTGAACGCGGTCATACCGTGCTCCTTCGGTTCAGTACAGGCTGACCCTCCCCATCCTGCCGCCCGCAAACCCTCACCAGCATCTCCGCCCTAGCCCATCCCCTGCCCCGCACCACCGGCCGATCCCCGTGAGGAACCCCCCAGCCGTTCGACCCCTGCCGCCGAAGCCGGGCTCCGCCCGCTTCTCGGTATGAAGGAGTGCCCGGAGTTTGCTAACCTGGTTCAGCCGACGCGGGAAGACGTTCCAACGTGCAGGCACCACTGTCCGGGTGGCGGAATAGGCAGACGCGCTAGCTTGAGGTGCTAGTGCCCTTTACGGGGCATGGGGGTTCAAGTCCCCCCTCGGACACACACCTATCGCAGCACATGTGGAGGTTCCGGAGCGATCCGGGCCTCCACATACTGCTTTTCTGGGTAGTACGTGAGCTTCAGCCCAAGCTGCGTGTAGAGCTCGGCCTTGTCGTCCGGGCCCGCTTCTGAGACCAAGCGCACCAAGTCGCCGACCTCTTCGATCATCGCCCTGATCTCCGCGACGCTGATGCGCTGCGCCGCTGGAACTGCCTTGAGCTCGCCCTCCAGACGGGTCTCCCCGCCTCTTCGTGATCTCATCCGGCAGGTCATGCACAAGAGCCCGCATGAATGCCCAACGACATCGAATCCCCTTCTACTATTATCACAATAGAAGTGCTTGCATACTCTATTCACAGGCTCTACCCTTCTTGTACGAGATGCGAGGGAGCTGTGATGCGTACTCTGCGAGCAGGACGAGCCATCCACTTACTGGACATCGAGAACCTGGCGGCGTCTCCGTCGCCGCCGCGACGGAGATCGCGCACACCATGTCGGACTACCTGCGACGGGTGCCGGCCGGCTCCCTGGACCAGTTCGTCGTCGGGGTAAATCCGCGATCACTGGCCGAGGTGGGGCGGGTGATCCACGGCGCTCAGATCCTGACCCGCTCCAGCCCGGACGGCGCCGACAGCGTGCTCGCCGAGATGGCCGTCAACGACCGGATCGACCTCCGGTTCGAGCGGATGGTCATCGGTTCTGGCGACGGCTAATTCGCCGACCTGGCCGCCTGGCCGACCGCTCACCACGTGCAGTTCACGGTGGTGTCCCGCACTGCCCTGCTCAGCTGGCGCCTCTACGTCTCGGTCCGCGACATCACTTACCTCGACGCGGCTCTGGCCGCCTGATCCCAGGGAATTCCCTTGACCTACCAGCCCCCATGCCGCCTCCCGCGCGTCGCGGATTCTCAGGCCCCGCGGTCGTTCTGATCGCCGTTCTCGCGCCGGACGCGGGTTGTGTCGGTGGCGTGGCCGTAGGAAGTATCGGCAGCACGCCGACCCGACCACGTCCCCCACTCGGACAGCCGCCGCGGAGGCGCTGCAGGACACCGGTCTTCCTCCCGCCGAGGAGGAGAAGGCCGTCTGGTAAAGCCGCCCTACTTCAAGGGGCAGAACGCCGCGATCGCTCGCCAGTAGCTGGTGGACCGGGGATGGAACGAGTTCAGCGACATCAAGCTCGGCTCGCAGGACCGCTACGAGGCGATGGTTCTCCTGCCGAAGAACTGGACCTTGACCAAGCAGTCCCACAAGGCCGGCAGCAAAGTCAAGGTCGGGACCATCACCGTGCTCACCTGCACGAAGGCGTCCTGACGGCCTCGCTCATCCTGCGCAGGTCCAGCACGAGCGCGGCGCGATCACGCTGTCCGATCCAGAGCTCACGACCGGCGTGTACATCGAGGTGGAAACCGATGCCCACAGCATGTCCACCTGAAGCTGCCACCAGATAAGTACATATGTCACAGAAGACACAATAGACGAGCTAACAAACATATAAGTGACAGATCGGCCCGCCAATGATCACTGGGTTGCACCGATCATAGGAATATTGTTCCGTTCTCACGAAAAATCTCGACCCGTCCTTCGAGGGCAATCCGGACAAGCTACCCCGTACCTGCACTGCGATGACCATCCAAACCTGGCCCCCAGATATTCCAGGGTGTAGCTTCTAACAGCTTCGCATCGATGACCCAAGGCGCTTATTCCGTGATAAATGATCAAGTCCCCGCCAGGTGGCCCATTGGCACTCTCATGGACAGGCTCAGTCCGGAAGAGCGGACAGAGCTGCTGACCCTCGCACCACCGTCCCCAAAGCAGGCTGGCGAACCACTCATATACCAGGGAGATCGAGACAGGTCCGAGGTCTACCTACTGCGTTCCGTCCCAGGTCAGCGACACACGGCATGCGTGAAGGTGACGGCCTACCTGGAATCTGGCGGAGCGGCCATGCTGGGCATCCGCGTCAGCGGCGATGTGGTCGGCGAACTGGCGGCTCTGCGTAGGGTGCCGAGATCGGCCATGGTGACCACGTGCAGTCCGATGTTGGTGCACGCCATCCGCGCCCAGGCGTTCACCGACTTCCTTGATCGCCACCCGGCGGCATGGAACGCATTGGCCAGGATGATCGCCGACCGACTCGACTGGGCCAACCGGAGAAGAACCGACTTCGCTCAGTTCAGCGTGCCCGTACGGGTCGCGAACGTGCTCGTGGAGATCTCTGGCCGACACGGAGTCGACAGGGCCGACGGGAAACGGGATTTGGGAGTCGATCTTACCCATGAGGAGATTGCCAATCTCGTCGGCGCTAGAAAAGACGCCGTCTTCAAGGCCATCCGACGTTTCAAGGACCTTGAACTGATCGATCCCGGTCATCGCCGGAAGCTGGTCATCGATCCAATCGGTCTGGCCAAATTCCGCTAAAGCGTACTGGTACGTCTTGAGGCGATGTGATCTTCGCCAGACTCTATCCCCGGCGATCTCCCCCACCGCTCTGGCGGATCTCTCTCACAACCACAAGGTGACGTGATGCTTGATTCTGATTTCAGCCGCCGCTTGGTCATGGCGGTCGATGCGGAGGGATACGGCAGCGGCGACGACCTACGACACGACTCGATCCAGTTCGGTCTGGCCCAGGTCATGGACCGTGGCGCACGAGAGGCCGGTCTGCGCCGCGAGACCTGGAGCCGTCAGGAAGCCGGCGACGGCGAGGTCATCGTCCTCCCCGAAGGGGAGCCAGAGCTCCGAGTCATCGATGACCTGGTCCGCCGCCTTCGCAAGGCGCTCCACGACCACAATCGCGAGCGCCGGGACGACGCCCGCCTGCGGATTCGCATCTCGATCGGCCACGGGGTCGTGAAGCGGGGCGCCATGGGCTTCGTCGGACAGGTCGTGGTGACCACTTGCCGGCTGCTCGACGCGAACGCCGCCCGTACCGCCCTGAAGACGAACCCGCGCGCCGACCTGGTGCTGATTCTTACCGATCGACTCTACGAGGACGTCATCCGACAGCTTCACACCTCGCACCGACCGGAGTCCTTCACCCAGGTGAAAGTGCCGACCAAGGAACGCACCGAGATCGCCTGGATGTGGATTCCCTCAGAAGACCTGGATCAGAAAGGAACTCTCGACATGGACAACCTGCCCGCGGTCGCCGACACCCTGTGGGCTCTGATCGCTAGTGGCGCCCTCGAACGTCTCGGCGCCTACGGCACCGAGACCGGACTCGGCGGCGCCCGGAGACTGCTCGCGAAGATCAAGGAGTTCCGGTCCGAGCAAGGCCGACCGGCCGACCCGGAGTCGCGCGACGACTTGCTGGAGTCCCTGGAGAAGCTGGTGCGTGTCGACCCCGCTGCGGAGCAGTTCGCGCAGAAGTTCAATGCCGAGCAGATGACCGTCAACCTGATCACCGCCCCCATCTCCGGCGAGGAGATCAACTTTGGCATCCGAAACTGAGTCGCCGGCCGACGGTGTCCTTATCGGCGAGGGAGCCACGCCGATCGACCTGACCGATCAAGCCGAGGTGACAGACGAGAGTTTCGCGCAGGTCTCCCAGGTCCAGACCGTCATCAACCATATCCACGGCAACATCGGAGGAGCCTCTTTCGGCATCTCAGGTTCCCGCACCACCTCCCGCCGCACATCCGGGCCCGTATCCGCATATGAGATGGCGGAGGCCCGCACCTGCTACAAGCGCCACGACACCTACGAAGCCGCCGCCGAGCAGTTGGGTAGATGCAACATGGTGGCCTTGATCGGCACTGCCGGCACCGGCCGCCGGACGGCGGCGCTCAATCTGCTTCATGACTTCGTAGGGGGGCGGCGCGAGGCGGTGGTGGAACTCAGCCCCGCCTACACCTTGGAGAAGCTGGCCGCCCGCGAATACCGGAAGGCTCACGGCTACCTGCTGTGCGACTGGCCCATGGATGACATTGACGGGAGCATCGCCGACTTTCACGTCCGGGAGATCAGGCGCCGCGTGCGCGACGCCGGGGCATACCTGGTGATCACGGGGACGACTACCTCGCTGCCCAAAGGAGACCAAATTCTCTGGCAACCACTGTCGGCCTGCGACGTCCTGCTGGCTCACCAGGTGGCACCCGAGATCGCTGCGGAGGCAGCCGCCCAGATCACCCCCGAGCTTGCTGTGGCCGACGTGGTGGCACTGGCGCGTGACCTGGCCCGAGGGGTTCCGCTGGACAACGCGCTCGGCAGGCTGGAGTCCGTCGGGCGGCGTGACGTGGTCGCCTGGTTCGACTGCCCGCGTACTCGAGGGGAACTCTTCGAGATGGCCGCCATGGCCTTTACCGCCGGCCTCCCAGAGGCCGGCTTCGAGTCGCTACTCGCGCGACTGGAGTCCATCGCCGGTATCGGAGCGGAAAAGACGGATGCCGTCTCGGCGGATGATCCGATGCCGAGCCGCCGCCTGCTCCGGGTGGCAGAGGGTTCGCTTTTCAGCCTGTCACCGGGGCGCAGGCTGGAGTTCAAAGTCGCGAGTCACCGAACGCATGTTATGCGGGAGCTGTACCAGCGACACGGTATGCGGTTGTGGGAGCCGGTCACCGAATGGCTCCATGAGTGCGCCGCTCTGCGCGACAACCCAAGCGCACAGGCGGAAATCGCCAGGGGCGTGGCGATTCTGGCCTCAGTCTCGGACTACTCGCACGTCGACAGCACCTTTCTCACCCCATGGGCCCGCGGCAGGGGCGTCATGCGCAGCCAGGCCACCGCCGCGATGGCCATCTCGTGGTTGTGCCTGGACGAGACGACCCGTCCGGAGGTACTGCGTACGGTCAGCTCATGGACTAGGGCGTCCGCCGCCCGGCCTAAATTCACCGCCGCCCTTGCCTGGTCCGGTGAGCTGGGCATCCGGTTTCCGCTGGAGGCGGTCCGGATGCTTTGGCTACAGATCAGGAACAGTGAGAAGCCTGTCCGGCATGCAGAGATTGCATTGGCCCGCCTGTTCGTCGCGCTGACGGAGGCCACCGGCAACGCTCTTCCGATACTCGACTGGTTGGCGCGGCAGATCAGCAATGACAGGCGGATCGGCCGTGCGGTCGACCCGCTGATTCGAGCGATCTTGAGTATTCTGTCGGCTCCCGCCGACGGCGTCGGACTCCCCACAGTCACCGCTCATCTGCGCAGTCGCCCTGATTCTGCTGCCCCCCTCGCCAAGCTTTGGTCTGCGGCGCTGGTCAAGCGCCCTCATCGCAGGGATGCATTGACTGCCCTGTACGACGCGGTCTGCGCTTTCGATGAGCGCGACGACGACGACCGCAATCATGTTCGCGCCCTGTTCGCAGCGCTAGTGGAGACGCTCCCCGCGAAGGAACGACCACTACTGGCCCATGACCTGCGGCGTTATGCCATCTCCCGCAACACCGACGAGAACCGGCTGGAAATTCTCTTGTCGCTGCTCCGGGTCTTCTTGAACCCGGCTGTACTGTCCCTCGACACCATCGGAAAGCGTCCATGAGCTACCCCGTGATCAGCCAGATTCCCCTTGATCCTGTCGCCAAGCAAGGGTTCCTGAGCAAGCCCCGGCGCCCGATCTCCAGCCTCCCCCGCCAGCTTCCGCACCAGCGGCTCGTCTTCGAGTACGACGGCACGTTCGTGCTGGGCGACCGGCAGCTGCGGGGCGACGACCCACACGTGCTGCACGCCGCCAGCGTCAGCGTCGTGGACGTGGCCAGGGATCATTCCACCACGATCCAGGTTCCGATCAACTCCTCCGGCGCCCACGACTTCACCGTCGCGATTCAGTTCCGCTGCACGGTCGACGAACCGATCGAGGTGGTGCGCGCCGGCCTGACCGACGTCACCGAGCACCTGATCACCTATATCCAGGCCTATCCAAAACTCTTCGAGCTCGGCCGTGGCTACGGATTGCACGAGGCTCACGAGCTGTGGACGCTCGTGCATGCTCAGGTGAAGGCTTACACGACCGTAGTGCCGTGTGCGCTGCCCGGCATGACGGTCGAGTTCGCCGGACTCAACGTGTACGCCCCCGACGAGATCGCCCAGGGGCGGCGACGCTACGAAACCAGCCTGCACAATATCCAGGGCGAACACGGCCTCCGCGACGTCAAACGCAAGCTCGACCGTGACTTCGAACTCGATGAGCAGGATTTCCTGCAGGCCAAGGGCCACAGCGCGAACGATTTCACCCGGCAGGAGGCGGCCCTGGACAGCGATCACCAGATCACCGAAGCCACGAAGATCAGAGACCTCCTCAACAGCGGTCCCGGCGCCGCCGATGGTCTGTACGTCACGGTTCGCGATCTCAGCAACCAGCAGGTCGCCGAACGTTACGCCGCCCTGGGCGACCGGGAATACAGCGCCATCCAGCGCGGAATCCAGCTCGAGCACGACTTGCAGGTCGTTCAGGCCCATGCCCGGGCCGAGGTCGTACGGGCGGCGATTGCCCAGGGCCTGTTCAACGAAACGACCGGCAAGGAACTACTTGCCACCTTCGACGAGATCGAGCCGGAAGCAGAGGTGAGGGACCTCGAAGGCCGCACTTACGAGACCCGTGCCGAGGTGACGGCGGGCGACACCGACGACGACTTCTTCATGGAGGAGGACGTCCGTGGTTGACATCCTCCACGGATCCAAGGCGGCAGAGCAGTACGGACGGAACCCCCGGCGCCGGAGAAAGCTTGGTCTCGGGATGCTCCTACGTCGGTTCACCGGAGTCGACGAGAAGATCCTCGCAAGCGTTCCTCAGGAACGCTCCCGCTACACCAGCCTCGGCGGAGTCGTGGTCAGCACCGCGCTTATAGCGGGCGCCTCCATGCTGGGCGCGCTGACACTGCTCTCGCAAGCGTCTCCGCTGTATCTGTTGCCGGTGGCGGTGCTGTGGGGCCTGATCATCGCCAACGTCGACCGATTCCTGATTACCAGCCTGCACGGCGACAACGACGGCTGGTCCCGCTGGGGCAACGTGCTGATCCGACTCGCCCTCGCCGTCGTCATCGGCGTGTTCATCGCCGAGCCACTAACTCTCAAAATCTTTCAGGAACGGCTCGACCGGCAGATCTTGGTAGAACGCGACCAGGCGATCAGCCTTACCGAGAGCCGGTATAAGCAGTGCAACCCTCTCAACGGGCCGGCTCCATCGGGTGTCGACTGCACCAGCTATCGCCTGGACGGCGGCGACCAAGCACTTGCCGTTGAAGGAAACATGACGCAGCGGCAGGGCAGCCTCGATGCCGCGGAAGCTCGACTGGCGGCGGACATCGCAGAGCATGGAAGGCTGGAGAAGCTCCGAGACCAGGAATGTTATGGCAAGGACACGGACCAGACCACGGGCATACCTGGCGACGGCCCCGAGTGTAAAATCAGGAAGAACGCACTCAACACCTTCCTCGCTAACCATGACATCCCCCAGCAGCAGGCGGATGTGGCGAAACTGAGGACACAGCTCGGCTTGCTCGCGGCCGATCGCGCAGGCGCCGAAAAGGAACGCGCGGCGACTCTCAGCAAGAAGATCGCCGAGCATGTCGAGGAGAAGAAGCGAGCCTACACCGACATCGGCCTGCTGGACCGATGGGAGGCTCTGGGCACGGTGGCAGGCCAGAACGGCATGGTCAACTTCGCCCACTGGTTGCTGCGCATCATCTTCGTCCTGCTCGACTGCATGCCGATCATCTCGAAGATGCTGAACGGCAAGACCGAGTACGACCGCCTTCTCGCACAGGAGTTGCGCGCGGGCTCAGCCTGTCACGAGGCCGAACTGAACTTCACCACTCGGCAGACGACCGGTGAGTACGAGATCAGGCTGCGGGAGGAGGAGCGCCGTCTCAAGGCCGAACGCGGCCGGATCGACCGAGATCAGCGCGTTGACGAAGCCTCTCGGGACGACGAGATCGACCGCCTCGCGCGTACCTTCATGGCCGCGATGCCCACGCAACGATAACTTCCGGCACCTCTCTCCGGTTTGCCTGAACGCAACTGCAGCCGTGCAATCGCAAGCGTCTCCAGCCTGAACCGCTTCGGGTCTGCTGGAGGCTCGATTCCTTGAGAGGATCGAGTCAAGGCACGTGCGGGCTTGTAGAGCAGCCGGAGGCCGAGTCCGGCGTGGACCTTCGTCTTCCGGAGCGGGTCGGCCCGGCCGAGAACGGCGACCATGTCCCCCGGTTGGTGAAGCGCGGCGGCGAGCTGGTCGCGATCGAGCCACCGGGCCCGGCGGGCACACGGCGCAGCCGGTGCTCGATCGGTCGCCACCGGGGTCACCCGATCGTCCACTCGCCGTCGTCCGCCGCCTTGCGGTCGCGTGGGTGCCGGCGGGACCACACGCTGGAACAGCCCCCACAACTCATCGGGCACCAGCCGTTGCAGGAACACATCCATGAACGATCCGACGATCAGTCCCCAATGAGTCCCGGTCCAGACCGCGGAGAGTTGTTCGCGAAGGAGTCTTTGCGAAGAAGTCTTCGCGGTTTAGGGTGCAGGGTATGGCTGACACAGGGGTGGGGCTGGAGGGTCCGCAGGCCGAAGCGGACGCGGTTGTGCTGGATGCCAAGGGGCTGCGCGCCTTGGCGCATCCGGTACGCGTGCAGTTGGTCGGGCTGCTGCGGAAGTACGGCCCGTCCACGGCCACCCGCCTCGCGGAACGGCTGGGGGTGAACTCCGGCACGGCCAGCTACCACCTGCGTCAGCTCGGCGCGGCCGGTTTCGTGGAGGAGGACACCGAACGCGGTAACGCGCGGGAGCGCTGGTGGCGCTCGGTACACCGGACGACCTGGTTCAACGACCCGGAGCTGACCGAGCGAGAGCCCGACGCCGCGCTGGCCTACCTGCGGTCGGTCGCCGCCATCTACACTCTGCGCACTCAGCAGACGCTGAACGAGCTGCCGGCGATGCCGCGCGCGTGGCGGGACTCTTTCGACATGAGCGACTGGGCCCTTCGGCTCACGCCCGAGGAGACCGCCGCCCTGTACCGGGAGTTGCGGGACGTCATCGCCGGCTACCGGCGGGATACGCCGGAGGTGGCGGCGAGTGCCCCCGAGGGGGCCGAACGGGTCACCCTTATCACCTATCTCCTGCCTGAGCTGGACGCGTCGGCCACGGCCGACGCCGGCCCTGGAAGTGCGTCAGGAACGGAGGGGTCGTGAACGAGGGGGTCCCGGGCGCCGGCGGCTTACCCGGCACGCGGTCCTTCCGGCCGCTGGGTGGGGTGCTGGCGGCCATGGTCGTATCGCTGACCGGCACCCGGATCTCGGCCGTGGCACTGCCCTGGTTCGTGCTCGTGACGACCGGCAGCCCCACCCAGACCGGGCTGGTCGCCTTCTTTCAGATGGCTCCCTATGTGGTGGTCAAGGCGTTCACCGGGCCGCTGGTGGACCGGATCGGCCCGCGGCCTGTTTCCTGGACCACCGATCTGGTCAGTGCGGCCGCCGCCGCCCTGGTTCCGCTGTTCCACGCCCTGCACCTGCTGTCCTTTCCGCTCCTGCTGGCCCTGGTGGCGGTGATCGGCGCGGCCCGTGGCCCGGGCGACCTGGCCAAGGAAGTGATGGTGCCGGAAGCGGCCGAGCGCGGTGGGGTACCGCTGGAGCGGGCCACCGGGTTGTCCGGCGTGATCGAGCGGCTCGCTTCCACCATCGGCCCGGCGGCCGGCGGCTCACTGGTGGCGTTGCTCGGCCCTCTGGTCGGGCTGGTCGTCAACGCGGGCTGCTTCGCTCTCGGCTCGGTGGTCATCGGACTGGCGCTGCCTCGCGGCATGGGGCACGCGAGCATCGAATCCTCCACGGAACCGGGTGAGACAGAACCGGGCTACTGGCGACGATTCAGCGAGGGCTTCACCTTCCTCCGGGGCGAGCCGTTGCTGCTGACCGTCATCGTCATGGTGGGGATCACCAACCTGCTGGACGCGGCGATCAACTCGGTGCTCATCCCCGTCTGGGCCAGAGAGTCCGGCAGCGGGCCGACCGCGATCGGCCTGATGGGCAGTGTGATGGGAGCCGCGGCGGTCGCCGGGAGCCTGATCGCCGCGGCGGCCGCGCACAGGCTGCGCCGCAGGGTGGTGGTCATCGTCGGATTCCTGCTGGCCGGGGCGCCGAGATTCCTGATCCTCGCCTTCGATGTCCCGCTGTGGGCGGTGCTGGCCGTCTTCGCCGTCAGCGGCTTCGGTGCCGGCTTCATCAACCCGGTGCTGGGGGCCGTGCTGTTCGAACGGGTGCCGCGCCGCATGCTCGGCCGGGTCAACGCGCTCGGTGACTCCCTGGCCTGGGCGGGGATCCCTCTCGGCGGGCTGCTCGCCGGGGCGGCGGTGGCCGCTGCCGGACTCGCGCCGGTACTGCTCGTCTGCGCGGCCACCTACTTCCTCACCACGAACCTGGCGGGGCTGCGGCCGGAGTGGCGCGAGATGGACCGCGCGCGGAGGCGGGGTGGCCGCAGGCCACCCTCCGAGGAAGACGCCTCGCAAGGCGATGCGAATGCGGTGGCATGACCCCGGGAGGAGGCCCCTCCTCCGGGCCTGCGGACGTTCTCGGCGCTTTCGCCGGTCGCATTCGAGCCTGGCCCGCCTGTCCCACCTGGACCGCGCCCGTCCGGCGCACCTTCTTCGCGTACGGAGGAGGGCGGCGGGGCACCCCGGCCGCCCTCCGGCTCCGCTCAGCCGGCCGCGGCGGGGATTCGGTAGGTGGGACGCGGGTAGCCGGGTTTGAACGACGGGACGCCGGCGCTCTGGACGGAGGATGTGCCGGTCGCGCCGGACACCTCCTTCACGGCCTCGGTCACCGCGGCGTCGAGTTCGGCGGGCTCACACGCGACGCGGGCGTTGAGCCGTGCCTCCGCCGCGGTGAACGTCCTGCCCGCCACGGCGTCCACGGTCGGCTCGGCTCCGCCGGCGGTCACGCTGACCTTGCTCAAGGCCTCGGCGGACTCGAGGCTGACCTTCACGTGGCCGATCATCCAGCCGTTGCGGGCGGCGGTCGCGGACAGGTGCTCCAGCAGCGCACGGGCCCAGGCGTCCGGGTCGAAGCCCTCCGCCGCCGTCACGTCCAGGCTGAGGTTCAGCCATGCCAGCGCGGCCTCGGCGTTGGCGTAGCGGTCGTAGTCGATGTCGAGGCCACGCCCGGCGGGCTCGGAGCCCAGCCAGGCGGAGACCAGTCGTTCCAGCCCTTCGCCGGTTCTCGCCGAGTAGCCGAGCACGGTGGCCGTCGGATATCGCTCGCGCAGATCCGCGGTGATGGCGTCGGCTTCCGCCGCGTCGAGCAGGTCGATCTTGTTGAGCGCGATGACATCGGCTTCCTGTAACTGCTTGCCGAACAGGTAGGACATGTCCGACTCCGTGTCGTCCAGCGGCAGCGACGTACGGAGCGCGGCGAGCCTTTCCGGTTCGACGATGACCAGGAGAGGAGCGGGCGTGAAACGTTCACCGTAGTGAGCGCTGAGCGGCCGGATGACGGTGGCCTGCAGGTCGGTGCAACTGCCCACCGCCTCGGCGAGGAGGGTGTCCACCCGGTGGTCGTCGACCAGGCGCTGCGCGACGGTCAGCAGGTCTTCGAAGCGGCAGCAGAAACATCCGCCCGTGACCTCGCCGGCCTCGGCGATCGCGGACTTGGCGAGCTGGGTGTCCACCAGTTCGGTGCCCTGGTCGTTGGTGATGACCGCGACCCTGCGGCCCTGTGACTGGAGATGTTTCGCGACTGCGACGAGAGTGGTGGTCTTGCCCGCCCCGAGAAAACCGCTCAAGGTCATGAAGGTGATCAACCGGGTTTCGCCTCACTTCTGGTAACGGTGCTACGTGCAGATATCGCCGTATGGCACGGCACGAGTGAGTAGTCGCGTCAAAGGATGTCGAGGCGTCGGCGATCCGCCATCCGCAGTCAGCTAACATCCTCTGTTCCAGCAGGTCAAGATGCTTGACGCTGGGCAACAAATGATTAACAATGCCGCAGGGCCGCACCGAAAATGGGTATTGATGGCGGTCAATACGGGTGCTACAATCAGCCCGAGGATATTCGTGTGCGGTATTATTCGCGCATCATTTCCGCAATGGCGGCATCGATAAGTGGCCGCACGCCGGAGTCCTCTACCGCGCGGCGACGGAAGGCAGGGCGATGATGTTCGTCAGTGCGGTGAGCGCCTCGGGCACGACCCGGTAGTAGACCCAGGTGCCCCGACGAGTCGACGTGACGAGCCCGGCGTCCCGGAGAACCCTGAGGTGATGGCTGATGGTCGGCTGGGTGAGGTCGAAGGCCCCGACGAGGTCGCACACGCACGCCTCGCCGTCGAGGTGCGAGGCGACGAGGGAGAGCAACCGCAGCCGTACCGGGTCGCCGAGCGCCTTGAAGCCCGCGGCGAGCGTGATGCTCTGCTCCCTGGTCAGCGGCTCCGTGACCTGCTCCGGGCGCGGCACACCGGCTTCGACCACGGGAAGGTCCTCATGCGGCAGCAGCACGGGCTCGTCGTGCTCGGCCATGGCGATCGGGTCCTCTCCCTAAGCACCCCGGGCGTGGGTCACCCGGCCGCATCACGCACGAGTCTAGACGTCCCTTCCGCGCAGGAGGTCTTGTCATATCGCGTCCTCCGCTGACCCACGCCGAGGCGGAAGAGCGTGGCGCCCTGCTGCGCGTGCGGTCGTACGACCTCCACGTCGATCTGAGCCGGACCGGGGAGCCCGGCTTCCGATCCAGGAGCACGATCCGCTTCACCTGCGCCCGGCCGGGCGCTTCCAGCTGGGCGGACGCACTGCCCCGGCGGGTGCGTTCCGCCGTGCTCAACGGGCGGCCGGTCGAATACGACGGCGCAGGACGGATCCCCCTGCCCGATCTGGCGGCCCGCAACGAGCTGACCGTGGAAGCGGACTACGACTTCTCCACCGGTGGCGAAGGCCTGCACCGGTTCACGGACCCGGCCGATGAGCAGGTGTACGTGTACAGCCACCTGCAGCCCGGCCATGCCCCCCGGGTGTTCGCCTGCTTCGACCAGCCCGACCTGAAGGCGCCCTTCGAGATCAGCGTGACCGCACCGGACGGATGGACCGTGCTGTCCAACGCCCCGCCCGGCCATCCGCCGGTGGCGGGCGTCCACAGGTTCGCGGCCACTCCGCCGATCAGCACCTACCTGGTGGCCGTGGCGGCCGGCCCGTGGGCGTCGTGGACGGCGGACCAGGCAGGCGCGGTGCCACTTGGGGTGCACTCCCGGCGTTCCCTGGCGACGCACCTCGACCCGGACGTGCTGCTGGAGCGGCTCAGGCAGGGGGTGGCGTTCTTCGCCGAGGCGTTCGCGACGCCCTATCCGTTCCGGAAGCTCGACCTGTGCTTCGTCCCCGAGTTCAACTTCGGGGCCATGGAGAACGCCGCCTGCGTGTTCGCCGCGGAGACGTTCGTGTTCGACCGCGCGGTCACCCGGTACGCGCACCGCCGCCG
>NZ_BMNT01000007.1:125548-221770 GCF_014646695.1 Sphaerisporangium melleum
GGACGAGATGCTCTTCCACGAGATCTCCCATCAGTGGTTCGGCGACCTCGTCACGCTGCGCTGGTGGGACGACCTGTGGCTGAGCGAGGCGTTCGCCACCTGGGCGGGCGTCCACGCGCTGACCCGGCTCACGGGGGACACCGGCGCCTGGGCCGACTTCGCCGCGGGTAAGAAGGCGCACGCGTATCTCCTGGACCAGTCGGCCGCCACGCACCCGGTCGTGACCGGCGTCCCCGACGTGGACGCCGCCGGGTCGGCCTTCGACGCGCTGACCTACCACAAGGGCGCGAGCGTGCTGCGCCAGCTCGTGGCCCGCGTGCGGCTGGAGGCGTTCCTTGCGGGCATGCGGCGCTACTTCGCGGACCACTCCTACGGCACCGCCGGCCGGGCCGAGATGCTCGGCGCCCTGGCGGCGGCAGGCGGCCGGGACCTGACCGCCTGGACGGACGCCTGGCTGCTGACGGCCGGGCTCAGCGAGGTACGCGCCGACTTCGACGTCGACGAGGCCGGGTACTTCACGCGTTTCGACCTGCTCCAGACCGGATCGCCCCGGCCGCACCGGCTCGCGGTGGGCGTCTACGCCGAGGACCGCCAGGGCGAACTGGTCCGGGTGCACAGGCACGAACTCGACGCCGACGGCCCCCGCACGAGCGTGGACGCGCTCATCGGCAGCCGGTCCGGCCCGCTGGTGCTGCCCAACGACGGCGACCTGACGTACTGCCGGATCGTGCTGGACCCGCGCTCCACCGAGGAGGTCGTCCACCACATCGGCCGGCTGGCCGATCCCATGGCCCGCTCACTCTGCTGGACGGCGGCGTGGGACATGGTCCGGCACGGGGAGCTGCCGCCACGGCGGTTCCTGGCGATGGTCCTCGGCGGGCTGACGGCCGAGACGCAGATCGGCGTGTTCCAGCGGCTCCTCGTCCGGGTCTCCACCGTGCTGACGGCCTACACCGAGCAGGGCTGGGCCCGTGCCCACGGCTGGCCCTCGTACGTGGACCACCTGCTGCGCGTCGTCGGCACCGACGATGGCGACGCGGATCAGCGGCTGGCGGCGGCGCGGGCGGTCGCGGACGCGGCGCTGACGGCCGGCCAGCTCGACACGGTGCGGAAATGGTTCCACGGAGCGGCCCCTATCGACGTGGACGACGGGTTACGTCACCGGCTCGCCCGGTCCCTGGTCGCGCATGGCGAGCCCCTGGCGGACGTCAGCGGCGCCTTCACCGTGGTGGGAGACCGGCTCGCCGAGCGGCTGAAGGCGTCGGCGCCCACCGCGGAGGCCAAGCAGTGGGCGTGGACGACCATCCTGGCGAGTGAGAGCGTCGCCCAGGTCCGCGCGCTGGCCGACGGCTTCGCCCACCCCGCGCACCATCACCTGCTCACGCCGTTCGTGCGGCGCTACGCGCAGGACATCCCCCCGCTGCTGGCCGCCGGCGGAGACCGGGAACCGGCGCGGACGATCGCCGTCCAGATGTTCCCCGCCTGGGCGGTCTCACGGGGCACGCTCGGCGTGGTCGACCGCATGCCCGCCGACGACCGGTTCGTCAGGCTGGCCGGCGCGGCCCGGGCCGAACTCGCCCTCGCCGTGGACCTGTCCGAGCGGGACGCCGCCGGGTGACAGCCATTCCTCCGCGCCGTCGCCCGCGGCGAACCTCGCGAAGAGCTCCCGCATGGCCGGCCCGGCGTCCGAACCCGCGTACCACCGCTCCCCCGCCCGGCCGGCCAGGTGCTCCCACAGCGTCTCGCGCAGCGCGAACGCCTGGTGGTAGACCAGCGGATAGCAGGGCTTGCCCTCCAGGTACGTCTGCATCCGATCCCACGCGGCCCCTCGGTCCACCGTGACACCGAACTCCCGCTCGTACGAGCGCACGTACTTGGCGGCCGGGTCCGGGTGACCGTCGTGGACGGCCATCTCGAAGCAGAGGCTGGTCGCCACCAGGCGCCGGACGTGCTCACGCGCGAAGGCCAGTCGCTCCACGGCCTCGGCGTCCACCGTGACACCGAGATGGCGCCGCTGCCAGTCCGGCCGCCGGACGACCCGTTCCAGGGTGAAGCCGAACGCCTCGGTCAGCGCCGGATGCGTGCGCCACAGGTCGGCGGGGTGCCGGGTGCCCGCGGTGAAGTGCAGCGCGTGCCCGAACTCGTGCAGAAGCGTGGCGTAATGCCCCAGTGTCGTGCCCGGTGTGGTGGACACCCGCACGTCGGCAGGCGGCGCGACCGGCGAGCAGAACGCCGCGCCGGACTTGCCGGGCCGTGCGACGTCGTCCACGAGGATGCGTTCCAGGCATCCGCCGAAGCCCCACTCTCGTACGGTGGAGCGGACACTGGCGAGCGCGCCGCCGGCGCCCTCGGGCAGGACGGCACGCGCGGCGACCAGGCGGGCGTCTCCCATGGCCGGGGCGGAGTGCCCGTCGCGTGCCCGCCAGCCGTCCCAGCGCCGGAGGAACGCGGCCCGCGTGGCGTCCAGCCAGTCCCGGGCGTGGATGACGAACCGGTCCACCTCCGGGTGCAGTGCCCGCACGAGGGCGGCGTGCGTCGGGAACCCCAGCTCGGCCCGCGCCTCGGCGTACGCGTCGAGCCATCGCCGCCGGCCCTCGCGCAGCCGCTCGCCGACGTCCGCCAGCGCCACCCTGACCTCGGCACGCCGCCGGTCGTCGGTGACGGTCCGCGAGAAGGCGACCAGCTCGCCGTGGGTGAGCGCCCTGCCGCCGACCTCGGCGGTGACGGTGCGCTGGAGCAGCCGTAGCCGCGCGGTCGCCTCCGTCAACCGGACGCGGAAGTACCACAGGACCAGTTCCCCGGCGTAGTGCAGGTCCCCATGCTCCAGTGCGAGCAGGACGAGCCGGCCGTCGGTCAGCCGGTTCGGCCCCTCGGGCAACGCCGGGTGATCCTCGCCCTGTCCCGTCGCGGCCAGCCAGCGGGCATGGGCGACCCGGGCCTGGAGCGCCACGAGATCCTCGACATGACCGGCCAGATAGCCGGGAACGGTGGTCACGACGGGTTCACGGAGGCCGCCGGGGGCAGGCCGAGCACCTCCGAGGCGCCGTCGGCGACCCGCTGCCAGAAGTCACGCCGGTCCTCGGGGAGCCCGGCGAACAGCTCCGAGCAGCGGCGGGTCATCTCCAGTGCCAGCCCGGGATGGGCCAGCACGCCGCGGATCCAGGCGAGCTGGCCGGGCTCGGGCGGGGCGATGCGCAGTCCGGCGAGACCCGCGCGGACCTTGCGCCCGACGCGTTCGTCCAGGGTGGTCGCGTAGCTCTCCCGGGCCTGGGGCGTGTCGCCGTCCACCGCGAGGGGCACCGTGGCGGCGAGGGACTCCGCCGCCGCGCAGGCGTCGGTGATGCCCGCGCCGAACAGCGGGTCCTTGTGGCAGTAGGCGTCGCCCGCCAGCCGCCAGCCCGGCCCCGCCGGCTCGCGGTGGAAGTTCCGCAGGCTCTTTCCCGCGTACACGGGCGAGACCCGCCGTGCCGTGCGCAACCGGTCCGCCATGGCGGGGATCGACCGGAGCAGGCGCTCGTACCCCTCGTCTCCCCGGAGGGCGGCGTACTCCGCCACGGGCGCCGACAACATGATCACCCACCGCCCGCCGTCGCACGGGCCGACCTGGAGCAGATGGCCGCTGTCATGCCACAGCTCCAGCGCGGGCGAGGGCAGCGGGACGACGTCCTCCCAATAGGCGTGGAACGTGCAGCGCATGGCCCCGGCGTCGAAGGTCATGGCCGCGCCGGCCTGACGGGCGGTCGCGGATCCCCGCCCGTCCGCGCCCACGACGATCTTGGCCTTCTCCGACCACCCCGCGCCCTCGATGCCGACGACCTGGTCACCGTCCCAGGTCAGGGACCGGACCGCGCTGCGTTCCCTGATCTCGGCCCCGTACCGGCTCGCGGCGCGCAGCAGGACCCCGCTGAGGGTCTCCCGGCGTACGCACAGGTTGTAGTGGTACGGCGAGCGGGGCAGCATGGGCGCCCCGTAGTACCCGCCCTCCACCTCCAGGTGCCAGCGTCGCAGCGGTGGCGCGCCGGTGGCGAGCACCTCGTCCAGCACACCGAGCCGGTCCAGGAAGGCCAGCGTCGTCGGGCCGAAGAAGTGGGTGGAGACGGCCGGGGCGGGCAGCGGGGTGCGGTCGCACACCAGGACACGCAGACCCTCGCGCGCGAGCAGGGCGGCGCTCGCGGCTCCGGCGACGCCGCCGCCGACCACGATCACGTCATACATCGGCCACTCCTCGCGTCATGTCCCGCCGGCCAGTACGAACGGCAGGCGGCCCGACCAGATCCTGCTCACGGCCCACCGGCGGTCGCTGACCGCGCGGAAGCGGCGGCCGAGCACCTCACGCAGGTCCAGGGCGATCGGACGCTGGCGCAGGATCCCGGCCACCCGTCCGTCCCTGATCAGGAACCCGAGCCGCAGCCTGCCCTCCACGACCGGTGAGAGGCCGGCGCGCTGGTGCCCGCCCATCAGCGACTCGACGAGCACCCCCTCGCGGACGCCCGCCAGCAGGTCGTCGAAGGAACCGACGTCGGCCGGTTCGGCGGACAGCGTCGCGCCGTTGAGCACCGGCGTGGCGGGCTTGAGCACCGTACGGCGCAGTGCGTTGCCCCGGAACCCGTGCCCGGTGGGCGCCGTCCCGCATGCGGCCGCCGTCCGGACACTGTGGTACGCCCGGACCGGGACACCGCGCTCGACCAGCGTGAGGGGCGCGCACGGCACGCCGTCGTCGTCGCTGCCCGGCCAGACCAGCCCGCCGGTGCCCTCCTCGTCCGGTGCGGCCGGCGCCCAGGGATGGTCGCGCAGGCCGATCGAGGGGTGCAGGAACGGCTCGCCCAGGTGCCCGGCGACGAACGAGCGGCCCGCGGTGACGGCGGTCCCGTTCAGCGCTGTGACCAGCGGAGTGAGCAGGGTGTGCACCGCGGACGGGGCGAGCAGCACGTCATGGTCGCCGGAGGGCGCGTCGGCGGCGGGCAGCCCGTCCCAGCCGGCCGCGGCCGCAAGCCATGTGGAGAGCGCGGCGGGCAGCACCGGAGTGCGGGTCCAGCCCGTCCAGGGCAACTGGACGGCCGTTCCTTCCGCCAGCGCGGCGATGTGAAAGAACCGGTCGGAGGTCGTGGTCCGCCCGTCGGGGACCGCGCGGTGCACCGCCTGTTCGGTGCGGGTCACCGTGCCGTGCACCGTCAGCCCGGTCGCGCGTTGCAAGGCGCCCAACCGCTCGGCCAGGAGCCGGACCGATCGGGTGCCCTGATCCGCGGCGGACGTCCCGGCGGCCTCAGGGGCGGCGCTCCTCCCAATGACGGGGTCGCGTACCGCCGGGGGCCCGTGCGCCGCGTTCCGTACGGCATCGCCGACCAGCCCGTGCACGTCGTCGAGGCAGGTCGTGGTGGCCGTGCCCACCCGGCCGTCGCGGTGCACCCGCAGGCACAGCGCCGTCTCGCGCGCGGACCTGACCAGGTCGGGCACGCCCGAGCCGACCTCCACCACCGTGTCGTCGCGCTCGACGGCCAGGACCTCCCAGTGCTCGGCGTGCGCCGCGGCCTGCGCACCGACCTGGTCCAGCCGGTCAGCCAGAGGTGACACGGATGCCTCGCAATCGCAGCGCCGGGGCCCAGGAGCTGACCGGCAGCCGATTCTGGCCCTGCTTGCCGCAGCTCGCCGAGGTGTCGCCGCGCCACTGCTCCCGGCCGATCGCGTCGATGGCCGCGAAGGCGCCGAGCACGTCACCGGACAGCACCACGCCTCTGACCCGTCCGCGGACCTCGCCGTCGCGGATCTCCCGGCACTCCGCCGGCAGGAAGGTGAAGCCGGCGCGGTCGGTCTGCCCGCCGAGCACGCCACGCGCCAGCAGCCCGCGCGCCACACCGCCGATCATCTCCTCCTCGGACGCGGCGCCGGGGGCGATGGCGATCGTCCGCAGCCGGGGCAGCGGCGGGTGGCGGAAATTCAGGGCTCTGGCGTTGCCGGTGGGCTCCTCGCGGAAGGCCGCCGCGGTCGAGCGGTCGTGCAGCCGCGGCCGGGTGACGACGCCCTCGCGCAGCAGCTCCACCGGATGCCCCGCCGTGCCCTCGTCGTCCACCGGCACGAACCCCCGCGCGCCGGGACGTCCGGGGTGATCGGTGATCGTCAGCATTGGCGGGCCGAGCCGCCGCCCGGGAGCCAGGGACCGTTGCAGAGGCGCGTCCCCGAGGTGATGGTCCGCCTCGGCGAGATGCCCGATCGTCTCGTGGGCCCAGATGCCGGCCAGCGGGCCGTCGCAGACCACGTCGTACTCCCCGGGCGCCACGACGGGGGCGGCGCGCAGCTCCACGGCGGTCGCGACGGCGGCCTCCACGTCCGGGGCCAGGCCGCGTACCACGGAGAAGTCGCCGCCGCTACCGGCCGACACCGAGCCCGCGGTCCGCGCCGCGCCGCCGTCGGCGTAGACGGTGATCTGCAGTGTCAGGTCCCGGCGCCGGTAGGAGACGCCGGTCCCCTCGCTGGTGAACAGCTCCACGTCCGCGACCGATTCGCGGTAGTAGACCAGGGCCCCGGTCACGCCGGGGTGCGCTGCCAGCGCCGCCGCGTGGTAGGCGCCGAGCAGTTCCACCTTCTCCGCCAGGCCGACCGTCTCCGCGAGCTCACCGGCCTCGCCGGGAGGGTCGTCCCGGTAGGGCCGGTGTGCGGCGAGACGCCCCGCCGCACACCCCAGCTCGACGGCGTCACGCGCGGCCCGGCGCAGCACCGGGCCGGCGTCCATGGCGGTGCTCGACGCGAACGCCGAGCCGGACCGGCCGATCACCCGGGCACAGCACCCGTCATCACGGCTGGTCACGCTGCTTTCCAGGCCGTCGCCGCGCCACACCAGATCGACGGTCCTGGCGCGTTCGAGGCGGACCTCGGCGTAGTCGTCCGCCCGCAGGCCGGCGTCCCGGAAGAGCGCGGGTGACCCGCCGGTCAGCAGCACGGTTGCGCGGGGCTGTCGTCCCGGTAGGCGAAGATCATGGCGCTGGTGACCTGCGCGCCGTCCCGGTACGGGACGAGCCCGTCGCTGCGCATGTCCACGCTGCCGAAGCCCGCGCCGAGCACCAGGTCCCGGTACTGGCTCTCGGTCATGCCCACCACGCACCGGGCGAAGTCCTCCGCGCCGGCGGACTCGCCGGCCGCCACGTCCGCCGGGGGCGGGCCGTCGTCGGAGTACACGACGTCGGAGATCACCGCCACCCCGCCCGGGCGCAGGACGGCCGCGACCGCGTGGAGCACTTCCTTCTTGTCGGGGAACATGCCGAGGACGCAGTTGCTCATCACCACGTCCACGCTGGCCTCGCGCAGCGGCGGGCGCCGGATGTCGCCGACCCGTACGTCGATGTTGGTGAGGCCCATCTCCTTGGCCGCGCGGCGAGCCGTCCTGACCATCTGCATCGACGCGTCCACGCCGATGACCCGGCCCGTCTCGCCCACCCGGCGCGCGGCGATCAGCAGATCCAGGCCGGCGCCGCAACCGAAGTCCACGACCGTCTGACCGGGGCGCAGGCCGATCGCGTTCATGGGAGAGCCGCAACCGCTGGACAGCTCCAGGACCCAGTCGGGGATCTCGGCGAGCTCCTCCGAGGTGTACACCGACGTGGGAGAGCAGCACAGTGTGCTGGTGCCCTGCACCGCCAGCGCGTCGTAGCGCTTCTTGACGTGCGTCTCGACGGGGACGGGGCCCTGGTCGGCCGGGGCCGCGCAGCAGCCCGACGCCTGGTCCGCGCCCTCCGGCGCGCATCCGCAGGCGTCCGGCTCGGCGACCACCTCGGCGATCGGCCGCGGCCGGATCAGCTCATCCAGGGAAACGAACCCACGCGTGTCATCTGCTCCCACGTTCCCTCTTCTCCTTCCGGTCGGTTCGCGTGCTCCTGCCGCCGGCGCAGCGCCATGGGCAGCAGGTAGGCCAACTGGGTCTCGACACGCGTCGTGATGCTGGACACCTTGGGGCAGTAGCAGGTGTTGAAGTCGCCGCCGTTGGCCGCCCACGCCTTGATCGGGCAGCCGCCGCCCCCGCAGAACAACTTCACGTTGCAGTCGCGGCACATGGGCACGGTGTCCACGTGGCGGTGCCGCCAGGGGTCGCGGTAGCCGGCCGCGTAGCTGAACTCGGGGTAGAACGTCCCGCAGGCGTGCTGGGGACGGCCCACCGTCTCCGGGCAGCCGTAGATCTTCCCGTTGGGGTCGAAGGCGACGACGCTCGTACCCGCGCTGCACCCCTGGAGGTTGGGCCGGAGGCGGTCGCCCTCCAGGACGGCCGACCTGATGCGGGCCAGGTCGGGCTGCAGCATGCGGTCCACCAGGGGGTTCTGCTGGACCATGGCCCAGAAGGCGTCCTGGAGCCCGGCCTTGACGTCTCCCCGCACCATGCGCTTGCGCTTCTCCTCGGGGTGGTCGGGGGTGACGTACAGGAACGTGGTGGCCTTGGTGAAGCCGTTGAACAGGCGGATCTTCGGGTGGTCGATCCACCCCTTGGCCTGCGCGAACTCCGCGAAGCGCGGCATGTCGTCCACGCTGTCCTCGTCGATGAGCACCCGGATCAGCACGCGGATGCCGGCCTCCGCGGCCACGTCGATGCTGCGCTCGATGAGCTCGAACGTCGGCTTGCCGTTGCGGAACACCCGCCGGGTGTCGTGGGTCCTCGGCGTGCCGTCCAGGCTGACCTGGACCTCCTCGCAGCCGTACTTGAGCAGCATCGGCACGTACGCGTCCAGCGCCACGCCGTTGGTGATCGCGGTGACCGGGTAGCCGCGGTCGTAGGAGCCGCGCAGGATCTGCTCGACGGCGCCGCGCTGGTAGGCGGTGTCCAGCAGCGGTTCCCCGCCGAACAGGGTGATGTACGGCGGGCCGGAGTTCTGGTGCCGTTCCTGGATCTCCGGGATGGTGTCGAACGCGGCCTCGATCATCTCCTCGTCCATGCGCGGGCTCTTGGTGGTCAGCTCGCCCTCGAAGCAGTACGGGCACGCCAGGTTGCACACGAACGACGGGATGAACATGAACTGGAACGGCGCTTCCTGGATCGCCTGGAAGTAGCCGTCGACGATCGAGCGGTAGCGTGCCTCCTCCTCGACCGGGTCGGTGCAGACGTACCCGCGCTCGATCAGGCCGGCCACGAGCTCACCGCCGACGGTGGCGTCCCCGGCGCGCACCCGTTCCAGCACGGCGACTTCGGCGGTGGTGACGATGTCCATCGATCCGGACACCGCGTTGGCGAGGACGCTCACCTTGCCGCTCTCGTCGAGATAGGCCGGGTCCAGGGTGCCCTCGGGAAGCTCGACCGAGAAGGTGACGGTGTTCGGGCTCACAAGCATGGTGTGTCTCCCAGGAACGGTGTCCGTGGTGTCGCCGGGGGTCGGGTCAGGGGGTGGACCGGGGATTGGAGGGCGCGGCAGGGGATACCTCTGCAATACGGTCCGTCGGCCACGGTCACTCGCAGCCGTCGGGGTCGTTGGCCATGATGCTGGTCACGACGTCGAGGTTCTTCCGGCCGCGCATGGCGGTGCAGCAGTCGGTCTGCTTCTCGGACACTTCGGCGTTCTCGATCATGGAAATGGCGATCATAGGTATCACCTCCTCCGCTGTGATCTCTGCCGCGCTCTCCGGCCCGCTCCCCGGCGCGACGCGGCGGGGAGAGTCGTTGGTGGGGCACGCGCCCCAGGTGGCGGGTCACCGCAGGACCTCCCGCACGATGAGCACCGCCACGGTGATCAGGCCCTCGCCGATGATCAGTCCGGAGGCGACGATCTCGGTGGCGCTGCGCCGGCCGGGATTGCGGCGGGTGAGCAGCCACTGGGTCAGGCCTCCGGCGGCGAGGGTCAGCGAGTAGGCGGGGGGAAGCAGCACCCCGAGGCCGATCATCGTGGGCATGGCCGAGGTGAAGGCCAGGCCCAGGCCCAGCGGACCGGAGACGGCCAGCGCGAGGGCCACGGTGGCGGGGTAGTCGGCCGATCCCCGTACGGTGGCGTCCACGAACTGGACCGCCGTGGCCACGGGGGCGGGGAAGGAACCTCCTCCGAGCACACCCGCGCGGCTGAGCACCGCGATCACCAGGACTCCGACCACGGCGCCGGCCAGGCCGCCCGCCAGTTGCGTCCAGCCCGTCAGCCGCCTGGGCGGCTCGGACAGGCCCTCGGGACGTTCGTGCGCCACCTTCACCGAGTAGGTGAAGTAGACCGCGGCGAGGGCCGCGCAGCAGATGGTCGAGGCCATGAGCAACGCCGCCGTCTGGTCCGCGCCGGACATGGCGAAGACCACGACGCTGAAGTACAGCGCCGGGGACAACGGCACCAGCCCGATCTCGCCACCGGCCCGGGTGAGGAACACGGTCATCACGGCGAGCAGCACGACGCCGAGCAGGCCGTAACCGAGGTAGCGCAGCAGGGACGGGTACATCAGCGCCACGAGCGCCGTGCCCACGAGGACGGCGACGGCGAGCCATCGAGTACGCCCCGGGAGCGGGCGGCCTCCCTGGATGGAACGCACCAGCGGGCCGCGAACCCGGGCGATCGAGGCGAGGGAGTAACCGAGGATGAGGCCGACACCGGCGGCGAGCACCCAGGGATAGGACAGATGGTCGTTGTAGGCGACGGTCCGTCCCGCCGTGCCGTCCTGGACCGCCCACATGACGACGGTGTACGCCGCGCCGGCCGCCAGCCAGGCGCACGCGCGCGGGCCGATGAGGAAGCCGACCCCGTACAGCAACGGCGAGAGGGCCAGGGCGAGATGGGTGCCCGTGATCTCCGGCGTGACGTCGTGACCCCACAGGGCGATCCCCAGGGCCGACGCGGCGCCCACGCCGGCGGCGATGGGGAGCAGGCGGCCGAGCCGGTCGTTCTCCCCGTCCTTGGGAGTGCTGAGCGACGCCATCAGGGTGATGGCCGGCTTGAGGGTCGGATAGGGCAGTTTCTCGGCGACCACCAGCGTCCGCGCGACGAGCCCGCCGAGCAGGATGCCCACGGCGTTCGCGGCCATCGCCAGCACCATCAGGAAACCCCAGGCCGGCAACTCACCGGCCCGCAGTACGACCGCTCCGATGCCGGTGTCCAGCGCGGCCGTCGCCATGTATCCACTGGAGGCGATGGAGAAGACGACGAAGAGGCCCTGCCAGTTGAGCGCTCCCGCCACCCGGAGCAGCGCCGCGCCCAGCGCGGCCACCAGCGCCGACCCTCCGAAGGACGTGCCGGTGCGGAACAGGACCAGCACGTTGAGGACACAGAGCAGCACGCCGATGGCCAGGCCGATCAGCGTGGCGCGGACGTACGAGCCCTGCCAGCCGGCCGGGGCGTCCAGTGCCAGGGTCGATCGCGATGTGGCGGAGGATGCGGTGCGCTCCTTTCCTCCCACAGAACGCCCCCCATCTCGACCAAGTGAAAACATTGATAGTTATCGATGCAGCCGACGAGTGCACATTAAATGGGCCGACGGCGACGGTCAAGAGCCTTGACGACATTGCCTATTCGTGCATACAGCCCGTGTTACGTGACCATTGCGATACTTTTCGTAATTACGCCATGCACCATTTCGGCCCGCCGGATCACAGGGTGCGATCGGCGAGCAGAGGGTCGCCGTCCCCATGTCCGGTCGTCACCACGCCCGGATCCCGGCCGTACAGCCCGGCCACCAGAGCGAGACCGATCGCGCCGCCGATCAGCTGGACGACGACGAACCCCGGCACCGAGGACGGGGCGATCCCGGCGAAGGTGTCGGAGAAGGCACGGCCGATGGTCACGGCCGGGTTCGCGAAGCTGGTCGACGAGGTGAACCAGTACGCCGCGCCGATATAGGAGGCGACCGCGACCGGCGCCAGGCGGGCGTTGTCCGCGCGGACCAGCAGGAAGATGACGAGCACCAGGCCTGCCGTGGCGACCACCTCGCCGAGCAGGAGGTTTCCGGCCGAACGGTCGTGCGTGGACCAGGTGACGGCCGCCTTGCCGAACATCGCGTTGGCCAGCACGGCCCCGCTGATGGCGCCGGCGATCTGCGCGGCGGCGTACACCCCCACGTCGGAGAGCGAAAGCCTGCGGTGCACCCACCAGTCGGCCAGCGTGACCACCGGATTGAAGTGCGCTCCCGAGATCGGGCCGAGAATGAGGATCAGCACCCCGAGCCCGAAGACCGTCGCCATCGAGTTCTCCAGCAACTGGAGTCCCACGTCATTGGGCGAAAGCTCCTGCCCCGTGATCCCCGATCCGACCACCACCGTCACCAGCAGCAGCGTGCCCACGTACTCGGCCAGCGCCCGGCGGGGCAACGCCGGACTCATCGGGAACCACCGACCCGATCGAGGCGGACTGAGGATTCGCGCACGTTCAGGCCTTTCCCTTGACATGACACAGCGCATGACGCCCTGCCACACCGCACCAGCCGACCTGTCGTTACCTGACGCCAGGCACCCCTACCAGCACTATCCGAACCGATATTTACAGATATCAATGCGATTTGGTAGGGCCGATTTCCAGGAAGATCCGCCAAGCACGGCGCCAAGGCTCCGGCGCGCGATGACGCATTTACGGACAGACCAAAAAGGCGCGATCACTCGGCGGCAGACGGGCTTGCCCGTGCCGATCAGCGGCTCGACAACGGCCACCACCGAGACGGCCGCGTGGGACGACGTCAGGGACACTCGCCGGGTGCGCGAGCCGGTGGCGGCGAGGAAGGGCTCAGGGATCAGTTGCCGGTGGGCCCGGTGCGTGCGCGCTGCAGGAGGTCGGCGGCGGCGCCGGGCCAGTGGGGGTGGCCGAAGGTGAAGCCCGCCTCCAGGAGGCGGGCGGGGACGACGCGGCGGCTCTTCAGCAGGAGTTCGGTGTCCGAGCGCAGCGCGAACGCGCCGATCTCGGCCATCCATTTCGTGGCCGGCAGGCCCACGGGAACGCCGCACGCGGCGCGCAGCACTCGCATGAACGCGCGCTGGGGCACAGGCGCGGGAGCGGCGAGGTTCACCGGGCCGGCGAGGTCGTCCCGGGCGGCGAGGAACTCCACGGCGCGGACGAAGTCGTGGTCGTGGATCCACGACACGTACTGCGCGCCGCCCGCCACCGGGCCGCCGAGGCCGAGCCGTGCCAGCCGCAGCAGGACGTCGAAGACCCCGCCGCGGTCAGGGCTCATCACCATGGCCGTGCGCATGGCGACCTTGCGCGTGTGCGGGGTCTCGGCCCGGTCCTGCTCCCGCTCCCACGCTTTCGCGATCTCCACGCTGTAGGCCCAGTAACCCGGCACGCCGGGTTCCGCGCCGCCGAGCACGCCGGTCGCCTCGTCGTTGGCCGCGTCGAAGCGGTGGGCGTAGATCGTGGCGGTGCTCATCTGCAACCAGACCCGGGGAGGCCGCTCGGCCGTCGCGATGGCCTCTCCCACGACCCGGGCCGAACGCACCCGCGAATCCATCATGGCCCGCAGGTTGGCCGGGGTGTAGCGGCAGTTCACGCTGCGTCCGGCCAGGTTGATGACGATGTCGGCGCCGTCGACCTCCTTGGCCCAGGGCCCGAGGCTCGCGCCGTCCCAGTGGACCTCATGGCGGCGTGCCGGCCGTCTGGTCAGGATCACGACGTCATGGCCCGCGGCGGTCAGCGCACGGTCGAGGATGGCGCCTACCTGCCCGGTTCCTCCGGGTATCACTACCTTCATCGGTGATCCCCTCAGCCGGCTGGGACGAGCCTAACCCAGTGGCTTGAACGCGTTCAAGACAAGTCGATGCCAGATCCGGTGTTCCACATCTGGACGGCGTACGTTTCACATCCGGGCGGTGATTCGGCGTCCCGGCTTGGCGAGGATCGCTTTCGGCAGGTGGAACGGATCCGGCGTTCGCCGGGCGAGAGGGAAGCGAGCCGTGTCGTTCTTCGTCGAGTTCGTGAGAAGTCCCCTGACGGTCGGCGCGGTGGCGCCGAGCGGTCCGGCGCTGGCCGCGGAGGTCACGGCTCCGGTGCCCCGGACGGGGTCCCCGGTCGTCGTCGAGCTCGGTCCTGGCACCGGCTCGTTCACCGCGGCCATCCAGCGGCGCCTCGCGGGTGACGGCCGGCACATCGCCCTGGAGATCAACCCGCGGTTCGCCGAGCGGCTGGCCGGCCTCCATCCGAAGGTGGACGTCGTGACCGCGGACGCCGCGGACCTCGGCACCGTGCTGGCGGAGCGTGGCCTCGAGCAGGCCGATGTCGTGGTCAGCGGCCTGCCATGGGCGGCGTTCGCCGAGGGCCAGGAGCGCGACGTGCTGTCCGCGGTGGCCGCGGCCCTGCCACCGGACGGGGTGTTCACCACGTTCGCCTACGTGCACACCCGGTGGGCGCCGCCGGCCCGGCGCCTGCTCGGTTCGCTGCGCGGGCGGTTCGACGAGGTCATCATCAGCCGCACCATCTGGGGCAATCTGCCGCCCGCGCTGGTCTACCACTGCCGCCGCCCGAACACCTGAACCGCCCGCCCATACCTGTCCGGCCGCCGGCCCGTCCGGCACAGGTCGTGGTTCGCCGACCCCAACGGCCGTCGCGTTGGCCCGCTACGGGATATATCGCGTGCCGCCGTCGAGGGTGAGCAGGACCCGAGCTGCGGCCGCCGGCATGATCGGCAATGGCACGCGGGGGCTGTCAGGGGCGGTCCAGGACGGCCGCCGGTTCATCCGAAGGCGGATAGTAGCTCGCGGGACATCCGCTACGCTGGCTCTGTGGGCAGGAAGGGATCATCCGAGGTGATAGGCCAGGTTGTTGCCTGGCAAATCCTACTATGTGCACTAGTGGCGGGGTTGTTCGCCATGCATGGCCTTCAGCCCACGCCGGGGCCGGCCGAGATGCCCGTCGTCTGGACCATGCGAGTCGTCCAAGACGGGATGCCCTCCTACGCCCCGGGCGCCTCCGACGCCCACGACCGGCAGATGCCCGCCCATGACGGGCACGGTGGCGGGGAGGTGTGCCTCGGCCTGCTTCTGATGGTGGCCTTGACGTTCCTCGTGGCCAGAGCGCTCGGCACGAGCCGGGGCCTCGAACCTCGCGTCCTCGGCCGGCTCGTGCCCAGAGCCACCTCCGCGCCCCTGGCACGCGGACCTACTCTCACCCAACTCTGCGTGCTTCGGCGGTGACATCCTCTGCGGCGCTCTGCGGCCGCCTTCGGATCAGTCACCTAACCGAACCACGGAGTTGTGCACATGAAACGTCTCGTCATCGCTTCGGCCGCTCTGGCCACGGCCGGGCTGCTCGCCACCGCCTGCGGTGGACAGGAGCCAGGAAGCGGCCATGGCATGTCCTCGATGGCGTCGCCCGCCGCCACTTCCACCAGCGGTGCCACCGGCACCTCGTCGGCGGACCACAACGAGCAGGACGTGATGTTCGCCCAGATGATGATCCCTCATCATCGGCAGGCGATCGACATGGCCAAGCTCGCCGGCTCGCGGGCCTCCAGCCCTGACGTCAAGCGGTTGGCCGAGCAGATCGAGGCTGCCCAGGGACCCGAGATCACGACCATGAGCGGTTGGCTGACCGCCTGGAACGCCGAGAGTCCGGGCGACGACATGTCCTCGATGGGACACGGCATGGACGGAATGATGTCGGCCGACGACATGAAGGAGCTCGAAGGGCTGTCGGGCGGCGCCTTCGACAAGGCATTCCTCACGATGATGATCGAGCATCACGAGGGAGCGGTCGTCATGGCGGAGAAGGAGCAGGCTTCCGGGACCTACGCACCGGCCAGGGAACTGGCCGGCGCCATCGTCACGAGCCAGACGGCGGAGATCGGCACGATGAAGCAGATGCTTCGATCCAAGTAGCCCACAGGTGTCCTGGGGGCGCATCTCCCGATGCGCCCCCAGGGCGCTTCCCGACGAGGCAGGAAGCCGCGAACCTACTCCGTACGGCCGGGGAGGCGGAGGCGCTTCAGCATGAGGGCGTTGACCGCGACGATCACACTGGAGCCCGACATCGACAGCGCCGCGATCTCGGGCCGGAGAGTCAGGCCGAAGGCGGGCTCGAAGACCCCGGCCGCGATGGGCAAGGCGATGGCGTTGTACCCGACGGCCCAGCCGAGGTTCTGCCGCATCTTGCGCAGCGTCCCTCGGCCGATCCGCAGCGCCGTAGGGACGTCCAGCGGGTCGGAGCGCATGAGGACGACATCGGCGGTCTCGATGGCGACGTCGGTGCCGGCGCCGATGGCGATACCGAGGTCGGCCTGGGCGAGAGCCGGGGCGTCGTTGACGCCGTCGCCCACCATGGCCACCTTCCGGCCGTCCCGCTGTAGTTCGACGATCTTGCCTGCTTTGTCGCCCGGTAGTACATCCGCGATGACGGTGTCGATGCCCAGCCCTCCGGCGATGCGCCGCGCGGTCTGTTCATTGTCACCGGTCAGCATCACCACCTCGATGCCAAGGTCGTGCAGGGCTGCCACCGCGGCGGCGGAGGTGTCGCGCGGCGCGTCGGCGATACCGATCAGCCCGGCCGCGCGGCCGTCCACCGCGGCGACCACGACGGTGCGCCCGCCGGAGGCCAGTTCGTCACGCCGGGACATGAGCCCGCCCAGTGAGATCCCTTCCCGTTCCATGAGCCGCCGGTTGCCCGCAACGACCCGTCGGCCGTCCACGGTCGCGATCGCCCCGTGACCGGGGACGTTGTGGAAGTCTCGCGCCTGGAACACCGGGGCGTCCCGCCTCTCCGCGTAGCGGACGACGGCCTCGGCGAGCGGGTGTTCCGACTCGCGCTCGACCGCGGCCACCAAGGCGAGGAGCTCCGGTTCGCCGATCCCGGCGGCGGCCAGGTCGGTGACCTCCGGCTCACCCTTGGTCAGAGTGCCGGTCTTGTCCATGACGACCACCTCGATGCGGGCGCCGGTCTCGATGGCGCTCGCGTTCTTGAACAGCACGCCGCGCTTGGCGCCGAGCCCGGTTCCCACCATGATCGCTGTGGGGGTCGCCAGGCCCAGGGCGTCCGGGCAGGTGATGACCACGACAGTGATCGCGAACAGGATGGCCAGGCTGAAGGCCGCCCCCACCACCAACCAGGTCAGCAAAGTGGCCGCCCCACCGGCCAGGGCCACCAGGACCAGCCAGAACGCCGCCCGGTCGGCCAGTCTCTGGCCGGGCGCCTTGGAGTTCTGGGCCTGCTGGACGAGCTCGACGATCTGCGCGAGTGCCGTGTCGGAGCCGACCTTGGTGGTTCGCACGCGGAGCGTGCCGTTCTTGTTGATGGTGGCTCCGATGACGGGCGAGCCCGGCTGTTTGTGCACCGGCATGCTCTCGCCGGTGACCATCGACTCGTCCACCTCGCTGTCGCCGTCCTCGACGACCCCGTCCACGGCGATCTTCGTGCCCGGCCGGACGAGCAGCAGGTCGCCGACCACGACCTCGGCGGTGGGCACTTCGACCTGCCGGCCGTCCCGCAGCACCAGAGCCCTGGGGGGTGCGAGGTCGAGCAGCGTGCGAATGGCGTCGTTGGCCCCGCCCCGCGCACGCATCTCGAACCAGTGACCGAGCAGCACGAACGAGGCGAGCACGGTGGCGGCCTCGTAGAACGCCTCGCCGCCGCCGGTCAGGGTGACGACCAGCGAGTACCCCCAGCCGGCGCCGATGGCGACCGCGACGAGCACCATCATGTCCAGCGTCCGCGCGCGCAGCGCCCGGACGGCCCCGTCGAAGAAGATCGAGGACGAGTAGAAGATCACCGGCAGGCTGAGCAGCAGTGCCCAAACGTCCTCGCGCAGGCCGAACGGAACGGGGACGTGGAGGTTCAGCACCTCTCGGCCGATGGGCGACCACACCACGATCGGGATCGAGAACAGCAGCGCCACCAGGAAGCGGTTGCGCATGTCGGCCACCATGGCCGCCATCGACATACCCGCGTGGCCGCCGTGCCCCATCGCGTCATGCGGTGACATCGCCCGAGGTGGCGCCTCCTGAGCTGGAGCCGCCGGCCCGTGACGAGGGTGTGCCGGCATCGCCGGCGCGGGTACGACATGCCGGTCGTGCGCGTGGCCGGGCATCTCGAGGGCCGACGGCGCAGACGTCCCGTGACGGCCGCTGGGCGGATCCGGTTCCTGCATCGGGTCGCAGACATGAGTCGGCACCGACCGGCCCGCACAGTGGTACCCGCACTCGCGCACCCAACGGCGCAGCTCGGCCACCGACGTGAGCGCCGGATCGAACCGCACGGACGCCGTCTGAGCGACCGGGTTGACCTCTACCCGCAGCACGCCGGGCCGCCGGCCGAGGCTCGCGGATACGACGCCCTGCTCACTCGCCCAGTGCAGACCTCTCACGTCCAGCACCACGGTCTTGCCGTCATCCGCCATGCCGACTCCTACTAGTGGCCTTAGTACCAAGGTAGCGACAGGTGGCGCTCTCCGGACCGGCGGCACGTGCGTACGGCACGGTCACCGCATGCCTCGCGATACGTGCTACTCCGCCTCAGGGGCGGACGGCGCCGAGCAGGCGTCCACGCCAGTAGTCGTCCAGCGAGACGACCTTCACCACGTCGCCCGTGCGGGGGGCGTGGATCATCTTGCCGCCGCCGACGTACATGCCCATGTGGCCGAGTCCCTTGCTGAACAGCAGATCACCCGGCTGGAGCGCGTCCAGCGAAACGCGACGGCTCGCCCCCCAGGACCACTGGGTATAGGTGGTGCGCGGCAGGCTCACCCCCGCCTTCGCCCAGGACGCCTGGGTGAAGCCGGAGCAGTCGTAGGAACCGGGGCCGGTGGCGCCCCACCGGTAGGGCTTGCCGATCTGGGCGAAGGCGAACTGCAGGGCCACGCGGGCGTTGCCGGAGGCGGGACCGGTGTACCTGACCCCGGCGCTGTTGGGGTCGCCGGGGTTGAACCGATTGAGGCGGCGCAGCAGGCGTTCCTGCTCGCCGACGAGTTTCTCGACCTTCTTGCGCTCCCCGCGGACCTCCTCCAGGACGTCGCGGGCCTCATCCAAGGCCGCCTTGGCCTTGGCGCGCCTGTCACGCAACCCGCGGTTGGCCAGGTCGAATTCGCGCAGGACGCGGTCGCGCGCGGCGGCGAGCTGGTTGCCGGCCGCCAGCCCGGACAGCATCGCCGCCGGATCCTGCTGGTTGACGAAACCTGGCCAGAGCAGTATGTCACCGGACTGGTAGGTGCCCACGGCGGTGGCCACCAGGTCCTCGCGCAGCTCCGCCACCTTGGTCAGTTCGCTTTTGAGCTGCCCGCCGAGCCGGTCGTACTTCTTCTTCGACGCCTTGTACTTCTCCGCGACGGTGTTGTACCGCTCGACCATCTGGTCGGCCTGGTCCTCCAGCTTGGCCAGCTTCGCCTCGGCCTGAGCCACCGTCGGACGAGGCTCGGCGATGGCGCTGCCCTGCGTGAGCAGTACCACGATGGCTGCACATAGCGCGCCCGCCAGCGTGGCGCTCCGTCTCATGCGGCGCACGGCCAAGCGGCACCATCCTTGATCTACCGGCCTTTTACACGAACCCGACGCGTGATCCTACTAAGGGACGTAGGGGATCGCACCGGCAAGTACAGACCTGGGCCAGGGCCGGTTCATATGGTTCATGCGGATCTGGCCGGTCGGTGCGCGGGGCCGACCAGATCAGCCGTCAGAAGGACCTCATCGGGACCTGTGGCGCCCCTACGAAGCTCGATAGCATTGGCCGCAAGCACGGGAGAGGTAGGCGGATGCTACGGGGCCTTGGAGACCTTGAGTCGGTGGTGATGGACCGCATGTGGTCCTACCGCCGACCGGCGTCGGTCAGGGACGTGCTCGAAGACCTCCGCCAGGAGCGGCAGATCGCCTACACGACCGTCATGACCGTGATGGACAACCTCCACAAGAAGGGGCTGCTGCGACGCGAGCAGGTCAGCCGCGCGTATCTCTACGAGGCGACCGCCTCCAAGGAGGCCTACACGGCCGAGTTGATGCGTAGCACGCTGGCCAACGGTGGCAATCGAGCCGCCACGCTGGTGCACTTCCTGGAGCGCCTGACCCCCGAAGAGGCCGAGGCCCTGGAGGCCGCGCTCCAGGTCTATCCCCCCAGAGGCCGAAGCTCATGATCATCGCAGCCGTGCTGGCACTGTACGCCCTGTTCGGAGTGGTGGCCCTGCCGCGCCTGCTCGCCCGGGGCGGCTGGGCCGACCGGGCCCCTCGCCTGGGCATCGCCATGTGGCACGCGGCGTGCGCCTCCGTGCTCACCTCCGCCGTCCTGGCCGTGCTCGTGGCCGCCATACCGGCCTCAGTGGTCGGACACGGCCTCGCCGACCTCTTCGAGGCGTGCGCCGCGCTCCTGTCCGATGCCACGGCCGTGTCCCCCGCCGGAGTGCTGATCGCGCTTTCATCGGCCGGCCTCGTCGCGGGACGGCTGGCCTACTGCGCGGCAGCCGTGCTGCTGAAGGCCCGGCGGGAGCGGCGCGAGCACTCCGCGATGCTGGGCCTGCTCGGCAGGCACGACAGCACGCTGGGAGCGGTCGTGCTGGACCACACCGAGCCGATCGCCTACTGCCTGCCGGGCGAAGGCCGCACGGTCATCACAACAGGAGCCCTGCGCTCCTTGCCACCGGAAGAGGTGGCGGCCGTACTGGCTCACGAACAGGCCCACCTGCACGGCCGGCACCATCTCGTGGTCGCGGTCGGCGAGATCCTCTGCCGGGCCTTTCCACGCGTACCCCTCTTCCAGCGGGCCAGGAGCGAGATCGCCCGCCTGATCGAACTCCAGGCGGACGACGTCGCGGCCCGCCGGCATGCGCGCATCCACATCGCCAGCGCCCTCGTCCGCCTGGCCACGGGACGGGTGCCCGCCTTCTCCCTGGGCATGGGTGGCGAGAACGCCCTGACCCGTGTACGCCGGATGCTCGGTCCAGAGATCCCCCTCAACCGTCACGAACGCCTCACCACCGTTGCCGCTGTAGGCCTGTTGATCGCCGGACCGGTCGCCCTGGCGCTGACACCAGGTGTGAGCGCGTTCCTGACGCATCACTGCCACGATCTCCTGGCCTTGTGACCTTGAGCCAGCAGGGGTCGACAACCTGCACCCCAGGGTGACGGGCGACGCGTACGCGATCCCTGCGGCGCCTCGCAACGCAAGCCTGGCCGGTGGGGGCGGCCCGCGGGAGGCGGGCCGCCCTGATCAGCGGACTAGCGGACGCGGATGAACACGGGGTTGGAGTAGAACCACAGGTCCTCCCACGGGCTCTCCTTGCCGTCGGCCTGCGGCTCCATCTCGTCGGTGCTGGTGCCGCGCACCCGGAGGTAGCTGTCGGCCCCCACGTCGCGCAGGGTGTGGCGGATGACGCAGTCCTGTCCCTGGCGGCGCCAGTCCTTCGGGCCGAACCGCGCGACGACCTTGGTGGTGGGGTTGGTGTCGGCGTCGAGGTTGGCGCTGACGCCGGTGACCTGGCCGACGATGAGGTCGACGCGCCGCACCTCCGGGCGGTCGCCGTGGGCGTTCTTGCCGTCCAGCGGCCGGAAGCGGATCTCGACCTCGACGTCGGAGCGGTTGCGGCGGTTGACCACGAGCGTCTCGCTCACCGTGGCCTTGCCGCCCTGGCTGCTCGCGGTGACGTCGAGAGCGGTGACCAGGTCACCGGTGGTGACGAAGATCCGGCCGTTGCGCAGCCCGTCCATGATGTCGCCGTAGTCCTGACGCGCCGCCACGTAGGTCTTGCTGTACTCGCCCGGCCAGAAGTCCGAGCCGCCGCGGGTCCAGTGCACATGCGAGTCGGAGGTGGCGGTGATCCACCAGTGGCGGCCCTCGCCGAGGAGGGAGTCCCACAGACCGCCGACCCGGGCGGTCATCTGGTCGAAGCCGCCGTAGGTCGGGTGGTTGCCGTAGCCGCCGCGGGCGCCGCCGTTCAGCGGCCCGGCCTGGTGGCCGGGAGCGCCCTCGAAGCCGACGTAGACGTCCGGGGCGGCGTTGTTGCCGTTGCGGAACTCACGCGGGGTGTCCTGCCCCCACACGCCCAGGCCGGTCGCCGAGCGCGAGGCGTGGTGAGCGATCACCAGCGGCTTGCGGGGCATGTCGCGGGCGGCCTTGAGGAACTCCACCATCTTGGCCTCGGTGTCGCGGCCGGGGTCGGTGGGGAAGGCGTCGTACTTGGCGAAACGGCTCTCCAGCTCGAACAGCTGCCGGGCCTCGTCCGCGTGGTGCGGGATCATCAGCGTGTGGTGGTCGAGCGCCGGGGCGTCGAACTCCATGCCCCAGAACTGCAGCACCTCGGGGACGAGTACGCGCGAGCGCAGCAGGTCGGGGTAGGCCTGCTCCAGGTTGACCTTGGAGTGCGTCGGGCCACCGTGGTCGGTGCACATCGCCCAGGTCAGGCCGAAGTACTTGGCCATGATCGCGTTGGTGACGATCGGGTACACCGCGTCGGCGCCCTTGTGGAACGTCGGCGGGTTCGTCTTGGTGTCGAACTCGCCGCTGTACTCGGAGTGGACGTGATGGTCGCCGGCCCGCCACCTGCGGCCCTTGTCGCCGCCGTTGCCGAACTTGCGCTCGTCATCGGCCTGTGCGGGGGTGCCGCCCACGAGGGGGACCGCGGCGGCGAGGGTCGCGCCGACACCGGCGTACTTGACGAGCTGACGCCGCGAAAGCCCGGACTGCTCGGACTCCCGGGCCTTTTCGTTCTTCACTGTTGAGCCTTCCTGGAGGTCGCTGCCAGCCGACCAACCTCCTGCACAGGCCTGAACGTGACGTGAACGATGCCCGGGTAGTCCAAGAACAATAAATTTGCACCTTGTGTCCGATTAGCGCGTGGTCCACCGGCCCGGCGGGCGCGTGCCGCCGAGTACGGGGAATCAGCCGGGCTACCGCAGGCCTCCGACGGAGAGGCCGCCGCGCCAGTGTCGCTGGAGGGTGAAGAAGGCGATGATGAGCGGGACCACCGACACGAGCGCGCCCAGGATGATGAGGCTCCACAGGGAGGTGCCGCCGGAGTTGTTGGCCGAGGCGATGCCCTGCCAGACGCCGAGCCCGACGGTGACCGGGAACAGGCGGTTGTCGGAGAGCATGGCGAGCGGCAGGAAGTAGTTGTTCCACGATGCCACGGCCGACAGGAGCAGCACGGTGACCACCGCGGGCCGCATCAGCGGGAACGCGACCCGCAGGAACGTCCGCAGTTCACCCGCGCCGTCGACCCGCGCCGCGTCCAGGATCTCGTCGGGGACCGCGTCGCGCGCGTACACGTGCATCAGGTAGACGCCGAACGGGTTGAGCAGCGACGGGAGGATCACCGCCCAGATGGTGTTGGTCAGGCCGAGCCCGGAGAACATGATGAAGGTCGGGATCACCAGGGCCGTTCCGGGCACCATCAACGCGCCGAGCAGGATCGAGAAGCTGAAGCGCCGGCCGGCGAACCGGTACTTGGCGAACCCGTAGCCGGCCATGACGGCGAGGATGGTGGCCCCGAGTCCGCCCGCGAGCGCGTACAGCGTGGAGTTGAGGATCCACCTGCCGTAGATGCCGCCGTCGTAGGTGAACAGCCGCTCCAGGTTGCCGAGGTAGTCGACGTTGTCGGTGAACCACAGCGTGTTACCGCCGCTGAACAGGCCGGGGGAATCCTTGGAGCTGTTGACGATGACCCACCAGAACGGCACCAGGAAGTACACGACCAGGAAGCCGAGGAGCACCTGCAGGGGAAGGTGGCGTTGCGGCCTGCGGCGTCCGCCGGCGCGGGAGACGGTGGTCATCAGAGGAAGCTCCTCCGCTTGCGGGTGAAGAACAGGAAGGCGTAGACGCACGCGAACACGATGCCGCCGAGGGCGAAGGAGATCGCCGATCCGTAGTTGAAGTTGGCGAGCTTGAACGCCTGTGAGTACGCGTACATGTTGGGGGTGAAGTCCGGTCCGATCGTGCCGGCGGCGAGATAGCGCAGGATCTGCGGTTCGTTGAAGAACTGCAGGGTGCCGATGAGCGAGAAGACCAGGATCAGGACGAGCGCGGGGGCGATCAGCGGGATCTTGATCCGGAGCGCGATCTGCCACCTGCCGGCGCCGTCCATGCGGGCGGCCTCGTACAGCGTCGGGTCGATGCCCTGGAGCGCCGCGTACAGGATGATCATGTAGTAGCCGGCCCACTGCCAGGTGACGACGTTGAGCAGGCCGTAGAAGATCAGGTTCTTGCTGAAGAAGTCGGGCGCCGTGCCGCCGAACAGGGCGAAGATGTCGGTGAGCGGCCCGAAGCTCTTGCTGTACAGGAAGCCCCACATGACCGCCCCGATGACCGTGGGGATCGCGTACGGCAGGAAGATCATCAGCCGGGAGAAGCGGATGAACACCGAGGTCACCGCGTCCAGGATGAGGGCCATCCCGAGCGCGAGGAGGATCTGCAGCGGGATGGCGAACAGGGCGAAGCGGATGACGAACCACGCCCCGGACAGGAAGCTCGGGTCGGTGAACGCCTTCGCGTAGTTGTCGAGGAAGACGAAGCTGGTGCCGCCGATCAGCTTCTTCTGGAAGAGGCTGAGGTACAGCGCGTACGCGAGCGGCGCGATGAGGAACGCCAGGAAGACGAGGCCGAACGGCCCGACGAACAGCCATCCCATCAGGTGCTCACGGAGGCGCACCTTGCCGTGGGTGGTCTTCGCCTTCTCTTCGGTGCGTGGTGGGTTCTCCTCGATCAGGAGGGTCATCATGGGCTCCGGGGGTCGGTGCAGGGGGCGTGGCGGGGTGGGCCGGCCGGGAGCCGGCCGGCCCACCCTCGGGGTCACTGGACGGTGAAACCTTGCTCCTTGGCGTAGTTCACCACGTCCTCCTGGAGCCGGTCAGCAGCCTCGGCGCCGCTGACGGAGCCATCGATGATCGCGCTGATCTGCTTGGTCAGGGCATCGAAGTAGTACTGGCCGAACGGGCTGTAGGTGACGCCCTTGTAGCCGTCGGCCGCGGGGACGTAGACCTCCTTGTTCGCCTGCTGGCCGTCGAAGAACTGCACCTTGAGGTCCACGAACTCGGGGGACTTCAGCGCCTTGAGGTTCAGCGGGAAGATGATCTGGTTGGTCCAGCCGTCGGTGAGCGAGGCGTCGTCGGCGTAGATGCCGTAGGCCACCTTCGCCGCGAGCTCGGGGTTCTTCGCCTGGCTGGTCACCGAGAAGGCCGACCCGCCCCAGTTCACGTGCACCGGGTTGGCGGCGTCCCACTGCGGCAGCGGCGCCACCGCGAACTTGCCGGTGTCCTTGCCCTTGCCGACGCCCGCGCCGGTGAGGTATCCGGGCGCCCAGGCCGCCGAGATGTACGTCGCGTACTTGCCGTTGATCACGCCGGCGATGTACTCGGGGGTGAACTGGTCCTGGGTGCCGACCAGGCCCTTCTTCGCCAGGCCGCCCCAGTAGTCGAGCACGTCCTTGGACGCCTGGTCGTTCAGCTTGATGCCGATCGACTTCGGCTGCGCCGGGTCGTAGGTGAACGGGGTGGCGCCCTTCTGGATCTGCAGGGCCATCGTGACGGCCGCCACGTTCGAGCCGAAGTCGCCGAAGTTCGGGCCGCCCGCGTCCTTCACCTTCTGCGCGGCCTGCTCGTACTCGGCCCACGTCTTCGGCGGCGTGATCTTGTACTTGTCGAAGATGTCCTTGCGGTAGATCATCGCCATCGGGCCGCCGTCGACCGGCACCCCGTAGACCGCGTCGCCGACCGAGACGTCCTTCCAGGCGCCCTCGCTGTAGTTGGCCTTGACGGCGTCGTAGCCGTACTTCTTGATGTCGACGAGCGCGTTCTGGATCTGGAAGGTCGGGATGCGGTCCATCTCGACCATGATCACGTCAGGTGCGCCGGTGCCCGCGGAGATGGCCGTCTGGAACTTCTGGTACTCGTCACCGCCCTGGCCGACGTTGGTCCAGCAGACCTGCACCTCGTTGTTCTGCTTGTTGAAGTTGTCCACGACGAGCTGCGTGTTGGGGTACCAGCCCCACATCGTCACGACCGGCAGGTCCTTCTTGGTGATCGTGTTCGTGCAGCTGCTCGCGTTGTTCCCTCCCTCGGTTCCCCCACTGGCCGTGCCCTTACCCGCGTCGGGGGAGCAGGCGGCGAGCGCGGTCGCGGCCGTGAGCATGGCCGCCGTGACAAATAGGCTCTTCTTCATTGACATATTTCCCCTCCGGGATCGCGGCGCACGGAAAGTCCATGCGCCGCCGCTGCGGCCGAGCGATTGACCAGGACAGGGCACGGGTGACACCACGACCCGTGCCCTGTCCTGGCCGATCCTCGTGTGGAGGCTCAGGTTCGTGCCGGGCATCACCGGGGGCGGGAACGTCCCCGGTGATGCCGCCTCCAACGGGCTCGCCTAGCTCTTGAACAGGCGCGGCGCCAGGTCGATGAGGTTCTTCTGCCACACGTCCCAGCCGTGCGGCCCGGGGGTTACCCCGTCGAACTCATAGCGGACGCCGAGGTTGTCCATGGTGGTCAGTCCGGCCATGAAGGACGGGTACACGAAGTCGGTCACGTCGCCGACGTACACGCGGAACAGCTTGGTGCCGCTGTTGATCGCCGCCACGTCGACGCCGGTGCCGCCGCCGAACCCGGCCGAGAACGCCGCGACGTAGGCGAACCGCCCCGGGTAGGCCTTGAGCACGCCGATCGCCTGGCCACCGCCCATCGACAGGCCGGCGAGGGCCTGGCGCGAGGGGTCGTCAGAGATGTGGTAGCGGGCGCGGGCCGCCGGGACGATGTTCTCCAGCAGTTCCTTGGTGAAGTTGGACGAGTTGCCGTTGCCCATCACGACCACCATCGGGGTCAGATCCCCGTCGAGGAACTGGTGGTCGAGGATCTGCTTGGCGCGTCCCATCTCGGTCCAGTCGGTGTAGTTCTGACCGCTGCCGTGCTGGAGGTAGAGGACGGGGTACGGCTCCGCGCGGTCGGGGTCGTACCCGGGCGGAGTCCACACCAGCGCGGTCCGGTCGGCGTTCGCCACGTTGCTGCGGTACGTCAGGCTCTCCACCTTTCCGCCCTGGCCGGCCGGAACGTCGGTGAGCAGGCGCGCCGCCTCGCCGGGGACGAGGAAGGTGCTCCAGGCCGGCTCGGAGGTGACCTTCGTGGGGTTCGAGGCGTCCTTGACCCCCACCCGGTCCACGATCCACCGGTAGTAGTAGAACCACGGCTCCAGCGGGCCGATGGTCACCCGCCACCGGTCACCCTCACGGGACATCGGGACGCGCAGCCAGCTCCCGCCGGGAGCGATGTTCGCCCACACCGTGACGTGCTGGGCGTCCTTGTACTCGGTCGTGGTCTCGAAGGTGACGAAGCCGTCCTTGATGAACGGCGTCGGGGTGGTGCCGGGCGCCGGCGGGGTGAACTCGCCCTTCAGCGGCCCGTGACCGTCGCTCGGACCGTGGTCGCCCGCCTTGCGGAACAGCCGCGGCAGGAAGTCGATCAGGTTCTCCTGCCAGGCGGCCCAGTTCGGCCCGCCGTCGGGGTTGACCCCGTCGAACTCGTACTTGACCCGGGCGCGGTCGAGCGCCTTCGTCAGGCGGACGGTCGCGTTGTAGGCGGGGTCGGTCACGTTCCCGGTGTACAGACGCACCAGCTTGCCGGCGCCGGGGCCGGGCTTGCCGGCGACCTCGGTCAGCAGGCCCGAGAACGAGCCGGCGTAGGCGAACTGCCCCGGCCCGGTCAGCGCGGCGCGCAACGCCTGCGCCCCGCCCTCGGACACACCGGCGATGGCCTGGTGCTCCCGGTCGTGGTGGACGCGGTAGGCGTCCCCGACCGCCTTGCGGAGGTCCTTCAGCTCCTTGTCGTCGTCCGGTCCGCGGCCGTCGGTGATCACGACCACCATCGGCTCGATGGCGCGGTCGGCCGACAGGTTGTCGAGGATCTGCTTGGCCCGGCCGAGGTCGAGCCAGTCGCTCGCGCTCCGGTCCGTGCCGGACTGCAGGTACAGCACCGGGTACGGCTTGCCGGGCTTGGCGGAGTACCCCGGCGGTGTCCACACCAGGGCCGACCGCTGCTGCTGCTTGGTCCGGTAGGTCAGGGTCTGTACCGTGCCGCCCTGGGGCGCGTCCGCCAGCAGGCGCGCGGAGTCGCCCGCGACGAGGAAGGTGCTCCAGAGCGGCTTGGCGGCCACGCCGGTGCCGTTCGTCGGCTCCTTGAAGCTCTTGGTGTCATCGGCCGTGACCTGGTAGTAGTACAGCCCCGGCTTGAGCGGGCCGAGGGTTCCCGACCAGGCGTCGCCCCGGCGGGTCAGGCCGAACTCCGTCCAGCCGGATGAGGGGCCGAAGTTCCCCTCGATGACGACCTGTGACACCTGGCCCACGTTGGTCTGCACGTAGGCCGCCGGGACACTGAACGTCGCGTAGCGGTCGGCGGAGACGTCCAGCCATGGCGTGTCCGCCGCCGCGGCCGGTCGTGGCGCCGTGAGCAGGACCGCCGCGATCGCCGTCACCCCGGCCATGAGCATCGTGGAGAGCCTGCGTATGCGCTCGTGGCGCAGGCCGCCGTGATAGAGTCGTGTCATAATCACACTCCTTTGATGGCCGGTAGCGGATGCGACCCGACTGCCGGCCTGGTTTCACCGTTGGGTGTTGCCGTGGATTGTGCGCCTCACCTCCGTCGTGGCCTTGCCTGAGCCTTCGGTGTGCCTGGATGGTCTATGGGTGTGTCACGGTTCGACGGTGCTCGCCGGGGGTGAGGTGGAACCGCGGATCACCAAGCCGGTCGGGAGCAGCAGCCGGCGGTCGCCCTGCCACTCACCGGTCACCAGTGACTTGAGCATGCGCGCGGCCTCGTATCCGAGGCGGTACATCGACTGGTCCACCGTGGTCAGCCCCGGCTCGGCCAGCGCCGACTCCGGTATGTTGTCGAATCCGACCACCGACAGGTCGCGGGGAACGACGAGCCCCATCTGCTTGGCGACCTCCAGGACCTTCAGCGCCATCCCGTCGCTCGCCGCGAAGATCGCCGTCGGAGGGTCGGGCCTCTCCAGTAACGCGCGGGCCAGCGGAGCGGCGGACTCGGGGTTGAAGTCGCCTCTGCCGATCAGCTCCGGATCGACGGGCACCCCGGCCGCGACCAGCGCCCTGCGGTACCCCTCCTCACGCGACCACGCGGCCTCCAGCCGGGACCGGCCCGCGATGAACCCGATACGCCGGTGCCCCAGGGCGAGGAGATGCTCGACCACCGAGGTGGCACCCGCGAGGTTGTCCGCCGTCACCGACGGCACCGATGAACCTTTCACCGGGTCGATGACGACGACCGGGATGCTGCTCCGCACCTCGCCCCAGGGGGTGACCACGATGCACCCGTCCGTCAGCGTGCCCGCCAGCCGGGTCAGGTGCCGCTGCTCCCAGCCTTCCGAATACGTTTCGTACAGGTCGCTGTTGGCGTAGATGATCAGGTCGAAGCCCGACCGGCTCAGCGCCTGCATCACGCCTTTGAGCACTTCGGCGGTGTAGGACTGGAAGCTGTGGGTGACCAGGCCCAGGACGTTGGTACGGCTGCGCCGCAGGCTGGTCGCCACCAGGCTGGACTCATAGCCCAGTCGCTCGATGGCCGAACGCACCTGGGCGATCGTGCTGGCGCTGACGCCGTAACGGCCGTTGACCACCCGCGACACGGTCGCGGTGGAGACGCCCGCCGCTCGCGCGACATCGCTCATCGTCACCGGAGCACCGACCTCGGCCATTGCGGGCCTCTCCACTGCAAACGTTATCGATTACGTTTCCAGCGGTTAACGTAACTGAGAACTTTTCCGCACACAAGACCTTTTCGACCGTCCAAGAATGGGTTAAAGGGCGGGCCCGGATCGCGCGGCCGGCCGGGGTGGAGCAGCGCCGCACGAGGCGGATCCGCCCGCGAATCGGGCGGACCGGACGCCCGCGATCGGCCGGCCGGCGTCACCCGGTGCGGGCCCGCCGCGCCCGGGCTTCGCCGTCCGTACCACGCGGAAGGGTTGACGGTCGGCTGAACCGATGGCGAAGATGTGACCGGTATCCGCCGGGCCAGGGAATCGGCACCCTCACCGCCCGTCGGGGCTTACGTTGGATGTCACGTGGTCGGCGCACGCGTATTCCTGAGAAAGGATTTCGTTGCCTCCGTCCACCGTCACCCCTCCCTGGCCGGCGCCGTCAGCGGGCATCGCCGCGGCGCTCCGGCGGTCGCACCGCCGAGCGGTCATGCCGTTGCTCCGGATCCTGCTGCCGGCCCTCGCGGGATGTCTCGTCCTCGTCGGGCTGGCGTCTCCGGCGCAGGCCCACGGGCAGTTGGCGCTGTCGGTGCCGGCCAAGGACAGCACGGTCACCGACCCGTTGGACGCGGTGTCGCTGTACTTCACCGAGCAGCCGGTCTCGTACGGGTACTTCACCGTCACCGCCCCGAGCGGCGTCCGGGTGGACCGGCCCTGGTCCCCCGGCGAGACCAAGCGCCTGGACGAGCCGGTACGGGAACTGTTCCTGGTCAACGGCGTGTGGGAGCCGAAGCTCTACCACGAGGGGTTCGAGGCGCGCGTCCCGGTGGGCTACTGGCCGGAGAAGGGCGTCTACGTCGCGCACTACTGGCACGTGGCCTCGGACGGCGACAAGGTGCGCGGGGAGCTCCGGTTCACCTACACCGGCCCGACCACCAAGCCGCCCAAGGGCTGGAAGACGCCCACGAACGCTCCCGACCCCGCTCTGCTCGCCGCCTCCGGCGAGACCACGAGCGGGTCCTCCCCGGAGGGGGCGCAGGCCGGGCCGAGCGCCGGGGCCTCGCCGGCCTGTACGCCGAGGACCATGCCGGAGACCGGCTGTGACCAGGGCTCCGGCGACCAGTCCGGGGCCGCCACTCCCGTCGCCGCGCCGGGCGACGCGACCGGGTCTCCCGCGTCCTCCGGCGTGGACCTGTGGGTGTGGCTGCTGCCCGCCCTGCTGATCGTCGGCGTGGGCGTCATGGTTGCGCGGGCCGCACGACCGCGGACCGCCGGCGGGCGACCGGCGTCCAAGAAGCCCGCCGGCCCGCGCGGGAAGCCCGCCGCCGCACGCGGGCGCCCTACCCCGTCGAAGCGTGCCGGGAAACCGGCACGCCCCCCACGGCGCTGAACCCCCTCCCCAAGAGATCGACCCCTTTTCCGCTTTTCCGCACCTGGAGTACGACAGTGAGACTCTTCGCTTCCCGGATCCGTCTTCTCGCCACCGGCGCGCTGCTCGGCGCGACGCTGCTCGGCGCCTCCGCCTGTGGCGGAGCGGACGCCGGCGCGTCCGCCCCGGCCACGGTGAAGGAGATCGCGGTGACCATCAAGGGCCGGGCGGTGACACCGCCCCCGGGACGCGTCGAGGTCGCCAAGGGGCAGAAGGTGAAGATCACCGTGACCAGCGACGTCGCCGACGAGGCGCACGTGCACGGCTACGACAAGGGGGCCGACCTGCAGCCGGGCACTCCGGCCACCATCGAGTTCGTGGCCGACCAGACCGGGCTGTTCGAGGCCGAGACCCATGAGCAGGAGCTGCAGCTCTTCCAGCTCGTGGTGCGCTAGGCGACCGGGTGCTCACCCTCGCGCACGGCATCGGCGGCCGCCAGGACCTGCCGATCCCCTTCGTGGCCGCGCTGATCGGCGCCGTCGTGGCGTTGCTGGTGTCGTTCGCCGGGCTGGGCGTGCTGTGGACCGAGCCGCGGCTCGCCGGGGCGCTCCAGTACGCCCGCCCGGTGGCCGCGGGGATCCGGGGCCTGGTGAACGCGGCGGCGTGGCGCTGGGCCGTACGGGTGGCCGGGCTGCTGGCGGCGGCGTACTTCTGCGTCGGGTTGCTCTTCGGACCCGACCGGGCCGCCAACCCGACGGCCGGTGTGTTCTACGTCCTGTTCTGGGTGGGCCTGGTACCGCTGTCGCTGCTCTTCGGCCCGGTCTGGCGAGCGCTGAACCCGTTGCGCACGCTGCACCTTCTGGCCTGCGCCGCGCTGCGGCGCGACCCCCGGCGCGGGATGCGGCCGCTTCCTGAAGGGCTGGGGTACTGGCCTGCCGCCGCCGGGCTGTTCGCGTTCACCTGGCTGGAGCTGGTCGGCCCCGAGCGGGCCACGCTGCCGGTCATCGGCGCCTGGCTCGCGACCTACAGCGTGGTCATGCTCGCAGGCGCGGTGGTGTTCGGCTCGGGGTGGTTCGGCAAGGGCGACGCGTTCGAGGCCTACAGCGATCTCATCGGCAGGCTGGCCCCGATCGGCAGGAACCCGGACGGTGCCCTGACCTGGCGCAATCCGCTGGACGGCATGGCCGGGCTGGAGCGCGCGCCGGGCCTGGTCGCCCTGGTGGTGCTGTTGCTGGGCTCCACGATGTACGACAGCCTGTCGAACGCGCCGATCTGGGTGCGGTTCATCCAGGAGAGCGGGATCCCCGCGCCGGTGCTGGGCACGGCCGGGCTGGTGGTGGTGATCGGCCTGGTGCTCGCGGCCTACCTGGCGACCACGGCGTGGGCCGGGCGCCTGGGCGGCGCCGAGCCGGGGCGGACGGCCGGGGAGCTGGCCCACTCGATCGTGCCGATCGCGGTCGGCTACCTGATCGCCCACTACTTCACGCTGCTGCTGCTCGAAGGCCAGCGCACCCTGGCCCTGCTGTCGGACCCGCTCGTCGTGGGAGCCGACTGGCTGGGCACGGCCGGCTGGACCGTTAGCGCGGCGGGCCTGAGCCCGGCGTCCATCGCCATGCTCCAGGTCACGGTGATCATCGTGGGCCATGTCATGGGCACCGTCCTGGCCCACGACCGCGCCCTGGCCCTGTTCCCCCGGCGCACCGCGGTCATGGGCCAGATCCCGCTGCTCGTCCTGATGGTGGTCTACACGGTCACCGGCCTGATGCTGCTGTTCGCCGCCTAGCGGTCCGTCTGGACGGGCTCCGGTGGAGCGGCCCGGCCCCGGCGGGGCCGGACCGCTCCGTGGCCGGGTCAGCCGAGCAGGGTTTCGCCGACCCAGCCGGCCGGGCCGCAGCCAGGTGGGATGGCGAACACCGCCGATCCGATCGGTGTGGTCCACTCGTTCAGCAGATCGGCCTCGGCCAGGTTCCGTTGGACGGGGAGGTACTGGCCGGCGATGTCGGCCTGGTAGGAGGCGAACAGCAGCCCCGAGTCGGACCTGCCCTCCGCGGTGACCCCCTCGTCGTAGTTGTAGGGCCGGCGCAGGATGCGTATCGCGGGGTCCTGCACGTGGGCCCGCCTGATGTGGGCGTATTCGGAGATGACCGGCAGCCCGGCGGGGGTGAGCCGGTCGAAGTCCGGCTCGTCGTGTTCGGCCTGGCCGGTCAGGGGTGCGCCGTCGCCGAGGCGCCGCCCGATGGTGAACTCCCTGGCCGTCCGGTCCGCGGCGTCCCAGGTCTCCAGTTCCATGCGGATGCGCCGCAGCACCAGCGTGGTGCCGCCGCGCAGCCACTGCGGCCCGTCGGCGGCCCAGACCGCCTTGTCGAACTCCGGTGAGCCGGGCCGCGGGTTGACGGTGCCGTCCAGTTGGCCCATCAGGTTGCGCTGCGTCGTGCCGGCGGCCTGCGTGTGGGCGCTGCGGCGGAAGCCGCGCTGGGTCCAGCGCACCGTGGTGAAGGCCCGCGCGTCCTTGGTGATCACCCGGAGCGCGTGGGCCACGGTGAGCGCGTCGTCGGCGCAGATCTGTACCAGCAGGTCGCCTCCGCTCCACCGCTTCTGCAGCTTGTCGATGGAGAAGGACGGCAGGTCGGCCACCGAGCGGGGGCGCAGGTGGCCGGCGTCGACGGCGGTGAACAGTCCGGGGCCGAATCCGAAGGTCACCGTGAGCCGGGCGGGCCGTGCCGCCAGCTCGGCCTCCATGTCGGCCAGGGCGGGCCGTCCGGCGGTGAGCCGGCGGGCGTCGTCGGTGAGCAGGCGCATCAGCCGTACGACGGCGTCCCGATCGGTGCCCGGCCGCAGGTCCAGGCCGAGGAACACGGCGTGGGCCTGCGGATCCGTGGCGACTCCGGCCTGGTGCGGTCCGTGGAACGGCTCCACCGACGTGGCGGCGGCCACGGGTGCGACGGTGGCCGCCGGCTCCGCCGGAGCGGGTCGTTCGGCGGCACAGGCCGCGAGGGCGCCGGCCGCGGTGACGGCGGCGCCTCCGGTGAGCAGTCCTCTGCGGGTGAGGCGGGGTTCGGGGGTGGAGGGCACCGTCTCAGCCCTTGTCCATGTCCATGCCGGGCTGGTAGTCCTCCTTGCCGCCGGCGAAGTCCTTGCCGACCGCGGTGAACTCCAGCTTCCCGCCGGCCTTGAAGGTCAGGGTGAAGGGGACCTGCGCGCCGGGCTTCACCTCCTGGCCGACGTCGATGAGCATGATGTGGTCACCACCGGGCTCCAGCGCGTGGGTGCCGTGCGCCGGGACGGTGAAGCCGCCCTCCTTCGGCCGCATGATCATCTTGCCGCCGGAGTCGACGACCTCGTGCAGTTCGACCTTCGGGGCGGCCGGTGAGGCGGCGGAGACGATGGTGATCGCGGTGTCGGTGTCGTTGACGAGGGTGCCGAACGCCGCCGTCATCCCTTCCTTGGTCGTCTTGACCCAGGGGTCGGTGATGGTGAGGGCGGCGGCCGGGGTGGAGCCGGTCACCGCGGCCGCCGGCGTGGCGGCGGCCGGTGCCGGGGTGGCCTGCGAGCCGCACCCGCCGAGGGTGACGGCCGCGGCGAGGGCGAGCCCGGCGGGCAGGGTGAGACGACGAACGAACATGGTCAGGCCTTCCTGTGGCGGTCCGGGCCCGGCGCATGCCGGAAGAAGCCTCGGCGCGCGGGCACCGGACACGGGAGAAGAGGTCACGATGGCTTTCCTGCGGCCACGGCGGCACGAAGAGCGGCCGTGGCCCCCGCCGGAGCGGGCACAGGGGACGGCGAAGGCGTTCCCGGCGGCCGGAGCGGCCGATCAGCCGAGAACGCCGGCCGGTGCCGGGGAAGGCGGACCACGCCTGGTCAGCGCGTGGCGCAGCAGGGCCGAGCGCGGCTCCCGCGGCTCGGCGTCACCGGCCGGGACGGACGCCGGCATCGGTACGGGCCGCAGGTGGGCCAGTAGCAGCCGGCAGAGTCCGACGCCGAGCCGGCGCAGCAGTCCCCAGAGCACGGCCTCGCCGTGGGCGAGCCACAACGCGGTCAGGGTCACCGCCCACGCGTGCATGATCAGCATGCCGATGCCCGGCACCAGGCCGGAGTGCGCGTGCCCGCCGGGCGGCCCGAGCGGGACCAGGTGCGCGAGCGAGAAGATCAGGTGCAGCGCGACCTGCACGGCCGCCAGAAGGGGCAGGATGACCCGGAGCGTGCGCTCCCGGCCGGTCAGCGGCAGCGCCGCGCCGAACGCCAGGACCAGGCCGCCGAACACATGCGGCGTGGACAGCGCGCCGCCGGCCAGCACGTGCGCTCCCATGCCAAGCCCCAGGCACACCGCTGCGAACGTGGCGGCCCGGAGGAGACGGAAGGGGAGGCTCGCGGTCATGGTCCGGCCATCATCCTATGAGGCCACGCCGGGGCGATAGCTGGGGCGCATATTCAGGGGGCCCACACCGATGCGCACGCCGGGTGAGCGTTTCACGGGATTTGCGGAAATTCAGGCGCGTCTGACCGGCGAGTACGGGCCGGTCATCCGCCGTTCAGAACGAGCCCAGCGTTCTGGGGGGACATGTCCGTATTTTTACACATAGACGGCTTGTAGGGGGTCTGGCACGATTACGCCCGTGCACATCGGTCGGCCGTTCTGGCGCGCGCTACGTGCCGCGGTGTTCGCGGTGGCGTGCGTGCTGGTTTCGGCCGCACTGCACGTGCTGGCCGGCGGCGCCCCCGTGAGCGCGGGCACCCTGGCCGTCGCGCTGGTGCTGACCTGGGCCGGAGCGTTCCTGCTGGCCCGTCGTCAGCGCGGGCTGGACGTCCTGCTGGTGGCGTGCTTCGCCGCGCAGTACGGCCTGCACCACCTGTTCCTCGTCGGCGCCATGACCGGCCCCTCGTCACCGTGGACCGACGAGCACGGCACCGGCCTCGGCATGCTGCTGATCCACGCCACGATGGCGGTCTTCTCCGCGTTCACCCTCGAACGCGGCGAGACGGCCCTGGCGACCATCGTGCACCTCGCGGTCACGTCCGTCCACGCCCTGCTGGCCGTCATCGGCCTCCTGCTGGGCGCGCCCGCCGACATCGTCCCGCACCGGCACGGTCGCGTACCCGACACCCGTTCCAGGGCGCCCCGCCGGTCCGACTTCGGCGTCGTGGTGTCACGGCGCGGTCCACCGCTCAGCCTCTCCGTTCTCTGATCCGGGCTGCCGCCGTGTCCGACCGGCGGCAACGGCTCGTCATGCCGTACGCCCGAATGCCGCCCCGCGCCGCGTGCGCGCGTACCTGCGGCCGGACATCCCCTCGCTGACGTGACGCGCATCGTTGACGTGCGTGTTCACCGTGAACGGAGAAGCTTCTCGTGACCTCTACCGCTGACGTCGACCGCGCCGTCGACCCCGCCCGAACTCCCCCGCCCCGGCGGGCCACCTGGGCCGCGCTGCGCCCGCTGGTGCTGCGCCTGCACTTCTACGCCGGCATCCTCATCGCCCCGTTCCTGCTGGTCGCCGCGACCACCGGCCTGCTGTACGCGCTCTCCTTCCAGATCGAAAAGGTCGTCTACCAGCACGAGCTCACCGCACCCGTGGGCCAGACGCGGCTCCCGCTGAGCGGGCAGATCGACGCGGCCCGTAAGGCGCACCCCCAGGGCACGATCACCTCGGTACGCCCCGCCGCCGAACCCGGTGAGACCACCAGAGTCCTGTTCGACCAGCCGGGCCTGCCCGAGAGCACGCAGATGGCCGTGTTCGTCGACCCCTCGACCGGGCAGGTGCGCGGCGAGCTGGCGAGCTACGGCGGCTCCGGCGCGCTGCCGGTGCGCGCCTGGATCTCCGAGCTGCACCGTCGCCTGCACCTGGGCGAGCCGGGACGCATCTACAGCGAGCTCGCCGCGAGCTGGCTGTGGGTCGTGGCCCTCGGCGGGCTCGCGCTGTGGCTGAGCAGGCGCCGCCGCAGCGGCGGCCGGCTGCGCGGCCTGTTCACTCCCGACCGCGCCGCCACCGGGTCGCGCCGCACGCTGTCCTGGCACGGGTCGGTCGGCCTGTGGGCGGTCGTCGGCCTGCTGTTCCTGTCCGCGACCGGTCTGACCTGGTCGAAGTACGCCGGGGAGAACATCGGCGACCTGCGCGCCGCGTTCGGCTGGCAGACGCCCTCGATCAACACCGGCGGCGGCGGGCACGCCGGGCACTCCGGATCGGACGCTCCGGCGGCCGGCTCCCCGGACGCGGGCATCGACCAGGTCGTGACGGCCGCCGCCGGCAAGGGGCTGTCCGGCCCGCTGGAGATCGTGTGGCCCGCCAAGCCCGGCGGCGCCTACGTGGTCAAGGAGATCGACAAGACCGTGCCCGAGCGCCTGGACCAGGTCGCGGTCAGCCCGGCGGGCCAGGTGGTGGGCGAGCTGCGGTTCGCCGACTACCCGCTGGCCGCCAAGCTGACCACCTGGGGCATCGACGCCCACATGGGGCTGCTGTTCGGCCTGGTCAACCAGATCGTCCTGGCGGCGCTCGCCGCCGGCCTCATCGCGCTGATCCTGCTCGGCTACCGGATGTGGTGGCGCCGCCGGCCGACCCGCGGCTTCGGCCGGCCGTACCCCCGGGGCACCTGGCGGGCGGTGCACTGGGCGGTGCTGGCGCCGCTCGTCGTCGTCGCGCTCGTGGTCGGGTACTTCCTGCCGCTGATGGGGATCTCCCTGGCCGTCTTCCTGGTGATCGACGTCCTGCTGGGCCTGCGCGCCCGGGCCGCCCGCTAGGCCGTACCGGAGTCCGGAGCCGCCGGGGCATCCCGCCCCGGCGGCGCACCGGTTCGGGCTCCGGACCCGCGATCCGCGCGACACGCCGCCGCAGGGGAACCGATCGCGCGCGCCGGACGACTACTGTCCCGACGGGCGAGGAGCGGACGCGGCATCGTGGATTGGAGCGCCGGGTGACCATCGCCGTACTCGAAGCACTCACCTTCGGACTCGGCCGGCTGGCGGCGGCGGCGGGCGAGGCCGGGGAACGGCTCTGCCTGCTCACCGGGAACCGGGAGATCTACCGCCACGAGCTGGACGGACCGGCGTCCGACGCGCTCACGATCGTCGATGTCGACACCCGTGACGTGGCGCGGTGTTCGGCGGTGCTCTCCGCACTGCCGGACCTGCGCGGACTGATCAATTCGACGGACACCTGGCTGGTCGCCGGCGCCGAGCTGGCGGCACGGCACGGTCTGCCCGGCACCGATCCGGCCACGGCCCGGCTGATCAGGGACAAGCTCGCGGTGCGCCGGCTGCTGCACGCGCGCGGCCTGTCCCACGGCACGGCGGTGGCGGTGCCACCGGACGCCACCGCCGAGACGGTTCGGCGGGCCGTCGGCCTGCCCGCCGTACTGAAGGACTCGGCCGGCACGGGATCGCGGAACGTGTGGCTGGTGCGGGACGCCGGGCAGCTCGGCCGGGCGCTGGCGGAGGCGGCCACGCGGTCGCTGATGGGACGGTTGTTCGCCGAGCCCTACTTCACCGGCACCCTGTACAGCGCGGAGACGCTGAGCTGGGCGGGCCGCACCCGGCTTCTCGGTGTCACCGGCCGGCTGCTGTCGGCGCGCCGCTTCGGCCGCGAAGAGGTGCTGTCGTTCCCCGCGATGCTGCCCGCCGCCGATCTGACAGCGATCGAACGGTGGGCCGGCGAGGTGCTGGCCGCGGTGGGCCATGGTCAGGGGTTCGCCCATGTGGAGTTCGTCCTGACGACCGGCGGCCCCGAGCTGGTCGAGATCAACGCGAGGATCGGCGGCTGCCTCGCCGGCGAGGCGATGTGCCGCTCGCTCGGGGTGAACGTCTACGCAGCCATGATCGACATGGCCCTCGGTCGTGCACCCGCCCTCCTGGACGCCCCGTTGGACCCCGCGGCGACCATGGAGGCGACGGCGACCGTGCTGGTCTACCCGGACGGGACCGGAACGCTCGCCGCCGTCGAGGGCGTGAAACAGCCGGCCTCGCATCCCGGCGCGCCCGAGTGGTACCCGACCATGGCGATCGGAACGCGAGTGGCGGACCTCGGCGACCAGCGGGCCTGCGCCGGGCTGCTGCTCGCCACGGGCCCGACGACCGAGCTCGCGCTGTACAACGCGCTCAGCGCCGCCCGCGCGGTCCGGCCGGTCATGGCGGACGGCAGTTGAGCGGTGCACCGGCCTTCACCGGTCCCCAGCGCTTCATGCTGGTGAGCTCCTTCGTCACCACGCTCGGCAGTTTCGCCGTCCTCCCGTTCACCTCGGTCCTGCTGCGCGAGCGGCTCGGCTGGGAACTCGGGACGGTCGGGAGGGTGCTGGCGGTGGCCTCGCTGCTGCAGTTCGCCGGCTGCGTGGCGGGCGCGGCCGTCGCCGAACGCCTCGGCCTGCGCCGGACGCTGCTGATCGCCCTGGTGCTGCACGTCGCGGGATTCGCCGGCTTCACGGCCGGGGCACGATGGCCGGTCGTGACGGTCGCCGGCCTGGTCACCGTCTGCTGCGGCGCCGCGCTGTACCTGCCCGCGGCCAAGGCGTACCTGGTGCAGGACGCGGACGAGCGGCGACGTCCGCGGCTGCTCTCGGCGAGCAACGCGGCGCTGAACGCCGGGGTCGCCCTGGGACCCGCGGCGGCGGGCCCCTTCGCGCTCGGCTCCTCCACCGCGGTGTTCACCACGGTGACGGTGCTGCTGGCGCTTCTCACCCTCGGGCATGTGGCGCTGCCGCCGCCCGCTCCCGATGACGGGCGCCGGCCGGCGGAACCGGTGTGGCGCGTGCTGGACCGGATCGCGGCCGCGCCGTTCGCGGTCACGGCCTGGACGCTCTATCTGCACATGTGCTTCTACTACTACCTGCCGGTCTACACCGTCCCCCGGGTGTCCGCGGCGTTCTACGGTCTGGTGCTGATGCTGCACTCGCTGATCCTGGTGGTGCTGCAGCCGCTGCTGGCCGAGCGGGTGGGCCGGGCCGGCTACGTCCCGGCGATGTGCCTGGGGTTCGCGGCCATGGCCGCGGGCATGGCCGTCCTGGCGCTGGGCGGCGCCGCCGCGATCGTGGCCGGGGCGGTGGTGATCTGCCTCGGCGAGGTGGTGCTGTTCCTGAAGAACGACCTGGAGGCCCTGGCCCGCTCCCCCCGCTCCGCCGCCGTGGTCTTCGGGCAGCAGCGGGTGGCCATGGGCATCGGCGCGTTCGGCGGCGGCCTCGTCGGCGGGGCCGGGTACGGCGCCCTCGACCAGGCCGGGCACGCCCCGGTGTTCTGGCTGGCCGTGGCCGCGCAATGTGCCCTGGTGCCGCTGCTCGTCCCCTTCGCCCGGCGGGCCCTGGCAGGACGTGCGGGACGAGCCGGCGTCCCGGCCGGCGACGACATCGCGAGGATGGGATGAACACTGACGATGCTTTGACGGCGGCACGGAAGGTGGCCGGGCTGCTGCACGGCGACGCCGCCGAACGCGATCGAGCCGGCCGGCGGCCGGTGCGGGAGGTGCGGGCCCTGCGCGAGTCGGGCCTGCTCGGCCTGGCCCCGGACGACCACGTGACGACGCACGCGGTCGTCCGGATCGTCGCCGCGGCGGACGCCTCGATCGGCCACCTGCTCGGCTACCACTACCTGCACCTGTGGCGGATCGGCCTCTTCGACCGGCCGGAGCAGGCCCGGCGGATCTGGCGGGACACCGCGGAACGGAACTGGTTCTGGGCCGCCGCCACCAATCCGCAGGACACGATCCGCGCGACCCCCTCGCCGGACGGGCTGGTCGTCAACGGGAGCCGGGCCTTCGCCACCGGAGCCGCGGTCGCCGACCGGCTGGTGGTCAACGCCACCCGGGACGACGGTGGTGACCGGCTGACCATCGTGATGGACGCCCGCCTCCCCGGCATCGGGCACCCCGACGACTGGGACAACATGGGACAACGGCTGTCGGCCAGCGGAAGCGTCACCTTCGACGGCGTACGGGTGCCGCACGAGCAGGTGGTCGGCGCCCTGCCGGCCGGCCGGGACGACCCGAGGATGGTCCGCCTGTCGCTGTCGGCCCTGGCCTACCAGTCCGTCCTCACCCAGGTGCTGGTCGCCATCGCCGAGGGCGCGCTCGCCGAGGCGGCCCGCTACACGCGCGAACACGCCCGCCCCTGGCCGCTCGGCGGGGCCGAGTCGGCCGGGCGGGACCCGTACATTCTGGCGGGCTACGGTGAGCTGGTCGCGTCGGTGCGCGCGGCCGGACTGCTCGCCGACCAGGCGGCGAGCGCGTTGCGGGCGGCGTCGGATCTCGGCCCGGCGCTGACGGCCGAGGTGCGCGGCGAGACGGGCGTGACGATCTCGTCGGCGAAGGTGGTCGCCACGCGGGTGGTCCTGGAGACGACGACCCGGATCTTCGACTTCATCGGCGCGCGGGGTACGGCGGGCCGGTTCGGCTTCGACCGGTTCTGGCGTGACGCTCGTACGCTGACCCTGCACGACCCGGTGGTCTACAAGGCGCGGGAGGTCGGCGCGCACTTCCTCACGGGCGAGTTGCCCCCGCCGACCGCCTACAGCTGAGGCCGGCCGAGGTCAGCGCACCGCGACCAGGACCACGTCGTCACCCGCCTGCCACACCGTGCCGACTTCGCGAAAGCCGCCGGCCCGCAGGAGCTCGGCGTGCCGGCGCACCGACAGTTCGGTGAGGCCGCCGCGCGCGCCGCGGCGTTGGCGTTCGGCGACGGCGGCGGCCAGCGCGGGCTCGGCCGTCACGGCCCGCCACCAGGTGGCCCAGTCCTCGCCCCCCGCCCCCGCCCGGGCGGCCCGCTCCTTCAGCACCGCGGCGGCCAGCCGGGCCACGGCCGGCTGCTCGTCGTAGAGGTTGTCGGCGTTCACCAGCACACCGCCGGGACGCAGCAGCGTGGCGGCCTCCTCGTACAGCCCGCCGAGCCGGTCCTCGGGGATCCAGTGCAGCGCGGTGGAGGACACGATGGCGTCGACCGGGCCGGTGAGCCCCAGTTCCTTCGACCAGCCGGGCGCGGCGAGATCGGCGTCGGCGAAGCGCGCGATGTCGCGGTAGGCGTCGCGCGCCAGGGCCAGCAGGACCGGGTCCTGGTCGACGCCCACGACGGCGGCGCCGGGAAACCGGCCGGCCAGCCGGACGGACATCGAGCCCGGTCCGCAGCCGAGGTCCAGGATCAGCGGCGGCGGACCACCGGCGGTGACGCCGGCGACCACGTCCCCGACCACGGTGAAGCGTTCCTCCCGGTCGGGGAGGTAGTTCTCCTGCTGGCGGTCCCAGCGCCGCACCCAAGCCCGAGCCTCGTGCGCGTCCATCATGCGTGCCTCCTCGGCGTCCCGCGCGGTCATCCCAGCTAGTCGTCGCGGGCGGTCGCCGGGTTCCACCGGCCGGGAACCGGGGGCGTCGTTCACCCGACTCCTCCAACAGGACGGTGTCGCGCACCCCGTGGCGGGCGCCCCTTCGAGGAGGTCGGCGGACATGGACTGGTACGAGGACGAGGACCTGTGGACCGGCTTCGCGGAGGTCATGTTCTCCCCGGAACGCGCGGCGCAGGCCGAGCGGGCCGTCACCGACTCCCCGGTGCTCCGCTTCCCGGACGGGTCCCGGGTGCTCGACCAGTGCTGCGGGATGGGCGTGTTCACCGTGCCGCTGGCCCGCGCGGGCCACGCCGTCACGGGGATCGACCTCAGCCCGATCATGTTGTCCCGCGCCGAGCGGGCGTGCGCCGAGGCCGGGGTGCAGGCCGAGCTGGTGCGGAGCGACATGCGGGACTACGTGCGGCCGGGGGCCTTCGACGCGGTGATCAACCTGTACACCTCGTTCGGGTATTTCGCGGAGCCGGAGGAGAACCTGCGCGTGCTGCGCAACGCACACGACTCGCTCGCGCCCGGCGGCGTGCTCGTCGTCGACCTCATGGGCAAGGAGACCTACGCGCGCTGGGCCGGGCGGCCGAAGGTCGTGAACGTCCCGGGCGGCCAGGTGTTCATGTCCGACACCATCCTGGACGACTGGACCCGTTATCGCACCGAGTGGACGCTGGTGCGCGACGGGACGGCCCGGAGCGCGGCGCTGACCTGCTTCGTCTACAGCGCGGCCGAACTGCGCGCGCTGTTCCAGGACGCGGGATTCGCCCGCGTGGAGTGCTTCGGCGGGTTCGACGGCCGGCCCTACGACGACAGGGCCGACCGCCTGATCGTACGCGGCACCCGTTCGCGGTGATTCGCCGGGAACTTTCCGGGCGTCGCGCCCGACTGGTGAGGCGACGGCGGCCGAAGGGAACACGGCGATGACACCGGACGTGAACTCCGTTCCGGGGTCTGCCATGCCTCCCGTCGTCGCGGACGCGGAACCGGATGACCGGGGTTCCCGGCGCGGCGGACGCGGCCGCCTGGTGTCCGCCCTGGTGCTGTCGGCCGCCGCGCTGCTCGTGACGGTCATGGCCGGGGTCGCGCTCGGCCCGACGGTGATCCCGCTGGACCAGGTGGCGCGGTACGTCGGCGCCGCCGTCACCGGCGGGACGATCAACGCCGACGAGGTGCCCGCCTACAGCATCATCTGGCAGGTCCGCGTGCCCCGCGTGCTGCTCGCCGTACTGGTGGGCGCCGGGCTCAGCGTCGTCGGCGTGGCCGTCCAGGCGATGGTGCGCAACGCGCTGGCCGACCCGTTCGTGCTCGGCATCTCCTCCGGCGCGTCGGTGGGCGCCTCCGCGGTCGTCGTGTTCGGCCTGTTCGCCGGGCTCGGCATCTACGCGGTCTCGGCCGCCGCCCTGCTGGGCGCGCTCGGCGCCTCGGTGCTGGTCTACCTCGCCGCGCGCGGCCGGGCCGGCCTGACCCCGCTCCGGCTGGTGCTCACCGGAATCGCCCTGGCCTACGGCTTCCAGGCGGTGACCAGCCTCGTCGTGTTCCTGTCCCCCAACTACCAGGCGGCGGCCACGGTGCTGTTCTGGCTGCTCGGCAGCCTCGGCGCGGCCACGTGGGGTTCGCTGCCGCCCGCAGCGGCCGGGGTGCTGTGCTGTGTCGTCGTGCTGCTCCGCCACGCCAGGGCCCTGGACGTGCTGTCGATGGGGGACGAGACCGCGGCGAGCCTGGGCGTCGACGCGATGGCCACCCGCCGGTGGATGTTCGTCCTCACCTCGGTGGTCACCGGCCTGCTGGTGGCGGTCAGCGGCGCGGTGGGCTTCGTCGGCCTGGTGATGCCGCACCTGGTGCGGATGCTCGTCGGCTCCGGCCACCGCCGGGTGCTGGCGGTCGCGCCGCTGGCCGGCGGGTGCTTCATGGTGTGGGCCGACATCGCCTCGCGGACGTTCTTCTCCCCGCAGGAGCTTCCGCTCGGGGTGGTCACGGCGCTGGTGGGGGTGCCGGTGTTCATCGCCCTCCTGCGCCGCCACGGCTACCTGTTCGGGGGACGGTAGATGGAGCTGCGCCTGGACGGGGTGTCGGTCGAGGTCGCCGGCCGGGCACTGGTCCGCGAACTCCGCCTCGACGTCGGCGCCGGCGAGGTGGTCGGCCTGATCGGCCCGAACGGGAGCGGGAAGTCCACCACGCTCCGCTGCGTCTACCGCGCGCTGCGCCCGACGGCCGGAGCCGTGCTGCTGAACGGCGCCGACCTGGCCGCGATGACGCTCCGCGACAGCGCCCGGGTCATCGCCGCGCTCACCCAGGAGAGCCACGGCGAGCTGGACTTCACCGTCGAGGAGGTGGTGGCGCTCGGCCGTACCCCGCACCTGCCGCACAGCCGGGCCCTCAGCCGGGAGGAGCGCGAACTGTGCCGGCGGGCGATGGCCCGCGTGGATGTCGGCCACCTGGCCGGACGCGGCGTGCTGACCCTGTCCGGCGGTGAGCGGCAGCGGGTGCTGATCGCCCGTGCTCTCGTGCAGCAGCCCCGCGTGCTGGTCCTGGACGAGCCGACCAACCACCTCGACGTACGCCACCAGGTGGAACTCGTGACGCTGCTGCGCTCCTGCGGGCTGACCGTGCTCGTCGCGCTGCACGACCTCAACCTCGCCGCCGCGACCTGCGACCGGCTCGGTCTCCTGTCCGGCGGACGGCTCGTGACCACCGGGCGCCCCGCCGACGTGCTGACCCCTGAACTGGTCCGGCGGGTGTTCGGCGTGGACGCCACGGTCGTGCGCCACCCGCGGACCGGCGCGACGCAACTGCTCTACGACCTCACCACCCCGGCCGGTACGGCCGCCGACGGCCACGACGACGCCGGGCCCACCGGCGACGCCATCGCGAAAGGTATCCGCCCATGAGGGGTTCCCGACTCCGCCGGACGCCGGCCCCGTTCCTGGCCGCGTTCCTGGCCGCGGGAGTGCTCGCCGCCGGGTGCGGTGCGAACGTGCGGCCCCGCGCCGACGCCGCCCCCGCACCGGTCACCATCACCAACTGCGGCGAGCAGGTCACCTACCCGCGCCCGCGGCGGCCGGTGGCCTACGACGTCAGCGCGATCGAGAAGATGTTCGCTCTTGGGCTGGCGGGGCGGATGCAGGGCTACGTGATGAACACCCTCTTCGACAACGCGATCGCGAAGTCGCCGTGGCGGGACGACTACCGGCGGGTCCCGCGGCTCGGCAACGGGCGGATCAGCAAGGAGATCGTGGTGAACGCCAAGGCCGACTGGGTGATGTCCTACTGGGGCGGCGGCTTCAGCGAGGACCGGGGCATCACCCCGAAGCTGCTCCAGCAGGTCGGCGTGCACAGCTACGTGCAGAGCGAGAGCTGTTTCGGCTACGGGGACATGAAGCCGGTGCCTCCCATGGAGTCGGTGTACACCGACCTCGGCAACCTCGGGAAGATCTTCGGCGTCGAGGAGAAGGCGCGATCCGTCGTCGCCGGGCTGCGCGGGCGCATCGACGCGCTGAAGCGGTCCCGGCCCGCGGGGGCCGCGCCGCCGCGGGTGTTCGTGTACGACTCGGGCACCGACCAGCCCTACACCGCCGGGAAGTACGCCTCGCCCACCGCCATCATCGAGGCGGCCGGCGGGCGCAACGTCATGGACACCCTGGCCAAGGGATGGACGACGGTCGGCTGGGAGCCGGTCGTGGCCGCCAGACCTGGGGTGATCATCATCGTGGACTACGGCGACCAGCCGCTCGCGGCCAAGCGCGCGTTCCTGGAGTCCGCTCCGGCGCTGCGTTCGGTGCCGGCCGTCCGGGACCGCCACTACTTCGTGCTGGACTACGGCGCGGCGGTCAGCGGCCCGCGCAACGTCGCGGCCGCGGAGGAGTTCGCCGCCTACCTGCGTTCGATCGGCCGGTGAGCCATGCCGGTGTCGCCCCGAAGGTCATCGGTCACCACCCGGGCCACCAGGGTGAACGTCCGCACCGCCGGAGGAGTGTGCAACGGCACGCTCGGCGAGCTGTTCCAGGGGCCGGTCACCTATCACGGGAGGGAGAGCATCGGACTGATCTCCTTCCCGGTCGACCGCTACGCCTGGGCGTACTTCGCGGAAGGCGACGGTGATCCCGACCCGGTCCCGGCGATGCCCAAGGCGGCACGGGCCGCCCGGCTGTTCCTGCGCCGGTACGGCCTCCGGCTGCCTCCCGGGCGCTGGAGCCGGCACAGCGAGCTCGACGTCGGCGCCGGGATGGCCAGCTCCACGGCCGACATCGTCGCCACGCTCCGGACGCTGTTCCAGTTCTTCGGACTGCCCTACGACCAGGAGGTGGTGACCGGCGTCCTGGCCCGCATCGAGCGGGCCGACAGCGTCTTCCTCGACGACTTCGCGCTGTACCTCAGCGATCGGCACCAGGTCGTGGAGGGCCTCGGCACCTCGGTGGGCTTCCACACCTGCTCGGTGGTGGAGGCCGGCGTCGTGGACACCTGTGCGGTCACCCCGGCGCTGCTGCGGCACTACCGGGCCCACCGCCACTCCTACGAGGCGTGCCTCGCGGAGATGCTGCGGGGCTTCCGGACCGGGGACGCCGCCGCGGTCGCCCGGGCCGCCACCGTCAGCGCCGGCCTGTCCCAGCAGGTCCTGCCCAAGGAGACCTACGAGGCCGTCGCCGCCAACCGCGCCCACTTCGGCGCGGACGGCGTCTTCGTCGCCCACACCGGGGGTGTCATCGGCTACCTGTTCACCCGGCGCCTCGCCCGGTCGCGGATGGACGACCTGTCGGCGTTCTTCCGGGAGCTGGGCCACCAGTGCTCGTTCGCCTGGGGCGGCTATGGCGGTGCGTGACCACATCGCCGAGGCACTCAAGACGCCGCACCTGGTGCGGCTCGGGCCGAACCTGGTGCTGGCCAGGTTCGAGACGCTGAAGATCTACTCGGCGCTCGCCGCCGTACGCCACCTGCTCGAACAGGGGAAGATCACCCCCGGGCAGACCCTCGTCGACAGCTCCAGCGGCATCTACGCCACCTCCCTGGCCCTGGCCTGCCACCGCTACGGGATGCGCTGCCACATCATCGCCTCCACCACCGTGGACGCCGCGGTCCGCGCCCAACTGGAGATCCTCGGCGCGACGGTGGAGCAGATGCCCCCGTCATCGTCGCTGCGGCTGGATCAGGAGGCCCGCGTACGGCGGGTGCGCCGGCTCATGGCGGAACGGCCGGACGTGCACTGGATGCGGCAGTACCACGACGACGTCCACTACCTGGGCTACGCGGAGTTCGCCGACCTGGTCGCCGGCGAGCTCGGCGTGGACGGGCTCACCATCGTCGGCGGAGTCGGTTCGGGCGCCTCGACCGGTGGTCTCGCCGAGTCGTTGCGTCGCCGCGTTCCGCAGGTGGAACTCGTGGGGCTGCAGCCGTTCGGCAGCGTCACCTTCGGCAGTGAGCACTTCGACGACCCCGAGGCGATCATCGCCGGCATCGGCAGCTCGATCCCGTTCGACAACGTCCGCCACGAACTGTACGACGCCGTCCACTGGCTCGACTTCCGGCACGCCATGGCCGGAACGGTCGCGCTCATGCGCGACCACGCCGTGTTCGCCGGTCTGTCCACCGGCGCCGCCTATCTCGTCGCGGGATGGCTCGCCGCGCGCGCACGCGACCGGACCCACCTGCTGATCGGCGCCGACACCGGGCATCGCTACGTCGACCGGGTCTTCGCCCGCCACCGGGAGGCGCTGGAGGTGTCGAAGCTGACGCCCAAGGAGATCCACTCTCTGGCGGACCTGGAAATGCCCTGGTCGGCCATGCGGTGGGATCGCCGCCCCTGTCCTTCCCGGCCCGAGCGGGAGCGGCCGGTCGCGTGAACGGCGCCGAAACCCCGCCCGCCGCCCTTCTCATCGGCATTCGCGGCTGAAACCATGGAGGTCGTGTCGGCCGAGGACCGCATCCTGCGCCTGGTAAGGGCCGCCGTCTTCGCGACGGTGTGCGTCGTCATCTCGTCGGCCGGACACACCTTCGCCGGCGGAGCGCCGATACGCCCGGACATGGTCGTCATGGGAACGCTCGGCGCGCTGGGCCTCGCCTACACGCTGAACGGGCGGGAACGCGGGCCCGAGGTCGTGCTGGCCGCGTCGATGGGCGCGCAGATCGCCCTGCACGAGCTGTTCGCCGCGACGTCCGTGCCGATGACCGTCGTGGCGGGCCCGCGGCACGGCCACCTGACCTTCGGCATGACGCTGCTCCACCTGACGCTCGCGGCGATCACCGGCTGGTGGCTGTACCGGGGCGAGAGCGCCGCATGGCTCATGCTTCGTCTCTGGCGCATGCCCTTCCCCGCGCTGTCGTGGCTCCTCCCCTGCGTCGCCACGGCCTTCCTTCCCCCGCCCTCGCCATTGGGGGCCGGGGAGCCATGGCTGTGCCCCGTGGCGGACATCCTCCCGGCCCTCCACCGCCGCGGCCCCCCGGTGCGGCCCACCGCCGGCTGACGCTCCTTCTCGCGCCGGCCGGCCCACCGGTGTACCGGCGCCCGCGGCACCGCGCGGCGTCCGTCCGCCCTGCCCGGCGACGGTCCGGGACCTCGTGCGCACAGCTCCACGGGCACCGCTCCCGGCCGTGCCCGTCGTCGCCCGCGCCCAGGCCGTCGCCGGTGCGCCCGGCACGTCACCCGCGACCCCAAGGAACCAACACCATGACCTCTGGCTCCCGCACCGACCGGAACACCGACGACCAGCGGTTGACGTCACTGGCATTGGCCGCGCGGAAGGGCCGGCCCGGAGACGTCGAAGCCTTCACCCGTGCCGCCTACGCGGACGTGCAGCGGTTCCTCACCTACCTGACGGATCCGCAGTCCGCGGAGGACCTCACCCAGGAGACGTTCGTGCGCGTGCTGCGCAGCCTGCCGGGGTTCGCCGGACGATCGTCCGCGCGCACGTGGCTGCTGTCCATCGTGCGGCGCGTCGTCGTGGACCGGTTCCGCGCCGCGGCGGCACGACCGGTCATCGCCGACCTGGCCGACTGGCGCGTCGCCGCGGAACGCTGCCAGCCCCGGGGAATGCTGGGAGCCGAGGAGAGCGTGGCCCTGGCGGACCTGCTGGACAAGGTGCCGAGCGACCGGCGCACGGCGTTCGTCCTCACCCAGGTGGTCGGCCTTCCCTACGCCGAGGCCGCCGAGGTGATGGGCTGCCCGGTGGGCACCATCCGCTCCCGGGTGGCCCGGGCCCGTGACCAGCTCATATCGTCCTTACTGGAGGCCGACCGGGCCGCCTAGGTGCCGGCCATGGCCGCGTACCGGGGAAAGGCCGGGGCCCCGCGCCGCGGGTCGGCGGCGGCGGGGCCCGGGCTCACCTGCGCCGGGTCAGGTCGCGGTGCAGGTGATGGGAGACGGGACGCCGCCGGTCCCGTTGGCGGTGAAGCCGAACGTGGTGGACGCGCCCGCGCCAAGCGCGCCGTTGTAGCTCGCGTTCTTCACGGTGACCGCGGCCCCGGACTGGCTCAGCGTGCCGCTCCAGAGCTGGCTGATCGTCTGGCCGCCCGTGTAGGTCCAGCCCACCGTCCAGCCGTTGATCGCCCGGCCCGCGGTGACGGTGACCTCGCCCTGGAAGCCGCCCGGCCAGGAGTTGGTCACCCGGTAGGCCGCGCTGCACCCCTGCCCAGGGGACGGGGACGGGGACGGGGACGGCGACGGGCTCGAGCTCGGTGAGGGGGTGGGCGACGGGCTCGGGGACGGGCTGGGCGAGGGGTTGGAGCCGCCCGAGCCGGCCTTCAGCACGGTGATGGAGTACGGCGGGAGGGTGATCGACGTCGCCGAGGACCCCGTGGTGGTGCTGATCGAGGTCGCACCCTTCTGCCACTGCACGACGGTCGGGCTGCCGGACGGCGAGAACCCGGAGTAGGACAGCGAGACCGTGGTGGAGTTGTTCAGGTCCTTGTTGACCAGCACGACGTTCAGGCCGGTGGCGGTCTTCACCGCGTGCGCGGACAGCAGCGAGTTGGACGAGGACGCCTGCACGAGGGTGTCGCCCGGCGATCCGGCCTTCCCGACCATGGCCAGGCCGTAGTACGTCGGGAACGGGGTGTTGGCCGCCGGCTCCCCGGAGGCGCCGGAGGACAGGATGCCCTCGTCGTGGTAGTCGGTGGTCCCGTCGTCGTTGCGGCCGGGGCTCTGGCTGGTGCCGTTGTGCAGGTTCCACCAGTCCAGGTTGATCGCGCCGTTCTCGAACCAGGTCAGCGAGCTGTCGGCGGCGAACAGCGCGGCGGTGGCGCTGTTGAGCTGGTAGCTCGGGTTCATCTCGGTGACCGCGATGCCGATGGAGGAGGCACTGCTCCCGGCGTACCTGCTGATCAGGGAGCGGACCGTGCTGGTGATCGTCGAGATCTGCGACACCTTGTTCAGGCTGTCGGCCGCCGACGAGGCGCCCGGATACCAGTGGACGATCGCGAAGTCGGCCTTGTCCTTGACGATGGACATGACGGTGTTGTTCCAGTCGGCGCTGTCCCCCGAGCCGACGATGCCGTCGGGCCAGCCGCCGGGCGTGGTGAGCACGACGCCGATCTTGATCGAGGAGTCCACGGCCTTCATCGCCGAGATGTACTGCAGGACGTTGTTCGCGTACGCCCGGGGGCTCTTGTCCGCGTGGTTGTCCTGCTCCCAGCCCGACCCGTAGTGGCCGTTGCCGTAGACCTCGTTGCCGATCTCCCAGTACTTGACGCCGTATCCCTTGGTGACGTTGGCGTACCGCACCCAGTCGGCCGCCTCCTGGGCGGTGCCGGTGCCGTAGTTCGCGATGACCACCGCCTGCGCGCCGGCCGACCGGACCGTGTTCATGTAGGTGTCGAACTCGGTGCCGGGGGCGACGTACCCGCCTTCGGTGGTGTGGGTCTTCCAGTGGTAGATGTCGCCGTAGGACCCGCCGGGGTAGCGCACCGCCGTGAAGCCGGCGTTGCGCAGCAGGCCCGATATGGACGAGTGGTTCATGTTCCCGTCGTAGACGGCGACGTTGACGCCGTGCCCGGCGGCGGGGATCGTACCCCGGCTGTTGTTAGCGCTAACAGTCACGCTCGCGGAGGTGGCGGCCGACGCGGGGTCGACCGTGACCCCGGTCATCAACGCCGCGGCCAGCGCCGTGGCGGCGAGCAACGCCACGCCGGCACGGCGGCGGGGAAGCGGGCCAGGCATGTGAACTCCTTGGAGGGCGGGTGCGCGAAAGAACGCACTGAGTCCCGCGGAGCGTGCGTTCCCCTGCGGCCTCCGGTCAAGCGAGCGATCGGCGGTGACCGGGTGACCTGCGCTGACGCCGAGCGGCCCGTGCAACTTTCAGTTCAGGAGTCCATGCGATCCCGCGCCGTTCGGGCCGTGCGGAACACCCGCGTCCTACCTCCGCGGCGAACCGCGCCGGCCGCCGCGAAGCATGCTCGGCCACCACCACACCCGTCTCCCGCACCTGCCCTCCGCCCGATTCGCGGGCGTCCGTTCTCTCCCTGCTCGCGCGCAGGATCGCTGCACCGCCTCCTTGGCCGCTTGTCCGAAACGTCGGGTCGACCAGATCCTACGTTCATCGGATGTCTAAAGCTAGATAGTTGTCGATTGCCCTGTTTTGGTGGTTGACGAGCCAATTTTGGCTACCTAACATCGGGTGAATCTTGGATGTTGGATCGGCATCCTGCTTTCCGGACCTCCCGAGGAGAGGGTATGGGGCTTGCCAGAATCAGGTCACTGCCAGGACTGTCCGCCATCGGAATCGCGACCATCGTCACCGCCGCACTCACACCGCCCGTCCCGGCGGCGGCCGACGAGCCGGCCCCCAGCGCGGTGACGCGCTACGAGGCCACCTGGGACTCGGTGAACCAGCACCCGGCGGCGCCGGAGTGGTTCAAGGACGCGAAGTTCGGGATCTACTTCCACTGGGGGGCGTTCAGCACCCCGGCCTTCGGCAGCGAGTGGTACGGCCGCGACATGTACCGCTCCGGGAGCCGCGAGAACCAGCACCACATCGCGACCTACGGGAATCCGGCGGAATGGGGTTACGACAGGTTCATCAACGGGGGCACCGACAAGAACGGCAACCACGTCCAGTTCGCCCCGAAGTTGACGTCCGAGGGCGGCAAGTTCGACCCTGACGAGTGGGCGAAGCTGTTCCGCGACGCCGGAGCGAAGTTCTCCGGCCCGGTCGCCGAGCACCACGACGGGTTCTCGATGTGGGACAGCAAGGTCAACGAGTGGAACTCCGTCGCCAAGGGTCCCAAGCTGGACCTGTTGCAGCTGTTCTCCACGGCGATCCGCAAGCAGGACATGAAGCTGCTGGTGTCGATGCACCACGCCTTCAACTACAACGGCTTCTACTACCCCGCGCCGAAGCAGACCGACCCGAGCCTGCAGAAGCTCTACGGCCAGCTCCCGCGCGAGCAGGAGGACCAGCTCTGGTTCGACAAGCTCAAGGAGGTGGTGGACGAGGCCAAGCCGGACATCATCTGGCAGGACTTCTCACTGAACAGCCCGGGCTGGTGCCACGAGGCGACCTCGCCCTGCATGGTGGACGAACAGCAGCGGCTGAAATTCCTCGCGTACTACTACAACCAGGCCGAGAAGTGGAACAAGGAGGTCGTCACCACCTTCAAGCACTTCGACTCCGGGTTCAACACCAACGGTCAGGTGGCCGACTGGGAGCGGGGCGGCCCGGCGGACATCACCACCCCCTACTGGCTCACCGACGACGCGATCAGCAGCAGCAGCTGGAGCTACACCGACGGCATCGGCTACTACTCCTCCCCGCAGATGCTGCACGCCCTGATCGACCGGGTCAGCAAGAACGGCAACATGCTGCTGAACATCTCGCCCACCGCCGAGGGTGAGATCCCCGACAAGCAGCGAGCCGTCCTGCTCGACATCGGCGCCTACCTGAAGCGGAACGGCGAGTCGATCTACTCCACCCGCGCCTGGGACGTCTACGGCGAGGGGCCGACGAAGATGGGCGGCGGGATCTTCAGCACGCCCCGGGTCGGCACCGCCAAGGACATCCGATTCACCAGGAACAAGAAGGACAACGTCCTGTACGCCACCGTCCTGGGCTGGCCCGGTGACGGCGCCACCCTGGACATCGCCACCCTGGGCGGCGACCGGATGAATCTGGACAAGCTCAGCAAGGTGCAGCTGCTGGGCGCGTCGCAGGGGTCGTACATCGACGTGGACCATCAGCAGTCCGCGGAGGCCCTGCACGTCACCCTCCCGGCGCAGAAGCCGGTCGAGTCGGCGGCCTACGTTCTGAAGCTCACCTTCCGCGGCACGATTCCGGCCCCGGAGCCGAGCGACGGCGCGTCGGTCTACGAGCGGGCGGGCTACGTCGGCCACAGCGCCGTGCTGAAGCCCGGCGACTACACCACCGCCGACCTGAAGGAGCTCGGCGTCAAGGCGAAGAAGATCTCATCGCTGCGGGTCGCCGACGGATACCAGGTCACCGCCTACCCGCAGGACGATTTCCAGGGCACCCCGACCACCTACACGGCTGACGTACCGACCGTGCAGGGGCACCTGAAGGCGGGATCGCTGAAGGTGGGCCGCGACTTCAGCCGGCCGTTCGTGGTCCAGAACGTGACCAACGGTTTCGCCGTCGACACCGGCGCGACGCCCACCGCCGGCTCCTCGCCGCAGCTTCGGAAGGTGGACGGCGGCGCGACGCAGACATGGCGGATCGTCGAGACCGAGGACGGCTTCGTCCGGCTGGAGAACCCGGCCACCGGGCTGGTCATCGACGGCGCCGGCGGACAGTCCGGATCGTTCGTGAAGCAGTCGGCCTGGACCGGCAGCCCGCAGCAGCAGTTCCAGCTGTCCGCGGTGGGCGACGGCGTCTACAACATCGTCAACCGCGCGAGCGGCCTCGCGCTCGACAGCGGCGGCAACGTGCCGGAGGGATCGTCGCTCAAGCAGTGGAGGACGGACACCAGCCCCAACCTGCAGTGGCGGCTGAACCGGATCGGCTGAGCGGCACCGCGCCATGACGCATGGCCGACCGCGTCCTCTCGCGGTCGGCCACTGCTCGTCGACGCATCCGAAACCCTCCAGAACGCCGGCGCGTCAGGACCGCAGGAGGTCGCGGTGGCGCCAGGCGAGCGCGAGGACGGCCGCGCCGGCGGCCTGCATCGGCTCCCTGGAGGTCAGGCGCTCCACGACGTCCCGCTCGAACGGGAAACCTCGCGCGCCGTGCGCCACCACCCGTCCCTCGGGGTTGACCTCGACCAGGCCCGCGAAGATGTCGTCGTACACCGGCGCGTCCAGCACGGTGACCGCGAGCAGATCGGTGGCGAAGGTCAGCGGGTCCACCCCCATGCCCAGCACGTACGAGCGCACCAGGCCCCGATCTCTCGCCTCGGTCAGCGACCGGTAGAACGGCCATTCCTCGTAGTCGAACGCCTCGCCGTAGTCCTCCGCGGTCCCCAGGAACTCCTCGCTGTACTCCCGGACGGCGCACCGCCACAGGTCGAGATCGCGTTCTCGCGCCCGCGCACCTTCGTCGGCCGGCTGGAACACCCCGACCGGCATGACCTGGTAGAGGCCGCCGCCGTGCGCGACCCGGGCGGGGTCACGCCAGTGCAGGACGAACGTCAGCTCGCCCCGCCATGCGTCGCGGCGCAGGGTCAGCATGCTGATGGCCGGCAGCACCGGACGGCGCGACAACAGCGTCGGATCGCCGACCGACGCCCGCAGGGGCAGCTCCGCCAGGCCCGGCCGCAGACCACGCCGCACCTGCTCGGCCAGCTCGTGCGCGACGGCCTCGCCCACGTTCACCCCGTCGAAGTAGGCGGCCGGGCCGTACCGCATCCGCCGTTCGCCGAGAGCGACGTCGAGCAGCCGGTAACTGGACCGGTTCTCGAACAGCCGCGGCGGATCGATGGCGGCCATGGCCGCCGCGTAGGAGGAGTGACCCGCGCAGATGGGCCACGCCTTGGCCTCCGTGCCGGTGACGGCCGGGGGCCGGGCGTCCGGGGACCAGGCCGGACGCAGGGCCGTCAGCTCGATCGGTTCGGCGGGCGACCAGTCGGCACGGCCCAGCAACGGGGTGCCGGCGACCCGGTCGACCCCGGGGTAGAGCTCCGCCGCGACGGCCGCGAGGTCGTGGCGGTGCTCGTTCAGGTAGCGCCGCACGGAGCGCCACCGCTCGGTAGGGGGCACGCCACTCCTCCGCCTCATGTTCCGCGGCCAGCCTACGACGCCGCCTGAACGACCGCGTCAGGCGACGGGGTGGGGGTCAGGACGCGGGCGAGCCAGTCGGTGCGGGTTCGCCGGGCCGTTGCCGAGATGTGCGCCTGCGGGTACAGCGCGTCGAACCCGTGGAAGCCGCCCGCCCAGACGTGCAGTTCGGCCTGGCCACCGGCCGCCCAGATGCGGGTGGCGTACTCGGCGTCCTCGTCCCGGAAGACCTCGGCGGAGCCGGTGTCGACGTAGGTGGTCGGCAGGCCCGACAGGTCGCCGGCCAGCGCCTTTCGGAGGATGGTGCGAGGGGGCGGGGAACGAACCGGGGTTGCTCGGAAGGGGGCTCGCCGCGGATTCAGACGGCCCGCGGACTCGGAAGGCCGTGGACTCGGAAGGCCGTGGACTCGGAAGGCCGTGGACTCGTAGGCCTCGGGCTTAGAAGGCGGCCTTGCCGCGGACCGGTACGTAGTCGGTGTACTCGGACTCCTTGGCGAGCAGTCCGCCGATCCGCGCCACGATGGCCTGGGCTGCCTCGCCGGCGAAGATCCGGTGGTGGTCCTCCTCGCTGATCCAGCCCTCGGTGACGTGTACGACGTCGGGGTCGGACGCGGAACGGGAGACGAGGTAGACGACGCAGTGTTCGCTCGCCCCGGGGCTGCCCTCGTCCAGTCCGGTCAGCAGCAGCTCGACGAGCCGGTCGCCCATTCCGGGCCTGGCGGTCAGGGTGGCGTTGAAGCTGCGCCTGCTCGACGAGCCCCGTGACCGCGCCGTGCTGGCCCCGCTGGTCAAACGCGAGATCCTGTGGCGTCTGATCACCGGCGAACAGGGGGCGACGGTGCGCCAGCTCGGCCTGGCCGACAGCGGCCTCAGCCACGTCTCGCGGGCCGTGCGCTGGATCCGCGAGCACTACGCCGAGCCGTTCCGGGTCGAGGACGTGGCACGCCTGTGCGGCATGAGCGCCTCCGCCTTCTACCGCAACTTCCAGGCGGTGACCGCGATGAGCCCCATCCAGTTCCAGAAGCAGATCAGGCTGCAGGAGGCCCGGCTGCTGCTCGCCACCCGGCCCGGCGACGTCACCGGCGTCGGCCGGCGCGTCGGCTACGACAACCCGTCGCAGTTCAGCCGGGAGTACCGCCGCCTGTTCGGCGCGCCACCGAGCCGGGACGCCACCCGCCTGCGGGACGCCGTACGCACCCCCGTGAGCGTCCTGCCCTGAGCCGAGCCGGGCGGAGGTGGAGGATCGTGCAAGAGGAAGCGAGGATGGTTCTACTATCCACGCAGGTCAAGGCGATGGAATGGGATCACCGATTCTTCCGCGGAGCAGGAAAGTGCCTGCCGGCCGCGGATCCCACCACGTCGCGAAGGACGCACCATGCAGACGATCCTGATCACCGGCACCTCGTCCGGATACGGGCGGGAGACCGCCCGCCCATGTCGCGTGTGCGGGAGGTGTTCGAGACCAACACGTTCGGCGTGATGGCGACCACGCAGGCGGTGCTTCCCGGTTTCCGCGAGCGCGGCTCCGGCGTGGTGGTGAACGTGACCTCCAGCGTGGTGCTGGGGCACATGCCGCTCTCGGCGGTCTACAAGGCGAGCAAGATGGCCATCGAGGGGTTCACCGCGTCCCTCGCGCTCGAGCTCGCGCCCTTCGGTGTACGGGCGAAGACGGTCGAGCCGGGCGCGTGCCTGACGACGGACTTCGCGGCCAAGGCGACGAGCGGCGGGCCCCTGGACGAGCTGGTCCCCGCGCCGTACGCGGAGTGGGCGAAGCAGGCCATGGACGGTTTCGCGGGCCAGGACCTGTTCACCACGGAGAACGACGTCGCCGAGACGGTGTGGCGAGCCGTGCACGACACGACCGGCCAGTTGCGCTTCCCGGCCGGCCCCGACGCCCACTGGCTCGCCCAGGCGAAGTGACCGCCCGGCGGCCCGGGTGAACCCGGCGGCGGCATGCCCGTGGACGGGTGATCCGGCATAGGCTCGGGTGGATCCAAGGCGCAGTGTCGACTTCCTCGCCTCGTGCACGACGGGATTTCCGGCCCTCACGGGTCGGGCTTCCCGCTTCACCGCCGGCCGCCCGCCGAGGAGGTCTCCGCATGAAGGCATTACTGGTCGTTCTCGGTGTCGCCGTGGTGGGCGTACTGGTGGCGGTCCTGCTGTTCCTGCGGGTCCCGCCGGGCGGCGGCCCGGACGAGATGGGCGCGGCCTCGGGCGTCACGACCGCGGCCTCCGCTTCCCCGTCGGCATCCGCGGCTTCCCCTGCGGCGCGCACCAGTGTGCTGCTGGACGCCGAGGGCGCCGTCATCGAGGAGTTCTCCGGCGACTGCGCGGGCAGCGCGCACCGCGACCTCTGCCGGTACGTCCGACGGCACCTGCTCGCCGAGGACCCGGCGGCGCTCACCCGCACCGGCCTGACGATCCGGACGACGATCGACCCGCGGTTCCAGCAGGCCGCTCAGCGGGCCATCGACGCCTACGTCCACCGTGACGACCCGCAGCTCGCCGTCATGGCGATGGTCGTGCCCGGCGAGGGGACCGTCCGGGCCCTGGTCGAAGCCGGAGGCGGCGGGGTGGCCGAGACCGCTTCGGGCGAGGAGGGTGCCGCCGGCGAGCGAGGCTTCCAGCAGGGCACGACGGCGATGCCCTACACCCTGGCCGCCGCGCTCGCCGCGGGTCTGCGCTACGACGACGGGCTGCGCGTCTCCGATGATTACCGCGCCCGCACCTACCAGTCGTTCCGCAACTGCAAGGACCAGAACGTCGGAGATCCGTACCATTACGCGCACAATCGGAAGGCGGTCGGCGACCGGTTCGCCACCCTGCGCTGGGGCACGGAGCAGGCCGTGAACACCTTCTTCCTGCAGCTCCAGGAGAAGATCGGCCTGTGCGAGACCGTCACGATGGCCGAGCGGCTCGGGCTCAGGCGCACCGATGGGCGGCCGCTGCTGGAGGTGGAGACGTTCACGCTGGGGGTGAACGAGACGGACCCGGTCTCGGTGGCCAACTCCTACGCGACCTTCGCCGCCCGGGGCCGCTTCTGCGAGCCAAGAGTGATCGCGGAGATCCGCGACGCCGCCGGTACGACGCGGAGCTTCCCGCCGCGTTGCGAGCAGGTCCTGGACCCGGAGGTCGCCGACGCGGTGACCGGAGTGCTGTCGGGCGTCCTCGCCGGCGGCCCGCTCAAGGGCATCGGCCGCGAGGCGGCGGGCATGCCCGGCTCGTCGGACGGCTTCATGACCGCCGGATACGCCGGTTACACACCCGGTCTGGCCGCGGCCGTCGACCTCGGTGACCCGCGCGGCGCCTACCTGCACCCGCTGAGGGACGTCACCATCGGCGGTCGGCGCTATCCGCAGGTGGACGGCATGTCGATCCCCGGCCCGGCCTGGAAGAAGGCGATGTCCGAAGCCCTGCGCGGGACGCCCGAGAGCGGGTTCACCCGGCCGGATGCCGGGCGATTCGGGGGGTGCCGGGAGGCGTGTCCCGGCTGACCGCGCGCAAGGTGAGGGCGTGTGGCGCCTCAGGTGCGGGGGCCGGCAGGGCGAACGGCCCGGCACCCGGGGTGAGGCTGCCGAGGATGCGGGGAGCACGTGCTCCGGTGCCCGCCGGGATCGTCCCCGGCAGGCCGTGCACGGTGTGCCAGCCGATCAGGGCGAAGGCGATCGCCTCCTTGTCGTCGGCGGGCGCGCCGTAGTCGTCGCTGAGCCGCAGGGTCACGTCCCGGAGTGCGCGGCGCAGCCCGGCCATGAGCACGGGGTTGCGGCAGCCGCCGCCCGAGACGACGAGAAGGCCGATGCCGGTCGCCGTGACATCGCGGGCGACCGTGCGCACGGTGAGTTCGGTGAGGGTCGCCACCAGGTCGGCGGCCCCGGGACGGGTGCCGGCCCTGGCCATGGCCTCCTCGACGTGGCCCAGGTGGAAGAGTTCCTTGCCGGTGCTCTTCGGGGCGGGCAGCCGGTAGTAGGGGTGGTCGAGCAGGACGGCGAGCAGGCTCTGGTCCACGGTGCCGGAGGCGGCGAGACGTCCGTCCTCGTCGAAGCCGCGCGCGGTCAGCCCTAGGCTCGCGACGACCGCGTCGATCAGCGCGTTCGCCGGTCCGATGTCGTACGCGGTGACCTCGCCGGGGCCGCGAACGACCGTCATGTTGGCGATCCCGCCCAGGTTGAGCGCGACCGCGCCGCCCAGGTGCCCGCCGAGCAGGAGGGCGTCGAGCAGGCAGACGAGCGGAGCACCCTGGCCGCCCGCTGCGATGTCGCGGACGCGCACGTCGGCCAGGACGGGTGTCCCGGTGCGCTCGGCGATCCACGCGGGCTGCCCGATCTGCAGGGTGCCGTGGACACGCGTGCCGTCCACCCAGTGGAACACGGTCTGCCCGTGGGAGACGATCAGGTCGACCGGTCCGGCCCGGTCGATTGCGGTGGCGGCGGCCTCGGCGAAGCTCCGGCCGATCAGGGTGTCCAGCTCGCACACCTCGGCGAGGGTGGTGGCCGCCGGTGGGAGCGCCGCGGCGAGGCGGGCGCGCAGCCCGGCGGCGTAGGGCGTGGTGGCGGTGAACTCGACCACCCCACTGAGCGTGCCACCGCCCGAGACGGGGTCGAAGCCGACCAGGGCCACGTCGATGCCGTCGTGCGAGGTGCCGGAGATCATGCCGAGGATTCTCATCAGATGACCTCCGAGAAGACCCCGCCTTCGGGCGAGGAAGGGATTGGGCTCCTGCCGCGCACGGCAGGAGATGGCGAACCCGGCGTGCCGTCCTCCCGGCCACGACTCGGCCCCGCTGTCGAAATTCTCGCCGCTTCGGCCGGCGCCGCCGTGTCCGGGGCTTCGTGACGCGCCGTGTTTCCCTGGGCTCCCCTGTGTCCGGGGCGGGCGCGCCACGGCCCGGGACCGGAGGTCCGGTCCCGGGCCGGTCGGGGAGGCGGGGGTCAGTGGCGGCCGAAGGCGCGGAGTTGGGCCGGGGTCAGCGCGGAGACGTTCTGGTCGACGGGGACGTCGGTGTACTGGTGGATGGTCCAGCGCTTCCAGTCGGCGGGCGGGGTGACGTCGCCCGGGGAGCGGCCGTAGTAGGCCACCCACAGCGGGTAGTCGGCGAGGCCGTGGCCGTAGGTGTTGGCGAAGTTCCAGCCGCTGTAGAACAACGGCGTGGTACCGGTCTTGGCCTTGACGTACGACAGCCAGGTCTTGGCCCAGGCGTTGACGCGGGCGACCGGCAGGCCATCGGCCGTCTCCAGGTCCAGCACCAGCAGGTCGCCCCGCTTGACCGGCTGGGAGTTCACCATGGACAGGAAGTAGTTCGCCTCGGCGATGGGATCGTTGCTCGGGTGGCCGTAGTGGTAGGCGCCGCGCACGATGCCCTTCTTGGCGAGTTCCCGCCAGTGGCGGACGAACGCGGAGTCGCGGAAGGTCAGCCCTTCGGTGGCCTTGATGAAGCCGAACTGCGCCGGGCTGGTGTTCCAGTCATGGTCGGCCTCGTACTCGGAGACGTCCTGACCGTAGATGTGGTTCTGCGGCGCCGCGTGCGCCAGGCCGGCCTGGACGGTCCCGGCCGCGTGTGCCGGGCCGGCCACGAGGGTCCCGGCTACGGCCGCCACCAGGGTCATCCCGGCAACGGCCGAGCGGAACCGCACGAGGGAGCGGCCCAGGCGTGCGCCGGAGCGGGTCGACCGGTTCTTGCCGGAGCGGACGATCGAGGAACACCGGTAGGTGGGCATGAAGGGCTGGCTCCTTGCTTCCGTACGCCTACCGGGTGAGCTGACGGGTTCGGGTGGAAAGTACCCTACGGGCGCGCCTCTGGGGGCCGGCGCTCCGATTCACCCCGGGATGTGGGTCCCCGGTTCCGCGAGAGGCGGATTCGGCGGGCGTGCCGTCCCGGCGGGAGTCGTCCTCGCCGAAAGCACGCGATCTGGGCAACGAACGGCAACGAACCCGAGGCCTCTGGCCATCGGTACAGCTGCCGCTGCCTACCAAAGGTACATGCAACACCATGCACGTGTAAACAGGACAAAATTCACGTCTTGCCTGGTCAAGGCGTCAGGACCGCCGCTGGACCGCTCACGATGGAGCGGTCCAGCGAGTGCCGGGGGCCCGGCGGATCACCGGCCGGGCGGGAAGTCGGCGCCGCGCGAGACGGCCTCCTGGGACCGCAGTTCGGTGAGCATGCCCGAAAGCCGCTCGGTCACCCGGTCGTATCCCGCGCCGCCGAGCACCAGACGCCGGGGCGGATCGTCCTGGCGCATCGCGTCGAGGACGGCCGACACGCCACGGCGCGGGTCGCCGGGCTGCCTGCCGTCCTCGTCGATCATCGCGGCCCGCACGGCCTCCAGCATCGGCCGGTAGTCCTCGATGGTCTCCGCGACCGGCTCATCGGCGAAGCCCGCGTACGCCCGGGTGCGGAAGGCCCCCGGTTCGACGGCGAGCACCTTGATCCCCAGCGGCGCGACCTCCTCGCGCAGCACCTCCGTCATCCCCTCGACGGCGAACTTCGCCGCGCTGTAGAAGCCGAAGCCGGTGACGCCGGCGAGGCCCGCGACCGACGACATGTTGACGATCCACCCGGCGCGCCGGGCACGCATCCCGGGCAGCACGGCACGGGTCACGGCCAGCACCGCGAAGAAGTTCAGCTCGAACATCTTGCGCACCGCGGCCTCGTCCATGCCCTCCACCGAGCCGTACCAGCCCCGGCCGGCGTTGTTGACCAGGACGTCGATGCCGCCGAACCGCGCCTCCGCGGCCGAGACCGCCTCGTGGACCTGCCGGGTGTCGGTCACGTCGAGCGGCAGGACCAGCACCCGATCGCCGTGCTCCTCCACCCAGTCGCGCAGTTCGTGCGGCCGGCGCGCGGTGAGCGCGACGCGGTCGCCGTTCTCCAGCGCGGCCTCGGCGAAGGTCATGCCGAACCCGCCGGGTGTGCCGCCGGTGATGAACCAGGTCTTCATGCGTCTCTCTTCTCGGATCGCGCCGCGGACGGCCGTGCTCGTAGGTGCGGGTGCGGGCTCACGGCGCGATCTCCAGCCGGTGGACGCGGTCGCCGTCGAGAGTGAAACGCCACTTCAGTTCGGCGACGCCGCCGGGGAAGTCGCCGGTCAGGCGGCCCGCGACCAGGACGGCGTTCTCGCCGAGGGCCTCGGCGCCGAGCACCTCGACCGTGTACTGGTACCGCGACGCGGCGTCCTGCTTCCAGGCGCGGATCTCCGCCGTGCCGTGGTGGGTGCGGCCTTCGTCCACGACCTCGGCGTCCTCGGTGAACAGCGCGAGGAACGCGTCGATGTCGTGGCGGGCGTCCGCCTCGAAGTAGCCGGCGACCACGCCGGGAAGTGTGGTGTGCATGAGAGTCCCCTTCCGGAGGGCGCCGTCGAGCCGACCCCTCGCTACATTCGCTATAGCACTTCGTATAGCGCTACATAAGCTAACATAGCGATATGAAAGCTCGGACCCGGGGCGACGGCGGCGCCCGCGATCGGCTACTGCTGGCCGCCGCCGAACTGCTGGAGAGCTCCGGCGACCGCACGCTGTCGACCCGTGCCGTGTGCGAGCGCGCGGGGGTGCAGGCCCCGACGCTGTACCACCACTTCGGCAGCAAGCAGGGCCTGATCAACGCGGTGATCAACCACGGGTTCACCCAGTACGTCCAGCCGCCGGACCCGGCCGACGCCTCAGGCGACCCGGTGGACGGCCTCCGTACCGGCTGGGACCGGCACGTGCGGTACGGGCTGGAGCACCCGGCCTTCTACGCACTGCTCTACGGAAGGGTCGAGCCCGGCAAGCCCTGCGCCATCACCGCGCCCGCGCACGCCATGCTGCGTGACCTGCTGGCCGCCGCGGCCCGTCAGGGACTGCTCACGGTCACCGTGGACGACGCGGCCGAGCAGATCCTGGCCGCGAACGTCGGGGTCACTCTGAGCCTGATCACCCAGCCCGGCGACACGCGCGATCTGGGCCTGTCCGACCGCGTCCGCGAGGCGGCCCTGGCCGGCGTCCTGCGTCTCGACGGCGCACGGTCGTCACCCGGCCCGCGGATCACGGCGGCGGGAGCGGCGGTCACCGGGACGGCCGGCGCGCCCACCCGGGCGAACGCCGCGCTGACGCTGCGCGCGCTCATCGAGCAGGAGCCCGCCGGGCTGACCCCCGGCGAACACGCGCTGCTCGGCGAGCTACTGGACCGGCTGGCCGGCTCCCGGCTCCGGCCCGGCCCGCCCGCGGAGCCAGGCAGATCAGGCGCGGAACCGGGCAGGTCGAGCGCAGAGGCGGGCGGGTCGTATTCGGCGCACGGCGGGTCAGGCGCGGAGCCGGGCGGGTCGGACGCGGAGCCGGGCGGGTCGCCTCAGCGCAGGGCCGGGTCGGCGGACACCGGGGCGTCCCAGTCGATCAGGTAGCGCTGCTCGGGGCCGATGGTCTTCTCCGGGTTCATGGCCGCTTTCACGAAGAGCGGCATGAGCAGCGGCATCACCGCCCTGGCCACCGCGCCGGGCGCCTTGGTCCGGTTGATCCGCGCGGCCCGGGCGGCGACCTTCTCCACCCGGTCGCGCCGCAGCCGCTCGAAGGCGGCGAACGCCGACGGGACGTCGGGCAGGTCGCGCAGGCAGCGGGCCAGTTGCACCGCGCTCTCCAGTGCGAGCGAGGCGCCCTGCCCTGAGCTGTTGGACGGCGCGTGCGCCGCGTCGCCGACCAGCACCATGCGGCCGCGGTACCAGTGCCGGACGCTGGGCATGATGTGCAGCGCTCCCACGACCCGGAGTTCACCGGCGTCGCTGGTCCGCAGCAGTTCACCTGCGGGGTCGTCGTCCCCGTAGGCGTCGCGCAGCCTGCGCATCCACTCGTCCGCGGGCACCGCGCGGGCCTCGGTGAGGCTCATCTCCCGTTCCCCGGGCAGGTTGACGCCCCAGCGCGTGCCGCCGCCCGGCTCTGGCCAATAGAGGTAGTAGCCGCCGCGGCCGAAAGCGAAGGTCATCGTGCCGGGCTCGGCGCCGGTGTCGTACCGGGCCACCGCCTCGAAGCCGAGCAGCCCGGTGAACCGCGGGCCGGGCGCCTGCGGGTCGATGAGCCCACGCACGGCCGACCGGATGCCGTCGGCCCCGATCAGAATGTCGGCGCGGGCGGTGCCGCCGTCGGCGAACGTGGCGACGACGCCCGATCCGTCCTCCCGCGCGTCCACCAGCCGCCTCCCGTACTCGACGGCCACCCCGGCCACGACGGCCCGGTCGTGCAGGACGCGGGACAGTTCACCGCGGTGCACCACCTGCAGCGGCGGCACGCCGGCCAGGCCGGGCAGCGCGACGCGCTTGCGTCCCACGGCCAGCACCTGACTGGTGATCGGCGTCCCGATCGCCCGCACATCCTCGTCCGCGCCGAGCGGGCTCAGCGCCGCGACACCGTTCGGCGCGAGCGCCAGCGTGCCGCCGATGCCGTCGGCCGGGCTCGGGTACGCCTCATAGACGGTGGCCTCGATGCCGGCCTTCCGCAGTGCCAGCGCGGCCACCGGTCCCGCGATGCCACCGCCGATGACGATCGCCGTCTTGACCTGGGTCATGGTCTTCTCCCTGATGATCGGTTCGGTTGTCGTGCAGCCCGAACCCACCTGGGAGGAACCCGGCTATCCTCATGGTTGCCGCCTCGGACTGAGGGCCCGCCCAGGTGTGGTTCGAGGTCTTTCGAGGTGAAAGGCCCTGGCGCGGTGTTGCAGCACCGTGCCGGGGCCGTCGTCACTCCTGTGCTCCGGCCGCCCCTTCCGCCAGCTCGGTCAGCTCCGGCGGCATGACGCCGGTCTCGTGCACGGTCCGCCAGACGTCCAGCCCGGGGTAGGTGCCCGAGGTCAGCTCCGTGAGCAGGGCACGCACCCAGGCGGCCTCCGCCTCCTGGAGAGCCAGGTCGTACTCCGACTCCACCAGGAACAGCCGCGGAACGGTCCGCGCGTGCCGGGTGAGCGCGTCGCGCGCGGCGGCGATGCCGTCATCGAGCAGGTCCAGCCGCTGCCGCAGCAGGCGGGTGGCCTCGTCCGGATGCAGGACGGCGAGCACCGACAGGCCCGCCCGGAAGCGCGGACGCTCCTGCACGGGGGTCGAGACCAGCTCGCGCGCCCAGTCCACCATCTCCTCACGGCCGGAGTCGGTGATGCGGTAGACGGTGCGCTCGGGCCGGCGGCCTTCGCGCACGCTCTCGACGGCCGCGATGAGCCCGTGCTTCTCCATGTTGCGGACGACCGTGTACAGAGACCCCCACTTGATCTCCATGTCGTCGTCCTTGCCCCAGCCGCGCAGCACCGTGGCGATCTCGTAGGGGTGCATCGGCCGCTGCGTGAGGGCCGACAGCACGGCGAGCGCCATGAGGTTGCCGACCTTCCGCGGCTTCGGCACGCCCCTCACCCACTCCCTTGTCGACGATTACTCGCATGCGAGCATACGCCGACGAGTATCCCGTAGGCAAGAACGGACAAGGCCGCCCGGCTTCACTCATGTCGAAGACCCAGGCTCGTACGGGAAGGTCCGGGACACGCGCCGGCTCACGCGGCACGATGCGCGAGGCGACCGCCCTCACCGGGCCGTGGACGACCACCTGCCGAACCGGACGAGGAGTGGCACCAGTAAGAGCATCATGACGAGCCGCAGACCCTGGACGCCGGAGATCAACGGCACGTCGGCGTTGCTCGCCACGGCGATGCCGAGAACGGCGTTGATGCCGCCGGGAGTCGTGGCCAGATAGGCGTCACTGATCGGGATGTCCGCGAACCGGGCGAGCAACCATGCCAAGATCCCACAGGCTCCGCTGAGCACGAGCGTGCACAGGGCGGCGAGCGGCAGCAGACGGCCGATGTGCGCGAGGGCGGAGCGGGTGAACCGCAGGCCGATGTCCAGCCCGATGATCGTGAACAGCACGGTACGCAGGGCGCCCGTGGGAGCGAAACCCCCTACGGCCCCGCTCGCGGTGAGGGCGGCGGTCAGCAGCATGGGCCCCAGGAGCGCGGGACTCGGCAGGCGCACGGCACGCGCGACCAAGGTGCCGGCGAGCGCCACCAAGGCCAGCAGGACCAGTCCCAAACCCTGGTGGCCGCCGGTGACCACCGGCCCGATCTCATGATCAGCGTCGGCCAGGGGCCACATCGCGCCCGGGGTCAGCAGCCAGTGCGCCAGCACGGGGGCAGTCCCCGCGACCATCGCGACGCGCAGGTACTGCAGCACGGCCACCACCCGCCCGTCCGCGTCCATCTCCCGGGCCGTGGAGACGACCGCCGCCGAGCCCCCGGCCACCATGCCGAGCATGGCGCTGGCCCGGTCGACGTGGCCGACCCGGGTCATGACGGCACCGCCGCCCAGGCTGAGCAGGATGGTGACCACGGTCACGACGGCCAGCGGGATCAGCCCCGGACCGGTCTGGAAGAGGCTGTGCGCGTCGAGATAGCCGCCCACCAGCACGCCGAAAGCGGCCTGGCACACCTGGGTGACCGCGCGCGGGACCTGGCGCGTCGTCAGACCCGTCAGGGCGAGAGCGAGACCGGCCAGCAGCGGGGCGAGCAGGTGCGGAGCGGGCAGCACGGGCTCGGCCAGCTCTCCGGCGGCGAACCCTGCTGCGATGAGCGCCGGCCAGATCGCCCAGCGCCGCCAGGCTGCCAGAGAGCGCACTGGTGACGCGGACGCAAGGCCGTCCCCCCGAACGGCTCTTCCCACGTCCTCACAGTACAGAACCCCACACACCGCCCCGTACCTCCTCCTGCGGCCCATCCGAGGCCGTACGCGGCACGGCCCGGCGTACCCGATCACGTGGTGGCCGCGCGCCCCCACGTGCGCATGGCCACCACCGGCCCGACCATCGCGGTGAGCAATGGATCATGGCGGAGGTCGTCTCCGGTACGGTTCCGCCAAGGTGCGACGGCGCGCGAGGTCCGGGCTCACCGCACCGCCGCACCGGTTGAGCGGGCTACACCGCCTGGCCGAGCAGGATGTGTTCCCACAGCGTGGCGGTGTCGGAGTGGCTCATCCGTTCGGTCTGCGTCGTCGGGTGTCCCCTTCGGGTGCGTTCGATGTAGCCGCGGCCTGCTGCGGATACCAGGTAGTAGACGGTGGGGCGGCATTCGCAGGTCCAGCGCAGTACGCGGCGTCGTTGCTCGGGGCGGGTGGCGGGCTGCCAGGTGATGTGGCGGGTGGTGGGGTCCGGTTCGCAGGCGTGCGGGCCGCATCCGGGGGTGCCCTCGGTGGGGGTGAGCGTCACCTGTCCTCCTGTGAACATGGCCGCTCCGTGGGGGCGGTGATCGCTGCGGCGCAGTTCTCGCAGGCCAGTGGGTCGAGCGTGGTCCAGACGACCGGGTGCCGGGAGATGATGCCCACCCGCGCCTCGGTTCGGCACGTCGTCCGGGTCACGACCCCGGGGATGGCGATCGCCCAGGGAACGGCGTGCCGGATCGGCGAGCCCGGGACGAACGCGACCGCGTACAACGGCGGCGCAGCCATCGCCGGGACGGGCCCGCTCGTGGTGTCGGGGCCGCCGCCGGTGGCGCCGGGGAGCCGGTCCGTGGCGCCGAGGCGGCCGCCCAGGGTGCCGGACAGGTGGCCGGCGACGGCGGGTAGGTGGTCCCCTGCTGGGAGGTGGGCAGCCGAGGACATGATGTACGGGTCGTGTCGCCCGTCGTGGTGGCCGGTCATGCGGGGGTCACCGCCATCTCGGCCTCGCGCATGAGCATGCGCAGTTCCTCGGTGGTGGTGGCCTCGACCCGCAGGCCGGTGGGTGCCTGCCACAGGGCGATGGCGGTGAAGCGTCGGCTGCCGACGCCGTAGAACACCGTCCAGGCGGGTTCGATCTGGTCGAGCTGGGCGGCCGCCGCCCGCTTGGCGGGGTCCCATCGGCGAGGAGCCTGGTGGGGGATGCGCGGCACGGCGCCGATGTGGTGGCGTCCGGCGGGGCGTTGGCGCTTCACGCGGCGGCTCCCTGGCGGTACGGGCGCCGGTCGGCCAAGGCCCTTCGGTCCGGCGCCCGGCCCCGGCCGGTCGGGGCGGGCGTCATGGCCGGGCGCTGGTGGAGGCCGGTCAGGCCCGACGCGGCCACGGGCGGGTGCACCCTCGGCGGACGAACCGGAGCGAGCGTGGCCGGATGGCCCGGTACGGCCGTGGACGGACGGACCGAGGCGGTCGTAGAGGGGCGAGCCGGGGCGGTCTTGGACGGGCGGACTGAGGCGGTCGCGAGCGGGTGGACCGGCGGGCGGGCCGGGGAGGCCGGGGGTGTGCCGCACAGGCCGAGGCGGCGCCGGGCGTCCAGGCGGGCGCGCATCTGGGCGTTGGTCGGGTGCTCCCACTCGTGGCGCCGCCGGTGCGGCAGGCTCTGCGCGTCATGCGCGTACGGCGGATGCCCGCACCACCGGCACCCGAGCGGCTTGGGCGGGGCGTCCGCACCGTGACGAATACGGACCAACCGGGGCGTAGGCCGGTTATGGACAACCCTAGGATTGGCCATGGGTCAGGACCTCTTTTCCTGATCAAGGCCCCGGGCACCGGTGTTCGCGCACCGGCCGGGGCCGTCTTCGTTCGCGGCAACCTAAGACGCGAAGACGGCCCCGGTGTTTCCGGATGGAAACCCTTGTTCAGATGAGGTTCATCCGCCAGGCCAGTCCGCGGAGATCACGACTGATCGCGTTGTCGTACATGTCCGCGACCAGTTCACGCACCATGGGGTTCTTGTGGACGCTGGCGACCGAGAGCCTCTCGGCATGGCGCAGCTGCCGTACGGCGGCGTCGCTCCTGCCGAGCATGGCCAGCGCGCGCCCCTGCTCGATCGCCAAGGCGGCTTTTCTGCTACGCCTGCGGAGCGCCTTCGCTTCCACACCGCTGGCTACCTCAAGGGCTTCTTCCGGCTTTCCCGCCTCTACCGCCAGCATCGTTCTCCAGACACCGACATTCGCGGGCCCGAAACTCTGCCAGCCCTCGCCGGTCGACCCGTCGGGTTGTTCTCCGAGCCGCTCGGCGATCCGACCGGCTTCGGCGATCCTGTCGGCCGCCCCGGCAGCGTCGTTCTGGAGGTGCCGGGCCAGCGCGGCGTACAGCTGGAGCATTCCGTAGACCTCGTGGGCGGTCCGCTCGTCACCTAGGTGTCCCGCAAGCATGTCCGCAGCGCGTTCAGCGTCACGAAGGGCCCGCGAAACCGTGGCGGCCGGCCGAGAGCCTGCCTGTGCGAACGCCGCCGCTCCGATCATCACCGGATCGTTGAGCAGTCGTGCGGCCCTTTCAGCACGGTCGGCCGCGATCCAGGCCAGGTCAACCTGTCCAAGGTGCCGAAGCACGTTGGTCGCCGAAGTGCAGAGATCGACCAGCAGACGAAGCGCGGTGGCACGATCTCGCTCGTCTCCCGTGGCCGCGTACATGTGAAGCTCGGCCAGCACCGGCGGCAAGGCGGTGGCGAGCTGGGCATCGTCGGCGTTCCGCCGGTATTCGCGAATGTCGCTATTGATCAGCTCTACCAGTGCACGGAGAGGTCGCGCCTGGATGTCCAGAGGGCTGTCGAGAGAGGCATCGAGGAACACCTCCCGGAGGCGTACGACGTCCCCATATGCCCTGTCCCTCGGACGAATGACCGGAGCCGGCTCCCCGAGCAGATCAGAGGCCGAGACCTCCAGGGCGTCTGCGAGGTCGCGGATATCGCTGCGACGCTCGAGCCTTGCGTGGCCGTTCTCGATTTTGCTGAGCCAGCCCTTGGACCGGCCAGTGAGACCGGCGAGAGTCTCCAGCGACATTCCACGGTAGCGACGGGCGGCTCGTACGTTTTCGCCGATCCGCCGCATGCCGTCGTCAACGGCGCGCGCCATGGTCGAGCCTTCCTCACAGGTTCCGATACCGACCGCCACGGTACGCGGCACGCCGTCGCCCGCGCATGGCGATGGCGGTGAAGCGGCGGGTGCCGACGCCGTAGAACACCGTCCAAGCGGGGGATCTGGTCGAGTTGGGCTGCCGCCGCTCGCTGGGCGGGGTCCCACCGGCGACGCGCCTGGTGGGGATGCGCGGCACGGCGCCTCCTCGATTCCTGATCAAGGGACCCGTACGGCGCTGGAACGCCTGCGGGTCCCGCTGACTTCTGCCTGCCTCCCGATGGTCGCTACACACAAGGGGCTCTGCGTTGCGCCTTTGGCAACACAGAGCCCCTTGACTCTCCGCTATCCCTCTGTTACACACCGCTCCATTGGGCGAAGTCACGGAGCCGGTCGGCCGCACGCTGGCGAGCCCGCAGCAGCGTCGCCACGGTCTCGCGGACGCCGGGGTGATACCGCGTCTGTTGTGGCGCGATCCGGCGGGCCTGGTAGAGCGATTCCAGCGCCTCCTCGTGATGGGCCGTCCATGCCTCGGCACGAGCCCGGTCGACCCAGTAGTGCCCTGCCCTGGCAGGTGGATAGTCCTCCGGCAGACGGACCTTGACGGCCTTCTCCAGCGCCTTGCCGTACTGATCGCGGTCGCTCGCAGCGGCCATGCTGTGGATGGCCACGTTGACCGGCCCGAACACGAGCCCGTAGTCGCGGGTCTCTCCTGTTCGGACCGCGATGTTGTTCGCTTCGCCGAGCCAGTCGTCGGCCGTGACGGTGTCACCGCGTCTGCTGGAAAGGACGGCCGCCTTCAGATGCAGCGCGCCGCGTACCGCTCGTGTCGGGCGTTCGCCGTCATCCTCCAGGTCACGCAGCGCCTGTTCGACCAAGGCCACGCCACGATCAGGACGAGCGGCGTCCGCCAGCAGTTGCGCACGGTCCCAACGCTCGATGGCCACCTGCCGCGGATCGCCGGAATCCCGGGCGGCGACCGCCATGCGGGCCAGAGCCAACCGCGCCAGATCCAGATAACCGATCTGCCTGCCCACGACGTACACGGTCCGTGCGGCCTCCGCCTGCAACCACGCCGCGCGCTCGCGATCCCGCCCAGGCCGGTCGTGCATCAGAGCCCGGGCGTTGATCTCAGCCAAGAGGCCGGGCAGGCCAGTGGCGATCTCGATGAACTCCGCTCGGGCACGCCGGCCCTCAAGGCGAGCCACTTCGGCGTGCAACTCCCCGAGAGACCGCGGTACAGGGTCGTCGGCGCTCGGCGGAATGTCCCAGTCGTCCAGCGCGGTGCTGATCGGCGTGGTGAGCCTGTCGAGTTGGTCCCGCTGCAACGTCTGGATGTAAGGCTGCCCGTGCAAGACCGACACGGACACTCCAAGAGCCCTGGCCACCGCAGCTACAACAGCCGGGGTGGCAGGCCGGTCGCCTGACTCGATACGAGACAGGTGCCCGGTCGAAACATGGGCACGGCGGCCCAGTTCAGCGAGGGAGAAGTCGCGGATCGCGCGGAACTCCCGGATGCGCGCCCCGATGCCCTCCGGCTCCTCCTCTCGGGGACGCCTAGGCGTGTCACGGTCGTTCACAGGCCCCTGACCTTTCCCGAAACCTCGACCTCTTCAGGCTAAGGGTCAGGGTCTTTCCCATGCCGAACAATCGAGCAACGAACGAGCCTCCCTAGGGCGTGTACCGAAAGTGGATCTTGGACCTGAGATGATCTTGACTCGTGGCACGTGGAGATCTGACGGACGCGCAATGGGCGGTGTTGGAACCGTTGTTGCCGAAGGGCAAGAAGCCCGGCCGGCCGCCGACGTGGACCTGGCGGCAGCTGATCGACGGCATACGGTTCCGGGTCCGCACCGGCTCGCGGTCCGCTACGAGGCGACCGTCCTCGTCGCGGCCATAAACGAGTGGCTGTGACCAGCACAGCCGACGCCATGCCCTCTCCGAGGCGGCCGGCAGCTGATGAACCGCCCGACCACGCCTGAGCGCTACGGCGTCTGACGGGGGATACCTGTCAACGCCGGGGATGTCAGGAAGACGTCAGGCAGAAGGGGTGGCCAGCCGGATCCAGGAGTACCCGCCAGCGTCCGTCCCCGGGCTGATGGGCCGGTTTGGCCGCGCCGAGTTCCAGCGCCAGCTCTTCCATCGCATCGAGGTCGTCAGCGCGGAAATCCAGGTGGAACTGTTGTGGCACGTCCTGACCCGGCCACTGCGGAGCCCGGTATCCGTCAACCCTCTGGAATCCCAGATCACAGCCGGAGTCGTCCGTCAGAGCGACGAACTCGTCCGTACTGAAGAGTTCGCGCATCCCGGTCAGTGCACCGTAGAAGCCCGCCAGCACCTGCGGGTCGGCACAGTCCAAGATCACCCCTCGCAGTACAGCGCCTGGCACCATTCGCTCCTTCGTGTCCGCGCGCCTGTCTCCGTAAGCCGCCGCTGCACGCGATCACCGGCCTACAGCCACACCGTACCCGCCACATCCACCGCTGAAGTAGCGGTTTATCCCTGCTCAGAGCAACGGGTGACTGTGACCGGCGCCTTCGATACACGCCCTGGGCGTGTGCCAACGAGATGGTCATAAGAGCAGTTCTTACGAGCTGCGAACGGTGGACGGATGGGCCGCCGGGAGGTGCGGGGTGCGGCCTACGCTCGGCGGGTGAGAGTACTCGTGACCGGTTCGGCCGGGTTCATCGGAAGCCATGTCGTCGAAGCGCTCGCCGAGGCGGGGCACGACGTGACGGGTCTCGACCTGCGGACCGGGGACGACGTGCGCGACGACGCCGCCGTGGACCGGGCGCTGGCCGGTGTGGAGATCGTGGTGCACCAGGCGGCCAAGGTCGGGCTGGGGGTGGACGTCTCCGACCTGCCGGAGTACACCTCGGTCAACGCCTACGGCACCGCCGTCCTGCTCGCGGCGATGGCCAGGCACGGCACGACGCGGCTGGTGCTGGCCTCCTCGATGGTCGTCTACGGGGAGGGCGCCTACGACTGCCCTCGGCACGGACGGGTACGGCCCGGCCCGCGTGACCCCGCCGACCTGGCACAAGGGCTGTACGAACCGCGCTGCCCCGGGTGCGGCTCGCCGCTGACGTCCGGCACGATCAGCGAGGACGCCCCCCTCGATCCGCGCAACGCCTACGCCACCACCAAGCTCGCCCAGGAACACCTGGCCGCCAACTGGGCCAGGGAGACCGGCGGCACGGCGGTCGCGCTGCGCTACCACAACGTGTACGGGCCGAGAATGCCGAAGGACACCCCGTACTCCGGGGTAGCGGCGATCTTCCGGTCCGCGCTGGAGGCCGGGCGCGCGCCGAAGGTGTTTGAGGACGGCCGGCAACGCCGGGACTTCGTCCACGTCCGCGACGTCGCCCAGGCCAACCTCGCCGCCCTGTCCGGCGGCATGCCGGGGACACTGACGGCGTACAACATCGCCAGCGGCGAGCCGCACACCGTCGGGGAGATGGCCGCCGCGCTGGCCGCCGAGCGAGGAGGCCCCGATCCGGTCGTCACCGGCGACCACCGGCTCGGCGACGTACGGCACATCGTGGCCTCGCCCGCCCGCGCCGCCGACGATCTCGGGTTCCGGGCGGGCATCGCCTTCGCCGACGGCATGAAGGAGTTCGCCACCGCCCCCCTCGGCTGACGATGGCGATGTGGGCGTCGGACACACCCGTCGGCCGGCCTGATGCGGTAACGCGCGGGGTGCGCCGACTTCCCGCCGCAGCACGGCGCCGGATTCGCCGCACACCATCCCGCCGACCCGGCGCCGATCACACAACCCATCGAACGGACGGAAAGAACACAGCCCGGCTCAGACAAGGCTGCGCCAACCCATCGATCGACCGGCCTGATGCGGGCCCCCGCCATAGAACGACGCCGGACTCGCCGCACACCACCACACCGACCCGGCGCCGATCAGAGGACCCGTGGCCGGACAGAACACGATGCTCCTACGTTGCGCACAGTGAGTTGACAGACACGGATGTGGACCTGTCTACTGGCGTCAATCGCGCCATCGAACTCGTGTCGATGGTTGAAGGCCCCGCCCATCGGACGGGGCCTCGTCAATCTCTCTGCTGCGGCTACTCCTGCTAGAGCGCGGGGCCGCACTTGCTCACGGTCGCCTCTAGATCATTGATTGCAAGGCCCATAGGGTGAGCCCTCGTCTGTACTGTTTGGAGGAGCTCATGACCAGTAGGTTCACCGAGTTGGTCGTCGACTGCCACGACTCGGAGCGGCTCGCGGCCTTCTGGTGCGCGGTCCTGGACTTCAAGGTGATCGACCGGAGCGAGGGCATGGTCGAGATCGGCTCCTGGGAGCCGACCATCGAGGAGGTCCGGGCCCGCCAGATGCCGCCCACCCTGATGTTCATCCAGGTGCCCGAGGGCAAGACCGTGAAGAACCGGCTCCACCTCGACGTCAGCCCGATCGACGGCAGTACCGACGACGAGGTGGCCAGGCTGCTCGGCCTCGGCGCCACCAAGGTGGACGTGGGGCAGGGCTCCGGCCGTAGCTGGGTGGTCATGGCCGACCCTGAGGGCAACGAGTTCGACGTCGTGCGCAGCCTGGCACCGTCCACCTAGATGATCGCCCCCAAGGGTTGGTGGTCGTAGGCGGTCGGTGAGCGCAGGACGGGCTGTCCCGTGCGGTCGTTGTGCCCGATGGCGGCGGTCGGCATGAGGATGTGCCGCATCACGCGGGCGACGACACCGGCGGGTGTACGGCCGTTCCGCCGGCCTCGCCGCTCCGGCCCGGCCGCGGCCGGGAAGACGCGGAGTGCCGGTTACCAGGGGGAGGCGACGAGGCACTGCAGGAGCAGGCCGGTGAGCGCCTGGACGGCGAGCATACGGCGGGCGGGGGCGTACGCCGCGGCCAGTCCGATCCATACGGCGAAGGGCAGCCAGATGCGTTCCACCTCGCCGCGGGTCACCCCGCTGATGTCCAGCGCCAGCACCGCCACCAGGGCCGCGGCCACGACGGTGCCCGTGCCGTGGCGGCGGGCCGCGTCCAGCATGGCCGCGGGGGTGAGGGCTTGCCTGCGCGGGAGGCGGGGCGCATCCGGCGTGGCGGTGCCCGTGAGAGGTTGCCGGCGCGGGGCAGGTGGCACGTCCAGCGCGGCCGCACCTTGCCGACGCGGGAAGCGTGCCATGTCCAGCACGACCGCGCCGGGGACAGATCGTCGGTGCGGGACGCTGGACACGTCCAGTGTGGCCGTGGGGCTGAAGGGTTGCCGGCGCGGGAGGCGGGCCATGTCGAGCACGGTCGCGGTGGGGAGGGCTTGGCGGCGCGGGAGGCGGGGCAGCAGGCGAGCGAGGCCCATGGCCGTCGCCGGGCCGGTGATCAGGGCGAGCACGGCCAGGTTGGCCACGAGGAAGTACCAGTAGGGGCGGGCGGCGCCAGGGTCGGCGGCCCACTCGGCGTGCGTGGCCGCCACCCCCGCGGGCCAGGAGAAGCCCGCCGCCGCGAAGGCTGCCGTCACCGCCGCCGCTCCGGCCACGACCGCGGCCACCACCGGCCATGACGGGCGCACCAGCACCGCGACGGCCACCGGGATCGCCAGGTACGGGACCAGTCCGTAGCTCAGGTACGGCAGCGCGCCGAGCAGCACTCCCGCCCCCGCCGCGTACCCCAACCTGCCCATGTACCCGGTCGCGGCCGCGTACCCCGACCTGCCCGCGTCTCCGGCTCTGGCCGCGTACCACCCCACCCTGCTCACGTACCAGGCCCCCGCCGTGTATCCCAGCCTGCCCACGTACCGGGATCTGGCCGCGTACTCGGCTCTGTCCGTGTACCCCGGCCTGCCGGCGTCCCTGGTCGCGGCTGCGTACCGCATCCCGGCCGCGTCCCCGGCATCGGCCGCGTACCGGTCTTTGGCCGGTGACCGGATGCCGAGCACCAGCAGGGCGACGCCCCAGGCGCCCACGCCGGCGAAGAAGGCGTCCATGGTGGTGGCGATCCAGACCGAGGCCGGGGTCAGGGCGAGGTACGGCAGCGCCCGCCGGGCCGCCTCCTCCCCCGCGAGGTGGCGCACGGTGAGCCCGATCGCGACCGTGGCCGAACAGCCGGCGGCGATCACCACGATCGCCGCCCACAGCGGGCCGGGCAGTCCCACCGCCGCCAGTGCCCACACCACCAGCACCGGCAGCGGTGGATGCCCGCGCACGTGCGTCGGGTACTCCGGCAGGTGCCGGGTGAAGCCGGCCAGCCACCCGAGCGGATCGTCGCCCACCGCGGGCAGCACCGCCAGGTACTCCTGCGGGTGGGTGAACGGCGCGGCCGGCCCGTCGGCCGACACCGCCAGCAGGAATGTCCAGGCCAGCGCGAAGCCGTAGGCGATGAGCGACGCCCGCCCGAACCCGCCCCGCCGCACCAGGCCGGGCAGCACGCGTACGGCGACGACCGCGAAGAGCACGGCCGGCAGCAGGGTGAAGGTGAGCACTCGGAAGTGGGCGTGCAGCGGAGGAAGGTGGTCGATGCGCAGCACGCCGAGCCCGTGCAGCACCGCGCCGGCCCCTCCGGCCACGGCGATCAGCGCGGCCCAGCCGACGAGCGCCCTCCGCTCCGTACCGCCGCCGCTCCACACCGATCGTGCCCTCACGTACTCCCCGCCGTCCACGCCTTCACGCTGCCCGCTCGATTCACGCCGTCCACAGGTGCCGTCCGCATCCGCCGGTGCGCTTCGCGCCGCCCGGGTGCTCTGGGTACTCCCCGCCGCCCACGTACTCCCCCGTCCGCATCGCCGTGTTCTCCGCGCTTCCCTGTCCGGCGGGTCGATGCGTCATCGTCCGTGGCGGCGTCCGGCCCGCGCGGCCAGGCGCTCCGCGTGGCAACAGTAGGTCTGATCTGGAGGCGGGTTGAAGGGACGTCACCGGTCCGTAAGACTTCTCCGGGGCCGGCTGTCCTAGCGTCGGATCATGGTGATCGACGTGATCCTGCCGTGCCTCAACGAGGAGGCCGCTCTCCCGTGGGTACTGGAGCGCATGCCGCCCGGATACCACCCGATCGTGGTCGACAACGGATCGACGGACGACTCGGTGAAGGTCGCCACGGGTCTCGGGGCGCGGGTGGTCGTCGAGCCGCGGCGCGGGTTCGGCGCCGCCTGTCATGCCGGGCTGCTGGCCGCGACCTGCGACATCGTCGCGTTCATGGACGCCGACGCCTCGCTCGACCCGCGGCACCTGCCGCGCGTGACCGGGCCGGTGGTGGCCGGTGACACCGACCTCATGCTCGGCCGGCGCATCCCGCGCTCGGCCCGGGCCTGGCCGCCGCACGCACGCGCCGGGAACGTCCTGCTCGCCGCCATGCTGCGCCGGCGCACCGGGGCCGCCCTGTACGACCTCGGCCCGATGCGGGCGGCGCGGCGAGCCGAACTCATCGACCTCGGGCTGCGTGACCGCCGGTTCGGCTACCCGCTGGAGATGGTGCTGCGCGCCGCGGCGGCCGGCTGGCGGATCGGCGAGACCAAGGTCGACTACCTTCCCCGCGCGGGCCGTTCCAAGGTCACCGGTACGGTACGCGGCACCCTGCGCGCCATCGGCGACATGCGCCGAGTCATCCGCGAATCCTCTTGAAACGACGTATACCGCCTCTGCGGCGTGACAAGGTGCCCCAGGTTCCCGCCATAGGGCGGCGCCGGCTTCGCCGTACACCGACCCGCCGACGCGGCGCCGATAGGTACCCATCGGAGAGACGGCGGGAAGGCAGCCGACGGAGGTGTGGGGCAGGGGCCAGGCAGCGGGGGTGGGCGAGGAGGTCGGGGTGGAGCAGGGCATGAGGTGAAACGTGTTCGAGTGAACACGGAGAGGAGTTAGGCTGTATCAGGCCCCGGCCGCTCCCCGGGTCGCGGTCGCTGATGCCCGCACAGGGAGCGGACGACGGCCCTTCGTGGATGTGTCGTCCAACTCCCTCGGTGTCGGTGATGGCCTTTTCCCCTGATGACCTCCAGCTCGGTGACCACGTATGCCTGGTCGGCGAGTCCGTTGACGAATATCTGGACTTCCTGGCCGCCTTCACGCACAGCGGGCTGGCGGCCGGCCACAAGGTGATGGTGCTCGCCGAGGTGATGACGACGGCGGCCACCCGGGCCTGGCTGGAGGCGCGGGTGCCCACCGCCGAGGCCGCGGTGGCCTCCGGCGCACTGGAGATACAGCCGGCCCGCGAGATGTACCTGCGCACCGGAGACTTCAGTGCGGACCAGGTGATGAGCGCTTTCGCCGAGACGTGCGACCAGGCCGCCCGCGACGGTTTCAGCGGGCTGTGGGTCTCCGGCGACATGTCGTGGGCCCTGTACGACTCGGTGTCGGCCGCGCACCTGATGGACTACGAGTCGGCCGTGAACCGGCTGTTCCTGGACCGGCGCATCGCGGGGGTGTGCCATTACGAGCTGCGGATGTTCGACCCGGTCGTCCTGTCGAAGGTCCGCACCGCCCATCCGCTGGTGGCGGGCGGGCACGCGCTGCGGTTCACCCGCGTCGGCGACCCGCCCGGCCTGCGGCTGACCGGGACGGCCGGCGCCGCCAACGCCGAGGCGCTGGAGGCCGTCCTCGCCTCCGAGTCGCACACCGCCGGTCCGGTCACCATCGACGCCACCGGCCTGGTGGTCACCGACGGCACCCCGCTGCGCCAGTTCGCCGACCTGGCCGCGGCCCGCCATCCCCACCCCACCATGCTGCGGGCCGGACCGGACACGCTGGCCAGGCTGCACCAGCTCCCCACCGGCCCGCTGATCGTCCACCCGGCCGACTGACCGCGCCGCCTGATGCGGCCGACCGCTTCCCGGGCCGCGCCGGCCGGTGGCGTTGGTCTCCTTCACCCGGTTGCCCGCGGCCTCGTACTCGGTCGTGGTGGTCTTGCCCGCCGCGTCTGCCTGCCGCCGACTCCGCATGGCTCGGAGCCGGGCGATCGGCTGGCCTGATCCGGACGGCCGCCGCCCGGCGCACGTTGGAAGATGCGCCACCACCCGCACGCGGACATGCTGGCAGATGGACGTGAGGACGAGCTTTTCCCGAGCGGCCGGAGAGCGGCCGGTAAGAAAGGTGGCGGCGCCGGTGACCGAATGCCGAATCTGTGGCGGCGAGGTCGAGGAGTTCCTGGACCTCGGACGCCAGCCGCTCTCCGACGCGTTCCCGCGCCCGGGCGAGGTCGAGGGCGAGTTCTTCTACCGGCTCGCCGTCGGACGCTGCCTGGCGTGCACGATGGTCCAGCTCATGGAGGAGGTCCCCCGCGAGCGGATGTTCCACCAGGACTACCCCTACCACTCGTCGGGGTCGTCGGTGATGCGGGAGCACTTCACCCGTACCGCGCTGAACTTCATCGACACCGAGCTCACCGGCGCCGACCCGTTCTTCGTCGAGATCGGCTGCAACGACGGGGTGCTGCTGCGCACGATGGCCGAGTCCGGCGTCCGGCACCTGGGGTTCGAGCCGTCCGGAGGGGTGGCGCAGGTCGCCCGCGAGCGGGGCGCGCGCGTGCGCACCGAGTTCTTCGAGGAGGCCACCGCGACCGCCGTGCGGGAGGCCGAAGGACCGGCCGACGTCATCTTCTCGGCCAACACCATCTGCCACATCCCCTACCTCGACTCGCTGCTGCGCGGCGTGGACGCGCTGCTCGCCCCGAACGGGATCTTCGTCTGGGAGGACCCCTACCTGGGGGACATCGTGGAGAAGACCTCCTTCGACCAGATCTACGACGAGCACTTCTTCCTGTTCTCGGTGCGTTCGGTGCAGGAGATGGCCGCGCGGTTCGGGTTCGAGCTGGTCAACGTCGAGCGGTTCCCGGTGCACGGCGGTGAGATCCGCTACACCATCGCCCGGACCGGCGCCCGGACGCCGTCCGCCGCGGTGGCCGAGCTGCGCGCCCAGGAGGACGCCCGGGGCCTGGCCGAGCCCGAGGTGCTCCAGGGTTTCGCGTCCTCGGTGTCCCGCATCCGCGACGACCTCGTCACCCTGCTGCGCTCGCTGCGCGCGGAGGGCAAGACCGTGGCCGGGTACGGTGCGACGGCCAAGAGCGCGACCGTCACCAACTTCTGCGGCATCGGCCCCGAGCTGGTGTCGTACGTGTGCGACACGACCCCGGCCAAGCAGCACCGCGTGACCCCGGGCGTGCACATCCCGGTCGAGCCGCACGAGGTCTTCGCCGCCTCCTATCCGGACTACGCGCTGCTGTTCGCCTGGAACCACGCCGAGGAGATCATGGCCAAGGAGCAGGAGTTCCGTGACGCGGGCGGCCGGTGGATCCTCTACGTGCCCGAAGTGCGGGTGGCGTGATCATGGACGAGCTGTCGCCGATCTACCGCCAGGCCGAGGTGTACGACGCGCTCTACGAGGGGCGCGAGCGGACGTACGAGGCCGACTCGCAGACCATGGTCAAGAACATCCGTGACCGCAACCCGTCCGCCTCCTCGCTGCTGGACGTGGCGTGCGGCACCGGGCGCAACCTCGGCTACTTCGCCGGCGCCTTCGACCACGTGGAGGGCGTCGACCTGTCGCAGGACATGCTCCGGGTCGCGCGCAAGCGGCTGCCGGACGCGCCGCTGCACCAGGGCGACATGAAGGACTTCCACCTCGACCGGCGCTTCGACGTGATCACCTGCCTGTTCAGCTCGATCGGCTACCTGGAGAACGCCGAGCAGCTGAACACCGCGCTGCGCTGCTTCAGCCGGCACCTCAACCCGGGCGGGCTCATCGTCATCGAGCCCTGGTGGTCCCCGGAGAACGCGCTGTCCGGGCGCATCATGGGCGACGTCGTCACGGTGGACGGGCAGACCATCGCCCGGCTCTCGCACACCGTGGTCGAGGGCAAGCGCCACCGGATGACCGCGCACTACCTGGTGGCCACGGCCGAGGACGGCATCCGGCACTTCACCGACCTCCACCTGCTGACGCTGTTCACCCGGCGGGAGTACGAGACGGCCTACGCCGAGGCGGGCATCTCCTCCGTCGAGCTGCTGCAGACCGGGCCGGACCGCCCGGGCCTGTACATCGGCGTCAAGTCCTGACCTGCTCATAGGTCCGCCGGCCGATGGCCGGCGGGCCCGGAGCGGCAGCTGAAAGCACCGAACGCGCCGGAAGCGCCCTGCGACCGGGACGCCCCGGGCCTCGCGGCCCGCGGCCCCCGATCACGCAGGGCGCTTTCCGTGTCTTCGTACCACGTCGTCCGCCGGTCGTCCTCGCAGGTCATTCCGGGTCCGGACGCGCGTACGCGACGACCCCGGCACGAGACCGGACGGACCGGTTCGTGCCGGGGTCGGCGCGCGAGAACGAGCGGCGGGGGTCAGCCGCGGGCGAGCACCTTGCGCAGGGCGGTGATGATGCGGTCCTGCAGGTCCTCCCCGAGCGCCGGGTACATCGGCAGCGAGAAGATCTCGTCGGCCGCGGCCTCGGTCACCGGCAGGTCGCCCTTGGCGTAGCCGAGGTGGGCGAACCCGGTCATGGTGTGCACCGGCCACTGGTAGCTGATGTTGAAGTGGAGGTCGAACTCCTTGAGCGCCTCCAGGATCTGGTCGCGGGCGGGATGGCGCACGACGTAGATGTAGTAGACGTGCTCGTTGCCCGGCGCCACCTGCGGCAGGAACAGCTCGGTGTCCCCCAGGCCCTCGGCGTACCGCTGGGCGATGTCGCGGCGGGCGGCGATGTAGTCGTCCAGCCGGCGGAGCTTGCGGCGCAGGATCTCGGCGTGCAGCTCGTCCAGCCGCGAGTTGTGGCCGGGGGTCTGCACGACGTAGTACTGATCCTCCATGCCGTAGCGGCGCAGTTTGCGCAGCTCGCGCTCGGCCTCGTCGCTGGAGGTGATCACCGCGCCGGCGTCGCCGTACGCGCCGAGGACCTTGGTGGGATAGAACGAGAACGCGCCCGCGTCGCCGACCGTGCCGGCGATCCGGCCGTTGCGCCGCGCGCCGTGCGCCTGCGCGCAGTCCTCCAGGAGCTTCAGGCCGTGGCGCGCCGCCAGCTCCTGCAGCGGGACGAGGTCGACGCACTGCCCGTACAGGTGGACCGGGATGATGGCCTTGGTCCGCTCGGTGATGGCGCCGGCCACCCGGGCGGTGTCCATGAGGTAGGTGTCGCGGTCGATGTCGACGAACACCGGCGTCGCGCCCACCCCGTCGATGGCGAGGACGGTCGGCGCCGCGGTGTTGGACACGGTGATGACCTCGTCGCCCGGCCCGACTCCCAGGGCCTGCAGGGCGAGCTTGACCGCATTGGTGCCGTTGTCGACCCCGACGCAGTGCGTCACACCGTTGTAGGCGGCGAACTCTCGCTCGAAGCCCCGCACGCTGTCGCCGAGGATGAGCTGGGGCGAACGGAGCACCGTGTCGACGGCGTCGAGGATGTCCTCGCGCTCCTTCTCGTACTCCGGCCGGTGGTCCCATACGTAAACAGGCATCGGTGCACGAACTCCTTCGGGATCGCTTCTTCTGTCACAGGCTGTTCAGGCACAAGAGCAGGGTTCTGGCCTCGATGCCGAGGTAGTAGCTGTGCCGTTGCAGAGCCAGCAGTTGCTCGACCGTGATCCACGCGAAATCCGGCGGCACCTGTAAGGGGAACTCCTCGCCGGCCTCCACCACCAGGTAGCGGGTCTCGGCGTGGTGGAACCGGCCGCCCTCTTCGGACTGCACGACGTCGTAGCGGACGACGCCTTCCGGCGCCGACAGCAGGTAGTCGAGGTACTCGGGACGGTGGTCCGGCGGCGTGCCGGGATAGTCGGTCATCATGAAGCGCACGGTGGGGCCGATCTCGACGGTGTCCCGGTAGCCCGGCAGCGCCTCGGCGCGCACCAGCGCGTGCAGCCGCCCGCGGATGCGCCGGACGACCAGCCCGGCGAGGCCGAGGCCGTGCGGCGCCAGCAGCGGCTGCTTCCAGCTGTGCACCTCGCGGGTGTCGGCGTGCACGCGGACGCCGACGATGCTGAAGTTCCCGCCGTGCACACCCTCGTGCCGCGGGCTGATCCGGTAGGCGTCCCTGTGCCATCCGGTCACCGAGTCCAGCGGGACCAGGCGGGTGGCCAGCTCGTACTCACTCTTGCGGCCGGTGAACCAGCTCAGGATCTCCGTCATCGAGTGCAGACCGGCCGGGTCGCCCACCTCCCACGGCGCGGCGCCGAGCACCTCGCCGCCGTCCGGGCCGGTGAAGGGCAGGAAGCCCAGAGCCGTACGGGCGTCCATGTTGATCACGTTGGGCTGCCGGAGCAGCCGGCGGATCTGGCCGAGGGTCAGCCAGCAGAAGTCCTCGTGCTCGGGCACGTCCTCGGTGACCTCGACCACGACGTTGCGGTTGCGCTTGAGGTGGAACCAGGCGCCCTGCTCGGACTGCAGGATGTCCACGACGACCCGGCCGCGGCCCGGCTCGGTGAAGTACTCGACGTAGGCCGCGCGCCTGCCGCGGTGCACCTGCGTGTAGTTGCTGGACGTCGCCTGGACGGTCGGCGAGAGCTGCACCAGGCCGAGGTTCCCGGGCTCCATCTTGGCCTGGAGCAGGAAGTGCAGGACGCCGTCGAACTCCTTGGCGATGATGCCGAGAATGGCGATGTCGCGCTGCACGAGAATGGGCTGCGACCATTCCCTGACCCGGCCGTGGTTCGCCCGGACGTGGAGTCCCTCGACGCTGAAGAACCGGCCGCTGTAGTGCTCCAGATTCCCGGTTCCCGGGGCGAAGAGCCAGCCGCCGGGCTCGGTCAGCTCGTCCAGCGGGATCAGGGTGTTCTCGAACGGCTGCCGTCTCTTCGCGGCGAGCCATTCGTCGATGTCCGGGGACATCCGTGAGGTGGTGACCTGCGCCGAGGCGGCGACACGGGCGGCGAGGCCGACGGACGGGCGCAGGTCGAGCTGATCGAGTCGCGCAGACACCGGTAGCCCCCCAGGAGGTCGTGTGACTGCCTGCATCGTCATACGCCCGCGCTCGGCGACGCACCTTCCGGATTGCGGTGTGCGCACGGCATCACAGGAGATGCGTCATCGGCCCGGCGGCCTGCACGCTGTTTCCATGCCAACCGGCGCATCCAGGAAGTGGGTGACCCATGCAGTTCTTGTCTGAGCAGGAGAATTCCTCCGCCGCGGTAATCGGAATGGGTTATGTGGGATCGGCCGTCGCGGGGGTCCTGGCCGGGGAAGGCGTGGACGTCGTCGGGATCGACGTCAATCCGTCGCTCGTCGCCCAGCTGGAACAGCGCCGTTGCTGGTTCAGTGAGCCGGGCCTGCCCGAGCTGCTGTACAGCGGCCTGGACTCGGGCCGGCTGCGGGTCACCACCGACTACGACCTGGTCTCCGGCGTGGACGTCGTGATCATCGCCGTGGGCACCCCGGTGCAGGACACCGAGCTGGTGGACACCTACCTGCGTACGGCGTGCACCGAGCTGGCGCCGCGCCTGCGCAAGGGACAGCTCGTCATCCTCAAGAGCACGGTGCCGCCGGGCGTGTCGAGGAACGTCGTCGCCCCGCTGCTGGAGAGCGGCGGCCTGAAGGTCGGCGAGGACATCGGCCTGGCCTTCTGCCCGGAGCGGCTCTCGGAGGGACAGGCCCTCCAGGAGATGCGGACGTTCCCGATCGCCATCGGCGGCTTCTGCCCCGACAGCGCGGCCGCCGCGGCGGCGTTCTGGGAGCAGACGGTCGGCGTCCGCACCATCACCTGCACCTCCATGGAGAGCGCGGAGATGGTGAAGCTGGCCAGCAACTGGTGGATCGACCACAACATCGCGATGGCCAACGAGCTCGCCATGCTGTGCGGCGCGCTGGACGTGGACGTGCTGGAGGTCATCGGCGCGACCAACACGATGCGCAAGGGCAGCGGCAACGTCAACATCCTGCTGCCGAGCGTCGGCGTCGGCGGGTCCTGCCTGACCAAGGACCCGTGGATGGTGTGGCGCGCTGCCCGCGACCGGGACGTCGAGCTGGAGACGATCGCCGTGGCCCGCGAGGTCAACGACTCCATGCCCGCCTACACGGTGGACCTGATCACCGACGAGCTGGCCAGGACCGGCCGTACCCTCGCCGGGTCGAAGATCGCGATCTTCGGCGTGGCGTTCAAGAACAACACCGGCGACCTGCGCGCCACCCCCGCGCTGCCGGTGGTGACCCGGCTGCAGCAGGGCGGCGCCGAGGTCGCCATCTTCGACCCGCTCGCCGACGCGGGCGAGGTGAAGAAGATCTTCGGGCAGGCGCCGGTGGAGACGGCACGCGAGGCGCTGTCCGGCGCCGACTGCATCGCCGTGCTGGCCCGGCACGACCAGTTCGACGACGTCGACTTCGTCGCGCTCCGGGACGCCGTCGCGCCGTCGTGCGTCATCATCGACGGCCGCGCCTACTACTCCCGGGAGACCATCGACCGGTTCCGGGAGAACGGGTTCGCCTACCGGGGAATCGGAAGGTAACGGCATGGCACGGGTCGTGGTCACCGGAGGATGCGGCTTCCTGGGCAGCCACCTGGTCGACGAGCTGGTCCGGCGGGGCGAGCAGGTCACCGTGTTCGACGGCGGCGCGCCGCCGCCCGACCAGGCGCCGCCGCCCTCGGTCCGCTACGTGGCCGGTGACATCAGGGACGCGGCGCAGGTCGCCGAGGTGGTGACCGACGGGGTGGACATCGTCTACCACCTCGCCGCCGTCGTCGGCGTCGACCGCTATCTCGCAAGCCCTGTCGACGTCATCGACATCAACCTGCTCGGCACCCGCAACGTCCTGGACCTCGCCTCGCGTACCGGGGCGAAGGTCGTCGTCGCGAGCACCAGCGAGGTCTTCGGCAAGAACCCCGCCGTCCCGTGGCGGGAGGACGACGACCGCGTGCTGGGCAGCACGGCGGTGGACCGGTGGTGCTACTCCTCCAGCAAGGCGCTGGGCGAGCACCTCGCGTTCGCCTTCGTCCGCGACCGCGGGCTGCGGGCGTCCATCGTGCGCTACTTCAACGTGTACGGCCCGCGGCAGCGGCCGGCGTTCGTCGTCAGCAGGAGCCTGCACCGGGCGCTGAACGGCGAACCGCCGGTGGTGTACGACGGCGGCGGCCAGACGCGGTGCTTCACCTACGTACGGGACGCGATCGACGCGACCATCACCGTGGGCACCAGCGCCGCCGCCGACGGCGAGTGCTTCAACGTCGGCAGCTCGGTCGAGACCACGGTGGCCGAGCTGAGCGCCCTGGTCGCGGAGCTGACCGGCTTCGCGTCGGTCGTGCCGATCGAGACCCGCGCCAAGCTCGGCGACCGCTACCAGGACCTGCGCCGGCGCGTACCGGACACCGGCAAGATCGCCCAGGTGCTCGGCTGGCGTGCCTCGACCGACCTGCGGGAAGGGCTCGCCCGGACGATCGCGTGGGCGCGGGAGAACCCCTGGTGGCTCGCCCAGCCCGACAGCGGCGCCGCCCCGGACCCCGCCCTGGCCGGGAGCACGTCCGCCTGACCCCTGGCAGGACCGCGTCCTCGCCTGCCGCCCCGGGTGCCCGTACGGCACCCGGGGCGGCGGGGTCAGTGGCGGACCGCCACGTACAGGCCGCGGCCGCACAGACCGTCCTCGAAGTACTCCGCCGTGCAGCCCGCGTCGGCGAACGCGGCCAGGTACTCCTCGCGCGGATAGGTGTACATCACCTGGTCGTCGGCGAAGTGCCGGATGCCGTCGGCGTCGGCCACCAGGAAGTGCGTCGCCAGATGGTGCCCGTCGCCGCGCAGCTCGCCGTGCGAGACGCGCGCGATGGTCAGGCCGCGGTCGGTGCGCACGATGTCGCCCACCACCCTGCGGTCGACGATCCGCTCCGGCGGGTACCACGGCTCGACCATGAGCACCCCGCCCGGGTTCACATGGCGGGCCATGCAGGCGATCGCCGCCTTCACCCCCGGCAGCGGCAGGAAGGCGACCGCGCTGTGCAGGCAGACCACCGCGTCGAAGGTGCGGCCGAGGTCGAAGTCGCTCATGTCGCCGGCGTGGATCGGCACCCGCGGCAGCTTCCGCATCGCCTGCTCCCGCATGGCGGGGGTGATGTCGAGCCCGGCCACGTCCGGGAAGACGTCCTGCAACGTGCGCAGATGCTCTCCGGTGCCGCAGCCGACGTCCAGCAGCGAACGCGCGTCCGGCTTGCGGGCCCGGATGTGGCCCGCGACGGCCTCGGACTCGGCGGCGTAGTTCTTGCGCCGCCGCGTGTAGACCAGATCGAAGAGCTTGGCGTGTTCGGTGTCGTAGAGCATGACCGGCCCTTCTCGTCATGCCGGTTCACCGGCGTCCGTCGATCAGCGCCACCATCATCAGCGGGCGCGCCCCGGCGGCGCATCCTTGTGGGTGCGCAGCTCCCGGACGGCCGCGCCCCGCGCCGGAACGGTGGTCAAGCACGCAATCCAGAAGACGCCCCGGACACCACCCCCGGCCCATACTGGGGAACGTCGACTCCAGTCAACGGGACCGAAAGCAGCCGGAACCACTCCACAGCCCCACCGGCGCGGCGCTCGCCGCGGCGCGCTCCCCCGGCTCGGGCGCGAGGGCCCCAGCGGCCGCCGGCCGCCAGGGCGTCTCCGGGCACGGCCGCTGCCGCTCACCATTTAGGAGGAAGGGCTCCGATGCGAATCCTCTTCGTGACCAACCCCTTCAAGTCACACCTGTACGTGCAGGTGCCGCTGGCCTGGGCGCTCCGTACCGCAGGGCATGAGGTGTGCATCGCCGGCCCGCCGGACATGGCCGACGACATCGCGCGCACCGGCGTCCCCGGCGTGTCGATCGGCGAGACGCTGCTCCTGGCCGAGAAGGTCGCCGCGGTGCCGCCGATCCCCGAGGCCACCGGCCCCGCCGACCCGCGCGGGCTGCGCACCGGCAAGTCGGTGCAGAGCGACTTCGGCTGGGGCGACCCGTACATCGAGTTCAAGGACCTCATCTCCGGCGTCAAGGGCGTGTTCTACCCGGACTCCACCGTCAACGACATGGTCGACTTCGCCAAGACGTGGCAGCCCGACCTGGTCATCTCCGACCCCACCGCGCTGCCCGGCGTGGTGGCGGCCCGCGCCGTCGGCGCCGCGCACTGCCGCATGCTGTTCACCGTCGACCGCATGGCCCAGCTGCGCGCGGCCTGCCGCGACCGGTTCGCCACCGACGGCGACCCGCTGCGCGACTGGCTGGAGCCGCTCCTCGCCCCGTACGGCGCGCAGTTCGACGAGTCGGCGGTGCAGGGGCAGTGGACCCTGTCCCCGATGCCGCAGTGGGTGTGGCGGCCGGAGGGCGTCCACTACGTCCCCATGCGCAACGTTCCGTTCAACGGCCCGGCGACCACCCCCAAGTGGGTGTACGAGCCGCCCACCCGCAGGCGCGTCTGCGTCACGCTGGGCATCTCGCACCGGGACGCCAACATCGAGGGCACGTCGGCCTCGGCCGCCGAGCTGTTCGACGCGGTCGCCGACCTCGACATCGAGGTGATCGCGACCTTCAACGCCAAGCAGCTCGAATCGGTGCTGAAGATCCCGGACAACGTGCGCACCGTCGACTTCGTCCCGCTGAACGCGCTGCTGCCCTCGTGCGCGGCGATCGTCCACGAAGGCGGCTGCGGCACCTTCGCCACCTCGATCGAGCACGCCGTCCCGCAGGTCATCGTGCCCAACGACTTCAAGGTCGAGAAGTGGTGGGGCTCGATCGCCATGGCCGACGCCGTCGAATCCCGCGGCGCCGGCGTGTACTCGGTGAACGCCGGCAGCATGACCGCCGACGTGCTGCGCGACTCCCTCAAGCAGGTCCTGGAGGACCCCTCGTACGCCGAGAACGCCGCCAAGGCGCGCAGCGAGGTGCGCGGGATGCCGACGCCGTACGACGTCGTGCCGATGCTGGAGAAGCTCACCGCGGAGTACCGCACCTCCCGCCCCTGACCCGGTCCCGCCCACCGAACGAAGAACTCGAAAGGACGGACGGGAAGATGAAGGGAATCGTCCTCGCCGGCGGGAGCGGCACCCGGCTGTTCCCGCTCACCCTGGTGACGTCCAAACAGCTGCTCGCCGTCTACAACAAGCCGATGGTCTACTACCCGATCTCGGTGCTGATGCTGGCCGGGATCCGGGACATCCTGATCATCTCCACGCCGTCCGCCGTCCCGGTCATCGAGAACCTCCTCGGCGACGGCTCGCAGCTCGGCCTGAACCTGTCCTACGCGGTACAGGACGAGCCGCGCGGCATCGCCGAGGCATTCCTGATCGGCGCCGGCCACGTCGGCGGCGACAGCTCGGCGCTGATCCTCGGCGACAACCTCTTCCACGGCGCAGGGTTCCCCGAGCTGCTGCGCGACGCCCGGGAGTCGCTCGACGGGTGCACCCTGTTCGGCTACCCGGTGACCGATCCGGAACGGTACGGCATCGGCGAGGTCGACGCCTCGGGCCGGCTGGTCTCCATCGAGGAGAAACCGGCCATCCCGCGCTCCGACAACGCCATCACCGGCCTGTACTTCTACGACAAGGACGTGGTCGACATCGCCCGGGGCATCAGGCCCTCCGCCCGCGGCGAGCTGGAGATCACCGACGTCAACCTCGAATACCTCAGGCAGGGCCGGGCCAAGCTGGTCGGCCTCGGCCGCGGCCACACCTGGCTCGACTGCGGCACCTACGACTCCCTGCTCGCCGCCAGCCAGTACGTGCAGGCGGTCGAGAAGCACCAGGACGAGCGGGTCGCCTGCCTGGAGGAGATCGCCCTGCGCATGGGCTTCATCGACGCCGAGGCCTGTTACCGGCTCGGCGCCGGAATGGGCCAGTCGCACTATGGGCGTTATCTGACGGAGATCGCCTACGCGCACGACTGACCCCTCCCGCCGTTCCGCCCGGCCGCCCAACACAGCGGCCGGGTCGAATGGCGGGCCGGTCATTCTCCGGCCGGAAAACGGCCGCGGTGATTGTCCGCCGAAACGGCGTGCCGGTGATCCTCGAGCCGGCTGAACGACAGGCCATCGCCCACCGTAGCCGGGCGGAACAGCGAACCGCTGGTCGCGAGGCCGGACGGAGCCACCGGCCGGCGACGCCGCAGCCAGGCGAAACGACCGCCGTCTTTATATTCATCGCGCGGTCCGCCGTTTATCGTGCCGTCCCGGCTCTGTTTCTTCCGCGTTGCGCATTATCCATTGGTCCGCCGGGCCCGGGTCCTATATCCGCGGCCCGGTGTTACGCTCGAATTCGAGCCCCGGTCCGGTCGTCCGCCGAACGCAAATGGCCGTCATCGCCCCTCAGACATAGCGGAGTTTCCATTGTCGACTTGGAGCGCCACTCGCAGCCCCGCCGGACGGTTCGGTACGCCGGTCACCCCGAACGGCCGAGCATTGCTGACCCTGGTCGAACAGGATGCCGCCCGCATCCGGGACGGCGCGGCCGCCAACGACCGGCTCGGCGAGTTCCCCACCGACGTCTTCGAACGGTTCCTCGACAACGGCGTCATGGCGGGCACCGTCCCCGAGGAACTCGGCGGCATGGGCGTCTCCTGCCTGTCCGACGTCGCCACCGTGCTGGAGACCGTCGCGGCGGCCGACGCCTCCACCGCGCTCGCCCTGCACGTGCAGTTCAGCCGCGGCCTGACCCTGACCTACGAGTGGCGGCACGGCTCGCCCCCCGTACGGGCGCTGGCCGAACGACTGCTGCGCGGCATGGCCACCGAACGACTGGTGATCTGCGGCGCCGCCAGAGACCACCACACGGCGGTGACCCGGCTGACCCCGGACGGGAACGGCGGCTGGCTGCTGTCCGGCCGCAAGACGCTCGTGACCCTCACCCCGATCGCCACCCACTTCCTGGTCCACACCCAGAAGGTCGTCGACGGCGAGCCGGTCACCCTGGCCGCCGCGATCGTCGACCGCACGGCCCCCGGCCTGACGGTCGTCCCCAAATGGGACGGCCTCGGCATGCGCGCCTCGGGCACCTACGACATCGCGTTCGAGAACTGCCCGGTGAGCGCGGACGACGTGCTGCAGCGGGAGACGATCGGCGCGCACAGCGACCGCACGCTGTCGGGGCAGACCGTCAGCTCCATCACCATGCTCGGCATCTACGCCGGCGTCGCGCGCGCCGCCCGCGACATCGCCGTGGGCACGGCCGCGCACCGGTCGGCCGCGCGCGGGACCCTGCCTCCCTCCGCCATCCGCACCATGGTCGCCGACATCGAGACCAACCTGTTCACCCTGCGCGCCGCGGCCGCGGCGGCGCTGACCAACGCCGACGAGCTCAACGAGGACCTCGACGGCGACCTGGACGAGCGCGGCCGGCGGATGATGGTGCCGTTCCAGTGCGCGAAGCTGACGGTCAACCGCCTGGCCCAGTCGGTGGTCAACGACGCGGTGACCATCGTCGGCGGCGCGGCCTACGACGCCGCGCACCCGCTGTCGCGCCTCTACCGCGACGTGCGGGCCGGCTGGTTCATGCAGCCGTACACCTACATCGACGCGGTGGACTTCCTCAGCGGCCTGGCCCTCGGCATCGACCGCGACAACAACTACCTGAGCTACCGCGTGACCCCCGCCGTCGCCGCCCAGTAACCGGCCTTTCAGGTCAGGGTGGCGAACCAGCGGCCCGCCTCGTGCCACGGCTCCACCGACGGAAAGCCGCAGCGTCGCGCGAGCGGGCCGATGTCGTCGGCGGAGACCGTCGCCCAGGTGAACCAGTCGGCCGCCCGCCCGCCACGGCGCAGCCGTACCCGATCCACCCCGCTGGGCGAGCCGGGCGGCGCCAACTCGGTGATCACCGCGCCGCCGGGCCGTACCAGCTCGCGGAGCCGGCGTAGCAGGGCCTCCGGGTTCCCGCCGATGCCGATGTTGCCGTCCGCCAGCAACGCCACCGCCCACCGGCCGGTGCCGGGCAGCGGCTCGAAGACGTTCCGGCACAGCGCCGGCGCGCCGGCCCGCCGGGTCAGCGCCACCGCCAGCGGAGTGACGTCGATGCCGAGCACCGGGACGCCCATGCCCGCGAGCGCCGCGGTCAGCCGTCCCGGCCCGGAGCCGACGTCCAGCGTCGGACCGTCGCACCTGGCCAGCAACCGCTGGTCGCCCGCGATCGGCCGCAGCCAGCGCTCGGCGCCCAGCGGCCGGACCGTACCGTCGGAGTACTCGACGTCCACGTCCCTTCCCTGCAGCGCGTCCTCGTAGAAGGCACCGATCACGCGGCCTCCCCGCGCTCGGCGGATCGGACGGCGAGGAATGGCGGACGACCGTACCCGCCGAGGTCGCCGGACGCCGCGACGCGGGCGCCGGGCAACGGCGGCGGACGGCGGCTCCGGGCGGAACGCTGGATCACGCAGCGAACGTACAGCCGCCGGTGCCCCCTGATCCTTACGGATCAATGACGGGCACCGGACCCCCGGTGACCTGGGAAAGCACGACCTGCCCCCGATGGCTCGCACCGGCACGGACGCGGGACACCTGCTTTTCCTATTGCGCTCCGCAAGAGTGAGATGATGTCGCGGATACGGCAGTAAGTGAGTGAATCTCATTGCTGATGCGAGCCAGAATCGGTCTTTAGGATTGCATGTGCGAAGGGTATGGTGAAGTTCGTGGCAACGTTCCGGATCAGCGAGGCCGCCGCGCTGCTCGGGGTCAGCGCGGACACCGTCCGCCGATGGGTGGACGCCGGCCGGCTGACGGCCGAGCGGGACGAGCACGGCCACCGGCAGATCGCCGGCGCCGACCTCGCCGCCTTCGCCCGTGCCCAGGTCGGCGCCGACGGCGACGGCGCCCGCTCCTCCGCGCGCAACCGCTTCCGCGGGATCGTCACCGAGGTGATCCGGGACGAGGTGATGGCGCAGGTGGAGATCGCGGCAGGGCCGTTCCGCGTGGTGTCGCTGATGAGCCGGCAGGCCGCCGACGAGCTCGGCCTGGTGGTGGGCGTCGTGGCGGTCGCCGTGATCAAGTCCACCAACGTCGTCGTGGAGATCCCCGGTCACGAACGCGTGGCCGGTACCTCATAAGGAGCCCCCCTTGGTGTTCAGGCGTCTTTCCCGGTGGGCCGCCGCCCTCCCCCTCGCGCTCGTCCTGGCCGGCGCGGCCGGCTGCGGCTCCAGCGACCCGGCCGCGTCCGCGGGCGCCTCGGCCGGCGGAACCACGACAGTGACGGTGTTCGCCGCCGCGTCGCTCACCGGCACGTTCACCGAACTGGGCAAGGCCTTCGAGACCGCCAACCCCGGCACCACGGTCCGGTTCAACTTCGGTTCCAGCGCCACCCTCGCCCAGCAGATCACCCAAGGCGCGCCCGCCGACGTCTTCGCCGCGGCCAGCCCCGCCACGATGAAGACGGTGACCGACGCCTCGCTCGCCGCGGCGCCGACGACGTTCGTCCGCAACAAGCTGGTGATCGCCGTCCCCACCGACAACCCCGCCAAGGTGGACGAGCTCAAGGACCTCACCGACCCCAAGGTCAAGGTGGCGCTGTGCGCCGAGCAGGTGCCCTGCGGCGCCGCGGCGGTCAAGGCGCTGGACGCCGCCGGGCTGACCGTGAAGCCCGTCACCCTCGAACAGGACGTCAAGGCCACCCTCACCAAGGTCGAACTGGGCGAGGTGGACGCCGCGCTGGTCTACAAGACCGACGTGATCGCCTCGGGCGGCAAGGTGCAGGGCATCACTTTCCCCGAGGCCGACAAGGCGATCAACGACTACCCCATCGCCACGCTCGCCAAGGCGCCCGCCGGTGACCTCGCCAAGCGGTTCGTCGACCTCGTGCTCTCCCAGCAGGGCAAGGACGTCCTGACCAAGGCCGGCTTCGAGGCGCCCTGACCGTGACCACCACCACCAGCACGGCACCCGCCCGGCGTCGCGACCGCGACCCCGGGCAGGGCGCCGTCACCGGCCGCCTGCCCTGGGTCCTCCTCGTACCGGCCCTGCTCGGCCTGGGCTTCCTGGTGCTCCCCCTGGCCGGGCTGCTGGTCCGCGCGCCCTGGTCCACGCTCGGCACCCGGCTGGCCGAGCCCCAGGTGCTGGAGGCGCTACGGCTGTCACTGGTCACCGCCACCCTCGCCACCGCCGTGTGCCTGCTGCTCGGCGTACCACTGGCCTGGCTGCTGGCCCGGGTGACCTTCCCCGGCCGGCGGCTGGTCCGCGCCCTGGTCACCGTGCCGCTCGTCCTGCCTCCCGTGGTCGGCGGCGTCGCCCTGCTGCTGGTGTTCGGACGGCGCGGGCTCGCCGGACAGTGGCTGGAAGCCGCGTTCGGCATCACGCTGCCGTTCACCACCGTCGGCGTCGTCGTCGCCGAGGCGTTCGTGGCCATGCCGTTCCTGGTGATCAGCGTGGAGGGCGCGCTGCGCGCCGCCGACCAGCGCTTCGAGGAGGCCGCCGCCACACTGGGCGCCTCCCGCCTGGTCATCTTCCGGCGGGTCACCCTGCCCCTGGTCGCGCCAGGCATCGTGGCCGGGGCCGTACTGTGCTGGGCCAGAGCGCTCGGCGAGTTCGGCGCCACCATCACCTTCGCCGGCAACTTCCCCGGCCGCACCCAGACCATGCCCCTGGCCGTTTACCTGGCCCTGGAGACCGAACCCGAAGCCGCGATCGTCCTCAGCCTCGTGCTGCTGGCCGTGTCGGTCATCATCCTGGCCGGCCTGCGCGACCGATGGGTGACCGCACCATGACCCCGAACGCCCGCCTGGTCGTCACCCTGCCCGGCCTACCCGACCGGTGGGTGACCGCACCATGACACTCCACGCCCGCCTGGCCGTCATTCCGGCCGGCCTGCCCGACAGGTCGGTGACCGCGCCATGACCCTGAACACACGTCTGGTCGTCCCCCTGGCCGGGCTGCGCGACAGAAGGGTGACCGCGCCATGACGCTCCACGCCCGCCTGGTCGTCACCCGGCCCGCCTTCCGCCTGGACATTGAGCTGCACGTCGGCGCCGGAGAGGTCGTCGCCCTGCTCGGCCCGAACGGCGCCGGCAAGACCACCGCCCTGCGCGCGCTCGCCGGGCTCACCGGCCTGTCCGAAGGCGGCCACATCGAGCTGGACGGCGAGCCCCTGCACACGCTGGCCGTCGAACACCGCCCGATCGGCATGGTGTTCCAGGACTACCTGCTCTTCCCGCACCTGTCCGCGCTGGACAACGTCGCTTTCGGGCCGCGATGCCGCGGCGCGTCCAAGGCGGACGCCCGCCGCGTCGCCGCCGAACTCCTGGACCGGGTCGGCCTCGCCGACAAGGCCACGGCCCGGCCCCGGCACCTGTCCGGCGGCCAGGCCCAGCGCGTCGCCCTGGCCCGCGCGCTCGCCGTACGCCCGCGCCTGCTCCTGCTGGACGAGCCGCTGGCCGCGCTCGACGCGCACACCCGCCTGTCGGTCCGCTCCCGGCTGCGCCACGACCTCGCCGGATTCGACGGCGCCACCGTCCTGGTCACCCACGACCCGCTCGACGCCATGGTGCTGGCCGACCGGCTGATCGTCGTCGAACACGGCGCCATCGTCCAGCAGGGCGCCCCTGCCGAGGTTGCCCGCCACCCGCGCACCGACTACGTCGCCCGCCTGGTCGGCCTCAACCTGTACCGAGGCACCGCCGCCGGGCGGCAGATCAAGGTCGGCGAAGTGCCGTTCAACGTCGCCGACCCCCTGGAAGGGCCCGCGTTCCTGGCGTTCTCCCCCGCCGCCGTGGCCCTGTACCGCACCCGGCCGGACGGCAGCCCGCGCAACCTGTGGCAGGGCGTCATCGAGGGCATCGAACGCCACGGCGACAGCGTCCGCGTCCACCTCGGTGGCCCGATCGCCGCCTTCGCCGACATCACCCCGGCCGCCCTCGCCGACCTCGACCTGACCCCGGGCCGGCAGGTGTGGGTATCGGTCAAAGCCACCGAGACCCACGCCTACCCGGCATGACCCCCGAGACCCACGCCTATCCGACATGACCACCGAGCCCCGGGCGCCGGACGGCCGCCACGACCCCGACGCCAACGCCATCTGCCTGGGCGGCCCCTGCCACGGCCTGCTCACCCACATCGACCAGGACATCGGCATCCTGTCCGTCCCGGTCCCCCGCCGCTCCCCCGAAGAACCCGAGGCCTGCGCCTGCTACCGCGTCACCCGCGAACGAGTCCGCTACTGGGGCCAACCCCAGCCCTACATAGCCCTCCACTGGACCGCCCAACCCCAACCCACCTGCCCCCACCCTGCCTCCTAATGGGAGTTACCGGGTTGCCTGATTGGGCAGACTCGGTGCCTGGTAGCCGTCGGTGAGTGAGCACTCTC
>NZ_BMNT01000008.1:0-302 GCF_014646695.1 Sphaerisporangium melleum
GACCCCTCGCACATGGTGTGGCAGCAGATCGACCCGGTGAACTTCATCCTGGACTTCGCCGACCGGATCTACCACGTCGACTGCAAGGACGCCAAGGTCCGCATCGGCGACGGCCGCCGCGGCCGGCTGTCCTCGCACCTGCCCTGGGCGGACTTGCGCCGTGGCTGGGACTTCGTGTCCACCGGGCGCGGGGACGTGCCGTGGGAGGACTGCTTCCGCGCGCTGAACGCCATCGGCTACGACGGCCCGATCTCGGTGGAATGGGAGGACGCCGGCATGGACCGCCTGCACGGCGCCCCCGA
>NZ_BMNT01000008.1:348-22489 GCF_014646695.1 Sphaerisporangium melleum
GCGCGGCCTCAACGCCATCACCCCGCCCACCGCCGCCTTCGACGCCGCCTTCTCCTCTGAGTGATCCCCCCGAACCGGGCGGCGGCCGCAGCACGGCCGCCGCCCGCGTCGGTGGCATGGACTTCCGGCATAGCCTACTCGTTTGATTGGTAATCGGCCGGGCTATTGATTCGGCTTTCCCTCCTCTCTGCAGAGGTTTTCCGTTTCGCTTACTCCTGGCGCTCTCGCGGGGCGAGTTCATCCTTTCCGATGAATGTTCGGTGCCGAATCTCCTCAAATCCCGTGTCGTATGGGACGATCTATCGCGTGCGGGACGAGGTGGATCGCGCCCCTGGGAGCAACGCGCCGTCGGCCGGCCTCTACAGGGGGATGCGCCTGTTCACCGTCGCGTTCCTGCTGCTCATTCCCACTCTGTGGCCCGAGTTCGCGAGCCGTGGGCCGAGCCTCGCGCAATGGCTCGCCGCGGCCGGCGGGGTGGCCGTCTTCGGCGGCTGCTACATCAGGGTGGTGTCCCGCGCCATCCCGAGATCAGAACGCATCCACACGCCTTGGGCGTTCGCCGGCCTGGTGGCCGCCGGATTCGGTCTGCTGGCCGTACTGCCCGATGGCTGGATTTATTATCTGCCCTTTTATTTGATTACCGCACTGGTCATAACGCACCGGCCGTACACCGGGCTGGCCTCCGCCGCCGGGTGCCTGCTGATCGTCGTGTTCGCCGGGCTGCTGCGCGGGGTCGCCCCGGTCCGGCTCGGCATGCTGGCCCTGCAGCTCAGCGTGTTCGCCGTGACCCTCACCGGCATCCACCAGCTCATCGAATTCGCGGTCACCCAGTGGGAGACCCAGAAGGCGTCCGAGCGGCTGGCCACCGAGCGCGAACGCCAGCGGCTCTCCCGTGACCTGCACGACCTGGTCGGGCGCGACCTGGTCGCGCTGGTCATGCGCGCCGAGGTGGCCGCGCGCAACGAGGCGGGGCGCCGGGTGGGGGAGGAACTACGGCACATCGCCGCGCTGGCGCGCACGACGCTGAACAACACGATCGCCGTCGTGGAGGAGATGCGCGCCCCGGACGTCACGGCGGAGCTGGACGAGGCACGCGAGCTGCTGATCTGGGCGGGCATCGACCTGGCCGTGTTCGGCGTGCCGTCCGCCGTCCACCGGCGGGCGGCCTTCGCCTGGTTCCTGCGCGAGACCGTCACCAACGTGGTCAAGCACAGCGGCGCCCGGACCTGCCGGGTGATCTTCGGAGCGGACCGGCTGGTCGTCGAGGACGACGGCCCGCCCGGATCGCCGGTGGTCCCCGGGGCCGGTCTCACGGGGTTGCGGGAACGGCTCGAACAGGCCGGTCTCCAACTGATCGTCGAGCGTTCGCGGGACGGGGGCGTCCGGGTGATCGCGAGGCTCGTCAAGGGGGAGTAGTGCCGTGCTGGAAGCGCCGCTGACCGTCCTCATCGCCGAGGACCAGAGCCTGATCCGCAACGCCCTGGAGCTGCTGCTGTCGGGCTATCCGGGGCTGCGGGTCGTCGCGAGCGCGGCGAGCGTCCGGGAGGCCGTGTCCATGGGCACGCTCACCCGGCCGCACGTGGCGCTGGTCGACCTGCAGATGCCCGTCGCGGCGGCCACCGGCGCGCCGGGCATGGCCGCCGGGCCGGGCGCGGACGCCCCGGCCGGCCGGGGCGCCGAGGAGGACCCCTGGAGCGGGGTGGAGGTGGTGGCCGCGCTCGGGAAGTGGTCGCCGCAGACCCGCTGCCTGATCTTGTCGGCGTTCCGCGAGCCCGAGGCGCTGCGGGCCGCGCTGGCCGCCGGGGCGCGCGGCTACCTGGTGAAGGACACCTCGCCCGCCGAGCTGGTCATCGCGATCAAGCAGGTGGCGTCGGGCGAGCTGGTGATCGACGACAAGCTCGCGGCCCGCATCGCGCTGGCCAAGCCCTGCCCGCTCACCCGGCAGGAGGCCGCGGTGCTGCGCCACGCCCGCGACTTCCTCACCGTCGCCGAGATCGCCGCCGCCATGCGGCTGAGCGGCGGCACCGTCCGCAACTACCTGACCCGGGCGATCCAGAAGACCGGCGCCCGCAACCGTCACGAAGCCGTACGCATAGCCGCCGCCAACGACTGGCTCTGACCTGGGCGTACCCTTCAGCGCCGTGCCCGGCCGCGCTAGCGGGACGGGTTGAGGGCTTCGGGGCGGAGCCGGGCCAGGGCGGCGGTGCCGGCGAAGACCGTCCAGCAGGCCAGCACGAGCAGCGGCATGGCCACCGGCCCCGATCCCTGCTCGGCGGTGACCCCGAGGCGGTACAGGGCGCTGGTGGGCAGGTACTGCACGAGCTCGCGGAGGGCCTCGGGGAAGGCGGTGGTGGGGAACCACAGCCCGCCGAGGACGGCCAGCGGGAAGAACACGCCCAGGCAGGCGAACTGCGTGGCGTCCCCGGCGACCAGCAGGCCGATCGCCACGCCGAACACCGCGAAGCAGAGGCTGCCGCCCCAGGTGGCCGCGAGCGTGAGCGCCCAGTTGGCCGCCGGCATGGACACCTGGTTGAGCAGCACGCCGAGCAGGAAGATGGCCACGAGCGTCGGCAGGGCGAGCAGCCAGGCGGCGAGCAGCTTGCCGAACACGTACCGCCGGGGCGACAGCGGGGTGAGGGTGAGCTGGCGCGCCCAGCCGCTGCCGCGTTCCTCGCCGAGCCGGATGCCGCCGCCGGTGAGCGCCGCGTAGAACGCGCCGGACACCGCCAGGGAGATCATGTACGTGCCGGCGAACCCCGGGGAGGAGGTCCAGCCCTGCACGGTGAACAGCTTGGTGAACATCACGTAGAAGCCGGCCGAGAAGAGCACGGAGAACACCAGGAAGTAGCCGCTGCGCACCATGCTGACCACGTCCAGCCGGATGTAGCGCCCCATCAGTGCCCGGTCTCCTTCGTCAGTGCCAGCAGGACGTCTTCCAGGGAGGTGCGGGAGATCTCCAGGCCGCGCACCCCCGACGGGCCGGTGCCGTACAGGGCGTCCAGGGTCGCGTCCTGGTCGGCGGTGACCAGCTCCCAGTGCCCCTCCTCGGCCGGGGAGCCCTGCACGCGGACGATGCCGGGGAGCCGGGCGAGCTCCTCCTCGCGGGCCTCCCGCTTGCTGAAGCGGAGCGTCACGTCGCTCACCCGGGTCATGATCTGGCGGGCGGGCCCGTCGGCGACCACCCTGCCCTCCTGCAGGACGATGATCCGGTTGGCGTACGCCTCGGCCTCCTCGATGTAGTGGGTGGCGAAGACGATCGTCCTGCCCCGGCCGGCGCGTTCCAGGATGTCCTGCCAGAACGCGTGGCGGGACTGCACGTCGAGCGCGGCGGTGGGCTCGTCCAGGAACAGCAGCTCGGGGTCGCCGGCGATGGCGAGCGCGAACTTGACCCGCTGCCGCTGGCCGCCGGAGAGCCTGCCGATGCGGCGCGGGCCGAGGTCGGCGAGCCCGGCGTCCCGGAGGATGTCCTCGGTGCGGTCGGCCCGCCCGTACTGCGCGGCGACCAGGCCCACCAGCTCGCGCACGCTCACGTACCGCATCAGGCCGGTGTCCTGCAGCATCACCCCGACCTGGCCGCGGGCGACCGCGTCCTGCGGCCGGGTGCCGAACAGGCGCACCTGGCCGGCCTGCGGGGCGAGCAGGCCGAGCATGACGTGGGTGAGCGTGCTCTTGCCGGCGCCGTTCGGCCCGAGCAGGGCGACGACCTCTCCGGCGCGGACCTCGAGGTTCACCCCGGCGAGCGCCCGCAGCCGGCCATAACTGAACGCGACGTCCCTGATGCTCACGTGTGGGCTGTCGAGTGTCATCGCGGTCGGAGCCTCCCGGTTCCTTCGGCGGACGCGATCAGTTGAGCCGCCGCAGCACTTTACGTTGGCCGGCGAACGCGGTGGCAGCACGGTTTCCCACCATTTGCCGATGACATTTGTCACCATCAGGCGGGTCGAATTCTCATCATTGACACTAAAAGCGGCTATGTGAGGATCAGGGACGTCCGATCTCACGAAACGGGGGCCTTTCGACGGCTTGGCGCGGAGCCACGGGCCCGGCACAGATCCGCGCTTTTCCGGCCTTCCAGGGACTCCGCTTCCGCAGCTGTGGGAGGGGGTGAACACGTATGAAGCTTGAGAGCACCGCGACCATCGACCACCGCAGCATGACCGCTCAGCCGCTCGGCGCCGGCCTGTCCGGCACCGAGTTCGGCGTCGTCGTTCCGGGCGCGTCGTCGTGCTGCGCGGGCTGCACGTCCAGCTCGTGCGGCACCATCGTGCGGCCGTAATCAGCACCAAGCGGGGCCCGTGGCTCGTTCTCCGGGCCCCGCCCTTCCGACCTCCGCCCGACCCCATGCCGGCCGCATCGACCAGGCCGGCCGACCGCAGGAAAGCGCGGTGCCAGCCATGCAGAACAGTTCGCCGATCGACGTGTCCGCCATTCCCAAACCCGTCCTCATCAATGTCCCGGTCGACGACATGGAACGCGGCCTCGCCTTTTACCAGGCATTACTGGGAATGCCGCTGGCCCGTTCGCTGTCGTACGAGATCTCCTACCACGCGCCGGTGTCCAGCGACGGAATCCTGCTCACCGTGAACAAGCGGCGATTCCCCGGGGAGGCCGTGACGGTCTACTACCACGTGAACGACCTCGACGGCGCGCTCAAGCTCATCGCCGAGCACGGCGGCGAGGTGACCGCCGGGCCCTACGACCTGCCGCTGCCCAAGCAGATCAAGCCGGAGTTCCAGGAGCAGTTCCGCGACAGCCCCTTCTACCGGGGCGACGCGGGCGACTCGATGGGCCGCGGCGCCAGCGTCGCCGACGCCGACGGCAACCGGTTCGGCCTGGTGCAGTTCAGCGAGTGGGCCCACGCGACCTTCCGGCTCGGCGAGTACGCGACCCGGGTCACCCCCGAGCAGCTCGTCGACCAGTCGATCGCGCTGAACCGGAAGGTGCCCGCGCCCACCGAGATCTTCCAGGAGTAGGCCGCGCCGATGGACAACGTCACAGATCCCCAGCTCGCCGAGGCCAGCGCGGGCGTGAGCGCCTACCGCCTGCTCAGCCCGGGCCTTGAGTCGGTCGGGCTGCGCACCAACCAGGCCCGCTACGACAACCTGGGCGAGGCCCGCTTCCCCCGGGTCGCCGAGGAGTTCATCGTCGCCGGCCGCTTCGCGCCCTGGGACCGGGAGGCGCAGCTGTCCGGCGCCGACTACTTCGGCGACGTGATGGCCACCGCCCTGTCGGTCATCGACCACGAGACGCCCGGCCCCGGCGAGACGATCGAGCTGCCGCCGCCCGCCCCGCTGGCCATCGCGCTGGACGAGGCCGTCGCCCGCAGGCGCAGCGTGCGCAGGTACACCGGCGACCCGGTCGCCCTGGCCGAGGTCGGCACGATGCTGCGCTTCGCCGCCGGGGTCACCGGCGAGGCCGACGCCGAGCTGATGCGCGGCGGCACCGCCACCTACCGGTTCCGCGCCGTCCCCAGCGGCGGCGGGCTCTACCCGGTCGAGGTCCACCTCGCCGCGCTGGACGTCCCCGAGCTGCCGGTCGGCACCTACCGCTACAGCCCGGTCGAGGACGTCCTGGTGCGCACCGGGGAGCGGGCCACGGTGGACCGGCTGCGCGACTCGTTCGCCATCCCCGGCGGCATCATCTCGGTGGAGAGCGCCGCCGCCGTCATCCTCCTGGTGGCCCGGCCCTGGCGGTCCATGCGCAAGTACGGGCCGCGCGGCATGCGCTTCGTCCTGCACGAGTGCGGCGGCATGTCGCAGAACGTCCACCTGGCCGCGACCGGGTTCGGCCTCGGCACCACCGACTGCTCCAGCTACGTGGACGACCTGGCCAACGAGGCGCTCGGCCTGGACGGCGTGCTGTCCTTCCTGGCCCACACGATCTTCGTCGGGTGGCCGGGGTGAGCGAGCCGCGACCGCTGCTGGTCTACGTGCACATCCCGTTCTGCGACTCCAAGTGCCACTTCTGCGACTGGGTCACCGAGATCCCCACCGCGGAGCTGCTGCTACGGCCCGCCGACAGCCCGCGGCGGGCCTACATCGCGGCGCTGTGCCGCGAGATCAGGGAACGGGGCGCCGACCTGGCCGCGCGCGGCTACCGCCCGGAGATCATGTACTGGGGCGGCGGCACGGCCAGCATCCTGGCCGAGCACGAGATCGAGCAGATCGGCGCGGCGCTGCACGAGGTGTTCGACCTGTCCGGGAGCCTGACCGAGGCGACCATCGAGTGCAGCCCGGAAAGCCTCGACCCGGCCAAGCTGGCCGCCTTCCGCCGCGTGGGCTTCCGCCGGTGGAGCAGCGGCGTCCAGTCGTTCGACGACCGGCGGCTGCGCAAGCTCGGCCGCAGCCACGACGCCGATCAGGCGCGCCGGGCGGTCCACCTGGCCGCCGAGGCCGGCTTCGAGGACCGGTCCATCGACCTGATCTGCGGCCTGCCCGGCGAGGACGTCGAGGAGGTCACCGAGACGGTGCGCGCCGCGCTCGGCCTGCCGCTGACGCACGTCGCCCTGTACCCCTACCGGCCGGCCCACGGCACCGTACTGCGCCGGCAGGTGACCCGCGGCACCACGGCGATGCTCCGCTCGGAGCAGAAGATCGCCTACGCGGTGGGAGCGCAGATGCTGGTGGACGCCGGGCTGCCCGAATACGCGATGAGCCACTTCGGCGACCAGCGGTGCCTCAGCGACCTGGCCTACTTCCAGCTCCGCATGGACTGGGCGGGCTTCGGCTCCGGCGCCACCTCGCTCATCGGCGGGGAGTACCTCGCGCACCGGCGCGGTTTCCTCGCGGCCTACAACCGCGACCCGCTCCACTTCGACGAACGCTACCCGGCCGCGTCGCCCGCCATCGCCGCGCGCCTGCTCTACCAGTCGCTCACCACGTTCGAGGGCGCCTCGCGCGAGCTGTGGCAGGAGCGCACCGGCGTGCCGCTGGAGGAGGTGCTGACGCTCGGCCCGTGCCGGCACCTGCTCGGCTTCCTGGAACGGGTCGCCGAGGTCCGCCACGACGCCGAGGGGGTGCGGCTGCGCCGCGACCAGATCACCGGGGCCTTCATCGACCTGCAGTTCGCCGGGATCGCCGGGTCCGGCGGCGACGAGCCGAGGGCGGCGGCCCTGCTCGCCTGACCGCCCGTCCCCGTTCCCGGCAGAAAAGGATCGACATGCAACAGAGCAAGAACGTCCGCATCAAACCGTCCTTCAGCGTCGTCGCGCACGACGCCGACACCGTGGAGCTGCGCCACGGCGTGTGGAACGTCCGCTCCTACACCCTGACCGACCACGCCCGAACCGGCCGGCTCTACGGCCTGCTCAGCGGGCTCGACGGCAGCGCGGGCCGCGCCGAGGTCGCCAAGGCCAACGGGGTCACCCGGGCCGAGATCGAGGCCCTGGTCGACCACCTCGACCAGCTCGGGGTGATCGCCCGCGGCCCGGAGACCGCGCTGGACGCCTACATCGAGAACACCGGCGCCTACCTCGCCGAGACCCCCGCCCCGCCGGTCGTCGTCCTGGGCGGGTCCGCGCTGGCCGAGGCCACGGCCGGCATCCTCGCGCCGAGCGCCCCCGCCGGGGTCGAGGTCGCCGGCGAGGACGACCCGCTGAACCGGGCCCTGCTGGACGCCGACCTGGTCGCCCTGGAGGACGGTCTGGCCTTCGAGCGGTTCGCCGAGCGGTTCGAGCCGTGGCGCGGCAAGCTGCTGGTCCACGTCGCCGAGGAGCCGCACCCGGTGCGCCTCACGGTGCTCAACCGCATCGCGCTGGCGCTGCGCACACCGTGGATCCAGGCCGCGATCGACGGCCCGATGGTCATGATCGGCCCGACCTTCTTCCCGCCCACCTCGGCGTGCTTCGCCTGCTTCGAGACCCGGGTGCTGATGAACCTGCGCGAGTCGGCCGGATACCAGCGGTACAAGGACGCGCTGGTCCGCCGGTCGATCAGATCCGGGACCCCACCCACGCTGGACGCCCTGCGCGCCGTGGTCGCCGGGCACGTGGGCCTGGAGGCGCTGAACATGGCGCTCACCGGCTCGACCACGACGCTGGGCAAGGTGCTCGGCATCTACGTGCCGACCATGGAGATCGCCTACTCGGAGGTGCTGCGGCTGCCGGGCTGCCGGGCCTGCGGGCCGGTGGTCGAGCGCGAGGCGACCGAGCTGTACTTCGACGTGCGGCGGTGGATCGATGACTGAGGTGCTGACGCCGCGCGTCGTGGAGTCCCCCGACCAGTTCACCGCGCGGCTGCGCGCGCGCATGCACTCCCCGCTGTGCGGGCTGATGCCGTCCATGGGGTTCCTGCAGCGGCAGCGGGGCGCGCCCCGGCTGATGGTGGCCGGCGGCGAGCTGACCGGGGTGCACGTGCTGCGCGGCCTGCCCGCGCCCAAGATCGGCGCCTACCACATCGGCGGGTACGGGCTGCGGCCGTTCGAGTCGCACATCCGCACCCTCGGCGAGGTGGTGGAGCGGTACGGCGGCTACCTGGCCCCGGTGAGCGGGCACTTCCCCATCCGCTACGCCTCGGTGGCGGAACTGCGCGCGGCCGGCGAGCAGTGCGACGCCGGCCCGGCCGCGCCGTACACCGCCGAACAGTACGCGCGCCCCGGCTTCCCGTTCCGCCCCTACCGCGACGACGACGTCCTCGGCTGGGTGCGCGCCACGCGGCTGCGTGACGGGAGCGACTGCTGGGTGCCCGCACAGCTGCTGCTGGTCGGCTACGTCGTCCAGGACCACAGAGGCGAGCCGTGGGTGGCCCCGGCCGTGTCCACCGGCACCGCCTCGCACACCGACCCCGACAAGGCGGCGCTCAACGCCCTGGAGGAGATGGTGCAGATCGACGCCGCGCTGAGCCACTGGTACGGCGGCGGCCGGTCGGCGCGCATCGCCCACGACGCGCGCACCGCGGCGCTGCAACGCGTCCTGCACGAGGCGTTCGACCCGCTCGGCGACCGGCCCGAGTTCCACCTGCTGCCCAGCGCCGACCTGCCCGGGTTCACCGTCGCCTGCCTCATCCGCAGCAGGGACGGCCGGCTGCCCGCCGTCGCGGTGGGGCTCGGCATCGACGGCGGGCTCGAACGCGCCATGTACCGGGCGCTGCTGGAGGCGGCCGGCGTACGGGGGCTCGCCACCTGGTCGACGCTGCAGCAGCGGTTCGAGCGGCGCGAGACCGTCACCGACGACATCTTCGACCTGGAGTCCAACGTCTCCTACGCCGCGACGCCCGAGGGCGCCCGGGTCGTGGACGCGCGGTTCGCCGCCTGCGACGACGTCTCCGCCGACGACCTGCCACCGGACGACGACCGGCCGGCCGGGGTGCGGGCACGGGCGCTGATCAAGGCCTTCCACGCCACCGGCAAGCGGCTGTACGCGGCCGACTTCACCACCGTGGACGTGGCCGACCTCGGGTTCGTCGTCGCCCGGTTCTGGTCCCCGGACCTGGTGACGCTGCCGCTGCCCAGCGCGCCGGCGGCGGCCCACGAGCGGTTCGCCGCCTACGGAGGATTCCGCCGCCATGACCCCCACCCCTATCCCTGACCTCCCCGGAGGTCTCCCCGACACCCGGGCGTACGCGCTGACCGCGCTCGCCCTGCTGTCGCTGTCGTGCCTGACCCTCGCCGCCCACCTGCACACCCGCTGGGCCTTCGTGCGCCGGCTGCCGCTGCTCGGCGTGCACGTGCTGCTGATGACGGCGCTGGTGGCCGCCGCCGTGGCGCTGCTCGGGCCGCTCGCCGTGGTCGCGCCGGTGCCCGGCCACCCGGCGGGCTGGTGGGGGGTGCCGGCGGGCGCGGTGCTCGGGGCGGCGCTCGGGGTGGCGGTGATCAGGGCCGACCGGGCGATCACCACCTCCGGCCGCGCGCCCCGCGGCGCCCCCGCCGGGCCCCGGCCGCCGCGGATGACCGCGGCCCGGCCCGCCGGGTTCGCCGCGTCCGGGACCGCCGCCGCCGAACGGCGCCGCACCGGGCTGGTGCGGGCGCGCAACGACTACGCGCCCACGAGCGCCGACCTGCGCGTACGGCCCGAACTGCTGGTCGCCGTCGCGGCCTTCGAGGAACTGGTCTTCCGCGGCGTGCTCACCCGCCTGGCCCTGCTGCCCGGCGAGGTGTGGCTCGCCGCCGTGGGCCTCGTCGCGACCGCCGCCGTCTTCGCCTGCTCGCACGTCTTCTTCGGCTGGGTGCAGGTGCTGGCCAAGACGCCGCTCGCGGTCGCCGCCTGCGCCGCCACGCTGCTCACCGGCAACGTCCTGGCGGCGGTCATCGCCCACGTGGCGTTCAACGTGTGGGTGTGGCGCTACCGGCGCAGCGAGCCGGTGACGCGGCGCGCGCCCGCGCGCGGCATGTGGGGGGCGCCGGCATGACCGCCCTGCCGTGGCCGCTGCGCGCCCTCGTACTGGCCGTGCTGGTGCTGCTCTACTACAAGTACGCCAAGGCCGCGCTGTTCGCCGCCTGCCGCCGCGCCGCCCACCTGCTGCCGTTCGCCCGCCGCTGGGACGCCAGCGAGCGCGGCGGCGTACTGGAGCTCGCCGCCGCCGGAGCCAGCCACGTGCTGGTCGTGCTGCTGCTCGCCCTGGTCACCGGCGTGGACATCGCCGCGCTGCTCACCGGCTGGAACCGTCCCGGCCTCATCGTGCTCGGCGCGGCGATCGGCGTCGGCGAGGTCGCGCTCGGCTCGCTGCTGTGCCGGGTGGTGATCGAAGGCGTGCAGGCGCGTGGCCGCCGCCGCGCCGCGACCGAGCGCGGCGGCGCCCGCGGCCCCTCGGCGGGACGCGGCACGGTGGGCACGCCGGCCGGACGCGGCCCGGCGGGCGCCCCGTTCGGACGCGGCCCGGGTGGCGCGGTGGGTGCCTCGTTCGGCCGCGGCCCGGGTGGGGCGGCGGGTGCGCCGCCCGGACGCGCCGCGGCCCGCACCCTGCCCGCCACCACGGGAGTCGCGGGCCCGGCGGCCGACGCGGGCGCGGGGGAGGAGCGGATGCGGCAGTGGCTCGGCCTGTCCAGGGGCGGCTGGATCAGGCACCACCTCAAGACCATGGAGGTCGTCTCGCTGCCGCTGGCCCTCACCCTCACCGCCGTACAGGTCGGCAGCGAGGAGGTCGTCTTCCGCGGGCTCGCGCTGACCTGGCTGCGCGACGCCGGGCCGGTGCTCGCCATCGCCCTGTCCTGCCTGCTGTTCACCGTCATGCAGGTCTTTTTGATGTCCTCCTGGCGGGCCGCCATGTTCCCCGTCGTCGGGGCGATCGTGATGGGCCTCACGCACAGCGTCCTGTACTGGAACTACCCGATCTTGATCCCGCTGATGGTGGCGCACGTCACCTTCTTCCTGTTCGCCGTGGCCTAGCGCCGCTAGCACCACGCCGAGAAAGGCGTCCGCGATGTTCCATGGCCTGTCCCTGCTGCCGGACTGCTCGCCCGCGACCAAGCCGCCCGACGAGTACTTCCGCGACGTGCTGCTGCTGAGCCGCCTCGCCGACCAGGGCGGGATGAGCCACGTGAAGATGACCGAGCACTACCTCGGCGCCTACGGCGGCTACTGCCCGAGCCCGCTGGCGTTCCTGTCCGCCGTGGCCGCCGCGACCAGCCGCATCCGGCTGATGACCGGCTGCGTGCTGCCCGTCTTCCACCACCCCGTCCAGCTCGCCTCCGAGACCGCCATGGTGGACGCCATCAGCGGCGGACGGCTGGACGTCGGCTTCGCCCGCGCCTACCTGCCGCAGGAGTTCGCCACCTTCCAGGTGCCGATGGACGGCAGCAGGGAACGGTTCACCGCGACCGTGGAGACCGTCGTACGGCTGTGGCGCGAGGAGAACGTCACCGCCGACACCCCCTTCTTCCGGTTCCGCGACGTGACCACGCTCCCGCGCCCGGTGCAGCGCCCGCACCCGCCCGTGTGGATCGCGGCCGTCCGCTCCCGCGAGAGCTTCGCCTGGATCGGCGAGCAGGGCCACAACCTGCTGGTCACCCCCGCGCTGACCCCGCTCGCCGAGATGAGCGACCACATCGCCGTCTACCGCGAGACCCACGCCGACGCCGGCCACCCGCACCCGCCGCGCGTCGTGGCCAGCCTGCCGCTGTACGTCGGCGACAGCGACGAGGAGGCCCGCCGCACCGCCGACCCGCTGCTGCGGGCCTACCTCGACGTCTGGGCCGCCGCCACCGACGCGTGGGTCTCGGCCGCCTCCGACGACTACCGCGGGTACACCGGGATGAGCCGGGCCATCCGGGCGCTGGACCCCGTCTCGTTCCGGACGATGGGCAGCGCCGTCGTCGGCGCCCCGGCCACCGTCGCCGAGCGCGTCCAGCAGATCGCCTCCGGGCTCGGCGGCGTGGACGGGTTCCTGTGGCAGATGGACTTCGGCGCCGTGCCCGGCGAGGTCGCCGTCGCGAGCCTGGAACGGTTCCTGGACAAGGTGCTGCCGGCCCTGCCCGCCGCGGCCGGATCCTGAGAGGAGACACCGATGCGCACACGTCCGACCGTGACCATCGCGCGGCTGCTCGCGGGACTGGCGCTGCTCGCCCTCACCGTCGTCCCCGCCCTGCCGGCCGAAGCGGCGAGCGGGGTGAGCTGCCGCCTGGTGTCGGTCCCGGAGACCGTGGCCGGCACGCCGGTCACGCTGCGCGGCACGCTGTGCCGCCCGTCCGGGCCGGCGCCGGCCACCGTCCAGATGCTGCTGGCCGGCGCGACCTTCGACCAGGCGTACTGGCTCACCCCGGCCACCGCCGGCGCCCGGCCGTACGCGACGGCCATGGCCGAGGCGGGGTACGCCGTGCTCGCCCTCGACCGGCCCGGCACCGGGCTCAGCGGCCGCGCCGCCGCCGACGCGCTCACCCTGAGCAGCGAGGTCGAACTCGTGCACGACGTGGTCACCCGGCTGCGGACCGGCACCGTGGACGGCACCGCCTACCGGCGCGTCGTCGGCGTCGGGCACTCGTTCGGCTCCAGCGTGCTCGTCACCGACGCCGCCCGGCACGCCACGGACCTGGACGCCGTCGTGGCGACCGGCTTCGTCCACTCGATCGGCCCCCGGCTGGACGCGCTGAACGCCGCCCTGGTGCCCGCCGCCGGCGATCCCGTGCTCGGGGTGACCCACCCGCCGGCCGGCTACCTCACCACCAAGCCCGGCAGCCGGGCCGGGCTGTTCCTGGACCCGGCCGGCGCCGCCCCCGCCATGGCCGCGGTGATCGAGCTGACCAAGACGACGATGACCACCGGGGAGCAGGCGACGCTGGCCGAGGCCGGCGACCCGTCCATCTCGGGCGCGGTACGCGTGCCGGTGCTCGTCGCGGTCGGCGAGCACGACGACCTGTTCTGCAACGGCCCGTACCTCCAGTGCACCGACGCCGCCGCGGTCACGGCCTGGGAGAGCTGGTTCTACCCGGCCGAGGCACGGCTTTCGGCCTTCGTGCTCCCCGGCGCCGGCCACGCGCTCAACCTGCACCGCAACGCCCCGGAGCTCTTCACCGCCATCCGCACCTGGCTCACCACCCTCCCGGCCTGACAGCGGCGCATCCGGTGGCCCAATGGGGCGGCCACCGGATGACCGCGCCGCGGCCGGCGCACCAGGCATGGCGACATGGTCTCCGGCAGCGCGACGTCCGGCGACCGGTGGTCAGGGACGGCGATCACGGGCACACGTCAGGGCCCGGGCCGGGAACCCCTGCGTTACGGGCGGCTGGCGCTGACCATGGCGGTGCGGGCGTGCGGGCCGCCGTACCAGAACCGCCAGCCGAGGTCGCGCACCTCGACGTCCACGGCGCCGCACCCGCGCAGCACCGCGGCGTACTGCGGAGCGTGCCGGAAGTCGGCCAGGCGCAACCGGCCACCCGGCCGCAGCACCCGGAACGCCTCGCGCACCGCCGCGGCGCGTCCGGCGTCGTCGGGGATGTTGTGCACGGCCAGGCTGGAGACCACCAGGTCGAACGTGGCGTCCTCGAACGGCAGGTCGCGCATGTCCGCGGTGACCAGCTCCACTCGGTCGGCGACGCCCTCGGCGCGGGCGTTGGCCAGGGCCGCCTCCCGGTTGTTGCCCGACTGGTCGCCGGTCCACAGGTCGGCGCCGGTGGCCTTGCCCGCGGGCACCCGCTTGGCGGCCTTGAGCAGCACCAGGCCGCGGCCGCAGCCGAGGTCCAGGACGTGCTCGTCGCCGGTCAGGCCGAGCCAGTCGAGCTCGGCGTCCCAGACCAGGAACTTGCCGCGCAGCGTGGTGTGGGCGAAGAACGCCGCCCCGGCCACCAGCATGAGCCCGCCGATCAGCAGGATCACCGCCAGGATCGTCCAGCCGGCGGCGAAGCACGCGGCGGCCAGGCCGAGCTCCACGACGCCGCCCACCGACAGGCCGATCAGCACCAGCGGGGCGTCCACCCCGTAACTCGCGCGCGCCTCGGTCACGATTAGTTCTTACCGGTGATCGTCCGCCGTGTACAGCCGATCGGTCACCTTCGTCCCGCCCTTCGGTCACCTTTGTCCATCCGGCCACCCCTTACCCAACCCAGCTCCCCTTCGTCCCCCTGGCACGCCGGCCTCCATCCGGCGGTACCCCATGGCGGCTGGAGATGTGACGGGGGGTGCGGCAGCGGGTCGCCGGGAAATCTCAGAGAAATTTTCTGGGGGTTTGTGCGGGTACGCCGGAGGGGGATTCGTCCGGGTCTCAGAGGTCGGGGAAGGGTGGGGTGAGCTGCTGGAAGGCGGGGGGCGGGGCGGGCCGCCCGTGGGGGTGGCGGCATGGTCGTGGCGGGCCGGGGAAGGCGTGCCGGATCCCCTTTCTGGGGCGGGCATCGAGCCGGAGGCGCGTGACGACCGTTCTAGAGGGGGTAAGGCAGAACGGCCCCGGATCTCGCCGCTCGCGCGGCGGGGCCGACCGAGACGAGCCGCATGGAGGAAACACGGTGACGCCCACCAACCCAGACAGGCCGGCGAAGAAGGTTTCGATCGGATCGGGCGGGCCACGTTGGCGCATCTCAGGCCCACCCCTCATCGCCGCCGCCGTCATGCTCGTGTCGTCGGGAGGACTCGGTGTGGCCGCGGCCGCGGCGGCGTCCGCCGGCACGCCGCCGACGGACGCGCCGACCCCCACGCTGACGGCCACCGAGACGCCCGCTCCCACGCCCACCGATCTCCCTACGCCGACCCCCAGCGACACGCCGACCCTGCCGCCCTCGACCGAGACCCCCACCCCCACGCCGACGGTCAGCGTGCCGAAGGTGGCCCCGTGGGCGTTCGTCGGCACGATGCACGGTGAGTTCACGGTCGCGACCAAGGACCCGTGCGTCACGGTCACGCTGCTCACCCAGACCGGCGAGGCCACCGCCGTCACCGAGGAATCGATCACCGTCCGCAGCCGGGACGGGTACGAGAAGTCGTACGCGATCACCGAGGACACCCGCGTGGTCGCCGGACGCAAGGGCAACAGCGACATCAAGCAGGGCGACTGGGTGGCGCTGACCGCCGCGCCTCAGGGGGAGAGCGCGACGCAAGGCAACGGCGTCCAGAGCAACTCAGTGGAGGGGACGCCGGCGGTCCCGCAGACCCCGGAACCCCCGGCCACCCCGTCGGCCCCAGGAGTCCCGCCGACCCCCGAGATCTCGCCGACTCCCGAGGTCCCGCCGACTCCTGAGATCTCGCCGACTCCTGAGGCTCCGCCGGTCCCTGAGCCCCCGGCGGAGGGAGGTACGCCCCAGGTGAGCGCGACGGCCGGGTACATCGTGGACCTGTCGCGCCCGAGCAAGCGGTACTGGCCGGGTAAGAGCTGGTTCCCCGGCGACTACTGGCACCCGAACAGCACCAAGTGGCGCACCCCCAAGGCGTGCCCGACCCCGACCCCTACTCCGACCGAGCCCACGCCCACCGTGACGCCGACCGAGCCGACGACCCCTTCCCCCACGCCCACCTCGACCGAGACCCCGCTGCCGAGTGACTCGCCCACGCCCGAACCGGAGCCCACGGTGACCCAGACGGTGACCGTTCCGCCGACTCCGTAACACGCCTTTCCACCGGGGAGGCATGCTCCCGGTGTCGTCCGCGGCCGTGGCACGCCCGTCGTGTCACGGCCGCCCGCGCGTACGCCCGTTTCCTGCGGGCCGTGGTGCCGCCGGCATGAAACGGCATAGCTGACAAAGGTCCGCACCGCCGGCCTGGCCAAGCCCGCCGGACGCCGGCTTCCTCTCGGTCAGCGGCCTTCCGGCCTCGCATCGCGTCGTCCAGAGGTCTTTCGGCCCCGCCTCGCGGGGACAACCGCCCTACCTGGCATGAGGTCGTCCGGGAGAGTCTGCCCACGTGAGGAGATTCGCGGGGCACGCCCTGCTGGTGATCACGGTCGGTGCGCTGGCCGCGGGTGGAGTCCTCTATCTGGCGGGCGCACCCCGGCCCGCAGGGGCGGTCTGGGCGGTGGGGACGGCCGTGGCCCTGCTGCCCGCGATCTGGTGGGTGGTGTCGGCGCTGCGGGCCGGCCGCATGGGCGTCGACGCGATCGCCGTGCTCGCCCTGGCCGGTTCGCTGGCCACGGGGGAGTACCTCGCCGGAGCGCTGATCGGCGTCATGCTGTCCGGCGGCCGGATGCTGGAGGAGTACGCGTTGCGCCGCGCCCGCAGCGACCTCACCGCGCTGCGGCAGCGGGCGCCACGCACCGCCCGGCGCTACGAGGACGGGCACGCGCGGCTCGTCGATGTCGAGCAGGTCCGCCCGGGGGACCGCATCCTGGTGCCGACCGGTGAGATGGTGCCCGTCGACGGCCGGGTCAGGCAGGGCGTGGCCGTGCTGGACCAGGCCGCGCTGACCGGCGAGTCGCTGCCGGTGGAACACCAGGCCGAGGACGGCGTCGCGAGCGGCGCGGTCAACGTCGGGCCGGCGTTCGACATGCGGGCCACGGCGAGCGCCGCCGACAGCACCTACGCGGGGGTGGTACGCCTGGCCCAGGAGGCCGAGGCGGGCAGCGCGCCGCTCGTCCGCCTGGCCGACCGGTTCGCGGCCTGGTTCCTGCCCGCCACGCTGCTGCTCGCCGGCGCCGCCTGGTGGATCTCCGGCGAGATGGTGCGGGCCGTGGCCGTCCTGGTGGTCGCCACCCCCTGCCCGCTGCTGCTGGCCGCTCCGGCGGCCGTCGCCTCCGGCCTGTCCCGTACGGCCCGGCACGGCGTCGTGGTCAAGGGCGGCGGGGCGCTGGAGGCCCTCGGCGCGGCCCGCACGCTCATCCTGGACAAGACCGGCACGCTCACCCTCGGCCACCCCCGCGTGGTGGACGTCGTCGCGGCACCCGGCTGGGACGCGGCCGAGGTGCTGCGGCTGGCGGCGGCCGTGGACCAGATGTCCTCGCACGTGCTGGCCACCGCGATCGTCCACGCCGCGCACGAGCGGGGGCTCGTCCCACCCGACCCCGAGGACATGCGGGAGGAGCCGGGCACCGGCACATCGGCGCTGGTCGAGGGCAGGAAGGTACGGGTCGGCAAGGCCCTTGCCCCCCGCGCGACCGAGTGGGAGACCGCCCAGCGGGCCCGGGCCGCGCTCGACGACGCGATCACCGTCTGGGTGAGCGTGGACGGGCGGGCCGCGGGGGTCATCCTGCTGCGCGACGCCGTCCGCCCCGACGCCTCCCGTACGCTTCGCCGGCTGCGCGCCGCGGGCATCACCCGCCTGGTCATGCTGACCGGGGACCGGGCCGAGGTGGCCGAGAGCGTCGCGGGCGTCCTCGGCATCGACCGGGTGCTGGCCGAGCAGACCCCGGCGGGCAAGGTCAAGGAGGTGCGGGCCGAGGCCGCACGGGCCGGTACGGTCATGGTCGGCGACGGGGTGAACGACGCCCCGGCGCTGGCCGCCGCCGGCATCGGGGTGGCGATGGGCGCGCGCGGGGTCGCCGCGTCCGCCCAGGCCGCCGATGTGGTGCTCACCGCGGACCGGCTCGACCGGCTCGCCGACGCCATGGACATCGCCCGCCGCACCAGGCGCATCGCCGTGCAGAGCGCGGGCGCAGGCATGGCGCTGTCGCTGATCGCGATGGCCGTGGCCACGACCGGCCTGCTCCCGCCCGCCGCCGGAGCGCTGTTGCAGGAGGGCATCGACGTCGCGGTGATCCTCAACGCGCTCCGCGCCCTGCGCGAGGGCAGGGGGACCCGGTTGCCGGTGGACGACAGTACCGAGGCACTGCTGCGCCGCTTCGAACTGGAGCACGCCGAGTTGCGGCCTCCGCTGGAGCTCATCCGCGAGGCCGCCGACCGGCTCAGCGTCCGCACGCCGGAAGAGAACCTCGCCGACCTGCGCCGCGTCCATGCCTTCCTGGTGGACGACCTGCTGCCGCACGAGCACGCCGAAGAGGACCGGCTCTACCCGGCGATGGCCCGCCTGCTCGGTGACCCGGAGGCGACCACGACGATGAGCAGGGCGCACGCCGAGATCGACCGGCTGGTCCGCAGGCTTGGCCGCCACCTGGAGCTGGCCGGGGACACCGGCCCCGCCCCGGGGCAGCTGGACGACCTGCGGGCCTGCCTGTACGGCCTGCACGCCGTGCTCACCCTGCACTTCGCCCAGGAGGAGGAGGCGTACTTCTCCCTCGCCGCCGGCTCCACCGGCGCCTGATCGCCCCGGCGGCCGGCAAGCGCCTGTGGTCAGTCGCAGCAGCAGTCGTCGGAGGCGTCGCCGGTTTCGCCGGAGTCGTCCTTCTTGGGAGTGGACCAGGTCTGGTGGGCGGAGGTCGTGCCGCCGGACCGGTTCGTGGCGGACTTCTCCTTCTTCTGCTGGGCCCCGCCGGAGTTGATGATCGTCACCTGCAGGTGGATGGTGCACACCTTGGTGTTCTTGCACAGGGCGTTCTGGATGCCGGTGGCGCCGCCCATCGTGTCGGTACTGGTGTGCTGGAAGCCCCGGTTGCTGGTCGGGCTCGCGATCTCGTTGATGGTGTTGTTCCGCTTGCCGTTCCCGGACCTGATGATCTGCGTGCCGCCGGGCCCGTCGTCGTCGCCGTGCCCGGCGTACCCTCCGCGCCACCGAAGGCGCGGGCTCACCCGGACGTGGTCGCGCACCCAGCGATACCTGCGGGTCTGCGCCCGGCCCGCCGTCCGCACATGGGCCCGATTCGCCGACCGTACGAGAGCCCGCGCCGCAGCATGGCCGGGGGAGTGGGCGTGCGCATGGTGCCGGGTCGGCGCGGTGCCGGCGTTGGCGGGGGCCGCCGCCACGGTCACGGCGAGGCAGGCCGCGGCGCCCGCGAGCAGCATCATGGCGACGTTCCCGCCGGTGAACGGCCGGTGTCCGCGCTGACGACCCGTCATGTCTCGCCCTTTGCTGCGTCGCCCAGCGCCCGGCGTCAGCGGGCCTGGATCGGGACTGGAGCGGCCAGCGTATTCATGGCGACGGGCGCGTCCCGGTCCCGGCGATCAGGGCGTACGGGGTCGTTGCCGCATTATTGCCGCGCGCCGCGATTTGTATGGCCGTGGTTTGCCGTTCGGTGGTGGATCCGGCTTTTCTGCTTGATGACGCACATGCGCTGGTGCTTGCACAGAGCGGTGTGCGTACGGGAGTACCCGCCGGTGATGGTGTTGGTCACCAACTGCTGCCCCCGGGCCACCGTGGGGCTGTAGACGGCCGCGTAGCTGTTGTTGCGCCGGCCGTTGCCCGTGTTCACATGGATCGGCCGCCCGTCGCCGCCTTCGCGTACCGACGACACGGCCGCTGCCGCGTGCGCCGGAGCGGCGGCGGCCAGTGCGGGCACACTCGCCAGCGAGCCGAGCAGCACGGCCGTGGACACCTGCACGCCCAGCCGCCGGACCGGCCCGCTCCCGGCGGTGGCGGTGCGGCTCTCCTTGTGGTGACGGACGCGCATGCGCTTCTCCAGCTCGTACGGCGGGACATCCGCTTTCGGACATCGGCGACGTCGTGCTGCATACCCCGGCCGAAGCCGCGGGCCGCGGTGCCCGAAGCCGGGACACGCATGTCTTTGACGGCTTTTTGCCGATATGGCGCAGAGTGGGGGCGAACAGAGAAATGGCCCGCGCCGGTATGGGCGGGAACACCTGGTATGCCGTGCGAAGTTCGGCTGGATGGGACTCGACAGAACGGGGAGCGTGAGCAGGTGGCGGGAAGCCGAGCGTCGAAGAGGGTGATGGCCGCCGCCGCCCTGGCGGCGGCCGCGTGGGTCCTGCGGGACGTCCCGGCCGAGCTGGGTACCCGTCCGCTGAGATCAGGCGGGCCGCGGGCCGCGCGCATGCGCACCTCGCCGCAGTTCGGCGACGGCGTCTTCCGCAACACGATGCCCGGCCACACCGAGGTGCCGGTCGCACCGCCGCCGGGCCTGATACGCGACCTGATCACCGGAGGCGAGCGGCGCCGCCCGCCCGGCGCGATCCCCCTGCTCTCGCCGTCCACCGCGCGGCCGGCGCCGGACGGCCTGCGGGTCGTGTGGTTCGGCCACGCCTCGACACTGGTCGAGATCGAGGGACGGCGCGTCCTGTTCGACCCGGTGTGGAGCAGGAGGGTCTCGCCGTCGCGGCTCGTCGGGCCCAAGCGGCTGCACCCGGTGCCGGTGGGCCTGGACACGCTGCCCGAGATCGACGCCGTCGCCATCTCGCACGACCACTACGACCACCTCGACCTGGCCACCGTGCGGGCGCTGACCCGCACCCGCACCGCCCCGTTCCTCGTCCCGCTCGGCATCGGCGCGCACCTCGCCAAGTGGGGCGTGCCACGGGAACGGATCATCGAGCTCGACTGGGACGAGGAGGCCGAGATCGCCGGCCTGCGGTTCACCGCCGCGGCGGCCCGGCACTTCTCCGGGCGTGCCTTCACCCGCAACGAGACCCTGTGGGGGTCGTGGGTGGTCGCCGGCACGCGGCGCAGGGTCTTCTACGCAGGGGACTCCGGCTACTTCGAGGGGTACGCCGGGATCGGCGCCGCGCACGGGCCGTTCGACCTGACCCTGATGCCGATCGGCGCCTACAGCCCGGCCTGGCCGGACATCCACATGAACCCCGAGGAGGCGGTGAACGCCCACATCGACCTCGGCGGCGGGCTGTTGCTGCCGGTGCACTGGGCGACGTTCACGCTGGCACTGCACCCCTGGGCCGAGCCGGTGGACCGGCTGTGGCGCGAGGCCAAGGCCCGTGACGTCCGCATCGTGACGCCCAGGCCCGGCGAGACGGTCGACGTCGATGCCGCGCCTGCGGTGGACGGCTGGTGGGAGACCCTGATAAGGGGATGAGGTGGACCTGTCCGAGGCGGTGGGCGAGCTCTACGGCATCACGCCCGAAGAGTTCGTGGAGACCCGTAAGCGGCTGGCGGCCGAGGCCAAGAAGTCGGGCGACGCCGCGCTGGCCAAGAGCATCGGCGCGCTGCGGCGCCCCACGGTGTCGGCCTGGGCGGTGAACCGCCTGGCCCGCGACGCCCCGGACGAGCTTGAAGAGCTGCTCGACCTCGGCGCGGAGCTGCGGTCGGCATGGGAGTCCGGCGGGCGGCCCGGCGAGCTGGACCAGCGGCGCGCCGAGCTGGTGACCCGGCTGTCCCGCACGGTGCTCACCCTCGCCGACCAGGCCGGACGCCCGCTGCGCGAGCCGGCGACACGCGAGGTCGAGGACACCTTGCACGCCGCCACGATGGACCCGGCGGTGGCGGAGGAAGTGCGGGACGGGCGGCTGGCGCAGCCGCGCACCCACGTCGGTTTCGGCCCGGTCGGGGCGCTGCCCGGCCTCGCGGCGTCGCCGGCGCGTACGGGGGCCCCGGCCCGGCCGGCCGGCGCCGAGGCGGGCGCCGGTCCCGGGAAGCGTACCCCGGCCCGGGAGAAGGCAGGGGAGAAGACCACCGAGAGCCGGGCCGAGGCCCGTCGCCGCGAGCGCGAGGAGGCCAGGCGCCGCGAGGAGGAGGCGCGGCGCCGGGCGGTCGAGCAGCGGGCCGCCGCGGCGGCGGCCGAGGCCGAGGAGGCCCGGCGCGTCCTCGGCGAGTGGGAGAACGAGGCCGGCGAGGCCGAGCGGGCGTACACCGCGGCCGGCGAGGAGGTCGAGCGCCTGCGCCGCGAGCTGGAGGCGGCCCGGGAACGCCAGGAGGCGGCGACCAAGCGGCTGAGCGTGGCCGAGCGCGAGCGCAACCGCGCCACCCGCCGCGCCGACGAGACCCGCCGCCGCGCCCAGCAGGCCCGCGACGCGCTGGAGACCTGACCACCTGCGATCCTGCGCGGGTACCGGCCAGCCT
>NZ_BMNT01000008.1:22526-40147 GCF_014646695.1 Sphaerisporangium melleum
AGCCCGGCCAGACCGATGCGGTCGATCGCCGTGCCGTCAGGGGAGTGACGGGCAGCGGCCGGTGGCGCCGCGCCATTCGATGACCATGACGGTGGCGTCGTCCTGGAGCTGCCGGTCGTGGTAGGCCAGCACGCTGCGGATGAGCCGGCGCAGGGACTCCTGCACCGGCAGGCCGTCCATGGCGCTGCGCACGATGAAGTCGACGAAGCGCGGCAGCCCGAACTCCTGGCCGTCCTCGTTGCGGGCCTCGGTGATGCCGTCGGTGTACAGCAGCACCCGGTCGCCGGGCTGGAGCTGCTCCTGGCAGGTCACCAGGGGCAGGCCGAGGGACAGGCCGAGCGGGTGGGACGCCTCGCACTCCAGCGTGGTCACCCAGCGCCCGTCCCTGAGCAGCACCGGCGGGGGATGGCCGCAGTTGACCCAGGTGAGCACGCCGGTGGCGGTGTCCAGGCTGAGCAGCAGCGCGGTGGCGAAGCGCTCGTCGGCGCCGAACTCCTCCTGCAGCATGTCCTCGACCGAGGTCACCGTATCGGCGAGGCTCTTGCCCTGGTGGCGGCAGCTCCGGCAGGCGGCGATGGCGAGCGTCGAGGTCAGCCCGGCCGAGGCGTCGTGCCCCATGGCGTCGCACAGCACCAGGTGCAGGGTGTCGCCGGCCATGCCGTAGTCCAGCGCGTCCCCGCTGATGTCGTACGCCGGTTCCAGTGCCGCGGCGACGACCACCCGGTGGTTGGCGAAGCACAGCGGCGGCATCAGGTTCCACTGCATCTCGGCGGCGACGCTCATCACACGTGTGCGTACGAGCCGGGCATAGGTGTCGCTGTGCTGGCGCCTGCTCACCACGACCATTGAGACGGTCGAGGCCAGGCAGCGCACGTCCTCGATCGTCTGCTCGGTCGCCTCCTCGGCGCTGATCCGCATGACGCCCAGACGCTCGGTGCCGTCCAGCAGCGGCACCCACCACCATTCAGGACTGCCGTCCTCGGCGGTCTTGCTCAGGATCTGCATCTGCTGGTACGCCTTGCCGGCCAGCGTTCCCTCGATGCGCAGCGCCACGGGCTCTCCGCACTCGGTGGTGCACTCGCTCGCCAAGGGTTCCACGAGTGCGTCGAGCTCGCCGGCACGTGTGGTGGTGGACGGCGGCCCGCCCAGCAGGTGGAGCGTCTCCTGCTGGAGGTCGGACATATAGAGGAACACGTCGCGCAGCCCGGCCCGCGGGACGTGCTCGGTGAGCAATTCCGGCAGCCGCTCCAAAGCCAGGCAATGGCTGGCCTCGACCACTTCGGCGATCATTTCGGCGGCCCCGGCGGAGAGCCTCCTCGCCATGGCGTGCCCCCTGTCGTTCCCGCGTGAACCTACCCGAGCTGCCCGCCCGAAAGGGGCATGACCTGGCAAATCTTCCGCATAGCGGATGGAACGTGCGGCTTTGTCCGGTGCCCGGGCCGCCGGAACCACGCGTGGCCCGCCCTTACCCGTCGCTAATCCCATGGTCCGTAGACATGGTGCCTGTCGCCGGGCATCGGGCCCGGCAGTCCAACGAGGAGGACGAGATGACGGTCCGGCGACTGGCCCTGGTGTTGGCGTCGCTTCCGGTGCTGGCGCTGGCCGGGTGCGGGAGCGGAGGAAACGGTACGGGCGTCGCCTCGGCCCAGAAGGGGACGTCCGGGCCGGCGACGGCCGCCTCCCCATCGCCGGCGGTGTCCAGCGACCCGCTGAAGTTCGCCCAGTGCATGCGTGAGCACGGCATCGACATGAAGGACCCCGACGCCGGCGGGCGGGTGGCCATCAAGATCGACAAGAACAAGGAAGGCGAGATGAGGGAGGCGCAGAAGGCCTGCGACAAGTACATGGCGGGTGGCAAGCGCATGGACGCCTCCGATCCGCGTAATCGCGACGCCATGCTGAAGTTCGCCCAGTGCATGCGCGAGCACGGCATCGACGTACCCGACCCCCAGCCGGGCGAGGGGATGAAGGTCAGGGTGCCGAAGAGCGGCGGCGGCAGCGACAAGTTCGAGGCGGCGCAGAAGGCCTGCGAGCAGTATCTCCCGGGCGTGGGAGAGAAGCACTCCCCCTCCTGAGGCGCCGCGGCACCGGCGGCGGGAACCGGCGAGCGGAGGCCCCGGGATCACGGCCCTCGCCGCCCGGCACGGCCCGGCGCGCACACCGGCCGACGGGCCCGGGGCGCGGGGTACGAGTGAGGTCAGCGGGTGGGGGCCGGGAGACGCGGGGGGACGGGGAGGCGGGTCGCCGTCGGGAGGTGGACGGTGACGACCAGGCCGCCGTCCGGCCGGGGAGCCGCCTCCACCTGTCCGTCGTGGGCGGTCACGATGGCCCGCACGATGGACAACCCCAGGCCGGAGCCCTGCGCCGAGCCGACCCGCTCGCGCAACCGGTGGAACGGCTCGAACAGATCGGCCACCTCGTAGCCAGGGATCACCGGGCCGGTGTTGGCCACGCGGATCACGATGTCGTCCGGACCACCGCCGGACTCGGCGGTCACGTCCACCCAGACCGTGCCGTCCTTGACGTTGTACTTCAGCGCGTTCTCCACCAGGTTGAACACGCAGCGCTCGACGAGCACCGGGTCGCCGGCCGCCATCGCCGGGGCCAGCCGCCGTTCCACCGTGATCCGCCGCCGCCGCGCCTGGGGCTCCAGCGACTCCACCACCCCGAGCGCCACCTCGTCCACGGCCACCGGCTTGCGCGCCACCAGCTCGTTCTCCGACCGGGTGAGCAGCAGCAGCCCTTCGATCAGCCGCTCGTGGCGGGCGTTCGTGCCGAGCAGCGCCTTCCCCAGGCGCACGAGGTCGTCCGAGGCGTCCGGCTCCTCCAGGGCCACCTCCAGCAACGTCCGGTTGATCGCCAACGGTGTGCGCAGCTCGTGCGAGGCGTTCAGCACGAACCGCCGCTGCGCGTCGAACGCCCGCTGCAGCCGGTCGAGCATGGCGTCGAAGGTGTCGGCGAGCCGCTTCACGTCGTCCCGCGGGCCGGACAGCGCGATGCGCTCGTGCAGGGTGCTCTCCGAGAGCCGCTCGGCCGTCTCGGTCACCTGGCGCAGCGGACGCAGGGCCCGGTCGGCCACCAGGTGGCCGAGGATGATCGCCAGTACCCCGACGGCCAGCATGATGATCACCGAGTTCTGGGTCAGGTCGCTGAGCACCTGCTGCCGGCCCTGGTCCACCTCCGCGAGCACGTCCTGCCGGATCTTGAACGCGATCACCATGGGCTTGGCCGACTCGATCGGCGGGGGCGGCAGCTCCTTGGTGGTCTGCCCCATCACGAGCTTCTGCTCCAGCGCGCGGGCGGTGAGCAGGTACGTGACTCCCAGCAGCGTGGTGCCGGCCGCGAAGAACAGGCCGGTGTACAGCGTGGTGAGCCGGGTGCGCAGCCCGACCCCGCTCCACCACCCACGCACTCGCCCCATCACCACTCCTCCGGGGCCGAGGACAGGCGGTAGCCGCGGCCCGGGAGGGTCTCGATGAGGTCCGGCTCCCCGAGCTTCCTGCGCAGCGTGGTGATCGTCACGCGCAGCGCCCCCGTCCCGGACTCGATGTTCTCGTCCCAGGCCCGTGCGACGAGCTGCCTCGGCGTGACCGCCTCCCCGCCGGCGCGCAGCAGCTCGGCCAGCACCGCGAACTCCTTGCGGGTGAGCGCGACCGGCCGCCCGTCCCGGTGCACCCCGCGCACGGCCAGGTCCAGCCGGACGCCCGCCTGTTCGAGTACGGCGGGACGGCGCGGCGCCGTCCGGCGGGCGAGCGTACGGATCCGCGCGACCAGTTCGGAGAACGCGAACGGCTTGGTCAGGTAGTCGTCGGCCCCCAGCGACAGGCCCTCCACCCGGTCGCCGACCCGCCCGGCGGCGGTCAGCATGAGCACCCGGCCGCCCGCCCCCGAGGCGGCCAGCCGCCGGCACACCTCGTCCCCGTGCAGTTCGGGCAGGTCACGGTCCAGTACGACGACGTCGTAGCCGGTGTGGCAGAGCCGCTCCAGCGCCTCGGCGCCGTCGTAGGCCACGTCCACGGCGATCGCCCGCCGGCGCAGCCCCCGGGCGATCGCGCCGGCGAGTTCGTCCTCGTCCTCGACGACGAGCACACGCATGTCGCCCCCCTTTTCGGTCGTGTGCGGTGGGTGCGGCGGATCACCGGTGATCAGCGGCGATCGGCAGCTCGGCGGGTGCCGTGACACGGGCCGGGTCCGACCAGCGTGCCCCAGCGCGCGTTAGCCGGCGGTAAGCGCTCGCGGCCAGGCCGAGCGCAGGATCATTCGCCGCGCCCCAGAACCCATCGGCGACGGACGAGAGGCCGTGGGCCTGCGGCGGAAGGGCTTATCCGCGGCTAACCCCGGCCTGGCTAGAAACCCACCATGCCGGCGGGCGTGCGACCCCTGGCAGGGAGGTGACACCTTGATGGGAGCTCGGCGCGTGGCCGTCCTGTCGGCCGGGATCGGGGTGACCGTGATCCTGGCCGGAGCGGCCACCGCGGCTGTGGTGATGAACGCGGGCACCGGTACGCCCACGCCGGCCGCCTCGGCGGCCCGGCAGACCGCGGAGATCACCCGCGGGGACCTGGTCGACACGACCTCGGTGGACGGCACGCTCACCTACGCGGGCGAGCGGCGCGTCTACGCCGGCGCGCCCGGCACGGTCACCGCGGTCGCCAAGGAAGGGGCCACCGTCACCCGGGGCCGGGCGCTGCTGAAGGTCGACCGCAAGCCGCTCGTGCTGATGTACGGCACGATCCCGGTGTACCGGACGATGCGGCGCGGCGTCGTGGACGGCCCGGACGTCCGCCAGCTGGAGACCAACCTCAAGGCCCTCGGCTACGGGGACGACATGACGGTGGACGACGAGTTCACCTACGCCACCGAGCAGGCCGTCCTCGACTGGCAGGAGGACCGCGGGCTCCCGGAGACCGGTGCGGTGGACGCCGCCCAGGTGGCCTTCCTGGACGGCCCGGTGCGGGTGTCGGCGGCCGAGGTCGAGGTCGGCGACGCGGTGGCGCCCGGCCGGCGGGCGCTCACCGTCACCTCCACCCAGCGGACGGTCCACGTGGACCTGGACACCGATCGTTCGTCCATGGCGAGGAAGGGCGCCGCGGTGACCGTCGAGCTGCCCGGGGGACGGCAGGTCAAGGGCACGGTCAGCAGCGTCGGCACGGTCGCGCGGTCCAGCGGCGGGGACGGCGCGCCGGGTGAGGACACCGACGTGACCATCGACGTGGAGATCACCCTGAAGTCGGTCAAGAAGGTGGGGAAGCTCGACCAGGCGCCGGTCAGCGTCAGCATGGAGAGCGAGCGGGTGAAGGACGTGCTCTCGGTACCGGTGGAGGCGCTGCTCGCCCTGGCCGAGGGCGGGTACGGCGTGGAGGTCGTCGAGGGCGGATCGTCCCGCTATGTCGCCGTGGAGACCGGGGCGTACGGCGGTGGCCGGGTCGAGATCTCCGGCGAAGGCCTCGCCGCCGGCCTGAAGGTCGGGGTGCCGGCGAAGTGACCACTGGAGAAGCGGACGCCACGGCGGCCCCCGGAGCGCCGGGCGTGGTCGGGGATGAGGGACGCGCTTCCGGAACGCCGGGTGTCATCGGAAATGAGGCTCCCGGGACGCCGGGCGTCATCGGGAATGAGCGACACGCTCCCGGGACGCCGGGTGTCATGTCGGGCGGGGGACGAGGTTCCGGGACGCCGGGCGTCATGTCGGGCGAGGGGCGAGGTTCCGGCATGTCGGGCGACATCGCCGACGAGGGTCGCGAGGCCGGCTCGGGGAGTGCCGTCGTCCGGCTCACCGATGTGCGCAAGGTGTACGGCGGCCAGGTGGAGGCGCTGCGGGGGGTGAACCTGGTCATCGAGGAGGGCGAGATGCTCGCCATCGTCGGGCCGTCCGGCTCGGGCAAGTCGACGCTGCTGCACATGATCGGCACCCTCGACCGGCCGACGTCCGGCGAGGTCAGCGTCGCAGGGCACCGCGTCGGAGAGCTGAGCGACCGGGAGCTGTCCGCCCTGCGCGCCCGCCACCTGGGGTTCGTGTTCCAGCAGTTCCACCTGGCCCCCGGGGCCACCGCGCTGGACAACGTGGCCGACGGCGCCCTGTACGGCGGGCTGCCGCTGCGCGAGCGGCGGGAACGGGCCGCGGCGGCGCTGGAACGGGTCGGGCTCGGCCACCGGCTCGGGCACCGGCCGCACCAGCTCTCCGGCGGGGAGCAGCAACGGGTCGCCGTGGCCCGGGCCGTCGTCGCCGACCCGCCGCTGCTGCTCGCCGACGAGCCCACCGGCAACCTGGACTCGGCGGCGGGAGCCGAGGTACTGGAGGTCCTGCGGGTGCTGCACACCTCCGGCACCACCATCGCGATCATCACCCACGACATGGAGATCGCCGCCTGGACACCCCGCAGGGTGCGGGTCAGGGACGGCCTGATCGCCGCCGACGAGGGCCCGTCCACCGGCCTCCCGGCGACCGAGAGGAGCGCGAAGTGAACCCGGCCACCGGCGAGCGGGTACGCGCGACGCAAGACACCCCGGAAAAGGCCGGCGGACGAGCGCGGACGGCGGGCACGTCCCGGGCGGGGCGGCTGGTGCCGGCGCGGCTGGCGCCCGGGGACGTGCTGCGGGTCGGCGCGGCCGGGCTGCGCACCCGGCCCGCGCGCGTCGTGCTGTCGGCGCTCGGCATCGCCATCGGCATCGCGACCATGGTCGCGGTCGTCGGGGTGTCCTCCTCGTCCAGGGAGCAGCTCCTGCGCGAACTGGACCGCCTCGGCACCAACCTGCTCACCGTCGCGCCCGGCCAGACCCTGTTCGGCGAGAACGCGAAGCTGCCGAAGGAGGCGCTGGACATGGTGCGCCGCATCGGCCCGGTGACCAAGGCCGGCGCCACCGGCAAGGTCGACGCGACCATCCGCAGGACCGACCGCATCCCTGCGGAGGTCACCGGAGGCATCTCCGTACAGGCCGCCGACGAGGGCCTGGCCACCGCCCTGGAGGGGACCGTACGCCAGGGCACCTGGCTGAACGCCGCCCTGGCCCGGCAGCCGGCCGTGGTGCTGGGCGCGGTCGCCGCCGAACGGCTCGGCATCGAACGGGTGGGCCCGCGGGTGTGGATCGGCGGCCGCTGGTTCACCGTGGTCGGCATCCTGGACGCGATGCCACTGGCCCCCGAGATCGAGCGCTCCGCCCTGCTGGGCTGGCCGGCCGCAGAGCGCTACCTGGGCTTCGACGGGCACCCGACGACGATCTACGAACGCTCGCCGGACGATGCGGTCGAGGCGGTCGGCGCCGCGCTGCCGCGTACGGTCAACCCGGAGAACCCCGACGAGGTGCAGGTCAGCCGTCCCTCGGACGCGCTCGCGGCCAAGGCGGCCGCCTCCGGGGCGTTCACGAACCTGCTGCTCGGCCTCGGCGGCGTCGCACTGCTGGTCGGCGGAGTCGGCGTCGCCAACACGATGGTCATCTCGGTGCTGGAACGCCGCAAGGAGATCGGCCTGCGCCGCTCGCTCGGCGCCACCCGCGGCCAGATCAGGGTCCAGTTCCTCACCGAGTCACTGCTGCTGTCCCTGCTCGGCGGGACGGCCGGTGCCCTGCTCGGCGCGGCGGCCACGGCCGCCTACGCCCTGGCCAAGGGACTGCCGGTCGTGGTGCCGCCCTGGTCGGTCGGCGGCGCGGCACTGGCGGCCCTGCTCATCGGCACCCTCGCGGGGATCTACCCCGCGACGCGTGCCGCCCGCCTGGCCCCCACCGAGGCCCTGGCCACGTCCTGACCCGCCCGGCGGAAGGTGTCAAAACCCTGTCACGGGTAGACATGCAAGGGGTACAGATGGAGGTGAGCCCCCTACGACAGGGGGCGGGCCTCCGTCGTCCCGCATGACCACTCCGGTCAGGGCGCGGCGACCCGCGACGGGACGCGCGCGCCTGACGGCCGTGCCGAACACGAGGGGAAGCACCGTGACGCAGAAGTTCTCTCTGGTGGCCATGGCCCGTGAGCAGCTGGACAAGGCGAGCGCGTCGCGCGGCGGGCACGCGGCCGGCACGGTCGTCGGCGGGCACGAGCGCGTGCTGCGGCAGACGCTGATGGCCTTCGCCAAGGGCGCCGAGCAGAGCGAGCACCAGGCCAACGGCGAGGCCACCGTCTACGTCCTTTCCGGCCGGGTCCGCATCGTCGCCGGCGACGACTCCTGGGAGATCATGGCCGGCGACCTCCTCGTCATCCCTGAGGCCCGCCACCGCCTCGAAGCCCTGGAGGACTCCGCCCTCCTCCTGACCGTCGCCATCCCCCGCTGACCAGCTCGGTGAGCGCATAAGAATCGCCCGGCCGCTGGGTCGGTGAGCCGATCGGAAAAGACCAGGGCCTCGCCCAAAGGGCGAGGCCCACGCCCACCCATCGAAATGAATGGGGCAACCGGCCCAAGCAAACCGGTTCCTGCGAGTCTTTCTCCTGGCTGAAAATCACCAGAAAGTCGACAAAGCGTCATGTAAGAGGAACGGCTGTCGCGAATCCGTGATTATCGCCGTCCGCTCGGTTCTCTGAGCCGGTATCACTACCCTTGTCTGATGTGCTGTCTCAGTACAGGGGCGCCGGGCGACGGAGGACTCGATGGACAACGCATCATTGCCTGCAGCGGACGCGAGGACCTTTTTGCCCGATGATGACCCGCGAACTCGGGCCGCCATCGTTGATCTGGTCGGGGAGTTGGGCAGACAACAGCAGCCAGTAGGCCATCGTCCGGCGCTGCTCACCGGTCCGGACGGAGCGTCGCCGCTTCCCTTGCCTGCGCAGGTCCATGAGGCGCTCTTGCAGATCGTGGAGGTGCTATCACAGGTCCTGGCCGTAACGGTCGCACCACAGCACATGACGATGTCGACTTACGAGGCCGCCAACCTGCTCGGCGTCTCCAGATCCACCATGCTCAGACTGCTGGGAAACAGCGGTCTCCCGCCTGAGCGTGTGAAAAGTCGCTCCGCAGCCCACCGCCAGGTACGTCTGGAAGACGTCCTAGCCATCAGAGAAAACCGTCGAGTAGAGCGACGCCGTCTCCTGACGGAACTGACAACGGACTCGGTAGATGCGGGTATGTACGACAAGCGTGCCGACGAGTTCAAATAACTGAAGTGACCGCCTGGCAGCCGGGGAATCTCTCCCGCCTCGCCTGGAGGCCGTTCGAGCCCTTCTATGCATACCGAGGCATTGCCTGCCTGATATGGGGTAATATATGAGGAGTTGTCGCTAGTGGGCGAGTTCAGTTGTCAAAGCGTCCGGTTTTTCATGCTCGTCAGGAACGATGACCATGCGGCTCGGGGGATCAGGACTGCCGAGGTGTGAAGGCTTTTGCTGTCTCGGACGGCCACGATGCTGCGGATATGCAATGCGACTTCGACGCGGTTGCCGCCTGTGGTGCCGCTCCGGGAACTCTTCACCCATGTGGCATTCGTGAGTTCCTTGGCCAGGTCATGTGCTCGTGCTGTCACGGTCTCTGCTTCTTTGATCTTGCGGAGCGATTAGCAGATGTTCATCCCTGGCAGGATCCGCCAGGTTGGTGGTCCAAGAAGTGGCGCACCGCTTCGAGCCTCGGCTCTTGAACGGGTGTCAGTCCGCTCGCATGTGGTTCAGGAAGGCGCTCCACTCCGCTCTGTCGACGACCAGTGCGGGGCGTGAGCGGTCTTTGCTGTCGCGCACGCCGTACCTGCTCCCGGGCAGGTGGGCCACCTCGACGCAGTTGCTGCCGTCCCCTCCGGAGAAGCTGGACTTGCGCCACTGAGTGCCGGCGAGTTGGTGGGTTACATCGACCATCGTCGCAACGCCTCCTTGATCATGTGGAGCGACTCCCGGCGGGGCAGGGCGTCGGCTCGGATCACGCCATGCCTGAATGCTAGACCGCGAGCTTCGGCTGTACTATCGCTCACCCGGTCCTCCATGCTCTGTGAGTCGATATAAGCGACGGACGCGGGACGTCCGGGCATGTCGGCGACCGTAAAGCTGCCCAGCAGTCCGACAGTGCTGTACGCGGTGTGGGGAAGAATCTGCAGAGAGCCCGAGCGGCTTCTGCTCCACTCCAGAAGATGGTTCAACTGGTCGCTCATCACAGTGGGGTCGCCGACCATACGGTGGAGGACGCTCTCGTCCAACACGACCCACAACATGGGGGGCGAAGGTCGCTGCAGGATCTTCTGCCGGTTGAGTCGCGCACATACCCGTTCGTCGATCTGGTCTGACGTTGCCCCCGGCTCATTCGCGATCAAGGCTCTCGCGTATCCCTCTACCTGTAGCAGGCCAGGGACCATGGCGAGCTCCCAGATGTGCAGCGCCTCCGCCTCGCGTTCGTAGTCGAGCCAGGGGCGGAACCACCGGGGGAGTTGGGCGGCGGCGCGGTTGAGGCGATCGAGAAAGCTCGCGAGCGCGCCGTTGAGGCCGAGGATCTTGTCCGCCCGCTGGGCCAGGTCCATGGTGGGCGCACGGTGGCCATTTTCGATCATGCTCAACTGACTGATCGACAGATGCACGGCCTCGCAGAGTTGTCGTTGGGTGAACCCGGCTGAAAGCCGGAATTTGCGTAGTTCTGTACCGAATTGAATGCGGGGGGATATGGAGGGATCCGGTTCCAGGGGTGTCATCACCGGTTCCTTTCCTGCCGTCGGACGATCCTCCTGTCATGATGCTGTGGCTTCGCAAGCCGTGCCCCGCGGTTCACATGATTGTGAACCCGATACGAATGCCCCAGGGCTACCGCTGCTTTGTTGGCAATGCGGGATGGTCGCGTAATGGCCGGATAGGCGTATCGAACGATATGGCGATTCCATCTAATCGGACGGTGGAGCCGGCGCGTCGCATGCCGTGAAGCGCCGGAGGCGGTTGGTGGGAGTGTCGGGTAGGGCGCGGCGATCAGGCCGGTGGGGCCGCGGTGGGTGGGGTGGGGTGTGGCAGGGTGGCGGTGTATGTCACGTCTGTGAGGGGTCAGGGCTGGGATGGGGTTGGAGGTGGAGAGTCGGGGGTCGGACTCGGCTTATGTGGCTCGGGTGTGGCGGAGCCGGAGCGAGGGGGTGGACCGGATGATGTCGGTCGCGACGGCGCACTGGGATCTGGTGTTCTGGGAGCACCGTGGCCGGGTGAGCGCGGCCGTGCACGGGCCGGAGTCGGGGGCGAGTCAGGCGTCCGTGCCGGAGGAGGCCACGTTCTTCGGGATCAGCTTCCCGGCCGGCACCACCATGACGCACCTTCCGGTCAACCGGCTGGTCGACGCCGGCGTGGAGATCCCCGATGCCACCGCCAGGTCCTTCTGGCTGAAAGGGTCCATCTGGCACCGTCCGGACTACGACAACGCGGAGGCGTTCGTCGAGCGACTGGTGCGTGAAGGGGTGCTGGTCCGTGACCCGCTCGTGGCGGCGGTGCTGGACGGCGCCGCGCCGCAGGTGTCCGAACGCACTCTTCAGCGGCGGTTCGTCGCGGTGACCGGGCTGACCCGCGGCGCCGTCCGGCAGATCGACCGGGCCAGATCGGCGGCGGTCCTGATCCGCGAGGGCGTGCCGGCTCACGAGGTGGTCCACCGGCTCGGGTACTTCGACCAGCCGCATCTGACGCGGTCGCTGGCCCGGTACATCGGGCAGACCGCCACGCGGTTGAGCGACCGGGACACATCCGAGCCGCTGTCGCTTCTGTACAAGACCTGAGCGGGTCGCTTCGCATACCCTGCCAGGCGCAGCGGCCACTCCTGGTGGCCGGCGACCGAGGAGCGGAGCAATGGGCAAGATCGTCGCGAACTTCTTCATCTCCCTGGACGGCGTGGTCGAGGCGCCGGACCAGTGGCACTTCCCGTACTGGAACGACGAGATGGGCGCCGCGATCGAGGCGGGCATGCAGAGCGCCTCGGCGTTCCTGATGGGCCGGAAGCTGTACGACGAGTGGTCGGCGTACTGGACGACGACCGACCAGGACCAGGATTTCGCCAAGTTCATCAACGACGCGACCAAGTACGTCCTGTCCAGCACCATGGAGAAGGCGGAGTGGCACAACACCACCGTCATCTCCGGGGATGTGGCGGCCGAACTGCGCGAGATCAAGGAGCGGACCGACGGCGCCATCCAGATGTCCGGCTGCGCGACGACCGTGCGGTGGCTGCTCGCCAACGGGCTGCTCGACGAGCTGAACCTGCTCCTGCACCCGATCGCGGTCGGCCACGGGCAGCGGCTGTTCGAGGACACCCCGACCCACCCGCTGAAGCTGGTCAGGTCCGAGACGTTCCAGACCGGCGTGCTCAACCTGAGCTACGTCCCGGAAAACGCCGCCTGACCGGCTCAACGGGGACGCCGGCCGGTCGTGGGAGGCGGGGGTGGCCGCGCGTGTGGTGCATCGGGGATGACAGGTGACCCTGGGGGCGGCGCTGTCGCAGTGGGCCGGGGGTTGGTAGCGTTCGGGGAAGCTTCATAGGTGTGCCGGGAAGTCTGGTCGGCGATGTTCTGAGCAATTGTCCGCCGACCCCCGGAGGTTCGCCCCGTGACCGCGATCGCGGCCGTCATCGTCTTCGTCGTCGTCTACGTGCTGATCGCCACCGAGCGGATCCATCGGACGGCGGCCGCGCTGGGCGGGGCCGGGCTGATGCTGCTGATCCACGCGGTGGACAGCAAGTCGGCGTTCTTCTCCGAGCACTCCGGCATCGACTGGAACGTCATCTTCCTGCTGCTCGGCATGATGATCATCGTCGGCGTGCTGAAGCAGACCGGGGTGTTCGAGTACGTCGCGATCTGGGCGGCCAAGCGCGCGCGGGGCCGCCCGTTCCGGCTGATGGTGATGCTGGTCGTGATCACCGCGGTGGCCTCGGCGCTGCTGGACAACGTCACCACGGTGCTGTTGATCGCCCCGGTCACGTTCCTGGTCTGCGAGCGGCTGGCGCTGCCGGTGGCGCCGTACCTCATCGCCGAGATCATGGCGTCCAACATCGGCGGTACCGCCACCCTGGTCGGCGACCCGCCCAACATCATCATCGCCAGCCGGGCCGGGTTCACCTTCAACGACTTCCTGGTGCACCTGGCCCCGCTCATCGTCGTGCTGCTGGTCGTCTTCGTGGGCCTGTGCCGGTGGCTGTTCCGGTCGGCCTTCGTGTACGACGCCGAGCGCGCGGGCCAGATCATGAAGCTGAACGAGCGGGAGGCCATCCAGGACCGCCGGCTGCTGGTGCAGAGCCTCGCCGTGCTGGCCGTGGTCATCGCGGCGTTCGTCCTGCATCCGGTGCTGCACTACGAGCCCTCGATCGTCGCGCTGCTGGGCGCCGGCCTGCTGGTCGCCGCGACCAGGATCACCGTCGAGGAGTCCATCCGCGACGTGGAGTGGGCGACGCTGGTGTTCTTCATGGGCCTGTTCGTCATGGTCGGCGCCCTGGTGGAGACCGGGGTCATCGGCCAGGTCTCCAAGGCCGCCGCCTCGGCGACCGAGGGCAACCTGACGCCCGCCACGATGGGGCTGCTCGGCGGTTCGGCGGTGCTGTCGGCCATCGTGGACAACATCCCCTACGTCGCCACGATGAGCCCGATCGTCGCCGACCTGGTGCACGCGGGCGGGCCGCAGTGGCAGGTGCTGTGGTGGGCGCTGGCCCTGGGTGCCGACCTCGGCGGCAACGCGACCGCGGTGGGCGCCTCGGCGAACGTGGTGGTGCTCGGCATCGCCGCCCGCAACGGCGTGCGCATCAGTTTCTGGGAGTTCACCAAGTACGGCCTGGTGGTCACCGTCGTGACGGTGGGGCTGTCGGTCCCGTACCTGTGGCTGCGTTATCTCGCCGGTTAGGCTCGAATTCACAGAGGCGAAGGAGGTCCTCCGGTGCATGCCCGCGATCTGGTGTCCGGATTCCCCACGGTCACCGCGGACACCCCGGCGGTGGAGGCGGCCCGTCTGCTCGCCGAGCGCGACCTGCCGGGGCTGATCGTTCTGGACGGCGACGGTCTGCCGCTGTGCGTGCTGCCCGGCACCCAGGTGCTGCGGCTGGCCGTGCCGCGTTACTGCCAGGACGATCCGGCGCTGGCCCGCGTCATCGACGAGGACCAGGCCGATGCGTTCGTCCGCGGGCTCGGCGCCCGTACGGTCGGCGAGTGCCTGCCGGAGCAGCCGCGCGAACTTCCGATCACCGACCCGGACGCCACCCTGCTGGAGGTGGCGGCCCTGATGGCCCGCACCAAGAGCCCGCTGGTCGCCGTCGTGGACGGCGACCGGCTGCTCGGGGCGATCACCCTGAAGGCGCTGCTGAACCGCGCCCTGCCCGCCTGAGACCCGGCGCGGCCACGATCCGGCGCGCGGTCGGCGGCCCCGTGGTCCTTGTGAGGCCGGGGCGGGGTTCCCGGCCGGCCGCGTGCCGGTTCGCTTGGAGCCGTCGCCTCTGGGGCCGTGCGCGGCCATGGGAGGCAGGCCGGATGGTCTCTGGATGTCGCCGGTAAGTGTACGGTGTACGCTCATGGTCGTGGGTGTGCGTCGTACGCCTACGAGAGTCACCGAGCTGATGGAGTGGTGGCGATCATGGCGGATGGCGGTCTGGCCGACTGGATTCGTGCTCATGGGCATCCGGTCGCGGCACTTGACCTGCGGGCGCCCCTGGACGACCTCGCCCCGTTGTCGGAGATCGTCGGTTCGGCGCGTGTGGTCGCTCTGGGGGAGAGTTCGCACCATGTCCGGGAGTTCCACCAGGTACGCCATCGGATGCTGCGATTCCTTGTCGAGCGGTGCGGGTTCACCATCTTCGCCATGGAAGCGCCGTTCGCCGAGGGAACAGTGCTGGACGGTTGGCTCCGCGGTGGACCCGGCGCCGTCGAGGACGTTGTACGTGACGCGGTCGCCCTCGGTCTCGGGGACGTGCCGGAACTGCACGAGGTCCTGCGCTGGCTGCGGGCGTACAACGGGCGTCCGGGCGGCGTGCCGGTTCGGTACGCCGGCGCGGACCTGCCCGGCTCGCTGGGGTCGCCGCTGCCGGCGATCGAGGCGGTCACGGCGTACGTCGAGACCTACGCCCCGGACGTACTGCCCAAGCTGGCGCAGGCCCGGGAACTCGCCGGACGCCTCCATGATCCAGAGCCGATGAAGGTCCTGTTCGGCTATCCGTCGGTGGATCAGGCCGAGCGGGACGCGTTGACCACGGTGCTGGCCGAACTGGTCGCACGGACCCAGCGAACGGCGCGTTGGCAGCGCGCCTGTGGCCGGACGGCCGAGTACGCCATGGCGGCGCACCGGTTGCGCGGGGCGTGGCTGGTCGACCAACTGCACCGCTCCATGGTCGATGAGGGAATCGAGGTCGCCTCGACTTTCCGCGATGTCTACATGGCCGAGTCGGTGCTGCACCTGCTGGAGCGGGATCCCGGTGCCCGCATCGTGCTGACCGCGCACAATTGGCACCTGAGGAAAGCGCCGGTCCCATCCGGCTCCGGTGAGCTGTTCCCGGCCGGATACCACCTCGCCGCCGAACTCGGCGCGGACTACCGTGCCATCGCGGTGACCTCGCGTGGCGGTCGCACGGCGATCGTAAGCGGTGACCTCTCCGGATCCGGGGGCTTGCCCTTCCGGGAGACGGCACTTCCGCCTCTGGAAGACGCGGCGATCGAGTCGGCCTTCCCCGGCTCGGCGTCGTCGGCGTCGTGGACCATCGCCGACCTGCGCGCGGCGACCGCGGTTTCCGACGCGGGGCGGTACACCCGGATGCGGATGGCGGACTACTTCTGCGACCAACCCGCATTCGACTGTTTCGACGCCGTCGTCTGCGTCGCCGAGACCAACGGCACGGAGCACACCCGTCCGGCCTGACAGCCCGGGTCCTGCCCCGCCGTGCTCGCGCGGGCCGGTCGGCGGATCTTCCAGCCGCCGACCGGCCCGCCCGCAGGGATGCTCACCGTGGTTGCCCACCGGGCGCGACCGCTCGCGAGATGCCCGCGCAGCCGCGGTGACGTCCGGCGCGCCGCCGGTCTCGGTCGGGTCAGCTGAGGGTGGCCTCTTCGGGGGTCCAGCCTTCCGGGAGCGGGTCGGGTTCGCGGACGGTGGTGGACAGGCGCCGGAACTCGCCGTGCTCGGCGGAATCGGCGATGGCGGCCATCGCCTCCAGCACGTGCTGGGCCAGCGGGCCGGACGCGCGGTGCGGGACGCCGGCGCGCAGCGCGCGGGCCAGGTCGAGCACGCCGAGCCCGCGCCCGACGGTGGTGCCCGTCACGCGCAGCTCGCGCCAGTCGTCGTCCCCGGCCGCGCGCACCTTGAGCGGTCCGGTGAAGGTGTTGGGGTCGGGGAGCGACAGGCTGCCCTCGGTGCCGATGATCTCGATCGTCGTCACGTGGGAGGGGGAGTCGAAGCTGAACGTCGAGGTCGCGCTCGCGCCGCCGGTGAAGTCGAGCAGCGCCATGACGTGCGTGGGGATCTCCACGGCGAAGCGCGTACCCGCCTTGGGGCCCGATCCGATCACGCGGTACGGCCGGGCCTGCCGCGCGGTGGCGGCGACCTTGGTGATCGGGCCGAGCATCGCGACCAGCGCGGTCAGGTAGTACGGGCCGATGTCGAACAGCGGCCCCGCGCCGCGCTGGAACAGGAACTCGGGGTTGGGGTGCCAGGACTCCGGTCCCGGGTTCTGCATGACCGCGGTCGCCGCGACGGGCGCGCCGATCAGGCCGGCCGCGAGGGCCCGCCGCGCCGACTGCAGGCCGGCGCCGAGGAAGGTGTCGGGGGCGTTGCCGATGCGCAGGCCCCGCTCGGTGGCCTCGGCCAGCAGCTTCTCCCCTTCCTCCGGGGTGAGGCTGAGCGGTTTCTCGCCGTAGACGTGCTTGCCCGCCCGCAGGGCGGCGGTGGCGACGGCGGCGTGCGCGGCCGGGATGGTGAGGTTGACGACGATCTCGACCTCGGGGACGGCCAGGACGGTGTCCAGGTCCCCGGCCACCGGTACGCCGTACGCCTGGGCCTTCTCCTTGGCCCGCGCCACGTCGAGGTCGGCGACGCCGAGCACGCGGACGTCGGGGAACGTGGTGAGGTTGCGCAGGTAGGCGTCGCTGATCGCGCCGGCTCCGACGAGGGCGACGCCGACGGGGCCGGCGGTCATGCGCGCTCCAGGCCGGTGAGGTAGGCGTGGCTGTCGGCCAGGGCCTGGTACAGGTCGGTGTCGCAGTTGTCCAGCTCGACGATGCGCAGCGCGTCCGGGGCGGCGGCCAGGAAGTCCGGCACCGGCATCACGCCTTGGCCGACCGCCGTGTGCGGCCGGTCCTTGACGCCGGGGCCGTCCTTGACGTGCAGGGCCAGGACGCGGGCGCCGAGCCGGTCGAGCAGCGCGGGGACGTCGGCGCCGCCCACGGCGGCCCAGTAGGTGTCGATCTCCAGGAACACCTCGGGGGCGAGCAGGCCGGCGAGCGCTTCGAGGGCGTGGACGCCGTCGATCCGCGGCTCGATCTCCCACCAGTGGTTGTGGTAGCCGAGGCGCATGCCGTACCGGCCGGCGTGCTCGGCGAAGCCGTTGAGCAGGTCGGCGGTACGGGCGAGCCCGTCGCGGGTGGTGAAGTCCTCTTCTGGGATGCCGCCTGGGATGATGACGAGTTCCGCTCCGATCGTGGCGACGGCGTCCAGGACGGCGTCCGGCTCCTGCGAGAACAGGGCGTAGGCGTGGGTGCTCGGCACGGCGAGGCCCAGCTCGTCGGCGGTCCTGCGGAAG
>NZ_BMNT01000008.1:40173-67324 GCF_014646695.1 Sphaerisporangium melleum
CCCTTGGGGTCGTCCATGGGGTCGTAGGCCTCGACGGCGCCGTATCCGATGCTCGCGATGCGCCGCAACACCTCGTCGCGGTCGGCCTTCACCTGATCACGCACGGTGTAAAGCTGCACGCCAAGCGGCTTCACCATGGGGCGGGAACCTCCCGGTCGGAAAGGCGGGGCGCCACCGCGGGCGCTCCGCGCAACATTCGGGTAATCAGTACGTAAAGACGCTAAAACCCCGGTTTTCAAATGACAATGGTTAGTTTCCGGCTGAACCGGGTAAGCGCGCCGCCGCACATGACGACCGCCGGCCGCCCGGGAGGGCGACCGGCGGTCCGGTCAAGTGAGACCAGGAGGGTTCAGGCGGGGCCGGAGGTGGTCACCGGCTGGGCGGGGGCCTCCTCGATCGGGGGAGCGGGGGGCCGCTTCGCGCCGCGCCTGCGGTCGCGCCGGGCCCGGGCCTTCTCCTTGCGGTTCTCCACCATGGTGTACAGCGTGGGCACCAGGACCAGGGTGAGCAGCGTCGAGCTGATCAGGCCGCCGATCACCACGATGGCCAGCGGACGGGAGATGAAGCCGCCGCCTTCGGTGATGCCGAGCGCCATGGGCAGCAGCGCGAAGATCGTCGCCAGCGCGGTCATCAGGATGGGGCGCAACCGTCGCCGGCCGCCCTCGACGACCGCCTCCTGCAGCGGCATGCCCTGCTCGCGATACTGATTGACCAGGTCCATCAGGACGATGGCGTTGGTGACCACGATGCCGACGAGCATCAGCATGCCGATCATCGCGGCCAGGCCGAGCGAGGTGTCGGTCACCAGCAGCAGGCCGATGGCACCGGTCGCCGCGAACGGGATCGAGACCAGCAGCAGCAGCGGCTGCACCAGGCTGCGGAAGGTCGCCACCATGACGAAGAACACCAGCGCGATGGCGGCCACCAGCGCGAGCAGGAGGTTGCCGAACGCCTCTTCCTGGTCGGCGCTGACCCCGCCGATCTCGTACGACGCGCCCGCCGGCAGGCTCAGCGCGGTCAGGCGCTTGCGCAGCTCGGCGGTGGTGGCGCCGAGGTCGGCGCCGGTGGCCTTGCCGGACACGGTGGCGCTGCGGTCGCCGTCGATGCGGGTGACCTCGACCGGGCCGTTCACCTGCTTGACCGTCGCGACGTCGTCCAGCTTCACCTTGCCGGCGATCTTCAGATCGCGCAGGTCGGTCTGCGACTCGGGCGCCGGTCCCGGGCGCAGCACGACGTCGGCCGTGCTGCCGTCCATGGCGAGCTCGGTGACCTTGCTGCCCTGGAACGCCTGGGCCACGGCCTGGCCGATGGCGATCTCGCTGAGCCCCTTCGCGGCGGCCTTCTTGCGGTCCACCGAGACGTCGATGCGCGGCGCGGTGTCGGCCACGCTGCTGGTCACCTCGGCGACGTCCGGCACGCCCGCCATGGCCTTCTGGACCTCCTGCGCGGCGGTGCGCAGCGTGTCGAGCTCGGCGGCCCGCACCACGACCTGGAGCGAGTTGCCGCCGAAGCCGCCGGACTGGCCGACGGTGACCTCGCCGATGCCGTCCATCGCGGCGAACCGGTCGGTGAGCCGCCGCTCGACCGCGCCCGCGTCGGCGCCGTCGCGCAGGGTGAGCGAGTGGCTGGCCCGTGAGGTGCCGCCGCCCATGCCGCGCCCGCCGAAGCCGACGCCGCTGCCGCCGCCCACGGTGACCTGGTACGACTGGACCTCGCTGGTGCCGGCGACGACCTGCTCGACCTTCTTGGCCATGGCGTCGGCGCTGGCGAGCGAGGTGCTGACCGGGAAGGTCTGCCGGATGCTGAGCGTGTTCTGCCCGGAGTCCTCGATGAAGCTGGTGCGCAGCATCGGCACCAGGCCGAGGGTGCCCACGAAGATCACCAGAGCGACGGCGAGCGTGATGATCCGGTGCCGGGTCGCGAAGCGGATCACCGGGACGTAGGCCCGCTGGAGCAGGCCGCGGCGCTCCTTCTCGTCCGCCGCCCGGCGTACGGCCTCGGAGTCGCCGCCCTTGGGCGCCTTCATGAACCAGTACGCCAGCACCGGGACGACGGTCAGCGCCACCAGCAGCGAGGCGAGCAGCGCCACGGTCACCGTGACCGCGAACGGGCTGAACAGCTCGCCCACCAGGCCGCCGACGAACGCGATGGGCAGGAACACCGCGACCGTGGTGAGGGTGGAGGCGGTCACCGCGCCCGCCACCTCGCGCACGCCGTTCCCCACGGCCGTGCGCTTGTCCTCGCCGTACGACAGGTGCCGTTTGATGTTCTCCAGCACCACGATCGAGTCGTCCACCACCCGGCCGATCGCGATGGTGAGCGCGCCGAGGGTGAGCATGTTCAGCGAGTAGTCCTGCACCCACAGCGCGATCAGCGCGATCAGCACCGACAGCGGGATGGACACCGCGGTCACGATGGTGGAGCGCAGCGAGAACAGGAAGACCAGGATCACCAGCACGGCCATGGCCAGGCCCAGCAGGCCCTCGGTGGTCAGGCTCTCGATGGCCTGCTCCACCGACGGCGCCTGGTCGAACACGACGGTGAACCGCGTGTCGTCACCGAGGGAGGTGGCCAGCGCGGGCAGCTTGGCCCGGACGTCGTGCGAGATCGCCACCGCGTTGCCGTCGGGCTTCATGGTGACCGAGACCCCGAGGCTGGGCCGGCCGTTGGTGCGGGTCAGCGTGGTGGAGTCGGCGACGCCCAGCTTGACCGAGGCCACGTCGCCCAGGCGCACCGGCTTGGGCGCGGCGGGCGCCCGCGTCCCCTGCGCCGCGCCGGACGCTCCGGGCGCGGCGGCGCCGCCGGGACCGCCCGGCTGCCGTCCCTGCCCGGCCGGCTGCCCCTGGGAAGCGGGCGCGGCCGGCGGGGTGAGGTAGAGGTCCTGGATGTCGCGCACCGAGTCCAGCTTGGTGCCGACCTGGACGGTCAGCGACTTGCCGGACCGGGTGAGGGTGCCGGCGGGCACCGGCGTGCCGGCCGACTGGATCGCCGTGCTGATCGACGACAGGGTCAGGCCGCGCTCGGCCAGCTCGTCCTCGTCGGGCTCGATGGTGACCACCTGGTCGCGGGTGCCGGAGACCGACACATCGCGCACCCCGTCCACGCCGCTGAGCGCCGGGACGACCTCGGCGGACAGCTTGTCGGCCAGCCGCCGCTGGTCGCCCGCGGAGCTGACCGCGAGCTGGACGACCGGCAGGTCGTCGGTGCTCCCGGTGACCACCTGCGGGTCCACCCCGTCGGGAAGCTGGGCGTCCACCCGGCTCACGGCCTGCTGGACGCGGTTCTGCGCGGCCTCGATGTCGGTGCCGAAGTCGAACGAGATCTGGACGGTGGCGCTGGACTCGCGGGAGGTCGAGTTCACCCCGGTCACCTCGGACACGCCGCGGACGGCGTCCTCCAGCGGCCGGGTGACGCGGTCCTCGACGATCTGCGGCGCCGCGCCGGGGTAGGCGGCGACGATCGAGACGGCGGGGAAGGACAGGGACGGCAGGAGTTGCTGTTTGAGCGCCGGGATGGTGTACAGGCCGAAGGCCGCCACCACGATCGTGATGAGGGCGACCAACCCGCGGTTGGCGAGGCTCAGTCTGGCGAGTGACGACATCGGTCCGTTTCTGCTCCGGGTAGATGGGGGCGGTGCTCGGCGCCTGTGGGAGGGGCGCCGCTCATAGGTCGGTGGAGGGGCGGGGCCGCTGGGGGTGGCCCACCCTTTCAAGGGTCCCCGCCGCGTGGAGCGGGACCGTCCGTCCGGGGGAGGGTCTTGGACTACCGCGAACGCCGTACTCCGCCCGCACGGCTACCCCCCGAGGACGGTACCGCCCACGGTGCGGGCCCCGGTCGGCGTACGCGGATCACGGAGAGGGGGCTCCCGCCCGCACGGGAAATCCTTCTCGCATCCACGCCCCTGTCAGGAGCCGGCCGGCGAGGAAGGCGGACCACTCGGGGAACGGCCGGCGGCCTCGGTCACCGGGGACGGGGGTGCACCAGGCCGGTCTCGTAGGCGATGACCACGAGCTGGGCGCGGTCGTGCGCGCCGAGTTTGAGCATCGCCCGGTTGGCGTGCGTCTTGGCGGTCATCCGGCTGATGCCGAGGTGGTCGGCGATCTCGTCGTTGGTCAGCCCGCGGGCCACCAGCGTCATCACCTCGCGTTCGCGGTCGGTCAGTACGGCGAGGTCCTCGGGGGTGTGCTCGACCTGGACGCCGGGCTCGGCCAGGAACCGGGCGATCAGCCCCTTGGTCGCGCCCGGGGAGAGCAGGGCGTCGCCCCGGGCCACGACGCGGATGGCGTCCTGCAGCTCACCGGCCTCGACGCTCTTGCCCAGAAAGCCGCTCGCCCCGGCCCGCAGCGCGGCGAAGACGTACTCGTCGATCTCGAAGGTGGTCAGCACCAGCACCCGCACCCCGGCGAGCGCGGGGTCGGAGGTGATCGCCTGGGTGGCGGCCAGGCCGTCCATGCCGGGCATCCGGATGTCCATCAGCACCACGTCCGCCCGGGTGTCGCGGGCCAGCCGCACGGCGTCCTGGCCGTTGCCGGCCTCGCCCACCACCGACAGGTCGGGCGCGGAGTCGACCAGGACGCGAAAGCCCGCGCGCACCAGCATCTGGTCGTCGGCGAGCAGGACGCGGACGGTCATGCGCCGCTCGCCGCCGGGGCGGGCAGGACCGCGTGGACGCGGAACCCGCGGCCGGGGGAGGGGCCGACGCTGAACGTGCCGCCCACCGACAGGGCCCGTTCGCGCATGCCCACCAGGCCGTGGCCGGGGCCGGCCGGACCATCGCCCGCGGCGCCGTTCGAGAGGCCTGCGGCCTGCTGCGGGCAGCCCCGCCCGTCGTCGCTGACCTCGACGGTCAGGTCGTGCGGGCCGTAGGCGATGCGCACCCGGGTCACCGCCGGCCCGGCGTGCTTGCTCACGTTGGTCAGCGCCTCCTGCACCACGCGGAACGCCGTCAGCTCCACCGGGGAGGGCAGCGGCCGGGGCGTGCCCTCCAGCCGGCAGTCCACCGGCAGGCCCGCCGCCGTGAACGAGGTGATCAGCTCCGGCAGGCGGTCGAGGCCCGGCGCGGGCTCGGTGGGCAGCTCCTCGGCGCTGCCGGGCCGGCGCAGCAGCCCCACCGTCGTACGCAGCTCCTCCAGCGCCGCCCGGCCGGCCTGCCTGATGTGCCCGAGCGCCTCGCGCGCCTGGCGCTCGTCGGCCAGCACGTGCGCGGCGACCTGGGCCTGCACGTTGATCAGCGCGATGTGGTGGGCGAGCACGTCGTGCAGCTCGCGGGCGATGCGCAGCCGCTCCTCCATGACCCGCCGCTCGGCCTCCTCCTCGCGGGTCTGCTCGGCCCGGCGGGCGCGCTCCTCGATGGCCGCGATGTACGCCCGCCTGCTGCGCACGGCGTCCCCGGCGGCGATGGCCATGCCGATCCAGGCGATCTGCCCGGCCACCTGCGGGGTCAGCCACGAGTCGTCCGACAGCACGATGCGGGTGGCGCCGAGGACGAGCGCGGCGATGCCGCCCGCCGTCCAGGCGACCTGGCGCGGGGAGTGGACGGCCAGGGTGACCAGCGCGACGGCGGGGATCAGGTCGAGCGGCCCGCGGGTGCCCGCGATGATCAGCTGGGCCACCGAGCCGGCCACGGTCACCGCGGCGACCAGGCGGGGCGCGGCCCGCCGGAAGACCAGCGCCGCGCACAGCACCGCCGCGAGCACGACCATGGCCGTGGACGGGGGGACCACCTCGGTGGGCGGCGGGAACGGCAGGCGGTCGCGCACATGGGCGGCGCGCGGGCTGAGCAGAGTGCCCGCGAAGACCAGGCAGGCGATGGCGGTGTCCACCAGGTAGGGATGGGAACGGGCGGCCTCCCGCAGCCGGGTCACGCGACTCACGCCCCCAACCGTACGGCCGCCGCGCGGCGTCCTCGTCGTCCGGGAGGACCGTCCCGGTCTACCGCGCTCGCGGTACGCCGTCACCCGGCCGCTCTCCCGGAGTGGAAATCCTGTGTCAGATCTTCAAAGTTGGGAAATGTGATCTGTGAAGACCGGGATGGTCGCCAACGAATCCGGGGAAGTCGCGAGTGGTGCGGAAAATTTTCTTTGCCCGTTCGTGGACATGGCTTTCGCGTGTTCGGGTGCACTGTTGCTGCAGGCCACCTGAGCAGCGGCGCGTCGCAGCCTCGCACGGTGGCGACGGTGCGGCCCGCCACTCCCACGGCGGTCCTCGCGAACAACGGCGGATCGTACGGCGACACGTGAGGAGACGACATGGCCGGACCGCAACGATCATCTCCCAGCCTGCTGGGTGAGCTGGCCGCGGAGTTCGCCGGCACGCTCATCCTGATCCTCATCGGCACGGCCGTCGTGGCCCAGGTCGTCGCGGGCGGCATCGGTGACCACGACAGCATCGCCTGGGCCTGGGGCCTCGGCGTCACCCTCGCCGTCTACACGGCGGGCCGCATCAGCGGCGCGCACCTCAACCCGGCCGTCACGGTCGCCCTCGCGGTGTTCAAGGGCTTCGCGTGGCGCAAGGTGCTCCCGTACTCCCTCGCGCAGACCGCGGGCGCGTTCGCCGCCGCGCTGCTGGTGCGGTGGAACTACACCGAGGTGCTGCACAAGGTCGACCCCGGGCTGACGATCAAGACCCAGGGCGTGTTCTCGACTCTGCCCGGCAACGGCGTGCTCCCGGTCGGCGAGTGGGGGGCGTTCCGCGACCAGGTGCTCGGCACGGCGATCCTGCTGTTCCTGGTGCTCGCCGTCACCGACCTGGCCAACAGCGCCCCGGCCGCCAACCTCGCGCCGTTCGTGGTCGGGCTCATCGTGGTGGCGATCGGCATGGCCTGGGGCACCAACGCCGGGTACGCGATCAACCCGGCCCGCGACTTCGGGCCGCGCCTGGCCTCCTTCCTGACCGGATATGGCACGGCCTGGCGCGACCAGTACGGCAACCTCTACTTCTGGGTGCCCATCGTGGCACCGCTCATCGGCGGCGTGCTCGGCGCCGGCCTGTACCAGACGCTGGTCGCGCGGTTCCTGCCCGCGACCGGGGAGCCGGAGCCGGGTACCGTGCCCACCGAGGGCGAGGCAAGCGGGGTCGGCGCCCGGCAGGGCGGCCCGGCGGAGTGAAGGCGGACGGCCACGCCGGCGACCGGCGGGCCAGTGAGGGAGGCGACCATCCATGGCTGACTTCGTCGGAGCAGTCGACCAGGGCACGACGAGCACCCGCTTCATGATCTTCGACCACGGTGGCAACGAGATCTCCCGCCACCAGCTCGAACACCAGCAGATCCTGCCGGAGGCGGGATGGGTCGAGCACAACCCGGTGGAGATTTGGGAGCGCACCCGCGCGGTGATCGAGACCGCGCTCGGCAAGGCCGGGCTCGGCGCCGCCGACCTGGTGGCGCTCGGCATCACCAACCAGCGCGAGACGGCCGTGGTGTGGAACCGCAGGACCGGCCGGCCCTACTACAACGCGATCGTCTGGCAGGACACCCGCACCGACCGCATCGCCAGCGCCCTCGACCGCGACGGCCGGGGCGAGGTGATCCGCCGCAAGGCCGGTCTGCCCCCGGCGACGTACTTCTCCGGCGGCAAGATCCAGTGGATCCTGGAGAACGTCGAGGGGGTGCGCGAGGCCGCCGAGGCGGGCGAGGCCGTGTTCGGCAACACCGACACCTGGCTGCTGTGGAACCTCACCGGCGGCCCCGACGGCGGCGTGCACGTCACCGACCCGACCAACGCCAGCCGCACGATGCTGATGAACCTCGAGACCCTCGACTGGGACGACGAGCTGCTGTCGTTCTTCGGCGTCCCGCGTGCGATGCTCCCGGAGATCCGCCCCTCCTCCAACCCCGACCTGTACGGCGTCACCCGCGCCACCGGCCCGCTGGGCGGCGAGGTGCCGCTGTCCGGCGACCTCGGCGACCAGCAGGCGGCCACCGTCGGCCAGGTGTGCTTCGGCGTCGGCGAGGCCAAGAACACCTACGGCACCGGCAACTTCCTGCTGCTCAACACCGGCAACGAGCTGGTCCGCTCGCGGCACGGCCTGCTGACCACCGTCTGCTACCAGTTCGGCCAGGAGAAGCCGGTCTACGCGCTGGAAGGCTCGATCGCCGTGACCGGGTCGGCCGTCCAGTGGCTGCGCGACCAGCTCGGCATCATCAGCGGGGCCGCGCAGAGCGAGGCGCTGGCCCGGCAGGTCACCGACAACGGCGGGGTGTACTTCGTGCCCGCGTTCTCCGGGCTGTTCGCCCCGTACTGGCGCTCCGACGCGCGCGGCGCGATCGTCGGCCTGTCGCGGTACAACACCAACGCGCACATCGCCCGGGCCACGCTGGAGGCGATCTGCTACCAGAGCCGGGACGTCGTCGAGGCGATGGAGAACGACTCCGGGGTGCGGCTGGACGTGCTGCGCGTGGACGGCGGGGTGACCGCGAACGAGCTGTGCATGCAGATCCAGGCCGACGTCCTCGGCGTCCCGGTGTCCAAGCCGGTCGTCGCCGAGACCACCGCCCTCGGCGCGGCCTACGCCGCCGGGCTCGCCCTCGGCTTCTGGACCTCCACCGACGAGCTCAAGAACAACTGGAACGAGGACCGCCGCTGGCTGCCGTCGTGGACCGACGAGCAGCGTGAGGAGGGCTACGCCGGCTGGAAGAAGGCCGTGCAGCGCACCCTCGACTGGGTCGACGTCGGCTGACCCGCGCCGCCGCATGGCGAAGGTGGGTCACAGAGTGCGGAGGTGGTCGACGGCGGCACGGGCGGCCAGGCCGATGGCGGCGTCGGCGCGGGGCTGGTGCTGGGCCGTGCCGATCGAGCGGGTGAACACGGCGACGGCGTAGCGGCCGCCGTCGGGGTACTCCACGACGCCGACCTCGTTGCGGAGGGTCGGCAGTGAGCCGGTCTTCCCGCTGACCACCACGTCGTCGTAGGGAAAACCCGAGGCCAGCCGGTGTGGCCACACCTGCAGGCCGAGCAGGCGGCGGATCGCGGCGCACGCCTCGGGGCCCGCGGCCTCGTCCCGCCAGACCATGCCGAGCAGCCGGGCCATCTCCCGCGGCGTGCTGCGGTTGCCGTGCGCCGGGTCGAGCACGCGAAGGCGCGGGACGTCACGCGGGTGCAGTGGCCCCTCCAGCCGCCCGGCGTCGGCCTCCAGTGCGGCGAGCATCCCGCGGCAGTCGTGCTCGACCCGCGTGGCCGTCAGCCCGAACCGGCCGAGCATGGCGTTCACCGCCGCCAGCCCGACGTGCCGCGCGAGGACGTCGGCGGCGGCGTTGTCGCTCACCGCGATCATCAGGTAGGCCAGGTCGCGCAGCGAGAGCGTGGCCGGGTCGAGCATGGCGGCGAGCCCCGTGCCGCCCGACGTGCGGTCACCGGGCTCCACCCGGCACGGCAGCGCCGGGTCGAGCACCCCCGCCTCGGCCTGCCGGTAGAACTCGACGAGCAGGGGGAGCTTGAACACCGACGCCAGCACCACCGGGTCGTCCGCGCCGACGCTCACCTGCGCCCCGGTGTCGATGTCGGTCGCGTGCAGGCTCCCGGTGACCCCGCCGGCCCGGAACACGGCCGTGAGGTCCGGCGGGCGGGCGCGGGCGGCGGTCCCGGATCGTGTGCCGGCGGACGGGGCGGTCTCGGCGGGCGTGGTGGCGGCCGTTCCAGGGGGCGGGGCCTCGGGGGAGGCCGCGTCCGAGGGCCGGTGCGGGGTCATGCGAGCAGGCCGGAGGACGGGCGCGGCCTGACGGGGCGGGGCGGCGCGGCTCCCTCGTGGACCATCCCGGCATTCTCCCGCAGGACGCGCAGCACCACCTCGCCGAACTCCTCCACCGCCTCCGACGGGCGCTGCCAGGCCATCGAGACCCGCCACGCCAGCGGGTCGCCCAGCAGCGGACGCCACACGACGCCCGTCTGGTCGGCGCGGGGCCCGAAGGCGACGGCGGTGCCGGACATGACCAGGCCCAGGGTGAACTGCGAGTGCCGTCCGGCGTGCACCTCGGCGGGGACGTACCCGTGGCGGCGGCAGTCGGCGAGGGTCTCCTCGTGCAGCCCGGGCTCGGCCTCGCGGGGGAAGATCACCAAGTGCCGCGCCCCCAGGTCGGCCAGGTGGACCGAGGAGAACGCGGCCAGCGGGTCGTCCTCGGGCAGCAGCACGCCCGGGTGCTGGACGAGCACCGGCCCGAAACGCAGGCTCGGCGCGCCCACCGGATGGCGGATCACCCCGCCGTCCAGCGCGCCGTCCGTGAGGGCCGCCACCTGGTCGGCCGTGCTCATCTCGATCAGTGCGAGACGGACCTCGGGGCGGGCCGCGCGGAACCCGGCGACCAGCGCGGCGATGGCCGACCCGCCCAGGTCGGCGGGCACGCCGACGCGCAGGGACCCGCCGTCGCCGCCGGTGCGGGCGAGCAGGACGGGGATGGCGTCGACGCGCTCGACGATGTCACGGGCCTCGGCCAGCAGCAGGCGTCCCGCCTCGGTGAGACGCACCTGGCGGCTGGACCGGTCGAACAGCCGCACGCCGAGTTCGTCCTCCAGGCGCTTGATGCGCTGGCTGAGCGGCGGCTGGGCCATACCGAGGCGCGCCGCCGCGTTGCCGAAGTGGAGCTCATCGGCGACCACGGTGAAGTAGCGCAAGTGCCGGATCAGGTCCATCACCAGCCATCATATCCATATTTGTATGAATGGGACGTAGATATCAATATTGGACATAGTGCTTAACCGTCTGCTGTCCTCTTCCTCAGTTCGAAGGGGGAGACGATGAGACGACTGACATTCGCCACCGCCATGGTGCTGGTGCCGCTCGCCGCGGCGGGCGGTGTGGTGTGGGCGCTGCACACGGAGGGGTCGGCGCGGGAGACCGCCGCGCGTTACCTGGCCGCCTGGTCAAGGGGCGACCACGCCGCGATGCGCGTCCTGGTGGACGGCCCGCCGTCCGGCTTCGAGCAGTGGTACCGCCGCTTCCACGACGACCTGCGGCTGACCTCGGCGCGCTTCACGCCGGGCGCGGTCCGGGAGGGGAAGGCGGCGACGACGGTGGACTTCCACGCCGACCTGCGCGGCCCGGTCGACTTCACGTACACCGGCGGCTTGCGGCTGGTCGAGCGCGAGCGCGCATGGAAGGTATCCTTCACGCCCTCCTCCCTCCACCCGAGCCTGACCGCCGGTGCCCGCTTCAGGATCACCCAGGTGCCGGCCGAGCCCGCGCCGATCCTCGCCGCGGACGGGACGCGCGTCGACACGCCCACCGCGCCCGGCTCGGTGCTCCAGATCGTCGACGGGCTGAAGACCCGGTACGGGGCCCGCCTGCGGGGCAGGCCGCCGGCCCGGGTCGAGATCGTCAAGAACGGCCGCGCCGCCGAGACCGTCGCCACGGGCGAGCGCGTCCCGGGCACACCGCTGCGCACCACCATCGACCTGCGGGTACACCGGGCGGGCGCGGCGGCGCTGGAAGCGGTGGACAAGCCGGCGTCGCTGGTGGCCCTGCGCCCCTCGACGGGCGAGGTGCTGGCCGCGGTCAACCGGCCCGGCGGCTTCAACCGCGCCCTGCTCGGCGCCTACCCGCCGGGTTCGACGTTCAAGGTGGTGACCGCCTCGGCGCTCGTCGCCGGCGGCATGGCGCCCAAGGACACGGTCGAGTGCCCGCCGGAGCTGACCATCGGCGGGTTCGCCTTCCACAACGCCGAGTTCCACGACTTCGGGCGCCTGTCGCTGGAGGCCGCCTTCGCCCACTCGTGCAACACCACCTTCGGCGGCCTCGCCGTGGAGCGTCTCGGTGGCGACCGGCTCGCCGAGGTGGCGCGCCAGTTCGGGTTCGGCGCACCGATCACACCAGGTGTGCCGGCCGTGCGCGCGGCGTTCCCCGCGCCTCGCGACGCCACCGACCTGGCCTCGGCGGCGATCGGCCAGGGCCGGGTGCTGGCGAGCCCGCTGAACATGGCCGCCGTTGCCGCGGCGATCGCGGACGGCACCTGGCGCCAGCCCCGGCTCGTCCCCGCGCCACTGGTGCCGGCGGGCGGGTCGGAGCCGCGCGAGCTGGAGCCCGCGGTGGTCCGCGCTCTGCGCGACCTCATGCCCGCCGTGGTGAGCGAGGGCACGGCGAGCGGTGTCGCCTTCCCCGGCGGCACGGCCGGCAAGACGGGCACCGCGGAGTACGGGTCGGGCCGCACGCCGCCGGCCCACTCGTGGTTCATCGGCTACCGCGGCGACCTGGCCTTCGCGGTCATCGTCGAGGGCGGCGGCACCGGGGCGGCGGTCGCGGCCCCCATCGCCGCCCGTTTCCTGTCCCTCCTTGCGACCGGCCGGGCCACCGGCTGAGCGGCGGTCGTGGCCACTGAGCTCCGGCGCGCCGGACCTCAGTGACGGCGGGCCGCCACCAGGTCGCGCAGACGGTCGGCCGCGCCGACCAGCGGGCCGGTGGCCTTGAGCAGGCCCGGCCGCGGCGGCGTGTGCGGGTGCGGGCGGGTCGGCGCCAGCCGCTTGGCCTTCTCCATCTTGGTGCCGAGCTCCATCGCGCGTTCCGGGCTGATGACCAGGCGCAGCTCCGGCAGCACCTGCTCCTCCTCGTAGGCGATGTGCTCGCGGGCCTCGGTGATGAACTCCGTCAGCATGTCCTCGTAGCGGATCCGGCCCGGCTCGTAGTCGATCAGGTCGTTGAGCGTGTACTTCGCCCGCTGCTCCTGCTTGATCGCGTGATCGGCGAGCTCGTCGCCGTGCGGGACGAGGTTGCGCACCGCCGGCCAGAAGTACTCCTCCTCGACCGCCTCGTGCTTGGACGATTCGCTGATGAGCCGGCGCACCTGTTCCTTGCGCCGTCGCATCCGCTCGTGCTCCTCGCCCTCCGCCGGGGGCCTCTCCTCCAGTTCGGCCATCATCCGCTTGACCTCTGCGTGGTCCCTCTCCAGGAACTCGAACACGTTCGCCATGGCTTCGCCTCCCCGTGCGACCGGCGACTATCCCCCTTGTGGGCGTTGCCGGAGTTGGTGCAGGTAAACATGGTTCTCGCGGCATATAGCGGCTTTTGTCGGGCGGCTGCCGTACGCTCCCGACCACCGCGATCATGGAAGGGATGCCGGCATGCCGCCGCAGACGACGTATCTGGAGCTGTCCGAGGACGCCGGGAGCGCCCACAAGTTCTACGAAGTGGTGGTGTCCGGCACCCAGGTGGCCATCACCTACGGCCGCATCGGCGAGCAGGGCCAGACCAAGGTGTCGGCCTTCGCCACCGCCGAGAAGGCCGAGGCCGCGGCGGCGAAGAAGATCGGGGAGAAGGTCCGCAAGGGGTACGCGCCGGCCGTGCGCGGCGCGCGGCAGCGACGCGCCGTCACCCACCGGACCATCGTGAGCGGCCGCTCCACCGCCAGCCAGGCCCCCGTACTGTGGCGGTTCGCCAGCGGCGCCGCCGCGTTCGGCATCTTCGTGGACGAGGAGCGCTGCTGGGTCGGCAACCAGAACGGCGACGTCTACACCCTGGCCCACGACGGCACGGTCACCGCCCGGTTCCGGCTGCCCGACGGCGTCAAGTGCATCGTCGCCGACGACTTCTGGATCTACGCCGGCGCCGACGACGGCAGGGTGTACGACCTGAGCGGCAAGGTGCCCCGGGTCGCCTACGAGATCGCCGAGGACGTCGACATCTACTGGCTGGACATCAGCGACGGCGTACTCGGCGTCTCCGACGTCGCCGGCCGGGTGACCACCATCGACCACGAGGACGAGTTCCAGTGGTCGCGCACCGGCCAGGGCAGCTCGGCCTGGATGGTGCGCTGCGCCCGGGACGCCGTCTACCACGGTCATTCCAACGGCGTGGCCCGCTACGACGCCGCCGACGGCACACCGGTGTGGCACACCGGCACCCAGGGGCAGGTGCTGTTCGGCTGGCAGGAGCAGGACGACGTGTACGCCGGCACCAGCCACAACCTGGTGTACCGCATCGCCAAGCGGGACGGGGCGGTGGGCGCCACCTACCGCTGCGACGGCGCCGTCTTCTCCTGCGCCGCGGCCCCCGACGGGCGCTTCGTGTTCGCCGGCGACAACCACTCCTCCATCTACTGCTTCGACCGGGCCGGCAACCGGCTGTGGAAGCTCGCCACCGGCTGCGGCTCGGCCTACTCGATGCAGTTCCTGGACGACCGGCTGTACATCGTGACCACCAACGGAACGCTGGCCTGCGTGGACGCGAGCGAAGAGGCGATCAGGGCCGCGCAGGGCGGCAGCGTCCCGGAGCCGGTGGACGTCAAGGCCGCCGCCACCATGACCGCCGTCCAGCCCTCCGCCGTCCTGGAGAGCGTCTCCGCGGCCGGCGAGGGTGTCGTGGTGGAGTGCGTCCGCGAGGGCGACCGCCTGCGGGTGCGGGTCCTCAGCCCCGGCTACGACCCCGCGTGGAACGTGCAGTTCCCCAAGGGCGTGCGTGAGGTGGGGGCGCGCTACGTGGTCGAGGGCGTCCGCTCCTCCGGCCGCGGCGGCTTCTACCGCGCCTACGGCGACATCCGCCGCCTGCTGTGACCGTGCCTCCGCCCTCCGGGACCACCTCGCGCCGCCGAAGGTGGGCTTCAGGCGGTGGCGGCGTCGGCGGTGGCGAGCGGAGGGCCGGGCTCGGCGCCGCCGGCCTGGACGCGTTCGGCCTGCGCGAGGTGGCCGTGCGCCGTCGCCAGGATCAGGATGCCGAGCACCAGCGTGCCCGTGGCGATGTAGAACGGGACGTGCACATTGGTGTGCTCCACCAGCTTGCCCGCCGCGAACGGCGCGAGCCCGCCGCCGATGAACCGCACGAACCCGTACGCCGCCGAGGCCACCGGGCGCTCGACCGGCGCGACCGTCATCACCGCCTGCGTGGTGACGGTGTTGTTCACGCCGATGAACACCCCGGCCACGATCACCGCGGCGACCAGCACCGGCGGGTGCGTCGTCCACACCGCGATGACCAGCACCGTCACGGCGAACAGCGCCAGGTTGGCGTACAGCGTGCGCGCGATGCCGAACCAGCGCTGCAGCACGGGCGCGCCGAACACCGAGAACACGGCCACGAGCAGGCCCCAGCCGGCGAACACGAACCCGAGCTGGATGGCGTCGAGGCCCATGGGGAAGGGCGCGTAGCCGAGCACAGTGAAGAACGCCCAGTTGTAGCAGAGGGCGGTCAGCGACATGGTGAGCAGCCCGCGGTGCCGGAGGGCGCGCAGCGGGTCAAGCAGGCTGGTTCTGCGCGCCGGGCGCGGCGTGGGCTCCACCAGCACGACCGTGGCGATCAACGCCACGGCCATCAGCACGGACACCCCGTAGAACGGGCCGCGCCAGCTCAGGTGGCCGAGCAGGCCGCCGAGCAGCGGGCCGACGGCGATGCCGAGCCCGAGCGCGGCCTCGTACAGGATGATCGCGCCCGCGAAGCCGCCGCTGGCCGAGGCGACGATCACGGCCAGCGAGGTCGCGATGAACAGCGCGTTGCCGACCCCCCACCCGGCGCGGAAGCCCACGATCGACCCGATGCCGGGCGAGGCGCCCGCGAGCGCGCTGAACACCACGATGAGCACGAGCCCGGCTATCAGCGTGTACTTGGCGCCGATGCGGCTGGACACCCATCCGGTGATCAGCATGGCGACGGCGGTCACCACCAGATAGCTGGTGAACAGCAGGGTGACCTGGCTCGGGGTCGCGTTCAGGTCGTGGGAGATCGCGGGCAGGATCGGGTCGACCAGCCCGATGCCCATGAACGACACCACGCAGGCGAAGGCGACCGCGAACACGGCCTTCGGCTGCCGGAACGGGCTCGCGCCCGATCTGGGGGAGTGACTCATCAACGCTCCATCGTGGGTGGGGGCCGCCGGATGCTCAGTGGCGGCTCGGTTCGGGAACGGGGACGCCGGGCGAGGCGGGGGCGTCGTCGGGCAGCAGCCGGGTCAGCGCGTCGATGGCCGGCAGCGCCGCGGTGAGCGCGGCCCGTTCGGCCTCGTCGAGCTCGGTGAGCAGCACGGCCAGGCGCTCACCGCGTGCCCTGCGCCGTTCGGCGAGGGCGGCGCGCCCGGCGGCCGTGATGCGCACCAGCACGACCCGCCGGTCCTGCGGGTCGGCGGCCCGCTCGGCCAGTCCGGACTCCTGCAGCCGGGAGACGAGCTGGGTCATTGCGGGCTGGGTGACGCCCTGCCGCGCCGCCAGGTCGGTCAGCCGGCACGGGCCCGACCGGTCCAGGGTGGCCAGCGTCGAGGCGGTGGTGAGCGACAGCTCTCCCGGGGTGTTCAGCCGGAGCACCAGCCGCGCCAGCCGGTCCAGCATCCGGGCCACCTCACCCGCGGGGAAACCGGTGGAGTCGCTCGCGTCCGGCGAATTCATAAGCAACTTATATCACCTCGTTATGTATCTGTCGGCCAAGCCCCCCGGGCACGGCCATATCGCCACAGTGCTGAGGGGATGCCGAACCGGCGGAGCGTCCGTACGGTAGGGGACGTGGCCGGGGGTGCGCGACAGGACGGGCGATTGTGCGATACGACGGAAGACGTGGCGGATCCTTCTCGCACTACCATCTCGGGCGTCCGGCATTCTGTTGGTGTGATCGGCGCCGGAACGGTGGAGATGGACGAATGTGAGCGTCGGCGGCTGCCCGCCGCCGTGCGCCCGCTGTTCCGCGACGGCGGCGGCGCGCGGACGCTCTCGGTCGAGCTCCCGGCCGGGGCGGTGGTGTGGCCCGACCCCACCTATCTCCGGTTCCCCTCCGCCGCGCGCGGCCGGCCGGCGTTCTGGCTCAGCGAGGCGCCGGCCACCGGCGCCCTGTACGCGCGCCTGCGCGCCGACCACCCCCACTCCGGGCTCTGGCCGGTGCTCCTGGAGGAGTCGGTTCAGCCGTGGTCGGTCGGGCAGATCGCCCCGGACGCCGCGGAGGAGGTCGACAACTACAGCGTGGGCGCCTTCATGGAGGAGGTCTGGGCCGACTGGATCGCGCGGGCCGCGGAGGACCAGATCGAGATCCTCGACCCGTTCGGCCCGCACTGCCCGGGCCCCGCCGAGCCGGGCGAGCCGCGCGCCGACCCCGGGGCGGTCGCCGACTGGTACGCCGCGACGCTCGCCGAGCAGGGCATGCCCGTCGGCCTGGCGGCCGTCGACCGCGGCGCCGACGCGCTCGCCGTCATGGGCTGGCAGGGCGCGCTGCACCACAACGAGTGGAACGTCCCGCTCGCGGCGGTCGTGCGAAGCTGGGAGGACCGCTTCGGCGCGCGGTTGGTCTGCATGGGCTTCAACACGATGGAGCTGAGCGTCGCCGCGCCCCCGATGACCGCCCAGCACGCCGTGCACGTCGCCGCGGAGCACTGGGCGTTCTGCCCGGACGCCATCATCCAGGGCGCGGGCACGCTGCTGGACTACGCCGAGCAGCTCTGCGGCAGGCACACCTGGTCCTTCTGGTGGGACTGACCCCCGGCCGCCCCACGGGACGCGGCGAGCGTTCGTCCCGCATGGCACCCGGCCCGCCGGATACCGTCACCGCGGCGCGAGCCGCTGCCGACGCTGAGGACGACGCCGACGGGTTGTTCGCGGGCCGTCCCGGTCGTCCGGCGGTCCGGCCCTTGAGAGGATCCGCATCCGGCCGGAGGCGATCGCGGGGACGGCACGGCGGGCCGCGCGGGATGCGGCTTGTCCGTGAAAGGGCGGCGTGCGGCGTGAGATGATGCCTTAGGTGCTTCGCCGTTCGGGGGCGTGGCTTGATCGCCAGGAAAGCAGGAGGTCCGCATCATGAGTGCCGACGCGCGGCCGCAGGGCGAAGGACCGGCCGCAGACCCCCAGGGTGCGGCGACCCCGGAGACCAAGGCCCCAGAGGGCCTTGCGGCGCAGGAGGCCACGGCCGACGTGCCGGGTCCCGAGACTCCTGACGACGAGCTCAAGCGCAAGTTCCGCGAGGCCCTGGAGCGCAAGCGCCGCAACCAGGCCGAGGGCGGCGGCAACGGCCGTGGCCGTGACGGTTCCAAGATCCACGGTGCGCACGGCCCGGTGGGCGGCAAGCGTTCCTTCCGGCGCAAGAGCGGCGGCTGACCGGCTCGAAGCCCGGGAAGCCTTGGGAGCGCTCCCAGTTTTGCCTGGTCGGCTGCCGTCCATAACCGGAATATCGGGTACGTCTCCTGACGGCCGTCGGCGTTGCCCCGTATAACACCATGCCATCTGGGCCGGTGTGCCGTGATGGACGGGGAAACAATCTTGTTTCGGGCGATTCACATTGCTGACGTATTGCCGTAATGTGTGTGGGAGCGCTCCCACTAAGGAGTTCCCGGTGTCCGTGACCTTCCGCGCGAACAGCACGACCGGACCGGACGTGCTCGATGGCCTTCCTTTACGGACGGCCGAGTGGATCCTGTCCGCACAAGCAGAAAGTGTGCGCGCGGCGCGCGTTCTGGTCAGCCAGGAGCTGCGGCGCTGGGGCACCGGACGTCTGGCCGACGACTGCACACTGATCATCAGTGAACTGGCCACGAACGCCATCAAGCACGGCGGGACGGCGTTCTCCCTCCGGCTCGGCAGCGACGGCACGTGGGTGTACGGCGAGGTGTTCGACGCCGGCGACGGCATGCCGCACGCCGGCCCCGGCGACCTGGACGCCACCTGCGGGCGCGGCCTGCTGATCGTCGGCACGCTCGCCGACGACTGGGGCGTGGTCCAGGCCGAGGGCGGCGGCAAGATCGTGTGGTTCGTCGCCGGACTGGGCGGCGAGCCTCTGGGCTGACCTCGCGGTTCAGGGGTCTGTGAGGTCTCGCCGGGGCATGGTGATCACCGGGCGGTGCGTGCCTCGGCGACCCGGCACGGCTTGCGCCGAGAGTGGAGCCCGCCCTCCCGCGCAAGCCGTGCCGGCATTCCGCCCACCTCCGTCCAGGCCCCGGGGACGCGCCGGCCACCGCCGGGGCGGTGGGTGTCAGCGGAAGGCGTCCAGGCCGGTGACGGCGCGGCCGAGGGTGAGGGCGTGCACCTCCTCGGTGCCCTCGTAGGTCGCCACGGTCTCCAGGTTCACCATGTGCCGCATCACGGGGTACTCCAGGGTGATGCCGTTCGCGCCGAGGATGCTCCGCGCGGTGGCCGCGACCCGCTGCGCCGCCCGCACGTTGGCCAGCTTGCCGAAGCTCACGTGGGCGTGGTGGGCGTTCCCCGCGTCCTTGAGCCGGCCGATGCTGAGGGCGGTCAGCATGGCGTGGTTGACGTCGACGAGCATGTCGGCGATCTTGCGCTGGGTGAGCTGGAACCCGGCGATCGGCCGGTCGAACTGCACGCGGCTCTTCGCGTAGTCGATCGCGGAGAGCAGGCACGCGCGGGCCGCTCCCGCCGCGCCCCACACGATGCCGTACCGTGCCTCCGACAGGCACGACAGCGGCGCCTTGAGGCCCTCCGCGCCGGGCAGCAGCGCCTCCTTGGGCAGTCGCACACCGTCGAGCACCAGCTCGGAGGTGATCGAGGCGCGCAGTGAGATCTTCTTGTGGATCACGTTGGCGGAGAACCCCGGAGCGGAGGCCGGCACCAGGAAGCCGCGGATGCCCTCGTCGGTGCGGGCCCAGACGATCGCGACGTCGGCCACCGAGCCGTTGGTGATCCACATCTTGGTGCCGTCGAGCACCCAGTCGTCGCCGTCGCGGCGGGCGCGGGTGCGCATCGAGCCGGGGTCGCTGCCGGAGTCCGGCTCGGTCAGCCCGAAGCAGCCGAGCGCCTCGCCGGTCACCATGCGCGGCAGCCACTCCTGTTTCTGCGCGTCCGTCCCGTACCGGTGGATCGCGGTCATGGCCAGCGATCCCTGCACCGAGACGAAGCTGCGCAGCCCGCTGTCCACGGCCTCCAGCTCGCGGCAGGCGACGCCGTAGCCCACCGCGCCCGCGCCCGCGCAGCCGTACCCCGTCAGGTGCATGCCGAAGACGCCCAGTTTGCCCATGCTCCTGGCCAGCCCCCGCGGGTCGGGGATCGTGCCGGCCTCGAACCAGTCGGCGACGTGGGGGAGGAGTTCGGCGTCGCCGTAGGCGCGCACCGTGTCGCGGATCGCGCGCTCCTCGCCGGACAGGTCGCGATCGACGTCGAGAAAGTCTTCAGGGTTCAATGCGCTCACCGTCGTGGGTCGCGGAGGTGCCTGCTGCTGCCGCTCCTGTTACCAGCAGCCAATCACAGCCCAGGTCCCGCCGCGGGCCCGCGCCCCGCCACCGCCGGCCCGGAGCGGGGTACGGCCGTCCGGCGCGGCACCCGGGCCGGTGGCGTTCGGGTCACACGGCGAGGTCTCTGGCCGGTGGCAGGGTGCCGTTGCTCAGTCGTCGAGGTCCTGGCGCCGCTTGGCGCGCGGCGACAGGCGGCGCAGCGCGCGGTCGAAGGCGTCACCGAACGGGTTCTCCTGCACGAGGTAGGTCCAGGTGGCCGTCGGGCGCTTGAGTCCGCTTTCGAGCGCGTCGAGCCCTTCGGCGGTGATCGTGGCACCTTCGAACATCTCGATCGAGCGCTTCTCGACCTCCTCCAGCAGGCGCCGGTAGGCGGCCACCCCCTCGCGGTGGAACTCGTCCAGCGGCGACAGCCGGTGGCCGAGGGCGCGCAGGTGGATGCCCTCCCGCACGTCGGACATGAAGCCGAGGTGCTCGGTCCAGCAGCGGTCGAGGTGGTACAGGACGATCTGCCGTGCGGCCTCTCCGAGCACGGCCTCGCCGACCTCGCCGGTCAGCTCCGCCCACCGCTCGGGGGCGGCCGCCGCCAGCGCCTCGGCGCCCGCGTCGCCGTGCAGCACCTTGTTACGCCGCTCCAGCACCAGGTCGCGCTGGCGCTCCAGCAGCCGGGTGTAGCGCCAGGTGTTGCGATGGATGTCCAGGTGGGTGCCCTCGGCCACCCGCTGGGCGTGCCCGACGACGTACGCCGCGCGCTTGTGGCGGACCAGGCCGTCCTCGCCGGCGGCGGGCGGCAGCGGCTCCTCGGGGGCGAACTGGGTGATCAGCGCGTCCTCCAGGCTGACCAGGAAGACCGAACCTCCCGGGTCTCCCTGGCGGCCCGCCCGCCCTCTGAGCTGGTCGTCCAGCCGGCTGCTCGCGTGCCGGCCCGAGCCGATGACGTACAGGCCGCCGAGCTCCGCGACGCCCTCGCCCAGGCGGATGTCGGTGCCCCGGCCGGCCATCTGGGTGGACACGGTGATCGCCGAGCGCTCGCCGGCCCGGGCGATGATGGCGGCCTCCTCGGCGTCGTTCTTGGCGTTCAGCACGACGCAGTCGAGGCCGGCGGCCTTCAGGTCGTCCGCCAGGCGCTCGGACTCCGACACGTCCAGCGTGCCGACCAGGATCGGCCGTCCGGTGGCGTGCACCCGGGTGATCTCCTCGGCGAGCGCGCGCTCCTTGTCGGCCATCGTGCGGTACACCCGGTCGGGTTCGTCCACCCGGACGCAGGGCTTGTTGGACGGGATGACCGCGACCTTCAGCTCGTAGAACTCGCGGAGCTGCTCCTCCACGGCGACCGCGGTGCCGGTCATGCCGCAGATCTGCGGGTATCGGCGGATGAGACCCTGGATGGTGATCGAGTCGAGGATCTCACCGGTCTCGCTGGCCGGCAGCGCCTCCTTGGCCTCCACGGCGGCCTGCAGGCCGTCCGGCCACCGCTGCAGGGTCGCCACCCGGCCGCGTGACTGGTTGACCAGGTGGATGCGCCCGTCGCGCACCAGGTAGTCGACGTCCCGGGTGAGCAGGGCGTGGGCGTGCAGGGCGAGGTTCACCTGGGTCAGCACGTCGAGCGACTCGTACAGGTTGATGCCGCCGAGGGCCTTCTCCACCGCGTCGGTGCCCTTCGCGGTCAGAAAGACGTTGCGGCCCTGGTCGTCCAGCTCGTAGTGGTAACCCCGCGAGAGACGGCGCACCAGCACGGCGGCCTCGGGGGCGTCCACGCCGGGGTCGGCGGCGCCGGCGAGGACCAGCGGGACGCGCGCCTCGTCGACCAGCACGGAGTCGGCCTCGTCGATCAGCGCCACCGACGGCTCGGGGACGACCAGGTCGGCGGGGGAGGTCGCGACGCGGTCGCGCAGCACGTCGAAGCCGATCTCGCTGACCGGGGCGTAGGTGACGTCCTTGGCGTACGCCTCGCGGCGCTCCTCGCGGGTCGAGGACTGCCCGATCCAGCCCACCGACACCCCGAGCGCCTCGTACAGCGGGCCCATCCACTCGGCGTCGCGCCGGGCGAGGTAGTCGTTGACCGACATCACGTGGACGCGCCGGCCGCGCAGGGCGTACCCGGCGGCGGCGATGGCCCCGGAGAGCGTCTTGCCCTCGCCGGTCGCCATCTCGGCGACCTGGCCGTTCAGCAGGGCGAGGGCGCCGACGAGTTGCACGTCGAACGGGCGCATGTCCAGCGTCCGGTGCGCGGCCTCGCGGGCGATCGCGCAGAACTCGGCCAGATCGTCCATGCGGGGGCGGGGGAGCTCGGTCAGTGCCCTGATGCGCTCTTCGTGGCCGTCCGCCTGAGCGGCCAGCCGACGATACGCCCCAATGTTGGCGCTTCCCGGACGATCCAGGAGATTTCTCATAAACCGCGGTATCGAGGCCACGTCACCTCCAACGCCTCCAACTGTAACCGCGTTCCCCCGCCAGGACCGCTCACGCGCTCTGCGCTAAGAGCGATCGCGGCCCGGGTGCCGCGAACCGCACGGTGACGGACAGGCCGCCTCCGGGGCGTGCGCTGGTGGTGAGGGTGGCGTGGTGCGCCTGGGCGACGGCACGGACGATGGCGAGGCCGAGACCGTGGCCGTCGCCGCGCTCACGGCCCAGCTTGCGGAAGGGCTGGAACAGGTTCTCGATCTGGTCGCCGGGGACGACCGGCCCGGTGTTGGTGACCGTGAGGGCGGCCTGCGTGCCGGAGGTCCGAGTGGTGACCTCGACGTGCCCGCCCGGCTGGTTGTGGCGGATGGCGTTGTCGACGAGGTTCGCGACGAGGCTTGCGACCAGTCTCGGGTCCCCGGCGGTCACCGCGGGTGTCAGGTCCCTGGCGAGACGGACGCCCGTCTCCGTCGCCCGGCCGCGGCGTGAGGCGAGCACTTCTTCGACGATGTGGGCGAGGTCGAGAGCGTCCCAGCGGGTGACGCCGCGTTCGCCGGTGGCCAGGTCGAGCAGTGCCTGGACGAGCCGCTCCTGGTGCGCGCCTAGAGCGAGGGCCTCCTCGCAGGCCGAACGCAGGGTGCCGGCGTCGGCGCCGGGGTCGGCGAGGGTGACCTCAAGGAGCGTGCGCAGGCCGGCGAGCGGAGTGCGCAGCTCGTGGGAGGCATTGGCGACGAAGTGGCGCTGGGCGTCGAACGAGGCGTGCAGGCGGGCGAACAGGTCGTCGAGCGTGTGGCCGAGCCGGGTCAGCTCGTCCGTCGGCTCGCCGAGGTCGAGACGCCGGTCGAGATTCCCGGCGGAGATGCTCTCGGCGGTGGCGGTGATGGCACGCAGCGGGTCGAGGAACCGGCCGGCGATGTACCAGCCGAGCGCCAGGGCGATGGGAATCAGGACGACCAGGGCGACCACGGATCCGATGAGAAGCTGCGACAGGCTGATCCCGGCCCCGGTTCCGCTGATCGTGCTCGATGCGGGATCGCCCACGGGTTTGGTCGCCTGGACACCAGCGAGCGAGACGTCGACGAAGACCAGGACGAAGACCCCGGCGGCGTGGATGCCCGCCGCGTAGGCGAGCGCGAGCCGCGTTCGCAGAGACCGTCTGGCGGGCCGCTGAGCGGTCATGACGGCCGGATGCGGTAGCCGCCCTCGCGGATGGTCTCGATCACCGGCGGGTCGCCGAGCTTGGCCCGTAGCCGGTGCATCGTGTGCTTGACGGCGCTGCTGAAGGGGTCGGCGGCCTCGTCCCAGACGCGTTCGAGCAGTGCCTCCGCCGAATGCACCACGCCGGGCACCGCGAGCAGGCATTCGAGCAGGGCGAACTCCCTGGGGCTCAGCGGAAGCCGCCGGCCGGCCCGGGACGCGGTACGGCGAGCCGGGTCGAGGGTGATGTCCCCGCAGGTCAGGATGGGCGGCAGCGGCGGAGTGGCGCGACGGGCCAGGGCACGTACGCGCGCGACCAGTTCGGCGAAGGCGAAGGGCTTGGGCAGGTAGTCGTCGGCACCGAGGCCGAGCCCGTCGACGCGGTCCTCGATCGTGCCCGAGGCGGTGAGCATCAGTACGCGGGTCGCGCAGCGGCCGTGGGCGAGTCGCCGGCAGATGTCGTCCCCGTGGACTCCGGGCAGGTCGCGGTCGAGGATCACCACGTCGTAGCGGGTGGCGGCCAGGCGGTCGAGGGCGGCGGTTCCGTCCAGGACGACGTCGACGGCCATGCCCTCGCGGCGCAGCCCGGTGCCGAGGGAGCGGGCGAGGACCTCGAAGTCCTCGACGACGAGGATTCTCACCGCCGCTCACCGCCGGTCGTCGTGCGGGCGGGGCGGCCGGGTCGAGATGCCATGTCCTCACGATGCCAGATCCCCGGTTTCAGCCCGGTCGCAGCGGCCGCGACCCGGCCGGAACCGGGTCCCCCGTACAACCGTCGGCATGAATCCATTCACCTCTGAGCGATCCGGCCGGCGGGCCGAACGGGACGGCTTTCTTTCGGTGGTGCGCGCAGAATGGACCAGATTCCGTACCGGGCGGGGCCGGGTGCTCGCCATGGCGGCCTCCGTACTGGTCACCGTGTCGCTCGGACTGCTGATCGCCGCGGGCGCCCGCACCACGTGCGTGACAGGGAAGGGAGAAGGCCCCTGCCCCGCGCCACTGGTGGGACCCGATGGCACGGCGGTGCGGGACAAGTACTACTTCGTGCACCAGCCGCTCACCGGGAACGGGACCATCACCGCCCGCGTGTCGGACATGACCGGGCAGATGCGGCTGCCGGACGCCGTACCCGGGGTGCGCACCATCAAGCAGGGAGTGGTGCCCTGGGCCAAGGCCGGGCTCCTCGTCCGGCAGAGCCTCGAGCAGGGCACACCGTACGCCGCCGTCATGCTCACCGGAGAGCACGGCGTACGGATGCAGTACAACTACGTTCACGATGTGGCCGGCGGTCCGCACAACGGCCCGCAGTGGCTGCGGCTGACCAGATCGGGCGACACCATCACCGGCCACGAGTCGGACGACGGCAAGACGTGGACCGAGGTCGGCACGGTCACGCTGCCGGGGCTGCCGCGGACGGTCGAGATCGGGCTGTTCGCCACCTCGCCCGGCGCGTTGTGGGACATGGCGGCGGCCTTCTCCCAGGCCACCGCCACCTTCGACCAGATCAGGCTGCAGGGCGTGAACGGTACGTGGCGGCACGACGACGTCGGCGTCACCATGGAGTCCGACGGCAGGACGCCGCACCACCCGGGCGGGGTGGTCGAATCCGGCGACAAGCTCATCGTGACCGGAGGCGGCGACATCGGGCCCGCCACGATGGAGGGCGGTCTGCGCGCCGACCTCATGCTGATCGGCGGGGCCGCGGGGCTGATCCCGGTGCTCGTGGTCGCGGTCACCTTTCTCACGGTGGAACACCGGCGCGGACCGCTCAGAGCCGGCCCGGCGGCCGGGCCGCGTCCGGCGCGGCTGCTCGCGGCCCAGGCCGCGGTGGTCGGCACGGTCGCGTTCGTGGCGGGGCTGATGACCTCGGGGGTCGTGGTCCCCGCCGGTCTGGCGATCTTGCGTGCTCATGAGAACCCGGTTCAGCCGATCACCCCGGGTACCGAGCTCCGCGTGATCGTCGGCTTCGCGGCGCTGACGGCGCTCGCCGCCGTGCTGGCTCTCGGCCTCGCCGCGCTGGTCAGGCGGGCCGTCGTCGCCATCGGGTCGGCCATCGCGCTGGTCGTGGCACCCTACGTGCTGGCGACCGCGGGTCTGGCGCCATGGCTGCTGGTGATCACCCCTGCCGCCGGGTTCGCGATCACGCAGAGCGTCCCCACGTACGCGCACGTGGACGTCGTCCCGTCACTGCTCGGGGGTTACTACCCGCTCTCGCCCTGGGCAGGGTTGGCGATGACCTGCGGATATGCCGTCCTTGCGCTCGGGGTGGCGATCGCCGTCCACCGCGGGGGACCCGCCGGGCGGGTCAGCGGGCCTGGGCCGGGACGTCCCGCCGGTCGGCGCTGGGGTGCTCGGCGAGCGGGACCTGCCGGATCATGAAGGCCAGCACCAGGCCGGCCAGGATGACCGGCACCACGTAGAGGAAGATCGGCGGCAGGGCCTGCGCGTACGCCCGTGCGATGACCTGGCGGGCGGCGGCCGGCATCGCGTGCAGCATCTGCGGGGTCATCGCGCCGACCCCGCCCGGCGGCAGCCGCGCGCCGCTCGCCGCGAGCGCGTCCGTGAGCCGGTGGGTGAAGATCGAGCCCACCAGTGAGGTGCCCAGCGAGGCGCCGGTCTGGCGGAAGTAGTTGACCGCGGAGGTGGCCGCGCCCACGTCCCGGTGGTCCACGGCGTTCTGCACGATCAGCACGAGCACCTGCATGACCATGCCGAGCCCGAACCCGGTCACGAACATGTACATGGCGTTGAGCGCCATCGAGGAGTCGGCGGTCATCCGCGACAGCAGCGCGAGGCCGGCGGCCAGGATGGTCAGGCCGGCGATCGGGAAGACGCGGTAGCGGCCGGTCGCCGCGATGATCCGCCCTGATCCGATCGAGGTGATGGTCATGCCCGCGACCATGGGGAGCATGAGCAGCCCGGACTTCGTCGCGCTCGCGCCGTTCACCATCTGCAGGAACGTCGGAAGGTAGGCGATGGCGGCGAACATGCCGACGCCGACCGTCACCGAGATCGCGGCGGGCAGCGTGAACAGGCCGTCCCGGAACAGGCGCAGCGGGATGATCGGCTCGGCCGCCACCCGCTCGGCGAACACGAACCCCGCGGCCAGCACCACCGCCCCGGCGGCCAGGCAGACGATCACCGGGGAGTCCCAGGAGTACTGCGTGCCGCCCCAGCTCGTCACCAGCACGACGCACGCCGAGGCGCCGGCCAGCAGCGCGGTGCCGAGGACGTCCAGGCGGGGCCGCACCCGCGGCCTGGGCAGCTTCAGCACGACGGCGGTGAGCGCCAGCGCGACCAGCCCGAGCGGGAGGTTGACGTAGAAGCACCAGCGCCAGCTCGTGTGGTCGGTGAAGAAACCGCCGATGAGCGGGCCGATGACCGACGACAGGCCCCACACCGCCCCGATGACCCCGATGTAGCGGCCGCGCTCGCGCGGCGAGACGAGGTCGGCCACGATGGCCTGCACGCCGATCATCAGCCCGCCGC
>NZ_BMNT01000008.1:67369-175547 GCF_014646695.1 Sphaerisporangium melleum
CGCCGAGCCCTTGCAGGGCACGGAAGGCGATGAGCTGCGGCATGTTCCGCGCCATGCCGCACAGCACCGACCCCACCAGGAAGATCACGATGGCGGCCTGGAACACGATCTTGCGGCCGATGAGGTCGCCGAGCTTGCCGTAGATCGGCAGGCCGATGGTCGAGGCCAGGATGTAGGCGGTGACGATCCAGCCGATGTGCTGCAGGCCTTTCAGATCGCCCACGATCGTCGGCAGCGCGGTGGACACGATCGTCTGGTCCAGCGCCGCCAGCAGCAGCGCCACCATCAGCCCCGCGAAGACCAGGCGGACCTGCCGGCGGGTCAGCCCGGCTGCCTCGGCACCCATCGCCGCCACCTTCCCCTTGGAATCCGGTAGGTCTTTCCCCTCACGCCTCCCGGAAACCTCCCCCGGCCGCGCTCGCTGCCGGCCGGAACGGGCCTCGCCCGAGCGTGGCGGGCCGAGGCGCCCGGACGGCCCCGGCCGGGCCACCCGGCCCGAGGCCGCCCGGCTCGGCACCGACGACCGGAGCCGGGCATGCCCCGCACCGGAGACCCGAGCAGCACGCCGGCCCGAGGTGTTCGGCGCCCCGGGCCGGACGTCAGGGAGAACTCTCCTGATGACCGCGGATCGTCACCGCGGGCCCTCGCGCGGCTCGGCCGCCGCCATCAGCAGCACGGAGCACGTCATCAGGGCCGCGCCCACCGCGGCCACCGGAGTCAGCCGCTCCCCCAGCAGGAGGACGCCGATCAGCGTCGCCCCGGCCGGCTCCAGCAGGGTCACCATCGAGGCCGTCGTGGCCCGCACCGCTGACAGCCCTGTGAAGAACAGGCTGTAGGCGAGCGCGGTCGGCGCCACGCCGAGGTAGCCGAGCAGCACCGCCGAGGCCGCCCCGCTCCCGCTCGGGGCCAGCCCTTCGAGCGCGGCGACGGGAAGCAGCAGCAGTCCGCCCACCGTGAACCCCCACATCGCCGCCCCGTACGCCGCGGACCCGGACCCTCCGGCGGGCGCTTCTTCGCTCGCGATGGCCGGACCTTCTCCGCAGGCATCGGCCCGGATCACCGGCGGCCGTCCGCCCCGGGCATCCCCGGGGCGGGTACGCGGGCCTGACGCGCGGTCGGCGTGCGTGTACCGGGAGTGCAGGGTGATCCCGCTGTAGGCGACCGCGGAGGCCAGAGCCAGGCCGACTCCCGCCACCGAGACCTGCGACGGCCCGCCGGCCAGCAGCGCGAGCCCCACCAGGGCCGGCGCCATGCCGGCCGCACCCCGGCGCCCGAGCCGTTCCCCCAGGACGAACCGCGCCCCCAGCGCGACCAGGCACGGCGTCGTCCCGAGCGTGACCACGGTCGCCACGGCGACCCCGCCGACCGCGACCGCGGCGAAGTAGGCCGCCTGGGACACCGCCAGCCCGGCCCCCACGGTCAGCAGCCCCGCCCAAGCGGGACGCGGCCCGCCGAGCCCCGGCAGACGGGCCGCGGCGAACAGCACAAGGGCGCCGAAGACGAAGCGCCAGAAGGAGACGGCCAGCGGTCCGAGCCCACTGACCTGGTACAGCAGCGCCGCTGCGGGGCCGCCCGTACCCCAGATGGCGGCCGCGATGATGACGTACAGCATGCCTCGCCGTACGGAGACGTGCGTCATGAACTCTCTCCGGAGGAGTGGAAGCGGAAAAGGCCCCGGACTGCGGGCAGCATCCACTCGCCGGGCCGTCCAGACCCGGTCTCAAGACGAGGAACCGCCCGCTAAGCGGCGGGCGGCGGTGAAACGCACAAAATCGGACGCACGCGGCCAGCGTAGCCGCGTCCGCCCGCTCCGTCCGCCTGCCGCCGCGGCGGTGCGGGCCACAGGGTTCTTTCCGTACCTGACACTGGGTGACAGGTATGGCGGCCACGATGGAGCGCATGACGACGAAAGCGACTCTGATCGCCGTGACCATCGACTGTGCCGAGCCGAAGAAGCTCGCCGAGTTCTATGCCGCCATCACCGGGTTCGAGGTGCAGTACGCCGAAGCGGAGTACGCCGCAGTCGGGGACGGGACGACGAACATCTACTTCGGCCGGGTCCCCGAGCGGAAGCCGGCCGTGTGGCCGGGCCCGGACAAGCAGTTCCACCTCGACTTCCGCGTCCCGGACGTCGACCAGGCCGTCAAGGAGTACCTCGAGCTGGGCGCCACCAAGCCGGACTTCCAGCCCGGGGACGGCTGGGTCGTGCTCGCCGACCCGGAGGGTCACCTGTTCTGCGTGTGCCCCCAGCGTTCCTGACCCGGACCGGGCCCGCCGTGACGCCCGGCGGGCTCAAGGCCGGGACGGGCGGGGCGCGGCATCGCTTGCGGCGGCCGGTGGCGGGGTGCCGGCGAGGCCCAGCGCCGGGTGACCGGCGGGAATCTTAGGGGTGGGCATATGTCGCCGTTCGTGGGGTAATGCGGCCAAGGGCGACCGTGTCCTCGAAATTAGTCCCTAAGCTTGACCGGGTGCTCCCTCTGATGACCTCACATGCGCTCCTGGCTGTCCGCGTGCCACCCGCCGGTGGCACCTCATGATCTGGCTCGGCGTGTCGATCGCGCTGGTCGGCGCGCTCGGCTATGCGGGCGGCGCGGCGCTGCAGCAGTACGAGGCCGTCCACGGGGGCGCGAACCTCAAGCTCGTCCGCCGGCCGCGATGGCTGATCGGCGGCGTCATCGGCCTGCTGGGCGCCGGGCTGCACGCCGTGGCGCTGAGCTTCGCCCCGCTGGTGCTGATCCAGCCGGTCAGCGTGGCGACGCTCGTCTTCGCCGTCCCGCTGGCGGCGGTGCTGCACGGCCGGCGGCCGCGCCGGCCGGAGGTGCTCGGCTCGATCGCGGTCGCCGCCGGGCTCCTCGGGCTGATGCTGCTGATCCCGCAGACCAACACCCGGCCGGTCCTGTCCACGCCGGAGGCGATCGGTTTCCTCGCCGTCGTCGGCGTGGTGGTCGCGGTGTGCAACCTCGCCGCCCGGCGCGTCCGCGGCTCGGCCAAGGCGCTGCTGCTGTCCATCGGCGCGGGGTCGGTCACCGCGTCGGTGTCGACGTTCGTACGGGTCGTCGGCGGTGGCCTCGGCGGCGACCTGTCACGGCTGCTGCACTGGTTCACCCTGGCCATCCCGGTGCTGCTGGTCTTCGCCATCGTGCTGCTGCAGAAGTCCTACGCGGTCGGATATTTCGGGATCGCCTATGCCGGGGTCCAGGTGGTGGACCCGATCACCTCGGTGCTCGCGGGCGCGATCCTGCTCGGCGAGCCGCTGCCGAGCGGCGCCGGTGACGTCATCCCGGCGGTCGTCTCGGCGGCCGTGCTCATCGCGGGAACGATCACTCTGAGCCGCCTGGCCCCCGAGAGCACCAAGGCCGTCAGCCCGCCGCACCCGGACATTCCCCTTCCGGTCTCCTCCGAGGCGGGCGTCGAGGCCGGGATCAGATAGCGCCTGGTCACCGGGGCGGGCGCCAGGTGAAGACGTCGTCGAACCGGCGGAGGGTCACATCGCCCGCACGCCCCGCGAGTGCCATGGCCGCGTCCCTGGCGCCGACGGCCAGCGGGTTGGACCAGCGGGTGAGGCGGCAGAGGGCACGGGACCTCCGCATGATCATGGTGGTGCGGGGCAGCCGGGCCCTGGTGTAGGCGGGAAGATCGCCCGCGAGCCGCGCGAGCACGACCGCGTCCTCGATCGCCTGGCACGCGCCCTGCCCCAGGTTGGGGGTCATCGCGTGCGCCGCGTCGCCGAGCAGCGCCACCCTGCCCGAGTGGAAGGCGGGCAGGGGAGCGGCCAGGCAGCGGATGTCGTGCCGCAGGATCGACCCCGCATGCGCCGACGCGATGAGCCGGGGGATCGGGTCGTGCCAGCCGGCGAACAGCCGCGCCAGTTCGGTCCGCCGACCGTCCTCGCCGGCGGTGCCTTCCAGCTCATGACCGCCACCGGCCGCCGAGCCGTCGCCGGTACGCCCTGCGGTCCGCGAAGTGCCGTCCGGCACCGAAGCCGCGTCGCCGGGGACGGGGACGGGGGCGGTGGCGTAGCAGTACACCAGGCCGTTCGCGAGCGGGATCACGCCGAAGAGCGTGCCGCGCCCCCACGACTCGCCGCCGTGCGACTCGCCCGCCGGGCGGTCGGCCAGCAGCCGCCAGCTCGTCACCCCCGAATGGACGGCGCCCGGATGCCCGGGGAAGAGCGCGCGGCGGACGGCCGAGTCGATGCCGTCCGCCGCCACCACCAGGTCGGCCGCCAGTTCGCCACCGCTGGTGGTGACCCGCCCGGATCCCGGGTCGACGCCGTGGACGGTCGTGCCCAGACGCAGTGCTCCGGCGGGGATCCGGCTCGCGAGCAGGTCGACCAGCGTGGCGCGGAGCAGCACGACGGTGGGCTCGCCGAACCGGGCCAGGGCGGCCTCGGCGCTGGTGCGCAGCAGCCACCGGCCGTCCGCCCTGCGTATCCCGGCCGGGCCCTGGATCGCCGCCAGCTCGCGCACCTCGTCGCCCACGCCGATCGTGTCCAGCGCCCTGAGCGCGTTGGGGGCGATGGCGAGGCCGGAGCCGACGGGGGCGAGGGAGGGCGCCCGTTCGCACACGGTGACCGACCACCCCTCCCGCGCGAGGGCCGCCGCCGCGGTCAGCCCGCCGATGCCACCGCCGATCACCACGGCCTGGGACATGTCCCCTCCTCCACTACACCTGTAGTAACGCTACTACACATGTAGTCTGGTCTGGTGCACAGGGAGGAACTCGTCGCGGAGACGGCCATAACGCTGCTGGTGGAGCGCGGGATGCGCGGCCTGACCCATCGCGCGGTGGATGAGGCGGCGGGCCTGCCCCTCGGCTCCACCTCCAACCTCGCCCGCACCCGCGCGGCGCTCCTCGCGCTCACCCTGGCCCGGTTGACCGCGCTGGAGGAGGCGTACTTCGCGGCCACCCCCTCGCCGGGACCGCCGGGGTCGCTGTCGGCGGCGGGGCTGGCCGACCTGATGGCCACGCTCCTGTACCGCCGGCTCACCGAGGACCGGCGCACCGCGCTCGCCCGGTACGAGCTGGCGCTGGAGGCGACCCGCCGTCCCGACCTGCGCCAGGTGTACGACCAGGCGGGACGCCGCTTCCGTGAGGTCGCCGCCGCCGTGCTGGCCGCGGCCGGCTCCCGCGACCCCGAACGGCACGGCCGGCAGTTCGTCGCCTTCGCCGAGGGCGTGCTGTTCGACGCGGTGGCCGGCGCGGGCGGCACCCCCACGCAGGAGGCGCTGCGCAGCGGCATGCGCGAGGTGCTGCACGGGATGCTCGCCGGGCCCGCGAGCGGCGCGGACCCCATCGGCCGAGCTTGATCCGGTACGACCGCGTCCGCAGCCGATCCGAGCGACCCGGTCCTGCGATCCGGCGTTCGTCCGCCTGGGCCAGATGACCCGGGCGACCTGGTGGGGAAGATCCCGTATCTCCGTGATCGGGAGAGCCGTGGGCCCTCGCGAACGTGCTCCCCAGCTCCGGTGACGGTGGTGATCTCGTGCCGCCGGACCCTCCCGGCCGTAGGCTGGGCCGTGCCGGAGGAATGTCGACACGCATACCGTCCGGTCGGTACGCTCCGGGGACTGGGACGACTGGGGAGCGCGATGCCCGTACGGAACGACGCCGGCCCACCGGGCCTCGACCTCGGCCGGCTCGCGGCCCATCTGGGCGGGCTCGGCCTCGCCGCGGGCCCGCTCAGCGCCGAGGTGATCCACGGAGGCAAGTCGAACCTGACCTACCTCGTGGACGACGGCGGGCACCGTCTGGTCGTACGCAGGCCGCCGCTCGGGCACGTCCTGGCCACGGCGCACGACATGGCCCGGGAGTACCAGGTGATGACCGCGCTGCGCGACACCGGCGTCCCCGTGCCGCGCACCTTCCACCTCTGCGAGGACCCCGAGGTCATCGGAGCGCCCTTCTACGTCATGGAGTACGTCGAGGGCGCTCAGCCGCCGGCGACCCCCGCCATCGAGGCCGAGCTGACCGACGTCCTCGCCCGGCTGCACGCCGTGGACCCGGCCGCCGTCGGGCTCGCCACGTTCGGCCGGCCGGACGGGTTCCTGGAGCGCCAGGTCCGGCGCTGGAAGCGCCAGCTCGACGCCTCCCGCAGCAGGGAGATCCCCGGCATCGACGACCTCCCCGGCCGCCTCGCGCGGTCCGTCCCGGCCACCCAGCGCCACACGATCGTGCACGGCGACTACAAGCCGGGCAACACGCTGATCGCGGACGGACGGGTGGCCGCGGTGCTCGACTGGGAGATGTCCACCCTCGGCGACCCGCTCACCGACCTGGCCCTCTTCCTGCTCTACGGCGACTTCGCCGAGCTCGACACCGGCGGACGCCCCGCCGCGGCCGAGGACCCCACCCTCGGGGACGGCTCCGCGACCGGCGGTGGCCCGGCCGCCGGGACGGCGCGGGCCGGGCTGGCGGAGCGGTACGCGCGCGGCGCGGGCCTGGACGTGTCCGGGCTGGGCTGGTACATCGGGCTCGCGTGCTTCAAGCTGGCGGTGATCGCCGAGGGCATCCACTTCCGGCACACCCAGGGCCTGACCGTCGGGGAGGGCTTCGACGACATCGGCGGCCACGTCGCCCCGCTGGTGGCGCACGGCCTGCACGCACTCGACGCACTGGAGGGCTGATGGATTTCGCCTATGACGGCACCACCGAGGAGCTGCGCAAGCGCCTGCTGGAGTTCATGGACGAGTGCGTGTACCCCGCGGAGGAGGCCTTCGAGTGGCAGGCGGCCGAGAGCGGCTGGACCGCCCCGCCCATGCTGGCGGACCTCCAGGCGGAGGCGCGCGGGCGCGGCCTGTGGAACCTCTTCCTGCCGGGCGAGTACGGCGCCGGGCTGACCAACCTGCAGTACGCCCCGCTCGCCGAGATCATGGGCCGCAGCCCGCGCATCGCCCCGCCCGCCACCAACTGCGCCGCGCCGGACACCGGGAACATGGAGCTGCTCGCCACCTTCGGCAGCGCGTGGCAGCGCGACCGGTGGCTGCGGCCCCTGCTGGACGGCGAGATCCGGTCGGCGTTCGCGATGACCGAGCCCGAGGTCGCCTCCTCGGACGCCACCAACATCGCCACCTCGATCGTGCGCGACGGTGACGAGTACGTCATCAACGGCCGTAAGTGGTTCGCCTCCGGGGCGATGAACCCGCGCTGCGCCATCTTCATCGTCATGGGCAAGACCGCGCAGGAGGGCCCCGAGCACCGGCGGCAGAGCATGGTGCTGGTGCCCCGTGACACTCCCGGCGTCACGGTCGAGCGGGGCATGCACGTGTTCGGGTACACCGACGGCGACCACGGCGGCCACGCCGAGGTGCGGTTCGAGGACGTCCGCGTCCCGGTGGACCACCTGGTCGGTGAGGAGGGCGGCGGGTTCGCCATCGCCCAGGCGCGTCTCGGGCCGGGCCGCATCCACCACTGCATGCGCCTGATCGGCATGGCCGAGCGGGCGATCGAGCTGATGTGCCGCCGGGCCCTGGCCCGTGTCGCCTTCGGCAAGCAGGTAGCCCAGCAAGGCGTGGTCCAGGACTGGATCGCCGAGTCGCGGGTCAAGGTGGAGCAGTTGCGGCTGCTGGTGCTCAAGACCGCCTGGCTGATGGACACCGTCGGCAACCGGGGCGCGCACACCGAGATCCAGGCCATCAAGATCGCCACGCCGCGTGATGTGGAGTGGATCCTGGACAAGGCCATCCAGGTGCACGGAGCCGGCGGCGTCAGCCAGGACTTCCCGCTGGCCGGGCTGTGGGCGGCGGCCCGTACGCTGCGGCTCGCCGACGGACCCGACGAGGTGCACAAGCGCTCTCTGGCCCGCCGCGAGCTGAAGAAGTACCTGACCGTCGAATGAGGCCGCCCCGCCCGCCGCGCTCCGTACCGGCGGGCGCCGGCCTGCTCTCCCCATGCCCGGCATGCCCCGGCGGGGTGACGTACTCCGGCGGATGACCCCGCTCCTCGGGGGAGGCCGTATTCCGATAGGGACGATCGAAGGGACCTGTTCGTGACAGTGGACGAGACGGCGGTCGAGGAGCGGGTCCGCGCGTTCCTCGCGCGGCACGACCCGGCGGCCACCCCGCCGCTCGACTTCCTGCGGGCGCGGTTCGACGCCGGGCTGGCCTGGGTGCACTTCCCCGAGGGCCTCGGCGGGCTCGGCGCGCCGCGCGAGCTGCAGAGCGTGGTCGAGCGCGCGCTCACCGGCACGCCGCAGCACGACGTCGGCCGGCTGGCCATCGGGCTCGGCATGGCGGCGCCCACGATCCTCGCCTTCGGCACCGAGGAGCAGAAGAGACGCTTCCTGCGGCCGCTGTGGACCGGCGAGGAGGTCTGGTGCCAGCTCTTCAGTGAGCCGGGCGCCGGGTCCGACCTCGCCACCCTGGCCACCCGCGCCGTACGCGACGGGGACGAGTGGGTCGTGGACGGGCAGAAGGTGTGGACCTCCGGCGCCCACTTCGCCCGCTGGGCCATCCTCGTCGCCCGCACCGACCCCGACGTCCCCAAGCACCAGGGCCTGACGTACTTCGTGTGCGACATGCGCGCCCCCGGCGTGGAGGTGCGCCCGCTGCGGCAGATCACCGGTGAGGCCGAGTTCAACGAGGTGTTCCTCACCGGGGTGCGGCTGCCCGACGACCTGAGGCTGGGCGCGGTGGGCGACGGCTGGCGGGTCGCCCAGGCCACGCTCATGAACGAGCGGGTCGCGATCGGCGGCGCGCCCGGGCGGCGCGGCGGCGGGATGCTGGCCGAGATCACCGAGACCTGGCGGAACCGGCCGGAGCTGCGCACCCACGACCTGCACCGGCGCCTGCTCGACCTGTGGGTCGAGGCCGAGGTCACCCGGCTCGCCGGGGCGCGGCTGCGTGAGCAGCTCGCCGCCGGGGCTCCGGGACCGGAGGGCTCGGGGGTGAAGCTCGCCTTCGCCCGCCTGAACCAGGCGCTGTCCGGCCTGGAGGTCGAGATGCGCCGGGAGGAGGGCCTGCTGTACGACGACTGGACCTTCCGCCGCTCGGAGTCGGTGGACTTCTTCGGCCGGGGCCCCGGCTACCGCTACCTGCGCGCCAAGGGGAACTCGATCGAGGGCGGCACCTCCGAGATCCTGCGCAACATCATCGCCGAACGGGTGCTCGGCCTGCCCGCCGAGCCCCGCGCCGACAAGAACGTCCCCTGGAAGGACCTGCCGCGATGACCCTGCTGTACTCCGAGGTCGAGGAGGAGCTGCGCGCCGCCGTCCGCGACCTGCTGGCCGACCGGTGCCCGCCCGCGGCCGTGCTCGCCGGGGCCGAGAGCGCCCCGGGGCGCGACGCCGAGCTGTGGAAGGCCCTGGCCCGGGACATCGGCGCGGCCGGGCTGCTGATCCCCGAGGACCTCGGCGGCGCGGGGGCCTCGGCGCGCGAGGCGGCGGTCGTGCTGGAGGAGCTCGGCCGTGCGGTCGCCCCGGTGCCCTTCCTCACCAGCGCCGTCATGGCGACGTGGGCGCTGGTGCGCTGCGGCGGGGACGCCGCCCGCGAGCTGCTCGGCGAACTGGCCGTCGGCGAGACCACGGCCGCCCTCGCCGTCTCGCTGGCCACCTCGCCGTACGCCCTGAGCACCCCGCCGGCCGCCGTGCGGGCCGAGGCAGGGCGGCTGACCGGACGGGTCACGGCCGTGGCGGGAGCCGACGCCGCGGACCTGCTGATCGTCCCCGCCTCCGGTGCGCTGTACGCCGTGGACGCCGCCGACGCGGTCGTCGAGGTGGTCACCTCGCTGGACCTGACCCGGCCGGTGGCCATGGTGACCTTCGACGGCACGCCGGGCCGGCCGGTCGGCGCCGACCTCGCGCCGCTGCGCGCGGCGCTAGCGATGGGGGCCGGGTTGCTGGCGTCCGAGCAGCTCGGGCTGGCCGAGTGGTGCCTGGCCACGACTCTGGCCCACGTGAAGGAACGTCATCAGTTCGCCCGGCCGATCGGCTCGTTCCAGGCGCTGAAGCACCGGCTCGCCGATCTGTGGATGGAGATCGTCCAGGCCCGGGCGGCGGCGCGCGGCGCGGCCGACGCCCTGGCGAGGACGCCGGGTGCCGGGGCCGCCGACGAGGGCGGCGCGGGGGAGGTCGCGCTGGCGGTGGCGGTCGCGCAGGCGTGGTGCGGGACGGCCGCCGTGCACGCGGCGGAGGAGTGCCTGCAACTGCACGGCGGTATCGGGATGACCTGGGAGCACCCGCTGCACCTGTACCTGAAGCGCGCGAAGGCCGACGAGATCGCGCTCGGCACGCCCGGCGACCACCGCGACGCCCTCGCCGACCTCGCCGATCTGCCCGCCCCGCTCCCCGCCTGAGCCGGCCTGGTCGCCGTCAGGGGCGCAGAGAGGCGAGCAGGAGGTCGGCGAAGTGGCGGCCGACCTCCGCGCCCGCCAGCGGACCGTCGGTGTGGTACCAGCTCCCGAGGTGGTGGACCGAGCCGAAGAAGTAGTCGACGACGAGGTCGGCGGGCACGTCGTCGCGGAAGACGCCGGCCCGCTGCCCCTCGGTGAGCAGGTCGCGGAAGCGCTCGTGGTAGCGGCGCCGCTCGGCCCGCACGGCTTTGCGGGTCTCCGGGGCGAGCTGGTGCATCGACCGGAAGAAGATCTTCGAGTCGTCGAGGTTCTCCACCGAGGTGGCGACCACGTCGGCGGCGGCCGCGTGCACCCGCTCGGCGACCGGCCCCGGCGCGTCGGCGAACCGGTCGAGCCGCTCCATCTGCAGCCGCAGTACGCGGGCGTAGATCTCCTTAAGCAGATCATCCTTGGAGCCGAAATAGTGGTACATCGCCCCTTTGGTCACCCCAGCGGCGCCGACGATCTCCTGCACCGAGGTGTTCTCGAAGCCCTTCTCGGCGAACAGCCGGGTCGCCTCGGCGAGCAGCCGCCGCCGGACCGGCTCGTCCGCCCGGGCGCCCCCGGCCCTGCCTTCGCCCGGCCCGCCCGTCCCGGTGCCGTCGGCCGGGGCGTCGTCCGTGGTGGCCGGCCGCCGGGCCCCGTTGCGCGCCATTTCGGACGCCTCCCCTGTATCGCGATGCCAGCAGCATACCGACTGGTCGGTTAACGCTCTGTGACATCGCGCCTTCCGGAGTGCCCACTTGCCCCCGGAATCGGGATTCTCACCGGCCCGCGCTGTGGCGTGGAGGGGGTTGTTCCGTAACCTTGGACAAGTTGGAGCCCCGGATTGGGTATTCCACAACGTAGTCGACTGAGCCCGAAATCGTGGGGGTTTCCGGTGCCCAATGGTTCCATCTACGTACCGCCTGACGACAAGTTCAAGTGGGGCTCGCCATCGGTGATGTACGAGCTCCGATGGCGGGAGACCAGGTCCGAGCGCCGTCGCCGCCGTCACTTCATGGCGGGCGCGGGCGCGATCCTGATCTTCGCCCTCGCCCTCTACCGTGGCGCCCCGCTGCCCTTCCTCTTCGGCATCGTGGGCGGCGGGCTGGTCTGGGGCGCCGACGCGGTCATCTCCTGGCGCATGTTCGAGGCCACCGCGGTCTGGCGCGGCAAGCGCAGCGGCGCGGTCCGCACCGGGCGGCTGCTCCGGCGCAGCCTGCGCAAGCACGGGTACCGCGTCCTGGACGGGCGGGCCGTCCCCGGCAAGGCGTCCATCGACCACCTGGTGATCGGGCCGGGCGGCGTGTACATCGTGGACAACGAGGCGTGGTCCCCCGACACCGACATCGCGGCCTATGGCGGCCGGCTCTTCCTGGGAGAGAAGTACGGCTCGAAGGTGGCCAAGGAACTCGTGGACGCCGCCGCGGCCATGGGTGAGCTCCTGAGCCGCGAGTCCGGCGTCCCGGTCGAGATCTCCCCGCTGCTGGCGGTGCACGGCGGGCGTCTGCGGGGCCCGTTCGTCTCCGCCGAAGGGCTGATCCTGTTCCTGCCGCGCAAGGCCGCGAGGTACATCCTGGGCGACGCGCACGCCGACCTGAACGAGGAACAGGTGGAGGTGCTCGCCCGTACCGCGGCGCGCATCCTCCGCCGGATGAGCTGAACTCCGTCCGGCGTCCACGAGAGGCCGGACGGCGTCCTGCGGCCACCCGACCGCCTAAGCGGTACGAAGTGGGACGGAGAGTGCGCTAATCTTGTCGTGCTTCCAGCGCCGCTAGCTCAGTTGGTTAGAGCAGCTGACTCTTAATCAGCGGGTCCGGGGTTCGAGTCCCTGGCGGCGCACGGCAACCGGCAGGGCGTCCATGATCGAGATCATGGACGCCCTGCCCGTTTTCAGAGGGAAGCCCAGTGGCGGTCCACTGCCCAGAGGACCCCATCACGACCGGTTGATCCCCACTCGCCCACCGACGCGACAGTGACATTCACGGACCGGACACCGTACGCATCCTGTTCGCCTTCGATCCATGGAGGTCCAGCATCCTCCTGGTGGCCGCTGACAAGGCCGGTCGGTGGAATGAATGGTACGAAGAGGCGGTCCCGTTAGCCGAGAAGCGATACGGGATCTATCTGCGGTCCCGTGCGGAAGAGGAAGAGGAGGGAGACGGACGATGAGCGGTTATTCGCGATGGAGCGACATCCGGGCCGAGCATGTCGAGCGAGCAGGCGGGGAAGCCGCTGTGGCCGAAGGCAAAGGCGAACTCCTCGCCGAAGTACTCGGACATCGACTCGCGGAAATCCGCCGGACCCGCGGCCTCACCCAGGAACAGGTCGCCGAACGGATGGGGGTGACCAAGGGGCGGGTCTCCCAGATCGAACCGGGCAAGATCTCCGGACAGGAAGTACTCGCACGCTACGCCGCCGCTATCGGCGGACGCCTTCACCAGGCCATCTACTTCGACAACGGTGACATCACCGCAATCGCTTGACCGCGAGCACCCCACTGTTGACGGCCCGAGGAAGCGGTGCGGCGTGGCCGCGAGATCGAAACGAGGTTCCGCCGCCTACGTACGTGCAGGCTCACCCCGAGCCCAGGGCGATCGGGGCGCGCCTGGGCTTTGTCGGCGGGCGTCGGCCGGGTCAGGCGGCGGCGGAGGAGGCGCTGGTGGAGAGGAACTCCAGCAGGACGCGGTTGACCTCCGCCGGGTGGGTCAGCGCCGGAGTGTGCGCGGCGCCGCTGATCACCCGCACGGGGGTGGCGGCGGGCAGGCGCTCGGCGAGCAGGTCCATGCGGTCCCGGGGCAGCGAGCGGTCCTCTGAGCCCCACATCAGCAGGACGGGGCAGGTGATCTCGGCCAGCCGGTCGCTGACGTCGTCGCGCTCCAGCAGGCAGCCGGCCGCGGCGCCCAGCGGCAGTACGACGTGCTTCCACCGCTCACGCCACTCGTCGGCGTGCGGGTCGTCGCCGATGATCTGCCGCGAGAGCGGGATCAGCAGGTCGTCGATGGGGCCGTGCTCGGCGAGGGCCGCGAACATCTGCCCGTAGCCCGCCTTGTCGGCCGGGTCGCACGGCGTGGCCTCGGTGTCGGACAGGATCAGGGCGCTGACGCGTTCGGGCGCGAGGAGCGCCGTGCGCAGCGCGATGAACCCGCCCTGTGAGATGCCGCCGACGGTGGCCCGGGGCAGGCCGAGGTGGTCCATGAGGCCGAGGACGTCGCGGGCCTGGTCCCAGTACGTGCAGGGCTCGCCGTCGTCGGCGGTGGCGCCGTGCCCGCGCGCGTCCCAGGCGATGACCCGCCATCGCGGATGCAGCGCCTCGGCCTGGGCCGCGAAAACCGAATGGTCGGTGAAGTAGCCGTGGCCGAGGATGACGGGGTGCCCGTCGCCTCCGGTGTCGGAGTAGCCGAGATGCCGCCCATTGACGTACGCGATGGCCAAAGTGACTCCTAGAGAGTGGTGACGATCTCACGCCCCGGCGCGCGCGACGGCCGCGTGGGGAGACAGGAGGAGACAGGGGGACGGACGGAGACGGAAAGGCCCGGAGCGGGACGGGAACGCCGCGGGCGCCGCGCGGGCGCGGGCCCGCGCGGCGTGCCCGTGGTGCCGGGTCAGTAGTAGTAGGGGAAGGACTCCCAGTTCGGCGGGCGCTTCTCCAGGAAGGCGTCCCGGCCCTCCACCGCCTCGTCGGTCATGTACGCCAGCCGGGTCGCCTCGCCCGCGAACACCTGCTGCCCGACCAGGCCGTCGTCCACGAGGTTGAAGGCGAACTTCAGCATGCGCTGCGCCTGGGGCGACTTGCCGATGATCTTCCAGCCCCAGTCGAGGGCGGTCGTCTCCAGGTCGGCGTGCGGCACGACGCGGTTGACCGCGCCCATGGCGTGCATCTCGGCCGCGGTGTAGTCCTCGCCGAGGAAGAAGATCTCCCGGGCGAACTTCTGGCCGGTCATCCGGGCGAGATAGGCCGAGCCGTAGCCCGCGTCGAACGAGCCGACGTCGGCGTCGGTCTGCTTGAACCTGGCGTGCTCGGCCGAGGCCAGCGTCAGGTCGCAGACCACGTGCAGGGAGTGCCCGCCGCCCGCGGCCCACCCGGGCACGACGGCGATCACGACCTTCGGCATCGTGCGGATCAGCCGCTGCACCTCGAGGATGTGCAGCCGGCCCGCACGCGCCGGGTCGATGGTGTCGGACGTCTCACCGCTGGCGTACTGGTACCCCGAGCGCCCGCGGATGCGCTGGTCGCCGCCCGAGCAGAAGGCCCAGCCGCCGTCCTTGGGGGAGGGGCCGTTCCCGGTCAGCAGCACACAGCCCACGTCGGAGCTCATCCGTGCGTGGTCCAGGGCGCGGTACAACTCGTCCACGGTGTGCGGCCGGAAGGCGTTGCGGACCTCCGGCCGGTCGAACGCGATGCGCACGACGCGCTTGCCGTGCCGGGTCTCCACCGAGCGGTGGTAGGTGATGTCGGTGAAGTCGAACCCCTTGACCTCGTCCCACGCGAGCGGATCGAACAGCTCAGAAACCTTGACGTTTGACACGACAGCAGAATAACGATTTCGCGGAGGCCGACCAAATCACACCATTCGTAACCGTATGTCGGCTAAAAGGGCTGAGACGGTGGATCTAGCGGTGTTCTTTGCTCTCATGCCGCGACCCGATATAGAGCTGAACGCCCCGTGTCGGATCGGGATGGCGGTACACGTTGGCCAGCAGGGTCAGCTCCTCGCCGGTGTCCAGGTCGCGCACCCGCATGTACGGCGTGTGCCGGCCCATCAAGATCTCCTGCCGGCGCCACATGTTCACGAAATCGGAGAACCGCGACAGTTCCGCAAGGACGTTCGGGAAGGACGGGTCATCGGCCCGCTGGACCATGTGCGTGCGCAGCCAGGCGACCGTCAGCCGCGCCTCGACCTCCCACTCGATCATGATCTTCCGTGACTCGGGGACGGCGAAGAACCAGATGAGCACGTTGCCCACCTCGTCCAGCCGCCGGTAGATGCGGCTGTACTCCCCGTTGCCGTATAGCACCCACCACGCGTCGTCGACCCAGCCGGCGAGGTTCGGGCGCAGTGCCTCGATGTGCTCGCGCTCCTCGGCGGTGATCTCCGGGCGCGGCCCGGGGGCGGCCCCGCCGACCGGCCTGGCCTGGGTGTAGGCCACCAGGTCGTGCATGTGCTTCCTGACCACCGCGTTCACCTCGAGCGCGGTGGCGAGCTGGTCCACCACCTCTGGGGAGGGGTGGATGTTGCGTTCCTGTTCGAGCTTGGTCAGGTAGCTCTGGCTGATGCCGGTCGCGACGGCGAGCTTCTCGCGGCTGAGTGGTTGCCGGCGGGCCGGCGGGCCGGGGGAGAAGCCGGGAGCGGTGGGCGACGACCTCAGGTGGCGCACATATTCCCCGAACGAAGGGGGCTGGACGCTGCTCATGCTGCCATAGCGTATAGATCGCCGCTTATGTCGGCGAAACGGAATTGAAGCACCGATTGCGACATGTGCGGGAGATGTCGTGCACTCCCGGAGAAGCGCGACGCGGGCCGGAGATTCAACCGGGATACCGCCCTATTGAATGTCGTTCGGTGACCGTGAGTGGTCGTCGGATCGCCGAAATCCGGCTGACCTCGCGATCGGCCGATCACGGACCGCGTCCGCTGTCCCTGTCAGGGGTAGCCATGTCGGGGATAGCAGCCAAAATCCTACTTGTCGACCTAAAGGACGAATGGGGAACATGTCGGATATTGCGGGGGCGTTGTGGGCCCGTCGGCGCTGGATCGGTGGACGTCACCGCTCAGCGGGCACACAACTCCCCGGCGACGCACGTTTCCCGCGCGACGTCATCGAGGTTTCCGTCCGCGGTCGCCCGGCGCGGCCGCTCAATAGATTCCTGGCCGAATCGCAGGAAAGAGGTAATCCGTTAGTGCCGACGGGGGAAGGAGTCCGGCGGTGACGGCTCCGTACATCGACGGAGGAAATCATGATTGACCGCCATGTCACGGCCTCGCCATTCCTGCCGGCGTGGCGCCGGAAGGAGGCGTCCGACCGGTGGATCGATCCCGCGCGGCCGACCAGCGCGCGGATCCACGACTGCCTGCTCGGTGGCAAGGACAACTTCGCCGCCGACCGGGAGACCGCCGCCCGGATCAGGGAGGTGCTGCCGGACGCCGACCTGCTGGCGCAGGAGGGCCGCGCCTTCGCGCTGCGCGCCGCACGGTTCTGCGCGGCAGAGGTCGGCCAGATCGTCGAACTCGGCCCCGGCATCCCGGTGCCGCCGGATCTCGACGAGGTGGCACGCACGGCCGACCCGGAGGTCACGGTGGTGGGCGTCGACATCGACCCCGTCGTGCTGGCCTACGGCCGGGCGCTGCGCCCGGGCGCCGAGTTCGTCTGGGGCGACGTCCGCGACCCGGAGCGGATCGTCCACGCCCTGCGGCCCTTCGTCGACTTCGACCGGCCGTTCGCGCTGATGGCGACGTCGCTGCTGCACTACCTCCCGGAGAACCCGCGGGCGATCCTGGGGGTCTTCCGCACGCTGATGGTCCCCGGGAGCCTGCTGGTCGTCTCGCACGGCGCCGACGATGGAACGGCGCCGGAGACGCTGCGGGCGCTGCAGGAGATCTTCGACGAGACGGCGTGCCCGGCGGTGTTCCGCACCCCCGGACAGATCTCCGCCCTGTTCGACGGGCTGGAGTTCGTCCGCCCGGGCCTGGTGGACGTACAGCAGTGGCGTCCGGACGGCGAGCCCGGCCCGCCGTCCGGCCTCCGGGTGCTCGGCGGAGTCGGGCGCGTGCCGCGCTGAGCCGGCGGTACGGCTCCCGCGCCGGGCGGGGTGGCGCGGGTGCCGTACCGGCCCGGGCGGAGGGGCCGGCCGGACCGGGGAAGAGACGGGCGGGCCCGGCGGCGCGCGCCGCCGGGCCCGAGGGGGCCGAGCCGTGCCCCGCTGCGGCCGATCAGTACAGGCGGTTGTCCGGCACCGGGAGCTCCACCTTGCGCGGGCCGTGCCATCCGCCGCCCTTCGGCAGGTCGCGGTCGGCCAGGCCCTTGCCTGCGCCGAGCACCAGCGGGATCTCCACCTTGCTCCGCGGCAGGTCCAATGTCACGGTCGCGCCGGTCGCCGGCTCGCCGCTGTAGCTGGAGTCGGTCCCCGCGACGACCAGGGCGATGCGGTGGCCCTTCTTGAAGGTGTAGTCCTGCGGGAGGGTCTTCCACCTGATCCGCGCGGAGACGCCGGGGGTCATCGGGGAGGGACTGGTGAGCGAGTCACGGTTGCGCGCGTCGATCCAGCCGCGGGCGACGATCTCCAGCGGCCGGGTGGCCATGTTCGTGACGGTCTTCTTGTAGCAGCCGTCGTCGGCGGCCGTGCTCTCGCCGTGGCAGTCCTCCTCGGCCAGGGTCGTGATGCCCTGCCCGCGACGCCAGTCGATCCGGCTCTCCTCCCCGAAATCGACGAGGAGAGCCGTCAGGTTCGCGGTGGGCGCGTCCAGCGAGACCCGCAGGTCCGCGACCGGCGTGCCCGACAGCCGCAGGTCGAACGGCAGTTCGCCGGTCGTGAACGCCACCCGCCCCGGCTTGGCGGTGCCCACGTCGGCCACCATCGCGTCCTCGGACTGGCGGACGTCGGTGAACGAGGCGGTCGCGCCGTTCCTGGCCGGGAGCAGGCCGAGCGAACCGTCGGCGGCGGGGCGCAGAGGCACGTCCACGCTGATCGGCGCCGGCCAGTCGCGCTGGTTGATCCACTCGGCCGGGCCGACCTGCACGTCGGCGCGCGGCTCCCGCATGACGTCGTTGCGCACGCCGAGCAGCCAGTGGTCGAACCAGCGGTGCAGCGTGTCCACCCAGATCTCACGCCGTCCCTCGAAGTCGAACGGGTCCACGTGCTGGTACTTGCCGACCCAGATCTTGCGCGGCACGCCCCGCGCCGCGAGGGCCTGCCACCAGGTGGAGAAGTGGTCGGGCTTGACGTTCAGGTCATTGACGGTGTGGACCACGAAGACGCTGGCGTGGACCTTGGAGACGTCGCCGAGCGACCCGGCGACGTAGTCGCGCTCGGCCCAGAAGGCGTTGTAGTCGCCGGTGGCGTCGTCGGCGCCGGCGTCGAGCCGCGCTCGGTTCGCCGCGCACGTGGTGAGCCCGTCGGTGTCGATCACACGCGACAGGTAGGACATGTAGTTGTAGTTGTAGATCACCCCGTTGGAGCGCTGGTACTTGTACCAGGAGCTGATCGCCGAGATCGGGACGATGGTCTCCAGCCCTTCGACGCCGGTCGCGGCGACCGCGTTGGCCAGCGTGCCGTCGTAGGACTTGCCGATCATGCCGGCCTTGCCGGTGCTCCAGTCGGCGGCCGCGGGCGTGCCGTCCTCGCGGAAGGCGGGGGCGCGGCCGTTCAGCCAGTCGATGACGGCCTTGCCGCCGAGCACGTCGGCCCGGCCTCCGACGTCCGGGCAGCCGTCGGACCGGGTGGTCCCGATCATGTCGACGTTCAGCACGGCGTACCCGCGGGGCACGAAATAGTTGTCGTAGAACAGCGGGAACCTGGCCGGTTCGCCGTTCTCGTCGTAGATCTTGCGCTCCGACTCGTTGCCGCGCCCGGAGTTGTCGTAGTACGGGCTCTCGTCGATGATGGCCGGCACCTTGAGACCGGGGCCCGACTCCTTGGGCCGGATGATGTCCACCCGTACGCGGTCGGGACGGCCGTCCGCGTCGCTGTCCACCGGCGACTGGACGTAGACGTGCTCGCGGACGGCGTCGGCGTAGGAGAACACCGGCTGGGTGCGTCCTTGTTCGACGGTGATCGTGGGGGCGGCGTCCGCCTGCGCCGGGGTGACGCCCATCGCGGTCAGGGCGGCGACGGCGACGGCGAGGGTTGCTCGTATTCGTGGCACGAGGGCCTCCTAGAGCGGGGGATTGACCGCAATCTCCAGGAATGTCGGTATATCGACAAGATCCCTATACGGGTTCGACACCACCTTGGTCCTGCCATGTGACATGGCGCCCACGAACCGGGCCGCCGGCCGCGGCGGAGCGCGAGCGGCCGGCGTGCGGTGCGTGGGGCCCCGAGCGTGTGAGCGGGCGGCGTCACAGGCCGCGGAACAGGGCCTCCCAGCGGGGCATCACGATCTCGGGAGAGTAGTCCTGGACGGCGAGCCGGGCGGCGGTGGACATGCGGCGGCGCAGGGCGGTGTCGGTGATCAGGCGGTCCAGGGCCGCGGCGAGCCCGGCCACGTCCTCGCGCCCGGCCAGCAACCCGTCCACTCCATGGGTGATCACATCGGCCGGGCCGGTCGGGCAGTCGAACGCGACCACCGGAAGGGCGTGAGCCATGGCCTCGATCATCACCATCGGCAGGCCCTCGAACCGCGAGCTGAGCGCGAAGATCGACGCCTCGGACAGCGCCTCGTCGAACCCTGTGCTGTGGCCCATCAGCGTCACGACGTCCTGCAGGCCATGTGCGCTGATCAACCCGGCCAGTTCGGCTTTCTTCGGGCCGGTGCCGTAGATGCGCAGCCGCCAGTCCGGGTGGCGCCGCGCCACCTCGGCGAACGCCGGGACGAGCAGGTCGAAGCCCTTCTGCCGCACCAGCCGCCCGGCGGCGACCACGATCGGGTTCTCCTGCCGGGAAGGCTCCCGGCCGCGTACGTCCACGGCGTTCGGGATGCGCACCACCGGCACGCCGGGCAGCAGCCGCTCGTACGCGCGCCGGTCGGTCTCGGTGAGCACGACGACGGCGTCGAAGGCGTGGTAGTGCCGTGCGATCTCCCGGCGGACCGTATCGCGGTGGGTCGCGAGGTTCATGTGCTCCTGGGCGACCTTGCGCACGCCGGGGGCGGCGCGGCGGGCGGCGATGAGGTTCAGCGCGGGGCGGGTGGTCACCAGGACACCGCCGTCCAGGGCCGCGACGTGGTCGATGACGGCCTTCTCCACCCGTTCGGTGAAATAGGAGGCGGCGAACTCGCCGAGCGGGACGATCTTCCCGCGCATCCGGCGCCAGGCCCGGCGGGGCAGCGAGTCGGCCGGCACGCCCGAGCGCTGGTCGTTCAGGGTCAGCAACTCCACCCGTGGGTCCAGCGGGAATCTCGGCTCGTCCTTGCGGCGGACGACGCTGGCGATGGAGACCTCGTGGCCCGCGGCGGCCATGGCATTGGCCTGGTTGAAGACGGTGCGAATGGTGCCGCCGACGCCGTAGGCGTGCAGGAGCAGGTACTGGATCCTCAGGCGCGCCTCCCCCGGCGTGGCAGGGCGGGCGAGCGGGGGCACGGGCGGCCTCACGCGGGCTCCGCCGAGTCCGGGAGATAGCCCCATTCGCGGCAGATCGGAACCAGCACCTCGGGGATCTCCTCGGGCGCCGGGAGGGCGCGCCCCGGCTGGACGGCCCCGCTCTGGATCTTGTCCTTCCAGTCGCCGAGGCCCTTGCGCAGCACCTCCTGCGGCCCGTAGGTCAGCATGCCCGGCTCCCAGGGGACGTCGAGCGCGGCGCACAGACGCCGCAACTCTCCCTCGGGATCGCCGGTCAGCCGCTCATAGCGCAGGGTGGGACGCCCGGGCAGGGCCTCTCTGGCCCGCTGGACGGCCTTCATGTAGCGCAGGGCGTCCAGCGCCGCCTCCTCCGGCGTCCGTTTGCCGGGGCTCGCCTCGTGCCAGGACCGGGCGATGGACGCGGGGTGGCGCAGCAGGAAGACGAACCGCGCGTCCGGCCAGCAGGTGGCGATGCGCTGGAACGCGAAGGCGTTGGCGGGGGTCTTGTCCACCACGAATCGCTTGCCGCTGCGCACCAGTTCCCGGTGCAGTACCCGATCCCAGAGGAGGTGTTCGAGATCGGCCTGATTGTGGCCGAGCGCCTCCATCGCCTCCCGCGCGAGCGAGGTGCCGAAACCGACGGTCAGCCGCCGTACGTGCAATTCGTGGGGAGCGTGCAGCATGGAATGCGCATTGAGCGTCGCCCGCAGCAATGTCGATCCGGATCTGACCGGCGAGAGGATGAAGATCGGGGCCACCAGCAGCCGGTCCGCCGGGTCCGCAGGCGCTCTGACCAGCCGCCTGTCACCGGCGGACGCGGATGCGCCGCCGCCCGGACCAGACCCTTTCTTCGCTTTCCCGACTCTCTTGATCTGAAATCCCGCATATTTGGTCAGCGCATGATTGACTTTGCCGTGCCATGTCATGTCGTGGCAGGCTACCCACGCTTCCTGGCAGTTCACTGAGAGTTCACCGACAGATATCCGTGCGTCCGTCGAAAGCCCGCAGAAATCGCGGAATCGGTGCGAATTTCGGCGACAGAACGCCCGCCCTCCCCGGTGAGCGAACACGCGTGACGCCCTCGCGAGCAGGAGGCCGTGGGGCCGGTGCGCATACCCGGAACCGGTATCGCGGTGCGGCGCGGCCGCCCTGCCTCCGACAGGGCCCATGGAGCCCCTCTGACCTGCGCGGATAGAGTGAAGTCCGTATGCCTTCGCCGCGCCTTGCCGGGACGGAGGCCGTCCAGCGCCAAGGGAGCGGGTTGACGCTCGAGAACCACCGCCACCTCTCCGGTGTCCCGTCGCCCGGTCCGGAGCGGGACGCCGTCATCGGCGCTGCGCTCAGCCGGGCGGTGCGGCGCACCGGCGCCTACTGCGGCGCGGTCTACCTGCTCACCGAGGACGGGACGCACCTGGCGGCGACCGTGCTGTGCGGGTCGCCTCCGGCCGTCTTCGCCATGCCCGATCGCATGCCGGTGGACGGCCCCTACGCCAGTTCACTGGCCTTCCGCCTGCTGGAGCCGGTGAACTCGGGAGACCCGGAGGCCAGCCACCCCGGCGTACAGATCGTGCCGCTGATCCCGTTCCCGTACTCGACCGTCGCCGTGCCGCTGTCCACCTCGGAGGGCCGCTACGGAACGCTCACCCTCGTCTGGGTGCCGCCGCGGCGGCGACGGCTGCCGGAGGAGGACATGCGGCGCCTGACCTGCATCGCCGGCGGCCTGGCGGGCGAGCTGGCCGGCTTCGCGGCTCGCGGCGCCCCGCTCACCGCACCCCGCGCGCCCGTGATCGTGCCGATCTACGACAGCGCCGGCCGGGAGCCGGGCTGGGGCCTGCCCGAGGTGCCCGGGTCGTACGGCACGTCGCTCATGTACCAGGTGTACAAGCTGACCCGGGCGCTCAACGAGGCCAGCAGCCTGCGGGAGATCGTCGAGGTCGCCGGGCAGCGGATGCTGGTGCCGTTCGGCGCCCGCTGCCTCACCCTGGCCACTCTCAGAGAGGGACGGCTGCGCATCGACGGGCACGCCGGCAGCCTGCCCGGGCTGAACGACGAGATACAGGACCTCCGGCTGCCCGACTCCAGTCCCTGTACGGACGTGATCCGCACGGGTACCCCGCTGTTCCTCACCGATCCGGAGGAGCTGTCGTCCTATTCGCACGGCACGGCCCCCGGCGCGCAGGCTCTCGCCGTGCTGCCGGTCGGGTCGCGCGCCGCGCCGGTCGGCGCCTGCGTCCTCGGCTTCTCGGAGCCGCGGCGGTTCAACGCCGAGGAGCGGTCCGTCCTGGTGATGATGAGCGACCAGATCGGCCTGGCGGTGGAGCGGGCGCAGCGCGGCGAGAACGAACGGGCTCTCGCCCAGGGCCTGCAGAAGAGACTGCTTCCGCGAACCCTGGGGGAACTGCCGCAGGTGGTCACCACCGCTCGCTACCTCTGCGCGCCCACCGCCACCGGAATGGGCGGCGACTGGTACGACGCGGTCTGCCTGCCCGGTGACCGCATCGGCCTGGTGGTGGGGGACGTCGAAGGCCACGACATCGACAGCGCGGTGGTCATGGGGCAGTTGCGCAGCGCCCTGCGCGCCTACGCCGCCGAGGGGCACGACCCGGCCGGCGTGCTCGCCCGCTCCAGCGACCTGCTCGCCGACCTCGACACCGACCTGCTCGCCACCTGCTGCTTCGTGCGCATCGACCCGCAGACCGGGAGCGCCGAGGTGGCGCTCGCCGGCCATCCGGTCCCACTGGTGCGCGAGCCGGACGGCACGATCACCGTGCCCGACGTCCCGGCGAACGTGCCGCTGGGCGTGCCGATGAACGGCGCGTACCGCACGGCCGAGATCGTCCTGCGCCAGGGCGCGCTGCTCATGCTCTACACCGACGGGCTCGCCCGTCCGGCGAACGGCGACCCGGTGATGAGCGCCCACGCGCTGCTGGGGTCGGTCGAGCAGGGCGAGACGTCCCTGGAGCGCATCGCCGACCGGGTCATCGCCGTCGCCCCCGACCACGAGACGCGCCGCGACGACATCGCCGTCCTGCTGGCCCGGTACGAGGGATATCCGAGCGGCGAGCGCTGCCGTATCGACCGCATGGCCATCCAGCGGCACGACCTGCAGGGAGTGCGGGCGGCCCGCAGGTTCGTGCGGCGCCACCTGCGCGAGTGGGGCCTGGAGGAGCTGGCCGACGACCTGGAAGTGATGGCCTCCGAGGTGGTCACCAACGCGCTCACCCACGCCGACAGCGACGTGGAGGTCCGGCTGCGCGAATATCCCGACCGCATCCACCTGGAGGTCAGGGACACCGACCCCAACCCGGCGGTCCCCGAGCCGATCGTCCTGTCCGAGGAGGCCAACGCCGTCGCCGAGCACGGCCGCGGCCTGATCATCGTCAGCGGGCTGGCCGCGACGTGGGGCAACTCGCCGAGCGGCCGGGGCAAGACCGTCTGGCTCGACATCTTCACCACCTGAGCCGGCCACTTGGGCCATGGGACATGAGAGATCGGGTCACCGCTTTTCCCTCCTCGGCGCGGTCCTCGGACGAGGCCCGGCCGAAACCGATGCCGGCCGGGGTGGTCACCTGGCGGAAGTGATCGTTTTGTGCTCGCCTGGAAGGGGCAGACGTCCGCTGGAGGTGGCCGGTGCCCATGGACCTTCGCCCCGACGCGGTGCTGTTCGACCGAGACGGCACGCTGGTCGAGGACGTCCCGTACAACGCCGACCCCGGTCTGGTGCGCCCGATGCCGGGGGCGCGTGCCGCGCTGGACCGGCTGCGCGAGGCGGGGCTGGCCCTCGGCGTGGTCACCAACCAGGCGGGGGTGGCCAGGGGACTGATCGGCGCGGAGGCGTTGCGCCGGGTGAACGCCCGGGTGGAGGAGCTGCTCGGCCCGTTCGGCGTCTGGGCGGTGTGCCCGCACGACGACGGCGACGGGTGCGACTGCCGCAAGCCCCGGCCCGGCCTGATCATCCGGGCGGCCGGCGCGCTCGGCGTGGCCCCCGCCGCGTGCGTGGTGGTTGGCGACATCGGCCGTGACGTGGCCGCCGCTCGCGCGGCCGGGGCGAGGGCCATCCTGGTCCCCACCCCGGTGACGCTTCCGGAGGAGGTCGCCGCCGCACCCGAGGTCGCCCGGGACCTCGCCGACGCCGTCCGCCGCATCCTGGCGCCTGCGCCGAGCCCGCGATGAGGACGCGTCCGCGCGGCCCGGACCTCAGGTGTGCTCCGGAACGCCGGCCGGCGGGGCGGCGAACGCCGTCAGTCGGCGAGGAACAGGCAGAAAGGGTGGCCGGCGGGATCGAGGTACACCCGCACGTCGTCCTGCGGCTGGAAGCCGGCGAGGGTCGCGCCCGCGGCGGCGGCGTGTGCTCCGGCGGCGTCCAGGTCGTCGACCTCGATGTCCAGGTGGATCATCATCTGCTGGTCTCCCGGCCCGGCCGGCCAGGTGGGACGGACGTAGACGGCCTCGGTCTGGAAGGACAGGCCGGGACCGCCACCGGGCGGGACGAGCTTCACCCAGTCGGGCTCGTCCTGTGTGACATCCCAGCCGAGGAGCCTGCGATAGAAGGCGGCCAGCTCGCGGGCGTCGGGCGCGCCGAGCACGATGCCCGACAACGACATGCGCGGCAGGTCCGTCATCCCGGCCTCCTCGGGGGCGTGATCACTGGCGACCCTACCGCTTCGGCCGGCCACCTACGGCGGCCCGAGCGCGTGGCGGCGATCGGTACGGGCGCGGCGGTCGCCGGTGGGACGGCCGTGGGCGGATGACCATGGGAAAGATCCGGCGATGACCCCCGATCTAGATGAATGTTTCATCGACCTCCGTGTTCCACGGCCGGAGCGAGGTGCGGGTTTGCCGAGGTCATTGTGCGTATGTACGCGGAGGTCGATGGCACAGGCTGGCGTGCCGGGGGAGGCGTCGCGCAATGTGCTGTACATCCTGTCGAAACACTCAGACGATGGGAGCGCTCCCACCGCCGACGTCGTGCTGGGTGCTGCTTGGCCGCCTCAAGAAGGCGGCGACCCCATCAGTTTCATGAGGGAGAAGAAACAGACAATGGGCCCCCGAAAGAGTTACTGGCGACGAGGACTGACGGCGGTGACAGCCCTTGTGCTCACCGGCATCGGCCTCGCCGCCGGACAGACCTCGGCCAACGCCGCGGTCGCCTGTGATGTCACCTATACCAAGTCCTGGGAAGGTGGCGGCGGGTTCGGCGCCAACATCACCGTCAAGAACCTCGGTGACGCGCTGAGCAACTGGACGCTGACCTTCGCCTTCCCCAACGGTCAGCGGGTGTCCAACGGCTGGAGCGGCCAGTGGTCGCAGTCGGGCTCCAACGTCTCCGTGCGGAACGAGTCCTACAACGGCAGCCAGGGCTCCGGTGCCTCGTGGACCCTCGGGTTCAACGGCACCTTCAGCGGCTCGAACGCCAGCCCGACCAGCTTCGCCATCAACGGCACGACCTGCAACGGCGGCTCCAACCCCTCGCCGAGTCCCTCCCCCTCGCCGAGCCCCTCGCCGTCCCCGTCGCCGTCCCCCTCGCCGGGGCAGCAGGCGCTGGTCGTCAGCCCCACCTCGGTGACCGTTCCCGAGGGCAGCACCGCCACCTACGGCGTGCGCCTGGCGCGGCAGCCCAGCTCGAACGTGACGGTCACCTCGACCGCGGGCTCGGGCGACAGCGACATCACCGTGACCGGCGGGTCCAGCCTGACCTTCACCTCGTCGAACTGGAACACGGCGCAGAACGTGACCCTGTCGGCCCGTGAGGACAGCGACACGACCAGCGGCACGCGGTCGATCTCCGTCGCATCCTCCGGTCTCACGTCGGTCAACGTGACCGCGACCGAGGCCGACAACGACGGCGGCACCAACCCCGGGCACGTCGACAACCCGTACGCGGGTGCGACCGGCTACGTGAACAGCGACTGGTCGACCCAGGCCGCGGCAGAGCCGGGCGGCTCCGCCGTCGCCAACGTCTCGACCGGCGTGTGGATCGACCGCATCGCGGCCATCGAGGGCTCCTCCAGCGCCAAGGGCGTGCGCGCGCACCTCGACGCGGCCGTGCAGCAGGACGCCGCCAACGGCAGCACCCCGCTGACGATCCAGTTCGTCATCTACAACCTGCCGAACCGCGACTGCTCCGCTCTCGCCTCCAACGGTGAGCTGAAGATCTCGGAGAACGGTCTCGCCCGGTACAAGACCGAGTACATCGACCCGATCGCCGCCATCCTGGGCGACTCGAAGTACTCCAACCTGCGCATCGTGACGATCGTTGAGATCGACTCGCTGCCCAACCTGGTGACCAACACCAACCTGGCGGCGTGCGCTGAGGCCAAGTCCAGCGGCGCCTACGTCGACGGCGTGCGGTACGCGCTGAACAAGCTGCACGCGATCCAGAACGTCTACACCTACGTCGACGCCGGGCACCACGGCTGGCTCGGCTGGGACAGCAACTTCCGTCCCTCCGCCCAGCTCTTCGCCGAGACCGTGCGCGGCACCACCGCCGGCTTCGCCAGCGTGGACGGCTTCATCACCAACACCGCCAACTACTCCGCGCTGCAGGAGCCGCACTTCACCATCAACACCCAGGTGAACGGCCAGTCGGTGCGTCAGTCCAAGTGGGTGGACTGGAACTACTACGTCGATGAGCTCGGCTACGCCCAGGCGTTCCGCCAGGAACTGGTCTCGCAGGGCTTCAACTCCAACATCGGCATGCTGATCGACACCTCGCGCAACGGCTGGGGCGGCTCCGCCAGGCCGGCCGCGCCCAGCACCAGCACCAACGTCGACACCTTCGTGAACGACTCCCGGGTCGACCGTCGTATCCACGCCGGCAACTGGTGCAACCAGAGCGGTGCGGGCATGGGCGAGCGGCCGCGGGCGAACCCCGCGACCGGTCTGGACGCCTACGTCTGGATCAAGCCGCCGGGCGAGTCGGACGGCGCCAGCGAGGAGATCCCGAACAACGAGGGCAAGGGCTTCGACCGGATGTGCGACCCGACCTACACCGGTAACGACCGCAACGGTAACAACCGGACCGGCGCTCTCCCGAACGCCCCGATCTCCGGCAAGTGGTTCTCGGCGCAGTTCCGCCAGCTGCTCGCCAACGCCTACCCGCCGATCAACTGATCGCATGATCACCTGATCGGGTCCGCCTGATCAGGTGATCACCCAAGACCGCGGACCCTGCCCAGGCTCACGACAGCCGGGGCGGGGCCCGCAACCAACACCGCACGACCAAGTGGTCCCGCACTCCGGACAGGGGGTCCCCCGGAGGGCGGGACCACTGGCGTTCCGGCCCTCGTCCAGCCGCCTCTCGGGCTGCGCATCGCCGGTCTCGGCCCTCTCTGGTGCGCCCGCGGGCCCGGCGTCCGGGCTCATGACCGTCGTGTCAGCATGCCGTGCGGGTCCAGGACGAACTTGCGCGCCGCGCCCCTGTCGAAGTCGGCGTACCCCTGCGGGGCCTGGTCGAGCGGGATGGGCGTCGCGTTGACCGCGTCGGCGATCCGTACCCGGTCGTGCAGGATCGCCATCATGAGTTGCCGGTTGTACCGCATCACCGGGCACTGGCCGGTGAAGAACGCGTGCGACTTGGCCCAGCCGAGACCCAGCCGCAGCGACAGCGCTCCCTGGCGGGCCGCCTCGTCCGCGGCCCCCGGGTCGCCGGTGACGTAGAGACCGGGGATGCCGATGGAGCCGCCCGCCCGGGTGAGGTCCATCAGGCTGTTCAGCACGGTCGCCGGGCGTTCGGTCGCGGCCTCGGCGCCGTGCCCGTGGGCCTCGAAACCGACCGCGTCCACGGCGCAGTCCACCTCCGGGAAACCCAGGAGCTGCTCGATCTGGTCCTTCGGCTCGCCTTGCGACACATCGACCGTCTCGCAGCCGAAGCCGCGCGCCTGCGCCAGACGGTCTCCGTTCAGGTCGCCGACGATCACCACGGCGGCGCCCAGCAGGAACGCCGAGGCCGCGGCGGCCAGGCCCACCGGGCCCGCCCCGGCGATGTAGACGACCGAGCCGGGCCCCACTCCGGCGGTGACGCAGCCGTGGTAGCCGGTGGGGAAGATGTCGGCCAGCATGGCCAGGTCGAGGATCTTCTCCATCGCCTGGTCCCTGTCGGGGAAGCGGAGCAGGTTCCAGTCGGCGTAGGGCACCAGCACGTACTCCGCCTGCCCGCCCACCCAGCCGCCCATGTCGACGTATCCGTAGGCCGCGCCGGGCCGGTCGGGGTTGACGTTCTCGCAGATGCCGGTCCGGCCGGCCTTGCAGTTGCGGCACCGGCCGCAGGAGATGTTGAACGGGACCGACACCAGGTCGCCGGTCCTGACGAACTCGACGTCCGGGCCGGTCTCCACGACCTCGCCGGTGATCTCGTGTCCGAGGACGAGCCCGGGGGGCGCCGTGGTGCGTCCCCGGACCATGTGCTGGTCGCTGCCGCAGATGTTGGTCGCGATGGCCTTCACGATCGCGCCGTGCCGGACCTTGCGGCCGATGTTGGCCGGGTTGACGCCCGGCCCGTCCTTCAGCTCGAACTCGGGGTAGTCGGTGTCCCGCACCTCGACCCTGCCGGGCCCTAGGTAGGCCACGGCCTTGTTACCGGGCATCTCGCTCGCCTCCTCACCCGGGGCGCGACCGGGAGCGCCCACGAGCCGGGTGGGGGACGGCGGCACGGGCGATGCCGTGGCCGCGTCCGGACGAGATCGGCCGCGGCCACGGCGAGGCAGGCAGCCGTCCCCCTGGAGCGTGGCGACGGCGGAGCCCGGCCTGAACGCGCTGTGCGCCACCCCGGCGGACGTCCGGGAACGGGGTCCGCCGTGGATGGCCGGTCGTCGCCCACCCCACGATGGTCGTCCTTCCCGCGCTGCGCTTGTTATATCCGCAGTTCATGGGCATAAATCAGGCTATCGGCGACGTTGGTTGTACTATTGAAAAGATTGTATCCGTACAACTAAGGGGCAGACGTGCCGGAGCTCAGCCGCCGCAGGCGGATACTCGTCCTGATCATCTGCTGCATGAGCCTGTTCCTCGTCGGGATCGACAACACCATCGTGAACGTCGCCCTCCCCGCGATCGCACGTGACCTGCGCGCGCCGGTGTCGGGCATGCAGTGGACCATCGACTCCTACACCCTCGTGCTGGCCGGCCTCCTGCTCCTGGCCGGCTCCACCGGCGACCGCATCGGCCGCCGGCGCACGTTCCAGATCGGCCTGGTGGTGTTCGCGGCGGGTTCGGCCCTGTGCGGCCTCGCCCCCGGCCTCGGCTGGCTGGTGGCCTTCCGCGTGCTGCAGGCCATCGGCGGCTCGATGCTCAACCCCGTGGCCATGTCGATCATCACCAACACCTTCACCGACCGCAGAGAACGCGCCCGCGCCATCGGCGTGTGGGGCGGTGTGGTCGGCATCAGCATCGGCCTCGGCCCGCTCGTCGGCGGCGCGCTCATCGACTCGGTGGGCTGGCGCGCCATCTTCTGGATCAACGTGCCGGTCGCGCTGGCCGCGCTGGTGCTCACCGCCCTGTTCGTGCCCGAGTCCCGTGCGGCCCGCCCACGCCGCCTCGACCCGGTGGGGCAGGTGCTGGTCATCGTCACCCTGGCCTCGCTCACGTTCGCCATCATCGAGGCACCCGGCCTGGGAGTGCGCTCGCCGCTGATCGCCGGGATCGTGCTCACCGCCGCCGCGGGGTTCGCCGGGCTGATCGCCTACGAGCGCCGCCGTACGGAGCCCCTCATCGACCTGCGGTTCTTCCGCAGTGCCCCGTTCTCCGGCGCGTCGGTCATCGCGGTGAGCGCGTTCGCGGCCTACGGCGGTTTCCTGTTCCTCAACACCCTGTACCTGCAGGACGTGCGCGGCCTCTCCCCGTTCCAGGCGGGGTTGTGCACACTGCCGATCGCGGTGCTGACCCTGGTCGGCGCGCCGCTGTCCGGCCGGCTGGTCGGCGAGCGCGGGCCACGGCCGTCCCTGATCATCGCCGGGGTGGCACTCACCGTGGGCGGCCTGATGCTCACCCGGCTCACTCCGGACACCTCGCTGCTGTGGGTCCTCGCGAGCTACACCGTCTTCGGCCTCGGCTCGGGCATGGTGAACGCCCCCATCACCAACACGGCCGTCTCCGGCATGCCGCTCTCCCAGGCCGGCGTCGCCGCGGCCGTCGCCTCCACCAGCCGGCAGGTCGGCCAGTCGCTCGGCGTCGCCGTGGCCGGTTCGGTGCTCGCCACCGGGCTGTCCGGATCGCTGCGCGAGAGCTTCGCCACGGCCGGTCGAGCGGGCTGGTGGATCATCGCCGGGTACGGGACGCTCGTGCTCGTCCTGGGTATCATCACCACGGGCAGATGGGCGAAGGGCACCGCGGAGCGGACCGCGGCGCACCTCTCCGTCGACGACACGAGGATCCCGGTCACGCAATGAGCCACGACCCCCAGATGGCCGCCCGTGTCTGGCGAGGCCTGCGCACACTCGTGCTTGAGCGGTACGACCGCCGCAAGGAGGTCACCGCCGCCCTCGACATGAGCTTCATCCGGGCCAAGGCGCTGCGCCACCTGGCCGCGGCGCCCATGACCATGCGGCAGCTGGCGGCCGTGCTGGCCACCGACGCCCCGTACACCACGCTCGTGGTCGACGACCTCGTCCGCCGCGGCCTCGTCGTGCGCGACGTCCACCCCGACGACCGCCGTCAGAAGATCGTGACGGCCACCCCCGAGGGCGAGAAGACCGCCGAGATCGCCGAGCGCATCCTCGGCGAGCCCCCGCCGCCCCTGCTCGACCTCGACCCCGCCGACCTCGCCACCCTCGACCGCATCCTCGCCACCCTCGTGAAATGATCCCCGCCACGAGGCGCGGGGGCGCGGCGAGCGTCCACCCCAAACTGCCCGGCAACCGTGACGACAACCCGTACAGGGGCTACCAGCGCACTCATCGCACCGGGCGGCCATCGCGATGGCACCAAGGCAGTCCTTGACTACCCCGCCGTCGTGCCCTAGATGCTCGACGAGCCAGGAACTGCACGCCCCGTCTGCTTCCAGGCGGTTCAGATCGCTTAGCGTCCGCGCACGTCCGATCTGATGATTGCGTGTGTGGCCGTCATAACCGATCGCGAGCGAAGACATAGCCAATGTGGTGGATGATTGGCCGCGCTCGAATGCTCTTCGTCACGCTTGTGTCTCGTTCCGATGGCCTTCGGGTAGGGCTGACGAGCATGCTCGGATCACGGGATATTCGCGGCCAGGGTCATTGTTATTTGGCTCGCCCTTGCATGAGATCGGCGATGAACCGATCGAACTTTTCGTGTTCGCTTTGCTCGCGCTGGACCTCGACCTGCAGTCGTTCTTTAATCGGCCTGACATCTTGCTGATCAAGAGCTCTGTAAATTGTGTCTCTTGCCAGACCGGTCAGTCGACTAATACGAAGAATATTTGTTCCGCCCTCTGAGTATAGAGCTACGGCCAGCTCTTTTAGTCGCTTGGTGGAGGCCCCCGAGCTGCGCTCCTCTATTATCTCGGCTTCGAGTGCGGCTATTGCAGAATCACTCGATTCGTCGGTGCTGGTGGGGGGGCTGGGTACTGTCGTGCCGGCTAGATCTACCGTCTGAAAGAACGCCTGCGTCAAAAGCTTCTCTATGCTGACGCTCCCTCCTTTGAGAAAACTCGCCCCATCGGGGCCAAGCCAGTCGGCCAGGACGTAAAGGTATATTCTAAGCGCCTCTTCGGGGAGCTCGTGCACCCAAATCGTGGGCGCACTCCCATGAATATGGCGTCGAACCTCCCAAACCTGATGACGTTCGTCGTGGAGTCGGCTTGTTAAGCGGGGTACACTTCTTTTCTCCGGGGTGTAGATGTTGACTTGTTCAACTCTTTCTACGACGCTCTTTTCTTCTCGCTGGCAGGTGAGTACATGCAGTCCTACGCCCAGTGTGCCCTTTGGCTCCTTAAGCTCAAACTGTCTGAAATCGGTCCGTATGGCACGTTTAACTACAGCTTGGCTCTCAGGTGAGAGTTGTGTGAAGTTCGCCGCCGACTCAAGTCGGGCACGAGCAAGATCGATATGCATTCAGGAACTCTTCTCGTCGCCTTTTCCCGAGAGTTCGCACCCGGGTGTCGAAATCGTACATGTCGAATCCAGGCACATCAGAGCCGGGGAGGCGCATCTTTTGACTTGCGGATGAACTCAACCCATCCGAGTGGTATGCGTACTCAACCATCCCGTCGCCCGGCGACTGACTGATCAAAGTGCCCTGGGGGGTTAGCGGCTAGAGTTCTGCTCGTTGGCGAGATGCACCTACCTGCAAGGGAGGTGAACAATGTCCGAAATGAACGATTGGCGCATCGTCGTGATTCGCGAGGTATCGCGGACGGTGCGGGACACGATTCGAAGCACGCCCCGCACCGTCCGTCTCTGCGTCCTGCTGTTGGTGGCCTCAGCACTAGCGATGCTGCTGACCTCCGCATGCAAGGGCTAGCAGCAGCATAATCACTCGGGCGGGGAGACTGCGAGAGCCGTGAGTGGATTTTCTGCTCTGTTACATGAAGATCCATCTCGCGGTACCAGCCTCCCCGCTCAAGGCGAAACGGCGGTGGGGTCCCGTCTGCTGGGACGCCGCCGAGCAAGGGAGGCAACTACTGCTCCAAGAATGATGATTGCGCTGAAGTGCAACCGCTGGGCGCATCAGGAGCTGATGGTCGGCTGGTGGGCGAGTAGCACGCGGAACTCGGTGACCGAGGGCTGGCTCTGCCGGTCGCGTGGTACGGCCTGGCGCACCATACGGCCGGTTTCGATGATGTGTCGGCTGCGGTAGGCGGGTGAAAGGTAGTCGAGCGTCGTCATCGCGTGACGCATGCCCTCATTGATACCGCCTTGGACCACCATGCAGAGCGCCTCGTGGAGCTGCACGTTCGCCCGGTACTGGTAATCCCGCGTGATCTGCAGGACGCTCTCTCGGGCGGTGTCCGCCCTCGCCTCATGGCCCGTGGCGGCGTACACCCAACTGTCGGCGAAGTGGACCTGCGAAGGACTCCAGAAGCCGTAGCGGTCTGCGGCCACTCCCTTCTCCGCCAACGTGTGCAGAGTGTTCAATGCGGCGAGCGCCTCGTCATGCCGACCAAGCAGGGACAGGGCCTTTACTTCCGTGGTCAGGAAATCAACAGTCGATCCGCCGGCCAGGTGCTGGGCTTGGCGAACAAGATGGAGCACGGTTTCTGGAGCACGCTGTCCGTACAGACCATGTCCTGCTTCGTCTCCCCGTACCAGTAGCCGCAATCCCAGATCGCCGCTGGTGTCGGCGGATTGACGGGCTGTCCGCCACCAGCGGATCGCGGCTCCGTGGTCGCCAAGCCGAGTCAGAGCGCTCGCGTGGATGTCACCGAGCACAGCCATGACTCGGTGCAGGTCGGGGGCGACGGTGGGAGGTGCGGTGTCGATTTGGTGGCGTAGCGCGAGTAGGTCGACGAGTAGGTCGGTGGCCACCTGTACTGGAGGACGGGTACGCAGGGCGTGGAGGTGGTCGGCGCAGACGACTTCCCATTCTTCGATGGCGCGGTATTCCTGCCCCAAGGAGGCGTCGAGCAGTTGGCGTACGGGTTCGCCGGAGACCCCGATGGCGCCGACAGTGCTGAGTCCGGCGAGGAGTTGAAGGGCGGTCCGGCGTTCCATGTCATCGTCTCCATCGCGATGTCGGGGGGTTGCCGGAGACATACCCGCGCTAACCCGTTCCGATTCGGCGACGGCGTTAAGGCGCAGCAGCATGCCATAAAGGGCGGTCAGAATTCCCTGCGCGCCGTACACCTGGTCCAGGCGCTGGATCATGTCCGGTGGAGGTGTGCGTTCGCCGCGCTCCCATTTGGCGAGGTTGGAGAAGTCGATGTAAAGATCGGCTGCCGCTCTGCGCAGCGCAATTTTGCGTTCTCCTTCCCGGCAGCGGCGCATGACCGCGCCGAAAAGGTGCCAGAGGGAGGCGTGCGGGTCGATCGGGTCCGCGCTCATGACACCCCTCATGATTCTCGCGAGCGTGGTCCGGCGCGACCACTGCCCGCCCACTTCTTTGTCTGGGACCAGCGCCGATCACCCTAGATGATTGCACCGACACGTTCGGTGACGCTGGTGAACGGCGAGATCGGACGCAGTCGGGGCACCGTGCCGCGTGGCCCTTCGATTTCTCTCCCCGCACAAGAAGGACGAACGATTCGATGACCATTTTCGACCGGCGGACGGAGTCCACCGCCTTTCCCGCCACCCCGACCTCCGTGGGCGAGGCCCGGCACTGGCTGAGCAAGGCCCTCGCCGGTCATCCTCGCCGGGACGACGCGGTACTGCTGCTGTCGGAGGCCGTCACCAACTCCCTGGTACACACCGACTCCACCAGCATCGAGGTGAGTGTGCGGATCGAGGTGAACGGCGATGTGCGGATCGAGGTGATCGATCAGGGCGCGCAGACCACTCCCGCTCTTTCCTCTACTGGTAGCGACGACGAGCCCGCAACCTCCGGCCGCGGAATTCGGTTGGTACGCACCTTGTCCGTACGCTGGGGTTTCACGGAGGAGGGCTCTCGATGTGTCCTCTGGTTCCTGCTCTCCGCTCGTGACTGCGAGTCCGGTGCCCTCAAGGCGTCAGTTGACCAGGACGACCAACCCATGCAGCGGTCTGGGAACGCGTCCGGTGGCCGTTAGCCCGCCGGCGGGACGACGAGCCTGGAGCCCGTTCGCCGTGGCTGTCGTGGCAGATCTGCCGGAAGGTGCGTGGCAGATTTGCCGGACCGGGGTGGGCTCTCTCCCCGCGGTGGAGCCCTTTGAGCGATGGCGGCGGAGGTCAGTGGTCGCGGTGGGTGAGGAGGTGGGCCAGGGCGTGGAGTTCGGCGGCGGGGCGGGGTGCGGGGGTGGCGGCGGTGAGGTGGGCCAGGGCCTCACCCAGCAGCTCGTCGGCGTAGGCCTGCGCCCAGGCCCGGCCGCCGGCGGCCTCGACCAGGCCGGCGGCGTGGGCCAGCTCACCGGGGGACGGCGTCTGCTCGCGGCGGTAGAAGGCGGCCAGCTCGTCGCCGGCCGGGGTGCCGGAGGTCAGGGCGGCGACCACCGGGAGGGACTTCTTCCGGTTGCGCAGGTCGGAGTGGACCGGCTTGCCGGTCACCGCGGGGTCGCCCCAGATGCCGAGCAGGTCGTCCACCACCTGGAACGCCAGGCCGAGCCGGGCGCCGAACGCGCGCAGGCACTCGACCCGCTCGACACCGGCTCCGCCGGCCAGGCCGCCGAGCGCACAGGAGGTGGCCAGCAACGCGCCGGTCTTGCCCTCGGCCATGGCCACCACCTCGGGCAGAGTGACCTCCTCGCGGGTCTCGAAGGAGGTGTCGGCGCTCTGGCCCTCCACCAGGTCGAGCACCGCGGCGCTCAGCACCCGCGCGGCCTCTGGGGTACGGAGGGAGGAGGCGGTGGCGAGGACGTCGAAGGCCAGCGTCAGCAGGGCGTCTCCGGCGAGGATGGCCCCGCTGACCCCGAACACACTCCAGGCGGTGGGCCGATGGCGGCGGGTCGCGTCGCCGTCCATGACGTCGTCGTGCAGCAGAGAGAAGTTGTGCACCAGCTCGACCGCCACCGCGGCCGGGACGGCGTCCTCGGCCGAGCCCCCGGCCGCCTCGGCGGCGAGCAGCACCAGCGCGGGCCGGACGGCCTTCCCCGCCCCGCCCGACGCCGGCCGCCCGTGCTCGTCGAGCCAGCCGAAGTGGTAGCCGGCGATGCGCCGCATCGACGGCGGCAGGGTGTCGACCGCGGCCCGCATCGGTGGCCCGGTGAGGTCGCGGCTCCACGCGAGCACTTCAGCGGCCGTACGACCGCTGGTCACCGTCCTTGCCATGCGCCTGGCTCCTTCCCGACCTCGCCTTTGGTGCCGATCATGCGCATGACACCCCTTCCTGCCGTGGTTGTCCAGCGAGAGGCGGCGCCCCGGGGCCGTGCGCGCGGCCCCGGGGCGTCACCCGGTGTGTTCCTGAACGGCATGCCCGGTCGCACGTCACCGGCTGCCGATCTCGACGTCGGCCGCCGACCGCGGACGCCGGCGGCCGCTCAGGGCGTCGATGCCTGAGCGGTGTCGGCGGGCGGCCGCGACGTCGGGTGGCGAAGCTCGGCTCAGTGGCCGATCTCGACGTGCTCCAGCACGCCGAGCGCGTCCGGCACCAGAACGGCGGCCGAGTAGTAGACGCTGACCAGGTAGGAGATGATGGCCCGATCGTCGATGCCCATGAAGCGCACCGACAGGCTCGGCTCGTACTCGTCGGGCAGGCCGGTCTGGTGCAGGCCGATGACGCCCTGGTCGTCCTCCCCGACCCGCATCACCAAGATCGAGCTGGTGCGGGTCTTGGTGATGGGGATCTTGTTGCACGGCAGCAGCGGGACGCCGCGCCAGGCGGGGACGGTGTGGTCGAGCAACTGGACGGTGTCGGGGTAGATGCCGCGGCGGTTGCACTCGCGCCCGAACGCCGCGATCGTCTGCGGGTGGGCCAGGAAGAAGTGCGACTTCCTGCGGCGGCACAGCAGCTCGTCCAGGTCGTCGGGGGTGGGCGGGCCGGTGCGGGTCTGGATGCGCTGGCGCAGGTCGGTGTTGGCCAGCAGCCCGAACCCGGGGTTGTTGATCAGCTCGTGCTCCTGGCGCTCACGCAGCGCCTCGATGGTGAGGCGGAGCTGCTCCTGCGTCTGGTTCATCGGCTGGTTGTACAGGTCGGCGACCCGGGTGTGGATGCGCAGGACGGTCTGCGCCACGCTGAGCTCCAGCTCGCGCGGGTTGGCCTCGTAGTCCACGAACGTGGTCGACAGCGCGGGCTCGCCGGAGTGGCCCGAGGTGATCTCGATGGCGGCCTCGCCGTGCTTGTTGTGCGGGGGCCGCGGGTTGCGGCGCTGCTCCTCCACGTGCTCGCGCAGCACGGGGGCCTGGTCCATCAGCTCCAGGAACGCCTGGCGCGAGAGGGTGAGCGTGGTGGTGGGGGTGACCGCCCTGATCGTGTGCTCCCAGGGTGCCGGATCGGCGTCGGCCAGGGCGTGGTCGCCGTAGTACTCGCCGTCGGCCAGGACGGCCAGGGTGGTCTGCTCGCCGTACTCGCCGACGCCGATCTTGTTGACCTTGCCGTGCGCGATGAGGATCAGCCCGTCGGCGGCCTCGCCGAGCTGCGCGATGGTGTCGCCGGGCTCGTGCTGGTGCTGGGTGAAGCGGCCGGCCATGGCCTCAAGGATGCCGTCGTCGGGGAAGCTGCGCAGCAACGCGAGCTCGCGCAGCTCAGGGGGGACGACCCGTACGTCGTTGCCCTGGTTGGTGAAGCTCAGCCGCCCGTCCCCGATGGCGTAGGTGAGGCGGCGGTTGACGCGGTAGGCGCCGCCGGGGGTGTTGACCCAGGGCAGCATGCGCAGCAGCCACCGGGAGGAGATGTTCTGCATCTGCGGCTGCGACTTGGTGGTCGTCGCCAGGTTGCGCGCCGCCGCAGTGGCCAGGCTCTGCTGCGGCCTGCCGTTTTCCGTGCCTGTCGTCTCACTGGTCGTCTGGGTCACGACCGCACCACCAATCCCTATCGCATCGAACGAGGAACACGCTGAAAGCAGGAGCGAGATTTCCCGGATGGCTCCGGGTCGTGCGGTGCGCAGTGGAAGGGCTTGCCGGTCGCCCGGATCGTGCGGTTGGTACGGCGGTTGCGGGCGCCGTGGTGCGGCCGGGCCGGCCGTATTGCGGGCTCATCCGCACGCCATGGAAAACGCGGACGGCCGGATGCCTCGGTGTTCTCCGGGAGCGGGGGCGGAGCGTACCGGGGAATCGGATGAAGCACTGGATGGCCAGGATGAATCGGTCGAACGCCGTGAAGTGCGCGCTGTTCGCCGGGGTCGGGGGAATGGTCGTGTACGTCGAAACGGGGGGTCTTGTCGTCCGCCGCTTTCCCTGGCCGGCGCGGACCCATCGATTATGGGGCCACGATCTTCAGCGTGTCAATTACGGTTTCTCCTGCCCGGCGGGCGATGGGGCGAAAGAGATTCACCGCCGGAAAACCTTTGTGGCCACTATTTCAGTACAGCGGGGAATTATGGCATTTGGCGACCCTCAAGGGATAAGCGGTTTTTGGTGGGATTTCCCAAGTCCGCGTGGCGCCGAGACCGGCGGGCCAGGGGGCGGCGAAGAGAAGGCGTAGGCTCGTCGTTATGGGCCGGGCCGCCCCGGACGGCGCCGGCGAGTGCCGTGCCACGGGGGGTGGTCCGCCTCCGCGCACGTCAGGGAGGCCGCATGTCGGACCGCCTCTTCTACGACCGCAGAGATGCCGGTCGGGCGCTGGCCGGCCTGCTCGACCACTATCGCGGCCGGCCCGGCCTGCTGGTGCTCGCGCTGCCCCGCGGCGGCGCCCCGGTCGGGTACGAGGTGGCCAGAGCGCTCGGCGCGCCCTTGGACGTCTTCGTCACCCGCACGCTCGGCGTCCCCGGGCAAGAGGACCTCGCCATGGGCGCGATCGCCGGGGACGGTGAGATCGCGCTCGACGACGACGTGGTCCGAGGGCTGGCCATCCCGCCGGAGGTCGTCGAGCACGTCGCGAGCTGGGAGGGACGCGAGATCGCCCACTGGGAGCGGCACTTCCGGCAGGGTGCGCCGGCCCGGCCGGTCGAGGGCAGGGAGGTCATCCTCGTGGACGACGGCCTGGCCACCGGGTCGGCCCTGAAGGCCGCGCTCAAGGCCCTGCGGCGGCTGCGGCCCGCCCGGGTCGTCGTCGCGCTGCCCGCCTGCTCCGCGGCCACCCACGATGAGCTGCGGGAGATGGCGGACGAAGTGGTCATCGCCACCACCCCCTCGCCGTTCTTCGTGCCCGACACCTCCTACTGGGAGTACGCCGAGGTGACCCTGGAGGACGTACGCGACCTGCTGCGCGCGTCGGCGACGTCCGCGCCGGCCAGGGCGGCCGCTCAGGGGCCGGGGGAGGTCGCCGCGCTGCGCGCGGAGGCCGTGCCGGTGCAGAACGCCGCCCCCGCGGCGCAGGTGCTGTTCGACCTGGTGGGCGACGCGCGCTTCGTCCTGATCGGCGGCGCCTCCCACGGGACGCACGAGTTCCACGCGGCGCGGGCCGCCCTGACCCGGCGCCTGATCGAGGAACGGGGTTTCTGCGCCGTCGCCGTGCAGGCCGACTGGCCGGACGCCTACCGGGTCAACCGGTACGTCCACGGACACGGCGCGGACCGGACCGCCGAGGAGGCGCTGCGCGGCTTCGAGGCGTTCCCGCGGTGGATGTGGCGCAACGCCGTGGTGCTCGACTTCGTCGGCTGGCTGCGCGAGCACAACGACGGCGCGCCGTCCGGCCGGGCCGGCTTCTACGGGCTGGACGTGCACGGCGCGCACCGTGGCGTGCACGAGATCGTGGCGTACCTGGAGGGTACCGATCCCGAGGCCGCGGCCCGCGCCCGCGAGCAGTACGCCGCCTTCGACCACATCGGCCCGGAAGACCGGCCGTACGGGTTCAGCCCCGCCTGCCGGGACGGCGGAGGCGACGAGGAGGAGATGATCACCTGGCTGCTGGAGCGGCGGCGTGCGGCGGCGCACGCGACCCGTGAGGGAGGCCTGCTGCCGCAGGACGAGCTGTTCGCGGCCCAGCTCGACGAGGCGGCCATGTGGGAGGCCGGCGAGCACTTCCGCTCGCTGCTGCGCGGCCGCATCTCGGCGTGGAACCACCGCGACCGCCACATGGCGACCACGCTGGACACCCTGGCCGCGCACCTCGGCCGGCAACGCGGCTCGCCCGCGAAGATCGTCGTATGGGCGCACGACGCGCACGCCGGGGACGCGAGCGCGACCGAGGCGGCCTGCCGGGGCGAGGTCAATCTCGGCCGGCTGGTCCGCGAGGAGCACGGAGACGCCTGCCGGATCATCGGCATGACCACTTACACCGGCGCGGTCACCGCGGCCGGCGAGTGGGGAGGCGAGCCCCGGCGCACCTGGTTGCGCCCGGCGCTGTCCGACAGCGTCGAGGAGCTGTTCCACGAGGTCGGCGAGAAGCGCTTCCTGGTCTGGTTCGCCGCGGCCCCGCGCAGCTCGGACGTGCTGCGTTCCGCGCGGCCGCAGCGGATGATCCCGGCGGTGTACCGCCCCAGGTCCGAGCGGGGCCGGCACTACTTCCGTGCGCGGCTGCGCGATGAGTTCGACGCGGTGCTGCACTTCGACGAGACCCGCGCGGTCGAGCCGCTCGACGGGGCCGGCGAATGGGAGCTCGGCCCGCTCCCGCGCGACTTCCCCTCCGGCGCCTGAGGCCCCGCCGCTCTGCGTGCGGTGCCGGCCAGGTGCCGGGGATCAAGCCTTTACTGCGGGTTGTCCGGCTTGGGGTGTCGGTGCCATGTGTACGGATCGTAGCCTGGCGACTACGGTACATAACGGAGCGTGAACATGCTTGGGACGTCGACCACGCGCGAGGCGGTCAGCGAAGCCTTCGCCAGGCGGGAGCCCGCGGGACGCCGGCTCGCGGAGGACGCCGAGCGCATCACCCGCGCGTGCCGGGCCATGGCCGAGCGGTTCCACCGCGGCGGCAAGCTCATCGTCTTCGGCAACGGCGGCGCGGGCACCGACGCCTCGCACATCGCCGTCGAGTTCATGCATCCGGTCATCGTCGGCAAGCGGGCCCTGCCCGCGATGGCGCTCGGCAACGACGCGGCCACCGTCTCGGCGGTCGGCGCCCGCGACGGGCTGGCCGAGGTCTTCGCCCACCAGGTGCGGCAGTGGGCCGGGCCGGCCGACATGGCGCTCGGCGTCTCGCCGGACGGCTGGTGCACGAGCGTGCTGAAAGGGCTGGAGACCGCCCACGAGCTGGGCCTGTTCACCATGGCCCTGCTCGGCGCCGAGGGTGGCGCCATCGCGCGCAGCACCGCCGTCGACCACGTGCTCATCGCCGGGTCCGCCGACCCCGCCGTGGTCAAGGAGATCCACGTGACCATGTACCACGTCCTGTGGGAACTGGTGCACGTCTTCCACGCCCGCACCCGCCCGGACGCCCAGGGAGGCGCCGATGGGCGGGGCTGACGAGGCGGCCGAGGGGATGCGCCGCCTGTACCCCTTCCTGCGCGGGCCGGGCGAGGGGACGGCGGGCGAGCGCGCCGAGCTGGAGGAGCAGGCCGTGCGCTCCACCGTGACCAAGGCCGGGGAGATCCTGCGGCTGCGCGCCCAGGTGGGCGAGATGCACGCCGAGCGCCTCGCCGCGTGCGCGCGGGACATGGCCGGACGCTTCGCGGCCGGCGGCCGGCTGTTCACCTTCGGCAACGGCGGCAGCAGCACCGACGCCCAGGAGGTCGCCACCCTCCATCTGCGTCCCCGCTTCGGACGTCCGCTGCCGGCGCTCGCGCTCACCTCGGACGTCGCCGTGGTCACGGCCCTGTCCAACGACGTGGGCTTCGACGTCGTCTTCGCCCGGCAGATCGCCGCGCTGGCCCGGCCCGGCGACATCGCGTTCGGGCTGTCCACCAGCGGCGGCTCCGCCAACCTCGTCCAGGCGTTCGAAGAGGCGCGGGGGCGAGGGCTGCTCACCATCGGTCTGGCCGGCTACCAGGGCGGGCGGTTCGCCGAGCTGGCCGAGCTGGACGTCCTGGACCACCTTTTCGTCATCCCGTCCACGTCCGTGCACCGCATCCAGGAGGCACAGACGACGATCTACCACGTGCTCTGGGAGGTCACGCAGCACCTGCTGGACGGCCCGGCGGCGCCGGTCGCGGGTCAGGTCGCGCGGCCGGGCGCCAAGGCGCCCGCGGACGCCGGCCACGAGTGAGGGAGGCGGACATGACCACGAGGACCACCAAGACGGAGGCCGCCGAGCGCAGGGAACGGGAGCAGGGCGAGCCCCTGGTCCACATCCTCTGGCTCAACGCCGGCATGAGCTGCGACGGCGACTCGGTGTCGCTCACCGCGGCGACGCAGCCCGCGATCGAGGACATCGCGCTCGGCGCGATCCCGGGGCTGCCCGCGGTGGACATCCACTGGCCGCTGATCGACATGCACAGCGGGCCGATGCAGGGCGCCGACGCCATGATCGACTGGTACTTCCTGGCCGCGCGCGGCGCGCTGGACCCGTTCGTACTGGTCGTGGAGGGCTCGATCCCCAACGAGTCGATCAAGCAGGAGGGGTACTGGTCGGGGTTCGGCAACAACCCCGAGACCGGCCAGCCGATGACCCTGCCCGAGTGGCTGGACATCCTGGCCCCCGAGGCGACCGCCGTGGTCGCCACCGGCACCTGCGCCACCTACGGCGGCATCCACGCCATGGCGGGCAACCCGACCGGGTCGATGGGGCTGGCCGACTACCTCGGCTGGGACTGGCGGTCCAAGGCCGGCATCCCGATCGTCAACGTGCCGGGCTGCCCGGTCCAGCCGGACAACATGTCCGAGACCCTGCTGTACCTGCTCTTCCAGCTCAACGGGCAGGCCCCGATGATCCCGCTGGACGAGGCGCTGCGCCCGACCTGGCTGTTCGGCCAGACCGTCCACGAGGGGTGCGACCGGGCCGGGTACTACGAGCAGGGCCAGTTCGCCATGGCCTACGACTCGCCCACGTGCCTGGTGAAGATCGGGTGCTGGGGGCCGGTCGTCAAGTGCAACGTGCCGAAGCGCGGCTGGATGATGGGCCTGGGCGGCTGCCCGAACGTCGGCGGCATCTGCATCGCCTGCACCATGCCCGGCTTCCCGGACAAGTTCATGCCGTTCATGGACGAGCCGCCCGGGGCGATGGTGTCCTCCTCGGTCAGCACCGTGTACGGCGTCCTCATCCGCAAGCTGCGCGAGATCACGCTGCACACCGTCGACAAGGAGCCGAAGTGGCGGGCCAAGGGCCGCGCCCTGCTCACCGGCTACCGCGCGCCCTGGAGCTGACACATGACCACCGAGAAGAACCGCGACCTGGTCGAGATGGCCTGGGACCCGATCACCCGCATCGTCGGCAGCCTCGGCGTCTACGCCAAGATCGACTTCAAGGCCAGAGAGGTCGCCGAGTGCCACAGCACCTCGTCGATCTTCCGGGGCTACAGCGTCTTCATGAAGGGCAAGGACCCCCGCGACGCGCACTTCATCACCAGCCGCATCTGCGGCATCTGCGGCGACAACCACGCCACCTGCTCGGTCTACACCCAGAACATGGCCTACGGGGTGCGCCCGCCCGCGCTGGCCGAATGGATCATCAACCTGGGCGAGTCCGCCGAGTACATGTTCGACCACTGCATCTACCAGGAGAACCTGGTCGGGGTGGACTACTGCGAGCGGATGGTCCGCGAGACCAACCCGGGGGTGCTGGAGCAGGCCGAGCGCACCGAGTCCCCGAACGCCGCCGCGCACGGCTACCGCAAGATCGCCGACATCATGCGCGCGCTCAACCCGCTCGAAGGGGAGTTCTACCGCGAGGCGCTGGTGATGAGCCGGGTCACCCGCGAGATGTTCTGCCTGATGGAGGGCAGGCACGTCCACCCCTCCACCCTCTACCCCGGCGGGGTCGGCACGATCGCCACGGTGCAGCTGTTCACCGACTACCTGACCCGGCTCATGCGGTACGTGGAGTTCATGAAGAAGGTCGTGCCGATGCACGACGACCTGTTCGACTTCTTCTACGAGGCGCTGCCCGGGTACGAGGAGGTCGGCCGGCGGCGGGTGCTGCTCGGCTGCTGGGGCACCCTGCAGAACCCGGACCACTGCGACTTCACCTACGCGAACATGGGCGACTGGGGCCGGGAGGCGTTCGTCACGCCGGGCGTCATCGTCGACGGCGAGCTGGTCACCAACGACCTGGTGGACATCAACCTCGGCATGCGCATCCTGCTCGGCAGCTCCTACTACGACGACTGGGCGGGTCAGGAGCCGTTCGTCACCCACGACCCGCTCGGCAACCCGGTCGACATGCGGCACCCCTGGAACCAGTACACGATCCCGCGCCCGCAGAAGCGCGACTTCGCCGACAAGTACAGCTGGGTCATGTCGCCCCGCTGGTTCGACGGCAAGGACATGCTGCCGCTGGACACCGGCGGCGGGCCGATCGCCCGGCTCTGGTCGACCGCGCTGAACGGCCGGGTCGACATCGGGGGCATCGAGGCCACCGGGCACAGCGTGATCATCCGCCTGCCGCGGACCGCGACCAAGCCGGAGACCACGTTCGAGTGGAAGATCCCCCGGCACAACGGTGAGCCGCTGTCCAACGCGATCGAACGCAACCGCGCCCGCACCTACTTCCAGGCGTACGCCGCCGCCTGCGCCCTGTACTTCGCCGAGAAGGGCCTGGACGAGGTGCGGCGGGGGCACACGCAGACCTGGGAGCCGTTCGAGGTGCCCGAGGAGGCGATCAGCTGCGGGTTCACCGAGGCGGTGCGCGGCGTCCTCTCCCACCACATGGTCATCAGGAACGGCAAGATCGCGAACTACCATCCGTACCCGCCGACGCCGTGGAACGCCAGCTCCCGCGACAGCCTCGGCACTCCGGGGCCGTACGAGGACGCCGTGCAGAACACGCCCATCTTCGAGGAGAACCCACCGGACAGCTTCAAGGGCATCGACATCATGCGCGCGATCCGCAGTTTCGACCCGTGCCTGCCGTGCGGGGTGCACATGTCCCTCGGCCAGGGCCGGGAGCTTCGCAAGGTCCACACTCCTCATGCCTTCGATGCCGGCTGAGCGCCCCGCCCCGCGACCGGCGCCCGCCGATCGCCCCGCACCGCAGCCGGGGCCCGGCGGGCGTCCTGGCCCGCATGCGGGTGATCGTTCCGGCGCTCACGGGGTGCCGGGCGAGCGCGGCGGCGGCGCGCCGCGGCGGCGGCAGGCGCTGGACGTGCGGGCGGCCGGCGAGCGGGTCGAGGCGCTGATCGACGAGCTGGGCGCGCTCGCCGACCCCGCGGCCCGGGCCCGCGCCGAAGAGCTGGTGCGCAGCCTGGTCGGCCTGTACGGCGCGGGGCTGGAGCGGATCATGGACATCGTGGTCGGGGCGGAGGCCGCCGAGGTGCTGCGCGGGCTGACCGGAGACGAGCTGGTCTCCGGGCTGCTCGTTCTGCACGACCTGCACCCGCTCGGCACCGAGGAGCGGGTGCGCGCCGCGCTTTCCGAGCTCCACCCCGCCCTCGGTCCGCGGGAGGGCGGGGTGGAGCTGCTCGGCGTCGACCCGGGCGGGGTGGTGCGGCTGCGTCTGTCCGGCGGCTCCCACGGCTGCGCCTCGTCCCGGGCCACGGTCGCCGGGGCCGTCGAACGCGCGGTGCTGCGCGCCGCCCCCGAGGTGACCCGGCTGGAGGTCGAGGCCCCGGCCGAGCCCGAGCCGCCCCTGCTACAAATCCAGCGCCGCCCCCCGGACTCCCGTCCTCTCCCTGAGGAGGCCGCGCGATGACCGCACCGCCCCCCGGAACGTCCGGCCCCGGTACGTCCGACGCGGCACCGTCCGGCGCCGAAACGTCCTCCGGCCTCGCAACGTCCGCCCCTGGGTCTTCCTCCGGTCCTGCGACGTCCGGGCGGATGACATCCGCCCCCGGAATGTCCACCCCTGGGACTTCCTCTGCCCGTGGAACGTCCGGTTCTGGGACTTCCTCCGGTCCTGGAACGTCCGGTTCTGGGACTTCCTCCGGTCCTGGGCCGTCCGGGGCGGGGGCAGCCGGCTCTGGGACGTCCGGTAGCGGTGGGGCAGGACCTGAAATTTCCGATGCCGGGGGAGCGTCCGAGGCGGGCCAGGGGGGTCCGCTGGTGCTGCGGCGGTTCCGGGAGCCGCGCACGCCCGAGAAGGAGGCGTGCGAGATGTGCGCCGAGCCGCTGGACGAGCGGCACGGCCACGCCGTGGACACCGGCACCCGGGCCCTGCTGTGCGTCTGCGGCGCCTGCCGCATGCTGCTCTCGGCCGGCGGGACCGTCGTCCAGGGCCGCTACCAGGCGGTTCCCGAGCGCTACCTGTACGTCCCGTCGCTGCGGATGAGCGAGGCCGACTGGACGGAACTGCAGATCCCGGTGCGCACGGCCTTCCTGTTCCACAACTCGGCCCTCGGCCGGTTCGTGGCGTTCTATCCCAGCCCGGGCGGCGCCACCGAGTCGCTGCTCGACCTGTCCGCCTGGGACCGGGTGCTGGCCGCCAACCCCGGCCTGCCAACGGCCCGGCCGGACGTCGAGGCGTACCTCGTGGACCGCCGCGAGGACGGCTTCGCCTGCTATCTGGTCCCGATCGACGCCTGCTACGAGCTGGTCGGGCTGGTGCGCGTGCACTGGAAGGGGTTCCAGGGCGGGCCGGAGGCGGCGCGGGCCATCGACGCCTTCTTCGACCGGCTCCGCCGCCGCGGCGAAGTGATCGCCGAGACCGGTCGTCCCGCCGGACCCGATCTCGCCGCGTCCGCTGCCGCTCGCACGCGCGGAGCGTCCGGTGGTGACCGGGGTCGTGGTGGCGATGCGGGCGGGCGGCAGGGGAGCGGTCCGGGTTCTGGACGAGCCTGCGCCGGTGACGGCGCGGGACGGGAGGCGCGGCCATGAGTGAGATCGGCTTCGAGTGCCGTGGCGTGCGTGCCGATCCCTACGGCGCCTTCCCGACGTTGCTGTTCCGGCTCGCGATCACCGCGCCCGAGCAGGACGCCGTGCACGCCATCGCGCTGCGCTGCCAGATCCGCATCGAGCCCCAGCGGCGCCGGTACGCCCCTGCGGAGAGCGAACTGCTCGCCGACCTGTTCGGGGACCCGTCCCGATGGGGCGAGACGCTGCGCCCGCTGGTGTTCGCCAACGTCTCCACGCTGGTGCCGAGGTTCACCGGCGGCACGGAGATCGACCTGCCGGTGCCGTGCGGCTACGACCTGGAGGTGGCCGCCGGCAAGTACTTCGCCGCCCTGGACGACGGCGAGGTGCCGTTGCTGCTGCTGTTCAGCGGCACCGTGTTCGCCAGGGACGGGGAGGGTTTCACCGTACGGCAGGTGCCGTGGGACCGCGAGGCGCGCCAGGGCCTGCCGGTCGAGGTGTGGCGCGAGATGCTCGACCGCTACTTCCCCGGCGGCGGCTGGCTGCGCCTGGGCACCGGGACGCTCCGGGCACTGCAGCGCTTCAAGTCCGAGCGCGCCCTGCCCACCTGGGACGAGGCCATGGAAGCCCTGTTGAAGGAGGCCCGCGGATGAGCGCCGGAGGAGCGCCGGGTCCACGACCGGCGCGGTCGCCGTCCGAGGCCGCGCAGGGACGGCCGCGGAGGAACGGGGCGATGGACCTCGCCCGCGCGGTGGCCGACGCGGTCCTGTACGAGGGGTACCTCCTCTACCCCTACCGGGCCTCCGCCGTGAAGAACCGCGTGCGCTGGCAGTTCGGCGTGCTGGTGCCGCCCGCGTACACCGAGACGGGGGAGCCGTCCGCGAGCGTGACCGAATGCCTGCTGGACGGCTGCGCGCACGCCCTGCTGCGCCTGCGCCTGCGGTTCCTGCACGTCAAGGAGCGCAGGGTCGAGCGGGCGCGGGACGGCGGTTTCACACCGGTCGCCGAGCTGACCTGTGACGGCACCACCCACCTCACGTTCGACGAGGCCACCGCGCGCCAGGTGGAGGCCGTCGTACCGATGCCGGGACTGCTCGGCGCCGAGCGGGTCATCCCGGTACGGCTGCCCGGCGACCGGGCCGAGGAGCCGATCGTGGCCGCGTCCGGGCAGGTCGCCGGTCGCGTCGTCACCGTCCATCGGCCGGTGCGGGCGGTGCTCCGGCTCGCGGCCGAGCGGCAGGACGGCCCGTACGGGCTGCTCAAACTGCGGGTGCGGGTCGAGAACGCCGCCGAGGCGCCGCCCGCGGCCACCCGGGAGGAGGCGCTGCGGCACTCGCTCGTGGCCGCCCACCTCGTGCTCGGCGTGACGGCCGGGTCGTTCCTGTCGCTCGTGGACCCACCGGAGTGGGCCCGCCGCGCCGCCGAGGGCTGCCGCAACGCCGGCACCTTCCCGGTGCTCGTCGGCGGACCCGGGCACCGCGACGCCGTGCTGTCGTCGCCGATCATCCTGTACGACCACCCGGGCATCGCCCCGGAGAGCCCTGGCGAGCTGTTCGACGGCACCGAGATCGACGAGCTGCTCCACCTGCGGACGCACACCCTCACCGAAGCGGAGAAGCGCGAGGCGCGGGCCACCGATCCGCGCGCGGCCGAGATCATCGACCGGGCCGGGGAGCTGCCGCCCGAGCTGCTGGACCGCCTGCACGGCGCGATCCGCCACCTCGGCCCGGTCGCGCGGACGCCCGCGGTGCCCTCGCCCTCCGGCGCGCCCGGCCCTGGCCGGCAGGCGGGTCCCGCCGGCGGACCCGTCCGGCGGGGCACGTCATCGCGATCAGTGGACGGATCCCCTGCGGGGTCATCGCGACCGGTGGACGGGTCCGCGGCGGCGCCGTCGCGACCGGCGGCCGGGCCGATGGCCGATCCGTCGCCCGGTTCCCCGGGTGATCCGATGGGTGACCTCCTGGCCGGTCCATGGACCGAGGGGATCGACGGCGGCCGGGTGACCGTCGCGGGGGTGGAGATCGGCCGGGGCAGTCGCGTCCGGCTGGCCCCGGGCGCGCGCCGCGCCGACGCCCACGACATGTTCCTCACCGGCCGGACCGCGCAGGTCGAGGCGGTGCTGCGCGACGTCGACGGCGGGAGCTACCTGGCCGTCGTCCTGGAGGACGACCCCGGCGCCGACCTGCACCGCTCGCACGGCAGATTCCTGTACTTCGCCCCCGACGAGGTGGAGCCGGTCGCGGCCGGCGGCGGGGAGGCGGAGCGATGAACGTCCTGGTCGCGGGGGTCGGCAACGTGTTCCTCGGCGACGACGGCTTCGGCGTCGCCGTGGCCCGGCACCTGGCCGCCGCCGGCGTCCCCGAGGGGGTCATGGTGTCCGACTTCGGCATCCGCGGCGTCCACCTGGCCTACGAGCTGACCGGCGGCCGGTACGACCTGGCCGTCCTGGTCGACACCGTGGCGGCCCGGGACGACCCGCCCGGCACCCTGCGCGTACTGCTGCCCTCGCCCGACCAGGCGCCCGGCACGTTCGTCGACGCCCACGACATGACCCCGGACGCGGTCCTCGCGCTGGCCGGGACGTTCGGCCGGCCCGTGGTCCCGGTCCTGCTCGTCGGGTGCGCGCCGGCGGACGTCTCGCCCGGCATGGAGCTGAGCCCGCCGGTCGCCGCGGCGGTCGGCCCGGCGGCGGACCTCGTCCTCGACCTCATCGCGGACCTCCCGCCGGAGATCTCGGCCGAGCTTGCCGCCGGCGCCGGGGGAGCCCGCGCGGTGGCCCCGACGGCGAGCCGCGCGGCGGACCGTACGGCCGGCCGCCAAGGAGTCCGTACCGGAGGCGGTGCGGAAGAGCACACAGGAGAGGAGATGGCGGATGAGGCATCTGTTCACGCTGACCGTCATGGTGGGGATCGGCGTCATCGTGTACCGGTCGATCCCCGACATCAAGCGGTACATGAAGATCCGCCAGATGTGAGCGCCGCCCCCGCGACCGCCGCCGAGCCCGCCCCCGCCCGCCGCCCGCAAGGCGCGGGCGGCGGCGGGCGCGGCGTGGCGGACACCGACCTTGAGATCGAGAAGAGGTAGACCGTGCACGAATTCGGGATCGCCGAGTCGATCCTCGCCGCCGTCGAGAAGCGTGCGGACGGCCGGCGGGTACGCCGGGCGCGGGTGCAGGTGGGAGCCCTGCTCCGCGTCGCGGAACCGTCCATCAACGACGCCTGGAGCCTGGTCACCGAGGGGACGCTCGCCGAGGGCGCCCGCCTCGACCTGGTCACCCTCCCCGTACGGCTCACCTGCCGGGACTGCGGGACCACCACCACCTCGGTGGACCCCTATGCGGTGTGCCCGGCCTGTGGCACCACCGATGTCGACACCGAGGGCGGCGACGATCTCGTCCTCGAATCCATCCAGCTCGCGGAGGCGACCCATGTGCCTGGGGATTCCCGGGGAGATCGTGGAAATCCTGTCGGATCGTCCTGACCTGGCCAAGGTCGACGTCAGCGGGGTACGGCGGGCCATCAACATCGGCCTGCTTGAGGGAGAGCCGCTCGCGCCGGGCGACTGGGTGCTCATCCACGTCGGCTTCGCGCTGTCCAAGATCGACGAGGCGGAGGCCCGGTCGGCGCTCGACTTCCTGGAGAGCATCGGCCAGGCCTACGAGGACGAGATCGCGGCCCTGCGCGACTCGGTGATCGAGCAGGGGTGAGGCCGATGCGGTTCGTCGACGAGTACCGCGACGCGGGCATGGCGCGGGCGCTGGCCGCCCGCATCGCCGGCCTGTGCGAGCCCGGCCGCGCGTACAAGTTCATGGAGGTGTGCGGCGGGCACACCCACACGATCTACAAGCACGGCCTGGAGGACTACCTGCCCGAAGGGATCTCGCTGGTCCACGGCCCCGGCTGCCCGGTGTGCGTCATCCCCATGGGCAGGGTGGACGACGCGATCGCCATCGCCGCGCAGCCCGGCGTGATCATGGCGACGTTCGGCGACATGATGCGCGTCCCCGGCGGCAACGGCTCGTTCCTGGACGCCATGGCGCGCGGCGCGGACGTCCGCATGGTCTACTCGCCGCTGGACGCCCTGAAGATCGCGCGCGACAATCCGGATAAGCGAGTGGTCTTCCTGGCCATCGGGTTCGAGACCACCGCCCCGTCGACCGCGATGACCATCATGCGCGCCGCGTCCGAGGGCATCGCGAACTTCTCGGTCTTCTGCAACCACGTGACGATCATTCCGGCCATCAAGGCGATCCTGGACTCGCCCGGCCTGCGGCTCGACGGGTTCATCGGCCCCGGCCACGTCTCCACCGTGATCGGCTGCCGGCCGTACGAGTTCATCCCGGGCGAGTACGGCAAGCCGATCGTGGTCGCCGGCTTCGAGCCGCTGGACGTCCTGCAGGCCGTCCACCGCAACCTGCTCCAGCTCGCCGAGGGACGGGCCGAGGTGGAGAACGAGTACGGCCGGGTGGTGCCCTGGAACGGCAACCCCAAGGCGCTCGCGGTGATCAACGAGGTGATGGAGCTGCGCCCGCACTTCGAATGGCGGGGCCTCGGCTTCATCTCCGACTCCGCCTTGTGCCTGCGCGAGCGGTACGCCGAGTTCGACGCCGAGCGGATCTTCCAGGTCCCCGGCGCCCGGGTCGCCGACCCCAAGGCCTGCCAGTGCGGCGAGGTGCTCAAGGGCGTGCTCAAGCCGTGGGAGTGCAAGGTGTTCGGCACCGCCTGCACCCCCGAGACGCCGATCGGCACCTGCATGGTGTCCTCCGAGGGCGCCTGCGCCGCGTACTACAACTTCGGCCGCTTCTCGCGCGACCGGGTCAAGGAGGCGACACGCACGTGAACCGCGAGGAGCTGGTCCTGGAGCGCATCGAACGCGCGCGCCGCAGCAGGCCCCGGCTGCGGGAGGAGCTCGTCACCCTCGCGCACGGCGCCGGCGGCAAGGCGAGCCGCACCCTGGTCGAGGCCGTCTTCCTGCCGTCCTTCCGCAACCCGCACCTGGAGCCGCTGGCCGACGGCGCCGTGCTGGACCTCCATCCCGGCACCGCCCCGCCGGACGGTGAGGCCCCGGACGGCGGAGCCCAGAACGGGGGAGGACTGGACGGCGAGGCCGCGCACGGCCGGGCCCCGGACGGGGTGAGCCTGGACGTCGGGGAGCCGGTCGGCGGCGGGGCGGGGGGCCCGGCGACGACGGGCGGGCTGGCGTTCACCACCGACTCCTACGTGGTGACCCCGCTGTTCTTCCCCGGTGGCGACATCGGCGACCTGGCCGTCAACGGCACCGTCAACGACCTGGCGATGTGCGGGGCGCGGCCGGCGCACCTGTCGGCCGCGTTCATCATCGAGGAGGGCTTCCCGGTCGAGCACCTGCGCCGCATCGCCACGACCATGGCCGGCGCGGCGCGGGCGGCGGGGGTGACCATCGTCACGGGTGACACCAAGGTGGTCCAGCGCGGAAAGGCCGACGGCTGCTACATCACCACGGCAGGCGTCGGCATGGTGCCATCGGGAGTCCGGCTCGGCGCCGACGCCGTCCGTCCCGGTGACGCGGTCATCGTGTCCGGGCCGATCGGCGAGCACGGCGTCACGGTCATGCTCGCGCGCGGCCGGCTCGACATCGAGGCCGAGCTGGTCTCCGACACCGCGCCGCTCAACGGGCTGACCGCCCGGCTGCTGGAGGCATGCCCGGACGGGCGGGTGCGGTGCCTGCGGGACGCGACCCGGGGCGGGGTGGCCACCGTGCTCAACGAGATCGCCCGGTCGTCCGAGGTCGCGGTGATCATTACGGAGGAGGCCGTTCCTGTGCGGCCGGTGGTGCGCGGCGCGTGCGAGCTGCTCGGCATCGACCCGCTGTACGTGGCCTGTGAGGGCCGGATGGTCGCCGTGGTGGCGGGGGAGTCGGCGGACGCCGCGCTGGCCGCGCTGCGGTCACACCCGCTCGGCGAGGAGGCCGCCGTCGTGGGCCGTGTCGCCGAGGACCCACCCGGGCTGGTCCTGCTCAAGACGGGTTTCGGTGGCACCCGCATCGTCGACGTCCTGGTCGGCGACCCGCTGCCGCGCATCTGCTGACCGCTGCCCGCCGCACCCGCCGCCCCCGTGCCAAGTGACCACCGTGCCGCGGTCGTCGAGGAGATCGACGAACAGGCTGGTCGCTGCCAGGCGGGCCCTATCCATTGCTGAATAGATGGGTATATCCCTTTGTGGTGGCAGATGTCTTATTTGATGGCCGGTGACGGTCATCCTCCACGGGGGTGGTCACGATGGCGCAGCGGCGACGGTCCGGCACCGGCGGCACGCCGGACATGGAGGAGATCCGCAGGCAGGTCCATCGGGACGTCGCCACCGCGGGCGACCGCGCGTTCGACAGCCCGCCACGTGGCGGCTACCGCCCGCCGCGGGTGATGAGCGAGGTGGAACGGCACGGCGTGTCCCCGATGGACACCGAGGCCACCTCGCCGCTCGGCGTCGGCGCGAGCGCCACCGCGCGCGGCGAGCACATCGCCTCCCGCAAGGAGGACCGCGGCCGCCGCCGGATCGGCCACGAGGGCCCCGCCCGCCGCCCGGTCGGCATCGCGGCCCCGGAGCAGCACACCGGCGTCGGGCGGTCCGGCCCGATCGACGAGGAGAGCCCCTTCCTCCCCTCCGGCGACCAGGCCGGCTGACCCGAGCGGACGCCACGCCCGTGACCGCACCACGATCCGCGGCGCGGTCACGGGCATGCGACACATGGCGTCAGGCTGCTCGTACGCACGAGAGCGGTGGAACCCTGGCGCGCCACGGCGCGGTCTGCTCGAACCGGCCGGCGACGCGCAGCAGGAGGTCTTCCCGGCCGTACGCCGCCACGATCTGCACGCCGATGGGCAGCCCGTCCGCACTCTGGCCGAGCGGGAGGCTGATCGCGGGCTGGCCGGTGATGTTGAACACCGCGGTGAAGGGCCCGTAGTCGAAGACCGAGCGGACCCAGCCGGCCACGGTGTGGTCCGGGGTGTCGTAGCGCAGCGTCCCGTGCGGCAGGGGCAGCCGGGCCACGGTGGGAGTGACCAGCAGGTCGTAGGTGGTGAAGAAGCCGCCGACGGCCCTGCTGATCCGGTTCTGCGCGTCGAAGGCGGCCATCAGGTCCAGCACCGTCAAGGTGGCGGTCTCCTGGAACATCCGCCGGGTCATGCCTTCCAGCAGCGCCGGGTCGGGCGGACGCGGCACGTGGCGGAAGACACCGGCCAGGAAGGCGATATGTGGCGCCACCATGGCCTCGATGACCATGTCCCAGTCCAGCGCGGGGCGCGCCTCCTCGACATGGTGCCCCTGTTCCTCCAGCAGATGTGCGGCCCGCGTGGTGGCGGCGGCCACCTCCGCGTCGACCGGAACCTCCGACCAGGGCCGCGTCATGAGCGCGATGCGCAGCCGGCCGGGATCGGCGCCGGGCTCGTCGGCGAACGGCCGGCCGGGCGGCGGGGCGGTGTACTTGTCGCCCACGCCGGGTCCGCGGAGCGCGTCCAGCAACCGGGCGGCGTCGCGGACGGTACGCGTCACGGCGAAGTCGTAGGAGAGCCCGAAAATGGGTTCCCCCAGGTTGGGCCCGCACGAGGTGCGCCCCCGCGAGGGCATGAGCCCGACCAGGCCGCAGCAGGAGGCGGGAACGCGGATGGATCCGCCGCTGTCGCTGGCGTGGGCGAGCGGGACGGCTCCTGCCGCCACGAGTGCGGCCGCGCCCCCGCTGGACCCTCCGGCGCCGCGCTCGGGGTTCCACGGGTTGCGTACCGCTCCGGTCCTGACCGGTTCGGTGGCGAAGTTGAGCCCCAGTTCCGGCATGGCCGTCAGGCCGAGCGTGGCCAGACCGGCACCACGGAAACGGCGCATGAGCTCGGTGTCGTGCCGGGCCGGGACGTTGCCCAGGCCACGGCTGCCCATGAAGAACGGCACGCCCTCCGCCATCGGCCCGGCGTCCTTGATCAGGAAGGGCACTCCGGCGAACGGCCCATCACCGGAGTGGGACAGCGGGGCGTCGAACAGCGGCATGGCCAGGCCGTTCACGTGGGCGTTCGCCTCGGCCAGGGCCGTACGGGCGGTCGCCTCGACCTCCTCGACGGTGACCTCACCTGTGGTGATGAGGTCGTGAAGACCAACGGCGTCGTACCGTGCGTACTCGTGGAGTTCCATGGATCATCCATTTCCGGGCGTGCTGGACGCCCGCACATCGCTCACAGGTGGATTGCGTTCAGCCGGTCGGGCAGCGGCTCGGCGGCTCGCTGTCGACGGCAGACGTGAACGGAGGATGGCCGTCGCACCGGGCTCGCCGGCTCCGGGTGCGCCATCCCCTGCTGTGATCGAGGTGTCCTACGCTCGGTACATAACCGCCATGGTAACGGTGCCTCGTCCGCGGTCCACTCGATTTCCCGCGCGCCGGGACGGACATGGACGATCGTGCGACCCGCCCCGCGCCGGGCGGACATTCGATGATCTCCTCGCCCGGCCATCCAGGCCTGGAACTTCCGCCAGTTCATCGAGGTCAACGGGGTACGCAGCAGGACCGCTCACGTCGAGGTGGGACGCGCGTGGCCCAGGGGTCTATCGCGCAGGATAGAGCCAGGGGAGGGCGGCGAGGGTCTTGGTGAGGTAGGCCTCCAGGCCCGTTTCGACGGCGTAGGCCAGGTCCTCCAGCGCGCCGCACCGGGCGTAGAAGACGGCGCGGGCGGTCAGCGCGGCCACCTCGTCCGTGTCGCCGGCCTTGACGACGCACTTCGCCGTCGTCATCCCACAGGCGATGCTGGATGATCGCGGGCGCCGGTGAAAGGGTGTCAGGCATGGGCGATGAGGTGCGGGTCGGGGTGTTCCTGCCGGTCGCGGGGTTCCCGGGCATGGGGCACGGGGATGCGCTCGCCGCCGCGGTGGACGCCGCGGTGGCCGCGGAGCGGGCGGGATTCGACGACGTGTGGATCGCCGAGCACCACTTCATGTCCTACGGCGTGTGCCCCTCGGCGGTCACCCTGGCCGGGTACGTGCTGGGCCGCACCGAGCGGGTGGTGGTCGGTACGGCGGTGAGCGTCCTGTCGACCTGGCATCCGGTGGCACTGGCCGAGCAGGCCGCACTGCTCGACCGGGTCTCGGGCGGGCGCTTCCGGCTCGGCGTCGGCCGGGGCGGGCCGTGGGTGGACCTCGAGGTCTTCGGCACCGGGCTCGACCGGTACGAGAACGGTTTCGAGGAGGGCCTGGACCTGCTGCTCGCCGCGCTCGGCCGGGAACGGGTGGCGGGGGAGGGGGAGCGGTTCCGGTTCCGCGAGGTCGAGATCGTCCCCCGTCCCGGCACCCCGATGCGCCCGGTGGTGGCGGCGACCTCGGCGGGGACGGTGCGGCTGGCCGCCGCGCGCGAGCTGCCCATGCTGCTCGGCATGCACATCGGCGACCAGGAGAAGGCCGCCCTGGTCCAGGCGTACGCCGCGGCACGTAAGGCACCGAACACCGTGCATGCCGTCGCGGAGAGTGGTCACCTGGCGGCCGGGGTGGCTTATGTCGCGGACACGACCCGGGAGGCGGTGGCGACGATGATGGCGTCGCTGCCGCGGTGGCTCGGCCCCGGGCTCGCGGGCTATCGGCCGGTGGACGACCGCCCCTACGTCCCGAGGGACCCGGTGGAGTACGCCGACCTGCTCTGCCGGCTGCACCCGGTCGGCTCACCCGGGCACTGCGCGGACACGATGCTGGCCACGATCGCGAACACCGGCGTGCGCCACCTGGTCCTCCTGGTGGAGGGCGCGGGCGATCCGGCGCTGACCCGCCGCAATATCGCCCGCCTCGGCGCCGAGGTGCTCCCCAAAGTCCGGGCCTCCTGCTGATCCTCCCCGCCGGAACGGCACCGCCCGTGACGGAGCGTTCGCGCCGCCCGGAACCGAGGTACATCCTCGAACGAGGAAGGCGTCCCCTGCCCGGCCGGACGTGGAACGACCGGGACTTTTCGAGCGGTCCGTCGTCCATGAAGGGCACGGCGGCCGGCCACGTGGACGCGACGCCGGCCTTGCCACCCGGTGAAGTTGTGCACACCATCCGGTGCCGAGCTCAGGTGGGCGGAGGCGGCCGGGGACCGGTGAGACACCTCTCTGGGGCCGATCGGGCCTTCTGACCAGGGAGAAGCCCGATGCGCCGGTGCTCGCCACCGCGACCGGCCGAGGCGGTCTCGGTGGCCGCCACCGGCCGGGCGGCTTGTCGCCGGGCGAAACAGAGTGGGATTCTGGTCCGCATGAACCGCGCCATGACCAACGGCGTCGAGATCGTCTATGACGCCTTCGGATCTCCCACCGGCCGCCCGCTCCTACTCGTCATGGGCCTCGGCGCCCAGATGATCAGCTGGGAGGAGGAGCTCTGCGAGATGTTCGCGGAGCGCGGGCACCACGTCGTGCGCTTCGACAACCGGGACGCCGGTCTGTCGACGCACCTGCACGAGGCCGGCGTGCCGCGGTTCGGCGACACGCCGGACGACGTCGTCGCGGCGCCGCCGTACCTGCTGGACGACATGGCCGACGACATGGCCGGTCTGATGGACGTGCTCGGCTGGGACACCGCCCACGTGCTCGGCGCGTCCATGGGCGGCATGATCGCCCAGGCCTTCGCCATCCGGCACCCGGCCAGGACGCTCAGCCTCACCTCCATCATGTCCACGCCCGCTCTGCACATCGGCCCGCCGACCCCCGAGGCCCTCGCGGTCCTGCTGGAGAAGTCGGCCCCCGACCGCGACTCGGTCATCCGCCAGGCGATCGCCTCGCGGAAGGTCATCGGGTCGCCCGGCTACCCGCTGGACGAGGAGCGCTTCGCGCTGCTGGTCGGCGAGGGGTACGACCGGTCCAACGACCCGACGGGGTTCGCCCGCCAGCTCGCGGCGATCCAGGGCTCCGGCGACCGCACCGCCGGGCTCGCGGAGCTGACGGTGCCCGCGCTGGTCATCCACGGCGAGGCGGACCCGCTGATCCAGCTCGCCGGCGGCGTGGCCACGGCGGACGCCATCCCCGGCGCCAAGCTGCTGACCTTCCCCGGGATGGGACACGACCTGCCGCGCCCGCTGTGGCCGGACATCGTGGCCGCCGTCACCGAACTCACCGAACGCGCCCACCGCCCCTGACCTCCCGGCCGCCTGAGCGATCAGGTCACACCCGATCGCTCAGGCTCCTCTCGTCGCCGGTGCCAGGATGTGCGTCAGATGTCCAGCTTCTCCTCGATGGCGCGGAGCGAGTGACGGGCGAGCGCGAGGTTCGCGCGGCCGCGCTCCAGCGCGAGGTACAGGAACAGGCCCTGGCCGCCGCGGCCCGACAGCGGCCGGATGATGTGGTACTGCCCGCCGAGCGTGATGAGGATGTCCTCGATGCCGTCCTTGAGCTGCAGGGCCTCCATCGTGCGCAGCTTGGCCTTGATGACCTCGGTGTTCCCCGCGGCGGCGACCTGCAGGTCGAGGTCCTTGGAACCGCCGAGGGTGCCGAGCGCCATTCCGCTTCCGTAGTCGACCACCGCGGCGCCCACCGCGCCGTCGACGGACATCATCTCCTTGAGCGAGACGTCCATGCTTGTCATGATCTGTTCCTCTCTCGGGGTGAGAGCGGGCCGTGCCGGGGCGGTTCAGCCCGTGGCCGGCGCGCGTTCGACGAGGGCGGCCAGTCGTGCCGCCGTCTTGCGTCCCTCCATCCGCAACAGGCCGAGATTCGCCCCCTGCGCGGCCAGGATGGTGAGAACGAGCGTGGGCCCCGCGGCGTAGCACGCCACGTGGCCGCCGGTGCCGGAGATCAACGTCTCCTCCAGGGCGCCGGCCTGGACCAGTGCGGTCATGCGGTGGCTCATCGCGTGCAGCGCGGAGCTCAGCGCCGCCACCTGCTCGGCGGCGGCGCGGACGTCCGAGGTCACGAGCACCCCGTCCACCGTGCACACCGTCACGCCGGTCAGCTCCGCCACGCGCTTCAGGAGCAGGCGCAGCTCCTCGTCCACTTCGCGGCGGAGATCCGGTAGGTCCATGGGTAGCCTCTTTCCGGCGCGTAGCCTCATGCCCGTACGCCTGAGCGGCCGCAGCCTCATTGCGCCGTCGCGCCCGAGTACGCGGCGCGGGTCACAGCAGCCGCTCCAGCGCGTCGCGCAGCCTGATCAGCACGCTGACATCGGTGGAATCGCCACTGACCGCCGGCACGCCCAGCCCCAGCCCCGGCAGGGCCTCCGTTGCCTCTCCTGGCCCTGGCGTGGTCCCCGTTCCCCGCTCCGCCTCCGGTTCTGTCCCGGCTTGCGGTGCCGGCGCGGTTCCCGGCCGGGCCTCCGGTCCCGGCTGCGCCGCCGCTCCCTGCCCTGATCGCGGTCCGGGCTCTGCTGCCCGTACCTGCCCGTTCATGGCCTCCGCCGACGAGCCGGATTCCGGCGGCCGGGCGGGGGCCGAGGACCGGTCGGCGTACGGCCGGGCGCGGCCGGCCCGCTTCGGCAGCTCTCCCACGCCGGTCACGGGCGTGCCGGAGGGCGGCTCCCGGAGCAGCCCCGCGGCGCCGAACCGCCGGACGGCGAGCAGGACCGCGTACGCCGGCCGGCCGAGCCGCCGGGCGAGGTCGAGCGGGGTCGCCGTGCCGTCCGCGCCGAGCAGCACCTCCCACTGCACGGGGGTGAGCACGACACGCTGGGCCGTGGTCCGCGGGGCCAGGAGCACCGGCCGGGAGTCCGCCTCGGGATGCGGCCACACCTGGTCCAGCCGGGCCCTCCTGCGCCTGCATTCCTGGAACAGCGCCGGCACGTCGAAGTACCAGTGGTCGCCGTACCGGTGCCGTTCCCCCTCGGTGAACCGGTGCCGTGCGCCGGTGGCCGCCAGCACGAAGAACGCGGCGTCCATCGTCGCGCCGAGCACGCCCAGTTGCAGCTCGCCCTCGGTCGGCGGCGGTTCCCCTGGAGGGGTGCCGGCATCCCGCGGGCCGGGGGTGCTCGGGCTCTCCACGTAGGTCACCCGCCCGCCGCTGAGGTACACCGTCCCCGCGCGGCCGACCTTGAGCGACCCGGTGACGCGTTCGCCGGCCAGGCCGGTGAGGGCGTCCTCCAGACGCTGGACGGAAGGCAAGACTCACCTCGCGGTCAGCCGGGACGCGGCGGCGCGCAGACGGTGGCGGGCGAGCGCGAGGTTGGCGCGTTCGAGGTCCAGGCGCAGGTAGAGCAGCACCGGGCCGGTGAGCGGCGTCTCCAGCGGCCGGAGCAGGTGGTGGCCCTGGTCGGAGGTGACGATGACGTCCTCGACCCGCACCGTCCCGGCCGGTGACGCGACGGCCAGCCCGTCGATGGTCGCGTGCAGCGTCCGGCTCAGCGCGCCGGCCGCCGCCTGCGGGTCCAGCTGCGCCGATGCGCGGCCCATGGCCACCGCCGTGCCGCCGGTGTCCTCGATGACGAGCGCGTCCAGCGCCCCGGGGATCGCCAGGATGTCGGTGAGACAGTCCTCGATGTCCAGCATGATGCCGCCCTCGCCGGTCGTTGCCTTCCGTACCTGGCGCGACACTCTAGGTAGATGACCGCGAGCACTGAATGTGAGTAATTGTCAGAGACAAGTCGCAGATAGAAGGATGTGTCATCAGGTGGAAGGATTCGTCCGCCAAGTGGCACCCCCAACGCCGAACCCCATTCGGTCCCCTCTCCACCGCAGGGCCGTTCGCGATGCCGCGGAGCACGGACCGCTCGGGGGAGACGAGCGCGGGCTACGGTGGCGTGGTGGAGAGGATCCTGGTCAGCGCGTGCCTGATGGGCCGGCGAGTGCGTTTCGACGGCCGCGCCAAGACTCTGGACGACACGCTGTTCGAGCGGTGGCGGTCCGAGGGCCGGCTGGTCCCGTTCTGCCCCGAGGTCGAAGGCGGCCTGCCGGTGCCGAGGCCACCCGCCGAGATCGAGGGCGGGGCCGGGGGCGCCGCCGTGCTGTCCGGCGCGGCCCGCATCCTCACCCCGGACGGCACCGACGTCACCCGGCACTTCCTGGCCGGCGCGCAGACCGCCCTGGCCCTGGCCCGATCGATGGGCATCAGGGTGGCCGTCCTCAAGGAGGGCAGCCCTTCATGCGGCAGCCTGCGCATCCACGACGGCACCTTCCGCGGCCGGGTCACTCGGGGCGCCGGCGTGACCGCCGCCCTGCTGGAGGCCTACGGCATCCGCGTCTTCGCCGAAGACCGCCTCCCCGAAGCCGCCACCCACCTCCAAACCCTCGAAGCAACCTCAAGTTGATCTGGCGTGAAGGACGTAACTCAGGGAGTCGACGTGGACATTTCGCGGTTGCAGTGGCGGAAAAGCTCGCGGAGCAGCGGTCAGGGCGGCAACTGTGTCGAGGTCGCCAGCGTAGGTGGTTCTGAGGCGTCCGATCTGGAGGTGAGTACCGAATCTCTCCGCTTCGTACGGGACTCCAAGCGGCCTGACAGTGCTCTGTTGGCATTCTCGGCGCACGAGTGGAGCGCCTTCCTCAGCGGAATCAAGGAGGGACGTCTCGGGGCGGCTGATCGCGCCTGAAATCGAACGGCTTGGATCCTTCGCGAAAGCGCGTGGGCTGCGCATCGTGAAGGATCTGCCCGGTGAGCAGGAGCTGTACCCGATGTCGGTGTTCGTGCGCCAGGGGAGGTCGCACAGTAATCGTGCGGTGTCCCCACCCACCTTTTCGCCGGTGGTTCTGTCAGGGGATGTCGGACGTGGGGGTGTCGGGGGTTTCGCCTATTACGGCTTTTTCGTCGGGTTTGAAGACCAGGACGTTCTGGATGTAGGACTCAACGGCGGTCTCCAGGCCGACGTCGTGGCCGGCGGCCTCGGACATGTACCAGCGGTGGTCGAGCACCTCGTGGAAGAGCTGGGCGGGCTCCAGCTTGCCGCGCAGCTCCGCGGGGATGGCGCCGACGGTCGGCTGGAACACCTCGGCGAGCCAGCGGTGGGCCACGATCGCCTCGTCCTCGTGCCGCAGTCCCTTGGCGACCCGGAAGGCGTCGAGGTCGTTGAGCAGCCGCCGGGCCTGGTTCTCCTCGACGTCGAGCCCGGTCAGCCGGAGCAGGCGGCGCTGGTGGTGCCCGGCGTCCACGACCTTCGGCCGGACGATGAGCCGCGCGGTGCCCGCCTTGCGCCGGACCATCATCTCGGCGACGTCGAAGCCGAGGGAGTTGAGCCGCCTGATCCGCTGGTCGACGCGGTGCCACTCCACGTCCTCGACGATCTCCTCCTCGGTGAGCTCCTTCCACAGCCGCTGGTAGCGCTCGACGAGCTGCTCGGCGAACGCCAGCGGGTCGATCGAGGGGTGCAGCAGGCCGCCGGCCTCCAGGTCGAGCATCTCGCCGTAGATGTTGACGTGCGCGACGTCGATGTCGTGCGAGCGCTGGCCCTGGGTGAGCACGGGGTGCAGTTCGCCGGTCTCGGCGTCCACCAGGTAGGCGGCGAAGGCGCCGGCGTCCCGGCGGAACAGGGTGTTGCTCAGTGAGCAGTCGCCCCAGAAGAACCCGTTCAGGTGCAGCCGCACGATGAGGACGGCCAGCGCGTCGAGCAGGCGGATGAGCGTGTCGGGGCGCAGAGTGCCCGACAGCACGGCGCGGTACGGCAGGGAGAACTGCAGGTGGCGGGTGATGAGCGCGGAGTCCAGCGGCTCGCCGTCGGCCGACTTCCTGCCGGTGACGACGGCCACCGGCTCGACGGAGGGGGTGTCGAGGCGGCTCAGGTCCCACAGGAGCTGGTACTCCCGCTTGGCGTACCGCTCGCTGATCTCCTTGATCGCGTACACCCGGCCGGAGAGCCGGGCGAACCGGACGATGTGCCGGGAGATGCCGCGCGGCAGCGTCACCAGGTAGTGCTCGGGCCACTCGGCCAGCGGCACGTCCCAGGGCAGGCGGATCAGGTCGGGATCACTGGGAGCGCCAGTCATCTGGAGCGGCAAGCTCGGGCTCCTTCAACGTCGGGCCGCCTTTGGGTCATGCGGCGACTTCGGCTGGTTGAGGGGGGCGGGGTCGGACGGTTCGTCGCCAAGAGCGTATGTCGCTTTCGGGTTGTTCGTACCGACGCTAGCCGTTCGCGCGGTGGCATCGCAGGGTGGTCCGGCTGGTGGACGCCGACCGCGCCGCGAGGGGCGTTATCGGATCGTGATGGAGACGGCCGCCGCGCGGAAGGCGACCGGACCTGTGCGAGGTCGTTTCGCCGATCCGGGCCGTCTGGTCTAGACCAGGTTCGAGGGGTGTCGGCTCGCGGGGTGTCTGTGCCATCATCGGCCCATGACCTGTGTGGTTACCCGGTTACGTGGGGATTTCGTCAAGGCCTCCCCCGGGCCCTCTGTCGCGGGTCGAATGCTGGTCGGCCACAGCTCGATCACGGGTTGGCCCATACCACTTGACGGTGCAGGGGGATGGACGTACGTTCCTCCAAACGTTTAGGAAACTTTCCTATTTGATAGCCCATTCCTGGAGGGTTGCATGTCCAACTCCGCCGGCACGCCCCGAGAGATCACCCGGCGGCAGATGCTCCGCCGGATCGGCCTCACCGCACTCTTCGCAGGTCCGGCGGCGAGCGTGCTCAGCGCCTGCGCGACCAGCGGAGCGGGCGAGCCCGCCCCCAGCGCGACCGCGAGCGGCGCCGCGACGTCGGCGGCCAACCCCTTCGGGGTCAAGGCGGACGCCGCCCTCGAAGTGGTCATCTTCAAGGGCGGTCTCGGCGACTCCTACGCCACCGACGTCCACGAGCCGATGTACAAGAAGGAGTTCCCCAAGGCGTCGGTCAAGCACGTCGCCACGCAGCAGATCGCCCAGACCCTGCAGCCCCGCTTCGCCAGCGGCGACGTGCCCGACTTCATCGCCAACTCCGGCACCGACCTGATGGACATGGGCGCCCTGCAGTCCGAGGGACAGCTCCTCGACCTGACCCCGCTGTTCGACGCCCCCTCCCCGGACGACCCGAGCAAGACGGTCAAGGACACCCTCATCCCCGGCACCGTCGAGTCGGGCCAGGTCGCCGGCAAGCCGTACATCCTGAACTACGTGGCCAGCACCTACGGCCTCTGGTACAACGCCAAGCTCTTCCAGGAGAAGGGCTGGACTCCGCCGAAGACCTTCGACGAGTTCAAGACGCTCTGCGAGACGATCAAGAAGGCCGGCATCACGCCGTACGCCTACGCGGGCAAGAACGCCGCCTACTACCAGTACTGGATGATCCTCATCACCGCCGCCAAGGTCGAGGGCAACCAGGTCCTGATGGACATCGACAACCTGGTGGACGGCGTCTGGAACCGCGACTCGGTCAAGCAGTCGGCCGCCGCCTGGGCCGAGATCGGCAAGTTCATGGACAAGAGCTACGAAGGGCTCATCCACACCGAGGTGCAGACCAGGCAGAACCAGGACAAGGTCGCGCTGTACCCGTCCGGCTCCTGGCTGGAGAACGAGCAGAAGTCCAACACCCCGGACACCTTCGAGTACGCCCTGACGCCGACCCCGAGCCTCACCTCGGCGGACAAGATGCCGTTCGAGGCGGTCCGTTCCGCCGCCGGCGAGCCGTACATCATCCCGTCGAAGGGCAAGAACACCGCGGGCGCGCTGGAGTACGCCCGCATCATGCTCTCCAAGGAGGGCGCGAAGGGCTTCACCGAGAAGTCCGGCAGCCTCACCGTCGTCGTGGGCGCCGCCGACGGGCTCTCCCTCAGCCCTGGCCTGAAGAGCGTGAACGACGCCGTCAAGGCCGCGGGCAGCAACAACGTCACCTACAGCAGCTTCGAGAACTGGTACAAGGAGCTGGAGACCGAGCTGCGCAAGCAGACCAACTCCCTGATGTTCGGCCGCATCTCCGCCGAGGAGTTCTGCGCGAACATGCAGAAGAAGGCCGACTCGGTCAAGGCCGACTCCTCCATCACCAAGCAGAACCGGACGGTGTAGTCGATCATGCGGCGTGGCGACGTCGGGCCGGCCGGGGGGCTGCTCTCGGCGAAGATGCGGACGTACGGGTTCATCGTCTCCTTCCTCGCGATCCCGCTGGCCCTCTACGTGGTCTTCGTGATCAGCCCGTACATCCAGGCGTTCTACATCTCGCTGACCAACTGGAAGGGCATCTCGGCCAATCCGCGGTACATCGGCTTCGAGAACTTCGGCCGGCTGCTGGACGACGAGGTCTTCTGGGCGGCGGTGCGCCACCACGGCCTCCTGCTGCTCGCCATGCCGCTGATCACCATCGCGATCGCGCTGTTCTTCTCGTTCCTGCTCAACCTCGGCGGCGGTACCGGCGGCGGGCGGCTGACCGGCGTGTGGGGGGCGCGGTTCTACCGCGTGGTGTACTTCTTCCCCCAGGTGCTGGCCGTGGCGGTGGTCGGCGTGCTGTTCCAGGCGATCTACCGCCCCGACGGCACCGGTGTGCTGAACGGGCTGCTCGCGGCCGTGGGCCTGGGCCCGGTCGGCTGGCTGACCGACACCGGCCTCGCCCTGTGGGCGATCATGGCCGTGGTCGTCTGGCAGTCGGTCGGGTTCTACGTCGTGCTGTTCTCGGCCGGCATGTCGGCCATCCCGCGCGATGTGTTCGAGGCGGCGGCCCTGGACGGCGCGGGCCGGTTCCGGCTGTTCTTCAGCATCACCCTGCCGCTGATCTGGGACACCATCCAGGTCGGCTGGGTGTACCTCGGCATCGCCGCGTTCGACTGCTTCGCACTGGTGCAGGTGCTGTCGGTGGACCGGGGCGGTCCGGACAACGCGACGACGGTGCTGCCCCTGGAGATCTGGCGGACCGCGTTCACCTTCTCCAAGTTCGGCTACGCCTCGGCGATGGGCGTGGCGCTGTTCTTCCTGACCATCACGTTCGCGGCGCTCAGCCTGCGCGTGACGCGGCGCGAGAGGATCGAGTTCTGACATGGCGACGCGAACCGAACCGGTGCGGGTGGCCAAGACGCCACGGGTGACGGCCGGGCCCCGGCAGCGGAGCGGCGTGGGCGTCTTCGGCGCGCTGTCCCACGTCGCGCTGGTGGTGTGGGCGATCCTGGTCATCGGCCCGATCCTGTGGACGTTCCTCGCGTCCTTCAAGACCAACGCCGAGATCGTCGGCGACGCCCCGCTGGCGTTGCCGAGCGGCTATGACTGGTCCTCCTGGGGGCGGGCCTGGAGCAAGGCGCACCTCGGCCGGTACATGCTGAACACGGTCTTCGTCGTCGGCGTGAGCACGTTCTTCACGATGCTGTTCGGCTCGATGGCCGCGTACGTGCTGGCCCGCTACCGCTTCTGGGGCAACCGGGCGATCTACTTCCTGTTCGTGTCCGGGCTGGCCTTCCCGGTGTTCCTGGCGCTGGTGCCGCTGTTCTTCGTGGTGAAGGGCTTCGGGCTGACCGACACCTACACCGGCGTGATCCTGGTCTACGTCGCCTACTCGCTGCCGTTCACGGTGTTCTTCCTGACCGCGTTCTTCAAGACGCTGCCCACCTCGGTGGGCGAGGCGGCGATGATGGACGGCTGCTCGCACACCCGTACGTTCTTCCAGATCATGATGCCGATGGCCAAACCCGGCCTGATCAGCATCACGATCTTCAACATCCTCGGCCAGTGGAACCAGTACCTGCTGCCGATCGTGCTGCTGTCGGGCAACGTCGAGGACAAGTGGCTGATCACCCAGGGCATCGCCAACATCAACACCAACGCCGGGTACGAGGCCGACTGGCCCGGGCTGTTCGCGGCGCTGAGCATGGCCATCCTGCCCATGCTGATCGTGTACATCATCTTCCAGCGGCAGATCCAGTCCGGCCTCACCGCCGGCGCCGTCAAATGATGTGGTCTGCCGCGGTTCAAGTAATTTGTCGGATCCACCCTCTGTAAAAGCTCCGTCAAGTAATGGATGATCTTTCGCAGAAAGACGTCCGTTGCGTCCTGGGCCGCCCCGCCGGCCCAGACGGAGGGGTGAGCCGTGACCGAGTCGTCGACCCACCGCAGGCAGAGACGACTGACCGTACTGTTCCTCGCCGTCGTGCTGGCCCCCCTGGGGCTGGCGGCGGCACCGGCCGCGGCGGCGCCATCGCCCGAGCCGGCCCATCCGTGGCAGGCCGACCACTGGCCACAGCGGCAGCCCTGGCAGGAGAGCGCGCCCACGGCGCTCCTGCGCGGCAAGCCCGGCGGCCCCGCGCCGATCGACCCGCAGAACTGGAAGAACCCCGACCACATGACCTGGGAGGACGACTACAAGCCCGTCCCGGGGACCACCTGGGCCGACCCGGCGAAGACCGCCTCCAAGCGCACGTTCAAGGGCGCGCTGGTCCTGCTCGACTACCCCGATCAGCCGTTCGTGGTGACCCGCCCCGCGCACTCGACGGTCTTCGGCAACCCCAGCACCGAGGCGCACGACATCCCGCGCGACAAGGTCGCCCGGTTCTACCAGGACTTCCTGAACACCCCGAACCAGCTCAACCGCGGCCACACCATCAACGAGTACTGGATGGAGGACTCCGGCGGCCGGTACGGAGTCGACCTGACCGCCTTCGGGCCGTACGAGATGCCCGGCAAGTCGCACGAGTACGCCATGGAGTTCCAGGGCGGCACCGCCTGCCCGGCGGGGGACAACTGCAACCGCAACATCCGCACCGACGGCCGCGCCGCCTGGGCCGCCGACGCCGGCGAGGACACGCTCAAGGGGTTCGACTTCGTCTTCTACCTCAGCGCCGGGCAGGACGAGTCGTCCACCTGGCAGGAGTTCGGGTCGATGAAGTTCCCCGCGAAGGAGGACGTCACCGACGCCTTCGGCCCGCCGGACCCGGCCCTGCCCAACTGGGCCAGGACGCGCTACGTCGAGTGGACCTCGTGGGCCTCGGCGTCCACCATCTGGCCGAACGCCGGCGGCGGGTCCTCCACCCAGGCCGAGAGCTCCGGCCAGGGCGTCTACGCCCACGAGTTCAGCCACATCCTCGGCATCGGCGACAACTACAACAACCCGTTCGGCGTGCCGCCGCGCCGCGCGTACACCGGCATCTGGGAGATGCTCAGCCGCGGCAGCTTCAACGGCCCCGGCGGCCCGCACAGCCGCTGGACGATCCCGCCGACCGGCGGCGGCTCGATGGGCGCCCAGCACATGCTGCGCAACAAGATCAAGCTGGAGATGGTGGACGAGAAGAACGTCCTGCGCCTGTCGCGTGAGGCGCTGGCCCAGTCGGGCCTGGTCGTCGCCACGGTGACCGCCCGGGAGGTCCAGCCGGGCGACAGCGGGCTGTCGGGCGTCAACATCGCCCTCGGCACCGGCGACCTCGCCCCCAAGTGCGACACCACCACCGACCCGCTCTGCGACGGCGGCGGCTACCACAACTACACGATCGAGGTCGTGGACCGGATGGGCGCCGACTCCTTCACCCCCGACGCGGGCGTGCTGCTCGCCAAGACCAAGAACCAGGACCAGGCGCCGTTCGAGTGGGTCATCGACGCCAACCCGCAGGACATCGGCATGACCGACTACGTACTGCCGGACGGCACCCGCGTCCCGATCACCATCGGCGACTACCGTCAGCTCTCCGACGCCCTGTTCCACGCGGGCACCGACTCCGGCAGCGAGTACGAGTACGTCGACCAGGCCAACCGCCTGCACTTCTACGTGCTCGACGTGCGCCGCGACAAGAAGGGCATCCTCTCCTACACCGTGGCGATCCGCTCCCTGGACGGCGCGGGCCCGCAACGGCGCGGAGTGCGGGTGCTGCCGAGCGCGGCGGTCACCAAGGGCACCGAGTGGGCGGCCTGCCGCTTCCCGCTGGCCAACACCGGCAAGGCCGCGGCGGCCCAGGGGCAGCACCCCGAGGACGTCGGCGCCTACCTCACCTCGGACGTCTACCGCCTGTCGGCGCAGGTCGAGGGCAAGGGCTGGACGACGTGGGTGCCGAACCGGCTGGCCGCGGTGAAGTTCGGCGACAGCACGCTGGTGCCCGTCTACGCCCAGCGGGCCGCGGGCGGCGCCCACCTGGCCCGGCTCAAGCTGACCGCCACCTCCGAGAGCGACCCGGCCAAGACCGCGACGGCGACCTGCCGGATCGTCGGCCTCTGACCGGCTCGGCGAACCAAGCGGCGGCCGGCCCGATCCGGCCGCCGGCCGCACCACGGCCTTCCGCCCTCGCGATCCGCGCGGGCGGATCGCCGCGTCTTGACACCTCAGCGACCCAACCAGGAGGACATGTGCCGCACATCGAACTGGGCAACGACGCACCGGGCATCGTCGGGCTGATGAAGTACCGGCCGGATACGGCCAAGGTGCTCAACGAGCTCGCCGAGATCCTGCTGCGCGGGGAGAACACCCTCAGCCGTGGCGAGCGCGAACTGATCGCCGCCTACGTCTCCGACCTGAACCGGTGCCGGTTCTGCCACAACTCGCACGCCGCGTTCGCCGCCGCCCAGCTCGAGGGCGGGCTGGACATCGTGCTCGACACCTGCGCCGACCTGGACACCGCGCCGGTCTCCGCCAAGATGAAGGCACTGCTGCGCATCGCCGGGGCCGTCCAGCGCATCGGCACCGACGTCACCGACGAGCACGTCGCGGCGGCCCGGGAGGCGGGCGCCACCGACCTGGAGATCCACGACACCGTGCTGATCGCCGCGGCGTTCTGCATGTACAACCGGTATGTCGACGGCCTTGCGACCTTCGCTCCCGAGGACCGCGACGCGTACAAGGAGATGGCCGAGCTGATCGTGGATCGTGGCTATGGGGCCTCCCTGGCCGAACAGCACTGACGGTGACGCCGCGGGTGAGCACCATGCGCCGCCGGCCGGCTCCTGGCCCGCGGCGGGTCCGCTCCGGCGGCAAGGCGCTCACCCGCGTCCGTCCGTGCTCACCGGGCGCCGCGTGACGGCCTTCTCCATGGCGTGCGAGACTCCTCCCATGGAAAGGTTGGACGAGGCGGCGATCTCCGCACGGCTGAGCCAGGTGCCCGACTGGACCCGCGAGGGGGAGGAGATCCGGCGTACGGTCGTCGCCCCGGACTTCCGCACGGCCATCGCCATCGTGAACGACGTGGCCGAGCAGGCCGAGAACCTCGACCACCATCCGGACATCGACATCCGCTGGCGCCGGCTGCACCTGGCCCTGACCACGCACGACGCCGGCGGCCTGACCGAGCGGGACTTCACCCTCGCCGCCCGGGTCGACGCCATCGCCGCCGACCACGGCGCCACCGCCTGACCATCAGGACTCCGCCCGCCACCGCGGGGCCGGGACGGGCCGGACGATCACTCGAACAGTTCGGGCGGCGGCACCGGGGTGATCACCCGGTCGCCGTCCCTGATGGGGGCGGCGCCGGCCACGAACTTCTCCAGGTCCTCCTCGCAGACGCACCGGGCCTGGGTGAGGCCGCCCGCCGCCTTGCGGGTCAGCTCGCGCAGCGGCAGCGGGGCCGAGGAGGCGGCCACAATGAGGTTGCCGAAGCGGCGGCCGCGCAGGATGCCCGGCTCGGCGAGCAGCGCCACGTGCGGGAACGTGCCGCGCACGGTGGCGACCACCCGGCGTGCGAACGCCAGGCCCTTGCCGTCGGCGATGTTCACCAGCAGCGTGCCGTCGTCCTTCAGCACGCGGGCGATGTCCCCCATGTACTCGCCGGTGGCCAGCTCCACCGGCATCGTGGCGCCGCTGAAGGCGTCCAGGACGAACAGATCCGCCGACGCGTCCCGCAGACCGGACACGGCGGTGCGGCCGTCGGCCACCCGCACCTTCAGCCGGGGCACCGACCGCAGGTCGAGCTGCTCGCGGACGAGCTCCACCAGGGCGGCGTCCGGCTCGACCACGATGTGCCGCGAGCCGGGGCGGGTCGCCGCGATGTACCGGGGCAGCGTGCAGGCGCCCGCGCCGACGTGCACCGCGTCCAGCGGCCCCTCTGCCAGCGCGTCGATCACATCGGCCATCAGCCGGACGTACTCGAAGTCCAGGTAGGTCGGGTCCGCGAGGTCCACGTACGACTGGGGGACCCCGGCCATGCTGAGCAGCCAGCCGCTCGGCCGGTCGAGGTCGCGCAGCAGCTCGGCCTCGCCCATGTCCACCGGGTAGCGGCCCGGGACGGGGGTCGCCTCGGCCTTGCGCTTGCCCACATGGTCTCCTGTGCTTCTGATATATCCGGATGTGCCATGCCCGGCACCCTTGGGAGAACCGTATGCGCCGCCGAGGACTGCTCGCTCTCTTCGGGGTCACCGTCGTCATCATCGCCGCCACCCTCTTCGCCGTGCTCCAGGACGCGCGGCGGGTCGTCGGCACCCCCGAGCAGACCGGGCGGGCCTACCTCGCGGCGTGGGCCGGGGAGAACCTGCCCGAAATGCGCGAACTCGTCGCCGCCCCGCCCGCGGACTTCGCCGAACGCCACCGGCGCCTCAGCGATGACCTGAAGGTACTGTCGATCAAGCTGACCCCGGGCACGCTGGTGCGGCGCGGGGAACACACGGCCGACCTGCCGTTCGAGGGGGTCAGGCAGATCGGCGAGCTGGGGGAGTGGCGGTTCTCCTCGGTGCTGCACCTCACCGTCCGGGACGGCGAGTGGAAGGTCGTCTGGACGCAGCAGACCCTCACCCCGGGGGTCCCGGAGGGCGAACGGCTGCGGCTGCGGCGGATCACGGTGCCGGGCACCGAGCTGCGCACCCGGCAGGGCCGCCCGCTACCGGACCGCAGCGGCGCCGAGACCTACCTCCGAGACCTCGCCCGCAGGATCGACGCCCTCGAGAACGACCCGGTACGCGGCTGGGCGATCGAGGCGAGCTCGGCGACCGGCCGCAGCAGGAACCTCGTCGTCTTCCGCCCGCCGGTCGAGCGGACCTACCGCACCACGCTCGACTGGTGGACCCAGGCCGCGGCGGCGCGAGCCCTGGACGGCGTTGAGGGGCCGGCGGCCGTCGTCGCGGTCCGGCCGTCCACCGGCGAGGTGCTGGCCGTGGCCGACCGCCTGGCCGGTCAGGGGGCGTTCTACCGGCCCTCCCCGCCCGGGTCGACGTTCACCATCGTCACAGCGGCGGCGCTGCTCGGCGACGGGCTGAGCGGCACCTCGCCGGTGCCGTGCCCGGCCCGCTACACCGGCCCGGGCGGGCAGGTGTTCACCAACGAGGGCGGGGAGGACCACGGGAAGGTGAGCCTGCGCGAGGCCTTCGCGCTGTCGTGCGACACCACCTTCGCCCGCCTCGCCGTCGAGCGGCTCGGTGACGCGGCGCTGCGCAGGCAGGCGGCCCGGCTGGGGTTCGGCGGCGCGCTGAAGTCGGGGATCGGCGGGCAGTGCGGCACGATGCGCAAGGCGGGCGACGGCGACGCGCTGGGCGGCGACGCCATCGGGCGAAACTCCGTGCGGGCCACGCCGCTGTGCATGGCGCTGGTCGCCGCGGCCGTCCGCGACGGCACCTGGCGCCCGCCCCGGCTGATGTCGGAGCGGGCCGTGCGGCGCCTGGAGACCGGCAGGCCGAAGCCCGAGCCCCTGCCCGCGCCGGTCGTCGCGCAGTTGCGGTCGATGATGGCGGCCGTGGCGACCGACGGCGCCGCCGCCGCCTCGGGCCTCCCCCCGGGCGTGGCCGGCACGACCGGCGCGACCGGCACCACCGCGGCAGGCCCGGACGGCGAAGGCACGCAAGGGCAAGGTGGGGCAGGCCAGGGCGCGCAGGGCCGGGACGCGAGCGGGCCCGGCTCATGGTTCACCGGCTATCGCGGCGATCTGGCCTTCGCCGTACTCCTTGAGCGGGATGCCACCGGCACCGGCGAGCCGGCCGTGGACGCCGCCACCGTCGCCGCACGCTTCCTCGCCGCCCTATGACCCACACCGGCCATCCCTTTGCGTGACATTGAATGCCGTACTATCTGCCGTCGGTATACCAGTCGATCTGCATATTCAGGCGACAAATCGGATAGCCGGAAATTTGTGAGTTGATTTGCCGTGGATTTACTCGGCCGATAATCTCCTGCCGTGCCTGAACTGGAACACGAAGCTCTCATCATGCTTTTCAAAAACCGTCCCCAATTGGCCGCGGATCTGCTTGATGGCGCACTGGGGCTACCGGTGCCTTCCTACCGCGAGGCCAGGCTCGCCTCCGGCGATCTCACCGAGGTCCCCCCGACGGAGTACCGTGCGGACGCGGTGGTCGTCTTTACCGACGAGGTCCCGGTGCTGGCGGCCGTCGTCGAGGTGCAGCGAAGCCGCGACCAGGGCAAACGCTGGAGTTGGCCGGTCTACCTGGCCTCGATCCGCGCACGGATGAAGTGCCCTGCGGTCCTGCTGGTCGTCTGCCCGGACGCCGCCACGGCCGCCTGGTGCGGCCAGCCGATCGAGATGGGACATCCTGGATGGTGCCTCGCCCCGATGGTCGCGGGACCTGCCGTCGTACCCGTCGTGACCGATCCGGCAGAGGTCGTCCGGGTGCCGGAATTGGCGGTATTGTCCGCCGTCGCCCACGGCGGTGACATCGAGGCGCAGGCCATCGTTGACGGGTTCGTCGAAGGTCTGCCTTCCATCGACGGCGATCGCGCACAGTTGTACGCTGATTTCGTCATGTCGGCACTCCCGGAGGCCGCACGGAAGTATATGGAGGAACTAATGGTAGCCGGAACATATAAGTACAAAAGCGACTTCGCGCTGCGATACGTGGCCGAAGGGGAGGCGAAGGGAAAGGCGGAGGGCAAGGCGGAGGGCAAGGCGGAGGGAAAGGCGGAGGCGCTTCTGCTGGTCCTGGAGAGCCGAGGTATCTCGCTGTCCGAGGACGAGTACAAGCGCGTCATGGCGTGTACCGACCGGCTGGAACTCGACCGGTGGATCAGCCGCGCCGGCACCGCGGAGCAGGCGGCGGACGTCTTCTCCTGACAGGTGGGCGCCCGATCGAACAAGGACGGCCGGCTCGTCGCAGGCCGTGGGCCTTGCAGGTGTGCCCGCTGGTGTCGCGTCTGCTCCGCCCGCCGTGTCGCGTGTTCCGCCCGCCGTGCGGGCGGTCGGAGGCTCGGTTACGCGGGTGTCTCCTGGGCGAGGCGGCGTTCGGCGAGTTCGGCGTAGAGGGCGGTGCCCTCGGGGAGCACCGCGTCGTCGAAGACGGCCTCCGGCGCGTGGTTGTAGGCCGCCCGTGCCGGGTCGGTGCCGTCCGGGCAGGCGCCCAGGGCGATGAACGCCGAGGGCACCTGGTCGCAGACGAACGAGAAGTCCTCCGAGCCGGTGAACGGCTGTGGCGCCCGGATGAAGCGGTGCTCGTCGAACACCTCGCGTACGGTGTCGGCGGTGAAGTCCACCTCGGCGGAGCTGTTCACGGTCACCGGGTAGCTGACGTCGTACACCACCTCGACCTCCAGGCCGTGCGCGGCGGCGATGCCCTTGAGCAGCGTGTGGATGCGCTCCTGTACGCGGGCGTGCGCCGCCGCTGAGAACGACCGCACCGTCGCCTCGAACCTGGCCTCCTCGGGAATGATGTTGTCGGCGGTGCCGGCGTGGAAGCTGCCCACGGTCACCACCACCGGGTCGAACACGTCGAAGCCCCGGGTCACCATGGTCTGCAGCGCGGTGACCATCTCGCAGGCCGCGGGGATGGGGTCGCCGGCCCGGTGCGGCATCGACCCGTGACCACCCCTGCCGCGGACGGTGACCACCACCCGGTCGGCCGCCGCCATGATCGGGCCGCTGCGGGTGACGAAGACGCCCTGGGGGAGCACCGAGCTGATCACGTGCAGGGCGTAGGCGGCGACCGGGCGCCGGCCCGACACCTCCAGCAGCCCTTCATCGATCATGATCTTCGCGCCGCCCGCGCCCTCCTCGCCGGGCTGGAACATGAAGACGACGTCTCCGGCGAGCCGGTCGCGACGGGCCGCGAGCAGGTGCGCGGCGCCGGCCAGCATGGTGGTGTGCAGGTCGTGGCCGCAGGCGTGCATGCGGCCCGGCAGCTCTGAGACCACCCTGGCCCCGCTGCGCTCGGAGACCGGCAGAGCATCCATGTCACCGCGCAGCAGCACGGTCGGGCCGGGACGCGCGCCGCGCAGTACGGCGGTCACCGAGGTCAGCCGGTCGCCGGTGGTCACCTCCAGCGGCAGGCCGGCGAGCGCGCCGAGCACCTTCTCCTGCGTCCTCGGCAGGTCCAGGCCGAGCTCCGGCTCGCGGTGCAGGGCATGGCGCAGGCGGACGAGCTCTTCGCGCATGTCGTGGGCGGCTTCGCGGAGTGACACCGGGCATCTCCTCCTGGTCCTCAGCGAGGCGTTCGCTGCGGTCTTCTGACCATATCGCCGCGCTTGCGGGCGAGTAGACAGCATTTGACGGTTATTTGGGCTGTTGGCAGTGACTTTCCGGATAGAACCCCGAGCGGGGACAAGGGGGGAGAACGATATGCGCGAGGTCAGCGACGCGATGGGCCGGCCCTGGACCGAGACCGGCCGTCACTGGTGGGTTCCCGCGGTACGCGGGGCCTGCGCGATCCTGTTCGGCATCCTGGCCGTGGTCTGGCCATTGATCACGCTGCTGACGCTGGTCGTCCTGTTCGGCGCGTACGCGATCGTCAGCGGCGCGATGGCGGTCTACGGCGCCTTCCGCGGCGTCCACCCCCGGGACTCGCGGACCTGGCTGGCCGTTTCCGGCGTCCTCGGTATCGCGGCGGGTCTGATCGCCTGGATCTGGCCGGGCATCACGGCGCTGGCCCTGCTCGTGCTCATCGCGGCCTACGCCGTGGTCGTCGGGGTCGCCGAGATCGTCGCGGCGTTCGCGCGCCGCCGGGCCGGCGACACCGAGTGGTCGCACCTGGCCAGCGGCGTGCTCGCGGTGATCTTTGGTGTCCTGCTGTTCGCCTGGCCGGCCTCCGGCGCCCTCGCGCTCACCTGGCTGATCGGACTGTTCGCCATCCTCTACGGCGCGTCGCTGCTGCTGCTGGCCCACCGCATGCGGGAGGCCGGGCGCAGGGGTGCCGCGGGCACGGCCGCGCACGCCGTCTGAGCGAGCGCTGCAGAAGATCTTGCAGGAGTAACGGTCATCTGCCGGAAGGTTTCCACATAATTCCAGCTCTCACCGGGAATGCTCTCGCATGCCATCATCCAGCACTCACGGGAGGGTAGATGAGCGCTCTCGACCGGCTCGCCCGCCACCTGCTCGTCGACGGGTTCCGCTTCGAGCTCGACCTCGACCGCAGCCAGGGATCGTGGATCGTGGACGCCGGCACCGGCCGCCGCTACCTCGACTTCTACAGCTTCTTCGCCTCCGCCCCGCTCGGGGTGAACCCGTTCGGCGACGACCCGGAATTCCTGGCCCTGCTCGGCCGGGTGGCCGCGAACAAGCCCGCGAACTCCGACATGTACACCGCGCACCTCGCCGATTTCGCCGACACCTTCGCCCGGGTGCTCGGCGACCCCGATCTCCCGCATCTGTTCTTCGTCGAAGGCGGCGCGCTCGCCGTGGAGAACGCGCTGAAGTGCGCGTTCGACTGGAAGAGCCGGCACAACGAGGCGCACGGCCGGCCCAGGGAGCTCGGCACCAAGGTGCTGCACCTGACCCACGCCTTCCACGGCCGCAGCGGGTACACCCTGTCGCTGACCAACACCGAGCCGGTCAAGACCGACCGCTTCCCGGTCTTCGACTGGCCGCGCATCGAGGTGCCCGCGATCCACTTCGGGGACGTCGAGACGGCCGAGGAGCGGGCGCTGGCCCAGGCGCGGGCGGCCTTCGAGCGCCACCCGCACGACATCGCCTGCTTCGTCGCCGAGCCCATCCAGGGCGAGGGCGGGGACAACCACATGCGCCCGCGCTTCCTGCGGGCCGTCCAGCGGCTGTGCCAGGACAACGACGCGCTGTTCGTCATGGACGAGGTGCAGACCGGGGCGGGGCTGACCGGCACCGCGTGGGCCTACCAGCAGCTCGGGCTGGCGCCCGACATCGTGGCCTTCGCCAAGAAGGTCCAGGTGGGCGGGATCATGGCGGGGCGCAGGGTGGACGAGGTCCCCGGCAACGTGTTCCAGACCAGCGGGCGGATCAACTCCACCTGGGGCGGCGGGCTGGTGGACATGGTGCGCTCCCGCCGCATGCTGGAGATCATCGAGCGGGACGGGCTCATCGCGCGCGCGGCGGTGCTCGGCGAGCGGCTGCTCGGCGGCCTGCGCGAACTGGAGATCCGGTTCCCCGGACTGGTGCGCAACCCGCGCGGACGCGGTCTGATGTGCGCCTTCGACGTGCTCGACGGCCGCGACCACATGGTGCGGGCCCTTCGCGAGGACGAGGGCGTGCTCGTCCTGCCGTGCGGTGAGCGGTCCATCCGGCTGCGTCCGGCCCTGTCGATCACCGCCGAGGAGATCGACCACGGGCTGGCGGCGCTGGCCCGCGCGCTGGAGGCCGTCGCCAAGGCCGTGGGCGTGCCCGCCTGACCACGGTCACGCCCACGGCGCGCTCATGGCTGTGCCCGGGCGGAGGACTCCCCCTTCCACAGGCCGATGGCCGTCATCCGGCAGTCCGCTCCCAGCTTGGAGTAGATGCGGTTCACGTGGTTCTTGACGGTCTTCTCACTGAGGAACAGCCGCTGGGCGATCTCACCGTTGGAGTGACCCGTGGCGATCAGCTCCATCACCTCGGCCTCGCGCTTGCTCAGCCCGGCGTGCGCGCGATCGTCGAACGTGGCGTCATCGACACTCATCCGGCCTCCGTGGCGCGAATCATTGCCTGATCGCCGAGCCCCCCGCGCTGGCGGTATACCGGTTTTTGCGAGCATAGCCCGCGAAAGCCGCCTTTGGGGCCAGCCAGTCCGGGAAACCGCACTTTCCCCGAAACCGGACGGATGGTGGCGGGTGCCGCCGTCCCGGTGCGGAGGGGCGGGCATGCGAAAGGCCCGGCCGATGCTCCGGCCGGGCCTTTCGAACTCGGGTCTCCCCTGAGGGTGAGTGATGGGACTTGAACCCACGACATCCAGGACCACAACCTGGCGCTCTGCCAACTGAGCTACACCCACCACGCCCCGCGGTTTCTCACCGCGGCACAGGAAAAGTGTAGCGGGCTTTGGGAGCTTCTGGTGCCGTGCAGCGTCAAGATCCGGTTATGGCCTCCGCCACCTCACGCGCGGTGGCGGTGTCCGGCCCCGGCGGGGGCACGAAGACCGCGGCGCGGTAGTAGCGCATCTCCTGCACGCTCTCGGTGATGTCGGCCAGCGCCCGGTGGCCGCCCTGCTTGGCCGGCGAGGCGAAGTAGACCCGGGGGTACCAGCGGCGGACCAGCTCCTTCACCGAGGAGACGTCGACCATGCGGTAGTGCAGGTAGGCGTCCACGGCCGGCATGTCCCGGGCGAGGAAGGAACGGTCGGTGGAGATGGAGTTGCCGCACAGCGGAGCCTTCTTCGGCTCCTGCACGTGCCGCCGGATGTACTCCAGCACCATGGACTCGGCCTCGGCGAGCGTCACGCCGTCGGCCAGGGCGGTGAGCAGGCCGGAGGAGGTGTGCATCTGGCGCACGACCTCCGACATCTGCTCCAGCGCCTCCCTGGGCGGCTTGATCACCACGTCGATGCCCTCGTCGAGCTGGTTCAGCTCGCCGTCGGTCACGACGCACGCGACCTCGACGAGCGCGTCACGGCCGAGATCGAGCCCGGTCATCTCACAGTCGATCCAGACCAGCAGGTCACTCATAAAGCTCAGCGTAGTGCCCGGTCATGAGGCCTTGAGAGAGTCCAGTACGCGATTGATCACCGAAGTGTCCAGATTGTCGGGAACGGAGACGTAAAGGAGGGAAGGTCGCTCCCCGCCGCGGTCGACGAGGACCAGCGCGGCCTGCTCCTTCTTGAACTTCCAGCCCTGCTTCTTCGCGATGTCACCGAAGTCCAGCTCGAGCCTGAGCAGCCAGGCCTTCTTGCCGCTCACCTCGATGGCCTCGTTCTTGAGGATCTTGCGGTTGTGCGGCGGGCTGTAGAAGACCTTCTCGTACTGGATGAGGAACTCGGCCGTCGCCTTGCGCAGGTCCTTCGGCCCGGAGTACTCGAAGATCTGCGGCAGCGCGCACGAGGCCACCGTGCCCACCCAGTTGCCGCCCTGGCCGTCGAAATTCTCCTGCGACATCGCCTGCGCCGCGCTGCTCCACACGGCGACACGGGGGTCGGGCCGGCCGTTGCCGTTCAGGTCCTCCCACTTGGGGACCGACCAGGGGCTGCCCGGGAACTCGTACGACAGGCCGGTGCGCGGGTCGGTGATCTGGTCCCCTTCCGGCTGGGGAAGCTCGGCGGGGAAGTCCGTGGCGCTCGGATCGGGCGCCGGGGTCTCCTCCAGCCGCGGGGTGACCTCGGGAGCCGACGACTCGGCGCTCGCACTCGGCACCGGGCTGTCGGCCGCCGTCGGCCTGCCGCCGCTCCGGTTGACGAAGGTGAGGGCGATGACGAGCGCCACGACGAGGAGGATCGCCACCGCGCCGCCGCCCAGCACCCACGGCAGCGGGCTCTTCTTCTTCGGCGGCGGCCCCTGCGGGCCGAAGTCCGGCACCGGGAGCTGCGTCGTCGAGCCGGGCCCGCCCCACGGCCCGGGCCCGCCCGGCATCTGCGGCCCGCCGCCCGGCGCCCCCGGGCCGCCGTACGGTCCGGTGGGCTGGCCGTAGGCGCTCACCGGCTGTCCGTACGGCCCGGTGGGCTGCCCGTAGACGTTCGTGGGCCCGCCGGGCCCGCCGCCCTGCTGCCCGTAGGGGCCGCCCGGCCCGGCGGGCCCCGCAGGCTGCCCGGGCTGCTGCGGCCCGCCCGGCGGGGCGAATCCCGGCTGCGGGTAGGGGCCGGTGCCCTGCTGCGGGCCGGGGGCCTGCGCGCCCGGCTGTGGGTACGGCCCAGTGCCCTGCTGCGGACCACTACCCTGCGGCGGCCCGGGGACGTGCTGCGGGCCGGTGCCCGGCCGGTCCTGCGGCGCGGCGCCCGGCTGCGGGTGCTGCCCGGTCGCCTGCTGCTGCGGGGCGGGGGCCGGTTGCGGGCCGGTGCCGGACGGCGGCGCGTCCTGCGGGGCCTCCCCGCCCTGCCCGGGCGCGCCCCCCGGCTGCCCTGCCCCCTCGGGCCGGCTCCACTGGCCGGTGGACACCGGCCCCTGGGCCGAGGTGGCCTCCAGAGGATGGGTCGCGTCGGTCCATTGAGTGCCGTCCCACCAACGCAGTTGGGGAGAACCGTACGGGTCCGGGTACCAGCCGGCGGGGGTCTGCGTCATGCCCGTCAGAATAGTGACATCGCCGTTATTACGCGCATTCGGTGACCGCTCGCGTGGGTCAGCATTTGTAGGTGAACGTGGCCTTGTCCTCCAGCGGATCGCCCGAGCCCCCGACCGGGGACAGCACCCGCAGCCGGGCGGTCAGCTTCCGCGTCCCCTGACCGCTCACGTCCCACTCCAGGGTGACCTCGTGGCGCGACTCGCCGGACCGCAGGGTGTCGGTCTGCCGCACCGGCTTCCTGCCGGTCGGCAGCCACTCGTACGACACCTGGCCCGCCGAGCCGTTCGTGGTGACCACGCCGGTCACGACCACGGTGCTGTCGCACCCGGCGGCCTTCGGCTTCCTGACCTCGACCGCGCTCACCGCCAGCGGATCGCCGCGCTGCGACCACAGGTAGGCCGCGGCCGCGATGATGACCGCGAACACCACCACCGACCCCAGCAGGCCACCGCGACGGCGACGGCGCCGCCGCGGCCGCGGTGGCCGCTCGTTCGCCGGCACGGTGAGCTGCTCGCGCCCGGACCGCCAGATCTGCGCGGCCGCCGTGTCGGCCGGCACCCCCGGGCCGAAGCGCACTTCTCCGCCGCCCGCCGCGGCCGTGGGCACGCCCGGTGGAGATGGCGCGGTGTCCGGCGGGTACGGCGGCAGGCCGTCGGCCTGCCGCCGGTCCGCGGGCGCGTCCGGGGCGTACAGCAGCGTGACGATCTCGCCTTCTGCCATGCCCGGCGAGGGCACCGGCCGCCCGGTGGGCACCGCGCTCGCCGACCACTGCTGGACGGTCTGGACGAGCCGCTCGCGGGTGGCGAAACCGGTCGGCAGCACGTCCCGGCCGTCCACCAGGACGTCCCGCGCGGCGCCGAGACCGTGGGTGACCGCGGTGGCCGCCGCGTGGTCGAACAGCCGTGCCGCCCGCGGGTCGTCCGCCGCCCACACCGCGCCGAGCCCCCGGGCCAGGGAGGCCCAGGCCGCCAGGTCACGCTCCACGGACGCCTGCCCGAGCAGCGCCGCGGCCGGCCCGCGCTCGGCGAGCAGCGCCGCGCCCTCGTCGGTGATCACCACGGTGCCCGGGTGCAGGGCGCCGTGGGCCAGGCCCGCCGCGTGGACGGCGAGAAGGGTCTGCGCGGTCTCCACCAGCACGATGGCCGCGCTGCCCGAGTCAGGGGCGGGGCCGTTCATCAGCTCCGCCAGAGACGGCGTCCCGGGGCGCGCGGTGAGCAGCCAGACGCGTCCCCGCGCGGCCACCAGGTCGGTGATCGGCATGAGCCCGGTGACCCCGCCGCGGATCAGACGCCGGTCGGCGCTCACCTCGGCGACGAGCCGCTCACCAGCCCCGGGGGCCGCGAGGGCCGCGGGATCGATCCACAGCAGGCCGCCGAGCGTGCCGTCCGGTGTCAGCGCGTCGGTCCACGTGCCGGTCTCGCCGGCGCGGGAACGGCCGGTCGGCCGATATCCCGCGATGCTGTCCCCATCTGGCATCTACCGCCGCCTCCGGTGCCGTCCCGCGATGCGCTGTCCGAGCACAAGTGTGGCGGGAAGCGCCCCTGCCGTCACCAGTCCGGCGGCCAGCGCCCCGGCCGGACCCTCAGAAGGGGTCTTGTCCGGCGCGGGGGTGTCGCCCTCACCGCGCGGCGGCGGTGTCGAGCTGGGAGGGGCGCTCGGCGTCGGCCTGGTCCTGGTCGGCTCCGGGGACGGCGGCGGGGGCGGCGGAGGAGGCGGAGTGGGGGTCGGCTTCGGCCTGCCCGTGGGCAGAGTGTCGTCCGTCTTGGCGTCCGGGTCGCTCTCCTTCTCGGACGGACTCGGTGACGGCTTCGGTTTGGTGGCGGTGGGCTTGGGAGACTTCACCGGCTTCTTGCTCGGGGAAGGCTTGGGCGACGGCTTGGTGGCCGGGGGCTGGGGCGGGGTGGACGGCACGGCGGCGACGGTGCCGGTCGGAGCCGCGGTCGGCGCGGGATCCTCGGTCGGCTCTTGCGCCGGCTCCTCGGACGGCTCCTCCGTCGGCTCCTCGACCGGCTCTTCGGCGATGGCCGGCTCGGGGGAGCCGGACGCGGTCGCCGTCGGCGTGACGGTCGTGGTCTGGGCCTGCAGCGTGCTGTCGCCCAGGGAGTTCACCAGGATCGCGCCGGCCGCGGCGACCACCGCGAGGCCCACCGCGCCCACGGCGATCTTGACGCCGACCTTGCTCAGCGCCCGGCGGGGGCCGCCCAGCTCGGTTTCGGCCAGCGACGTGCTGGCCTGCGAGCCCTCCTCGCCGAGCGGGAACAGCAGCGCGAGCAGGCCGGCGAGCGCGGCCAGCCTGCGGCGCCCGCGCTCCTCCCAGTCGACTCCGTACGCCTGGAGGGCGACCTCCTCGAGCTCGGCGAGGAACGCCTCCGCCGTCGGCGGCCGGTCGGCGGCGCGCTTGGCCATGCCGCGCTCGACCAGCCCCCGCAGCGGCGCGGGGACCTGCTCGACCGGCGGCGGCATCGACTGGTGCTGCCGTGCCAGTGCCGCCATGTTCCGCGACTGGAACGGCCGGGTGCCGGTGAGGCACTCGAAGAACACGATGGTCGCGGCGTAGACGTCGGTGCTCGGCCCGGCGGGCGCGCCGGCCCACTGCTCGGGCGCCATGTACGGGGGAGTGCCCGCTCCGCTGACCCCCTCGCCCGAGCGCACCGCGATGCCGAAGTCGATGAGCTTGCTGTGCCCGCTCGCCTCGATGACGACGTTCTCGGGCTTGAAGTCGCGGTGCACGATGCCGCCGTTGTGCGCGGCGGCCAGGCCGAGCAGCGCGCCCTTGAGCAGCACGAGCGCGGCCTCCGGGCCGGTCGGGCCCTCCGAGCGCAACATCGCGCGCAGCGAGACGCCGTTCACCAGCTCCATGACGATGGCGGCGCCGCCGGGGTGCTCGATGTACTCGTAGAACCGCGCGGCGTGCGGGTTGTCCAGCAGCTCCAGCAGCCGGGCCTCGTGCCGGAAGCGGACCACGAAGCCCGGGTCGCCGCACAACGAGTCGGCGAGATATTTGATGGCGACGTGGAACCCGTCCATGTCGTGCCGTGCCATGACGACACGCCCGGACCCGCCCGTGCCGAGCTCGCGTAACTCGGTGTATCCGGGGACTCGCCAGGTCTCGCTGTGGCCGTCCATACGGTCTCCTTATGTGGCCGGGCCCCCACCCATGACGCGAGAACGAAGCCTAATGGTGGTGCCGAAGCCAGGAGATGTTTAAGGCCATATTTGCCTTTCTGTGGTGATCACTGTCAGCCATTGGGCCCTCGTCCGGAAATATGCGCGGGCACCAGTGTCCCCGAGGGCAGCACGGGATCCGGCTCCGGAGCGCCCCAGACCATCCGGACCGGCAGCACGCCCGCCCACACCGGCAGCGCGTAGTCCTCCTCCTCGTCCGACGGCGGCCCCTGGCGGACCTTCACCGACGCCTCGGCCAGCGACAGCGCCACCACCTCCGTCGCGGCCAGCTCCTTGCGGGACGGGCTACGCGCCGCCTCCCACTGACCGGGCACGAGGTTCTCGACGATGGCGCGCAGCCCGTCGAGCCGCTCCTGCGCGTCGGTGACGATCCGGGGCGCGCCGTAGATCATCGCGCAGCGGTAGTTCGCCGAGTGGTGGAACACCGAGCGGGCGAGCACGAGGCCGTCCAGATGGGTGACGGTCACGCAGATGTCCCCGCCGGCGTGCAGCGACGCGGCGCCGGTCGAGCCGTGCAGGTACAGGGTGTCGCCGATGCGGCCGTAGGCGGTGGGCAGCACGCGGGGCGACCCGTTCACCACGACGCCGAGATGGCAGATCACCCCGGCGTCCAGAATGGCGTACAGCTCGGCGCGGTCGGTGCGGGCACGGTCCTTGCCGCGCTTGACGGTGGTGCGAGGAGTCGTGGAGAGCATGCCACTAACGTACGGAGAAGTGGACCGGCCGGGCAGGTCCACATTCGAGCGGTTTCGGGAGACCACTTGCCAGGCCATGTCGAGCTGCCCCTCGTCCTCGACCGGGCGGCGTCCACCCCGCTCGCGGTGCAACTGGGCGACCAGTTGCGGGCGAGCATGCGCGGCGGCACGCTGCGCTCGGGGGAGCGCCTGCCGTCCAGCCGCGCCCTCGCCGCGCTGCTCGGCGTGAGCCGAACCGTGGTCACCGAGGCCTTCCAGCAGCTCTACGCCGAAGGATGGCTGGAGGGCCGGCACGGCTCCGGCACCTACGTCGCCGGCCTGACCGAGCCGGGGGAGTCGTCCGGCACGCGAGGTGCGCCGGCCGCCGGGCGCGGCGCCGCCGGGGACATCCCGGCCGGACGTGACGGTGCGGCGGCCGGGCCGGAGCTCGACGCGCCCGGTGCCGGGCCGCGCCCCATCGCCATGCCGGCGGCCGGCCGGGGCCCGGACGTCGTGTACACCGCCGCGCCGGGCGGCGAAGGGTTCATCGACCTGCGGCCCGGACGACCCTGGGTGCGCGACTACGACCGGGCGGCCTGGCGCCGCGCGTGGCGCAGGGCGGGCGACCGGCCCCCGGCCGACGTCATCGACCCCTACGGGCACCCGCGCCTGCGCGAGCTGCTGGCCGATCACCTGCGCCGGGTGCGGGGCGTCGCGGTGGGCCCGGAGAACGTGCTGGTCACCCGGGGCACCGGTCACGGCCTCGACCTGCTCGTCACCACCCTGCTGCGCCCGGGAGAGCGCGCCGGGGTCGAGGAGCCGGGGTACGGCAAGGCGCGCACGATCATCGAGGCCCGGGGCGGGCGGGTCGTCCCCTGCCCGGTCGACGAGCAGGGCGTCCTGCCCGCCGGGCTGCCCGGCGACCTGCGCCTGCTCTACACCACGCCCGCGCACCAGTACCCGCTCGGCGGCCGGCTCCCCATCCCGCGCCGGGAGCGCCTGCTCGCCTGGGCGCGGCGCAGCGGAGCCATGGTGGTCGAGGACGACTACGACGCCGAGTTCCGCTACGACGTGGCGCCGCTGCCCGCCCTGTACGGCCTCGACCCCGAGCGGGTCGTCCTGCTCGGCACGCTGTCGAAGTCGCTCGCCCCCGACATCGGCATCGGCTGGCTGGTCGCCACGCCCGCGCTGCTCGCGCGGATCGCCCAGGTGCGCCACGCGCTCACCGACCGCACCTCCGGCCCGGTGCAGGAGGCCGTCTCGGTGCTGCTCGAACGCGGCGACCTGGACCGCCACCTGCGCCGTGCGCGTCTGTCCTACGCCCGCCGCCGCGCCGCCGTGGTGGACATCCTCGGCGGCCTGGTCACCGGGGACTCCGCCGGGCTGCACGTCTTCCTGCCGCTGCCCGCCGAGCGGGTCGGCCCGCTGGTCGCCGCCGCGGCCGAGCGGGGAGTGCTGCTGGACACCGCCGACCGGCACCACCACGGCCCGGTGCGCCATCCCGGGCTGGTGATCGGGTACGGCTCGGTGTCGCAGGCAGAGCTGCGGAAGGGCTGTGCGATCGTGGCCGGACTGCTGGCCGGCGGCTGACCACGGCCGCGGCCCGGCGAACGCGGAGACGAGCCCGGGTCAGGCGGCGGGGCGGAGCAGGTGGGAGCCGGGGGGCGGCGGGGCCGGCTGCAGGGACTCGACGACCGGCAGCGCCCGCTCGGCGTACAGCGGGTCCACCGGCAGCACGTGCCGGGCCCACCAGCGGGCCGCCTCCGGCTCCGGCGACGGTTCCACGAAACCGGGCGCGTAGTCGTCGTACGGCGGGTCGTACAGGTAGCCGGTGGGCACGCCCCGGCGGGCGAGCGCGGCGATCGCCTCGTCCCGGCCGGCCACCAGCAGCGGCACCCGGAACAGCGGCTGGCCGGTCTGCCGCAGCACACCAGGGGCGACCGTGGGCAGCTCGGCCAGCCGGGCGACGCCCGCGAGCCGCGCTCCGCGTTCCTTCGGCAGCCGGGCCAGGCGGTGGCCCTGGTACCACCGGGCGACGGCGCCGCGGCGGCTGCGGTAGTCGTGCAGGTCGGCGCGGACCCACGGGTCCAGCGCCGCCAGCCCGCCGCCCGAGGCCAGCGCCGGCGCCAGGTCCCGCGGGCGCAGCGCGATGCGGTGGCCCTCGCGCGGCTCCTCCAGGCCGAGCAGGTGCGACAGCCGCATCGCGGGCCGGGCCATGTCCAGCCGCAGCGCCAGGTGACGGCCCGTGGAGGTCGCGACCGACAGCAGGTCACGGCGCAGCGCACCCGGCCGGAGCAGCAGGTCGCGTTCGCGTTCCAGCGCCCGCCGGTCGGCCGGATCGTCCACCGCGAGCACCCCGCCCGACCCGGCGCCCGCGTGCTTGGACAGGCTGAACACCCCCGCCGCGCCGAACGTGCCGAGCGGCCTGCCGTCCACCGAGGTCTCGGCGGCGTGCGCGACGTCCTCGATCAGCAGCGCGCCCGCCATGCCCAGCACGGCGTCCGGCAGCCCGTACAGGTTGGTGGTGAGCACGGCGTCCACCGTGCCGAGCAGGACACGGCCCAGCTCGATGTTGCCGTCGAGGACCGACAGGGGCGCGATGACCGGGATGAGACCGGCGGCCAGCACCAGGAACAGGATCTCGTCCGCCGAGATGGGGGACATGAGCAGGCGCTGACCGGGCGTGCACCAGTGGCGCAGGGCAAGGTAGAGGCCGAGCCGGTTGGACGGCAGGTACACGGTCTCGCGTCCCGTGCGGGCCGCGAGCTGTCTCTCGGGACTCACAAGCTCCCCTTCTCCGCCGCCCGCCGGTCTCGCGCGGGCGGCCAAAGGAGAAAGCTAGCGCATCTCGGCCGGGCGGCCGGCCGGTTCGGTGCGGCCCTCAGGAGGCGATGGTGGTGCGGATGCGGCCGTAGGTCCGCAGGGCCAGGTCGGCGGTCTCGCGCAGCATGGAGTTGTTGAGGACCGTTCCACGTGCCTTGCGGACGGGCACGCGGACCAGCCAGTGCACTCCGGCCCCCGGAGTCGGCCGCGCGACGCGGCCCTCGGTGACCCACAGCTCCCCGGTCTTGAGCTTCTCCTTGTACTCCTTCTCGCCCCGGCCCATGTCGATGAGGCGGATGCCCGCCTCGGCGGCGCGCTCGGCCATCGCCAGGTGGTGGATCAGCCCAGGGGAGTACTTGGCGTAGGCAGGGTCGTAGGCGGGGAACCAGCCGGCGAGCGTGGTCTTGGTGCGCAACCCGAAGTGCCCGGCGACCGGACGGCCATCGACGTAGATCATGTCGAGCTGGCCCGCGAAGTGCTCGGTGTCCACCTGAAGCAGGTTGCGCACCAGGCGCACGATCCACGGGCGGGCGAACCGGTCGCTGCGGCCGGTGCGGCGGTACTGGTCGGTCTTCCAGGTCAGCAGCGTGTGCAGCACCGACTCGTCGGAGACGCCGTAGTCGTGGCGTAGCGTGCCGTGGTCGCGCTGCAGCTTGCGCGACTTGTACGCGGTGGACTTGTAGGTCTTGCCGGACACCTGCTTGAGCGTCTCGACGTAGGCCGGGTAGCCGTCGGACAGGTCGATCACCGGTGAGGGGTGGCGAGTGTGCCGGACCGGGACGAGCGGCTGGCCGGCCACCAGGTGGTCGAACTCGAACACCGCCAGCCCGCAGGCCTTCATCAGCTCCTGGGTGTCGAACTCGACGTCCTTGGCGTGCACCATGCCCTGGGCGTCGGTGAGTCCCGCGGCGACGGGCATGCCGATGCCGAACTGGTGGCGCTCGAAGGGGAAGAACCCCACGATGTCGCCACCGTCGCTCAGCACCGCCACCCGCGCCTGCTCGCGCACCCGCCCGGTCTCGATCGTGAACTCAGGTGACAGGAACGGGCTGTCGAAGGCGGGATCACTCGCCTGCAGCACCCGCCATCGGGCCGTCTCGGAAGGGCCGAGCTCCCTCGGGTGGACGACGGATACGCGCATGGGCTCCTACTGGGTGGTCCCTGTGGCATGGAAGGGCGGCCATGCCTTTACCCAGCTTGGTGCCTACCCTGTAATAGGACGATAAAGATCGTATCACGGTGTGATAGGGGAATGCTGTTAGCGCCGTTGCCCGGCCGCTTCCCCGGCGTCCGGTGATCGGCCCGGGACGGGCACGTCCAGCCCGTCGGCGGGCTCGCCGACGATGCGGTGGACGTCGATCGCCCCCGGGTCGCCGTCCGGGACGCCCGGCACCTGGGAGGCGCCGAAGTGGCCGCCCTTGGCCCACACCCGCATGCTGCCTTGTGCCGCCATGGACAGCGGGTACGGCAGCGGGGCGCCGGCCGGCCACCTGCGCGGGACGTGCCAGGAGTCGAGCCACGCCAGGATGTCGTCCAGTCCGTCCATCTTGCTCTCGGTGAAGGGCTCCTCGACCGAGCCCAGCACCCGGATCTGGACGCACACCCTGCCCTGCCGGTTCAGCTCGCCCGGCAGGCCGGACGCCGCCCTGGTCGGCGGGAGGGATTGGATGATCTGCCCGCTGACCGGGTTCCACACCAGGTGTGCCGGACGGGAGATCTGAACGAGTCGCTGGGCCACCGACTTGGCCGATACGCGGTGTGGGTCGGTGGGCCAAATGAACCAGACCACCCGGGGAGCTCCTCCGGCCATCGGCCCGGAGTCCTCGAGAGCGGGAATTCGACTGGCGACGGGCAGCCATGCCTGGGCCACTGTGCCCCCTCAAATCCTCGGTCGTCGGTTTCATACCCCTTTCATGAAGTAGTTGACACCTTATGGGGCTTGATTATTGGTAGGTCGTTGATCGTATTACTTGGGGCGTTACCAGGGTTATGGGAGAGTCTGGTGATATACCGGGAGCAACGGCATCCGGACGGCGGAGGGCAGGAGGCAGGGCACGTGAGGGGCTCCATGGGTGGGACGATTCAAGGGTCCTGCAAGCGTGAGCGGATACGGTGAGCAAGTGGTGGAGAACAGTGGCCGGCACGCCCGACCTCGGTACATACCGCGCGGCCCCATCGCCGTCGGGGCCGGCGTCCTCGCCCTCGCCCTGGTGGTCGGCCTGCTGACCGTGGCGGCCAAGCGCGGCGGCGAGCGCCCCGGAGGCGTCGCCGCCACCATCCTCGCCACCCCCGAGCCTCCGCCCAGCCTGGAGCAGCCGCCCGTCGTCGAGAGCTGGCCGCGCTGGGGCGTCACCCACACGCAGTACAGCGCCGACAACGAGAGCGACGACGTCCGCCGCCGCGTGAGCGATCTGTTCGCCCGCGTCCCCATGCTGCAGAACCAGCACATCATGGGGTGGGGCGCGGGCAACCCCGAGCCGGCGCCCGGCAAGTACGACTTCCGGGACCTCGACCGCCGCGTGAAGCTGATGGCCGCCACCAAGGCGCAGCCGGTGCTCACGCTGTGCTGCGCGCCCGACTGGATGAAGGGCGGCCCCCAGGGGCGCACGAACTGGAGCACCATCGAGGTCGCCCCGCTGCGCGAGCACTTCGACGACTATGCCAAGCTCGCCGCCACCGTCGCCCGGCGCTATCCCACCGTCACCCACTACATGGTGTGGAACGAGTTCAAGGGCTTCTGGGACGACGCGCACAACGACTGGGACGTCGAGGCCTACACCGACCTGTACAACCGGGTCTACGACGCCATCAAGGCCGTCAACCCCAAGATCCAGGTGGGCGGTCCGTACATCCCGATCGACAGCCACGTCAGCAGCGCCAACGCCTCGACGCTGCGCGGCCCCTGGGGCGCCGTCGACAGCAGGAACCTCGCCGGTCTGGACTACTGGCTCAAGCACAAGAAGGGCGCCGACTTCATCGTCGTGGACGGCTCCTCGGCCACCAACGACCGCGGGCTGGTCCCCGACGAGTTCACCGCGCTCAAGAAGTTCTCCGCCGTCACCTCGTGGCTGCGCCAGCGCAGCGGCGACCTGCCGGTCTGGTGGGCCGAGTGGTACATCGCCCCGGACAACATCGAGTGGGACGAGCAGCACCGTACGGCCGTGCAGGCCGCGGCCATGATGGAGTTCGCCAGGAGCGGCGTGGCCACCGCCCTCTACTGGAATCCCCAGCGCAAGGGCGGCGACGACTGCCCCGGCTGCCTGTGGACCCCGGCCGACGGCGGTGAGATGCCCATGGCGGGCCTGCTCAGCGGCTTCACCCGCTGGTTCCCGGCCGGCGCCGAACTGCTCGCCCCGCCCGTCTCCGACCCCCGCGTCCAGGTGCTCGCCGTCGAGCGTCAGATGATCATGGTCAACACCGCCGACGCCGCCATCACCGTCACCGTCGACGGCAAGAAGTTCGAACTCCCCCCCTACGCCGTCCAGTGGAGCGACCGCGGCCAGTGACACCCCACTGCCCCAGCGGCGGGTGTTCGACCGGAGAGCCGCGGGCGGGAATCCGAGGACCGCGTGCGCGAGTTCCGTGGCCTCGCCGAGAGCGTGGTGGCGCGGCTGGGTGAGATCGAGGGGGAGCGGAACGCCGTCTGACGGAGCGGGGGCGTCACCGGTGACGCCCCCGCTGATTACGAGGTCAGGGTGAGGAAGCGCTCGACGATGACGGCCAGGGCGATCGCCGTCGTCAGCAGGCCGGCCAGCACCAACCGGCGGCGTCCCCGGGTGATGCGCCCAGGAGAGCGCAACCTGGCCAGCTCCGCCGCGAACAGCGTGCACGCCGACAGCGCCAGCGCCACCAGGCCGACCGGCGTCCACGGCGTGGACCGGTCGCCCACCATCGTCACCGGCTGCGGCGGCGGGATCTCCGCCCCCTTCGGGTAGGTGCGCAGCGTGTAGAGGGCGGCGTCCCGGTTGGCGTACACCTGCTTCAGCCGTGTCGAGGCGTCCAGCGCCGCACGGAAGCTCTCCCCCCAGCGGGCGGGGAAGCCGTGGTTGAGCTCCAGGTACGCCGCCTGGCCGCGCGTGGCGATCAGGAAGGTGTTGGGCGCCTTGCCGCGCAGCGCGGTGAGCACCCCCTGCAGGTCGGCCGGGTCCTTGGTGACCAGCGCCTGGTCGTACTCCACCCGGTCGATGTCGCGCTCGCGCCACGGGATGGTGGGCGTGACCTCCTCGCCGATCACCGGCACCAGGTACAGCACGCGGGCGCTCGGCCGGTCGTGCTCGTAGACATAGTGCAGGGCCGCGGCCTCGCCCGTGGTGACCCGCTCGAACTTCTCGTTGCCGTACCGTGCGACCAGGAAGGCACCGGACAGCACCAGCGCGGTCACCGCTGCGAGCACCACCGAGACCCGGCGCGTCGTCCCCGGCGCGAACCGCTGGGTGCGCCGCCTGATCGGCACCGTCTCGCCCTCGCGCTCGTCGGTGGTCACCGCCGGCAGGTTGGGGAAGAACGCGTACGCGCCGAGGATGCAGGCCGCGGGCAGTGCGAACATGTAGACCCGCAGGCCGATCTCGCCGCCGTAGCTCTGCAGGCCGAGCGCCAGCGTCGGAACGCCGAGCAGGATCACCGCCGCCCGGTCGCCGACGCCGCGGCGCAGCCGGCGCAGCAGGCCGACGGCCGCGCACAGCAGGATCACCCCGCAGATCGCGAGCCGCACCTGGAGCACGATCGCGTGCTGCGGGTCGGTGCCCTCCAGCCGGTCACCGGTGTTCTCCTGCAGGTTGGCGAAGATCTTGCCGATGCCGCCGAACAGCTCGTCGATGCGGCCGCTCCAGAACGGCGTCGCCTGGTAGTTGATCCAGGCCAGCACGAGCAGCCCGAGCAGCACCGGCAGCGCCAGCGACAGCGTGCTGCGGCGCAGCAGGATGAGGCCGGTCAGCGCGCCCATCATCATGAACGGAGTGATCTGATGGGTCGCCGTGGTCGCGACGAACAGGCCGAACAGCAGCGTCAGCAGCACCACCCGGTCGGTCACCGTCGTCGGCCGCGCGGGCAGCTCCCCAGGGGTGAGCCGGTCGAGCCGGGCCAGCAGCCGGCGCACGAACCCCTTGGCGGGCAGCGGCGCCGTCCGCGGCTCGGCCCGGCCGAACCAGCGCATCAGGATCGCCACGAACACCAGGTACAGCGCGAAGGTGAACCCCTGGGGCGAGAAATAGTCCTGCCCGATCCACTGCACGACGATGAAGAGCAGCGCGGCGAACCACCGGGCCCGGGTGGTGGCCACGATCTGGCGCAGGATCAGGACGAACGGCAGAAGGTACAGCAGGTTGGACACCAGCGGCGTCCACTGGAGCACCATCGACGGGTCGTCCACCCCGGCCGCGCGCAGCGCGAACCCGAACAACGCGAAGAACCCCGGCCAGGCGAAACGCGCGTCCAGGCCCGGTAGGGCCTCCCCGGCCCGGCCGATGTACTCGGCGAAGCCGGCGTGCACCCACGCCGTGGGGAAGCGCGGCTCGGTCTCGACCAGCGCCGCCGCCCCGTGCAGCGTGAAGGTCACCGCGGCGAGCTGGAACAGCAGCACGCCCTTGCGGTCGGTGTTCTGGGTCAGCGTCACGAAGAACGACACGATGATCATCGCGATCGACGCGAAGGCCGTGATCGGCAGGACCGAGATCAGGCCGAGGCCGTTGAGCTGGTCCAGGTCGACGCCGCGCATGGCCCCGTGCGGCACCTTGAGCGCCAGCACGTACATGGCCAGGCCCTCGAGGGTGAGCAGCGGCGGCAGCCAGGACGCCGCGCTCGCCGCCAGGCGAGCCGGCAGGGACGGCTCCGCCGCCCGCCCGCCCGCCGCATCGGCGGCCGCGCCCTTCGCCGGAGGCGCCGGCGCCTCTGTCACCGCGTGCCCATCCGCAGGGGCGTCCGTCACCGAGCGCTCGCCCGCGGGCACGTCTGTGACCGCGAGTCCGCCCGGAGGCGCGTCTGTGACCGCGTGTTCGTCCGCAGGCGCTTCCTGCGCCGCGCTCTCGGCGGCGAGCAGCTCCTGCAGCGAACGGGCGGAGGCGGGCCCACCCTTGGCGGGGCGGTCCTTGGCCGGGCGGCCGGGAGCGCTGCGGGGCCGTGCGGCCGGGGCCACAGGGCCGGCCTGTGCGGTCGACGGCAGGGGGAGCGAGAACACCTGCGTGACGTCCTGATCGGCGGGCTCGTCCGTCTCCGCGCCGCCCGACGGCGAGCCGCCGGAACCGGCCCCGGCCTTGCCGGCCGTCAGGTCGCCGGTGGGGCGAGCGAGAGGAAGAGCGACCGGGCGCGGCAGTTCGGAGGTGACGTCCGGGTCGATGTCGTCATCGGCCGTGCCGCCGCCGGAGACGTCCACGACAACGGCGTCCGCGTGACCGGCGCCGTCGCCTTCCCCGTTGCCTTCCCCGTCTCCGTCTCCCGCAGCGTCGCCGTCGGCCGCAGTGTCTCCGTCGGCCGCCGTGGCGTCCTCCCCGGCGCCCGACCCGCCCTCCGCGCCCTCGTCCGCGACCTCGCCGGGACTCGCCTCCGCAGGGTCGTTCCCGTCGGTGGTCGCCTCTTCAGGCGCGAGCGTCGTGCTCACCACGTCACCGGTCGCTTCGTCCACGTCGGGAGACGCATCGCCGGTGTCCGCGGGGGTCTCGTCCGCGTCTGTGGTCGTCTTTTCGGGGGCGAGCGTCGTGTCCGTCACGTCACTGGTCGTTTCGTCCGTGCCAGTGATCGCTTCCGGTTCGCCCGCGCCTGCGGGGGTCTCGTCCGCGTCGGCGGTCGCGGTCTCCGGGGCGAGCGTCGTGTCGGTCACGTTACTGGTCGCTTCCGGGTCGTCGGGAGACGCATCGCCGGTGTCCGCAGGGCTCTCGTCCGGGCCGGCGGCCGCTTCCTCCGGGGCGGGTGTCGCTTCCGCGGCGGCGCCGGTCCCCTGGGCCGTGTCAGGGCTCGCCTCGCCGGGAGTCGCGTCATCCTGGTCCGGGCCGGTCTCGTCCGGGCCGGGAGTCGCTTCTCCCGCGTCGGGACTCGTCCCGTCCACGTCGCCGGCCGGCTCGTGCTCGCCGGTGGGCTCCTGCTCCGCGGTGGACGGGGTCTCGTCCCCGGGGGCGGGGGGCCGGTTGCGGGCGTGGTCGTCCGCCTCGGTGGCGATCTTCGTCGCCGTCTCGTCGGTCACCTCGTCGCCCGTCCGTTGCCTCACGAAGACCATGATGCTGCCTCAGGCTCCTCACCCGTGCCGGGCGTACCCGGGACGGCGGAGCCGCGGAGCACTTTGCGCAGTCCCGGCAGGATCAGCAGGGCGACCAGGACCTCGCTGAACAGCAGCCCGTATCCCACCGCGGTGATGCCCGCGACCGGCAGCAGGATGATCGAGGAGGACAGCACCAGCACCGCCAGGCCGATCTGCACCGCCGCGAGCAGACGCGCCTCGCTGCGGGCCCGGAGCGAGCTCAGGTAGATCTCGATGAGCACGCGCGGGAGCACGGCGATCGCCATCAGCCGCAGCAGCGGTGCGCCGTGCTCGGCGAAGCCGGGGCCGAACACCGACAGGATGAGCGGGGCGGCGGCGACGGTGACCGCCACCGCCGGAATGATGATCAGGTACGACCGGCGCAGCGCCTGCAGGCAGTTGGCCGCCAGCCGGGACCGGTCGCCGGACCCCTCCACCGTGAGCGAGGTGGCCATGTTGATGGCCAGCAGTTCGATCATCGCCCCTAAGGTCTGCGGGATCGCGAAGTAACCGAACAGCTCTCCGCTGACCCGCGAGGCGACGTACACCGGCAGGAAATAGACGATCGCCAGGATGGACAAGGCCCCGGGGTAGTCGCCGGCGAGGAACCGGCCGATCTCGCGCAGCCGGGGCGGCCGGGATCCGGCGGGCGTCCGGGCGGCGTGCCGGGGCACCAGCACGCCGAAGATGAGCAGGTTGATGGGGATGAGCGCCAGCGCGGTCGGCACGACCCAGGAGACGTAGATGCCGTCCCTGGGGAGCGTGCCCGCCACGGCGACGAGCAGGCCCATCTTGACCAGGCCGAAGGCGAAGCTGTTCACCGGCACCCAGACGGCCTGGCGCATGCCGGCGAGCGCGACGTCCTGCAGGGTGAACACCGTCCAGATGGCCACCGACGCCAGGAAGAACAGGCCGGGGCCGACGCCCGCCAGCGTGGCGTAGTTCTCGCCCCAGAACGGGAGCGTCAGCAGGAAGCCGAGCGCCGCCACCAGGGCGGTCAGCGTGGCGATGAAGTATCCGCGCGCGATGAGCCCGCCGGTGCGCCGGCCGGCCACCGGGATGAACCGGGCGAGCGCGCCGGTCAGCCCGAGCGCGATGAGCCCGGCGAACAGCCGCATCGCGGTGATCAGCGCCTGGCTGCGGCCGAAGTCCTCCGGCGCGTACAGCCGGGCGGCCAGCAGCCAGTAACCCATGCCGAGCACCGCGGTGATCCCGGTGTTGGCCATCAGCGCGTAGCCGTTCAGGAACAGCGGATTGCGCAGGTCACGAAGGAGACGCCGCCGCAGGACGGTCAACCTCCCTGCGGTCTCCCCGGCGTCCGCCGCCTCCGGCCGGTCACCGGTCACGGTCGTCTTCACGGTCGCGTCACCCCCCTCGTCGACGCGCGGCGTCTTCCCCGCGGTTACGTCACTCACGCCCTACCACTTGACGCAGGCCGTAGCGGGTGCGGCGAACCATCGCGTACCCCTTGGTCAGCGCGTGTTCCTTCAGATAGATGATCGGCACGCCGCGGCCCTCGACGGCCCGCCGGAAGCGGTTCATCGTCGTGGAGCGGCTCACCGTCAGCCGAGGGAGCGCCATCACGTCGTCGTCGTCCCCGGCCAGGGCGTTGGCCACGGCGCAGGCCGCCCAGTAGCCGGCCTTGCGGACCTCCTTGCGCACCCGGGCACTGGAGTAGCCGTACGGGTAGGCCATCGTGGCGACCGGCCGGCCGACCTTGTCCTCCAGCAGGGCCTTGTTGCGGCGGAGCTCCTGGCGCAGCGCCGCGTCGGGTAACTGGTCGAGCTGCGGGTGGCTGTGGCTGTGCCCGGCGATCTCGACGCCGCACGAGACGGCCTCGCGGGCCTGGCTCCAGCTCAGCATCTTGTCCAGCGGCCGGCCGGCGGCGTCGCGACCGGCGTCGCTCACCCACCCGCTGGTCAGGAACACCGTCGCGGGGAAGTCGAGCCGTTCGAGGACGGGCAGCGCCTCGCCGTGGAAGTCGGCGTACCCGTCGTCGAAGGTGATGACCACCGGCCGGTCGGGCACCGGGGCGCCCCCGGTGCCGTACAGCGTGGCGACCAGGTCGCCCAGGGTGAGCGCGGTGAAACCGCGGTCCTTCAGATAGGTCATCTGGGACTCGAACACCGAGGGGCGGACCGCCAGCGGCCGGGTGGCGCTGTTGGGGCGGTCGGTCACCGAGTGGTACATCAGGATCGGCACGCGCATGGTGTCACCGTTCGTGGTCGATAGAGCGTCCGGCCCGCTTCCCGCGCAGCCGCAGCCGGGCGGCGCCGACGGCGTACCCCCAGGTCGTCCAGGCCAGGCCGGCGATGATCGCCCCGGCCCTGGCCAGGCCGGCCGGGTCGCCGCGCAGGGTGTCGGCCACGCCGCGCAGGACGCCGAGCGGCAGCGTCTTCATGACGTGGGCCCGCTCGCTCGACAGGCCGTCGCCGGCGCCGACGCTCTGCGCGACCAGCGCCTTGGACAGCCCCTCGGCGTAGCAGCGGGTCCGGAAGTAGCGGAAGGTGGCCCGCGCGGGGGGCACGCGGTGGCCGATGATCGCCTTCGGCTCGAACATCATGATCGAACCGGGCCGGCGCTGGGAGAGCCTGATGCAGAACTCGGTCTCCTCGCAGCCCAGCGGCAGGCTCTTGCGGCCCTGCACGCTACGGCCGATGCCGGAGTGGAAGCCGCCGACGCCGCTCACGGCCTCGCGGACGAAGGCGGCGTTGCCTCCCATCACGTTGCGGATGCGCTTACGCTCGGCAGGCAGCCCGCGGTAGGTGCAGCCGACGGTCCAGTCGAACTCCTCGGGGAACCACCGGGGCCGGCTTCCGGCGTCCCACAGCGGCCGGGTGAGGCCCCCGACCCCGACGACCGTGCCCGCGGAGCCGGGCGGCTCCGCGGACAGCGCGTCCTCGAAGGCCGCGAGCCACCCGGGGTCGGCGACCGCGTCGTCGTCAAGGAAGGCCACGACGTCACCGGTCGCGGTGGCCACGCCGGTGTTCTTGCCACCGGACAGGCCACGCGCGTGGGTGTTCTCCACGACGATCGCGTCGGCGTACTCCCGCTTGAGTCGCAGGTGCAGCTCAGGGTTGTAGTCGACGACGAGGAGCAGCTCGTGGGGCATGCGTGTCTGGCCGCGCACCGACTGCACGGCGGCCCTGATGTCGTCCCACCGCTCCTCGGTGTAGACGCAGATGACGACGGAGATGTCCATGCCGGTCTACGCGGCGCCCTGGTCCGCGGCGTGCTGCTGGGCGGTCGCGGCGGGCGGCACCTCGATCGGGGGCCGGCGCCACTCGCGGATGATGGTCTTGAGCACGCGCGTGCCGTCCCGTACGACGCGCAGGTTGCTGTCGCCGTGGATGCGGCAGCGCTCGTGGCTCGGCACCTCGTGGACGCGCAGGCCGGCCCTGGCCGCGCGGATGTTCAGCAGGGTCTCGACCTCGAACCCCTCGCAGTCGAGGTCGAGGACGTCAAGGTGGCGGGCCCAGAAGGCGTTGTAGCCGTAGCACAGGTCGGTGTACTTGGTGCCGTAGATCCAGTTCACCAGCGTGCGCAGGACGCTGTTGCCCAGGCGGCGGCTGAAGGTGAGGTCGTCGCTGCCGCCACCGCTGGCGTAGCGCGAGCCCTTGACGAAGTCGGCGCCGGTGACCAGCGCGCCGACGAAGTGGATGATCTCGCGGCCGTCGGTCGAGCCGTCGGCGTCGATCATGACGATGATGTCGCCGGTGGCCTCGGCGAACCCGGTGCGCAGGGCGTCTCCCTTGCCCTTGCCGCGCTGCTGCACGACGCGCAGGTTCGGCCGCAGCCGGCGGGCGACCGCCACGGTGTCGTCGGTGGAGTTGCCGTCCACCAGGATGACCTCGTGGATCCAGTGCGGCAGCGTGGCGAAGACGTGGGGGAGGTTCTCCGCTTCGTTCATGGCCGGAACGACCACGCTGACGGTCGGCGAGATGGCGAGGTGCGGGGTGAGAGGGGTGAAACGATCCACGGACGGCAGTGGCCGCAGCGTGTGAAGCTGAGGCTTCCCGTTGTGCTTGGTGATCTCGGGACTCATTTGTGAGGGATGTCCTTCCGGGCGGTCTGACATCGGCGGCGACTGCCAACAGGGACCGGCGCGACTGGACGGAGAGGGGTTTCTCCGTCCCGGTCAGAGCAGTAGAGGGTGTGCGTTGACGGACGGGGGAGCCTTCAGCGCGCCCCCGAGGGTTCCTTCTCGACGGGCTCCGGCTGAAGCGATGTGCGTACGCGGCCGAAGCCCTTCAGCACCTTGTCGTAGACCCGGTAGAGCGACGGGCGGTCCACGACGATGTCGCGGGCCTTGTTCACCGGTGCCCGGCCGATCCAGTGGACGGCCGCGGCCGCCGACGGACGGGAGACCCGGCCCTCGGCGACGTGGGTGACGTCGTTCTTCAGCCAGGCCTTGTACTCCCGGCCCCCCTTGCCCATGTCGACCTGGCCCAGGCCGTGTGAGGCGGCCTGCTCGGCCATGTGCAAGTGGTGCATTATCCCGGGGGAGTACCGGGCGAACTCGGGGTCGTAGGCGGGGAACCAGCCGACCAGAGTGTTATGGGTGCGCAGGCCGAAATGCCCGGCCACCGGGGTGTCCCCGGCATAGAGCATGGTGAGCACCCCGCCGAACGACGGGGTGTCGCAGGCGTGCATCTCGTCGATCAACTCGACGATCCACGGCTGGGCGAACCGGTCGACCCGGCCGGTCCGGCGGTACTGGTCGGACTTCCACCCGGTCAGCGTGCGCATCACCTCGGGATCGGTGGCGCACCACGACAGGCGGATCTCGCCGTGCTCGCGGGCGAGCTTGCGCTCCTTGTAGCGGACCGTCTTGTAGTTCTTCGGCGAGCCGGCCCGGACGTGCTCGATGTAGGCGTCGAAGCCGCCGGTGAGGTTCATCATCGGCACCGGCCGCACCGCCGACTCGTGCGGCTCCCAGGTCGGCTGCCCCGCGACCATGTGGTCGAAGTCGAACACCGACAGGCGGCAGGCGCGCAGGATCTCCCGCGCCGGGATGGCGAGATCCGGGACGGAGATCAGCCCGTGACAGGTGGTCAGCCAGGTGCCGAGCGGCTTGCCGATGCCGAAGGCGTGCCGCTCGAACGGCAGGAAGCCCACCACCTTGCCGCCGTCCTCGATGACGGCGACCCGGACGTAGGAGCGCAGCCGGCCGATGGCCAGCGCGAACTCCACGGAAAGGAAGGGATTGTCGAGTGACGGGGTGGCGCGCTGCAACTCGCGCCAGCGGGCGAGCTCGGGCTCTCCCAGTTCCCCCGGCCGGACGACCGTGACTCTCACCTTGACCCGGCCCCCTGTTCGGTGCGTACGCTGCCGTTCCCCCGGTACAGAGACCGAAGCACCCACATGAATCCACCGAGCACCGCGATGGTCGCCACACCAGCGCGGGGAGACCAGGCGTCGAACATGAGCATGGCCTCGGCTAACAAGACGTTTATAACGAGACTTGCCGCGGCGCCCACCGTTAGAGCGGCAAGAGGGTCACGATCACGCAACAGTCCGACGACCGACGCGCCGGGCACCACGACGAGGAAGAGCGGGACGAGGACGACGCGAGCCGGGGTACGGATGTCGGCGAGGGCGATGACCGCCCCCGCGGCACACGCGAGCGCGAGCGCCCACATGAGCACCGTCCGGTTCCTGTGCATTCTCTCCTGGCTCCGCTGGTCAAGGCATGGTTGATCGCTGTACTCATAGGACCAACCACGTGACGTGAACGTCAATGCCGACGCCCCAACCCCGTCAAAGGTTTACAGCGCCGAGGGCAAGAACCGTTAACCGTGCCCGGTTTTGGACATGGCAATGGCTGTTGCCCCCGAGGCCCATGAGACAGCGGGGACTGGGGGGTATTCACAAGGTACTATCCGTTCGCCCCAAGTGTGGACTCGGTGACGGAATCGACCGCGTCGGTGGAGGCCTGACCGCTCGGCGTTTCCGAGGGGGACGGCTCCGGCGTGGGCTCCTCATCGGGGGGTGGATCGGAGGTGGGGGGCGGGTCCTGAGCCTCCCAGGAGATCGCGCACGTGGTGCCACCGGCCGCCGAACGCAGCGCAACCGAGCCGTGTCCTGCCTGCTCAGGCGCGGAAACGGCGACCGAGAGCCGCTGCTTGGCCCCGGGCTGGAGCGTGCCCTGTGCGGGGGAGAGCGAGAGCCCGCCGGTCACGGCGGCGGTCCAGGAGACACTCCCGCCCCGCGCCGAGATGAGGATCACACCGGCCTGGTCCGTGCCCCACGGCTTGGGACAGGAGACCACGAGCCGCGCCACCGGGGCCGGCGGCCGGCGGGTCGGGGTGGGCGGGGACGTGCGCGGTGAGGTAGCGGCGGGGGCGTCGGCGGAAGGCGGGTCCGACGGCGTGGGCGCCGGCCGGGGCGTCGCGGTGCGGGCGGGGGAGGGCGGGGCGCCGCCGGTGGAGGTGTCGTCGGACGGCTCGGGACCGTAGGTGATCCGCAGATCCCCGGGAGTGCGCGCCGGGAAGCGTAACTCGGCCTGCCCGCCCGGGCCGGCGGAGTCCTGACCGGTCGCCACGACCATCGCGCCCGTGGCGATCAGCACGCAGGCGACGGCGGCGAAGATCGGCGCGGACCGCCGGGAGGCACGGCGTGCCACGGCGGCGCCGCGCCCGCGGGCCCGCCCGCGCCGCGCCCGCCCGGCGTCCGTCCGGTCCGGCGGCGCGGCCGCCCCGGTCAGGTCGATGCCGTGGAACGGGGTGTCGGCCGGCTCGGTGGCGGCGCGGCGGGGGCGGGTCCGGCGTTCCGCGGCGGCCGGTGGGAAGCCGTTCTTGCCGAACCCGTCGGCGACCGCCAAGATCGCCGACCGGGCCTCGTCACGCGCTGGGCGGGCGCACGACTCGGCGACCCGCCGCCGCAGCGACAGCGGAGGGAAACCCACCGGGAGCGTGTCCAGCAGCCGCTCGGCCGACACCCGGCGGCGGCGCCCCTCCGTGCACTCCTTGCAGCCGGCGACGTGGCGGGTGATGCGCCGCCGCAGCGGCTGCGGCAGCGGACCCTCGATGGAGTCCAGCAGCGCCGACAGGTCCGGGCAGTGCGCCCGCCCGCTCCTGGCGAGGATCACCGCGGCGGCGGCGTTCTCCAGGTGGTCGCGGGCCCGCTCCTGCCGGGTGCCGGCCTGGCGGGAGCTCAAACCCAGCACCACGGCGATCTCGGCGGCGGTGAGCCCGTGGCGCACGCCCAGCAGCAGGGTGTCGCGGTCCTTGGCGCCCATCTCGTCCAGGGACTCGCGCACGATGGCGGCGAGCTCCGGGTCCTCCTCGTCGCCCTCCAGGTACGGCTCGGGGGCGGTGCCGTGCGGCGGGGTCCGACCGCGGCGGGTGGCGCACTGGTAGCGGGTGAGCGCGTACAGCCAGGCGCGCAGCCGGGCGGGCTCCCGCAACACGTCGATGCGGCCGTGCGCGGTGACGATCGCGTCGTGCACGGAGTCGGCCGCGGCGTCGGTGTCGCGCAGCAGCGAGTGGGCGTAGTCGCTCAGCCGGTCGGCATAGGCGTCGTAGAGGCCGTCCGCCGCGCGGCTGTCCGCCCGGCGCAGAGCCTCTACCAGTCGTTGGTCGTCGGCACGGCCGACGGTCGGCCATCCGGGCACGAATCTTCCTCCCCGCGGGACGGGTACCTGGCTTCCGGTCACGCACGATCGCGAGATTTTCCCCTGCCCGCGCCAGGCCCCACACGCGTAGGACGCATGTTCGTTGATAGTGGTTCACCCGGAAATGACGAATAATCATCCGGTATGACCTGCGAAAACAGGGATGACTGATGCTGGTGGAACCGGTGTGACGGGAGAGTGAAGAGAGGCGGCGGCGGGTCGCGGCAGGAGCCTGCGACGGTGACGCGGCGTGACGGATCCCGCAGGAGCGCGGCGCGACGACGCCCGGCTCGGACGGACATGGGGCGGCGGCGCCTGGAACGGCACCCTCCACGGCGCCGGAGCCGAGCGGAGGGCAGGCGATGACGGAGGAGGCGGGCGGGCCGCTCGCGACCCCGTCCGGGACGGGTGCCCGATGCCGGGCCGGAAGCGCGAGGGGTGGGTGACGGCCCGGCCCGCCGGGGTCCTCGGGGCCAAGTGCCGGGCGCGATAAGCCGGAGGGCCCGGATGAGCGAGACGCGCCCGGCCCCGGACCGCCGCGGGACCGGGACCTGGCGCGTCTCGCGCGTCCGCCGCTACTGCTGTGCGCTGCCATTGCAGTTCGGCGCGCACAGGCGGCGGGAGATGCCTTCGAGGAAGACCTTGCGGATCTCCAGGGCGTTGTTCGGGAAGAACGCCTGTCCCTGGGTGGCCTTGGCGATCGCCTGCATCTGGCGCCGCCCGGCCGCGTCGTCGGCGCCCAGGGCGACGATGATGACGCTGATCGGCTGGGTCTCGTCGAACTCATCGCGCAGCTTGCGCAGGATCGTCGCGTTGCTGATGCCGCCCTCGGGGTCGTCGTTGCCGACACCGTCGGTGAACACCAGGATCGTATTGATCTTGTCGGCCTCGTACTCGGCCTTCATCTTGTCGTAGGCCGCGGACAGGGTGTCGTTGAGCCCGGTGTCGCCGGTGGGCTTGGCCTTGATCTGCGCCAGCGACCGCCCGATCACCTCGCGCCGGGTGCTGCCGTTCAGCTTGCCGCCCAGCGGGCCGATCGGCACGGTCTCGCGGTAGTCCACGCCCTTGCCGTTCAGGTTGGTGGAGAAGATCCAGGTGCCGATCTCGGTCTTGTCCGGGAAGAGCTTCAGGCCCTCGATGGCGGTCTGCCCGATCAGCCGCATGCGGTCGACCGGCGCGCCGACGGCCGGCAGCGCCATCGTGCCGGAGATGTCGAGCAGCGCGAGCAGCCGCCCGCCGAGCTTCAGGCGCGACCACGCCTGCGACAGCCGGGTCACCGACGCGGCGTCCGGGATCTTGATGACCCGGGGCGCGGCCGGGTTCAGCCCGTTGGCCTGGGTGATCACACCGCCGGCCTTGCCGTCCGGCGTACGGAAGCCCTGGTCGCGGATGGTCTTCTTGGCCTCGGCGGTCGACAGCGCGGCCACGAAGTCCTGGGCGGCCTTCTGCTTGGCCTGCTCCTCGGCGGTCACGACCACCGGGTAGTCGAGGCTGATCGTTCCCTCGGCCGGGTAGAGCGCGACGACCTCGCCGGGCTTGTTCTTGGCGTTGAAGGCCCAGATCTCCCGCTCGGAGGCGATGCCGATCGGGGCGCGGGACGACTGCTTGGCCATGCTGGCGAACATGTTGCCCGGGCTGTTCACGGCGTTCTCCGACAGCTGCCTGAGCACGCCCACGAGCTGGTCCTCGCCCGCGCCCGCCTGCCGCAGCACTCCGGCGCCGGCCAGCAGCGCGCTGAGGCCGGCGGCGTTGAGCGTGGGGTCCAGCGGCAGTACACGGATCTTGCGGCCGAGCCCGTCGGGGGTGGCGGCGTTCGCGGCCGACATCAGGCCGCTCCAGCTCGGCTCGCCGAAGGCGCTGCGCAGCTTGTCCACCACCGGCTTGGGGGCGGCCAGCACGACGGGCGAGCGGGCGATCGAGCCGACCTTCGGGGAGATCCCCTCGCCCTTCGGGCTGGAGCGCAGCTTGGCGATCCACAGGCTGGAGTCGGGGATCCACACGTCGCCGTCGAATCTGCCGGTGGTGGCGCCGGTGCCGGCCAGCGCGTTGGTGACCTCCGCCGGGTCGCCCTCGGCCACCGTGACCGCGACGCACGAGCCGCCCGGGGCGCCGGACGTCTTGGTGTGGTTGGCGGCGATCTCGCGGATCGCGGGCTCGATATCGGGGGCGGCGACCACCTTGATCGCGGTGGTGCCCTCCGCGCACGCCTTGTCGCGGTTCATGATCACGTACGCGGCGACACCGAGCAGCACGGCCAGTGCGACGGCGCCCGCCAGGGGCACCAGCACCTTGCCCCTGCCGGCGCGACGCCGGCCGGACGGCTCGTGATAAGGGCTGTAGCCGCCCTCGGGCTCGTCTGTGCGGTGGCGTCCGCCCACGATGTCCTCTTACCTGTAGATCTTCCGGGGAACGTGGCGTGCTTGGCAGCGACCATATAGGGAGATGTCGGGTAATGCTTACGGAACCATAGCGTCAAGCGTTATACCGGCAAAACCGATCTTTTGCTGCGGTGATGGCCTCTGGTGCGCGACAATCCGCCCGTCGTCGGACGGAGTTCGCGATACATCTTGACGTCTGACAGACGCGATGTATCGTGTTCGGCATATCGGGATATTTTGCGCTTGACAGCGGGGGCCGTACGGGGGTCGCGGCGTCCCGGAGCAGGGGGGTGGCGCTCATGCCGGCGCTGATCGAGACACGCGAAGCGGCCATCGGCCCGGCCGGAACGCCAGAGCCGGACGTCGGGCCGGCCGTGACGGCAGGGGTGAGCGCCGGGCCGGCCCGCAGCATTGAGGTGGACATCGGACCGGGCGGGACGGCAGTGCCGGGCGTCGGCCCGGCTCGGACGGCGGAAGCGAACGCCGGGCGGGTGCCGGACGCCAGAGAGCACCAGGCCGCCGGGTCCGTGCGGCGCGCGGGTAGGACCCGGCCCGACCTGCTGCTGATCAAGGCCGGCCGCCCGGGCTGCCCGGACGAGGTACGGCGCGTGCTACGCGAGTCCGACTGCGTGCGCGAGGTCGCCGTCCAGGCGGGCGCCTGCCGCGTGCTCGCCGCCCCCGGCACCGCGCCCCTCGTCGCGGCCGCGCTGCGCGCCCAGGGGCTGCGACTGGCCGTGGTGATCGTCCAATGGCGCCACCTCCCCACCACGTCCCCCACACAGGAGGCGGCCCCTGCGAGCGCCACGGCTGCCGCCAGGTCGGGCCACCCCTGGCCGGTGGGGTGCTCCGCGCTGGTGGTCTGACCGCTCGACCTTCGCCGAATCTCTTCTGTTGGGTCCCTACCTGTCGGCGCCGCGTCGGCGGAATGGTGCGCGGCGGGTGCCGGCGCCACCCTGCGGCGGGATCCGGTGCGCCTTTCCGCGCCAGGCCGCAGGCCGCGGAGGCCCGAACCGCACGGCGGCCATGGCGGTTCGCAGGTGTGGGCCTGATCTGGCAGCATGCCCTCGATCGCGTAGCAGCCCCCTGTCAGCGGCACGCAGTACAGCGCTCACGCCGGGCTCCGGGCCGCCGTCCGGGGTGGCCGCGCACCGCGTTCGCGCCATCCCCGAGGAGACCTGTTGCCCTTCACCCCCAGTCACGTCGCCGCGGTGATCCCGCTGATCGGCTCGCCGCGGGCGCGCAAGGTCTTCGACCCGTGGGCGCTCGGGGTGGGCGCGATGGTGCCCGACCTGCCGATGTTCCTGCCCTACCTGCAGGACTACAGCCGCTGGCACTCCCCGGCCGGGGTGGTCACCGACGACGTCGCGGCGGTCTTCGTCCTGCTCGCGGTGCTGCAGTTCGTCCTGCGCGACCCGCTGACCGCGCTGCTGCCCGGCACGCTCGCCGCACGGGTCGCCGCCCTGCCCGGACCCGACTGGCGCAGGTTCTGGGCCATCGCGCTCGGCGCCGCGGCCGGGGCCGCCACCCACGTCCTGTGGGACTCCTTCACCCACGACTGGGGCGCCGCCTTCTGGGGCTGGGGCTGGATGACCGCTCCGGTGCTCGGCTGGCTGAACGGCTACCGGCTGGCGCAGTACGGATCGTCGGCGTTCGGCCTGGCCCTGACCGCCTGGTGGCTGCTGCGCGCCCTCCGCACCCCGGCCCCCGTCCCCGCTCCGGCCGCTACGCCCGGCGCCGGTACCGCTCCCCCTTCGGCCTCCGCCTCCGCCGCCGGTACCGTCCCGGCTTCCGCCTCCCGTACCGCCCCCACCGCGCCCCCCGCTTCCGTGCCGCGGGCACCCGTGGCGGCTCCTGCGCGCGGGACGCGGCTGCCGGAGCGGGTCCGGTGGGGAGTGCTCGCGGGTACGGTGGCCGCCGCGTGCTGCTCGGCGGCGGTCTGGCCCCTGGTCGATCCGCCCAACCCCGTCTACGGCTGGGCCGGCGTGGTCACCAGGATCGGTGTCGGCCTGCTGATCGGGCTGGGCGCGGTGCTCACCGTGTACGCCCTGCTGTGGCAGCTCGCCCGGGTCATACGCTTGTCCCGTGCCTGAGCTCATCACGGTCGAGGACCCCGCCGACCCCCGGCTGGCCGACTACGTGCGCCTGCGCGACGTCGAGCTGCGCAAGAGCCTGGAGGCCGGGCGCGGCCTGTTCATCGCCGAGGGGGAGAAGGTCGTGCGGCGCGCCGTCGCGGCCGGATACCCGGTGCGCTCGGTGCTCACCACGTCCCGCTGGCTGCCGGCCCTGGCCGACGTGCTGGGCGACGCGCGGGTCTACCTGGTCTCCGAGGAGGTCATGAGCGGCATCGCGGGCTTTACCGTCCACCGCGGCGCCCTGGCGGCCATGGCGCGCCTTCCGCTTCCGGCCGTGAAGGGGCTGCTCGCCGGTGAGTACGCCGTCGCCGGCGACCCCCGCTTCCCCGTCCCGCCCGGTGGGGCGCTGCCGCCCCGGCGGGTGCTCGTCCTGGAGGATCTGGTCGACCACGGGAACGTCGGCGCGATCTTCCGCTGCGCGGCCGCACTCGGCGTCGAGGCCGTCGTGCTGTCCCCGCGCTGCGCCGACCCGCTGTACCGTCGCTCGGTCAAGGTCTCCATGGGCGCGGTGTTCGCCGTGCCGTACGCGCGGATGACCAACTGGCACGCCGGCCTGGCCGAGCTGGGCGAGGCGGGGTTCCGGACGCTGGCGCTCACCCCGGACGCCTCGGCCGTGCCCCTCGACGCCGCCGCGCTGGGTGAGGGCGACCGGGTGGCCCTGTTGCTCGGCTCCGAGGGCGACGGGCTGTCCTCTCGCTGGCTGCGTGAGGCCGACCAGGCCGTGCGCATCCCGATGAGCCCGGCGGCGATGGCCCTCGGCGTCGACTCCCTCAACGTGGTCGCCGCCGCGGCCATCGCCTGCCACGAGCTGACCCGCCCCGTCGCCCGCCCCGGCCTGCCGGGCGAGGCCCCCGGCCACTGAGCCGCGGCCCGGGAGCCGGTTTGTGAGAGTCCGGCTCCCGGATCGGCTATCCGCCGCGGCGGACCGGTGTGAAGAACGCCGGATCGGCGTGGGCGATCGCGTGGGACATCATCCCGCGGTGGAACAGCCCGTGACCGTGGTAGCGGTGCTCGTCGTACTGCCCGTCGTGCCATCCCCGGGTCCGGTTGCCGACGATGATCGGCCTGCCGTCCCTGTCGTGGATCTCCAGGTATTGACGCGCTCCCCGGCCTGAAGTGAAGGCCGGGGATTCAGCCCGTGCCGCGTCATGCGGCACCTCTGTGGCTTCCTGCTTCGTCGACCTGTGCCACCGCGAGCGGTGGTCTTACCTGGTCTCCACAGGCGTTCAGCCTGTCCGCCCGCCCGGCGGCCAGGATGTTGATCGCCGCGTTGACGTCCCGGTCATGGGCCGCCCCGCACAGGCAGGTCCACGACCGGACGTTCAACGGCATCGACCCGGCGACGGCCCCGCACGCCGAGCACAGCTTCGACGACGGGAACCACCGATCGATCTTGACGAAGGTCCGCCGGTACCGGGCGGCCTTGTACTCCAGCATCCCGACGAACTGCGACCAGCCCGCGTCATGGACACTCTTCGCAACTCTCGTGCGCGCCAGCCCCCTCACCGACAGGTTCTCCACGTACACCGCTTGGTTGTCGCGAATGAGCCGCGTGGAGAGCTTGTGGGCGAAGTCGCGGCGCGCGTCGGCCACCCGGGCATGCGCCCGCGCGACCTTCACAACGGCCATGTTCCGGTTCGCCGACCCCTTCGCCTTGCGGGACAGGGCCTTTTGGGCTTTGCGGAGCTTCTTGGCCGCCCGGCGCACCAACCGGGGGTTGCCGATCTTCCGGCCGTCGGAGGTGACCACCACGTGCGTCAACCCCAGATCGATGCCCACCTCGGCGGCCGTCTCAGGCAAGGACACCTGACCGGTCTCGACGACGAAGGAGGCGAAGTACCGGTCCGCCGCATCCTTGACCACCGTGACCGAGGACGGTTCGGCGGGCAGGTCCCGGGACCAGCGCACCGGCACGTCCCCGATCTTCGGCAGGCGCAGCCTCCCGCCCGCCGTGATCGAAAACCGGGCGTTCCTGGTGAACCGGACGGCCTGCCGGTTGTCCTTCTTTGAGCGGAACCGCGGCGCGGCCACCCCCGGCCCCTTCCGCTCACCGGTGATCGAGGCGAAGAAGCCGCGGTAGGCGGTGTTCAGATCGGCCAGAGCCTGCTGGAGGACCACCGCTGAGACCTCACCCAGCCACGCCCGCTCAGGGGTCTGCTTGGCCTGGGTGATGACCCGCTTGGACAACTCCCC
>NZ_BMNT01000008.1:175767-215339 GCF_014646695.1 Sphaerisporangium melleum
TAACGAAGCCGCACAGCAATCATTGTCACCCGACCCGTGACCGAACGTAGGGGAATCCGAACGATCCGTGAACACATCAGCAACCGCGCCGGCACCAGGAAGGTCGGGGCACGCTCGCGCCCTAACGGGCCCTCCCGCGCGGGCCTTCACCCCCGGCGTGAACACCGGAGCACTGGCCCCCACTCAGGTAGCGGAAGAACGACACCGGCAGGCACACCAGGCTGAACCGCCCGTCCGATCCGTACGCCTCCGACGCGACGCCGCGCTTCTCGCCGGTGGCGGCCTTCGCCGCGCGGTCCGACCAGGGGACATCCTCCAGGTCGACGTCGGTCCGGTCGGTCCACCCGCCCGGCGGTGGGTCGCCGGCGCACTGGGTGAAGTGGCTGCGGTAGGAGGTGTAGAGGTAGGCGCGGGCCCTGCGGTTGAGCAGCGCCCACTGGCGGGTGGCCGTCCAGAGCCGGGCCAGCTCGGGCAGCCGCTGGGCGTCGTTGTCGCCGAGGTTGATGTCGAAGCCGTTCCACTGGACGAGGTGATCGGTGAAGAACGGCGTGCGCCCGACCTGGCGCATCAGCGGGACCAGCCGGTCGCCGCTGCGGCTGTAGGCCGACAGCATGACCGCGCCGATGCGCTCGAACTGTGCCGGGCCCTTCAGCACCGCCGCGAGCGCCCGGTAGAGGTCGGTCAGCGCGTCCAGCATGCCGGCTGGGGTGAGCAGGTCGGCGAAGTTCCCGGCGACGTCGGCCACCGGGACGACGTAGGCCAGGTTGGGGTCGCGCTGCCTGAGCAGCTCGAACGTGCTGTCGGAGACGCTCGCCGTTCAGGAAACGACGTCCGGTGGGGAGACGAAGGCGGTGGCGAGGGCGGCGAGGAGGGGGTCGGTGCCGGCGGGGGCGAGCAGGGTGAGGCCATGCGGGCGGCCCGCCGCCGTCATGCCGCCCGGCACCGACACCGCCGCCAGGTCGAGCAGGTTGGCGAACGTCGTGTAGTGGCCGAGCACGGTGTTGCGCTCGATCGGGCTGTCCAGCATCTCGGCGACGGTGAAGGTCGTCGGCACGGTGGGCACGGCCAGCACGTCCATCGCCGACCAGGCCGGCCTGGTCGCCGCGCGCAGCTCGCGCAGGCGGTACAGCCCGCGGAAGGCGTCCACGGCGGTCAGGCCGGACCCGCCGCCGAGCACCTGGCGGGTGACCGGATGCAGCTCGCCGGGGTTGGCGGCGGCGAAGTCGCCCACGGCGGCCAGCCGTTCGGCGATCCACGGCCCCTGGTACAGCAGCCGGCCCGCCGCGAGGAACGGCGTGAGGTCCACCGGGACGAGCCGGTGCCCGAGGCCGGTCAGCCGCTTGACCACGTCGGCGAACGCCGCCTCGGCCGCCGCGTCGCCGAAGAACTCCGGCCGTTCCGGCACGCCGACCCGCAGGGGCCCGACGGCGGGCGGCACCGGCGGCGGTGCGGGAAACGGACGTGACCAGGGGTCGGCGGGCTCGTACCCCGCTATGACCGACAGCACCGCGAGCCCGTCGGCGGGGGAGTGGGCGAAGACGCTGGGGCAGTCCAGCGACGCGCACGCGGGCACCACGCCGATCATGCTCACCAGGCCCCGGCTGGGCTTGACCCCGGTGGTGCCGGTCATGGCGGCGGGCACCCGTCCCGAGCCCGCCGTGTCGGTGCCGACCGCGAACGCCACCAGGCCCGCCGCCACCGCGACGGCCGAGCCCGAGCTGGACCCGCCGGAGATCAGCCCCGGCACCAGCGGCGACTCGCACGCGCCGTACGGGCTGCGGGTGCCCGACAGGCCGGTGGCGAACTGGTCGAGGTTGGTCTTGCCGACCAGCAGGGCCCCGGCCGCGAGCAGCCGCTCCACCAGAGGGGCGGTCCGGGCGGGCAGGTAGGCGTAGGCGGGGCAGGCCGCCGTGGTGGGCAGCCCGGCCACGTCCACGTTGTCCTTGACCGCGAACGGCACGCCGTACAGCGGCGGCCGGGCCGCGGGATCGGGCCAGCGGCGGGCCAGCTCGGCGGCGTCGGCGAGCAGATCGGCCCGCGACCGCAGCGTGATCCACACGTGGTCCTCGCCCCGGGCGGCGACGCGGGCGAGCACCTCCCCGGCCACGCCGGCCGGGGAGAGCGTCCCGTCGCGGTACCCGCGGGCCAGGCCCGCGAGGTCGAACGTGAGGGTCATCGAACCCCTTTCACCGTTTCCCGCGGCTCAGGCGAGAAGGTCACCGGCACCTCTTCCCCAGGGCCGCGCGGGTCATGAGGCCGCGGGGACTTCGGCGGGGGCGGTCGATTCGGACACCGGCGTGCCCGCGGAGGTCTCCGTGCCCGGTCGCAGCAGCGCGAACCCGGCCAGCACAACGGCGGCGAACAGGTAGCCGAGGGCGACCTGGCCGTCGGCGTTCCACTCGACCCGTTCCCCGTGGATCAGCCCGACGAACGACAGGGCCGCGCCGATGGCGGCGTAGGCGGCGGCCCACAGGTACGACCGGTCGATGATGAACGCGGTGATCGAGCCGAGCACCAGCCCGGCGAGCACGGCCCCGCCGCCGAGCAGCATCGTCCCCTCGTACACCGTGCCGCTCTGCGCGATGGCCGCGTACCCGACCTGCCGGGCGCTCGTGCCCGCCGCGGCAAGGGCGTTGTCCATGTAGCCCTGCGCCCACGCCGCGATGTTCGGGATGATGGCGATCACCACGGCCACCGCGTGCGCCTTGGGCACCGCCTGGAACGCCTGCGCGCCGATGAGCAGCCCGATGTACAGCAGGATGGGGACGATCGCCGGGGTGGGGAACACCGCGCCGAGCAGCGAGAACATGCCGAGGAAGCAGAACGCCGCGATGACGGCGCCGCTGGCCAGCGAGTAGCCGCTGCGCCCGCCGGCGGCCTTCCATCCCGGGTGGCCGATGTAGACCGCGGGCGGGAACGGCGAGCCGAGCATCGAGCCGACCACCGCTCCGGCGCCGTCGGCGAGCAGCACCGAGCGCAGGTTGTAGGAGTCGCCCGCGGCGGCGGCGCTCTCGACGTTGCTCATGCCCTCGGTGAAGTTGTAGATGCCGAGCGGGATCGCGGTGGCCAGCAGCGGGGACACCTGGGCCAGCCCGTCCAGCAGCCGGTCGAGGTTGAACGACGGCAGGCTGACCGCGATGTCACGCGCGGCGGCGCCCACGTCGGCGGGGTTCATGTACCCGCCGATCCAGGCGATGGCGGTGCCGGCCAGCAGCGCGGCCAGCCCGACCGGGATGCCGCCGGGCAGCCGCAGGTCGGCGAAGAACCCGGCCAGGATGATCACCAGCACGGGCAGCGCGATCCACGCGGCCTCCCACATCTGCGCGGCCGGCCGCATCGAGATGAAGGCGATCGAGATGCCCGCCAGCGTGCCGAGCATCGCGGCGCGCGGGGTGAAGCGGCGGATGTAGGGGCCGGCGAACGCGCCGATCAGCACGATGAGGCCGATGATGAACGACCAGGCCAGCCCGGCCGCCCACGCCTGCAGCGGGTCCTTGGTGGCCAGGTAGGTCGGCAGCATGATCACGAAGACGACGATGAACATGTGCGGCACGCTCGGCCCGTACGGCATCGCGCACACGTCGTCGCGGCCCTCCCGGCGGGCCAGGCGCCGGGCCAGGTAGGCGTAGTAGACGTTGCCGATCAGCAGCTGGATGCCCATCGCGGGGAGGATGACCCCGAACACCTGCGCGCCGGGCAGGTGGACGACGCCCAGGCACAGGCCGCTCAGCACCAGCACGTTGACCAGCACGTTGAAGCCGAGCCCGAAGAAGGCGTTGGTGTCGCCGTTCACCCACCAGGGCAGGTGCGGGCGGGCGGGAGAGGGGGCGGGGGTGGCGGTCGTGGTCATCGTTCGCTCCACGTCTGCAGTGCCTTGAGGAAGTGGCCGGAGGGGGCGACCCACCCGAAGATGCCGCCCTGTGCCGCGATCATGCCGAGCCCGTGCCGCTGGAACTCGGGGAAGTAGGAGCCCACGCAGTCCGACAGCACCAGGCACTCGTAGCCCCGGTCGTTGGCCTCGCGGACGGTGGTGTGCACGCACACCTCGGTGGTGACGCCCGTGACGATCAGGCTGCGCACGTCCATGCCGCGCAGCACGCCGTCCAGGCCGGTCGCGTGGAAGGAGCCCTTGCCGGGCTTGTCGACGACGAGCTCCCCGTCGATCGGGGCCAGCTCGTCGATGATGTCGTGGCCGCGCTCGCCGCGGATCAGGATGCGGCCGTTCGGGCCGGGGTCGCCGATGCGCATCGACGGCGAGCCGCGGCGCAGCTTGGCGGGCGGGCAGTCGGACAGGTCCGGCAGATGCCCTTCCCGGGTGTGGATGACGGTCAGCCCGGCCTCGCGGACGGCGGCGAGCACCTCGCGCAGCGGCGGGATGACCTTCTGCAGCAGGGTGACGTCGTTGCCCAGGCTCTCCCCGAAGCCGCCGGGCTCGACGAAGTCGCGCTGCATGTCGATGACCAGTAGTGCGGTGTGTCCGGGGTCGAACCCGTAGGGGTACGGGTCCGCCTCGACGAGAAGCGGATCGGGCACGTCGCCTCCGTTCCTGGCGAAACCTCCTTTGTCGATTGTCGACAGAATTGTGTCGGCGGCTCGTCGGCCGGGTTACGGCTCTGTTAGCCGGGTGGTTCGGTGCCTCCTCATGCGGCAACCGGAGCGGGCGTGCCGTCAGCCGATGTAGGTGCGGGCGCCGTGCGCGGCCAGCGCGGCGACGGCGAGGTCCGCATCACCCGAGGCGATGGCCTCGTACAGGCGCCGGTGGCGCACCACGGCCTCGGTGGCGCTGCGCTGCTCGGCCTCCCGGCGCAGGTTGGCCGCCATGTACAGCTGGAGCTTGGCGATCACCGGCTCGTACGCCAGCAGGAGCTGGCGGTGCCCGGCGAGCGACACCAGCGCGATGTGGAACCGCCGGTGCGCCTCGTTCTCGGCCAGCGCGTCCCCGGTCTCGACCGCCGTGCCGATGCGCTCCAGCGCCTCGGCCAGCCCCGCCAGGTCGGGCGCCCCCGGCGGGGACAGCGCCGTGTTCACCGCGTACCGCTCCAGCACGTCACGCAGCCCGAACAGCTCGTCGACGTCCTTGCTGGACAGCTCGGTCACCCGCACCCCGCGCCGTGGCAGGTGCTCGACCAGGCCCTGCTGCCCCAGGGAGCGCAGCGCCTCGCGCAGCGGCGCCCTGCTGGTGCCGAACCGCTGGGTGAGCTGCTCCTCGATCAGCCGCTCACCCGGGGCCAGCGCCCCGGTCAGGATCTCGTGGCGCAGCCGCCGCATGGACAGCTCGACGAGACTGGGCGACTCCAGGAGCCCGTCAGATTCCACCCGCACACCTCCCGACGCCCATTCTGCGCGAGGTTCAGACGCCGGAGACGGCCGCCCCGTCGAGCAGGCGCCGGGCGCTGCGGTAGCGGGCGGCGTCGGTGCGGTCGCCGAGCACGACCCCGGCCAGCGTGTGACCGGCCCGGACCGAGGCGAACATCAGGCAGTACCCGGCCGGCCGGGTGTAGCCGGTCTTCAGGCCCTGCGCCTCGTCCGGCAGCAGCCGGTTGGTGTTGCGCCACACGTGCGCCCGGTGCGCGCCGGTCTTGGGCACGGCGTGCCGCGGGGTGCCGGCCACGACGGTGATGACCGGGTCGGACAGCGCGGCCCTGGCCAGCCTGACCTGGTCTTCGGCGGTGGACCGGTCGCCGCCGGGCTTGGGCAGGCCGTCGGCGTTGGTGTAGCGGGTGTCGCGCATGCCGAGGGCCCGGGCCGCGCGGTTCATCTTGGCCACGAACCCCTTCACCCCGGGCCCGTACCGCCGGGCCAGGGCGTTGGCGGCGTCGGCGCCCGAGGGCAGCATCAGGGCGTACAGCAGGTCGCGCACCGTGAGGCGTTCACCCGCCCGAAGCCCGGCGTGCGTGGCGCCGCCGTCCGCCGCGTGCCGCACGTCCTCCTTGGTCACCGTGACGACGTCGGAAAGCGACGCCGAGCGGCGCACGACGTACGCGGTCATGACCTTGGTCAGGCTGGCGACCGGGACGCGGCGGGTCTCGCGCTTGGCGTACTCCACCGTTCCGGTGGTCAGGTCGACCAGGTACGCCTCCGGGGCGGTCACCGCGACGGCCCCGCGCCGGGCCGGGCCGGCGGCGGTGTTCCCCGAGGCCACGGCATCCGGCGCGGCCACGACCGAGGCCGCCGCGACCGGGGCCGGGACGGGCGGAGCCGGGCGGGCGAGGGCGGGAACGGCCGGACCGGCCGCGACCAGGACCGTCACCAGGACAGAGAAGACCGCCATGCGCATCCCGTTATGATCGCATGTCCTCCAATGTGGCGACGTGCATTGACGACGGATCCTCCTGCGGCGAATCTGGTACTTTCCGCCGCGGTCCGGCCCCCGCACCGGCCCTCTCATGACTGCAAGCGGACGGCAAGCAGGAGACAACCGGCCCCGCGTACACCTGAGGGTGAACGAAAGGGGAGGGCATGAAAGCGGGCAGCAGCATGGAGCCGGTACACCGTTCGATGCCGATCGTGGCGAGCGGTGTGGCCAGCGCCGTCAAGCTGCTGGTCGCCACCCTCGCCCTCTGCGGCGCCTACTTCGGCGCGGCCGCCGGCGGATCCGCCGTGCCGGCCGCGGCCGGCGACCCGGCCGCCGCGATCCCGGCCGGCCGGGTGCGCACCGTCATCCTGTCCGCCCAGGCCATGCCCGCCGAGACCGGCCGCGAGCCCCGGGCGGGCGTGGTGACCGTCGGCCTGCGGGCGGCCGGGACCGGCTGCCGACGCACCTACCACGCCGAGAGCGTCCTCGACCCTGGACGTACCGGCTCCCCGGTGGTCTACGGCTGGCGGCTGTCGCGCTGGAGCCCCGCCGCCCACGCCTGGAAGACCCAGCGCTCCACACCCGAGGCCGTCCTGCCGGCGGGCGTGCGGAGCGTCGTGGAGTGGCACCCCCGGATCACCGGCCACCCCGGCCGCTACCGCGTCGAGCTGCTGGTCTCCGGCAGGGGCGCGATCACCGGCGCGAAGTTCACCGTCGCCTGCTGAGGCGGGCTCCCCGGGCCGCGTGCCGGCCGGGCCGGCGCGGGCCCGGCCGGCACGCAGGTTGAGGTCTACAGACCGTCGAGGCTCCCGCGCGCGGCGGCGGACCACCGGGGGACGCCGACGCGTTCGGCCACGGCCAGTGCCTTCTCGTAGTGGACGCGCGCGTCCTCCGGCTGGCCGAGGTGCCGGGCCAGGTCGCCGAGCGTCTGCGCCACCGGCCACAGGGCCACGACGCCGGTGCCCGCGCCCGCGATGCGGTCCGACAGCGGCCCGAGCGTCGAGTAGGCGTCCTGCATGCGGTCGCGGTCGCCGAGCAGCATGCCGGCCAGCGCCCGCCAGGTCGTCGCCAGCTCGTACAGGAAGTCGGGGCGGACCGGCGGACGGGCGGCGGCGATCGCCCGGGCGTCCTTGACGTGCCCGGCCGAGGCCAGCGCGACCGCGTAGGCGTCCAGCGTCCACTTGGCGCCGCGCCGGTGCGCCTCCTCCAGCGCCTCGACCATGTCGGCGGCCCGGCCGTCCACCAGGTGCAGGCAGAACGTCGTGATCATCGGCAGGTCCTGGCGGCCCTCCAGCATGCCCGCGCGCGCGGTGAGCCGGGCCGCGTTGCGGTAGGCCCGCTCGGCCCCGGCGTAGTCACCGGTGATCATCATGCGCATGCCGGCGTACCAGGCGCCGACGGCCGAGGGCGCCGGCAGGTCGTAGCGCCTGGCAAGCATCTCGGCGGCGCTCATCTGCGCGTCCGCCTCGGCGAAGTCGCCGCGCGCCGCCGCGCACTCCATGAGCACCAGGTGGGCCAGCGACTGCACCGCGATCTGCCCGGAGGCCGCGCCGACCTCCAGCAGCTCGCGGCCGATGGCCTCCCGCTCGTCCACCACCGTGATCACGTACGACTGGCGGAGCCGGCCGCTCAGCGCGACGGCGAGCAGCGCGGGGTCGCCGCTCTGCCGGGCGAGCTCCTCGGCCTCCAGCGACGCCTCGTACCCGCGGCCGGTGGCCGAGCCCTCCAGCTCCAGCGCCAGGGTGGCCAGCAGGCTGGCGCGCAGCGATTGTTCGCCCGGCGGCAACTCGATCAGCGCGCGCTCGGTGACGTCGACGATCTCCCACGCCGTGCGGGTGAAGTCGCGGGCGATGCCCTTGTGCGGCACGGCCACCGAGGCGGCGATGCGCGCGGTCAGCTCCAGGTCGCCGAGCGGCAGGGCGGCGTCCATCGCCTCCCGGCGGCGGGCCCGCGCGGCGGTCATGTCGCCGCACAGCGCGAGCGCCTTGATCAGCCGCAGTTGCAGCAGCAGCCGCTCCTTGGGCGGCCCGCCGGTGGGATGGGCGCGGTCGAACGCGGCGATGGCGCGCTCCCACAGGGTCGCGGCCTCACGGTGGGCGAAGCGCCGCTCGGCCTGCTCGGCCGCGAGCCCCGCGTAGCGGACGGCCTTGGCCGCGGTCTCGGCCGTGCCCGCCGCGTCGTAGTGGTGGGCAAGCGCGGCCACGTCGGACGGCGAGCGGCTCTCGATCACCGAGGCGACCGCCGCGTGCAGGCGCGACCTGCGCAGCCGCGAGGCGTCGGAGTACAGCGTGTCGCGCACCAGGTCGTGGTCGAACCGTAGCCTGCCCGGGCCCGGCTCGGTCACCAGCCCGGCCAGCAGCCCGGCCTCGACGGCGTCCACGACGGCGTCCTCGTCGCCCGAGATGTCCACCAGCACGTCGATGTCCACGTCCCGGCCGATCACCGCGGCCTGCAGCAGGATCTGCTGTGCGGTCACCGGCAGCCGGGCGATGCGCCGGCGCAGCACGTCGCGCACCCCGGACGGCACCTCGGAGATCACTTCGGCGGCCGTGGCGCGGTGGCCGTGCCCGGTGGCCTCGGAGTCCAGCAGGCGGACCGTCTCGCGGACGAAGAAGGGGTTGCCGCCGGTGCGCTCGACGATGCGGCTCACGGCCTCCTCGTCCACCTCGCGCACGCAGGTGGCGCGCACCAGCTCGGCCACGGCGCCCGCGTCGAGCCCTTCCAGGCCGACGCGCACCGGGCCGAGGCGGGCGAGGGCGGCGAGCACGTCGGACTGCTGGTCGTTCAGCTCGCTGTCGCGGCAGGTCACCACGAGCAGCACCCGGCTCGTGGCGAGCAGGCTGGGCAGCGCGCGCAGCAGGGCGAGGGTCTGGTCGTCGGCCCAGTGCAGGTCTTCCAGAGTGATCAGCACCGGCGCCTGGCGGGCGATGCCGGCGATGTACCCGCCGACCGCCCGGTGCAGGCGGAACCCGCCGGACGCCTGGTCGTCCTCGTCGGCCGGAGCGGCGTCGTCCAGCAGCGGCGCCAGCAACTGGGCGTACTCCCCGGCGCCGCGCCCCTCGACCAGGGCGCGCAGGACCTCCACCCAGGCCCAGCCGGGCGGGGTGGCGCTGCTGTCGGGGCAGCCGCCCGAGGCGGTGATCCAGCCCTGCCGCGCGAGCTCCTGCCGGAGCCGGCGCACCAGCGTGGTCTTGCCCGCGCCGGGGTCGCCGCCCACCACGGCGGCGGTGAAGCGCCCGGCCAGCACGTGCGGCGCGGCGCCGGTCAGCCGGGCGAGCTCGGAGTCCCGGCCGACGAACGGCTCGTCCGGCAGCGGCGGCACGTCGGCGGCCGGCGACTCCGGGCGCGGCGGCCAGGTGCCGGGCGCCTCGGCGGCGCGACGCTGCCGCTGCGGGACGGTCAGCTCCAGGCCCGGCGCCTGGGAGAGGATGTCGGACTCCATCTTCCGCAGCGCGGGGCCGGGGTCGATGCCGAGCTCGTCCGCCAAGGTCGTGCGGGCACGGCGCAGCGCCGCCAGCGCGTCGCCCTGCCGGCCGCAGCGGTACAGGCCGAGCGCGAGCAGCCGCCAGCCCTCCTCGCGCAGCGGATGCTCGGTGGTGAGCGCCTCCAGGTCGGGCACGATCTCGGCGTGCAGACCGAGGCGCAGCCCCGCGTCGGCGTGGCGCTCCCGGGCCACGAGCCGCAGCTCGGCCAGCCGGCTGACCTCGGCCTCGGCCCACTGCTGCTCGGCGAAGTCGGAGTAGGGCGTGCCCCGCCACAGGCCGAGCGCGGTCTCCAGCGCGGCGCGCGCCCGCTCGGGGTCGTCCTCGTCGAGGTACTTGCCGGCGGAGCGGACCGCGGACTCGAAGCGCAGCGCGTCCACCTGCTCGGGGGAGGTGCGCAGGGCGTACCCTGAGGCGACCGTGACCAGCAGGCGGTTCGGCCCGCCGCGCGGACGGCCGGGCTCCAGGACACGGCGCAGCCGCGAGATGTACACCTGAAGGCCCGACTGCGCGCCCTTGGCGCCCTCGTCGGTCCACAGGTCGAACAGCAGCGTGTCGACCGGCACGACCTGGCCGCGTGCGACCAGTAATCGCGCGAGGACGGCGCGTTGCCGCAGGCCGCCGAGATCGACCTCGCCATCGCCGTCGTCGTACGCCTCGACCGGGCCAAGAACGCGGAACGTCACCATGTCAGCCGCCACGCTATGCGCGCCCGTCGAGCACACACAAGCTATTCGTCAAGGCCCGCCTTCCTTCGGTCGTCCCCGTCATGATCTCTCGGGCGGGCCACACGGGGTGGCACGAGGCTACAGCCGTTCCAGCGATCGCAGTAATTCTCATTCCCGGTTCATCCGGCCGGGGACGGGTCCCCGCTTCGGTCTCGCGCGGGCGGGCGCGGTCATGGGGAGACCCCGGCGCAGGGGTGCCCTTTGAGAAAGGACGGACGGCGGGTCAGGCGCGGGAGGCGGGGGCGGGGGAGCGGTCGCCGTTCGCCGGGCGGCGGCGCAGCAGGGACCAGGCCCCGAGCGCGAGGCCGCCCCAGGGGATCTCGATGGTGTAGGTCCAGAACCCGAACAGGATCGCCGAGGCGATCGCCGCGTCCGCGGGCTGGCCGAAGGCGATGAGCACGGCCGCCACGCCGCCCTCCATGATGCCCGCCCCGCTGGGGGTGACCAGCGCGCTGGTGAGCACCCTGCTGACCGCGAAGACGGCCACGATCTCGGCCGGGCCGGGGTAGGCGCCGGTGGCGACCGCGCAGCAGGCCATGATCAGGCACTGCAGCACCAGGAAGGCCACCATGCCCAGCGACAGGCCGGGCCAGCGCCGGTGGACCACCTCGGTGGTGTCGGCGCGCAGCCGGTGGATCGCCTCGGAGGCGTAGTGCTCGGCCGGGCGGAACCGCCGGGGCAGGACGCGCAGCACGGCGTCCAGGACGCGGCCGAGAAGGTCGGCGGCGCGCTGCCAGTACAGGGCGGCGGCCACCACGGCGACCAGCACGAGGATCGACCCGGCGCCCGCCCAGGCCGCGCTGACCAGCTTGCTGTCCGGGATGCGCCCGGCGACCAGCAGGGCGATGATCCCGACGGCGGGCAGGATGAACCGGAACAACGTGTTCCAGATGCCGGTGACCAGCGTGTACACCACGACGGGCCGGGCGGCGAAGCCCCAGCCCTTGGCCATGGCGAAGGTCAGCGCCACCCCGGCCGCGCCGCCGAACGGCAGCAGGTTGCTCACGGCGCTCCCCGCGCCGTTCAGCGTGAGCGCCTGCAGGTGGGTCAGGCCGGGCAGCCCCGAGGTCATCACGAAGGTGTAGGCGTACAGGCTGGCCAGCCACAGCGCGGTCATCAGCCCGATCATCGGCCAGCTCAGCGCCCCGAACTGCGCGCCGATCGCCTGCCAGCTCACCTCGGCCCCCGTGAGCCCGTGCACGATCTGCGGCAGGAACACCACGAGCAGGACGGCGAGGGCCAGGGAGGCCACCGACAGGCCGGCCCGCACCCACTTGCTCCGCATCCCCGCTCCTCACGTCCACCCGTGCCCGTGCGCCCGTGCCGTCCCGGGCCCGCCGACCGTACTCCTGACGCCCGGCGAGGGCGACCCCGGCCCTGCGGGTCAAGGACGACGGCGCCTGCCCGTGTCCCCCGTCCGGCCACACGCGACCACGCCGGACCACGCGGGCGGGAGGTCCTCGTACGTCCCAGTCTGCCGGGAGGCCGCAGGGGGTTTCTCCTCCGTAAGGACGAGATCGTCCCCTACCCGGCGTCGTCGCCGGTCACCGGGCCCGCGGCGGGCGGCTCGTCGAAGGGGTGCCTGAGCCGGGTGCCGGGCGGCAGGTCACGACGGACGTACCACTCGGTGCCGAAGATCAGGCGGTACAGCGGGCCGGGGACGCGCAGCATCACCGCGAGCGTGCGGTCGGTGTCGCCGCCGGTCGCCTGGCTGGTGTGGGCGGCCATGCTCTCCCGCTTGGCCTTGGCGTACCTGCGCACGTTGACCCGGTGGGTGATCACCTCGCCGGGGGAGTAGGCCGTCTCGAACGAGCGCACGTCGAACTCCGGCGGGAAGCGGTAGAAACGCCGGGCGAGCCGCAGCCCCGCGAGCAGCGGATCACGGTTGACCGTCGCCTCCAGCAGGATCGGCGTGCCGGCGATGCCCGCGGCTCGCTGCCCCACCCGGTAGACCTGCACGTGGTCGGGGTGGCCGTACCCGCCGGCCGGGTCGTAGATCGTCAGCAGGTCGGCGGACTCCTCCTTCAGCACGGCCGCCAGCCGCTGGGCGGCCTCCTCGACGTCGGCGTCGATGAAGGCGTTGTCGGGACGGTCGTGGCCGACGCCGCCGCCCGGGGCGAGGCCGGAGTCGCCGTAGCCGAGCAGCACCACGCGGGCCACGCCGAGCCCGGCGGCCGATGCGTACAACTCGGCCGTGCGCGCCTCGGCCAGCGCCTCGCCGTGGGGCAGGTCGGCCAGGCCGCGCTCGCCGGCGGTCGCGACGACCAGGACGACCCGATGGCCCTCGGCCGCCAGCATCGCCATGGTCCCGGCCGTCAGCAGCGCCTCGTCGTCGGGATGGGCGTGGAAGAAGACCGCGGTACGTGCCACCTCGCCATGATTCCATGACGGCCGCCGCGCGGGTCCCCGGCGTCTCCCAAGCCGGGGTGCCAAGAAGCCCACCGCAACCCGTCAAGAACCGTCCCCGCTCTCCGCGAGGTGGCGTCCAGGGCCGATTCGCGGTCCGGCTCGGCCCGCGCCGGGAGCGGCCGGCGCGTTTGATGCCGCTGGCGGGCTCTGCCAGTCTGGCGGAGTGCGGATCCTTCACGTGAGCGACTGTTACCTGCCCCGGCTCGGCGGCATCGAGGTGCAGGTGGCCGATCTGGTGCGGTCGCAGTCCGCGTCCGGGCACGACGTCGAGGTGGCCACCGCCACGCCGGGCGAGCGTCTCCCCGGGGTCCACCGCATCGTCGCGCGCATGCCGTTCGACCTGCCCGTCCACCCGCGCGGCACCGGCCACCTGCTGCGCCTGATGACCGCGCGCCGCCCCGACGTGGTGCACGTGCACACCGGCGCGGTCTCGCCGTTCGCCTGGATGGGGGTGCGCGCGGCCGTGCGCGCGGGGCTGCCCGTCGTGGTGACCGTGCACAGCATGTGGGACCCGGTGACCCGCGCCCTCTACCGCGGGCTGGACGCCGTCTTCGGCTGGACGGGCTGGCGCATCGCCGGCACCACGGTCAGCCAGGCCGCGGCCCGGCCGATCCGCGCGGTCACCGCCGGGCGCGTCCCGCTGGACGTGGTCTCCAACGGACTGGACGTCTCGGCGTGGCGTCCCACCGGCGAGTTCCGCCGTGAGCCGGGCGAGGCCGTCCACATCGTGGCCGTGGGGCGGCTCGCGCCGCGCAAGCAGCCCGTGCGCCTGCTCAGGCTGCTGCTGGAGGCCAGGCGGCGGGTGCCCCGGGAGATTCCGATGCGGGCGACGCTGGTGGGCGACGGGCCCGCGCGCGGCTCGATGGAGCGCTTCCTGCGCGCCCACGGTATGCAGCGGTGGGTGTCGCTGCCCGGGCGTTACTCGCGGGAGCAGATCCGTGAACTGCTGGCCGCGGCCGACGTGTTCGTGGCGCCCGCCCCGCGCGAGTCGTTCGGCATCGCGGCGCTGGAGGCGCGGGCGGCGGGAGTGCCCGTGGTGGCCCGGGCGCAGAGCGGCGTGGCCGACTTCGTGCGTCCCGGCAAGGAGGGCCTGCTCGGGCGGACGTTCGACGATCTGGTGCGCGCGGTGGCGCGGCTGGTGCGCGATGGCGAGCTGCGCGAGCGGATCACCCGGCACAACAGGGAGACCGACCTGACCCGCTGCACCTGGCCGGTCGTCCTCGCGGGCTTCGAGCACTGCTACGAGCGGGCGAGGAACGCGGTCGCGACCGGCACGAAGGGCTCGCGCGCGCCGGAGCACTGACCGTCGCCGGGCCGGCATCCGGGGCCGGGACGTGCCGCGGGCGAAGACGCGGTGCGGTGGGCCGGCGGGCCCGCGCGGGGGTGATGACGGCCGGTACCGCTCGGCGACCGGGTCGCGGTCACCCTGTCACAGGCTCGCGCAGGGCGATGAGGGCCACGGCGGGAACGCCGGAGCGGTCGCGACCCCTCGCGGGGGCGCCGGGTGGTGGGCCGTGGAGAGGCGCTAGAAGGGAAGCACGCGGCCGGACGGGCTTCGGAGGTCTAGGGGGTCCGGGCGGCGCACGGGCTTGGGTCTCGGGGTGATGAGAATCCGCTTCACGTCCTTCTCCTTCGGTACGGGCTCACACTTCCCTCGTGACTCGTCGGCGGACAGGTCCTTTCCCGCGAGGCGGGAGGTTCCGCGGTCGGGCGAGGTGCGTCGGACCCGACCTCACCTCCTGTTTACCCTTTCCAGGGCTTCCGCAGACGCTTTCGACCTCAGTTTCTCCGATCTTGGTAGGCCGCGTAACCCCTACCCGGCCCCGCAGCGGCGACGCGCCGCGTACCGGCAAGATCAGGTAACGCGTTCGGTGGACTCCTCCAAACCCTAAAAATCCGATGTTTCCGGCGATTATCCATCGTGTTGCGGGTCTTCACCCCGGGGCACGGTGCGTAGTGCGCCGGTCACCGTGCCGTCCCGGCGGGCCGCACGCCTCGCGGTGATCTCGGGCCGCCGCCCTCGCCCGCGGGCCTTCCGCGCCGGGACCGCTCGTCAGTGGACGGCGTTCCACACCGCGAGCGCGGTACGCCATACGAGCAGGGTCGTCTCGACGCCCAGTCGCAGCCATTCGCGGCGATCGCGGTTCGCGCGCCCGCCGTGCCGCCTTCTCCGCCTGTCGGCCATGGGGCCCCCTTTCGTCGCCGGGCTCGGCGGCGGCGGGGACGACGGGTCCACCGCCGGGCGCGGGCCGCCGTCGGGTGGCTCGCGCGAGGACAAGGGTGGACTCCTGGCCGGGGACCGGGGGGCTGGTCGGCGGGCCGTTTTCCGGGCGCAACCGTGCCGGGCGCGTTGAACAGGTTTCGCGTGCGCTCACGGCGCCGGCCGGCGCGAACCGCTCACCCAGGTGAAGTCGTTTCCCCGGGCGCACGCGCGGTCATCGACATGATCGTACCCGCTGGTAATGACCTTGTAACTCCTCGTGTGGTCACTCGTGGCGCAGGGTGAAGGCCGCCTCCGCGTCCCCCACGCCGACGCTGCCCACCGCCCACAGCCCGGTGATGCCGGGGACGCGCACGATGCCCGTGACGCGGATGTCGTCGGACTCCTCGTACTGCTGGTCGTCGCGGTGCCGGCGCAGCAGCGGCCCGTACGAGCGGCTCCACTCCCGCCCGTCGAAACGCAGGAACAGCACCTGGCCGGAGTGGTCGGCGTCCACGCCGCTGATCCACACCTCGTCCGGGCCGAAGGCCGTCAGGCCATCGAGCCTGCCGCGCGGGACCGGGATCGCGACCCGCCGCCAGGAGGCGCCGTCGGAGTGCAGGACGATCGGAGTCGGCGCCTGTTTCCCGTCCGGCGACGCCGGCACGTACCCGACCGCCCACACATCGGCCGGGGAGACCATCCAGATCCGGCGCAGCACGCCCCCTGGGATGCTGGGCGTACGGACCTGCTGCCAGGACTGCACCCGCGTGCCGGAGATGGCGGCGCCGTGCCAGATCATCGGCTCGCGCGGCGGCTCTCCCCGGGGGGCGTCGTTGCCGACCGCCCACACGTGCCCGGCCTTGGCGGTGACCGCCGTGAAGAAGCCGTCGGCGCGCAGCGCACTGTGGAAGTTCCGCCCGTTCCACTCGACGATCACCCCTTCGGTGGCGTTGTGGCCGACCAGCCACGCCTCCCGGCCACCGCGCGCCGCGACGTCGGTCAGGGTGTAGTCCTCGGCCACGCCGAAGGGCCGCCACCCGCTCCAGCGCACGCCGTCGAAGTGCGCGGCGTACGGGGTGTCGCGGTTGCCGACGACCCACACGTCGCGCGGGCCGGTGGTGCTCACGCCTTCCAGATGCCAGGCGTCCGCCTCGCGCACGGGTGTCTCGGTCCAGCGCGTGCCGTCCCAGTGCTGCAGGGCGGGGAGGCCTTCGCGGTCCTCGGCGCTGCCCTGGTAGCCGGCCGCCCACACATCGCGCGGGCCGCTCGCCGCGACGTCGAGCAGCGCGGCACTGCCGCCGACGCCGCCGGTCACGATCTTCCAGCTCGGCGAGGCGGCCGTCTCGCCGGTGGCCGACGGGCTCGGGACGGACGCGGACCCGCTCGGGACGGGGCCGCCCGTCCCGCCGGCGCCCGTGCGCGTGGCGGCGCTCGCGGACGGGCCGGTCGCCCGCCCGTCGCCGCCCGAGCAGGCGGTCACGACGAGGGGCAGGGCCACGGTGAGGGCCAGGAAGAACGGTGCGAGCGGCCGGTGGCGCGGTGTCCCCATAGGGCGGCATGTTCGCAGCAAGCACCGCGGACACGCCACCGTATCGGCCCCGGCGCGCGGTGTTCGGTCAGCGAGGGATCGCGAGCGCCGCCCGATTTCGGACGCTCTCGCCTGTCGTTTCGGTCCACGCCCGGGAGCCGCCGCCCGTCCTCCGGGGCCGCCGCCCGCATCGCCCGGAAACCGTGCGGGCTCGGACCGGGTGCCGTTCCCGTCCCGCCCCGGGAGCCGGGCGGCGGCCGTCTTGCGAGCACGGCTCGCGCGGGGCGTGGTCGCGCGAGCCGTACGCCGGGTCAGCGCCGGATCACGTGCAGGACGCTGGCGATGCGCTCCGCCGCCGTCACGATGTCGGACGCGTGGCCGATGCGGCCGGCCCAGGAGAGCCAGAACCACCACTCGCCGTCCGCCGCGTTGGCGGCCAGTACGTCCTCGGTGACGGCCGGCGCCATCGGGTTGATGACGCGAAGGCGCGGATACAGCCCGGTGCGGGCCGTCAGGCGCACCTGGAAGGCATGTGCTTCAAGCTGGGCGGCGAGCCGCTCGAGGTGGTCGATCGCCTCGGAGGACTGCGCGCCCGGTGCTGCCGTCTTCATCATGGTCTCCAGCGGTGACACGGCTGACCGGATGGGGAACAGAGTGAACCCGGTCCGCGCCACGCGGCAATCAGAGCAAATCCACTGATAAGTGGAATACCGTCGAGTGGGACGGGGGTTTACGTGGAAATCACGCGGGTGGCCGTGCATCAGTCCCATAACGCTGTGGGCTAATAGGTGCCGACTGGTTAACATCGGGGAAACATCCGTAAGGCGAAGACTCCAGGTGGGCGGAGGGGCGACAGATGGCCCGTGGAGAGCATGCCCCGGCGTGTGCGAGACGCTGGCGTGAGCAGGCGGTTTCCCGGCAGTGGACGCTGTGGCAGACCGCCCAGGCGATCAACAGCTGCTGCGGCGTGAGCCTGCTCAAGGCCCACCGGCTCGCGCGCGGCTGGTCGGCACGCCAGGCGATCGAAGAGCTCGAGCGGCTCTGCGAGACGCACTCGCTCGGCTTGCCGCGCGCCAGCATCGACCTGCTCAACGCCTGGGAGAACAACCGGGCGCGCCCCCGGCCGCAGACCATCGACCAGATCGCCCGGCTGTACTCCGCGAACGCCGTGCGCCTCGGCCTGGCCGCCGACTACACCGACGACGGCGAGGGCCCGAACGTCGTGGTGGTCGCCCCGAACCACATCGTCCCCGCCCCCGCGACCCCGGTCGACGAGCCCGCCGTGCCGCGGCCGCAGCGCACGCCGGCCACCGACCAGGACGACGAGTCCGAGCGGCGGGCGCTGTTCCACCACGCGCTGCTCAGCTCCGGCCTGCCGCTCAACGGCCGCCTGCTCGCCGAGGTCGAGCGCACCCGGCAGGACATGGACCGCACGCTCGCCTCCGCCACCATCACCGAGGACCAGCTCGACCGGCTGGACGAGCAGGTCCTGCGCTACCGCCGGGAGTACATCAAGAGCGCGCCGCTGCCGATGCTGTACCGCCTGATGCTGGAGATCGCCGACGTGCGCAGGCTGGTCGCCGTCCGGCAGCCCGCCGCCACCCAGCGCCGCCTGCTCAACGCCACGACGATGCTCGCCCTGCTGTCGGCGGACGCGCTGATGAAGCTCGGCGACACCCGCCAGGCGCACGCCTGGTACGGCACCGCCCGCACCGCCTCCGACGACATGGGCGAGGTCAGGCTGCGCGCGCTGGTGCGCGCGCAGGAGGCCATGCTGCCCTACTACTACGGCGACCTCACCGAGACCGTGCGGCTGGCCCGCGAAGCGCGGATGCTCGCCGGGAGCGCTCCAAGCTCGCCCGCCGCCCTGGGCGCGGCGGCCGAGGCGCGTGCGCTCGCCCGCATGGGCGAGCACCAGGCCGCGCGCGCCGCGCTGGCCGAGGCCGAGCGCATCTTCTCGCGGATGCCCCGCGAGGGCGCCGACCACCTGGCGTTCCGCTTCTCCGAGCGGCGGCTGCAGTTCTACCGCATGGGCACGCTCATCGAGCTGGGCGAGGCCGAGCAGGTGCAGGAGTGGATCTCCCGCTCCGCCAGCCCGTACACCATCGACCCCGCGCTGGTCTTACTCGACCAGGCCGCCCACGTCGCCCGCGAGGGCGACTACGACCAGGCGTGCCGGCTCGCCGAGCAGGCCCTCACCCAGGTGCCGCCGGAGCACCGCACCTCCATCGTGGTGACCCGCGCCCGCTCGCTGCTGGCCGTCATCCCGCGTGCCCAGCGTCGCACCCCGGCGGCGCGCCACCTCCACGACCTGCTCGCCGAGGCGGGTCCGCAGCTCGCCCTGGAGCGTCCATGAACAAGCTGGCGGAAGAGGCCGCCGGGATCCTCGGCGAGGTGTGCGAGAGCGTCGGCCTCGACGCCACGGGGGCGCAGTTGCTGCGGGTGCGCAGCAACGCCGTCTTCAAGCTGCGCGACGAGATCGTGGTGCGCATCGCCACCGCGCCGGACGCCATGACCCGGCTGCCGGTCGTGCTGGCCGTGGCCCGCTGGCTCGCCGACCAGGGCTTCCCCACGGTCCGCCCGGCCGACGAGCTGTGCGACCAGCCGCTGGTGTACGACGGGCGGGTGGTGACGTTCTGGCACTACGTGCCGGCGAGCGGGCGTCCGACCACCACGCAGCTCGGCGACATCCTGCGCAGCCTCCACCTGCTGCCGGTGCCGCCGTTCCCGCTCAAACGGCTCGCCGACCCGCTGGCCGAGGTGCGCGACTCGGTCGAGCACCGCAAAGAGGTGCTCACCCCGTGCCAGCGCGCCTGGCTGCGCGACCGGGTGGCCGAGCTGACCTCGCGCTGGGCCGACCTGGACACCGCGGGCCCGCCGGTGCTGCTGCACGGCGACGCCTGGATCGACAACCTTCTGCGCTGCCAGGACGGGCACGCCGTGCTGTGCGACTGGGACGGCGTCGCCATCGGCCCCCGCGAGTGGGACCTGGTGCACACCTACCACGGGCAGCGCCGCTTCGGGCTCACCGCCGAGCAGGTCGACGACTTCGCCGGCGCGTACGGCTCCGACCTGCGCGCCTGGAACGGCTATCCGACCCTGATGGAGATCAGGGACATGTACGCGGTCGGCATCCACATCCGCAACGCCACCCGCGACCCGTTCTCCCGCAAGGAGCTGCCGCGCCGCCTCGACTCGCTCACCCGTGGCGACGGGCAGGCCCGCTGGTACCTCGCCGAGCCCGCCTGACCCACTCCTGCCCGCGCCCGCCGGCCGCGCTCCAGGCCGCCCGGCGGGCCGGAAGGGTTGGTCCGAGCGGAGGCGTTCCCGTCCGGCCGCCGGTCGGCTTCGTCCTGACCCGGGGGCCCATATTCTTTTACCCGGTGACACGGCTGATTCCTTTGTGACCCCAGAGGCGGGCGACTACTGTCGGCGCTGTTGCAGTCGTAGTTTCCTTGAACGCCCTTTCACCTTCGAAAGCGGCCGCGGGAAGTCTCCCGACAGCGGTCGTTCTTGCTTCTTCACTCGTCCGGTGGATGCAGAGTGTCCGCTACGCAGCCGTGCCGCCGACCTGACGGCACGTGAAGCCCTCGAAAGGGAGAAGGCAAGTTGTCTGAAGGCACCGTCAAGTGGTTCAACGCCGAGAAGGGTTTCGGCTTCATCGCTCCGGACGACGGTAGCGCCGACGTGTTCGTGCACTACACCGCGATCGTCTCCGGCGGCTACCGCAGCCTGGACGAGAACCAGCGCGTCACGTACGTGACCGTCCAGGGGGCCAAGGGGCCCCAGGCGGACCAGGTCACGGTCCTCTGACCCGCCGTCCTCGTCCGGGCCCGTACCCTCACCAGGTGCGGGCCCCCGGCCTGCATCGTCCCGGCCGCCGGTCCCCTTTACCGCCTCCCGGTCGATAGTTTGCCGTTTCCGGGGGTAGATGCGGCCGGATGAGACTGACGCAAACCTCAGATCTGTGGTGGAAGAACGCGGTCGTCTACTGCCTCGACGTGGAGACGTTCGCGGACGGCAACGGCGACGGCATCGGGGATTTCCGCGGCGCCACCGAGCACATCGATCACCTCGAACGGCTCGGCGTGACCTGCATCTGGCTCATGCCGTTCTTCCCCAGCCCTGACCGGGACGACGGGTACGACATCACCGACTTCTACGCGGTCGACCCGAGGCTCGGCACGCTGGGGGAGTTCGTGGAGTTCATGCGGGTCGCCCGCGACCGCGGCATCCGGGTGATCGCCGACCTGGTGGTCAACCACACCTCCGACGAGCACCCGTGGTTCAAGGAGGCCCGGTCGAACCGGGACTCGCGCTACCGCGACTGGTACATCTGGTCCGACGTCCCCGAGCCCGACGACCCGCAGGGTGTGGTGTTCCCCGACGCGGAGGACTCGCTGTGGGAGTACGACGAGGGCAGCGGCCAGTACTACTACCACCGGTTCTACCGCTTCCAGCCGGACCTCAACGTCGCCAACCCCGACGTACGCGACGAGATCGCCCGCATTCTCGGCTTCTGGATGGAGCTCGGCCTGTCGGGGTTCCGGGTCGACGCCGTGCCGTTCCTCATGGAGGACGTCTCCCGCAAGGAGGAGGCCGGCCACGAGCAGCCCGAGAGCGGGGAGGCGGCCGACCGCAAGGCGCAGGAGGCCGGCCTGCCTGACGTCCACGAGTTCCTGCGCGACATGCGCGCCTTCATGAACCGCAGGGACGGCAGCGCCGCGCTGCTGGGCGAGGTCAACCTGCCCTACCCCGACCTGCGCAAGTTCTTCGGCAACGACCTCGGCAACGAGGTCACGATGTGCTTCGACTTCATCGGCATGCAGCGCATGTACCTCTCACTGGCCCGCGGCGACGCCCGGCCGCTCGCCGAGGCGCTGCGCGAGCGTCCCGCCCCGCCCAAGGACAGCCAGTGGGCCACGTTCGTCCGCAACCACGACGAGCTGACGCTGGACAAGCTGACCGAGGCCGAGCGCAAGGAGGTCTTCGAGGCGTTCGGCCCGGACAAGAACATGCAGCTGTTCGGCCGCGGCCTGCGCCGGCGCCTGCCGTCGATGCTGGGCGGCGACATGCGGAAGATCAAGATGGTGTACAGCCTGCTGTTCTCGCTGCCGGGCACCCCGGTGCTCTTCTACGGCGAGGAGATCGGCATGGCCGAGAACCTCGACGTGCCCGGACGTGAGGCGGTGCGCACGCCGATGCAGTGGACCCCGCACGAGAACGGCGGGTTCTCCACCGCGCACCCCTCGAAGTTCCGCAACCCGCTCGTGACCGGCGAGTACGGACCCGAGCACGTCAACGTGAGCGCCCAGCGGCGCGACCCGGACTCCCTGCTCATGTGGATCACCAAGCTGATCGAGCAGTACCGCGGGTGCCCGGAACTGGCCTGGGGGCGCTACCAGGTGCTGGAGACCGGATCGCCCGCCCTGCTCGCCCACCGCGCCGACATCGACGGCGCGACCGTGCTCGCCGTGCACAACTTCGCCGGCGAGACGGTCTCCTGCGAACTCACCCTCGACGGACTCGACGACGGCAAGGTGCTGACCGACCTGCTCATCGACGGCACGGTGGAGATCGGCGCGGACGGCCGGGTCTCCCTGGAGCTGGACCCGTACGGCACCCGCTGGATGCGCGCCTCCGAGCCCGAGCTGGCCCCCGCCGACGCCGGCGACATCGCCGACTCCCAGGCGCGCGACTCCTGACCGCCCGCGACGTCCCGGCCGTCCGGTCAGGGCGGCCGGTGGCCTGACGGGACGCGGATCCGGGGAGCACCGGCGTCGTTCGCGCTGCTGAGAGGGGCCGACCCTGAGCCGTGTCCCCGAGGCCGGGACCCGCCCCGGCGGTCACGGGCCGGGGTCGCCTCCGGGACGCTCCAGGGGTCGTTCCGGACGATCTCCCGATGCCCGCGCACCAGGCCGGACGGGACAGTCGGGTGCATGACGACCCCTTTGACCGCCGGCGGCCTCGCCGCCCTCACCGCGGGCGGTGCCGCCATGACGGCGCTGCACGTCACCTCCGGCCTCGACCCGCTGCACGGCATGATCAGCGAGTACGCGTTCCACCCGAACGGGTGGCTGCTCGCCGCCTCGCTCACCTCGTTCGCGGTGGGCGCGGCGCTGCTCGCCGTGGAGCTGTCGCGGCGCGGCGCGGGCCGGGCCACGGTGACGCTCCTCGGCGTGTGGGGCACCTGCATGCTGCTGATCGCGGCGTTCCCCACGGACCGGCCCGGGATGTCGCTGTCGATGTCCGGGGGCATCCACCGCTATGCCGCGTTCGTCGCGTTCCTGGCCATGCCCCTGGCGGGCCTGGCCGCCGCGGCCCGGGGTGGCCGGCACGCGGCGGCGCTGCGCGGCCTGAGCCTGGCCGCCGCGTGCTTCCTCGTCCTGGTGGTGGCCCCGTACGTGGTGCGCATGGCCGGCATGGACCCCGGCGCCGTCCCGGCCGGGCTGACCCAGCGTCTGGTCGTGGTCACCGAGGTCGTCGTCCTGGTGCTGCTCGGTCTGCGGGCCGCGGGGGATCGGCCGGAGGGGTCAGATGAGGCCGAGCTGCCGCACCGCGTCGCGCTCCTCGCCCAGCTCGCGCACCGAGGCGTCGATGCGCTCGCGGGAGAAGGCGTTGAGGGTCAGGCCCTGGACGATCTCCCAGCGGCCACCGCGCGAGACGGCGGGGAAGGACGAGATGAGACCCTCGGGCACGCCGTAGGACCCGTCGGACGGCAGGGCCGCGGAGGTCCAGTCGCCCTCGGGGGTGCCGTTCACCCAGTCGTGCACGTGGTCGATCGCGGCGTTGGCCGCCGAGGCCGCCGAGGACGCGCCACGGGCCTCGATGATGGCGGCGCCGCGCTTGGCGACCGTGGGGATGAAGGTGTCGCGCAGCCAGGTCTCGTCCACCTGCTCGGCGGCGATCTTCCCGTTGACCTCGGCGTGGTACAGGTCGGGGTACTGCGTGGCGGAGTGGTTGCCCCAGATGGTCATCTTGCTGATGGCGGTCACCGGGATGTCCAGCTTGCCGGCGAGCTGCGAGAGCGCGCGGTTGTGGTCGAGCCGGGTCATCGCGGTGAACCGCTCGGCCGGGACGTCCGGGGCGTGCGACTGGGCGATGAGCGCGTTGGTGTTGGCCGGGTTGCCCACCACCAGCACGCGCACGTCGTCGGCCGCGTGGTCGTTGATGGCCTTGCCCTGCGGCCCGAAGATGCCGCCGTTGGCCTGCAGCAGGTCGCCGCGCTCCATGCCGGCGGTGCGCGGGCGGGCGCCGACCAGCAGCGCGACGTTCGTGCCGTCGAACGCCGTGTTGACGTCGTCGGTGATGTCGATGCCCTGCAGCAGCGGGAACGCGCAGTCGTCGAGCTCCATGGCGGTGCCCTCGGCGGCCTTGACGGCCTGCGGGATCTCCAGCAGGCTCAGCCGCACCGGCACGTCGGGGCCGAGCAGATGGCCCGAGGCGATGCGGAACAGCAGCGCGTAGCCGATCTGGCCTGCGGCGCCGGTGACGGTGACCTTGACTGGACCCTGCGTCATGTCGATCCCCTAGGTGGGCGGTTGACGTTTCGTGAACAGCACGAAAGGTTATCCCGTCGATCGCCCCCCTCCACCACGCAGGTCCTCCCCTCGGGGCGGGCCCGCACGGCCGTGCCCCGGCCGCGGTGCGCCCCGGCCCTCCCGCCGTTTCCCGGGCTCCTGCGGGCCCGTGCACCGGCGGGAGGGCCGGGATCGCGCCGGATCAGTGGCCGGCGATGAAGTGCAGGATCACGTTGTGGACGTGGTGGCTCTTCTGCTCGCCCCGGAACTCCACCTCGTACACGTGCGTCCCGACGTTGATGGCGATGGCCCCGGATGAGAAGAAGGAGCCCGCCAGCGACTTGTTGCTGACCACGCTGACGCTGGTGATCTTCGAGTACGGGATGCTGGTGATCGCCACCTTCTTCCCGATGAACGACTTGTCCTGGATGATCACTCGGCGGTCGGTCAGGCCGAGGAAACCGGTGCCCGCGCCGATGGCGTCGTACACCGCGATGATCTGCTCACCCTGGAGCAGCCCGCTTTGGATCTGTTGTAACTGCTCAGGCCGGTCGAACGGGATGTTCTGGCTCATCGGCACTCCTCGATGCGCTGTGCACGCGGGCGGGCGGGCGTACGGGATCGCTCCTACTTCAGGCCCTTGTCCAGGCCTGCCTTGCGGAGGGCTTCGGCGAGGGCACCGCCGGGCTGGGGCGCGCGGTCGCGGTTGCCGCCCCGGCGATCGGAGCCGCCACGGCCGCCGCCGCCCCTGCGGTCGCGGTCAGCGCCGCCGGAGGCGTTCTGAGCGCCCCGGCCGCCGCGTCCGCCCTGGCCCGGGGCGGCGTTCGCGCCCGCGGTCTCGTCGTCCAGGCGCAGGGTGAGCGAGATGCGCTTGCGCGGGATGTCGACGTCCAGGACCTTCACCCGCACGATGTCGCCCGGCTTGACCACCTCGCGCGGGTCCTTGACGAACGTCCGGGACATCGCCGAGACGTGGACCAGCCCGTCCTGGTGGACGCCGATGTCGACGAACGCGCCGAACGCGGCGACGTTGGTGACGACGCCCTCCAGCAGCATGCCCGGCTTCAGGTCGCCGAGGGTCTCCACGCCTTCCTTGAAGGTCGCCGCGCGGAACGCCGGCCGCGGGTCACGGCCGGGCTTCTCCAGCTCCTTCAGGATGTCGGTGACCGTGGGCAGGCCGAAGGTGTCGTCGGCGAAGTCGGCCGGGCGCAGCGTGCGCAGCACGGCGGTGTTGCCGATCAGCGTCTTGATGTCGTCGCTGGTGGTGTCCAGGATGCGGCGCACCACGGGGTAGGCCTCGGGGTGCACCGAGGAGGCGTCCAGCGGGTCGTCGCCGCCGGGGATGCGCAGGAACCCCGCGCACTGCTCGAACGCCTTGGGCCCCAGGCGCGGCACGTCCTTCAGCGCGCGGCGCGAGCGGAACGGGCCGTTGGCGTCGCGGTGCTGCACGATGTTCTCGGCCAGGCCCGAGCCGATGCCCGACACCCGGGTCAGCAGCGGCGCCGAGGCGGTGTTGACGTCCACGCCGACGGCGTTCACGCAGTCTTCGACCACGGCGTCCAGCGAGCGCGACAGCTTGGTCTCCGACACGTCGTGCTGGTACTGCCCGACGCCGATCGACTTGGGGTCGATCTTGACCAGCTCGGCCAGCGGGTCCTGCAGGCGGCGGGCGATGGACACCGCGCCGCGCAGCGACACGTCCAGCTCGGGAAGCTCCTGGGAGGCGTAGGCGGAGGCCGAGTAGACCGACGCCCCGGCCTCCGACACCACGACCTTGGTGAGTTTGAGGTCGGGATGCCGCTTGATCAGGTCGCCGGCGAGCTTGTCGGTCTCGCGGGACGCCGTGCCGTTGCCGATGGCGATCAGGTCGACGGCGTGCTCGCGGGCGAGGCGTTCCAGGACGGCGATCGACTCGTCCCAGCGGCGGCGCGGCTCGTGCGGGTAGATCGTGGCGGTGGCCACGACCTTGCCGGTGGCGTCCACGACGGCGACCTTCACCCCGGTACGCAGGCCGGGGTCCAGGCCCATGGTCGCGCGGGTGCCGGCCGGGGCGGCGAGCAGCAGGTCGCGCAGGTTGGCGGCGAAGACGCGGACGGCCTCCTCCTCGGCGGCCTGCCACAGCCGCATGCGCAGGTCGATGCCGAGGTGGACCAGCACCCGGGTGCGCCAGGCCCAGCGCACGGTGTCCAGCAGCCACCGGTCGGCCGGCCTGCCCTGGTCGGCGACGCCGAAGCGGCGGGCGATGCTCCGCTCGTAGCCGCTCGGGCCGTCCTCGGCCGGTGCCTCCTCCGGCTCCAGGGTGAGGCCGAGCACCTCTTCCTTCTCGCCGCGGAACATCGCCAGCACCCGGTGGGAGGGCAGCTTGGTGAACGGCTCGGCGAAGTCGAAGTAGTCGGAGAACTTCGCGCCGGCCTCCTGCTTGTCGTCGCGTACCCGGGACACCAGGCGTCCGCGGGTCCACATCTGCTCGCGCAGCTCGCCGATCAGGTCGGCGTCCTCGGCGAACCGCTCGATCAGGATCGCCCGCGCGCCCTCCAGCGCGGCGGCGGCGTCCGGCACGCCCTTCTCGGCGTCCACGAAGACCGCGGCGGCGGCCTGCGGGTCGCGGGTGGGGTCGGCGAGCAGCCCGTCCGCCAGCGGCTCCAGCCCCGCCTCGCGGGCGATCTGCGCCTTGGTGCGGCGCTTGGGCTTGTAGGGCAGGTAGATGTCCTCCAGGCGGGCCTTGGAGTCGGCCGCCATGATCTGGGCCTCCAGGGCTTCGTCCAGCTTGCCCTGCGAACGGATGGACTCCAGGATCGCCGCGCGCCGCTCCTCCAGCTCGCGGAGGTACCGCAGGCGCTCCTCCAGGGCGCGCAGCTGCGCGTCGTCGAGGCTCTCGGTCGCCTCCTTGCGGTAGCGGGCGATGAACGGCACGGTGGCGCCGCCGTCGAGCAGGTCGACCGCGGCCTGCACCTGCCGCTCGCGCACGCCGAGCTCTTCGGCGATCTTCTGATGGATGGAGATCGTCACGATCCTGGTCCGCCTTCGCTTCTGAGGTCCGGGGAAGATTGTGCCTGCTCCGCACACCGGTTGTCGCGCCGCGGCGCCCCGGGCCCGCCGGACGGCGAAGGACACCGCCCCAAGGCGCCGCGAGCCGCGGGGCGTGGAACCACGCCCGGTAGAGAGCACCCTACGGCGGGCGGCCGCCGGGCGTGCCGTACCGGCGCGGACCTGCGAGACTGGGGGCGCGGCTCCCGGGAACCGCGGTGTCCCCCCGGTGCCGCCGCAGGCCACCGCGATCGGGTGGCCGCGGGGAACTCGGAGGTCGGCGTGAGATACCTGTTCCTGGTCGTCGGGCTGGTCGTCATCGTCTGCTGCGTGCTGATGCTCGCGCGCTCCTACGTGTCCGAGCGCCGGCGGCAGATCCTTCCGGCGGACCATCCGAAGGAGATCCTCAAACGCCGCTACGCGGCGGGAGAGATCGACGAGGACGAATACCTGCGCCGCATGTCCGGCCTGTCGCAGGACTGGTGACGCCTCCCGGCAGGCATGCCCCTTCCGGGAAGGATGACCCCTCCGGGAAACCGGCGCATCAGGGCAGACCGCCGTCTCCTGGGAACGGTGACATCTCGTGGAAGCCTGATGTCCGCTGGAAACGTGACATCTCCGGGGAAACGTCACGACGCCCCCGGAAGTAAGGTCCCCCGGGAAACGGCGAGGCCGGGGAGTGGGCGTGCGCCCGGCTCCCCGGCCCCTCTTGCCTCTACCGCGGCTACCCCAGGCCGCTGCGCATCGCGGTGATCAGCTCACCGCCGGTGGTGTCTCCGCTGAGCTCCCAGAAGAACGAGCCGGCGAGGCCCTGGTTCTTGGCGTAGCTCATCTTCCCGGAGATGGTGGACGGGGTGTCGTAGCTCCACCACTGGTTGCCGCAGTAGGCGTACGCCGTCCCCGCCACGGTGCCGGTCGCCGGGCACCTGGTCTTGAGCACCTTGTAGTCCTCGATGCCCGCCTCGTAGGTGCCGGGGGCCGCGCCGGTCGCCGAGCCGCCGGGCGTGCTCTGGGTGACGCCGGTCCAGCCGCGGCCGTAGAAGCCGATGCCGAGCAGCAGCTTGCTCGCCGGGACCCCCTTGCCCTTCAGCTTCTGGATGGCGGCGTCGGAGTAGAAGCCCGCCTGCGGGATGCCGCTGTAGGAGGTCAGCGGCGAGTGCGGCGCGGTCGGGCCGGTCGGGGCGAAGGCGCCGAAGTAGTCATAGGTCATGACGTTGTACCAGTCGATGTACTGCGCCGCGCCGCCGTAGTCGGCCGCGTCGATCTTGCCGCCCGAGGTGCCGTCGGCGGTGATCGCGGCGGTCACCAGGTAGCTGGATCCGAAGCGGTTGCGCAGCGCCTGCATCAGGTTCCTGAACGCCGCCGAGCCACTGGAGTCGCAGATCAGGCCGCAGGCGTTCGGGTACTCCCAGTCGATGTCGATGCCGTCGAACACGTCGGCCCAGCGCGGGTCCTCGACCAGGCTGTAGCAGGAGTTGGCGAACGCCGCCGGGTTGGCCGCCGCCTGCCCGAACCCGCCCGACCAGGTCCAGCCGCCGAAGGACCACAGCACCTTCAGGCCGGGGTGCTTGGCCTTGAGCTTGCGGAGCTGGTTGAAGTTGCCGCGCAGCGCCCCGGTGTCCCAGGTGTCGGCCACGCCGTCCACGCTCTCGGCCGCGCTGTAGAACCGGTCGTAGGCGGCGTAGGAGTCGCCCATCGCGCACTGGCCGTTGGTGACGTTGCCGAAGGCGTAGTTGATGTGCGTCAGCTTGCCGCCCGACCCGCTGGTCTCGATGTTCTTGACGTGGTAGTTGCGCTGGTAGACGCCCCAGTCGGCGAAGTAGCCGAGCAGCTTGTTCCCGCCGCCCCCGCCGTTCTGCGTGGTGGCGCTGACCTGGTTGCTCGCCGCCGACAGGTTGCCCGCGGCGTCCCGGGCCCGGACGGTGTAGGCGTACGTCGTGTTCGCCGCCAGCCCGCCGTCGGTGTAGGTGGTGCCGGTGACGGTGGTGACCAGGGTGGAACCGCGGTAGACGTTGTAGCCGGTGACGGCGACGTTGTCGGTGGAGGCGTTCCAGGCCAGCGAGACGCTGGAGCTCGTCGTGCCGGTGGACCGCAGGTTGCCCGGCGTGCTCGGCGCCGTGGTGTCGCCGCCGCCGCCCGGAGTGGTGACGTTCACCGTGTTGCTCGCGGCCGACACGTTGCCGGCGGCGTCGCGGGCCTTGACCGTGTAGGAGTAGGCGGTGTTCGCCGTCAGGCCGCCGTCGGTGTAGGTGGTGCCGGTGACGGTGGTGACCAGGGTGGAGCCGCGGTAGACGTTGTAGCCGGTGACGCCGACGTTGTCGGTGGAGGCGTTCCAGGCCAGCGAGACGCTGGTCGAGGTCGTGGCCGTGGACCGCAGGCTGCCGGGCGCGCTCGGCGCGGTGGTGTCGCCGCCGCCGGTGATCGGCCCCCACAGGGCGGGGACGTTCGGCGGCTCCCAGCCGACCAGGGAGGTGTGCGCCTGGATGCAGCGGTAGTCCACCCCCTGATAGGTCACGATGGCCCCCACCGCGTACCAGGTGTTGGGCGCCCAGGCGGTGGCCATGGCGGCCCTGCTCGCGGTGATGGCCGTCGCGGACGCGCTCGGCCCGACCGCGACCGCCGTGCCGAGGGGCAGGAGCATGGCCCCCGCCGCTACCAAGACCTTGACGAACTTCAATCTCATGCTTGCTCCACGTCCATCCGGCGGATGCGAGTTGGGGGGCGGCGAGGACGTGCCTTGCGGCGGGGGTTCGCGGGGCGGTGGCGCCGGGCGTCCGCCTTCAGGCGTTCACGGGGTGCGTGTGCGATGGGAGCGATGGGCGTGACGGCGGGGATCGCGGCATGTCAGCGACCTTCCTGCCTCGGCGATGCCAAGTAACTCTTAGGAAGCTTTCCTTTTAATTAGCAGCGAACCTACCTGGCGTTGACTGCCCCGTCAATGCCTTGTCATCCCCTATCTACCGGGGCGCGTCGTGGCCGCCCCTCTCGGATACGGCGGCGCGGCGGTCTACGCTCAACGCTCATGACCACGCCCACGAAAGACCACCGGTCCAACGAGGAACTCTGCGCGGCGCTGGAGGCGGAGGTGGCCCGGCTGGCCGAGGTGGCCGGGGGAGCCGGCCTCGCCACGCCGGTGCCCACCTGCCCGGGGTGGACGCTCGGCAAGCTGCTCCGGCACGTCGGGATCACGCACCGCTGGGCCGGCCACATCGTGCGCGAGCGCGTCGCGGCGCCGATCCGCTCGCGGGACGTGCCGGTCGCGCTGCCCGCGGACGACGCCGAGTACCCGGGCTGGCTGGCGGACGGCGGCACCGCCCTGGTGGCCGCGCTGCGCGACGCCGGCCCCGCCGCTCCGGCCTGGTCCTGGGCCGGCGAGCCGCGCTTCCAGACCTCGGGCTTCTGGGCGCGGCGGATGCTGCACGAGACGACGGTGCACCGGGCCGACGCCGAGATCACTCTCGGGCGTGAGCCGCGCATCGCCGCCGACGTAGCGGTGGACGGCGTCGAGGAACTGCTGGACAACCTGCGCGTCGCCGGCTGGATCGCCGGACGGCTCGCCGAACTGCCCGGCGGCGGCGAGCGGCTGCACTTCCACGCCACCGACGCCGGGGAGGCGGGCGAGTGGACGGTCACCCTGACCCCCGGCGGCTTCACCTGGGAACGCGGCCACGGCAAGGGCGAGGTCGCCGTCCGCGGCGCGGCCGCCGACCTGCTCCTCCTGCTCTACGGCCGCCGCCGCCCGAGCGAGCCGCGCTTCGAGATCTTCGGCGACCAGGCCCTCCTCGACACCTGGCTCACCAAGACCGCCTTCTGACCGGCCCGCCCTGGCGGCGTCCGCCGATGGGCCGGCCCGGTGGCTGACCACCGGAGACGGGGGGCGCCTGGGCGGGTGCGAGGCCGAGGGCGCGCATCACCGTCAGAAGCAGGGCCGAACTCCGCCGGGAGCCGCTCCGCTACCTCGTCATCACCATCAGAAGGGGACGCCGCAGCGGAGGATCACGTTGGCGTACGGCCGGGCCTCGCCGGTGCGGACGATGACCCGGCAGCCGCCGCTCAGCGCCTTGAGCCGCTCGTGCGGGACGTACGACAGGCCGGGCAGCCGGTCCGTCAGCAGGTCGGCGCACTCGGGGTTGGCCGACCGGACCTCCTGGGCGGCGATGGCGCCCTCGACCACGATTTCGGCGAGGACGCCGTCCAGCACGTCGGCGAACGACGGGATGCCGGGCAGGAACGCCAGGTCGACGACCTGCGCTCCGGGCGGGATCGGCATCCCGCTGTCGCAGATGAGCACCTCGTCGGTGTGGCCGAGCCGGGCGATGGCGCCGGCCAGGGCGGCGTTCAGGATGCCGGTTCGCTTCATGGTTCTTCGACTTCCGAAAGGGTCGGGAAGGAGCTCTGCGCGCCCGCTCCGCGTACCGTCGCCGCGCCGACCCGCACCGCGAACGCCACGGCGTCGGCCAGGCCGTCCCCGCGGGCCAGCCGCCAGGCCAGCGCGCCGGTGAACGCGTCTCCGGCGCCGGTGGTGTCCACCGCCTCCACCCTGGGGCTCGGGATCGTCGTGACACCGGAGGCGTCGGCGGCGACCGCGCCGCCTGCGCCCAGGGTGATCACGACCGAGCGCGGGCCGAGCCGGAGCAGCGCCCGCGCCTGCTCGGCCGGGGGCCCACCGGCGCCGAGCACCATGCGGGCCTCGTGCTCGTTGACCACGAGCGGGTCGCACAGGGCGAGCAGCTCGTCGGGCACCGGCGCGGGCGGCGAGAGGTTGAACACGGCCCGGTGCGCGGCCCGCGCCGCCGCGAGCACCGTGGGCAGCGGCGTCTCCAGTTGCAGCGACACCACCGGCGCCGAACGGAGCAGGCCGGCGGCGTCCGCCACGTCCTGCTCCTCCAGCCGGGCGTTGGCGCCGGGGGAGACGATGATGCTGTTGTCGCCCTCCGGCCCCACGGTGATCAGCGCGACGCCGGTCGGCGCGCCGGCCTCCCGCAGGTGACCGAGGTCCACCTTGTCGCGTTCGAGGGACTCGCGCAGCAGCCGGCCGTGGCCGTCGGCGCCGACCCGGCCGAGCAGGGCGACGCGCGCGCCGAGCCGGGCGGCGGCGACGGCCTGGTTGGCGCCCTTGCCACCCGGATGGGTGGACAGGTCGGAGCCGAGAACGGTCTCACCGCGGCCGGGGCGCCGGTCCACGCGGACCACCAGGTCCACGTTGGCCGATCCCACGACCACCACGTCCAGCGGCCACTCGCCGGTCGGGTCGATGGGTTCCATCATGATCACCTCGCCGTGAGCAGGGGGTCAGGAGGCGGAGAACTCGGAGGCGTTGTCCTTGGTGGCGATCTTGACAGGGACGTCCAGCGTGGCGGGCAGCTTCTCGCCCTTCGCGGCCTTGACCGCGTTCTGCACGGCCTGCTGCCCGAGCAGTGCCGGCTGCTGGGCGACGCTGGCGGCCAGCGTGCCGCCCTCGATCGCCTTCAGCCCGTCGGGGGTGCCGTCGAAGCCGACCACCTTGACCGATGTGCCGGCCTTGCCGCCGAGCGCCTTGATCGCACCGAGCGCCATCTCGTCGTTCTCGGCGAACACGCCGGTGACGTCCGGGTGGGACTGCAGCAGGTTGGTCATGACGTCCAGGCCCTTGGTCCGGTCGAAGTCCGCCGGCTGCTGGGCGACGACCTGGATGCCCGGGTAGCCCGCGATGCCCTCGGTGAAGCCCTTGCCCCGGTCGCGGGAGGCCGAGGTGCCGGCCACCCCCTGCAGGACGACGACCTTGCCCTTCTCGCCGAGCTGCTTGGCCAGCTCCTGGGCCGCCAGCTTGCCGCCGGCCACGTTGTCGGAGGCCACGGTCTGGGTCACCTGCGCGCCGTTGACCCCGCGGTCCACGGCGAGGACCGGGATGCTGGAGCGCTCGGCGAGCTTCACGGCCGGCGCGGCGGCGTCGGAGTCCACCGGGTTGATGATGATCGCCTTCATGCCCTGGCTGGCGAAGTTCTGCACCTGGTTGACCTGCTGGGAGGCGTCGTTCTGCGCGTCGGTGACGGTCAGCGTGGCGCCGAGCTTCTTGGCCTCGGCCTCGGCCCCGGTGCGGAGCTGGACGAAGTAGGGGTTGTTCAGCGTGGAGACGGACAACCCGATCTTCACGTCGGAGCCGCCGGAGGACGCGCCGCCGGAGGAGCCGCCGGAGCCGCAGGCGGCGAGGCCGAGGGTGAGCGCCGCGCCGGCCAGGACGATGGCGGGGATTCGCATGATGGTCTACCTCGTTCGGTGTTGCGATGATCTTGAGTGGTTCGGGAACGTTCCCGCGGTCGCGGGCGGCCGGGATGTCCGGCTAGGCGGAGCCGCGGCGGCGCAGGGTGTCGATGAGGACGGCGAGGGCGATGACCACGCCGATCACGACCTGCTGCCAGAAGGCCGACACCGACAGCAGGTTCAGGCCGTTGCGGAGCACGGCGAGGATCAACGCGCCGACCAGCGTGCCGAGCGCGCGCCCCTTGCCGCCGGACAGGCTCGCCCCGCCGATGACGACCGCGGCGATGGCGTCCAGTTCGTACCCCGAGGCGGCCTGGGGCTGCGCCGAGGCCAGGCGGCTGGCCAGTACGACGCCGGCGGTCGCCGCGAACGCGCCGGACAGCGCGTAGGTGATGAGCTTCTGCCGGTTCACCTTGATGCCGGACAGCCGGGCGGCCTCCTCGTTGCCGCCGATGGCGTACATCGCCCGGCCGGGGTAGGTGCGGTTCAGCACCACCGCCGTGATCACGCCCATGATGATCATGACCAGTACCGGCACCGGCAGGTACCCGCCGATCGTGTCGCCCAGGTGGGAGACGGCGTCCGGCATCGCGATCGGGCTGCCCTGCGAGACGACCAGCGCCAGCCCCCGGGCCACGCCGAGCATGGCCAGGGTCGCGATGAACGGCGGCAGCTTGCCGTAGGTGATCAACGCCGCGTTGACCAGGCCGCAGGCCAGGCCGGCGACCAGCGCCACCAGCGTCGCCACCGGCCAGGGCACGCCGGCGGAGGTCGAGGTCCAGGCCAGGACGATCGCCGACAGCGCCGCCACCGCGCCCACCGACAGGTCGATGCCGCCGGTGATGATGACGAACGTCGAGCCGAACGCCAGGATCGCGGTGACCGCCGCCTGGACGCCCACATTGAGCAGGTTCGTCACGCTCAGGAAGTCGCCGGACAACAGCGACAGCACCACGGCCAGCGCGACCAGCGCCGCGAGCGGGCCGTTCTCGGCGAGCAGGCCGCGCACGGCCGGGCGCCTGGTGAGCACGTCAGTGGACACGAGCATCCTCCACTTCGGTGACGGCGAGCCCCATCACCGCGTCCTGTGTCGCTCCGGCGGCGTCGATCTCGCCGACGAGCCTGCCCCTGGCCATGACCAGCACGCGGTCGCTCATCCCGAGGATCTCCGGCAGGTCGCTGGAGATCATGAGCACCGCGTGCCCGGAGGCCGTCAGGGAATTGATCAACTGGTAGATCTCGACCTTGGCACCGACGTCGATGCCGCGCGTGGGCTCGTCCAGGAGGAGCACGCGGGCGTCGGCGAGCAGCCACTTGCCGATCACGATCTTCTGCTGGTTGCCGCCCGAGAGCGTGCGGACCTCCTGGCCCAGGCCGCTCATCCGCACGCCGAGCCGCGCGGCGACCTCCCCGGCCGCGGTGCGCTGGCCCGCCCGGTCGACGAACCCGCCGTGGGTGGCCCGCCGCAGCGTGACCAGGCCGAGGTTCTCCGCGATGTCCGCGCCGAGGACGAGCCCCTGGCCCTTGCGGTCCTCGGGGACCAGGCCGAGCCCGGCCTCCATCGCCGCGTGGACGTCCCCGCCGGGCAGCGGGCGGCCGTCCATGAGCACCTCGCCGGAGTCGTACCGGTCGGCGCCGAACACCGCACGCGCCACCTCGGTGCGGCCCGCGCCGACCAGCCCGGCCAGGCCCACGACCTCCCCGGCCCGCACCTCGAACGAGACGTCGGTGAACGCCCCGGCCCTGGTCAGGCCGCGCACCTGCAGCAGCGGCGCGCCCGGGGCGGCCGCCTCCCGCGGGTACTGCTGGTCGATCGGCCGGCCGACCATCAGGCGCACCAGTTCGTCCTGCGGCGTCGTCGCGGGCACCTCGGTCACCGACCGGCCGTCCCGCAGCACGGTCACCCGGTCGCCGACCTGGGCGATCTCCTCCAGGTGGTGGGTGATGAAGACCACCGCCACCCCCTGGTCGCGCAGGTTGCGGACGATGGCGAACAGCCGCTCGACCTCGCTGGTGGTCAGCACGGCCGTCGGCTCGTCCATGATCAGGACGCGGGCGTCCAGGGCCAGCGCCTTGGCGATCTCGACCATCTGCATGCGCGCGATGCCGAGATCGGCGACCTTGGTCTTCGGATCCACCTCGACGCCGACCCGCGCCAGCAGCCCGCGGGCCCGCTCGTGCATGCGCTTGGTGTCGATCAGGCCGAACCGGCGCGGCGGCCGGCCGAGGGCGAGGTTCTCCCCGACGGACAGCTGCGGGACCAGGTTGAACTCCTGGTAGATGGTGGCGATGCCGAGCCGCTGCGCGTCACCGGCCGAGCGGATCTCCACCGGAGCCCCGTCCACCAGGATGCGTCCCGAGTCGGGGTGGTACGCCCCCGACAGCATCTTGATCAGCGTGCTCTTGCCCGCGCCGTTCTCGCCGAGCAGGACGTGGACCTCGCCCGCGCGCAGGACCAGGTCGACCCCGTCCAGCGCCACCACCCCGGGGAACCGCTTGCCCAGCCCCTCGACGCGCAGGATCTCCTGCCCGCGGGCCGGGCGCGGCCGTTCCTCGCTCATGCCGTGACCTTTCCTTCCTCACCCGCGAGCGCGGCGGTCCGCCGGCCGCGCCTTTCCCGCCCGCCCGTCCCGGCCTGCCCGCGTTCGGCGGCCTCGCCGGTCGCCCCGCGTGCGACGCACTCCCCGCCCTCGCCGCTCTCGCCGCATGAGCTGCGGACGATCAGGTGGGCGGGCAGGACGACCGACTCGGCGCGCCGGCCGGCCAGCATGTCCAGCAGCACCCGCACCGCGCGGCGGCCCAGCTCGGCCGTCGGCTGGCTGATCGCGGTGATCGGCGGGCTGATGTGGCCGAACCACGGCACGTCGTCGAACGAGACGATGCCGATGTCGTCCGGGATCCGGAGCCCCCGCTCCCGGATCTCGTCCAACGCGCCCAGCGCCATCAGGTTGTCGCCCAGGAAGATCACCTCGGGCGGCTCGGGCAGGTCCAGCAGCGCGGCGGTGAGCGCCTGACCGCTGCCGGTCCGGAAGTCGCCGACCCGGACGTACTCCGGCGGCACGGCCAGGCCCGCCTCGTCCGCCGCCGCGAGGAACGCCGTGGTGCGCTCGCGGCCGGTGGACAGCGTGCCTGGGCCGGAGATGAAGGCGACCCGCCGGTGGCCGAGATCGCGCAGGTGACCGGCCAGCTCCCTGATCGCCTCGGTGCCGTCCGCGCGGACCGAGGGAACGTCCAGGCCGGGCAGCACGCGGTCCAGGAAGACCAGCGGCCGGCCGCCGCGGACGACCTCCTCGACCAGCGGCGTGACCTCGGCGGTCGGGCAGACGAGCAGCCCGTCGACCCGCTGCTCCAGCAGGGCGCGCACGTAGTGGTCCTGCCGGTCGGCCCGCTCGTCGGCGTTGCCGATGACCACGGTGTACCCGGCGGCGCGCGCCTCGTCCTCGACGGCCCTGGCCAGCTCGGTGAAGAACGGGTTCAGGATGTCCCCGATGATCAGGCCGAGCGTTCTGGTCGCCTCAGTGCGCAGCGAGCGGGCGACGGCGTTCGGCACGTAGTTGAGCGCCGCCATCGCCGCGTACACCCGCTGCCTGGTCTCCTCGGTGACCGCGGGATTGTCGTTGAGCACGCGCGAGACCGTCGCCACGGACACGCCGGCCTGCGCGGCGACGTCCTTGATGCGAGCCATCGGGTCCTCCATGTAATCGATTTCACGAGGGTATGTAATCGATTACATGGCTGTAAACCACCCCCGGCATGACCTGCGTCACACCCACCCGCCACCCCGGGCCGATCCCGGAGGCTCCACAAGCCTGCGAAGCCTGCGAAGGCGCCCAGCCGGCCGTGCCCTGCGCCTATTGCGGCCGTGTGGGCGCGATGCCCACAATGGAGGCGGCTTGAGGAGGTCGCCGATGGACGCGCACGACGACGCGCCAGAGGAGCGGTTCACCGCCGAGGAGTACGCCTTCCTGCGCTTCGCGAGGTTCGGCCGGCTGCCCGAGCGGGTGCTGCCCGCCGAGATGGTCGAGGAGATCAAGACCGACCGCCCGCAGGACGTCCCCGAGCAGGCGTTCGACGTCCGCGTCTGGGGCGAGGCCGGCCGCCTCCTCTGACCCCGCCGTCCCGTTCCTCGCACCCGGGCTCTGTCCGCTCCCCGTGCCGCGCCCAGCTCCCGCCGCGTCCCGGCTCTGCCGGGCGTGCCGACCCGTACGCATGGGCCTCCCGGGGCGGCACGCGGTCATGGATGATCGTTCATCTGCCGTCCATCACATGGCCCTGCCGTCCTGGTCTTGCGTGCGTTCGGGAACACCACGACGGCGTTAACGTCCGGGGGCAAGTCCCATAGGGGAAGCCCTCGCGCATGGAGTCAGCATGCTAGGTGGAAGTATCCCGGGCGGTCCTGCCGTCGGCTTATCCGGCGGCGGCCGGAAGGAAGGGCACCGGCGGCCGGCACCAGGTCGTGGGTGGGGCAGGGTCGCGGTGGCGATTCTGGTCGTGATGTCGCTGGTCGTGAACCTGGCACAGACGGCCGAGGCCGCCGACGATCCGCTGCCTTCCAGTTACACGCTCACCGTTCCGCTGCCCGACAACACCGACCTCGGCAAGATCCGGGCCCAGGCCACGGAACTCAACAACCGCAACCCTCTCCTGAGCGACACGATCTACGAGGACAGAGCCCTCAATCCGGTCCGTTCCCCGGGCGGGCAAGTGGCCGTCGAGTATGACTTCGACGGCACCCTGTCGGTGACGGGCACCTCCCTCTCACTCACGATCACGCCGGTCGGAGCGCAGGCCGCGAGCCTGGACTACTGGCAGAACATCATCCTGGTCGGCGCGTCCCTCCTCTTGGGCTGGACGACTCGCATTCTGTGCGAGGGCGCGCTCGCCGGCGTGATCACGCCGGTGTTCGCCGCAGTGGTGTGCGTGGCCCTGGGCAATTTCATCGCAGCCTGGATCCCGCAGGCGGTGAACCTCATCGCCAACGGCCAGGACGCCAATCTCGGAGACTGGGCCTTGGCACTGGGGCTTTCCCTGCTGGCCGCCGGAGCGGGAGCCGTCTGGGAGGGCGGGGGCAACGTATGGGCCCGCACCGTGCTCCCGGGACATCTTCGCCGGATGGCCGCATGGCTGGTCGACAGAGGCCGGAGCTTCGGGGGCTGGTTCAGGCCCCTCGGCAACGGCATGGAGAACCTGGGGGAGGCGATCGACCTGGGCGCCCTCGACTTCTCCAACCGACTCGCCGACAGGATGAGCGCCGGCACCGCCATCACCAGGACGAACCTCCGGGTCATGCCGCTGGGCGACTCGATCACCGTGGGCTACGGAGGCGACGGCGACAACACGGAGACATACGTCGGCTACCGGCGCGCACTGCTGAGCCAACTACGGGCGGACGGCCACCCGGTGGACTTCGTCGGTTTCCAGAACTCGGGCGCGGGCCGCATCTCCGACACCGACCACGAAGGTCATGGAGGCTGGCGGATCGAGCAGATCGACAGGATCACCGAATGCAGCATCCGCCGCTGGCGGCCCAACGTCGTCACCCTGCACGTCGGAACCAACGACATGAATCAGAACTACGACGCCGGAACCGCCCCCGCCCGGCTCACCCGGCTGATCCGTAAGATCACCGATATCGCCCCGGAGACCACCGTGCTGGTCTCCCGGCTGGTGCCGTCGACGGATGCGGCCATCAACGCGCGGATCCAGCGGTACAACGGCGCGATCCCGACCATCGCCCTGACCCTCGCCGCCGAGGGCAGACGGGTCCGGGCCCTCGGCATGGACGCCATTGCCGCCACCTCCGCCGACATGAACGATCGGCTCCATCCCAACCAGGCCGGCTACGACAAGATGGCCGGCGCCTTCTCCATGGCGATCAACGGTGCGATCCACGACCGCGTCATCGCCGCCCCGGTCGCCGGCGACACCGGGCCGTGCGACGTCCCTCCGCCCCCCAGTCCCTCGGCGGGATGGAACCACATCACCCAGATCAACGCGGGTTACGGCTACCTGCGTGACTGGGTGCGCTTGGCGGATATGAACGGTGACAATCGGGACGACTATGTGGTCCTGCAGGATCTGGGGCAGGTGCGGGCCTGGTTGAACGACGGCGACGGGCAGAGCTGGACGTGGCGGGGTGA
>NZ_BMNT01000009.1:0-43780 GCF_014646695.1 Sphaerisporangium melleum
GCGAGAGTGCTCACTCACCGACGGCTACCAGGCACCGAGTCTGCCCAATCAGGCAACCCGGTAACTCCCATTAGGAGACGATGAGGGCGGCGATGACCAGGACGAGGGCGGCGGCCAGGGCGCCGAGGGCGGACGGGGACCAGGTGACGGTCATCGGGGTCCGCTCGCCCTGCCCGCGCGACCTCTTCTCCGCGAGCTCGGTGAGCTGCTGGGCGACCCAGTCGGCGTGGGTGCGGCCGGCCATGGCCTCCGCCGCCGACTGCTCGGCCTTGGAGAGCTGGGGCTGGCTGGACGGGGTGTAGCGGCCGGCCCGCGCGGGCACGCCGGCGGCGGCGGTGCCGCGCCGCGCGGCCCTGGCCCGTTCGCGGGCCGTCGCCTGGGGTGTCCAGCAGCGGACACTGTCGTCGCCGGACTCGATGATGATCGCGTGGGAGACGTGGACGCCGTCGATGGCCTTCCACGGCACGAAGTGGTTGCGCAGCGGGTTGCGGACGAGGATGCCGTCCTCGCGGGCGAGGATGCCGGGACGCAGGCAGCCGACGAAGACGGCGGCGGTCAGAACGGCGAGCACCGCGCCGGCGACCAGCGCGGACGGGATGCGGCCGTGCAGGATCAGATCGACGGCGTTCAGCCCGGCGAACACCATCCACACCCAGCCGAGCACCCAGGCGATCTTGGACCGGAAGATCTGTGGCTTCACCGCTCGCTCACCGTTACCTCTCCGTTCAGCAGGCGGTCACCACGCTAACGCCTACCGCGCACTGCTCACGCCTGCCACTTGAGCTGCGCGAAGCCGGGCTTGATCACTCCGTTGATCAGCGCGAGCCGCTCGTCGAACGGGATGAACGCCGACTTCATGGCGTTGACCGTGAACCACTGCAGATCGTCCCACCCGTAGCCGAAGGTTTCGACGAGGTTGGCGAATTCCTGAGACACACTGGTGTCACTCATCAACCTGTTGTCGGTGTTGACGGTCACCCGGAAGTACAGGCGGCGCAGCAGCCCGATGGGGTGGTCGGCGAGCGAGGCGGCGGCGCCGGTCTGGAGGTTGGAGGTCGGGCACATCTCCAGCGGGATGCGCTTGTCGCGCACGTACGCGGCGAGCCGGCCGAGCTTCGCCGTGCCGTCCTCGGCGACCTGGATGTCGTCGATGATGCGCACCCCGTGCCCGAGCCGGTCGGCCCCGCACCACTGGATGGCCTGCCAGATGGACGGCAGCCCGAACGCCTCGCCGGCGTGGATGGTGAAGTGGGCGTTCTCCCGCTGGAGGTACTCGAAGGCGTCCAGGTGGCGGGTGGGAGGGTACCCCGCCTCGGCGCCGGCGATGTCGAAGCCGGCCACGCCCACGTCGCGGTAGCGCACGGCCAGCTCGGCGATCTCCATGGAGCGGGCCTGGTGGCGCATCGCGGTCAGCAGCGTGCCGACCTGGATGCCGCGCCCCTCGGAGCCGAGCCGGAAGCCCTCCAGCACCGCCTCGACGACCTCGTCCAGCGACAGGCCGGTGGAGGTGTGCTGCTCCGGCGCGAACCGGACCTCGGCGTACACGACTCCGTCGGCGGCGAGGTCCTCGGCGCACTCGGCGGCGACCCGCACCAGGGACTCGCGGGTCTGCATGACGCCGACGGTGTGGGCGAAGGTCTCCAGGTAGCGCTCCAGCGACCCGGAGTCGGCCGCCTCGCGGAACCACTGGCGCAGGTTGACGGCGTCGGTGCTGGGCAGCCGGTCGTAGCCGGTCTCGCGGGCCAGGTCGATGATCGTCTGCGGTCGCAGACCGCCGTCGAGGTGGTCGTGCAGGAGAACCTTCGGGGCCCTGCGGATGGCGTCGTGTGTGGGCTGCTGAGTCATCTCGACATCCTAGGGATCGATGCGGCCGGATCCTCGCTCATTCGTCCCGGTTGACGGTGTCGGGAGAGAACCCGGGCAGGCAGACGGCGATGTACTCCGCGCCCTCCGGTCCCACGGTGTAGCGGATCTTCTCGCCGGGGAAGGTGGTGATCGCCTCACCGGCCCGCACCTCGGTGACGCCCTCGTCGTGCTCGACCACGACAGTGCCGCGCAGCACGACGGTGTGCTCGGTGAACTCGGGGGTCTGGGCAGGCTCCTCCCAGCCCGGCGGGGCGACCATATGGGCGACGGACACCTGCTCGTCACCGCTGTTGACCCGTCCGACGTACTCGTCGATGACCTTGCCACCCGGCACCGGAATGCGGGTCGCGCCCGCGAGTTTGCGTACCACGCCGGCCAGTCTAGAAGCCGGGCATGCGCACCACACCGGCCGGGCCGCCCCACGCGCGCGCGGTATAGCGGATTCGTCTCGGTGGCCCCTGGGCGCAGGGACAGATCAGCGCGGGATCAGGAGATTCCTGGCCGATCACACGGCGTGGGAACGAGCAGGCACGTGGAAGGGGAAGCGCGGGGACAAGGATGCGCGAGGTCAGGGAAGGGCGGAGAAGGGGCAGGAACGCGCGGAAGGGCGGGAGATCCGGCGGCGCTGGGGGCGGGCCGGGCGGGCGTCAGTGGGCGATGTCGACGATCAGGCGGGTGGGGTCGGACTGCTCGGAGACCCGGAACCCGGCGCGGTGGCGCAGCACCAGCGCGATCGTCACGACGCCCTCGAAGTCGCCGGTGCGCACGACGGTCGCGAGGTTGGGCAGGCCGGGCCGCAGAACGGGCTTGCGCCCGAAGGTGATCTCGCCGTCTTCGGTGTGGGCGTTGGCGGGCTTGAGCGTCACCTGGAGGTACGCCCCGCCGTTGACGTCCACCGGCTTGCCCGAGCCGTCCTCGTACAGCTTGCGCACCCAGTCGACGGTGTAGCCGGTCCTCGCGCCCTGCAGGTCGATGACCACCCGGTCGAACCCGTCGTGCCGGGCGAAGCGCGCCCCCTGCACGATCGGCGGGTGCTCGGGGGCGCGGGTCACCGAGACCCGGTCGGTGCCGGTGGGCGGGGACGTCTCGCCGGGGGCGGCGGTGGTCGTCCTGCCCGGTGTCGCTCCGGGCGTCGGCGTGGCCGGGGACGTCTCCGTCGGCGCGGGAGAGCCGGACGGACCCGGGCTCCGCGGGCTCGCGGAGCCGGCGACCGTGGCGGTGGGCGACGGTGCGGCGGGCGTTGCCGTGGCCGTGGTGTCCGTGCCGGGCCCGGCGCCACAGGCGGAGCCGGCCAGGGCGAGGGACACGAGCGCGGCCGTGGCGATGGTGATCCTCTTCATGCTGGGCACCTCCACTGACCGGCTCTACTCCTCTGACCCCGAGAATGCCTCACAGGTTCGCGGAGAAACTCCGTGACTCGAAAATGTGCCCCATACGTCCGAGAATGCGACGCCGGAGCCCCGGCACGGTGCGGCCCCCGGCGCCCAGGGCACCGAGGGCTGCATCTGCGCCTTGGTCAGGCGGTCTCCACGAGCTGGGGCTGGGGGTCGGCTTCGGCGGTGGCCTTCTTGGCGTTGCCGCGGGCCAGGAGGACGCCGGTCAGCGCGATGCCGAGCCCGATCAGGGCGATGGCGGCGCAGACCGCGAAGGAGGACCGGATGGCCGGCATGGTGACCGCGCCCCCGTGGGCGGTCGCCACGGCGGTCACGACGGCGAGGGTGAGCGCGCCGCCGACCTGGCCGGAGGTGTTGAGCAGGCCGGAGGCCAGGCCCTGCTCGTCGTCGGCCACTCCGGCGGTGGCCTGGATGTTCAGCGCGGGGAACATCAGCGCGAACGCCACGCCGAGCAGCACCATGCCCGGGATGACCATCGTGGCCAGGCTGGGGTGCTCCCCCGCGCCGAGGAAGACGCCGTACCCGCCGACCAGGGCGACGGATCCGATGGCGATCAGCCGGCCGGTGCCGAACCGGTCGGCGAAGTCGCCCATCTTGGTGGAGGTGAGCGCGACCAGCAGGCCCGCGGGCAGGAAGGCCAGGGCGGTGTGCAGGGCCGACCAGCCCAGCAGGTTCTGGAAGTACTGCATGGCGACGAACTGGAAGCTCACGTAGGAGCCGAACAGGATCACCAGGCCCAGGTTGGCGCGCACCAGCGGCCCGGAGCGCAGGATGGCCAGCCGGACGAGCGGGTGCTCGACTCGCAGCTCGGTGATGACGAACACCGCGAGCAGTGCGATGGCGCCGGCGAGGCTGCCCAGGGTCCGTGCGGAGCCCCATCCGGCTTCGGGGGCCTGGACGACGGCGAACACCAGCAGCAGCATCGAGAAGGTGATGGTGGCGGCGCCGAGCAGGTCGTGGCCGCCCTCGGCCCGCTCTTCGCGCTTGGGGCGCGGCAGCATCCGCAGGCCCGCGGCGAGCGCGATGAGCGCGACCGGCACCGGCATGAGGAACGTCCAGCGCCAGCCGAGCTCGGTGAGGAATCCGGACAGCACCAGGCCCAGCGAGAAGCCGCTGGCGCCGCTGGCGGTGAAGATGCTGAGCGCCCGGTTGCGGGCGGGGCCTTCGGCGAAGGTGGTGGTGATGATGGACAGGGCGGCGGGCGCGGTGAAGGCGGCGCTGATGCCCTTGACGAAGCGGGCGACGATCAGCAGCGTGCCGTCGTTCACGATGCCGCCGAGCAGGGAGGCCACGGCGAAGACGGCGAGCGCGATGAGGAAGACCCGGCGGCGGCCGAGCAGGTCGGCGGTGCGTCCGCCGAGCAGGAGCAGCCCGCCGTAGCCGAGGACGTATCCGCTGACGACCCACTGCAGCGTCGCGGTGGACAGGCCGAGGTCGGCCTGGATGGACGGCAGCGCCACTCCGACCATCGAGACGTCGAGTGCGTCGAGGAAGATGACGGCGCTGAGCACGACGAGCGCTCCCCAGAGACGCCCGTCCCAACGCTGGTCTTGCGGGGTGGGAGACATGGGACAGGACAGTACATGCACATGCATTCAATGCACAAGCATTTAATGCGCGTGCATTTATTGACCTTGCATGCTATAGTCCGGTCATGGACGACGGCGTCGGAGTCGATGTCGTGAGCTCATGGCGCGGCCTGCTGGCCTGCCATGCCACGACGTGGTGCGCGCTCGAACGCGAGCTCGGCGACAAGCACGGGCTGGGCGTGAGCGATTTCGAGGTGCTCGACCGGCTGGCCGAGTCCGAGCATGGCAAGGCGCGCGTCCAGGAGCTCGCCGACGCCGTCAGCCTGAGCCAGAGCGCGCTATCGCGGCTGATCTCCCGCCTGGAGAAGGCCGGTCTGGTGTCCCGCGACGCCTGTCAGCACGACCGGCGGGGCGTCTTCGTCCGCATCACCGAGGCGGGGGCCGAGCGCCACGAGCAGGCCCTGCCCACCCACCGCGCCATCCTGAACGACCGCCTCCCCCAAGGCCTCAGCGCCCTCCCCCACTGACCAGCCCCCGAACGCCCGGCCGGTGTGCGCCGGTCATTCCAAGAAAAGCGGGATGGCCGAGCGGGCGTGCGGTGCTGCCTCCGTCCCACACAAAGGGTGAAGAACGGCACCGGAAACGCCTCACCCGCTCCAGATGGGCACGTCGCGGGAGCGGGTGAGGCGGGAGGCGTCAGGGGGTGATGCGGTCGATCACCAGGGGGAGCAGGGCCGGGTCGGCGGCGTCGCCGATCGCGTACGCGCCGTCCAGGGCGGCGAGGGCGCGGTCGAAGCGCGTGGCGTCGTCGGCGTGCAGGGTCATCAGCGACTGCCCCTCGCGCACCGCGTCGCCGGGACGGGCGTGCAGGGTGATGCCCGCGCCGAACGACACGGCGTCCTCTTTGCGGGCCCGGCCGGCGCCGAGCCGCCAGGCGGCCAGCCCGACTCCGTAGGCGTCCAGCCTGGCCAGCACGCCCGAGGACGGCGCGGTGACCACCGTCGTCTCGGCGGCCCTGGGCAGCGCGGCGTCGGGGTCGCCGCCCTGGGCGCCGATCATCCGCCGCCAGGCGTCCATGGCCGAGCCGTCCTTCAGCGCGTCCGCCGGGTCCTTGCCGCTCACTCCGGCCGCGGCGAGCATCTCGCGGGCGAGCAGCACGGTGAGTTCCACCACGTCGGACGGGCCGCCACCGGCCAGGACCTCGACGGCCTCCTCGACCTCCAGGGCGTTGCCCACGGCGCGGCCGAGCGGGCGGTCCATGGCGGTCAGCAGCGCCACGGTGGCCACCCCGTGGTCGGCGCCGAGGTCGACCATGGTGCGCGCCAGCTCACGCGCGGTGTCGACGTCCTTCATGAACGCGCCGGAGCCGACCTTGACGTCGAGCACGAGCGCGCCGGTGCCCTCGGCGATCTTCTTGGACATGATCGACGACGCGATCAGCGGGATGGACTCGACCGTGCCGGTGACGTCGCGAAGCGCGTACAGCTTCTTGTCGGCCGGTGCGAGCCCGTCGCCGGCCGCGCAGATCACCGCGCCGGCGTCGCGCAGCACGGCGAGCATCTCCTCGGCCGACAGCGAGGCCCGCCAGCCGGGGATCGACTCCAGTTTGTCCAGGGTGCCGCCGGTGTGCCCGAGCCCGCGTCCGGAGAGCTGCGGCACGTACGCGCCGCAGGCGGCCACCAGCGGCGCGAGCGGCAGTGTGATCTTGTCGCCGACGCCGCCGGTGGAGTGCTTGTCGGTGGTGGGCCGGTCGAGCACCGACCAGTCCATGCGGGTGCCGGACCGGATCATGGCCTCGGTCCACCGCCCGATCTCGCGGCGGTTCATCCCGTTCAGCAGGATCGCCATGGCCAGGGCGGACATCTGCTCGTCGGCGACCTCGCCGCGCGTGTAGGCGTCGATCACCCAGTCGATCTGCGGGTCGGACAGCTCGCGGCGCTCGCGCTTGGCGACGATGACCTCGATCGCGTCCATCGCGGTCAGGCCCCCCGCGACAGGTCGTCCGGGCCGAAGGCGTGCGGCAGCACCTCGGCCATCCGCCACGGCCCGTCCGGCGTCTCGACCAGCAGCTCGGGGCCGCCGTGCTCGAACAGGAGCTGCCGGCACCGCCCGCAGGGCATGAGCAGCTCACCGTGGCCGTCCACGCAGGTGAAGGCCACCAGCCGCCCGCCGCCGGAGGCGTGCAGCGCCGAGACCAGGCCGCACTCGGCGCACAGCGACAGGCCGTAGGAGGCGTTCTCGACGTTGCAGCCGGTGATGACCCGGCCGTCGTCCACGAGGGCGGCGGCGCCCACGGGGAACTTCGAGTAGGGCGCGTAGGCGCTGGCCATCGCCTCGGTCGCGGCCTCGCGCAGCGCGTCCCAGTCGATGTGCTCGCCGGTGGTTCCGGTCTCGCTCACTTGCTGCTTCCCCCGTGATGGTGCCGATGATGTCGCAGGTGGTGACGCCGCCGCCTCACGTGGCCTGGCCCTTGCGGTAGGGCAGGCCGTCGGCCGCCGGCATGCGCAGCCTCTGGGAGGCGAGCGACAGCACCAGCAGCGTGGTGAGGTGCGGCGTGAAGGAGGTGAACTGCTCGGGCACGGTGTCGGTGGTGGTGAACACCGCGAACACCAGGATCGCGAAGATCCCGGTGATCAGCGCCGCGCGGGTGCGGCGCTGCCGGACGAGCTGGTAGACGCAGAATGCCGCGAGCAGCAGGGCGACGACCAGCAGCAGCGCGTGCACCGAGGTGCCGCCCTGGCGCAGTTGCAGGGCGTCGGTGTAGCCGAACAGCAGGGCGCCGCCGGCCAGGCCGCCGGGCCGCCAGTTCCCGAAGATCATGGCGGCCAGGCCGATGAAGCCGCGCCCGCCGGTCTGGCCCTCGCGGTAGATGCCGGCGGCGACGATCGACAGGAACGCCCCGCCGAGCCCGGCGAGCGCACCGGAGATCACCACGGCGACGTACTTGTAGAGGTACACGTTGACGCCGAGCGACTCGGCGGCCACCGGGCTCTCGCCGCACGAACGCAGCCGCAGGCCGAAGGCCGTCCGCCAGAGCAGGTAGAAGCTGAGCGGCACCAGCAGGATGGCCACGATGGTGAACAGCGAGACGTTCTGCGTGATGCCGTACAGCACGCCGGCCAGGTCCGACAGCAGGAACATGTGCGTGCCGGCCAGGTCGCGCAGCGGCGCGCCGATGCCGGGGACGCTGACCGACTCGATGGGCGGGATGCGCGGCGACTGGGTCTCGCCGCCGCCCTTCATCCCGACGAACACCAGCTTGGACAGGTACTGCGTGACGCCTTGGCCGAGCAGGGTGATGGCGACGCCGGAGATGATGTGGTCGACGCCGAAGGTCACGGTGGCGATGGCGTGCAGCAGTCCGCCGAGCGCGCCGCCGACGGCTCCGGCGATCACTCCGGCCCAGGGGCTGCCGAAGGTCAGGCCACCCCAGGCGCCGCACCAGGTGCCCATGATCATCATGCCTTCGAGGCCGATGTTGACCACGCCGGACCGTTCGGACCACAGGCCGCCGAGCGCGGCCAGGCCGATGGGCACCGCGAGGCCGATGGCCGCGCCGACGGTGCCGCCGGAGGTGATGTCGTTGGCTCCGGTCACCACCCGGGCCAGCGACATCATGACCAGCAGGGCGAGGACGCCGAGCAGCGCGATCTGCCAGCTCAGCCGGAAGCGGCGGGCCGAAGGTGCGGGCGCCGCCTTGGCCGAGAGGTCGGTGACGGTCATCGCGCATCCCTTCTGGCCGGAGCGGAGACGTGCGTGATCGTCATGCCGCCACCTCCTGGGCGGGGGTGCCGGCCCCCGCGGAGAGCTGCCGGCTGACCCGGCGCTGCTCGGCGACGGCGCGGTAGCGGTGGACCAGCTCGTAGGCGACGATGACCGAGAGCACGATGGTGCCCTGCATGATGACCACGATCTCCTTCGGGATGCCGTTGAAGTCGAGGATGTCGTTGGAGTTGTCCAGGAAACTCCACAGCAGGGCGCCCAGGGCGATGCCGATCGGGTTGTTGCGTCCCATGAGGGCGATCGCGATGCCGGTGAAGCCCAGCCCGGCCGGGAAGTCCAGGCTGTAGGAGTAGGACGCGCCGAGGAGCTGCGGCATGCCGACCAGGCCGGCGACCGCGCCGGACAGGATCATCGTGTAGAGCACCATCTTCTTGACGTTCACGCCGCTCGCGACGGCCGCGGACTCCGACCGGCCGGTGGCCCGCAGGTCGAAGCCGAAGCGGGTCCGGTTGAGCACGACGGAGTACGCCACACCGAGCAGCGCCGCCACGATGATCATGCCGAAGACCTTGACCGGGGTGCCGGGGATGAGCGCGATGCCGGGGAACTGCCCGGACGGGCCGATGGGCTTGGTGCCGACGTTGTTGCCGTTCAGGATCGCCAGCCGGCCGGGGGTGAGCAGCCAGGCGCCGAGGCCGGTGGCGATCGCGTTCAGCATGATCGTCGAGATGACCTCGCTGACCCCGCGCGCGGTCTTCAGCACCGCGGCGATCGACGCCCACAGGCCGCCGATCAGCACGGCGACCAGCATGGTGACGCCGACGTGCAGCGGGCCGGGCAGGGTGATCGCGCCGCCGACCGCGGCGGCGATCAGCGCGGCGAGGCGGTACTGGCCGTCCACGCCGATGTTGAACAGGTTCATCCGGAACCCGATCGCGACGGCGAGCGCGGAGATGTAGTACGTGGTGGCGCTGTTGAGGATGATCACCTGCACCCGCGGCTTGGTGCTGAAGTCCAGCAGCAGCCCGAAGGTCGCCAGCGGGTCGTTGCCGTTCAGCAGCAGGATGATCGAGGTGACCACGCCGGCGAAGACGATGGCGAGGATAGGAGCGGCGAGCGCGAGCAGGCCGCTGAGCCTGACCCTGCCGAGCAGCCGGTCGGTGAAGGACGAACTCATGCTTCCTCCCCGGCCTCGGCCGCGGCCGAGCCGGCTCGCTCTGGGGACGTGGCGGCGCCGGTCATCGCGGAGCCGAGCTGCTCGGGCGTCACCGAGGCGGGGTCCACGTCGGCGACGACGCGGCCGCGCAGGATGACCTTCAGCGAGTCCGACAGGCCGATCAGCTCGTCCAGGTCCGCCGAGATCAGCAGGACGGCCAGGCCCTGGGCGCGGGCGGCGCGCAGGTGGTCCCAGATGGCGGCCTGGGCGCCGACGTCCACGCCGCGGGTGGGGTGGGAGGCGATGAGCACGACCGGGGCGCCGCTCATCTCCCGGCCGACGATCAGTTTCTGCTGGTTTCCGCCGGACAGCGCCAGGGCGTCCACGTCGATGCCGGGAGTGCGGACGTCGTAGTCCCTGACGATGCGCTCGGTGTCGGCGCGGGCGCCGGCCCGGTCGATCCACGGGCCCCTGACGTTGGGCTTCCTGGTCTGGTGGCCGAGGATGCGGTTCTCCCAGAGGGGCGCCTGGAGCAGCAGTCCGTGCCGGTGGCGGTCCTCGGGGATGTAGCCGATGCCGCCTTCGCGGCGCCGCAGCGTGCTCCAGGCGGAGATGTCGGCACCGTCGAGGACGATCGTGCCCGCGGCGGAGCGCATGCCCATGATGGCCTCGACCAGCTCGGCCTGCCCGTTGCCCTCGACACCGGCGATGCCGAGCACCTCGCCCTTGTGGATGTCGAACGAGACGTCCGCCACGACCGCGCGTCCGTCGCCGTCGCGGACGGTGAGGCCGCGTACGGCCAGCGCGACCTGGTCGGTGACCGTGGACTCGCGGGTCTCGGGGCTCGGCAGCTCGCTGCCCACCATCAGCTCGGCGAGCCGCCGGGCCGTGACGTCCTTGGGGTCGACCTCGGCCACGGTGGTGCCGCGCCGGATGACCGTGATGGCGTCGGCGACCCGCAGCACCTCGTCGAGCTTGTGGGAGATGAAGATGATGGTCAGGCCCTCGCGGACCAGGCCGCGCAGGTTGTCGAACAGCTCGTCGACCTCCTGCGGCACCAGCACGGCGGTCGGCTCGTCCAGGATGAGGATGCGCGCGCCGCGGTAGAGCACCTTGAGGATCTCCACCCGCTGGCGGGCGCCGACGCCGAGGTCCTCGACCAGGCTGTCGGGCTGGACGCCGAGACCGTAGGCGTCGGAGATCTCCTTGATCTTGCGGCGGGCCGCGGCGAAGTCGATGCCGACACCGCCCTTGCGCGGCTCGCTGCCCAGGATGATGTTCTCCAGGACGGTGAGGTTGTCGGCGAGCATGAAGTGCTGGTGCACCATGCCGATGCCGGCCGCGATGGCGTCGCCCGGGGTACGGAAGGAGACCGGCGCGCCGTTGACGCGGATCACGCCTTCGTCCGGCCGTTGCATGCCGTACAGGATCTTCATGAGCGTGGACTTGCCCGCGCCGTTCTCTCCGACGATCGCGTGCACGTGTCCGCGGCGCACGGTCAGGCGGATGTCACGGTTGGCGACGACGCCGGGGAATCTCTTGGTGATGCCCTCTAGCTCGACGGCGGGCTCGGTCGTGGTGGCCGAAGAAGTCGAAGTGCTGATGGCGGCCTCCTCCATGCGGACGGCCTCGGTGGCGGGGCGGCCTGTCCGCTGGGGCGCGGCGGCCGGCCTCTCGCCGGCGGGACGGGTGGGCGCTCGGACCACGCGGGCCCGTGCCGGACGCGGCGGCGGGCCCCCCGGGCGGATCGGCGTCCGGGGATGGCCGCCGCCCCGGCGGAGCGTGAACCGACAGTAGCCGAAGGGGCCCGGTGCTCTGGCCGCCGGGCCCCTCGCGGATTTCAGCAGGTCACTCGGACGGGACCTTGATCTCGCCGTCGATGATCTTCTGCTTGTACTCGTCCAGCTTGTTCTTGATGTCGTCGACCTGGCCGCCGGTGGTGGAGAAGTCGACGCCGCCGGCCTTGAGGTCGTAGGTCGTCGGGCCGGCCTTGACCGTGCCGTCCACGTAGCTCTTCAGGAAGTCGAAGACCGCGACATCGACCTTCTTGAGCATGGAGGTCAGGATGACGCTGCGCACGCTCGCGTCGGCGGTGAGGGCCTGGTCGGAGTCGACGCCGATGGCCCAGGCCTTGGCGTCCTTGGCGGCCTCGAAGACGCCGCCACCCGAGCCGCCCGCCGCCTGGTAGACGATGTCGGCGCCGGCGTCGTACATGCCCTGCGCGGCGGTCTTGCCCTTGGCCGGGTCGTTGAACCCGGCGAAGTCCGGCGGCTGGGTGAGGTACTTCACGTCGACCTTGATGTCCGGCTTCACGGACTGGGCGCCGCGGACGTACCCGGCCTCGAACTTCTTGATCAGCGGCACCTGGACGCCGCCGACGAAGCCGATGTGGTCCTTCTTGGTCTTCAGCGCCGCGGCGGCGCCGACCAGGAAGGAGCCCTCGTTCTCGGCGAAGACCAGGTTGGAGATGTTCGGGCCCTGCGCCGCGTCGTCGATGATGGCGAACTTGACCTCGGGGAACTCGGCCGCGACCTTCTTGATCGCCTCGGAGTAGGCGAAGCCGACCGCGATGACCGGGTTGTAGCCGCTCTGCGCGAGGAGGCGGAGGCGCTCCTCCTTCTGGGCGCCGGTCTCGCCGGCCCCGGCCTCGAGCTCCTTGGTCTCGCCCAGCTTCAGCTCGGCCTTGGCCTTCTCCAGGCCCGCCGCGGCGGCGTCGTTGAACGACTGGTCGCCCCGGCCGCCGATGTCGTACGCGAGGCCGACCTTGGCGGCGTCCGCCGCCGCCGGCGCCGAGGAGGCCGCGGTGGCCCCCTGGGAGGCGGTGTCGGTGCCGCCGGAACCGCTGTCGCCGCCGCATGCCGCGACGGCCATGAGCATGGCGCTCACCGCGGTCGTGGCGGCCAACTTGCCTGCGTGATTGCGGAGCAAGATGACTCCTTCCGTGATCTTCGCCGTCCAACCTGTGTGCACGCGCGAAGAAAGACCGCACGGCAACCCTGCACGGAAGATAGTTGTTTGACCGGTGATGGCCAAACCAGCGCCTGGCTCCGAAATAGGTCCGTTATGCAGCTCAGTCCGGCCTGTGACCTGCGAAACCGTGAAACAGCGCCCCGGAGAGCCCCTTTCGGACGCCCCGCACGGCCCGCCGCCGGGGCGTGGAGGGCTAGGCGGTCACCGGCTGGGCGTCGGGCCGCTCGGCGGAGCCGGTGGCACCCTCCCACAGCGCGGTGAGGGCCGTGGCGGCCAGGATGCGCACGCCGATGCCGATGCACCTCTCGTCCACGTCGAAGGTGCCCTGGTGGATGTCGATCTGCCGGGTGTCCCCCGGGGTGCGCACGCCGAGCCGGGCGTAGGCGCCGGCGACCGACTCCAGGTACCAGCCGAAGTCCTCGCCGCCGAGGGACTGCGGCGTGGGCACGGTGGACTCCTCGCCCAGCACGCGGTGGGCGGAATCGCGCAGCATCCGCACGCTGTCGGCCTCGTTGATGGTGGGCGGGACGCCGCGGATGTAGTTCATCTCGGCCTCGACGCCGTAGGCGATGGCGACCGAGTCCAGCAGTGACTTGAACAGGTCGGGGGCCTCGTGCCAGGCCTGCTCGTCCAGGCAGCGGATGGTGCCCTCGGCCACGCCGTCGTCGGGGATGGCGTTGGCGACCGAGCCCGCCTGGACCCGGCCCCACACCAGCGACAGCGACGAGCGGGGGTCGACGCGGCGACTCAGCGCGGCCGGCAGCTCGGTGACGATCTTGGCGAGCGCGAAGACCAGGTCGGCGGTCAGGTGGGGGCGTGCGGTGTGGCCGCCGGGGCCGGCGACCCGGACGCTGACCTTGTCGCACGCGCCGGTGATCGGGCCGACCCGCAGGCCGAGCTTGCCGACCTCCACGCGCGGGTCGCAGTGCAGGCCGAAGATGCGGTCCACACCGCTGATGCCACCGGCCTCAAGGACCTTCAGCGCGCCGCCGGGCATGACCTCCTCGGCGGGCTGGAAGATCAGGCGGACCCGCCCGGGCAGCAGCCCGGCGGCCGCCTGCCCGGCCAGGAACAGCCCGGTGCCGAGCACGATCGAGGTGTGCACGTCGTGGCCGCAGGCGTGGCAGACGCCCGGGACGGTCGAGCGGTAGGACACGTCCTTCTCGTCGGGGAGCGGCAGCGCGTCGATGTCGGCCCGCAGCGCGACGGTGGGGCCGTCGCCGCTGCCGATGTCGCAGATGAGGCCGGTGCCGCGCGGCAGTGGGGTCGGGACGAGCCCGGCGGCGGCCAGGCGCGCGGCGATGCGCTCGGTCGTGCGGTGCTCGACGAATCCGAGCTCGGGGTGGGCGTGCAGGTCACGCCGGAACCCGATCAGGGACTCGTTGTGAGCGCGCAGGAACGCGTCGAGCTCGCCCCGTAGATCACTTGCCGGCATGGCCTATCGCCCCGTTCGACGTCCTCAGGTTGGTGGTGACGAAGCGGTCCTCGGCGAGTTCTGCGATCGTCGCGTCGACGACGTCGTCGAGGGTTCCGCCCGCGTTCAGGATGGTGCGCTGGCGTTCGCAGGAGTTGCCCTGCTCCACCACGTCGGTGATGGTGGCGAGCTCGTCGGCGCAGCCGAGTCGCTCGGCGACCGGCGCCAGCTCACGCGCCAGCTCGTACAGCATGTCGCGCATCGGCGCGGTGGATCCGTGGTCGTCGGTGATGACGAACGCGTCCAGCCCGTAGCGGGTGGCCCGCCACTTGTTGTCGCGCACGACCCAGGGGGCGGGGTGCGGAAGGCGGTAGCCGCGGTCGAGCTGCTGGTCGAACTGCTGGACCAGACACTGCGACAGCGCCGTCACCATCCCGACCTCGCGGAGGGTGGGTATCCCGTCGAACATGCGAATCTCAATCGTGCCGAAGTCGGGGTGTGGCCGGATGTCCCACCACACCTCTTTGATGCTCTTGATGGTCCCCGCGCGCTTCAGGGTGTCCATGTATTCTTCGAACTCGGCCCAGTCGGCCAGCATCTGCGGTGGTCCCGCGGTCGGCAGCGCACCGAAGACAATGGCCCTGCTGGAGGCGAGCCCGGTGTCTTGGCCGCCCCAGTATGGGCTGGAGGCCGTCAGCGCCAGGAAATGCGGCAGGTAGGCCGCAAGTGCGTTGACGATGGGGATGACTTTATCCCGATCCCGCACCCCCACGTGGACATGTACGCCAAATGTTTGGATCCTCCATGCCAGCCACTGCATCTCTTCGACCAGCTCGGTGTAGCGCTGGACGGGGGCGTAGACGGCGTCGCGCCAGTCGCTGATCGCGTGCGTACCCGTGCAGGCCAGGGCCATTCCCTGCGGGTCGACGACCTCACGGAGGCGATCGATCGTTGTGCGCAGGTCGTGCAGTGCCTCGCCGACCGTGTGGCACACGTCGGTGATTATCTCGAGTTGCGACTGCATCAACTCGTGCATGACCTTCGGCCGGGGGGTCTCGCTGAGATCGGGGATGGCCTCCAGCACCATGCGCGCGTCCTGGCGGAGCCGGCGCGTGCGCTTGTCGACGAGCTGGAGCTCCCATTCGACGCCCAGAGAAGGGCCACGCGAGGGGTTGAACGCGATAGGCACAGCAACGCCTCCATGAGCAACGGTCCCAAGGCCGAGTCTCCGCCACCCGGCGTGATCGGCCAACCCTGAGTCACCCCAGTACGCTCCGGCTTACCGCGAATACCGCGTTGTCCCCACGAAACCGGAGGAGCTACCCCACCTATCCATGGTCAACCGCAAAACGGTCGTTCACCATCTCTGCCCCTGAAGGGGCCCTTGTATGCGGGCACCACACGGACCGGAGGCGGCTACCGGTCGGCCGTGCGCAGGAAGCGCCAGGCGATGAGCCCGATCACCAGGGCCAACAGCAGATTGACGGCGATCAGGATGCCGTGCACCACGTAGAAGGCCTTCGGGTGCCCATCGGCGAGGTTGAACCCCAGCATGATCCACTCAAAGACCATGAACGCGGCCACGACCAGCAGAAAGCCGGCCACACGTCGAGTCGTCTTCACCGAGTCCACTGTACCTCCGGATGATGACCGACCGTCTTCGTGATCTTTGTAGTGTCTTGCCCCACTGGAAATCCGACAAAGCTACTCTGAGTTCCCTATGGGGATGAAGTTCGTATCAGCCGTCAGCGCGCTCGCGCTGGCCGGCGGGCTCACGCTCGTCGGCCCCGCTCCGGCGCGCTCCGCGTCCGACGACACCGCGCCCGTCGGCGGCGCGCTGCTCGGCCGGCGCGGCGTGGTGGTCGACCCGGCGGCCAAGGCCCTGCCCAAGACCGAGGCGTCGGCCTTCGTCGTCGCCGACGCCGACACCGGCGAGGTGCTGGCCGCCAAGGACGCCCACGGGCGCTTTCTGCCCGCCAGCACCCTGAAGATCCTCACGGCCGTCACGCTCATCCCCAAGCTGGACAAGGCAAAGATCATCAAGCCGAGCGCGGAGGCGTGCAACGTCGAGGGCAGCGCCGTCGGGCTGACCCAGCACCGGATCTACCGGGTGCACGACCTGCTCCGCGCGCTGATGATGGTGTCCGGCAACGACGCCGCCGTGGCGCTCGCCGAGGCCAACGGAGGCCTCGCCCGCACCCTGGCCGACATGAACGCCGAGGCCAGGCGGCTGCAGGCACTGGACACCGTCGCCAAGACGCCGAACGGCCTGGACAAGCCGGGGCAGAGCAGCTCGGCCTACGACCTCGCGCTCATCGCCCGCGCCGGGCTGGCCAACGCCGACTTCCGCGAGTACGTCGGCACCAAGGTGGCGAACTTCCCCGCCCCCGGCGGCAAGCACTACGAGATGGCCAACCACAACCGGCTCCTCGGCCGCTACCCCGGCATGATCGGCGTCAAGAACGGCTGGACGACCAAGGCGCTCGGCAGCTTCGTCGGCGCCGCCAAGCGCGGCGGCCACACGATCATCGTCTCGATCATGCGGCACGAGGGATCGTTCTGGGAGGAGGTCAAGCAGCTCCTGGACTGGGGGTTCGCCTCCCGGGGGCACGTGGCCGCCGTCGGTTCGCTCGTCCAGCCGGTGCCCGAGGCCAGGCCCACCAAGCCGGTCGGCGGCCCGCCCGGCGCGCCGCCCGTCGCACGGGCCGCGACGCCCGCGCCGGCCGCCTCCGGCCAGAACTCCCCACTGCTCGGCACCGGCGCCCTGGTCGCGGCCGCCGGCCTGCTCGGCGGCGGCCTGTGGATCGCCTACGGCGTGCGCCGCCGCTCCCGCCGCCGCGGTCGGCCGCTCCCGCCGTCGCCGTAGCCGCCGCTCAGCGGTACTCGCTGGCCGGGGCGGGCGTCGGCTCCGGCGGCGGGGCTCCCCCGGAGGTGGCGGTCCAGGCGGCGACGTACAACGCCCAGCGGGTGGACAGGTTGAGCCACACGAGCAGGCCGACGATCACGGCGAACGCCCCGTAGATCGGATTGCCCAAGGTGTGCCCGAGCAGCAGCGTCGCGGCCTGCTTGAGCACGCCGAACCCCGCCGCGCCGAGCAGCGCGCCCTTGAGCGTGATCAGCACCGGCTGGCCCACCCGGGCCATCCAGCCGAGGATGACCAGGAAGACCAGCATGTCGGCCAGGACGCTGATCAGCACGCCCGCCGTCCGCACCAGCGCGGTGGCCACCACCGACTCGCCGAACCCGAGCCAGCCCGCGATGGTGCCGGTGGCCTGCACGGCGAACCCGCCGACCACCACCGAGACCACCAAGGTGAGGCCGATCAGCAGCAGGGCCACCAGGTCGCGCAGTTTGCCGACGAACCAGTTCACCGGCGGCTCGCAGCTCACGCACATCTCCTGCAGCGCGCCGCGCAGGGCGTCCACGACGCCGAGCCCGGCGTACAGCAGGCCGAGCAGGCCGATGAGGCCCGCGCTCGTGCGCGCCGCGGCGAGATCCTGGATGCGCAGCCGGCCGGCCAGGCCGGGAAGCTGCTGGTCGACGGCGCGCACGAACGTGGCGAGCGCGTCGGGCCGCACGCTGAGGACGTAGCCGAACAGGGAGAACGCCAGCGCGAGCAGGGGGAAGAACGACAGGAACGCGAAGTAGGTGACCGCGCCGGCCAGCCGGTCGCCGCGCTGGCTCTGGTAACGGTGAAAGGTGCGGATCAGGTGGTCCAGCCAGAGCCAGCGCACCCGCGACCGCTCGATGCGGCGCCTGCTCCACTGTTTGCCGGCCTCGATCGTCCGCACGACCGAGGCCCACGCGTCGCCCATGCAGGTCACCTACCCCGTGGGCGTACCATATGCGATCATCGCGGCCCGCGCTCGAACCGGGCTCGCCGCGGCCGCCACGCGGGCGCGGCCAGCCCGGACACATCCCGGCGCCGGCCGGGCGGCCTTCGCGGCGGGTCAGCGCCTGGGCAGGAAGCCGACGCGCTCGCGGACCTGCTCCATGGTCTCGCGGGCCACGGCCGAGGCCCGCTCGGCGCCGACGGCGAGCATGCGGTCGAGCTCGGCCTCGTCGGACAGGAGCTTCTCGGTGCGCTCGCGGATCGGCGCGAAGGCGTCCACGACGACCTCGGCGACGTCCTTCTTGAACGCGCCGTAGCCGAGGCCGGCGTACCGTGCCTCCAGCTCGGGGATCGGCGTGCCGGTGAGCACCGACTGGATGCGCAGCAGGTTGGTCACCCCGGGCTTGTTCTCGGGGTCGGCGACGACCTCGGAGCCGGTGTCGGTGACCGCGCGCATGATCTTCTTGCGCAGCGGGCCGGGCTCCTCCAGGACCTCCAGCAGGCCCTGCGGGCTGGAGGACGACTTGGACATCTTCGCCAGAGGGTCCTGCAGGTCGGCGATCTTCTCGACCTCTTTGAGAATGTAGGGCGCCGGGACGGTGAACGTCTGGCCGTACCTGCTGTTGAAGCGCTGCGCCAGGTCGCGGGTGAGCTCCAGGTGCTGCTTCTGGTCGCCGCCGACCGGCACGAAGTCGGCCTGGTACATCAGGATGTCGGCCGCCTGCAGGATCGGGTAGGTGAACAGGCCCACCCCGGCCGAGCTCTCGCCGTACTTGGCGGACTTGTCCTTGAACTGCGTCATGCGCGCGGCCTCGCCCATGCCGGTGTTGCACATGAGGATCCAGGCCAGCTCGGCGTGCTCGCGCACCTGGCTCTGCACGAACAGCGTGCTGCGCTCGGGGTCGATGCCCGCGCCGAAGAGCTGCGCGGCCGAGACGCGCGTGCGGCGGCGCAGCTCGGCGGCCGAGGGGTTCACCGTGATGGCGTGCAGGTCGGCGATGAAGTAGAACGCGTCATGCGTCTCCTGCATGTCCACCCACTGGCGGACGGCGCCGAGGAAGTTGCCGAGATGGAAGGACTCGGCGGTGGGCTGGATGCCGGAGAGCACGCGAGGTCTGGCCATAGCTCCCAATTGTGTCAGGAGTGCGGACCCGCCCGCGACCCGCGCGCGCCGTGGGAGAGGTCCCCGGAGGCGCGGTCAGGCGGTGGCGGGGGTGGGCGGTTCGGCTTCGCCGGGGGCGGCCGGGACGACCTTGGGGACGACGCGCACCCGGGCCACCCGGCGGCCGTCCATCTCGGTGACGATCAGCGTGCAGGCGGGCCGGTCCACCCGCTCGCCGGTCTCCGGCAGGTGGCCGAGCGCGGCCATGACGTACCCGCCGAGGGTCTCGTACGGGCCCTGGTCGAGCCGGATGCCGGTCTCGGCGGCGAAGTCCTCCAGGTTGACCAGCCCGTCGATCTCCATCTCGCCCGCGACCAGGCGCACCTGCTCGCCGTCGGCGTCGTACTCGTCGCGGATGTCGCCGGTGAGCTGCTCGACCAGGTCCTCCATGGTGACGATGCCGGCCGTGCCGCCGTACTCGTCGACGACGATGGCCAGGTGCTGGCCGTCGTGGCGCATCTCGCTGAGCGTGGGCAGCACCCGCTTGCTGCCCGGGAGCAGCTTGACCGGCCTGATCGGCACCAGCTCGCCGATGGGTTCGATGCGGCCGGTGAGCACCGGGTCGAGCAGATCGCGCACATGGACGAATCCCACGATGTCGTCATAGGAGTCGCGGTACACCGGGAACCGGGAGTGCGGCATCGCGGCGGCCAGGATAGCCGCCTCGGCGAGCGGGGTGTCCAGCGCCATGAACTCCACCTCGGTGCGCGGCAGCATCACCTCGCGCAGATGGCGCTTGCCGGCGGTGAAGACCTCGTCGATCAGGTCGCGCTCGTCCTGGGTGAGCTCCTGGTGGGCGACGACCATGTCCCGCAGTTCCTCGGTGGTCATCTCGGCCCGGTCGGCCTGCGGGTTGCCGCCGAGCAGCCGCACCACCCCGTCGGTGGACTTCGACAGCAGCCAGATCACCGGCCGCGAGAGCATGGCCAGCCGGTCGAGGAACGGGGCGACGGCCAGCGACAGTCCCTCGGCCCGCTGCAGGGCCAGCCGCTTGGGGGCCAGCTCGCCGAGCACGAGGCTGGTGTAGGAGATCGCGAGGGTGACCGCCACCAGCGACACCGGCCGCACGACCGCGTCCGGGGCCCCGGAGCGGGCGACGTACGGTTCGAGCTGGCCGGCCAGGGTGTCGGCGCCGACCGCGGCCGACAGCATGGTGGCCACGGTCACCCCGATCTGCACGGCCGACAGGAAGCGGTTGGGATCGCGGGCCAGCCTGGCCACCCGCGCGCCTCGCCCGCCCTCGTCGGCCAACCGGCGGATCTGGCTCTCTCGCAGGGAGACCAGCGCGATCTCGGCCGCCGCGAAGAACCCGCCGGCCAGGATGAACAGCAGGACCAGGGCGATGTCCGCCACGACGTTCTGCACGCCGATGTCCGTTCGTGAGGCTCACACGATGATCTGGTCAGCGTACCCGTTGCCGCTTTTCCACCCGGACGCCGGAGCCGGGTAAGCTAGGCGATAGACCTACAAAATCAAACACGATCGCACACGATCGAACGGAGGCTGGCTAGTGAAGCTGCTGGTTACCGGAGGCGCCGGATACATCGGGAGCGCCGTGGCGGCTCAGCTCGTGGAGGCGGGCCACGAGGTCACCGTGCTGGACGACCTGTCCACCGGGCACGCCGACGCGGTGCCCGCGGGCGCCGCCTTCGTCCGGGCCGGCATCACCGAGGCGGGCGGCGTGCTCGACCCGTCCTTCGATGGCGTGCTGCACTTCGCGGCCCGCTCGCTGGTGGGCGAGTCGGTGGAGAAGCCCTCGCTGTACTGGTCCAACAACCTCGGCGGCACGCTCGCCCTGCTGGAGGCCATGCGGGCGCACGGCGTACGGCGCGTGGTCTTCTCCTCCACCGCCGCGACCTACGGCGAGCCCGAGCGCACCCCGATCACCGAGACCGACCCGACGCGGCCCACCAACCCCTACGGCGCCTCCAAGCTGGCCGTGGACACCGCGCTCACCGCCTTCGCCGGCCTGCATGGGCTCGGCGCGGTCAGCCTGCGCTATTTCAACGTCGCCGGGGCCTACACCGGCGCCGACGGCCGGGTGTACGCCGAGCGCCACGCGGTGGAGACCCACCTCATCCCGAACGTCCTGGCCGTCGCCCTCGGCCGACGCGAGGCGGTGAGCGTGTTCGGCACCGACTACCCCACCCCCGACGGCACCTGCGTGCGCGACTACATCCACATCGACGATCTCGCGCGGGCCCACCTGCTGGCGCTGGACGCGTGCCGGCCGGGCGAGCACAAGATCTACAACCTGGGCAGCGGCACCGGTTTCTCGGTGCAGGAGGTCATCTCGGTGTGCCGCGAGGTGACCGGCCACCCCATCCCGGCCGTGGTCGGCGAGCGCCGCCCGGGCGACCCGGCGGTGCTGGTGGCCTCCTCCGAGCGCATTCAACGCGAGCTGGGGTGGAAGGCCGAGCACGCCGACCTGCGCCGCATCGTCGCCGACGCCTGGGCCGCCATCCCCCGCTGACCTCGCACCACCGTCCCGCGCCGCCCCCGGGCCGCCCGCTTTCCCTGCCGGTCCCGGGCCACCGGCACCGCCGTGCCGCGCTGCCCCGCGGCCACCGGGGCCGCCGTACCCGGATGGGACGCCCCTGCCGCCCGGCCCTGCGTCCGCCGGCGGGACGCCCCGGCAGTCTTGGCCGTCTTGGCCGTCTTGGACGCCGTTCCGCGCGGGCAGCGGGTCCGAGCGCCGGGTGGGCGCAGGCCGGTCAGCCGCGCGGCGGTGAGACCCGTGTGCCGGGCCGGTTGGTCGCGGGCCGCCGGTCGCCGGCGCGCGGGGGTCGCGCCCCGATCGACCGGCGTGACCAGTTCGGCGCGGTTGTCGCCCTCGTTGCCGTCGACCACCTCGGAGGTCAGGCCGGCGACGGCGCGCAGCGGGCCGCGGGCGTCCCCCTTGACCCGCCCGACGATGGTGACCGCTCCGGAGTCCCCGGCCGGGATGTCGACGGCCGAGGAGCACACCACCTCGTTCCTGGACGTCCCCGGACGGCAGGAGGCGACGTTGACGGCGGCGATCCGGACGGCGTCCGGCACGCGTACGGTGAGCACCGGCAGCACCGCCTGGCCCGGCCCGGCGTTGCGCACCTTCACCACGTACGACAGCCAGTGGCGGGGCTGGGCGACCCGCGGCGTGGCCGTGACGCGCACCGACAGGTCCGCCCCGCCCCACCTGCCGGGCCGGGGCCCGGTGGACGCGTGGACGACCGTGGGAGCGGCGGCGGCGACGAAGAGGACCAGTCCGGCGGCGATCCCGGCGGTGAACAGACCCATTGACGTACGACCCCCAAGTGTTCGGGATCAATTGAACGCCGCGGCACCGCCACTCCGCCCGCCCGACACGCACCCCGCCGTCCAGGCGAATCCCAGCCCCGGGCAAAATCTCATCCCCGCGCAGGGAGCGCGACGCCCCGGAACGGTCAGCGGCAGGGGGCGAGGGCCGGACGGGTGGTGTCGGGCTTGAAATCCACCTTGGAGAAGTACTTGCGCAGCAGCCCCCGCACGGTGCCGTCGGCGTACATCTGGCTGATCGCCGCGCGCACCGTCTCGCAGGCCCGCACGTCGCCCTTGGGCACGCCGACGGCGTACCGCTCGTCGGTCAGCCGCGCGCCCAGCACCCGGTAACGGGCGTTCTCCCGGTCGGCGAACCCGGCCAGGAGCAGGTCGTCGCCGGGGACGGCGTCCACCTCGGCGGCCCGCAGCAGGTCCATGCACTCGGCGTAGGTCGCGGCCGGCACGAGTTGCACCCGCACCGCGTCCTGGACGATGCCGGTGGTCACGCTGGCCCCGGGATTGCACATCTTGCGCCCGGCGAGGTCGGCGAGCTTCTCGAACGGGTCGCCGTCGCGCACCAGGACGTCCACGTGGGAGACGTAGTACGGGCCGGCGAACGTCACGGCGTCCTGCCGGGCGGCCGACATCGTGTACGTCGCGACGACCAGGTCGGCCCGGCCGGAGGCGAGCGCGCCGGCCCGCCCGCCCAGGGGAACCGCCCGGTAGGTGACGCCGTCCGGCGGGACGCCGAGCTGCCGGGCAATGTGCCCGGCCAGCTCCACCTCGAAGCCGTGCCAGCCGTCCTGCTGGTGCAGGGCCACCCCCGGCACCAGGTCGCGCACGGCGATGGTCAGCTTTCCGGTGCGCGCGGCCTTGTCGACGATCGAGGAGAAGGTGGGCCGACTCGGCGAGGGCGAGGCGCTCGGGGATGGCCGGTGGCTGACGACCGGGGGCGTCGCGCGGCCGAACTCCGGGCCCCACTCCCACGCGGCCAGGGCGCCACCGCCGGCCAGGGCCAGCACCGCCGCCGCGGCGGCGATCCACCGCCCCCGGCGCGGCGCGCGGGGGGCCGCCGCGCCGCTTCCGGCGTGCGTGGCCACCGTCCCCGCGGGCACGTCGTGCGCGAGGACCGGCACGGCCGCCATCCCCCCGCCCGGCGTGGTCACCCCGGCCCCGACGCCGGACCGAACCTCGGCGGGCCATCCGGCCGGAACCCCACCAGGACCGACCGCAGCGGAAGCATCCCCGGGCCGGGCTCCGGAGGGCGTGCGGCCGGGAGCGGAGGCGGCCCACCCGGCGGAGACGTCACCGGGATGAGTACCGGAGGGCCGTCCGGCAGGGGCGTCACCAGGACGGACGCCGGCGGGCCACCCGGCGGAGACGTCACCGGGGTGGGTACCAGGGGGGCGTCCGGTGGGGGCGTCTCCGGAACGGGAACCGGGGGGACGGGCGGCGGGGGGCCAGGGAGTCGTGGGGGTCTCACGGCCGGCGAGTTCGGCGCCCTCGCTGAGCACGGCGGTCGAGACGCCCGCGTCGCCGGCGTCGGCATGGCCGAGCAGCCACAGCAGCACCCGGTCGGCGGTGGGCCGCGCGGCGGGATCCTTGCTGAGGCAGGCCCGCACCACGCCGCGCAGCCGCTCGGGCATCGCGCTCAGGTCGGCCTCGTCGTTGAGCACGCGGTTGAGCACGGCGGCGATGGACGTGCCACCGAAGGGCGCGCGGCCGGTGGCGGCGAAGGCGACGGTCGAACCCCAGGCGAACACGTCCGCGGCCGGCCCCACCTCGCCGCCGGAGATCTGCTCGGGGGCCATGTACGCGGGAGTGCCGACCGCCCGGCTGGTGATCGTTCCGGTGGAGTCCAGGATGCGGGAGATGCCGAAGTCGACCACGCGCGGGCCGTCCGGCGCAATGAGCACGTTGTCGGGTTTGAAGTCCCGGTGCACGATGCCCGCCTTGTGAATGGCGGTGAGCGCCGTGGCCGTGCCGACCGCCAGCCGCTCCAGCGCGCCGCCGGCGAGCGGCCCGCCGGTCTCGACGGCCTCGCGCAGCGACCTGCCCTCGATGTACTCGCTGGCGATGTAGGGGACGTCCCCGTCCAGGTCGGCGGCGATCACGCGGGCCGTGCAGAAGGACGCCACCCGCGCGGCGGCCTTCAGCTCACGGGCGAAGCGCGACCGGGCCGTATGGTCGCCGGAGAACCGGACGTGCAGCAGCTTGACCGCCACCCGCTCGCCCGACTCGTCCTGGCCCAGGTAGACGACGCCCTGGCCGCCCTCGCCCAGGCGTCCGGCGAGCCGGAAAGGGCCAATCTGCGCGGGGTCTCCCCGTCCGAGTGGCCCGAGTTGCGGCATTCCTGTCCCCGATGGTGTTGTCCGGTCCCGACCAGGAAACTTTACGACCCCTTGGCCGTCCGCTCCGCACCCGAGACCACGCCGTGATCTCCCGCCCACGCCGCGACCCGGCGGCACGCGCGTGGCCGGCCTCTCTCAGCGCGCGCCGGCCGCTGTCTCCGTACGCGCTCGCCGGCGCGTGTTCCTCGTACGCGTCGGCCCGTGTGACGTCGAAGGGCCGCCCCACCGGCGCACCGGAGGAACGGCCCCACGTCCTGGCCTCCCGCGGTCGGGAGGACTTCTCAATTGGTGGTCATCATGACCCGGTGACTCGCAGGTGTCGTCGTTCGGCCAGCTCCTCCGCGCCGACCAGGGTCAGAATCGGGGTACCGGGCGGCGCGAACATGGTCACCACCAGCTGCGACTGCGCGTCCGGAAGGTTGTTGGCGCCCTGGAGGTGGATCACGTCACCCCCGGGCTCGAACAGGGCGTCACCGGCCTTGAGCACCCGGGGCGGCTGCCCCTCCAGCTCGAAAAGGATCTGGCCCTGGGTCACGTAGCCGAAGATCGGCCCGGGGTGCCGGTGCGGCGGCGCACCCGGGTCACCGGGCGGCAGGGTGACCCGGATGGTCCTGGCCTCGGCGCCGGCCGGGATCCGGGCCGCCGCTTCTGGCAGGGTGGTGATCACCTCAACGCCTGGGGGCAGGTGTGCGTGCTCGCCGCTCATGCATTCCTCCGTCCGAACAGGGACTGTCCAGAGTGAGGACAAGACGGCCTCCCCATTTGTGACACCTCTGCCCGCCGAGGGTGTGACGGCCCGCAGACGCGAAAAGGCCCCTACCAGCGGCGACGCCGCAGGCAGGGGCCCGTCCTCGGCTAGGCGGACATCTTCTTCTTGAGGTTCTCGTCCAGCGCGGCCAGGAAGTCCTGGGTGGTGAGCCACTTGGCGTCCTTGCCGACGATGATCGCGAGGTCCTTGGTCATCTGACCGCTCTCGACGGTCTCGATGGAGACCTTCTCCAGCGTCTCGGCGAACGCGGTCACCTCGGGGGTGTTGTCGAGCTTGCCGCGGTGGGCCAGGCCACGGGTCCAGGCGAAGATCGAGGCGATCGGGTTGGTGGAGGTCGGGTTGCCCTTCTGGTGCTCACGGTAGTGGCGGGTCACCGTGCCGTGGGCGGCCTCGGCCTCGACGGTGCGGCCGTCGGGGGTCATCAGCACCGAGGTCATCAGGCCGAGCGAGCCGAAGCCCTGCGCGACGGTGTCGGACTGCACGTCGCCGTCGTAGTTCTTGCAGGCCCAGACGTAGCCGCCCTCCCACTTCAGCGCCGCGGCGACCATGTCGTCGATCAGGCGGTGCTCGTAGGTGATGCCGGCGGCCTCGAAGTCGGCCTTGAACTCGGTCTCGTACACCTCGGCGAAGATGTCCTTGAAGCGGCCGTCGTAGGCCTTGAGGATGGTGTTCTTCGTCGACAGGTAGACCGGGTACTTACGGGCCAGGCCGTAGCGCATGGAGGCGCGGGCGAAGTCGCGGATCGACTCGTCCAGGTTGTACATGGCCAGCGCGACACCGGAGCCGGGGAAGTCGTAGACGTCCAGCTCGATGGGGTCCGAGCCGTCCTTGGGGGTGAAGGTCAGGGTCAGCGTGCCCTCGCCCGGGATCTTCAGGTCGGTCGCGCGGTACTGGTCGCCGAACGCGTGACGGCCGACGACGATGGGCTTGGTCCAGCCCGGGACGAGCCTCGGCACGTTCGACATGATGATCGGCTCGCGGAAGATGACGCCGCCGAGGATGTTGCGGATGGTGCCGTTCGGCGACCGCCACATCTTCTTCAGGCCGAACTCCTCGACCCGGGCCTCGTCGGGGGTGATGGTGGCGCACTTGACGCCGACGCCGTACTGCTTGATGGCGTTGGCGGCGTCGATCGTCACCTGGTCGTCGGTCGCGTCCCGGTGCTCGATCCCGAGGTCGTAGTACTTGAGGTCGACGTCGAGGTAGGGCAGGATCAGCTGGTCCTTGATGAACTTCCAGATGATCCGGGTCATCTCGTCGCCATCGAGTTCGACGACGGGGCCGGCTACCTTGATCTTGGGCATGCTTGGGGTTCCCCTTCTTACCACTTCATACGACTAGGCTGACCAAACCGGTCTTTCTACGCACACAATCGTCCGTGAGGCTACCTGACCGGGTTCGCCGTGCCGCTATCTGCCCGCCATCCACTGCAGGGCGAGGCTGACGGCGACCCCGGCGAGCAGGCAGCCGAGGACGCCGAGGGTGACGGCGTCGGTGCGCCGCCTGCGCACGGCGAGCAGGCTCTCGCCGGGGACGACCAGTCGCAGGACGGCGCCCAGCAGCACCGAGCCCGCGACGACCAATGAGCCCGCCCATGCGGGCAGGCCCATCGCGATCGTCACCAGGCCGGTCGCCGCGCCCGCCAGGACCAGCAGGTACGACGCCCAGCCTCTACCTCTCGTCAATCGGTGTCCACTTCTGGGCGCTTTGCCCGATGTACTCGCTGTCGGGACGGATCAACCGGTTGTCGGCGTGCTGCTCGATCACATGGGCGGTCCAGCCGGACATCCTGCTCACCGAGAACACCGGGGTGAACAGGTCCGTCGGGATGCCGAGGTAGTGATAGACCGTCGCGGCGTAGAAGTCGACGTTCGGGTAGAGCCCCTTCTCGGCGAAGACGACCTCTTCCATCTCCTTCGACATCCGATAGTAGGTGTCGTCACCGCTCGCCTCGCCCAACTCCCGCGACATCTCGCGCAGGTGCGTCGCGCGCGGGTCCTCGGTCTTGTACACGCGGTGGCCGAACCCCATGATCTTCTCGCCGCGGACCAGCCGGTCGCGTACCGCCTGGGCCACGCCGCTCGGCTCGATGCTCTCCAGGGTGCGCATCACCTGCTCGTTGGCGCCGCCGTGCAGCGGGCCCTTCAGCGTGCCGATCGCGGCCACGATCGCCGAGTGCATGTCCGAGAGCGTCGCCGCGCACACGCGGGCGGCGAAGGTGGAGGCGTTCATGGTGTGGTCGGCGTGCAGCACCAGGCAGGTGTCGAAGATCTCGACCGCGCGGCGCTCGGGCACCCGGCCGGTGATCTGCAGCAGGAAGTTGGCCGCGATGCTCAGCTCGGGGTCGGGCTCGCGCGGCTCGCCGCCGGTACGGGCCGCGTGGTAGCGCGCGACCAGGATGGGCTGCTGCGCGGTCAGGCGGGCCGCCTTGCGGTGGTTGGCCTCGGCCGAGTTGGAGCCCTTGTCCGGGTCATCGGCGCTGGCCAGGGAGACCAGGGTCCGCAAGGCCTCCATGGGGGCCTGTTTCTCGGCGATCTCGGCGACGTTCGCCGCGACCAGGCCGCCGAGGGTGCGGCCCTGGACGAGCTCGGCGCCGTACGCGGCGAGCTGCGCGCGGGTGGGCAGCGTGCCGACCTGCAGCAGATGCGCGGTCTCTTCGAAGCTCGTGCGCCCCGCCAGCTCGTGGATGTCGTAGCCGCGGTAGAAGAGGCGCCCGGCTCTGCCGTCGATGTCGCTCAGCGCTGTGGACGCGGCGACGACATCGGCGAGACCTTTGGTGGGGTTGTCCGCCATGGGTGGTTTCCTCCGCTTATCTTCGCTCGAAGTCTACCTGTGAGCAGGTAAAACCCGCCGCGGAGGCCCAGACGAATTTCCCCATTGATTCTCGTTATGGCAAAGGAGATTCCCCACCCCTTCGTTTGGGTAAGCCGGAGCTATAGCGGAAGTAACGGCGGGCTACCTGGGGAGGAACTGCCGTGGAGGGGCCGTTCATACGCGTCGAGGACAGCGGCGAGGTCGTCCCGTTGCGCCCCGAAGTGACCACCATCGGCCGAGGCCGGGGTGTCGATGTCAGGCTGGCCGATCCGAGCGTGTCACGACTGCACGCCGAGTTCGTCCGCCGAGGGCCCTACCTGTATGTCGTTGACCTGGGCCTGTCCCGCAACGGCACCCGGGTGAACGGCAGGCCGATCGCCCGGAGGGTGCTCGACGACGGCGACGTCGTCTCCTTCGGCGCGGCGCGCTGCCGGGTGGGCGGCATCCCCCGGGAGGACATCACGCCCGAGGTCGAGCTGCGGCGGGCCGCCGCGCCCGAGCTGACCAGGCGCGAGGTCGACGTCCTCACCTCGCTGTGCCGGCCCGCGCTGTCGGACGAGGCGTTCGTCGCCCCGGCGACCGCCCGCGAGATCGCCGACGACCTGGTGGTGACCGAGGCCGCGGTCAAGCAGCACCTTCTGCGGCTGTACCAGAAGTTCCGCATCCCCGAGGGGATCAACCGGCGCACGCGGCTGGCCAACGAGGTCGTCGCCCTCGGCCTCGTGCGGCCCACCCCCGTGGTGCCGCCTCAGCGCACCTCCGGCCCCGGCGAGTCCCCACCCCCGCAGACCGCCGGCCGCCGCGCCTCATAAGCGTCCGTTCCCGCCCCCGCACCGGCGGGAACGCACCGCACCCACCCGAGCGCGTTCCGTCATACCAGGACGCGGAAACCACCCCGGAAACGCCTGCGATCGCTAGCGTAAAGGTCATGACAGCCCAGGTCCGGCCCGAAGTCATGACAGACCGGCCATTTCCCGACTGGTTGATCCCGCCACCCGAGGGGTTCCATGCGGAAGACCTCGATCACATGCCGGATCTGCCCGCGCACAGCGAGTTGATCGACGGAAGCCTGGTCTTCGTCAGCCCGCAGACATCCTTCCACTCGGTGATCCTCGACCTCATCGGTGCCGCTCTGCGACGGCTGGCCCCCTCGGAGTACCGCGTGCGCAGAGACATGAGTGTCATCCTCGGGCCACGACAACGTCCGGAACCGGACCTCACCCTCATCCACGACAGCGCCGATCGAGGGCTCGACGTGACCGCCTATCGGGCGGCCGATGTCCTGCTCGCCGTCGAGGTCGTCAGCCGGGACTCGGAGGTACGCGACCGTGAGCGCAAGCCGCAGTTGTACGCGGCCGCGGGCATCCCGCACTTCTGGCGGGTCGAGCCGAATGGCCGGCAGGCCACGGTGTACGTCTACGAGCTCGACCCGGCCACCAAGGCGTACGCGCTGATGGGCATCCACCACGACAAGCTGCAGCTCACCGTGCCCTTCGAGATCGACATCGACCTCACCGAGATCGAGCGCCTCTGATCGGCGAACCGCTCGGCCCGGCCGGGGCGCGGGGCCGGGGGCCGAGTGGACGTACCTCGGCCCCGGGTGTGCGGGTGGGTGGTCAGCTCGTGCAGGTGGCCTTGCCGGAGACGTAGACGCGGACGGCGCCCCCGTTGGTGGCCGTCACCGTCAGCTTGTCCCGGCTGAAGGCGTCGGAGTCGGTGTCCAGGCTGGTCGACACCGACACCGCCGGGCTCGCGGTGATGACGATGGTGCCGGTCAGCATGGTGGGCGCGTACGACGGGCACATGACCAGGAACGATTTGGTGGCGCCGGGTTCGACCCAGACGGCGTTGCCCGCGCCGGCCGTCGCCGCCGAGGCCGGGGCGACGACGGCGGTGAGCCCGCCGGCCGCGGCGGCGGTGGCCAGGACGACGCTCGCGGTGAAGCGCTTGATCATGATGGTGTCCTTTCTCTCCGGCCCCCGTTGGGACCGTGTGGATTTCCTGGGCCCCGCCACGGATCGGGCGGGGTGGTCGTGGGCCGGCCGGGCACTCGCCCGGTCCGGAATGCGGGGGTCTGCGGTCAGGGGCGGGCGGGGACCGAGGGCTCGGGCGTGAGGCGGGGGGTCGCGGAGGCGGCGGGGCGGGGGCGCAGCACCCGGGCCAGGACGCCCGGCGACATGAGCCGCTGGGGCGGGGCCTGCAGGTTGGCGACGCTCAGGAACGCGTTGCCGACCACCGGGTCGGTCTCCGCGGCCGCGTGGACGCGCGCGAGGTAGCCGTTGAGCAGCCGCACGCGCGCAGGTCGCGGTCCTTCGACGGCGGGGAACCGCAGGTCACCGACGACGGACATGTCCCACGCGATGTCGATGGCCTTGGCGGCGCGCCGGTAGAAGCGGCGGGCCAGCTCGTCCCGCCCGGCGGCCAGGCAGTCGCGCAGGGCCAGGGCCTCGCACGCGGCCACGGTCATGCCCTGTCCGTAGCTCGGGTTGAACTGGCACAGGGCGTCGCCGAACACCAGGTATCCCTCGGGGTGCCGCCGCAGGCTCTCGTACCGGGACCTGATGCTCACCGGGATGCGCATCAGCCGCGGCGCTCCGAGCGGCTCAAGGCGGGTCAGGAGGCGGTGCAGGTCCGGAACCGGGAGCCGGGCCGCGAACCGGTGGTACCCCTCGGGATCGACGGGCGGGATGTCGTCACCCATGCCGAACAGCGTGACGAGCCACCGATCCCCCTCCGCGCTGAGCGCCACCCCGCCCCGGGGCACGGCCACGCTGTGCCCGACGATCATGGCGACCACGTCGGCGTCGCCCGGCCGGCGCCGGTAGGCGCGCGAGACGTACACCAGGCCGGAGTCGACGCGTTCCTCCCGCGCGGGCCGATGGCCGAGCCGGCGCAGCCACTCGGCGCCCCGGTTGCCGCGGCCGGTGGCGTTCACCACGAGGTCGGCCGGCAGTTCCTCGGCGTCCTCCGCGCGCCGGCCGTGGCCGAGCACGCGTACCCCGGTCACCGCGCCGTCCCGGCCGGCGATCGGCTCGACGACCTCGCGGCCGTCGTGGATCTCCACACCGGGCAGCGCCGCGACGCGGGCCCGCAGGTAGCGTTCGAGCAGCGGCCGGCTCACGCTCAGGCCGCGCATCCGGGACGGCGCGGGGTGCAGCCGCCGGCCGTCGTTGTACCAGTGGACGTCCTGCTGGATGTCGCAGGGGACGGCGCCCGCCGCGACCAGGTCTTCGCGCAGCCCGGGGAACAGGTCGCCGAGGACCTCGCATCCCCGCGAGAGCATGCCGTGCGCGTGGTGGCCCTGCGGGACGCCGCGCCGGGGCACGCCCTCCTCGGGGAGCGCGTCCCGGTCGAGCACCGTGACGCGGTCGAAGGATTCGCTGAGCGCGCGGGCCGCGAGCAGCCCGCCAACGCCCGCTCCGGCGACGACGGCGTGGCCGCCGGGCCGTGGTCCGATGCCGGTCATCGCCGTCAGCCCCATTGGGAGGGGTCGCCGGTGAGCGACCACTGGGACGGGTCGCCGGCGTCGGCCTGGGCCGATGCCGTGCCCAGGCCGAGGAGGGCTCCCAGGGCGATCAGGGCGATCGCGGCCCGTGCCGCCGTGCGGATGGTTCGTTCGATCATGGTTCACCTCGTTGTCCGCCGCCTGTGCGGGGCGGTGTCGTGCTCACGTCAACGAGGATGCGCGGCGCCGCTTGGGACCCGGTGGGAACCGGCTTTCCCAGCGGATTCCCAGCGGGCTCCCAGCACCGGCCGAGGGCTGAACGCGGTGGTGGAGGTCAGGGGGTGGCGAGGAGGGCGGCGAGGAGAGTGCCGACTTCTTGCCGGGTCATGGCGCGGCCCTGGGCGGCGTGGCGTTCGTACTCCTGCGGCGGCAGGGCCTCGCGCACGGCGGCGGCCTCGCGCGGGCCGTCCAGCGGGTCCATCAGCTCCGGGGAGACGCCGGCCCGGGCGCCGATCGCCTGCACGGCGCCCATCAGTACGGCGGCCTGCGCGGCGCGCCCGGTCAGTACGAGGGCACGGGCCGTGCTGTGCACGGTCACCAGCCAGAACGAGATGTCCCCGTAGCGATCCATCGCGGCGAGGACGTCCGCCGCGACGGCCAGTGCCCGCGCGCCGTCGCCGCGGTCGCAGGCGGTCTTCATCTCGCACCAGGCCGCTCCGTCCGCGGCCCAGTCGTGGCCGCTGGCGCGGGCGGCGGCGACCGCTTCCTGGAAGACCGCCGCGGCCGCGGCCGGGTCGCCGAGGGCGCGCAGGGCCATGCCCTGGACCATGAGCGTCTCGGCTTCCAGCCAGTCCAGGGCGCTGCGCCGGGCGAGGCCGACGGCGGCGCCGGCGGTGGACCGGGCGTCGATGCCGGCCCCGGCGAGCGCGCCCAGGTACGCGAAGTAGGCGGTGGCGCTCGCCTCGGTCACCGGGTCGCCCGCCTCGCGGGCCTCCTGCACCGCCGTACGGGCCGCCTCGTACGCCTCCTGCGGCCGCCCGGCCAGGTAGCACAGCCCGCAGACCGCGAATCGAGCCCGGGCCCGGACGCCGGCAGCGGCGTGCGGGGCCAGGGCGAAGGCCTGGGACAGCCAGGTCAGCCCTTCGGCGACGTACCCGGTGCGGAACCAGAACCAGAAGAGCGCGCCGCCCAGCCGCAGCGCGTACTCCCCGTCGCCCGTCGCCAGGGCGGAGGCGAACGCGGCCCGGAAGTCGGCCTGGTCACGGGTCAGCCCGTCCAGCAGCGCCGCTCCCTGCGGGCCGCGCAGATGCCGTTCGGTGCTCTCGGCGCGGGCCAGCACCCAGGCGCGGTGGCGTTCCCGGGCCGCGGCCAGGTCCTGCGGCGAAAGCTCGGCGCGGGCGTAGTGGCGCAGCGTCTCCAGCATCCGGTAGCGGCGCGGCGCGGTGCCCGGCTCGGCGGTGACCAGGGACTTGCGGACCAGCGCCGACAGCGGGACGAGCACGCCGTCGACGTCGCCGACGGCGGCGGCGGCCTCCAGGTCGAAGCCGCCTTCCAGGACGCCGAGCCGGTGGAACAGCCGGCGTTCGGCGGGCTGTAACAACTGGTCGCTCCAGGCGACGGTGTCGAGCAGCGTGCGATGGCGGCCGGGCCGTCCGGCGGATCCGGCGACCAGCAGGGTGAACCGGTCGGTCAGGGCGTCGGCGATCTGGTTCAGCGACAACGTACGGCACTGCGCCGCGGCGAGCTCGATGGCGAGCGGGATGCCGTCGAGCCCCGCGCACAGGCCGGCGATCAGCTCGCGGTCGCCCGGCTCGGGCGTCCATCCGGGCAGCGCGGCGGCGGCGCGGCGGAGGAACAGTTCGGCGCCCTCGGTGGCGGCGGGAAGCGGCGGCACCTCGTACACCATCTCTCCGCTGATGCCGAGGGACTCGCGGCTGGTGGCCAGGACGCGCACGCCGCCGCATCGGGTCAGCAGGGTGTGGACCAGCGTGGCGGCCGGGGCCAGCAGGTGCTCGCAGTTGTCCAGGACGACGAGGGTGTCGCGTCCGGCGAGCATCCCGGCAAGGTGATCGGGAGAGGCGGTGGTGGGCAGGCCGAGCGCGGCGGCGATCGTCGGAACGAGCAGGTCGGCGGTGTGCAGGCCGGCGATCTCCACCAGCCACGGCCCGTCGGCGCCGGTACGGGCACGCGCGGCCTCCAGGGCCAGTCGTGTCTTGCCGACCCCGCCCGGGCCGGTGAACGTGACCAGCCGGTGCGCGTCCAGCAACGCGGCGACGGTGGCCAGCTCATCGGCGCGGCCCACGAAACTGGAGAGCGCGAACGGCAAATTACCCGTGGCCTGCGCCGGCCTCGTGGCGTGAAGAGGGGGGACGTCGAGCATTCCCTCCCCGGCACCGGAGAACCGGGGATCGCGCACGCCTTCGCCAGGCCGAGGAGAAACGACGGCGGCCCCGTGCCCTCGTACGGGCTGGGCCGAACGCTCCTCCTGAGCAGGCACGACAGCGCCTTCCCGAGCAAGAAGCGCGGCCTCCCCTCCCGAGGCGGGCACCGCCGAGTCAGTGCCATGGGCGGGTGCCGCCGGTTCGCGTACCGGGGGTCGTGCGGGGGCGGGCGGTGGGTCGAGGAGGGGGTCTTGGGCGAGGATGGCCGTCTCCAGGTCGCGCAGGCCGCGTCCGGGGTCGATGCCCAGCTCGTCGGCCAGCCGCCGGCGCACCGCGCGCAGCGCGGCCAGCGCGTCGGCCTGCCGTCCGGAGCGGTACAGGGCCAGAGCGAGCAGCTCCCAGCCGCGTTCACGCAGTGGCCGCTCGGCGACCAGCGCCTCCAGCTCGCCGACGGCGTCGGTGTGCCGTCCCGTGGCGATGATCGCGGCGAGCCGGTCCTCCTGGACGGCGGCGCGGAGGTTCTCCAGCCGGGTCACGTCCGGGGTGGCGAAGGCCGCGCCGCCGAAGTCGGCGTACGCCGGGCCGCGCCACAGCGCGAGGGCCCGGCCGAGCAGGTCCGCCGCCTGCCCGGGGTCGCCGCCCTCCAGTGCGCGCCGGCCGCGCGCCGCCAGGTCGGCGAAGCGTTCGGCGTCGACGGCGGCGGGGGCCACCCGCAGGGCGTACCCGGGGCCCTCGCGCACCAGCAGCCGGGGCGGCGCACCGGGCGGGCGCTCGGGCTCCAGGGCTCTGCGCAGGTCGGCGACGTAGCCGTGCAGAGTGGTCGGCGAGGGCTGCCGCGCGCCCTCCCACACCTCGGACATGATGCGGTCGGCCGAGACGATGCGGCCCCGGGCGATGAGCAGCAACGCCAGCACGGCCCGCTGGCGCGGCCCGCCGAGCCCGGCCGCCCGTCCGCCCACCTCGGCCCGGATCGTTCCCAGCACCCCGAACCGCACGTCCTCGGCAACGCCCACCGCAGCCCTCCCGGCCTGGATCACCGCCCCGCCGCGACGATATCCGACCGGCCGTTCTCCGCAAGGCCGCCGATACCCGCGAATCGGGATTCAGCTTGCGGCCATGTTCCGGGAGATGTGTCGGTAGCAGATGTTCAGGACTTCCAGACTCAGGTAATCGTCGTTGTCGCAGCGCAGCCTGATGGTTCTGGTGAGGCCGGCCACTTCGGGGAAGGCGGCCAGCGGGTCGGGATCGAGCGCGGTCGCGGCGGCCGGCATCGCCTTGCGCTTGCGGTGCAGGTTATCGGCGTGTTCCTGGGTGACACCGGCTGCGGAGGCCTGGGCCAGGTGATCCTCGGCGAGACTCCGCAGTCACCGGACCAGCGGCTCGGCCTCGGCCTGCGGCGGCTCGGTCCCGATGGCGGCCAGGGCGGCTTCGGTGAGGGGCGTCGCAATCACGAACCGCCACATTTGGTTACAGGGAAAGGTTCATCGGCCGAGAGGATCAGTCGACCTGATAGAGGGCGGCACGGTACGCGCCGTCCGCACAGTCCGCATATGCTCCCGCTCCCAATAGCATGGTCGTTCCAGGCTTTCGTGCGATGGCGACGATGTTCTGGCCGCAGTCCTTGCCGCCGCCCAACTGCTGCCTTCGCAGTGTGCGTCCCCTCGCGTCCACGTGCCGCAGGTAGGTGTCGTAGGAGTCCCTGATCCAGGCCCCGCCCCTGCCGTCGGCCTCGATCTCCATGAAGCCCGTCCCCTCGATGGCCCTGTCAGCTCCCACCTCGATCCGCCAGGCGCTGCCGTCCCAGCGGGCCAGCAGCGTCCGCGACTTGGATGGCTCCTCAGCCGAGCTGTCGAAGATCCCGCCGACCGCCCACACCTGTCCGTGGCCGCGTACCAGGACGTCCCAGAAGATGGCGCTGCCACCTTCTGGGAGTTTCTGTGGGGGCAGCGGCATCTTCTCCCACCCGTGACCGTTCCACCGGGCGGCTGCCGATCTTCCGGGCCGGTGCCGCGGCGCTCCAACCCCCGGCCGACCGCCCACACTTCGCCGGGGACCTGTCCGTCGAGCCCTTCCCCCCAGATCGGCACCTTGGTGTCCACCCAGGTTCCTCCGGTCAGGCGCTTGACCACGGCGGGGCTTTTCGGATCGTACGGACCGCGCCTGGCCAGGAACCAGATCTCGTCGCCCACCGTGACCGCGTCCTTCACGAACAGGCCCGGACCGAGGTCGGTGACCTGCCAAGCCTTGCCATCCCAGCGTGCGGCATAGCTGTGGTCCCGCTCCGACTGGTAGTCGGGCGGTCCGATGAAGACCCAGACGTTTCCACGGGCGTCAATCGTCGCGGCCAGGCCGAGTCCTTTGACCGGGGGGAGTTTCACCTGCCGCCAGCCGTCCGCCCCGAACCGGCCCAGCCAGGCCGCGCCGTCCTGTTCCCCGATGGCCCACGCGACGCCATCCGGCCGGACCGCCACGTCGTGGAGAATCCCGGACTCCTGATCCCGAGGGAGGATGTGCACGGGCTGCCATGATCCCTTCGTCGTTCTGGCCGGTGGGCTTGGTGTGGCGACGGGCGGTGATGGTTCGACGACCGTCTTCGTCAGCGTGGGTGTGCTCGTCGAAGGAGCGGCTTCCGGCGGCGGCACGTCGCCGGCGCAACCCGCCACACCCCAGACGATCATGATGGTGGCGAGGAACCGGGGGACCTGTCGCATGTGGCCCAGACAACAGCAGAAGATCACCGCACGCAACGGGGCGCCTTTCTTGGGGCCAGGAGTACTTAAGGTGCCGCATGAAGCGGCACGGGCTGAATCCCCGGCCCTCAAGCCGGGGAGCGCGTCAACGAACGGCCGGTAGCAGGCGGACCGCCGGGGGCAGTGGCGCGCGGGCCGGGCCGGCGCGGAACGACTGGATCATCAGGGCCGCGAAACGGCGCGACGCCGCGGCGCGCTGCTCGGGTGACTCGGCGCGGATGCCCTCGTTCGCCATCAGCGCCATGATGAAGTCCTCCAGCACGAAGTCCGCCCGCAGGACACCCGCCTCCTTCGCCCGCGCGATGAGCCGGAGCAACAGCCCGATCGTGCGCTCGCGGTCGGCGGTGAAGTACGGCAGCCGTGCGGTGAACGCGCGGGACAGGCCCCGGTCGAGTGCGTGCGCCTCCATGAGCTTCTCGAGCACCAGGCAGAAGCCGTGCCACGGGTCGGCCTGCGCCAGCCCTTCCTCGACGACCGTCGAACACATGGCCATCGGCTCGGCGAAGACCTCGCCGAGCAGCGCCTCCTTGGTCGGGAAGTGCCGGTAGACGGTGGCCGCGCCGACCTGCGCGCGCCGGGCGATCTCCCTGATCGGCACGTCGAGGCCCTCGGCGGCGAACGCCGCGCGGGCGACCGCGAGGATGCGCGCGCGGTTGTCGCGGGCGTCCGAGCGCAGCTTCTCCCTCACTTCGGCGGTCACCGCTCTCACTTTAGTCAAACGGACGGGGTGTTCCGTTACGGTGCGGCGCATGAGAGCTGTTCAGTTTTCCGAGTACGGCCCGGCCGGCGTCGTGCACGTCGCCGAAGTCGAGGAGCCGCACGCGGGGCCGGGGACGATCCGCGTCGCCGTACGGGCGTCCGGGCTGTCGACGGGAGAGGCGTCCATCCGTTCCGGGAAGATGCGTGACCTGGTGCCGGTGGCGTTCCCGCACCGCACCGGGTTCGACGCCGCGGGTGTGGTGGACGAGGTCGGCGACGGCGTCACGGGCGTCGGAGTCGGCGACGAAGTGTTCGGCATGACCGCGACGACCACGCGCGGCGCCAACGCCGACCACGCGGTCCTGGGCGCCTGGGCGCCGAAACCGGCCCCGTGGAGCTGGGAGGAGGCCGGTGGCGCCGCCGGAAGCGTCGAGACGGCGACCCGCGTGCTCGACCGGCTCGCGGTCGGCGCCGGGCACACCGTACTGGTGCAGGGCGCGGCCGGCGCGGTGGGCACGGTCGCCGTGCAGCTCGCGGTGGTACGCGGCGCCACCGTCATCGGCACGGCCGGGGAGCACAACCACGACTTCCTGCGTTCGCTCGGCGCGGAGCCGACGACGTACGGCGCGGGCCTGGCCGAACGGGTCCGCGCGCTGGCACCGGGCGGGGTGGACGCGGTGTTCGACTGCGCGGGAGGGGCGCTGCCCGACCTGATCGCCATCGCCGGGAGCCCGGCGCGCGTGGTGACCATCGCCCCCGACCGCACCGCGGCGGCCCTCGGCGTGCACCTGTCGCACGGCGTACCGGCCGGGGACGCGGCGGCGGCCGTCGGAGCCGCCGACCCGCTGGCGGTACACGGCCTCGCCCTCGCGGTCGAACTCGCCGGGCAGGGCAGGCTGCGGGTACCGGTCGCGGCGGCGTTCCCGCTCACCGAAGCCGCCGCCGCCCACGAGCTGAGCGAAACCCGCCACGCCCGCGGCCGAATCGTCCTGGTGAACTGACCACCCCGCCGACCGGCCACCCACGGCTCAGAACGTGCCACATGTGTGGTCAGGTTCGACGGGCGGCTCGCACAGCACCAGGACGAGTTTCATAAGCGGTGCCGTGTGAGTCATACCTCTGGGAGGGAGGGATCAGGTTTCCAAGGGTTCGGTGCGGTGATGGACCAGCGTTCATGGTCGCGCCAGGCCCCGTCGATATAGAGGTATGCGGGCGACAGCCCTTCGTAACGGAAACCCAGGCGCCGGGCCAGGGCCAGGGATGCTTCGTTCGCCGGCTGAATGTTGGCCTCCAACCGATGGAGCCGCAGTTCGGTGAAGGCGTGCTGCAGAATGAGGGTGAGCCCGTCGGTCATATAACCTTGCCCTGCGGACGGGGTGAAGGCCGCATAGCCCAGGGACGCGCCCTGATAACGGCCCCGGATGATCGAATTGATGTTGACCGTGCCGGCGGCTACGCCGGTCTCCCGGACACGGATCAGAAAGCCCAGATTCGTGCCGTCATCGAAGCGGCGCATCCAGACCTGAAACTCTTCCGCGGTCGCGGGCAGCTGCATCCATGGCGAATGTAGCCCGGTGCTGGCCTGCACGAGTGAGCAGAACTCGTCCTGGTCGGAGAGGGTGAGCGGGCGCAGTTCGACCCGTGATGGCAGTTCGGACATGGATCAACGTTAGGGCCTGGTGTGAGCTCGCCGTCCGCTACGAGGCGACCTTGCACATCGCCTGTATCAAAGAGTGGCTGCGACCACATTCGAACGCGTCGTAGCATCGGGTCCCGTGATCGTATGGCTCAACGGCACGCACGGCGCGGGCAAGACGACGACCAGTGCACTCGTGCAGCGACTGATCCCGGATTCCCGGGTCTTCGACGCCGAGAAAGTCGGCGAGACGCTCATGGACATCACGCCGGGGCTGCCCGCGACGGACAACTTCCAGCACTGGCCGCCTTGGCGGCCACTCGTGGTCGAAACCGCCCGCCGCGTACTCGACTACACCGGTGGCACTCTGGTAATGCCCATGACGGTCCTGGTCGAGCAGTACTGGCGCGAGATCAGCACGGGCCTCGCCCACCATGCCATTCCGGTACGGCACTTCGTCCTCCACGCCGACCAAGAGACCCTCCGCGCGCGCATCGAGGGGGACACTCTTCTCGCCCCCGTCCCCTCCCCCTTCCGGCTCAAATACCTTGAGCCCTACGCCGAGGCGGCCCGCACGTGGCTGCACGCCGAGGCCGAGGTCGTCGACACCACACACCTCACCCCCACCGAGGTCGCCCTGCAGATCGCCAAGGCCCTCAGCAACTGAAATCCATCCCCCTGTGATACCGCGCGCTGTCGGTGAACGTTTCCGGGTCACAGCACCGGCTAGGAGGAGCGGAGTGGTCGACGTCAGGAAGACTCTGACTCTGGCTGTTACGACGATGGCCGTCCTTGTGCTGAGCGGGTGCGGGCGTCAGCCGGTCACTCAGACGAGCTCAGGCGACACCGGCAACGCCAAGACGGGAAAGCTCGATGTCGCCGTCTTACGGACGAGCGAATACGATCACCTGGTCTTCGACTCCCCCGAAGACCTTGCCGCCAGTCGGGCCGCTCCTGTAGTGATCGCGTTTCCTGCTGTTCCTCCAACCGGCCAAGAATCCGGCAGCAGGCATGGCCGACGGCGGAAGAATAGCCAATCCTTATGCTGGACGACCGGCGAACGCCCCGCTTTTCACGGCATATCCGCAAGGGCTGATCTTCGAGCAGGCGTCAGATGTCGACAAGAAACTGGTCGGCGGTTTCGAGGACCTGGAGGATCAACCAGAAGGCTGGCAACCGAAGAACCGCTCAATATCCCCCATGAATGAGTACATCACCCGAATCAAGTCACAAGGGTTCAACGGGTAACGAACACCGTCCGATCATGCCCCTGCGGTCAACGTCGGCGACCAGGCGGCGGCTCTTGATCAGCGCCTGGTCGCCGTAGCCCCGTACCGCTGCTGCCGGCTACCTGCCGCCTTGGCCCGCAGGTCAGGGGCTTCATTGCCGCGCGGCTTCTTACGCGGCGGGCGCCGCGGGGGCTTGGTTTCGAGGAGTGGGCGGAGGGGGTGCGGGTGTTGTGGGTCTCCACCGGGGAGGCCGCTGGGCTGCTAACCACAGCGCGGTCCCGCGCCCCACCTCCCCGCACCGGCCCACGGCACTGGCCCCGGCTCCGGACGCGAGGGTTCCGACGACGAGACCGGACGGGACGGCGCCGGCGACCGGCCCGAGCAGGAGGGGGACCACGATGGGGCCGGACGGGAGGGGGGCCGTCACGGCCGGGCCCTGGTCAGCGCTTACGCGACCGGCCACATCACCTTGCACCTACATTCGAGCGTAACCGTGTTCTGGAGAAACAAAAGTTCACGGTACGGATCTCGGACAGCCAGGAACCTGGATCACTCGGCTACTATCCGCCGCCGCCGCGCACCGATACCCTGGCCGACGAGCAGATTGTTCCTGACGCCGAGGCTTTTTAACCGTCCATACTTCGCATAAGGTGTGGCCCAGCCTCCGACTTTCCGGTGGGCCGGGCCCTTTCTCTTTGCCGGGAGAGGACATTGGACTCCGATGCGCTGACGCACTACCGCAAGCTACTGGAGGAGGACCTGGACGTGCCGTTGTGCGTCACGTGGATCGAGTGCATGCCGGCCACCGAGGCGCTCGTCGTGGCGGGAGGGCAGGAGGACGGCTCGGGCAGGCGCACCTTCACGCAGACCGTACAGGCGGCCTACGACGCGCTTCCCGCTCGGGCCGGCGCGGCGATGGCCGGAAGCCTGGGGTCCTGGACCGTCCTGGTCGAGCCCAACGGCTTTCAAGGGACGCGTCCAGAAGTTCTGGCCCGGTTGGCGCGGCAAGGACGGGCGCTCAGCGTGTTCTGGAACGCCAACGCGGACGGGCAACTCGCCTATGCCGAGCACGGCCGCGTCCTGGTCACGGCGGATCTGCTCGACCCCGAAGAGCTGCAAGACCTCGAAGACCTGCCCGACGCGCTGTCGGCCTGGCCCGAGCTGGCGGAACAGGACGATCTCCGCAGTGCGGCCCTGACCTTGGGCGAGATGCTCACCGGCGAGCGTCTGGCGGCGGAGTGGCTGGCCGCGGAGCACCAGAGCGCCGTTCTGGACGCGTACGCGGAACCGGCCGGAGCGGTTCTGTCCGACCAGGACAAGCGCGACCATCTCGCTTATCTCGCCAGCGACCCACGCGTGGCCGACCTCATCGCAGCCCCCGGCCCCGGCCGCGCGCGCGAGATCGCCGCGCTGGTGGCGGAGACCGCGTGCGAGCTGAGCGACCTGCACGTGCCGGTGGCCGACCGTGTTGCGGCCGCTCTGGCGGGGGCGCCGAGCCCGGCCGTTCTCGCCGAACTCCGCGCCGAAGTACGCCTCCTCAGCCAGGAACTGCTGGCTCAGAGCCCACCGGCCGATGCTCCCGCTGAGACCAGGGAACACTGGCGCGCGCGGTACCAGGCATTGAGCGTGCTTGAGGCCGCGGTCGGTGAGGACGCCCTGGCCGCGGCCAGGGATGCGATCTGGCGGATCGGCATGCTCCGATTGGGCGACCGGGCGGGCCGCCGGGTGGGCGCGCTCATGACAGTGCTGGAACAGCTTCAGAAGTAGGGCCGGGAACTACCTCCGCCATCACTCACACGAGGTATTGAAGACGGTGGCCGGCCAGGGAACGTGCCGCACGCGTGATCAGATTCGTCGGCATGCGACGCCGGGAGCGAGATCGATGGGGGTGCTTCGCTCGATGTGCTAGCCGGTCGGGTCGGCGATCTCGCAGATGTACAGCGGCTCGCCCAGCGACCGGGCGGGTTCCTCCCACCGCGCGGCCTTGAGGGTGAGGATCGGGCAGATGGCCGCGATAGCGACCGCGGCGACGTGCGCGTCCCACGGTTCGAGATCGGTCCTGGCGATCACCTCGGCCAGGGCGATGCCCTGCTTGGGGCCGGCCAGCGGTGCGATCTCCACCGACTCCAGCAATGCCATCCCGTACAGGGCGTCAGCGGCCTCGGAGGACCTGGAGTCCAGCGACGCCCCCACGATGGCGAGCGCCGGGATGACCATCGGCTGCTTCTCGGCGTCGAACCGTCGCACGATGTTGATCAGGTCGGGATACCCGCGCACCACCTCGGACAGAAAGGTCGTGTCGAACGCGAGGGGGATGGGGGTGTGGTCAGACACCGAAATGAACTCCTTCACAGCGGCGATCCTGCGCTCGGCCCACTCGACGGAGCCCGTGTCGGCAGCGGCGGTCCCGGCACGAGCCGCCCAGGCGGCCTTCCGCTCCAACCGGAACGCCAGAACCAGAGCCGCAGGGGGTTGGTTCCGAGGAGCGCTGGTCGGGCTGGTTCTGGACGGGGATCGGGCACCCCGGCCGGGTGGGGGCCGGGGTGGTGGGAGCGGTCAGTTGCCGGGCGGGTCGGGGTCGGAGGTGACCGGGGGCCGCGGGTCCGGGGTCGGGGCCGGAGCGGAGGTCGAGGCCGGACCGGGGGCCTGGGTGGGGACCGCAGCGGATGCCGGACCGGGGGCCGGAGCGCGGGTGGTTATGGCTTGGGCGGCGGCGGAGGGGTTGGCGGTGCTGTGGGTCGCGACGGGGAGGCCGCTGGGCTCCTTGAGCAGGTACCAGGCGCCGCCTCCGCCGGGGACGTCGACCACGGCCACCGTCACGATCAGCCGCCCGCCGCCGTACACGTCCAGCTCGGGCGGGAGCAGGAACGGCCGGTAGTAGTCGCCCCCCATGGGCAGGTGCAGGCGCTCGACCGGACGGCAGCGCAGGCCGTGGCACTCCAGCTCCTTGGCCAGGTCGCCGAGCGCACCGCGGTGGCGTTCGGCCTGGTCCTCCGGCCTCCCCCAGAACCACAGCGCGGTCACGCGCCCCACCTCCCCGCACCGGCCCCGGCCGCGACAGCGCCCACAGCGAAACCGTGCAGGACGCTGCCTGCGACAGGACCGGCCGGGACGTTTGCTGCGAGGGGGTGGGGGTGGAGGGGGCGCACGCCTGGCTCTGCTGGGGCGGCACTTGCGGCAGGGCCCGGCAGAGGGCTGGTTGCGGGAGGGGGGCCGGGGTGGGTGGCGGGCGTCAGGAGGGCTGCCGGTGGGGCGGGCGTGAGGGGGGGTTCTGGTGGGGTGGTGGGGGGTTGGCGGCGGGTGGGGTGGGGCACGGGATCGCACTCCTGATCGGATCGGGGCGGACTTTCAGAACTGGCGCTCTGTAATCAGTCCATCATTTAG
>NZ_BMNT01000009.1:43825-146633 GCF_014646695.1 Sphaerisporangium melleum
AGTTACCACCAGGCTGGTTGCCCGTCCGTGACCGGAGCAAGGGCCGATCACCTTCGGTGATCGACTAGTGATTCCGGCTCCCCCCGGAGGTGATTACGACATGCCCGCACCACGCAAGAGCATCGACCGGTACAAGTCGATGGCGCACTATTTCGGGTCGTTGGTTCGCGATCTCCGCGATTCGTACGAGCGACGGGTCGGCAAACCGCTCACCGTCGCTCAACTCGCCGCCAAGACCGGCTATTCGCCCAGCATGCTCGGCGCCATCGAGCGAGGTCGATGCCTGCCGGATTCGGGCGGACGCGTCCAGGCGATCGACGACGCGCTGTGCGCCGATGGGCAGTTGAAAACCCTGTGGCCCCTGGTACAACGCCTCGGAAATACCACCCTGGACGAACTCGCCACCGCGACAAATCTGACTATTTCCGGTTACCGTGAGAACGGCAGCGGCGGCATACTCCCCCAGGGAGACGATATGGAACGACGACACCTATTCCAGTTGGCCGGCCTGGGCGTCCTCGCCCAAAGTCCCCTCTTCGGCGCGGGAGAGCCCGCCCGTCAGATGTTCGAACGCGTCATGAAGGCGGCCGACTCCCGCACCGCCGAAGACTGGCACCTGACCTGCGCCGATTACCTGCACGCCGTGCTCACCCGGCCGCCTGTCAGCGTGCGCGACGATCTCGTCCTCGACCTCACGGCGCTGAACCACGCGATCGCCCGCGAGACCACCGGGCAGGTCACCGAACTCCAGCGAGCGGCGGCCTGGATGTCCGCCCTGCACGCCAACCTGCTCACCCGCCTCGGCGAGTACGGCGCCTCCCGCCGCTGGTGGACCTTGGCCCACCACGCGGCCGACGCCTCCGGCGACATAGACCTCGGAGTCTGGACCCGAGGCACCGAGGCCGTGTTCGGCCTGTTCGGCGCCCGCGCCCCCGAGACCGCGCTCACGCTGGCCCGCAATGCCCAAGCGCTCGCCGGAGGCCGGGTCACCTCCGGTCTGATGAAGGCCGTGGCCGCCGAGGCTCAGGTGCTGTCGCTGCTCGGCAGGGGGGAGGAGGCGCAAGGTCGCCTTCGCCATCTGCAGGAGCTGGCCGGTCGCGAGGTGCTGGGCGAGAAGTACGGGTGGCGGACGGAGGAGGTCTGGTTGACCGCCTCCTGGGTGCACTCGCACGTCGGTACGGCCGAGGCCGGTCGCGAGGCCCGCGACCAGGTCCTCGCGACCTCTTTCGCCTACCAGACCAGCACCAGTGTGCGGCTGCACGAAGCGATCAGCACCGCCAAGCAGGGCGGCCACAACGAAGCCCTGCGCCTCACCACTCAGATCGTCGCCGGGCTCGCCCCCGGCTACCGCTCGCAGATGATCCTGCACACCGCCGGGCTGGTGCTCGGCGCCGTTCCGATGGAGAAGCGCGCCGCCCTTCCCGCCCTCGGCGACTACCGGGTCGTGGTCAGCAGTAATTGAAGCTCACACGCTCCGCAGAGGCGTCAGGAAGCCCGGCCGGGAAGCGACCGGGCGGCCCGGCGGCCGGTCACGGTGACGACGCGGGCGTGCGGTCTCCGTGCCGGTCGCGGGCGAAGGTCGTCACCCGCGACCACCCGTCACGGACGGAAGCGGATCGCCATGCCCGGCGGCCGTCCCGGAACGGCAGCGGGTGGACGGTCGTCGCGCGGCCGCGCCAGACCTGCCGCCACTCGCTCCGGCCGAAGTGCACGGCGAGCGCCGGCAAGGTCGACAATCCGACGAGGACATAGCTCCCTGTCAGCAAGATCAGCCACATTCCGGCGCGGGATGGGTACCAGAGGAATGTCGCCAGGGTGACATATCCCGGCAGCAGGAAGACGAGCCACAGGAACCCTACGCCCACCTTCTCCAGCGTGGCGTTCACGCGATGGGCGCGCTGGGCCCAGAGCACCAGGAGCGGTACGCACCAGACCCAGTGGTGCGGCCAGGACACGGGTGACACGAGCAGCCCCACGATGGCGCAGACGGTGATCCCGGCGAGCTCGCCCGCCTTCTCCGTGGTCCGTGCGGCGACCAGGAGGCCACCCGTGCCCACCACCGCGCACAGGGCGAGCCAGGCAGGCACGGTGGGCCAGGTGCCGGGCATGAGCGCGAGCATGCCGCGAAGCGACTGATTCCAGAAATCCGCGTCCTGCCCGACCACCCGTTGCGCGTCGAGGAATGCACCACTCCAGTACGCGCGCGAATCGGCCGGCAGCAGCAGGAATCCCAGGCCCACGGTGCCGAGGAAACCCAGGCCGGCCAGCAGTGCGGCCCGGAATCGACGCGTGAGCAGCAGATAGGGGATGAAGATCAAAGGGGTGAGTTTGATGCCGGCGACGATGCCGGTCACCACGCCGCTCCACTTACCTTTGCCGCGCGTCAGATCCACGACGACCGCCAGGAGCAGGACGATGCCGATCTGCCCGTTCCACAGCGTCAGCGTCACCGGGTACAAGGGAAGTGCCGCGACGACGACCAGCAACGCGAGAGTCGCCCGGCGGCCACGGTGCCGCACCGCGGTACGGCCGACGAGAATCCATGCCACCGCCTCAAGGGCGAGGATGGAGATCAGCACCCAGAGGCCGGCGGCGACCTCCATGCCGACCAGGGCGAGCGGCGTGAACAGTAACGCCGCGAACGGCGAGTAGGTGAACTGGAGCGATTTGTCACCTACGACCAGGTCATAGACCGGGGTGCCCCGCAGGACGGCGGCTCCGCCTTCCCGGTAGACCTCCAGATCGATCCAGCCCTTCGCGTAGATCGCGTTGAAGCCGAAGGCCGCCAGTGCGCCGCCCAGCGCGATCAGCACTCCGCACGCGATCTGGAAAGAGCCGCCTTCTCTTCTGCCCGGACGAATTCGCGGACCGGCTGCCACTGAAGAAGACATAGCAACTCCCGACTTGGCTACGGTGCACGCTAACCACGCCGGCTTGTCCGAAGCTTGTCGTGCCGCCCGCACCATGAGGGGCCGCAGCAGCCGGGTGGCACGGCAGTGCGGCCCCGAGGCTCCTCGGGTCGCCGTCGAGGCGCCGGCCGAACCGGGCGGGGCGGTCATCGGGGCGCCCGCCTCGCCGACCTGCCCGGCGCGGCCGCCGTACGGGCGCAACCGTCCCAGTCGCCGGCGGCGTTCCGCGACGCACGCGGCCGTGGACGGCGGACGATTTCGCGGCGGAAATCCGCGGGCCGAACCGCCGGGCATTCCACGGGCCATTCAAACCCGCACTCACGTCAACGTACGCCCGAATTGTTTCGGGTGCATTTATTCAGCGTTAGGAATCCGCGCGCCGAGCAATTCCTGACACCAGCAAGCATTTATTGCAAACCCGCTCCGACCTGCGAACACAGGCGCGCACGCCTCGCGTTGATCTTCCGTGGGCCAGGGTTCCCCACGCGGCGGTCCAGCCCGATCGTGCCTGCGCACCGGCCAGGAGCGGCTTTCGGCCGGACCGCCGGACGGCCTCTTTTGGGCCCCCGGCCAAGGCGGCACGTACGCACAACATCTCACTGGACAAGACGCTTCCATTAAGAAACTCCTAAGAAATCTTTGCTGGCTAGCGTTCGCGATTGCAATACTTCTCCACTCCTTCTGGGAGAGCTTGTGAAAGCAGCAACACGGGGAAGCGCTCGCGTGCTTCTCCGGGTGATCGCCTCCTTGGCGGTCCCGGTGACACTGACCGCACTGGCCACGGCAGCCCCGGCCACGGCCGCCACGACGACTCCGGCCACCACGACCACCACGACGGCGCCCTCTGCGGTGACCTCGGCCGATCTGCCCGACCCGACGGCCCGCGGACCGTTCGGACAGCAGGTCATCCAGGAGGCCAAATTCGGCCTGGCGACCATCCAGGAACCGAACTCCGACGGAGCCGCCCCGACGGCCGGGACGGCGCAGGCGCCGGAGCAGGTCGAGATTCGCGGTCAGCTCTCCATGCCGGACTGGACCCGGCGCACCAAACCCTCACCACTGATCATCCTCGTGCACGGCAACCACGGCTCCTGCGACACCGGCCAGGACGGCCCGCGCCTGACCTGCGCGCAGTTCAAGCACAACGAGAGCGGCTACGCCTACCTGGCGGAGAACCTCGCGACCTGGGGATACACGACGTTCTCCGTCTCCCAGGACCAGCTGATGATGCGGCAGGACAACGCCAAGGGCAAGGGCATGCACAACCGGCGCATGCTCATCGCCGCCACCCTCGACGCGATCAGCGCGGCGAACCGGGCCAAGGGCCTGCCCGCCGACGAGCACACGACCATCGGCACCACGCTCTCCGGCCACCTCGACCTGACCCGCATCGGCCTGATGGGGCACTCGCGGGGCGGCGACGCGGTCACGAACTTCATCGACTACAACCGCATCCGCACTGATGGCCCGCGTTACCCGCTCCGCGGTGTCATCTCGCTGGCGCCGGTGGACTACGAACGCAAGGCCCCGTACGGCATGCCGTACATGTCGATCCTGCCGATGTGCGACGGCGACGTCTCCAACCTGCAGGGCGCGCGGCTGTTCGAGCGCAGCCAGTACGTCAACCCCGGCGACCCGTTCCCGCGGATCCAGGTGGAGCACCTGGGCGCGATCCACAACTGGTACAACACCGTCTGGTACGCCGACGGCGGCGCGGACGGCCAGGGCAACAACGACGCGGCGTGCGGGAACTCCGCGCCGTTCGCGACCACCAACATCCACCCGCACAACCTGCGGCTCAGCGGCGCGGCGAGCTACACCGACCCGGACCGGAACTACGCGATCGACAACTCCGACCAGCTCAACCCGGCCGTGAACACCAAGATCTCGGGTGACGCGGCGCGCATGGGCGACCAGGAGAAGCTCGGGCTGGCCACGATGGCCGCCTTCTTCCGCCGTTACATCGGCGGCGAGGGCGCGTTCCAGCCGTACATGACCGGCGAGCTCGCGAGCACCCCGACCAGGCTGCAGGTCCCGCCGGCGGCCTGCCCCACCAGCCCGTCCGGCACGGCCATCCCGTGCGACGAGCGGGTCAACACGGCCTACTTCGCCGCGCCGCAGGAGCGGGTCGACGTGATCCGTCCCGAGGTGCAGAACCCGCTCACGCTGAACGCCCTCGGCGGCTCGCTGACCGGCAGCGGTTTCGCCGACCCGTACGCCCAGGCCGCCGGGGTCCCGGTCAAGCCGGCCGCGACCGCGGGCGGGTACGACTGGTGCAACCCCGAGCCCCAGGACTTCGCGCCGTCGCAGCTCGGCAAGACCGGGCTGCCGGCCGCCGCCAAGCCCTGCCCGCTGCCCGCGGCGACCGCGCTCGGCGGGCAGAACGCCACCCGGGAGAACAGCCCGATCAACCACTCCTACGGCCGTCAGCTCACGCTCGCCTGGGACCAGGGGTCGGCCGCCACGCTCAGCGCCCAGATCCCGGCCGCGTCGAAGAACATGCGCGGCCTCAAGGCGCTGGCCCTGAACGCCGCCGTCAACTTCTTCGACACCCGCAACCCGGGCGCCGACCGGCGCGGCGACAACACCAGGGACACCACGGTGAACGGCACCCCGGCGAGCCCGGTGTGGCCGAACGAGGGGCCGACGTCGTACGACCCGGCCTCGACGACCCAGCATTTCGTGATCGCGCTGAGCGACACGGCCGACCACGAGGGCACCGTCGATGCCGGGGACCCGCGCTGGGGCAACGCCCTGCACATGTCGACCGGGACGAACACCCCGAACACCCACATCGTGCTGGACCAGATCCGCGTCCCGCTCGGTGAGTTCGCGGCACAGGGCGTGGACGTCGGCTCGCTGGCGAAGCTGGAGTTCCGCTTCGGCGGAGGTGACCTGCCGAAGTCCGGCTCGATCCAGCTGGCCGACGTGCGCTTCCAGGAGAACGAGGCCGGGGCGAGGCTGCTGTCGGACGGCGACAAGGCGAACGGCGCGGGCTTCGGCCGGTCGGCCCTCGGCGGCCCGGATCCGGCGGCCTACCTCGCCGCCTACGACAACACTCCGGGCAACGTCCGGCTCAACGACGTGGTCGCCGACCCGCAGGGCAACACCACCTGGACCGTCGACGACGACCGGAAGCAGTGCCCGAACGCCCAGTTCACCGCGATCCAGCCGGCCGTCGACCATGCGGCGCCCTGGGACACGATCGTGGTGTGCGAGGGCGTCTACCAGGAGTCGTCGACCCCGGTGCACAGCACCGCGAGCCCCGTCCAGACCGGCGCGCGGAACGGCCTGACCATCAACAAGCCCCTGAAGATCAAGGGTGCGGGGGCGGACAAGGTGCTCATCGAGCCGGACCAGTCGCTGACGACGCTGGCGGGCGACCAGCCGTACCTGCGGGACGGCGGCGGCAACGTGATCACGGTGTCCCGGCAGTCGCTCGGCTCGACCGACACCAACGAGCTGTTCGTCGACATCTCGGGCGTGACGGTGACCTCCGGCAAGGTCTGGGCCGAAGCGGGCATCGCGTACTTCGGCGCGGCCGGACGCGTCGCGAACAGCGTCGTCGGCCCGCTGAAGGTCGCGGCCGACGCGCAGGAACTGGCCGAACACCCGCACGGCTGGGGCGTGGTCAAGACCGGCGTGATCCAGGGGGCGGGCTCCGGCACGGTGGAGAGCGAGCTCACCGTCGCCGGCAGCGTGATCAGCGGCTACCAGTCGGGGGGCATCCTGTTCGACGGGGCCCGCGGCAAGGACGGCAGCCCGGACAACACCGTCCGGACCGGCATCCGGTACCACGGCTATGTGACCGGCTCGGTCGTCACCGGCACGCCGAACGGCCTGTACCCGCAGGCCGGCGTCACGTACACCAGCGGGGTGACCGGCTTCGTGAACAGCAGCCGGATCACCGGGAACCTCTACACTCCCGAGCCGTCGCGGTCGTACGGCATCCTGCTGACCGACGCCGGCACCGAGACGGCCGGCGCGCTCACCGCCTCGGGTGACGTCCTCACCGGGAACGGGCTCGCGGTGTCCAACGCCAACGGCGGCAACACCGGCGTACGCGAAGGCGCCCCCTTCACCGTCTCAGGCACCTACTTCGGCACGGGCGGCGCCCAGGCGGCGGCCGCGGCCGTCTCCGGTCCCGACGCCACGGGCGCGCCCTCGGTCGTGGTCACCGGTCCGCACCGGTCACCGCCCCGGGAGGTGCCGGCCGGTGTGGGACGCGTCGCCGACCAGGCGCCGACGGCCGAAGTGGCCGACCCGGGGCGTGGTACGGAGCTCCAGGTCGGCTCGCCGGTGAGTCCGCTGATCCGGGCCACCGACGACTTCGCCGTCCGGTCGGCGACCCTGCTCGTCAACGGTGAGAAGGCGGGCACCACGACCACCTCGCCGTACCGGCTCACCTGGACACCGACGTCGAAGCTCGCGGGCAGGCACGTCACCTTCCAGGCGCTGGTGGCCGACTCCTCCGGTCACGTGACGCGGTCCAAGCCGGTGACCTACGCCGTCGTCCCGGTCACCCCGCCGCCGGCGGCGGAGATCGGCAAGGTGGAGACCGACGCCCACACGGGCACGGCCACGATCACCGCCACGGTGAACTCCGCCGGCACGGTCACCCTGTCAGGTGACAAGGTGACCACGGCCACCTGCCAGGTGCGCGACGGGACCGCCGTGAGGCTGACCGTGACGGTCGCGCCCGCGTACCGCCAGACACTGATCAAGCAGGGCAGGCTCCCGGTCACCGTCACGATCACGTTCACGAACGCGACCGGTCAGACCGCGAGCAGGTCGGTCAGTGTGACGCTCATCAAGAAGAGCTGAGCCGGCGGTTCCGGCACCGCCCCGGAAGGGCCCTCGGAAACGGGGGCCCTTCCGCTGTGCCTGCCGGACCAGGAGTTCGCGGGGTGCCCCTGACGAAATACCGTAGTCTCCGTAAATCCACATCTATGGCTGCCATGCGGTCCGTGCATGACCCATAGTCGTAGGCGGGATCCCGGCCTCGGGGTCCGCCCACCGCGACGGCATCGGGTCCTTCGACGCCGGACCGGCATGACCACGGCAGCGAACGGCATCGCCGGCGGCCCGCCAAGGGGGAAGTACTGGCGAGCCGGCCGACGGCACCGGTCGGCGAAGCGGAAACGGAGACGGACGTGCGGCACTACGACCTTGTGGTCCTGGGGGCGGGCAGCGGCAACATGCTGCTGAACGACGAGCTCGCGCACCTGCGCACCGCCGTCGTCGAGCCGGACCGGTTCGGCGGGACCTGCCTCAACCGCGGCTGCATCCCGACCAAGATGCTGGTCGCCGCCGCCGACGCGGCCACCGGCGCCCGCGCGGCGGCCCGGCTCGGCGTCAACGCCACGGTCGAGAACATCGACTGGAAGGCCATCCGCGACCGGGTGTTCGACCGCATCGACCCGCTGCACGACAGCGCGCTGCAGTACCGCCGCCGGCACGGCGTCGACGTGTACACCGAGGAGGCCCGCTTCGTCGCGCCGAAGGTGCTCCAGGTCGGCTCCGAGCGGATCAGCGCGGACACGATCTTGGTCGCGGTCGGGTCGCGGCCGGTCGTCCCGGACATCGCCGGGCTGGACACCGTCCCGCACCACACCTCGGACACGATCATGCGGATCGACGAGGTGCCGGCCTCGATGGTCATCATCGGCGGCGGGTTCATCGCCGCGGAGTTCAGCCACATCTTCGGCGCCCTCGGCTCGGAGATCACCATCGTGCACCGCGGTCCGCGGCTGCTGACCGCCGAAGACGAGCAGGTGTCGGCCCGGTTCACCGAACTCGCCGCGGACCGGCACCGCGTCCTGCTGAACTCCACCGCCACCTCGGTGACGCGGCACGCCGACGGGGTCGCCGTCCACCTGACCGGCCCCGGCGGCGAGCAGGTCGTATCCGCCGCCGCGCTGCTGGTGTCGGTCGGCCGCCGGCCCAACACCGACCGGCTGGACTGCGCCGCCGGCGGGCTCGACCTCGACGAGCACGGCCACATCCGGATCGACGGCGCGTGCCGCACCTCGGTGCCCGGCGTCTGGGCGGTCGGCGACGTGGCCAACCACTACCAGCTCAAGCACATGGCCAACGCCGAAGTGCGGGTCATGCGGCACAACATGCTGCACCCGGACGACGTACGGAACCTGCGCACCACGATCGCGCCGCACGCGGTCTTCACCGACCCGCAGATCGCCTCCATCGGGCTGACCGAGCAGGACGCCCGCGCCGGCGGCATCCCCTACCTGGTGAGCGTCCGCGACTACGCCGACGCCGCGTACGGGTGGGCGCTGGAGGACACCACCAGCTTCGTCAAGATCCTCGCGGACCCGGCCGAGCGCACGCTCCTCGGCGCGCACATCATCGGCCCCCAGGCCGGCACGCTCATCCAGCCGCTGATCCAGGCGATGACGCTCGGGCAGACCGTGGACCAGATCGCGCGGGACGTGCTGTACATCCACCCCGCGGCCACCGAGGTCGTCGAACAGGCCCTCCTGGCCCTGTGACCCGCCCCGGCCCGAAGCCGGGAGCGGGACCGGCGTTCATCCCGGCAGGGCTCAGCGGGCCTGGTGCTCGGCGGCCTCCACGACGTTGGTGAGGAGCATCGCTCGGGTCATCGGGCCGACGCCGCCGGGGTTGGGCGCCACGAAGCCGGCCACCTCGCGGACGTCCGCCGCGACGTCCCCGGCGAGCTTGCCGTCCACCCGGGAGACGCCGACGTCCAGCACGGCCGCGCCGGGCTTGACCATGTCACCGGTGATCAGGCCGGGCACGCCCGCGGCGGCCACGACGATGTCGGCCTCCCGCACCCGCGCCGCGAGGTTCTGGGTGCCGGTGTGGCACAGCGTCACGGTGGCGTTCTCGGTGCGGCGGGTCAGCAGCAGGCCGAGCGGACGGCCCACGGTGATGCCACGGCCGATGATCGTGACATCGGCCCCCTTGATCGGCACGCCGTACTCCTGCAGCAGCACCACGATGCCGCGCGGCGTGCAGGGCAGCGGGGCGTCCACCATGTGGACGAGCCGGCCGAGGTTGACCGGGTGCAGGCCGTCGGCGTCCTTGGCAGGGTCCATGCGCTCGATCAGCGCCTGGGCGTCCAGGTGGCGGGGCAGCGGGAGCTGCACGATGTAGCCGGTGCAGGCGGGGTCGGCGTTCAGCTCGTCGATCGCCGCCTCCACCTCGGCCTGGGTGGCCGTCTCGGGGAGGTCGCGGCGGATCGAGGCGATGCCGACCTCGGCGCAGTCGCGGTGCTTGCCCGCGACGTAGATCTGGCTGCCCGGATCGTCGCCGACCAGGATCGTGCCCAGGCCGGGGGTGACCCCCTGGGCCGCCAGCCGGGTCACCCGTTCCTTCAGGTCGGCCTTGATCTTCGCCGCCGTCGCTTTGCCGTCGAGAATCTGCGCGCTCACAACTCGCCATCCTCCCACGCCACCCCGCCGGGCAGGGCAATGAGGGTGCCGCGCGTCCCTGCCCTGCCCCGGTGAACGTCAGTGGCAGCAGGCGCCCGCGCCGGTGTCGCCGTAGCGGTCGTGGTGCGGGAACTGGCTGACGTGCCGCTGCCGGCCGAGCGGGGTGAAGTCGAGGTAGTTGTAGGTGCCGAGCAGGACCTCCGGGCCGCGGCCGTAGGTCGAGTACGTGTGGAAGACCCGGTCGCCGTCCCGCAGGAACACGCTCAGGCCGTGCCCGTCCTGCCCGTTCTGCGCGAAGAAGTGCAGGCCCTTGGCCTCCAGGGTCGCCTTGTCCATGTAGTTGTACTCGACCGGGGCGACGGCCTCGTCGTTGCTGGCGTGGAAGTCGTAGTTGAAGTCACCGCCATCGGAGGAGTACCACGGCACCTGCCAGCCCATGCGGCGCCGGAACCGCTCGATGGAGGGAAGCGGCGCCCGGGACACCAGTGCCAGGGTGGTCTCGGAGTCGTTCAGGTGGCGCAGGTCGCCGACGTGGTCCACCAGGAACGAGCAGCTCGTGCAGCCCTCGTCGGACTCGCGCACCCACATGAAGTGGTAGACGATCAGCTGGCGCCGTCCCTCGAACAGATCGGCCAGGCCGGCCTCGCCGCCCGGGCCGTGGAAGACGTACGGCTTGGTGATCTCGACCATGGGTAACGCGCGGCGCTCGGCGCTCAGCGCGTCCCGGGCCCGGGTGAGCTCCTTCTCCTTGTCCAGCAGCTCTGTGCGAGCCTTCAGCCACTCCTCGCGCGACACGATCGCGGGTGTCTCCACGGGTCCTCCCTGAGATGCGACGACTGCCCTTGCCCAGCGCCGCCGCGCTCCCGTGCCACCTCGCGGGGCGCGGTACGGGCGGGGGCCCGGCGTCGCCGGACCCGTGTCCACGGTAGACCGGGCGTGCCCGGCGGTCGCCCCGATAGGGGTGCGTCAGGGGTGGTGGTGTGGTCGCGGCCCGGCGCGCTCGCCGGGCCGCCCCACGCGATCAGTGGCGATCAGTGGAAGAAGTGCCGGGTGCCGGTGAAGTACAGCGAGATGCCGGCCTTGGCGGCGGCCTCGATGACCTCCTCGTCCCGGACGGAGCCTCCGGGCTCGACCACGGCCTTCACCCCGGCGTCGATGAGCACCTGGAGCCCGTCGGCGAACGGGAAGAACGCGTCGGAGGCCGCCACCGACCCCTCGGCGCGGTCACCGGCCCGCGACACCGCCAGGCGCGCGGAGTCGACCCGGTTGACCTGCCCCATGCCGACGCCGACGGTCGCGCCGTCCGCGGCGAGCAGGATGGCGTTGGACTTGACCGAACGGCAGGCCTTCCAGGCGAACGCCAGGTCGGCGAGCACCTCGGGCGAGGCCGCCGGGCCGGTCTTCAGCTCCCAGGTGGCGGGGTCGTCGCCGGGGGCGTCCACCCGGTCGACGGTCTGCACGAGCAGGCCGCCGTCGATGCGGCGGAACTCGGCAGGGTTCGCCGGCCCGGCCGGGCAGCGCAGCAGCCGGAGGTTCTTCTTCCTGGTCAGCACGGCCAGCGCGGCGTCGCTGAACGACGGCGCGACCACGACCTCGGTGAAGATCGGCGCGATCTGCTCGGCGAGCTCCTCGGTCACCTCGCCGTTCACCGCGATCACCCCGCCGTACGCCGACACCGGGTCGCAGGCGTGCGCCTTGCGGTGCGCCTCGGCCACGTCGGCGCCGACGGCGAGGCCGCACGGGTTGGCGTGCTTGATGATCGCCACGGCCGGCTCGGCGAAGTCCCAGGCGGCACGCCAGGCGGCGTCGGCGTCCACGTAGTTGTTGTACGACATCTCCTTGCCGTGCAACTGCTCGGCGTTCGCCAGGCCGTCGTGCCCGCCGGAGTAGAGCGCGGCCCCCTGGTGGGGGTTCTCGCCGTACCTCAGCACGGCCCGGCGCTGCCAGGCCGCGCCCATGAAGGACGGCCAGGCGGTGTCCTCCTCGGGGGCGTAGGCACTGGCGAACCACGAGGCCACCGCTGTGTCGTACGCCGCGGTGTGCGCGTAGGCCACGGCGGCGAGGCGGCGGCGCTCGGGCTCGGTGAAGCCGCCCTCCTCGATGGCGCGCAGCACGTCGCCGTAACGCCGCGGGTCGGTGACCACCGACACCGTGCCGTGGTTCTTGGCCGCCCCGCGGATCATCGCCGGGCCGCCGATGTCGATCTGCTCCACGCACTCCTCCGGCGAGGCGCCCGAGGCGACCGTCTGCTGGAAGGGGTACAGGTTGACCACGACGAGCTGGAACGGCTCGATCTCCAGCTCTTCGAGCTGCTTGACGTGGGAGGGGTTGGCGCCGTCGGCCAGCAGGCCGGCGTGCACCCGCGGGTGCAGGGTCTTGACCCGGCCGCCCAGGCACTCGGGGAAGCCGGTCAGCGACTCCACCGGAGTGACCGGCACGCCGAACGAGGCGATCTTCGAGGCGGTGCCCCCCGTGGACACGATCTCGACGCCCGCGGCGTCCAGCGCCCGGGCCAGCTCCTCCAGCCCGGACTTGTCATAAACCGTGATCAGCGCGCGCCGGATGGCGATGCGGGTCACTTCGTGCTCCTCCCTGTGTCCAGGCGGTCCGGCGTTCCGGCGCCGCCCGGAGGTTGCGACTGGCTCGAACGTTCTGCGGCGCCGAGGCGCACGTGACGGCCGGTCACCGTCCAGCCCTCCCTGGCCATGCGGCCCACGACCTCCACGAGCAGGCGGCGCTCGACGGTCTTGATGCGCTCGTGCAGCGCGCCCTCGTCGTCCGCCTCGTACACGGGCACGGCCTCCTGCGCGATCACCGGGCCGGTGTCCACTCCCGCGTCGACCAGATGGACGGTGCAGCCGGTCACCCGGACGCCGTACGCGAGGGCGTCGGGGACGGCGTGCGCGCCGGGGAACGCGGGCAGCAGGGCCGGATGGGTGTTCACCACCGTGAACGCGCCGAGCACCTCGGGGCCGAGGATCTTCATGAAACCGGCCGAGACCACGAGATCGGGCCGGTGGTCCGCGATGGCCGCGCACAGCGCGTGATCCCACCCGGACCGGGCGGGGTGGTCGCCCACTTTGGCGACGAACGTGGGAAGCCCGGCGCGCCGGGCGCGGGCCAGCCCTTCGATGCCGTCGCGATCGGCGCCCACCGCGACGATACGGGCCCCGTATGCGTCATCAGCGGCGGCGTCCATGAGGGCCTGTAGGTTGGTCCCGGAACCGGAGACGAGGACCACGAGCCGAGCCGACAGGGCTGCACTCCTTCGGGGCGACGTTGACGATACTGCGTCAGCGTATCGGCCCGCCCGCTCCACGACGCAGAGGAGGTCAGGTGCAACCACCCGCAACGACATCCGGCGGTGAGATCGGACGCCGGGCGTTGCTGCTGTCCATCGGCGCGCTGGCGCTCACCTTCCTGGTGCCGGTGCTCGGCCTGGCCCTCGGCGTCTTCGCGGTCGCCGCGTGCGTCCGGGCGTGGCGGGCACTGTCGGCGCGGCAGCGCTCGATCGCGCTGCCCGTCATCGGCCTGCTGGTCTCGCTCGCGTCGCTGTGCCTGGCCGGCATGGTGCTGTGGGTGCAGACGTACTTCAGCGGAGAGCTGGGCGGTTACGCCGAGTGCATGAAGGGTGCGGGCACCTCGACCTCACAGCAGGCGTGCGTGGGACAGCTAGAACGCGCCATCCAGCACCGCCTCCCCTTCATGCCGGCGGGCAGCGTCAAGATCCCCTTCCCGCCGTGACCCGGCGGGTGCCCGCCGATTTCGGACCTCTCATATTGTGAGATGTCACACGCACACCCGGTCCGCGGACCGGGTACGGGGACGTCGGGTCCTCTCGATCATCGAGGAGAACTGTGAGCACCTGCGACCATCTCAGCACCGTCAACGACATCGAGCCCACCCCGCAGGACGGCTGCGAGGAGTGCCTGGCCACCGGCGGACGCTGGGTCCACCTGCGCACCTGCCTGACCTGCGGCCACGTCGGCTGCTGCGACTCCTCGCCGAGCCGGCACGCCAGCGCGCACTACGGGACCACCGGCCACGCGATCGCCGAGTCGTTCGAGCCCGGCGAAGACTGGGCCTGGTGCTACTCCGACGAGGTGCTCTTCGAGCCCTCGCCCAGCGGCAAGGGCGAGCGGGCCCACCCCACGCGCTACCGCCTCTGACCGCCGGCCGCCGCGGTCAGTTGTCGCGGTCCCAGGCGTAGGGGTCCACGTAGATGACGTGACCGCCGCGGTCGTCGGACTCGTCCACGATGTCGCGGCGGGGCGGACGCGGCGCGTCGCGGCCCGGGCGGACGCGACGGGCGCCGGCGGCGGTGTCCTCCGCGTCCTTGGCGGCTTTTGCGCCTGCCGCGCCCTCCGCGCCTTCCGTGCCCCGCGGGTCCTTCGTGTTCTTGACGTTCTTCGTGTTCTTCGTGTTCTTCGGGGTTGAGACGCCCTTACCGGCCGCGCCCATGCCGCCGGCGCGTCCCCGCCTGGCGGTGATCCCGCCCTTGCCCGCCTTCGGCGGCGGGCCGAAGGTCTCGACGCCCGCCGACGCGTGCTCGTCGGCCCAGTCGGCCCTGATCACCGGGATGGGCTGGGTGTCGTCCTCGGTGGCGTCCATCCAGTGGCCGGGCAGCTCGGCGGCGACCACCGGCGCGGCCAGCTTGGCCTTGCCGGCCGCCTTGACCAGCGCCTCCCCCGCTCTGCGGACCGGCCGCACCCGCACACGCGCGTCGTGGAACACCAGCCACCAGTTGGTCAGCCCGGCCGAGATCCCGGCCGCGACGCCGACCTCCAGCGTCACCGACAGTGCGACCTGCCACGCCGAGGGGCCGACGGCCGCCAGCCGGGCGCCGCCCAGCGGACCGCCCGCGAGCGCCGCGAGCAGCCCCGCCACCAGGCCGGTGGCCAGGCCGCAGGCGAACCCCCACAGCGGCGCCGACTCGAACTGCGGGGTCGGCGAGATGCGCGCCACCAGGACCCCGGCGAGCGCGCCGGCGATGAACGGGACCGCGAGCACGCCCATGAGCCACGGCGGCGTCGTACCCGAGTCGGGCAGGGCGCCCAGCACCGGCAGGGCGGGCACCGCGCCGAGCTGCACGCCCGTCGGCGCGACCAGCGTGCCGGCGCCGAGCGCGAACCCGGGGCCGCTGATGTAGGCCATGCCCCAGATGACGAAGTTGAACAGGTAGAGCACCTCGACCAGCAGCAGGAGCGCCCCGCCGACGAAACCCGGCGCGAGCAGCTCCGACAGCTGCTGGATCTGCCCGAAGTCCGCCACGACCGCGCCGAGCACCAGCGCGAGCCCCGCCGCCAGCATGATCGACAGCGCGACGGCCGTGCCGGCGACGACCGAGCGGGGCCGCTCGGGCAGCAGGCGCAGCATCGAGCGCCACGGGCCGATCGTCCGCGCGGTGGCCAGCGAGCCGGCGGCGAAGGCCAGCACCAGGTGGCTGAGCAGCGCCTCGCCGACGAACGGCTGCGTGACCTCGTTCTGGGCCGCGAGCGCGACCGCCCCGGCCAGCAGGGCGTACGGCGCGGCCAGCGAGATGCCGGCCTGGGCGATCAGGACGAGCTGGGCGCGGCGGCGGGCCTTGGCCAGGTCCTTGGTGCTGCCCTTCGGCAGCCGGGCCGGCAGCCGCAGCCGCAGGTCGGCGTCCCGCGCCATCCACAGGGCCGCGCGGTACAGCAGGGCGGCGGGCAGCACGGTCAGGCCGAGCGGCAGCAGCCCGACGCGGCCACCGGGGATGGCGAAGCCCGCGTGGTGGGCGGCCAGCCAGACCCCGCAGGCGACCCGGAACACCCCCGGAAGCCCCTGGGTGAACGCGCCGCGCGGCGCGGCGATCCACCCGATCAGGGTGAGGGTGGTCAGGACGGCGAGGCCGACGCCGAGGGTCCAGGCGGCGGCGAGCATCCCGGAGACGGGCAGCGGACGCCGCGCCTCGTCGTCCTCACCGCCGCTCCCCGCGCCGGGGATGCGGCTGAGCACGGTGCGGGGGGCCGCCCGGAGCTGGTCGAAAAGGGCCGTCACAGTATTCGATGTTCTCAGCAGTTCCGCCCGCCACGTGCCTACCGCCCCCGCGTGTCGCCCCCTTTGTCCACGCCCCGCCCGCCGAACCGCGCCCTACTTCCCATCCGTCCCGCACTTCCACGGACTCACCAGCCAGCGAGCCCTCGACACAACGCACACTCACCACCCGGCCAGCACCCGCACAGGCCCATCCGTTCGTCCCCCCTCACGGCACCTCGCCATCCGCCGCCGACGTTCCCGGGCCGGACCTTCGCAGCCGATCGCCGTGGGCCGTACACCGAGAGGCGCGGAGATCGACCGAACCGGCACCGGCACCGAGGAGGCAGGGGTCACTCACCTGCTCCGCGCGTTTTCGACGGTCGGTGGACGGGCTGACCGAGGACGACGGGGCCCGGGGCGACGCGGGCGGACATGACGAACGCCCGGCCGGTGGGCCGGGCGTTCGCTGGTGCGTGGTGTCGCGGTCAGGCGGTGCGGGAGCGCATGACCTCGCGCATGAGGCGGGCGGTCTCGCTGGGGGTCTTGCCGACCCGCACGCCGACCTTCTCCAGCGCTTCCTTCTTGGCCTGCGCGGTGCCGGCGGAGCCGCTGACGATGGCGCCGGCGTGGCCCATGGTCTTGCCCTCGGGGGCGGTGAACCCGGCCACGTACGCCACCACCGGCTTGGTCACGTGCTGCTCGATGTAGGCCGCGGCGCGCTCCTCTGCGTCCCCGCCGATCTCGCCGATCATCACGATCGCCTCGGTCTCGGGGTCGGCCTGGAAGGCCTCCAGCGCGTCGATGTGCGTCGTGCCGATCACCGGGTCGCCGCCGATGCCCACCGCCGTGGAGAAGCCGATGTCCCGCAGCTCGTACATGAGCTGGTAGGTCAGCGTGCCCGACTTGCTCACCAGGCCGATGCGGCCCTTGGAGGTGATGTCGGCCGGGATGATGCCGGCGTTGGACGCGCCGGGCGAGGCGATGCCGGGGCAGTTCGGCCCGATGATGCGGGTCTTGGCGCCCTTGGCGATGGCGTACGCCCAGAACTCGGTGGAGTCGTGGACCGGGACGCCCTCGGTGATCACGACGGCGAGCGGGATCTCGGCGTCGATGGCCTCCTTGACGGCCGCCTTGGTGCCGGCCGGCGGCACGAAGATGACGGTCACGTCGGCGCCGGTGGCGGCCATGGCCTCGGCGACGGTCGCGAAGACCGGCAGCTCGACGCCGTCGAAGTCGACCTTGGTGCCCGCCTTGCGCGGGTTGGTGCCGCCGACGACCTTGGCACCCGCCTTGAGCATCCGGCGGGTGTGCTTCGACCCCTCGGAGCCCGTGATGCCCTGAACGATGATCTTGCTGTTCTCGGTCAGCCAGATAGCCATTACGCACCTACCGCAGCGAGCTCGGCGGCGCGCTTGGCCGCTTCGTCCATCGTGTCAACGAGTTCGACGCGGGGCAGCCCGGCGTCGGAGAGGATCTGCCGCCCGAGGGTGGCGTTGTTGCCGTCCAGGCGGACGACCAGCGGGTGGGTGACCGCCTCACCGCGGTCGGAGAGCAGCTTGAACGCCGAGACGATGCCGTTGGCCACGGCGTCGCAGGCGGTGATGCCACCGAAGACGTTGACGAACACCGACTTCACGCTCGGGTCGGACAGCACGATCTCCAGGCCGTTGGCCATCACCTCGGCCGAGGCGCCGCCGCCGATGTCCAGGAAGTTCGCCGGACGCTGCCCGCCGAACTCCTCACCGGCGTAGGCGACGACGTCCAGGGTCGACATGACCAGGCCCGCGCCGTTGCCGATGATGCCGACCGAGCCGTCGAGCTTGACGTAGTTGAGGTCCTTCTCCTTGGCCCGGGCCTCCAGCGGGTCCTCGGCGGCCTTGTCGGCGTAGGACTCGTGCTCGGGCTGGCGGAAGGTGGCGTTGTCGTCCAGCGTGACCTTGCCGTCGAGCGCCTTGACCTGGCCGTCGGCGGTCAGGATCATCGGGTTGACCTCGACCAGCGTGGCGTCCTCGTCGACGAACACGGCCCACAGCTTCTCGATGATGTCGGCGGCGCCGTCCAGCGCGGCCTCGGGCAGCCCACCGGCCTGGGCGATCTCGCGGCCCCGCGCGCGGTCGACGCCGGTCAGCGGGGAGACCGGGATCTGCGCGACCTTCTCCGGCGCGGTGTGGGCGACCTCCTCGATCTCCATGCCGCCCGCGGCGGAGCAGATGGCGAGGAAGGTGCGGTTGGCGCGGTCGAGCAGGAAGGAGAAGTAGTACTCCTCGGCGATCGCGCTGGCCTCTTCGACCAGCACCTTGTGGACCGTGTGGCCCTTGATGTCCATGCCGAGGATCTCGGTGGCCTTCTGCTGGGCGTCGGCGGCGTCGGCCGCGAGCTTCACGCCGCCCGCCTTGCCGCGGCCCCCGGTCTTGACCTGGGCCTTGACCACCACACGGCCGGTCAGCTCAGCGGCTGCCGCGCGTGCCTCCTCCACGGTGTGCGCGACGATGCCACGCGGCACCGGGATGCCATACTCCGCGAAGAGCTCCTTCGCCTGATGTTCGAACAGGTCCACGAGGGTCCGTCCTTGCTTGTCCGGCTGTCTTCTTCTTCTCTACGTTGAGGAGCCAGACCTTTCGGGGCACCCACGATCCGCCGGAAGCCTGGCCAATGAAGCCTAGCCGCCGCCGGCACCCGGAGCGCTCGCCGGGGGGCCATTCCCATCGGCCTTCCGGTCATGAGATGCCGCACTTCGCCCCAAGGTTGAGCCGAATTCCCTGCTGTCCCGTGCGGCACCGCCTACCGGCGATCTCCGATATGTCGTGACTTCACCGTGATCTTGACTCACGAGAATGCCCGAACCCCTCGACGACGGGGCGAGGGAAACAACGGGAGAAACCACCCAGATGACACGACTTCTCGCCTTAGCCGCGACCGCCGCGGTCGCGCCCGCGCTGGCACTGGCCGTCCCGGCCGCCGCGCACTCGGGCCCCCAGGCCACCATGACGGCGACCCGCACCCCGCAGAAGGCCCCCGCGAACCCGGTCGAGGCCCTGCGCGCACAACTCGCCAAGAAGACCTCCGTCCACCTGGACGAGACCACCCGGCTGACCGTCGACCGGGAGGAGTTCTCCCGGTACCGGCAGGTGGGCACCCTGCGCCTCGGCACGTCCGGCGTGGAGGCCTACGACACCAAGACCAAGGTCGCGGACATCCTGTTCGGTACGCCCACCTCCTCCATCCGGGTCGTCGCGGTCGGCGGCAAGACGTACCTGAAGAGCCCGCTGTACGACGCGATGCTGCCCGCCGGCCGCACCTGGGTGCGCACCTCCGACGCCATTCCCTACACCAACATGGTGGACATCCTGCAGCCGAAGGTGCTCAGGACCACCCTGGCCGGCACGAAGCACAAGGGCCGCGGCGGGATGGTCGGCGGCGCCAGGACGACCCTGCTGACCGGAACGGTCCCGCTGTCGGCGCTGGCCAAGGTGTCCCCGGGCCTCGCCCCGCTCGCCAAGAGCATCAAGAGCGGCAAGCCGCTCGTGCTGCCGTGGAAGCTGTGGGTCGGCGCCGACCAGCTCCCCCGCCGCTTCCAGGTGACGCTCGAGCTGCCCAGCGAGTCGAAGTACCAGGCGGCCATCGGCGTCGACAGCCGCTACACCGCGTGGGGCGGCAAGGCGGTCATCACCGCGCCCCCGGCCACCTTGGTCGTGGACGAGGAAGACCTCACCAGCGACCTCCCCGAGGTCACTCCCGACTACACCACCAAGGTCGGCTCCCTGGCCGCCCGCGAGCACTGACCGGTCCATAGGCCCGGCCACGAGCCGCATGATCGTCCGCGCGCCATGACGCACGGACGATCATGCACCTCAGGGTGGCGAAGGGGCCGGCACGGGTCAGAGCTTTTCGAGGGGGGCGTAGGCGAGGAGGAGGGTCTTCTCACCGCCGGAGCCGAAGTCGACCTTGACCTTGGTCTTCTCGGCGACGCCGTCGACCGAGACCACGGTGCCGAGCCCGAACTGGTCGTGCGTGACGCGGTCACCGGGGCCAAGACTCGGCACCGCCCGACCGCCAGCGCGGCGCGGCGCGGCGGCGGCCGGGGCACGGCCCTCGCTGCGGGTGTCGCGCCGGGTGGCCGCGCTCCACGCGGTCTTGGCCGGGTCGCCGCGCCAGTCGACCAGGTCGGCCGGCACCTCGGCCAGGAACCGCGAGGCGGGGTTGAACGCCGGGGCGCCCCACGAGCTGCGCACGGCCGCCCGTGAGACGTAGAGCCGCTGCTGGGCGCGGGTGATGCCGACGTAGGCCAGGCGGCGCTCCTCCTCCAGCTCGCGGGGCTCGCCGAGCGAGCGGGTGTGCGGGAAGACGCCGTCCTCCAGGCCGGTGAGGAAGACCACCGGGAACTCCAGCCCCTTGGCGGTGTGCAGGGTCATCAGCGTGACCACGCCCTGGTGGTCGCCGCCCTCGGGGATCTGGTCGGCGTCGGCGACCAGCGACACCTGCTCCAGGAAGTCGACCAGGGTGCCGTCCGGGTTGGCCCCCTCGAACTCCTGCGCCACGGAGATCAGCTCGTTGAGGTTCTCCAGCCGGCTCTCGTCCTGCGGGTCTCCGGAGGTCTCCAGCTCGGTGCGGTAGCCGGTGGCGGTCAGGATCTCCTCGGCCAGCTCGGAGATCGGCAGTTCCTTGCCACGCAACTCTTCCAGCAGCGCGGCGAACTCCTTGATCGCGTTGAGCGACCGGGTGGCCAGGCCGGGCGCCTCGTCCGCCCGGCCCATCGCCTCGTAGAACGGAACGCGCTCGCGCAGGGCGAACGCCTCGATCATCGCCTCGGCCCGGTCGCCGATGCCCCGCTTGGGGACGTTCAGGATGCGGCGCAGCGAGACGGTGTCGGCGGGGTTGGCCAGCACCCGGAGGTAGGCGAGCAGGTCACGGACCTCTTTGCGCTCGTAGAACCGCACACCGCCGACGACCTTGTACGGCAGGCCGGTGCGGATGAAGATCTCCTCGAACACACGCGAGGCGGCGTTGGTGCGGTAGAAGACCGCGACCTGGCCGGGGGTGACCCCCTCGTCGTCGGCGAGCCGGTCGACCTCCTGGGCGACGAACATGGCCTCGTCGTGCTCGTTGTCGGCGACATACCCCACGATCTTGGGGCCGGCGCCCTGGTCGGACCAGAGGTTCTTGGGCTTGCGGCTCTCGTTGCGGGAGATCACGGCGTTCGCGGCCGACAGGATGGTCTGGGTGGAGCGGTAGTTCTGCTCCAGCAGGATCGTGCGCGCGTTCGGATAGTCGCGCTCGAACTCCAGGATGTTGCGGATGGTCGCGCCGCGGAAGGCGTAGATCGACTGGTCGGCGTCGCCCACCACGCACAGCTCGGCCGGCGGGACCGCCGCCCCCTCGCGCACCAGATCGCCGTCGGCGGTGCGCAGCTCGGGGTGGCCGACCAGCTCTCTGATCAAAATGTACTGCGCGTGGTTGGTGTCCTGGTACTCGTCGACCATCACGTGCCGGAAGCGGCGGCGGTAGTGCTCGGCGACGTCCGGGAAGAGCTGGAACAGGGTGACCGTCAGCATGATGATGTCGTCGAAGTCCATCGCGCCGGCCTCGGTGAGCCTGCGCTGGTAGGCGCCGTACGCCTCGGCGAGCGTGCGCTCGAGGTGGGTCTGGGCCTTGCCCGCCGCCGTCTCGTAGTCGATCAGCTCGTTCTTGAGGTTGCTCACCTGGGCCGAGAACGTGCGCGGCGGGTAACGCTTGGGGTCGAGGTCGAGCTCGCGGCACACCATGGCCATGAGCCGCTGGGAGTCGGCCTGGTCGTAGATCGAGAAGCTGGAGGTGAAGCCCAGCCGCTTGGCCTCGCGGCGCAGGATGCGGACGCAGGCGCTGTGGAAGGTCATCACCCACATGGCCCTGGACCTCGGCCCGATGAGCCGGTCGACCCGCTCCTTCATCTCCTTGGCGGCCTTGTTGGTGAAGGTGATCGCCAGGATCTCCTGCGGCTGCACGTCCCGCTCGGACAGCAGGTAGGCGATGCGGTGGGTCAGCACGCGCGTCTTGCCCGACCCCGCGCCCGCCACGATGAGCAAGGGAGTGCCCTCGTGGACGACGGCGTCCCGCTGCTGCGGGTTGAGCCCGTCGAGCAGCGGATGATCAACAGTGCGGTTCACGGCTCGGGTCGACACGCCCCTAGGTTATGACCGCCCACCGACAATGGGCGCCGCTTCCCCCTCACTCATGCCCCCGCGCACCGCGCCGTACGCCACTCCGCCGGGGCCGGCCTCGCGGCCGCTCCCTGTCCGGAAGTGGACCGATTTCCGCTGCGAGCCGCTGACCAGGCACGGAACCGATCAGGCCGGTCCTGGGGGCCGTTCAGCCCGCCGTATGCGGAAATATCACCACCACACCGCTTGTTCTGCGGCCAGAGACCCTAGGAGGACGATCGTGACCGTACTTGACGACGCCGAGATCGGCACCGTGCTCGCGGTGATGGCTCACCCCGACGATGTGGATTTCAGCTCGGCAGGCACCATCGCGACGTTCACCGAGAAGGGCATCCGCGTCGTGTACTGCCTGGTGACCGACGGCGACGCCGGAGGGTTCGACCGTGAGGTCGACAACGGCGGCATGGCGGCGCTGCGGCGCACCGAGCAGATCGAGGCCGCCAAGCAGGTCGGCGTCGACGACGTGCGCTTCCTGGGCTACAAGGACGGCACCGTGGAGCAGACCCTGGCCCTGCGCCGCGACATCGCCCGGGTGATCCGCCAGGTGCGCCCCGACCGGGTGATCACCTCAACCCCCGAGCGCAACTACGTGCGCCTCGGCCCCACCCACCCCGACCACCGGGCCGTCGGCGGCGCGACCCTCGACGCGGTCTACCCCGACGCGCGCAACCCGTACGCCTTCCCCGAGCTGCTCAGCGAGGAAGGGCTGGAGGCGTGGACCGTACGCGAGGTCTGGCTCAGCGGCGGGCAGGACGCCGACCACCACGTGGACATCACCTCCACGATCGACCGCAAGCTCGCCGCGCTGCGGGCCCACCAAAGCCAGGTCGGGCACATGGACGACAAGCTGGAGGAGTTCGTCAGGGGCTGGCTCGGCGCGAACGCCAAGACCGCCGGCCTCCCCGAAGGCTCCTACGCCGAAGCCTTCCAGGTCGTCTCCACCGCCTGACCACGGCGGCGGTCGAGGTGGCGGGTGGCGCGGGCGGCGGCGAAGCCGAGGGTGTTGGTGGCCAGGTGCAGCAGTGCCGGAGCCATTAGCCCGCCGCGCCGCCGCAGCTCGCAGAACAGCACGCCGGCCGCGCCGGTGACCGCCACCGACCCGGCGACCACTCCCGCGGCGCGCCCGGCCGCCGGCCCGGCCGGCGAACCGGACGCCGCCTCGCTCGCCACCACACCGCCGCCCGCCGGGGTCTCGTTCGCCGGGGCCTCCGGGCGGGGCGGGGTGTCGAGGTGCTGGACGAGGTCGCCGAGAGCGGGGTTGGCGGCCGCCATGTCGAGGGCGGGCAGGACATGCCAGAGCCCGAACAGCGCCGAGGAGCCCGCGACCGCGGCGACCGGCCCGTACGCGCGGCGCAGCGCGGCGGGCAGCACACCCCTGAACGCGACCTCCTCCAGCAGGACGGTACCTATGGGCACCTGCAGCAGGACCTCCTCCGCGAGCCGGGCCCGTGACAGGCCGAGCGCCCGCTGATCGCGGAAGTAGCGCCGCGTGGCGGGCGGCAGCACCCCGGCGGTGTACCCGGCGGCCACGGCCGCCGCGAGCGACCCGCCGATGATCGCGCCCCTGCGCCCACCGGTGAACCCCATCTCGGCGAAGGACAGCCCGGCGCGCCGGGCCAGCAGCACCAGCGCGCCCGCCGAGACGGCCGAGGTCAGCGGCGCGAGCCGCCGGGCGACCCGGTTGTTGAGCACGTTCGCCGCCACGAGCACCCCGGCCGCCGGCAGCAGCAGCCGCGCGGCGGGCACAGGAGCCACGGGAGCCGTGCGAGCCGCCGGGCGGTGGGCGGGCGACGGGGCGGGCGTCGGGACGTGGGGCATCAGCAGGCGTCGATGCCGTCGTTGTAGCCGCGGGCGAAGGCCTGCTGGCGTGCCACCGGAGTGCCGTGGGCGTCCGGGCGCCACCAGGCGTCGGTCGGGTCACCGGCTGCCGCGAGGTTGGTCAGCAGTTCCTCCTCGTCGCCGTCCTCGGCCTGCAGTTGCCCGGCGTCGATGATGCCCTTGAGCGCGACGCCGGCGTAGCAGTCCGCCTGCAGTTCGCGATCACGGTTGAGGGTGAAGTCGCTCATGAGCTGAGCCTGCACGGCGTGGCCGATCTCGTGGGGGATGATCACGTACACCGCGCCGTCCCCCTTCTCGTCGTACAGCGACTGCAGCCACTGCCGGTCGTAGGCGACGAAGTGGCCCACCGGGCAGTAGAAGGCGTTCTCCGGCACCGCCGGCTGGCCGCCGCAGTCGGGCCCGTCCGAGCCCGAGTACGCCTCGAACCTGGTCAGCGGCCGGTAGGTGCGCCCGGACGACTGGAACACCCCCTCCCAGTAGCGCTCGGCGAGCGTGCGCGCGAGCTCGACGTCCTCCTCCAGGGTCTGCCCCAGCGGCTGGGACGGCCCGGGGTCGGGCTCGGAGGTGGCGGACTCGGCGGCGTCGGGAGTGGACGAGACGGGGGGTTGTTCCGGGGAGTCCGGCTGCGAGGGGGCACAGCTTGCCGTGAGCAGCGCGGCGAGTACGAACGAAACGACTACGCGAGGTGTCACAAAACCATCCTTGCCGACCCGTCACCGGGTCGTGCACCGTTCCCGTCCATCAGCACCATGAGTGCGACAGACCTCACCGCCCGGCTGGACGATGCCCTGACCGAGCGGAAGCCTCGTGGGGGGTGACGCGTTCGGCCCGCCGACGCGAGCGGGCGACGACCGGCGATGCCAGGGGTGAGGGGGACTCGGAGGGGACTCGGAGGGGTCAGACGAGGCGGCGGGCGGTGGCCCAGCGGGACAGCTCGTGCCGGTTGGAGAGCTGGAGCTTGCGCAGGACAGAGGAGACGTGAGTCTCGACGGTCTTCACCGAGATGAACAGCTCCTTGGCGATCTCCTTGTAGGCGTAACCCCGCGCGATGAGCCGCAGCACCTCGCGCTCCCGCGTCGTCAGCGAGTCGAGCTCGGGGTCGATCGACGGCGCCTCGGTGGAGGCGAAGGCATCCAGCACGAAGCCGGCCAGGCGCGGGGAGAACACGGCGTCCCCCTCGGCCACCCGGACGATCGCGTCGGTCAGCTCCCGGCCGCTGATGGTCTTGGTGACGTACCCCCGGGCGCCCCCGCGGATCACGCCGATCACGTCCTCGGCCGCGTCGGACACCGACAGCGCCAGGAACCGGACCGGCGAGCCGGAGCCGAGCACCCGCCGCAGCACCTCCTGGCCGCCGCCGCCCGGCATGTGCACGTCGAGCAGGACGACGTCCGGCTTGAGCGCCTCGATGGCGGAGACCGCGGACTCGACGTCCTCGGCCTCGCCGATCACCTCGATCTGCGGGCCCAGCTCGGCGCGCACCCCCGACCGGAAGAGCCGGTGGTCGTCGACGATCAGGACCTTGACCATGTTCACGGCATTCACAGCTTTCTCCCCTTCGGGGGCAGATGGCGGATCACTGCTGCTCCCGCTTCATCGTCAGCATCACCTCGGTGCCCTCGCCCGGCTCGGTCTTGACCCGGGCGGAGCCGCCGTGGCGCTCCATGCGGCCGATGATCGACTGGCGGATGCCCATGCGATCGTCCGGCACGTCATCCATATTGAAACCCTTGCCGCGGTCTCTGACGAACACGGTCACCTCGCCCGCCTCGACCTCCGCGTAGACCGAGATCACCGTCGCCTCGGAGTACTTGGCGGCGTTCACCATGGACTGCCGCACGGCCTGCAGCATCGCGCGCAGCCGGTCGTCCAGGTCACAGTCGCCCACGCAGACGATCTCGATGGGCACTCCGTGCTCGTCCTCGATCTCCGCCGCCGCCCGGCGCACGGCCGCCGCCATGGTGGCGTCGGCGTCGGCCTTGGGCTGGTACAGCCAGTTGCGCAGCTCACGCTCCTGCGAACGGGCCAGCCGGGTCACCTCGAACGGGTCCTGCGCGTTGCGCTGGATCAGCGTGAGAGTGTGCAGCACCGAGTCGTGGACGTGCGCCGCCATCTCGGCGCGCTCCTCCTGCCGGATGCGCTCGCGGCGCTCCTTCTGCAACTCCTTCCACAGCCCGGCCAGCCACGGCGCGGCGATCAGCGCCAGGCCGCCGACCACGACGGCCGTGAAGATCAGGCCGGGACGCGCCTCGGCGAGCTTGCCCTGGGCGGCCAGGAACCCGGCGCCGCCGGCCACGACGAGCAGCAGGCCGATGCCGGTACGGATCCACGACCGGCGCACCTGCCGGACCGCGTCGGTCATCCACCGCTGGCGGCGTCCGGGGTCGGCCTGCTGCCAGAGGATCAGCGTGCCGATGCCGCCGAGCGCGATCGACCAGGTGCCGATGCCGCCGGTGGACGCGCCGGTGACCCAGCCGAACGCCGTGAGCGCCGTGCCGAGCACGGCGTAGGCGGCGATCTGGCCCCAGTCGCGGGCCGGCGGCTCACCTTCGCTCTGCTCCTGCGGGGTGAACATCCACAGCGCCGCGTACGCGAGGAGGCCGAGCCCGTCCAGGATGGTGAGCAGCACGAAGGCCAGCCTCAGCACGACCGGATCGAGCTTGAGCTGTGCGGCGGCGCCCTGGGCGACGCCCGCGACGAGCCGGCCGCGCTGCGGACGGACCAGGCGGGGGTAGGCCTCGGGGATGGTGGGGGTCTCAGACATCTCCCCTGCATCGTCACATGTCGCAGGGGGTGCGCGCATCAGGGCGTCCCCTGACTCCTGCCCTGACCGGTCGGGGACGAGTCAGGGGTCTCCCGGATGGTGAGGTGGTCGCGCGCGCCGCCAGGATGGTGCCATGACCGAAGTACGCGATGCCGGCACGCCGACGGAGCCGGACGGCTCCGCTCCCCCGAACGAGGAGCGCGTGCTCATGCGGAGCGAGGAAGGGCGCCTGCTCACCGGGGTGTGCGCCGGCCTCGGCCGCTACACCGGCATGGACCCCGTCCTGTTCCGGGTGGGCTTCGCCGCCCTGGTGGTCGGGTCCGGCATCGGCATCATGCTGTACATCGCGGCGTTCCTGCTCATGCGGCACCCGAGCGGCGGGCCCGGGTTCGTCGAGCAGTGGACCCGCAGGGTCTTCGACACCGACACCGTCATGGCCCTGCTCGCGGCGATCTTCGCGGTCGGGCTGATCATCAACCTGGCGGCGGACGGCATCAGCACCGCCTCGGTCGTGGTGGCCACGCTGCTGGCGGTCGCCCTGCTCGCGGCGCACGCCCGCGGCGTCGACCTGCTGACGCTCACCCGGAGCCTGCCGGAGCGGATCAGGGGCAGGCGCGGCACCCACCCGGCCCCCGAGCACTGGCTGGGACGGCCCTTCGGCGGCGAGCGCCCGTTCGCCCAGCCGGGCCCCGCGCCCTTCCCCGGCGCTCCCTCCGCCAGCGCGCCGTACCCGGGCGCGGCTTTCTCCGGCGCAGCTGGCTCTGGCGCACCCGCTCCCGGCGCACCTTTCTCCGGAGCTCCCGCCTCCGGCGCACCGGCCTTCGGATCTCCCGCCTTCGGCGCTTCCGGACCCACCTCCGCCGCCGCGCCGCCGCCCCCAGCGCCGGCCACCTCAGCGCTCCATGACACCAGCGCACCGCAGGACACGGCGGCGCCACCGGCGGCGGCGTCCGCCACGGCCTCGGACGCGCACACTGTTCCCGGTCGCACCCCGCAGGACGCCCCGCCGGCGACCGCCGCCTTCGCCTCTCCCGGCCCGGACCAGGCGACGATCGCCGACGCGCCCCCGGCCGCGGGCACCGGCGCCGAGAGCCCCACGTACACGGCGAGCCACCCCGCAGGCCATGGGAGCGGCCCCGGTACGACGGCGGCCGGGGCCGGGTGGGCCGGAGCCGCGGCGCCCGAGCCCGAGTACCGGCGGCTGGCCGACCTGGCCGGAGCCGCCGCGCGGCGGCCGGCGGGCGCGTACGACTCCTCGGGCGAGCCGTTCGCACCGCGCGGGCCCTACCGCCCGCACTACGACTCCCAACGCCAGTACGAGCCGCCCGCCTGGGTCTACGGCGGGGCGGCGGCACGCACCGGCAGACCGCGGCGGGAACGCGAGAAGTCCTACATCGGCGGCATCACGATGTTCGCCGCCCTGATGGTCGGAGGCATCATGGTCGCCACGCAGTCGCCCACCAGTCAGTTCAACGTGTCGGTGGTCGGCGGAGCGATCCTCATCACGATCGGCGCCGGACTGCTGATCGCGACCTGGTTCGGCCGGGGCGCGGGCCTGGTGGCCACCGGCACGATCTTGTCCCTGCTCCTGGTCGCCGGGTCGACGGTGAGCGGCATCCCCCGCAAGATCGGCAGCTACACCTGGGCGCCGGTCGAGACCTCCCAGATCATGCCGTCGTACGCGGTGGGCATCGGCGACGGCACGCTGGACCTGCGGCACACCAAGCTCCCCCCAGGGTCGCGCACCCGCTTCGATGCCTCGGTGTCCGTAGGTGAGCTCAAGGTCTTCGTGCCCCCCACGGCCCGCGTGGAGGTCTTCGGGTACACACGGCTCGGCGACGTCAAGATCGAGCACACCGTGCAGAGCGGCGCGGACGTACGGCACGTCAAGACCCTCGAACCCGACGTCACGCCCAAGGGCGGCGTCCCGATCATCGAGCTGCACGTCGAGGCCGGCGTCGGGGATGTGGAGGTGAGCCGTGAGGCGGCATAGGACCGACTGGCTGTCACTGCTGGCGGGGCTGCTGTTCGTCGGCGTCGGCGTCCGGTACGTGAGCGGCCCCGGGCCCGCGCCCGAGGCCATGATCCCCATCCTGATCATCGGCCTCGGCCTGGCCGGGTTCATCGGGGTGCTCACCAAGGCGTTCCGCAAGCGCTGACCCGCGGGGGCGGGCCCTGTTCTCCCGGCTTGCGAGAGTGGCGGTGGTCACGCGGGGGAAGGGGCCCGGGATGAGACCACCGACACCGCCGTTCGACGAAGACAGCGCCCGGGCGAAGGTCCAGGCCGCCGAGGACGCGTGGAACACCTGTGATCCCGAACGCGTGGCCCAGGCGTACACGCCGGACTCGGTCTGGCGCAACCGCGCGGAGTTCGTGACCGGCCGCGACGAGATCGTCGCGTTCCTCACCCGCAAATGGGCCAGGGAGCTGGACTACGCGCTGCGCAAGGAGCTGTGGGCCTTCACCGGCGACCGCATCGCCGTGCGCTTCCAGTACGAGTGCCACGACGCCGAGGGGCGGTGGTGGCGCAGCTACGGCAACGAGCTGTGGGAGTTCGACGGCGACGGCCTGATGCGGCGGCGCGAGGCGAGCATCAACGACCTGGCGATCACCGAGGCCGACCGCTGCCTCTTCGGCCCCCGCCCGGCAGAAGAGCACGGCCTCCCCTTCCCTCTGGCCTGATTACAGGCCGGCGCCTTCCAACGGCCCGAGAGCACGGCGAGCGCCTTCCGCCCCGGCCCGCGGGCTTCGGCTCGCCAGATGGCCCGCGCGTCCGCCCGTCCGCGCCGGCCGACGCCGGGCAGGACGCCAAGGTGCTCGTCCGGCGGACCGTCGTCCCCGAAGGGCCGAGGCGAGCATCGGCGCGGGGGGTTGACCGGCGAGATCAGCGGCGTAGTTTCGCATGTGTCGGATCAGTTCACTCACCTCCCTCATCGTCTGTGCGCTCGCCGCCGTACCTCCTCGCGGCTGGGGCGCCGCCCGGCTCCCGGGCCGGGGCACGGCACCTCCGGCGGGGTTCGCGCCGGGCTGCGCACGGCAATAGTTCAACCAGCCGGCGTGCGCTTGGAGGACCCATGGCCCGTATCACCGTCACCGTCGACGGCGTCACGTACGAGGAGGAGGTGGAGCCCCGCCTGCTCCTGGTCCACCTCCTGCGCGACCGGCTGGGCAAGACCGGCACGCCGATCGGCTGTGACACGAGCAACTGCGGGGCCTGCACGGTCATGCTCGACGGCACCAGCGTGAAGAGTTGCTCGGTGCTCGCCGTCCAGGCGGACGGCTGCGACGTGCTCACCATCGAGGGCCTCGCCGAGGGCGACCGGTGGCATCCGCTGCAGCGGGCCTTCCACGAGGAGCACGCCCTGCAGTGCGGCTACTGCACCCCCGGCATGATCATGGCCGCTCTCGACCTGCTCCGGGACGACCCCGACCCCTCCGACGAGGCCATCCGGCACGGCCTGGAGGGCAACCTGTGCCGGTGCACCGGCTACAGCAACATCGTCCGCGCCGTACGCCGCGGGGCGCAGACCATGAGCGGCGACGCGGAGGCGGTGCGCGGCCGATGACCGAGGAACTCGACGCGGGCCTGGTCGGCCGGCAGATCGCCGAGAGCGGCATGCTGGGCGAGCCCGCCCCCGACCGGCACGAGGTGGGCGCGGCGCGGCGGCGCAAGGAGGACGCCCGGCTGGTCACCGGGCGCACCCACTGGACCGACAACCACCAGCTTCCGGGCATGCTGCACGTGGCGTTCCTGCGCAGCCCGATGGCGCACGCCCGCATCGTCTCGGTGGACACCTCCGCGGCCCGCGGCCTGCCCGGCGTGGTCGCCGCGTTCAGCGGGCACGACCTCGCCGCCGAGCAGGGCGGCCTGCCGTGCGCCTGGCCGGTGACCGAGGACATCGTGCTGCCCGAGCACCCGCCGATGGCCGTGGACATGGTGCGCTACCCGGGCGAGGCGGTGGCCTGCGTCGTCGCCACCGACCGGTACAGAGCGGCCGACGCGCTGGAGGCCATCGAGATCGACTACGAGCCGCTGCCCGCCGTGCTCGACATGACGGCGGCGCTGCGCGAGGACTCGGCGAAGGTCCACGAGGCCGGCAACCGCGCCTACACCTGGAAGTACGCCGAGGGCGACATCGACGCGGCGTTCCGCGACGCCCCCGTGCTGATCGAACGCACCTACGTGCAGCAGCGGCTCATCCCCTCGGCCATGGAGCCGCGGGCCGTCGTCGCGCAGAGCGAAGGCGACCACTTCACCCTGTACTCCGCCACACAGATCCCGCACATCCTGCGGATCATGCTGGCTCAGGTGACCGGCATCCCCGAGCACCGGCTGCGCGTGGTCGCCCCGGACGTCGGCGGCGGCTTCGGCTCCAAGCTCCAGGTCACCGCCGAGGAGGTGCTGGTGCTGCTGCTCGCCCGGCGCCTCGGCAAACCGGTCAAATGGACCGAGTCGCGTTCAGAGGGCAACCTGACCGTCCACCACGGCCGCGACCAGCTCCAGCGCGTCGCGCTCGCCGCCGACGCCGACGGGCGGCTGCGCGGGCTGCGGGTGGACCTGCTGGCCGACATGGGCGCGTACCTCATGCTGGTCACGCCCGGCATCCCGATCCTCGGCGCGTTCATGTACAACGGCATCTACAAGATGGACGCCTACGACTTCACCTGCACAGGCGTGTTCACCACCAAGATGCCCACCGATGCCTACCGGGGCGCCGGCCGCCCGGAGGCCACGTTCGCCATCGAGCGGCTGATGGACGAGCTGGCCGCCGAACTGTCCCTGGACCCGATCGAGGTGCGCCGGCGCAACTGGATCACCCACGAGGAGTTCCCCTACACCACGATCGCCGGCCTGACCTACGACTCCGGCAACTACGAGGCGGCCACCGAGAAGGCCCTCGCGCTGTTCGGGTACGACAAGCTGCGCGCCGAACAGTCCGACCGGCGCGACCGGCGCGACCCGGTGCAGCTCGGCATCGGCGTGTCGACGTACACCGAGATGTGCGGCCTCGCCCCGAGCCGCGTGCTCGGCTCGCTGAGCTACGGCGCCGGCGGATGGGAGCACGCCTCCGTACGCATGCTGCCCACCGGCAAGGTCGAGGTCATCACCGGCGTCAGCCCGCACGGGCAGGGACACGAGACGGCCTGGAGCCAGATCGTCGCCGACGCGCTCGGCGTGCCGTTCGAGGACATCTCGGTGCTGCACGGCGACACCGCGATCTCGCACAAAGGCATGGACACCTACGGCTCGCGCTCGCTGGCCGTCGGCGGCATCGCCGTGGTGCGGGCGTGCGACAAGGTCAAGGAGAAGGCCCGGCACATCGCCGCCCACCTGCTGGAGGCGTCCGCCGACGACATCGAGTTCGACGGCGGCACATTCCGGGTGCGCGGCACCGACTCCGGCCGGACCATCCAGGAGGTCGCGCTGGCGGCGTTCGCCGCGCACGACCTGCCCGAAGGGGTCGAGGCGAGCCTGGACTCCGACGCGACCTTCGACCCGGAGAACTTCTCCTACCCGCACGGAACGCACCTGTGCGCCGTCGAGGTGGACACCGAGACCGGCGCCACGAAGATCAGGTCGTACGTGGCGGTGGACGACATCGGCAAGGTCGTCAACCCGCTGATCGTGGCAGGTCAGGTGCACGGCGGGCTGGCCCAGGGCATCGCGCAGGCGCTGTACGAGGAGGCCGTGTACGACGCCGAGGGCAACCTGCTCACCACCACCATGGCCGACTACCTGCTGCCGTCGGCGGCCGACCTGCCGGAGTTCGTCACCGACCGGACCGAGACACCGGCCACCTCCAACCCGCTGGGCGTCAAGGGCGTCGGCGAGGCGGGCACCATCGCCTCCACCCCGGCCGTCGTCAACGCCATCGTGGACGCCCTGCGCCCGTACGGAGTGCACGACGTCCCCATGCCCTGCACCCCCGAACGCATCTGGCGCGCCGTCCAAGGAGCGACCTCATGACCCCGCCGGCCCCCGGCCATAGGACGCCGCCGGTCGCTCCGTCCGCCGGTCCGACGGCCCGGGGCACCACCGTCCGTTGGGCATCCGGTTCGGCATCCGGTTCGGCATCTGGTTCGGCATCTGCAGGAGGCGTCCGATGATCCCCGCGCCGTTCGACTACGTCCGCCCGTCCTCGCTGGAGGAGGCGGTGTCCGCGCTGGCCGACGCCGGGGAGGACGCCAAGGTGCTGTCCGGTGGGCAGTCGCTGCTGCCGCTGCTGCGCCTGCGGCTCGCCTACCCGAGCGTGCTCGTCGACATCGGACGCCTTCCGGAGCTGCGCGGCATCCGGGACGAGGACGGCCACGTGCTGATCGGCGCGGCGACCACCCACGACGAGGTGCTCCGCTCACCGATCGTGCACGCCGAGTGCCCGCTGGTCGCGCTGGCCACGGCCACCGTGGCCGACCCTGCCGTACGGCACCGCGGCACCTTCGGCGGCTCGCTGGCCCACGGGGACCCGGCCGGTGACCTGCCCGCCGTGGCGGTCGCACTGGACATGGAGTTCGTGGTCCACTCGCCCTCCGGCGAGCGGGTGGTGGCGGCACGCGACTTCTTCCTCGACTACCTGGAGACCGCGCTCGGGCCGGGCGAGGTGCTGGCCGCGGTCCGGGTGCCCAAGCTGGGCGAGGGGTGGGGCTTCCACTACGAGAAGTTCCACCGCACCGCCCAGGCATGGGCCACCGTCGGCGTCGCGGCGGCCGTCCGCGTCTCCGGCGGCGCGGGCGGCGGGCCGCGTCGCGTCGAGGAGGCCCGGGTCGCGCTGACCAACATGGGCCCCACTCCCGTGCGCGCCACACAGGTCGAGGCCGCCTGTGCCGGGGTCGAGCTGAACGGCTCCGCCACCGGGTACGCCGCGGCGACCCCGAACGGCGCCGGGCCCGGGGCCGGGCTCGACACCCGCAACGGCTGCGGCCCAGGTGGCGGACACAGCGCGCTGCGCGAGGCGTCCGCCGCGGCGGCCGAGGGCACCTCTCCCCCGGCCGACCTGCACGGCAGCCCCGAGTACCGCAGGCACCTCGCCCGCGTCCTCACCCACCGCGCCCTACTGTCCGCCACCACCCCCGCCTGACCCCACCCGCCCACCCACTACCGCGACCCGACGCTCCGCCCCCGGCACCGCCAGGATCCTGCCGGGAGCCGGCGCGGTCCGGATCATCTCCTTCCACGGCCGGCTCGCCTACCTGGGGCACCTCATGCGGTGACCGCATACGTTCACCGGGCGCGGCTCCCCACTCCGGCCATGTGCTGGACGTGATCGGCAGCGGGTCGTGGTACGGCGATGCCGGCGCCGGCTACGGCGTCCGACCCGGGCAGCGTTCCTGGACAGCGCACTACCCAGGTGTCGGCGCGTGCTCTGCCGGACGGCGGCCCCAGGCCGAGATCAGCGGGGCGAGAGTGAGGTCGAGTTCGCCGGCGTGGATGGCGGCCAGGTGCGCGTCGATCTCGGCGTCGTCGGTCAGCCCTGCGGCGAGCAGCTCGCCGCGCACGTGCCGTATGGTCGCCGCCTCCAACCGGTCACAGGCCGGCCCGCCGACCGGGAACGAGCCCGCCGCCGCGACGTCCACCAAGCCCGCCTCGCGCAATGCCCGCGGCAGCGTCCGGCCGTAGCGCAGGTCCGCGCCGCGGCGCGCCAGCAACTCCCGGACCGCGTCGCGCAGCCGGTTGGCCCGCCGCTGCGCGGGGCCGCTGTCGTCCAGGCACGCCAGTGGCTGCAGAGCGGTATCGGCGTCCTCGACCAGCAGCCAGCCGCCGGGCCGTAGCGCCGCCACCATCGTGGCCAGGGCTCGCTCCCGGTCGGGTACATGGACCAGCACGAGCCTAGCGTGCACCAGATCGAACGTCCCCGGCTCCGGGGGCGGATCAGCGGCGACGTCGTGCCGACGCACCTCGTACCCCTCGCCTGCCTCCAGCCACGACGGGTCGATGTCCGTGGCCAGTACGTGCCCGGTCGGACCGACAGTCGCCGCGAGCGCCTCCGGGATGCTGCGGCCACCGGCCCCCACCTCCCAGCAGCGCGAGCCGGCCCGCACTCCGAGCCGATCGAAGTGCGCGCGTGTCACGCCGTCGAACAGCTCGGCCAGCCAGACGAACCGCTCACCCGCCTCGGCGCGCGCGTTGTCCAGCAGGTATCCGCGGGCGGGTGCGGACTCCCCACCGGGCTCGGCGGTCGGATCCGGTCGGCCACCGACGTCCGGCGGGTGAGGCGAGGAGGTCATCACCACATGGTCATCCTCCCCGGGCCACCACGCCATAACACCGGAAGAGGGATATGTCACACCGTCGGCGAACCCGCATGCCGTAACGCACCGTTCTGCACCGTGACCAGCCGGAAAGGTACGCCTCTCGCGCCGTCCCGCCTGATGGCATTGATCTCATATTCGAGGCGCGGGCGGATTGCTTTCATTCATCTCCGCACGACTCATTTGTATTTTCGGCACAGAATCGTGGTACCGGCTCCCAATATTTCCGGTGCACACCTCCATCCGATGGCCGGCTCCAGTGATAGCGTCGGTCACTGACAATCGGATTTACAAGGGGTGTAATGTCCAGCAAGCGACCATTCATCCGCTGTGCGATCACGGGAGTCGCCGTCGTCTCGGTGGCGTCGTTCACGGCGGCCGGCGCTCTCACCGCCTCCGCCGCCACCATCGCCTCCCGATCCCCGCACTCCGGCCGCGCCACCGCGGCGGACGTGACCCGGGAGAGCGTCATCGCCCGCGCGAAGACCTGGAATCCGGGCACTCCGCAGCGCGTGCCGTACAACCAGCACGCCTACCACAACGGCTACCGCACCGACTGCTCCGGCTACGCCTCCATGGCGCTCGGGCTGAAGCCTCCCGGCGTGAACACCGTGACGCTCGCCTCTCCGTCGGTGAGCAGCCCGATCGCCATGTCCGCCCTGCTGCCCGGTGACCTGGTCATCGACGCCATCGGCGACAGCAACACCCGGCACGCCGTCATCTTCGAGCAGTGGGCCAACCCTGGACACACGTCCTACTGGGCGTACGAGCAGCGCGGCGGGTACGGCACCGACCACCGCGTCCTCACCTACGGGTTGAAGGCCGGCAGCCAGTTCCACGCCTACCGGCCGCGGGTGCTCGGCGGCGGCGGCAACCCCAGCCCTGGCAAGTTCTGGGTGGACACCTTCTCCAACGCGACCGGTTACCGGGAGCCCAACACCAACGACCCCCAGGGCACCCTCAACAAGGGCACCAATTACGTTTACTGCCGCATGTGGGGCGCCGAGGTCCGGCACGGCGGCGACTTCAACCACTGGTGGTTGCGCACCGATCTGGACCGCACGAACCCCGGCAAGAACGGCAACGGCGCCTACGTTTCCGCGTACTATCTCGCGAAATGGGGCAACGACGAAGCCAAGGACAATTCTGGCCAAGATATCCCCAACTGCTGAACAATGAGAGGCGCCGTGTCCCTGCGCGGGGACACGGCGCCTCTCATCACGCTTAAAGCCCACTCGCTCGTACGGGGCTTATCAGGCCGGCACACATCTCCATGTTCACTCCCTTCGGCTCCCTGGTCAGCCGAAGCAGCCCACGGGCTGCCGTCGATCCGCCGCAAAGTCACAGGCAGGCGTAGGCCGCCTCGACGATCGGCGGCCAGCGGGGGTCGGGGCCGGCCGGGCTGATGATCGTGCGACTCGGGGTGTACGCCAGGCTGAGCCCGGACCCGGGGTCGGCGAAGGCGAGCGCGCCCCCGGCACCGGGGTGGCCGAACGCTCCGGCGGCCGGCGCGTACGGCCGCACCTCGTTCGGCAGCATGAACCCGAGGCCGAACCGCGTGCGCCCATGGAGCACCTCGTCCGGGCCGTCGCTGCGCACGGCCGTCGCCTCGGCGAGCGCCGCCGCTCCGATGAGCTCACCGCTGACAAGCCGCGCGTACAGGGTGTCCAGCGCCCGGGCGTGGGCGTGCCCGTTGGACGCGGGCACCTGCGCGGCCCGCCACCGGGCGGTGTTCACCAACCCTGGCGTCAGTTGGTCGGCCGGGTTGAAGAACGCCTTCGCGGTGATCGACTCGGGGTCCGCCATGGCGGCCAGCAGCGGCGAGCCATCGGGCAGTGGACCGGCCTGCGGCGCGGGGACGTACGCCGCCTTCACCGCGCGCCGAGCGGGCAACCCGATCGACAGGTCAGGGACGCGTAGTTCGTTCTCGACCAGGTCGCGGACGGTCCGGCCGGTCACCCGGCGCAGCACCTCTCCGGCCAGCCAGCCGAAGGTGACGGCGTGGTACCCGTGGCTGCTGCCCGGCACCCACCAGGGCTTCTCCCGGGCGAGTGCTCCCGTCATGACCTCCCAGTCGTACAGACTGCCCGGCGGCAGCGGTTCGCGTACCGCCGGCAGCCCAGCGCGGTGCGACAGCACGTCGGCCACGGTCGCGTCCGCCGCGAACTCCGGCCAGTACCGCCGGACCGGGGCGTGCAGGTCGAACAGACCGCGGCGCGCGACGAGATGCGCCAGCGCGGCGACGACGCCCTTGGTCGCCGAGAAGACGTTCACCACCGTGTCCGGCTCCCAGGGCCGCATGCCGGCCTCGTCGGCCGTGCCGCCCCAGACATCGACCACCCGGCGGCCGTGCACACTGACGGCCAGCGCACCCCCCGGCCCCGTGCCCACGGTTTCCCTGAACGCCCGCACCACGTCCTCGAAAGCCGGATCCCAGAACACGATGGCCCCTCTTCCCGCCCGCCGCCGGTTCGACGACCGGAGTTACTCAACCAGAGTTGTTCAACCCTAGTTGAGTATTGGACACTGGTACGTGTGCCGTCAACGCCTGAGGTCGCCGGAGACCTGACCCTGCTGTTCAGCGCACTCGCCGCCGCGAGCCAGGCCGAGGTGCGCGAGCGGATGGCCACCGCTGGTCACCCCGAAGTGCGCGAGGTTCACGGGTACGTGTTCCAGCACCTGCTCACCGGCCCGGTACGGATCACCGACCTGGCCGAACTGCTCGGCATGACCGCCCAGGGCGCGTCCAAGATCGTGGTGGAGATGGAGCGCATCGGCTACGTCACCCGCCGCGCCGACCCCGAGGACCGTCGCACCCGCTACGTCGAGCTGACCCCGCACGGCCGCGAGGCCATCGAGGCAGGCCGCGCGGCCCGCGCCGCCACCACCACCCGCCTCCTCGCCGCCCTCCCTCCGGCCGAGGCCGAACGCCTGCTCGCCGCCCTCAACCACCTCTCCGACGAGACCGGCGCCCTGAAACTCCTCCTCACCCGCCGCCTCCGCCCCCACTGACCAGGCGATTTCCCCGACGTCACTCCCCGGCTAGCTCCCGACCTTTTCGGCCCCGATCCGCCCCATGCGTTCGGTGCCCCATCTTCCGAGGGGAGCCAGTGCGGCGTTGAGCGAGACGCCGTGCTCCGTCAGGGAGTACTCCACCTTCGGCGGCACCTGGCGGTACACCTCGCGATGCACGAGCCCGTCTTCTTCCATCTCCCGCAGGTGTTGGATCAGCATCTTCTCGCTGACACCCGGCAGACCGCGTCGCAGCTCGGCGAACCGGCGGGTTCCATGGTGGTGCAGTTCCCACAGGATCAGCGACTTCCATTTGCCGGCGACGACGTCCATCGCCGCGTCGATGCCGCAGAAGTAGGGACCTCGCCGTGCCGACGTCGCCATCCGCCCCTCCAAGACGTACTTACCTATAGGTGAGTACCTGACCAAATAGTCGGTACTGGTCAAATTTACCGGCAGCGGAAAGGATCCAGCCGAACGGAGAACTTTGCGGGGAGCCACCAGAAATGACAAGCGACAACAACGTGCAGGTGAGCGTTCTCGGGCTGGGGGCGATGGGTGCTGCTCTGGCACACGCCCTGGTGACGGCCGGATACGCCACGACGGTCTGGAACCGCTCACCAGGCAAGGCGGACGGCCTCGTCGCACAGGGCGCGGAGGCCGCAGCCACGACCGTTGACGCGGTCCGGGCCGGCCGACTGGTGATCGTATGCCTGCTGGACCACGCATCGGTCCATGAGGTGCTCGACCCGATCGCCCATGAACTGTCCGGCCGAACCCTGATCAACGTGACCACGTCGTCACCGGCTCAGTCACGGGAGCTGGCCGCCTGGGCCGCCCAAGCCGGGGTCGCGTACCTGGACGGCGGCATCATGGCCGTACCTCAGATGATCGGCCGACCTGGGGCATCCGTCCTCTACAGCGGATCGGCCGATGTCTTCCACCAGTACCGGCCGCTGCTCGACCTGTGGGGAACCAGCACCTATTTCGGCGAGGACGCCGGGCTGGCGTCCCTGTACGATCTCGCCCTCCTCGCAGGCATGTACGTCATGTTCGCCGGGTTCATGCACGGCACCGCCATGGTCGCGCCGGCCGGCATGACGGCGCGCCAGTTCGCCGACATGGCCACACCGTGGCTGACCGCCATGACCGGCGCCTTCCAAGGGTTCGCCGCGGTCATCGACGGCGGAGACTACACCGTCAAAGGGCAGCAGAGCCTGGAGTTCTCCACCCTCGACACCCTTCTGGCCGCCAGTTCCGACCAGGGCATCAGCACCGAGGCGGTCGCCATGGTCCAGCGGCTCATCCAACGCCAGATCGACGCCGGCCACGGCAAGGAAGGCTTCGCCCGCATCATCGAAAGCATCAAGCACCCGCAGAACCCGCAGGACCTCGTCGAACACGATCCGATCACCGCATGACCGGCCATGCGAACGCCTGCTGCTCTTCCTCGGCGTCCACGGCCCGCTTCTCCCGTACGGCGAGGATCCACGTGAGGCTTTCCTGCACCACGTGGAGTCATACTGAGGACTCCCCGATGACGACTTCGTAGCCCTCGATCTCGGGGTTTCGAGCTCGGTGAATCACCCGTAATCGCCGCCATGGCCTCGGCGTCCGGACGTGCGGCCACCCTGGAAAACCGCTTGAGGTGCCCGGTGTGCGCTGGCACGGTGGGTCCTCGTGCCGACGGACGCGCCTGAAGATCAAGACCCTGTACCGTCTGGAAGCGACGCGTTACCCCGTACCGGCCTCGCGTCCGGACATCCGCTCCGCTCCGCTGCCTTCCGGTGGTTCCTGGTCGGCCAGTCGATCTCCATGGCCGGTGGTTTCATGTCGCCTGTCGCCCTGGCCTTCGGCGTCCTTGAGGTCACCGACAGCGCGGCCTGGCTGTCCGCGGTCACCACTGCGGCCCTGGTACCGATGCTCGCGATGCTCCTCGTCGGCGGCGGTATCGCCGACCGCTACCGGCGCGACACCGTACTGTTCCTCACCAGCCTGGGCGCCGGCCTCACTCAGATGGGTGTCGCGTTCGTCCTCCTGGCCCACCAGCACCCGGCGTTCCTGCTGCCGCTGTCCGCCCTCAACGGCGTGTTTCAGGGACTCACCAAACCGGCGCTGCGCGGCATCGTCGCGAATCTGGCGGCGGGACGCGGCATTCAGCGGGCCAGCTCCCTGCTGGCCTCCGTCCGGAACGCCACACGCATCATCGGACCTACGACAGCCGGGCTGCTGACCGTTTCCGTGGGCGGTGGCTGGGCGATCGGCGCGGACGCGGTGTCCTTTCTCCTGGCCGCCGCGTGCTTCGCCCGGATGTCGTTGCCGGCGCTGCCGCCGCGCGCTGAGGGTGGCCCGACGATGCTCGGCGCGCTGCGAGAGGGCTGGGGATATTTCAGCTCCCAACCGTGGATCTGGGCGGTGACGCTGGCCTTCGCCGTGTTCAACGCGTTCAATCGAGCCGTCTGGCAGATCCTCGGTCCGGTGATCGCCAAGGACACGATCGGCGCTGAGGGCTGGGGGTGGTGCTGAGCGTCCAGGGTGTCGGAGCGCTCCTGGCCAGTGTGGTGCTGGTGAGGTTGACGGTGCGGCGGCCGATGGGACCGGCACTGGCGTCGATGTCGCTGGCCGCGGTCCCGCTGATCCTGCTCGGCGCCGGCGCGAACACCCTCTGGCTGGCCGCGGCGGCGTTCGTGGCAGGCGTGGCCGTCGAGTTCTTCACCGTCGCGTGGGAGACCGTCAACAACACCCACATCCCGGAGCGCCTGCTCTCCCGAGTCGGCGCCCACGACGAGTTCTGGTCCTCCGTGTCCATCCCCATCGGCCAGTTGTCCGCTGCTTTCCTCTCCGTGGCGTTGGGAACGGCGGCCGTCGCGGTCACCGGCGGCGGAGTGGCCGCGGTGGCGATGCTGGCGCCATTACTGCTGCCGGCACTCCGGCGAATCGAGATCAACAGGGACGAAGGTTGAACCAGGCGGGTACGTATCCCTACACAGGGGGATGCCGGATGACGAACGGGATCCGGCCGGCCAGATCCCAACGCTTGTTCTCTCCGGCTCACCGCGCCGAAATCCGACGCTACGTCCAACTCTGAACGACCGCGTCGATATCCGCGATCATCCGCTTCCAACTGGAAAGCTGACAGACGGGCCCCATGTGATCAAGGCGTTCCAGAAGCTGCCGCCGATGATGGGTGAAGCGCTTCGCCGTTCTGTCATGCCGACGCCCAGACGAATCGGCCGCTACGAGCAGGCACTCCTGAAGCATCTTCTTCGGATCTGCGACACGCTCGACCTCGTGACTCTTGGGAAGTCTGAGGTCCTGCCGCCCACGCGGATTTCCGGCGACCTCCCGAATGGCCTACTCATCCAGAAGCAGCCACGCCTCGGTCATACGTACCGGGATGGCGGGGACCAGAGACGAGAAGACGCCGAGCGACCTGGTCGCTTTCTCAACCTCGGTTCGGCGGGTGTCGTAACCAGCGTTGTCGGAATCCCGATGCACCACCAGAAGATCGACCGGAGCATGCAACAATCTCATCCCCGCCTCCAGTCGTGACCTCACGTCCTTGGCCACGCCTCCCAAAGGCGCGAAGTCCGGCTTGCTCAAGCGCACCACAACACCTCTGTCGATGAACAGAGATTCGACGAGGTCCGCGAGTGGAAGGTCAGAGGTCCCTTCCGAGACGAAAAGACCGGTAAAAGCTCGCAACACTCACCCGACCATGTCCAGGGGAAGACGCAACTGGGCGCCAGGAGGCGCGACGAGATACGCGACTATATCGGCTTCCGAGAACGTCGGTTTCCCGGAAACCTTGCGCCATGATCCGGCATAGGGAACGAGAGAAAGCGCAGATCGGATCGATCCGTCAGGGGCCCGCCAAGGTCTCGCCTCGGCCAGCAGCAGGTCGTCAGGATCGCACAGTTGCACGACGCCGGGAGCATGGGTATTGATGATGACCTGCCGGAACGGATTAAGCGCGTCCGGCTTCTCCGTCGCATCGACCGCCAGGTCCCGGACCAACTCGACCATCGCCGGGAGGTTGACTGGATTTATTCCGTTCTCCGGCTCTTCCATGCAGATGAGTCCGGTCACCGTAGGGTCTTCCAGCAGCACACAAAGCGCCAAGAACCGCAGCGTTCCTTCCGAAAGCGCCCGGGCGGGCAACCGTAGCCCGCCACGTTCCTGCAGGAAGAGAGTGAACACTTCCCGCACCGGATCAGGCTCCACCCGAAGGCTCTTCACCCCTACCCCGGAAAGATCCGAAAGACGGTCAGACACATGCGCGTAAACCGAATCCTCATCCGGACTCCCGGCATCCCTTCCGCTTTCCGTTGCTATGCGATACAACGTTGCCGCCAGATGGCGACCATCAGTCTCAAGGGAACGTGCGGACGCGAAGCCGTCCGGGGCGCGCAGAGCCGAAGGCTCAAGCGCCAGTCGACGCCAGCTCTGCATCTCTCTGCGTGCGGCCAGAATGGTCGGATAGTCGTTGGTGGTGACCGTGCTGAGTACCGTCCTGCCGGCCCGAGTCGCGGCACGTGGAAGCGGTCTGCCGAAGCTTCCACCATCACCGTGTACATTGATGACCGTCCCGCTGCCCCTCTCCTCGGTGGACAGGAAGGCACCACCACGACGCTCGTTCATGACCACGGCGTTCCTGAAATTCTTCACACTGTGCGGGAAACGAAGGTGCTTCGCCGCGGCGCCTCGATTGATGTGCCGCAGTTCCTCCCGCACCAGGACCAAGCGGCCGACACTGCTCTCACCGTCAGGAGAGGCGTATTCCAGGTCGACCTCATAGCGCAGAAAGGTCGCGGTAGGACGAGCGACGGCTCCTAGATCATCTTCGACCTCCGTCGGCACGATCATCTCGACGGCCAGCGATATGTACCGCCGGTGATCGCGATAGCCGTCCCAGAAGAGGTCTCGCGGGTCCCCTCCGCGTACACCGGAGACTCCGCGGACGCGCTGCGATGCTTCCACCAGGGTGTCGGTCGCCAGGTACGACAAGAACTCGATGACGTCGAAGACGTTCGACTTGCCAACGCCGTTGGCACCCGCGATGCAGGTGAACGGACCGAAGTCCGCCACGACGTTCAACAGGTTCTTGAACCCTCGCACCTCTAGCCGGGTCAACATCAGATATCACCACAGATCAGTGCTGCGCGGTCATGAGCGGTCCGCCGGATCCTCCTCTGCTCTCCTCCCTTCGCACGTCTCCGCCTTGACGGTGAGCGCCTCGACCGCCACCCGAAGATGCTCGACGACTGCACGCGCGACGACCTGAGAGGCAGCGGACTGCCAGCGTCCTAAGACTACGGTCTTGGCACCAGGTGGGAATTTTCCAACACCATGAAGTCGCAGCAACAGCGTCACGCTGGACCTCCTGTTGGCACTCCGAGTGGGCGGAGTTTCTCGTCCAGGTCGCGGACGAAGGCGTTCCCCGCCCAGGGGGTCAGACGTTGTCTGGTCTTCTGGATGGCGTCGACGAGTCGGAGGGAGGTGTGCCGGGCCGTCAGCTCGGCAGCGTTGGCGATCTTCTCTGCCGCCGCGGCTATCTCGCGTTTCTGTACCAAGGCGGATGCGAGTTCCAGCGTGACGAAAGCCCGGGTCCTGGTGTACGCACTTCCCACCTCCGCGAGTGTTCTCGTGGAAATACTGAGCGCCTGGTCCGCACGCTTGAGGGCGACCAGGCAGTATCCGGCGTTCCGCTGCACGTGGGCGGGGGTGCACCAGTACAGATGCGGGGGATCCGCTTCGGTGCGAGAGGCGGCCGCGTCGTCGTAGGCGCGGTCGAGGGCACGCAGTCCGTCCTCGCCTCTGCCGGCGTCGGCCAGTGCCCGTGAGAGTGCCAACGAGGTCGCGGCCCGCTGGAGCCTGCTCGGTGACTCCTTCACCCAAGCCAGAGCGGCGTACGAGTGGTCGAGAGCGACGGTCGCCTTTCCCTGGTAGCCATAGGTGAGCGACAGGCAGTCGTGGGCATGGGCGAGCAGCGTCGGATCGCCCAGCTCGTACGCCGCCTCCAACCCTTGCCGGTACCAACTAATGGCTCCCGCGTAGTCGAGCAGGTCATATCGCAGCCAGCCGCCGAGATGGCTCACCGCCCAGCATGCGGCGAGAATCCGGTCCCTGAGTGCGGACGGCGGAGAACCGTGCCGTAGCAGCCGGACCAGTAGGTCACGCTGAGCATCGACCACGGGAAGCAGCCTGGTCGGCCCGTACATCTCGTCCAGTTGCCAGCAGTGGGCGATGAGTTTTTCGATGCTGGTCACGGTCTGGGAATCGACGCGGCTGACGCCTCTGATGACGTTCGCCAGGCGGGTCTCCTCGTCCGGGGTGAGGTGGCGGAGCAGGCGGAGGGCGGGGATGCCGCCCAGGACCACGGCCAGTTCGAAGAGCAGTTCGCGTCGCTGCACATCGGCCTCCTCGGCGGTGAGGGCACGGAACAGGGCGACGCAGTCCGATGGACCGGCCATGACCGAGGTCTCGGTCACGGCCGGAGTCTTCACCTCCACCGGGCCGCCTGCGCCGGTCGTTTCCATGCTGACACGCGAGGTTTCCGGCATGACGGACTTGAGGTGGATGAGCTGGCAGGGGTCGAGGTGACGGTAATCGATGGCGTCGAGCAGCTCGCGGTCGTACGGGCTGTAGGTGGCGTATGCCTGCTCGGTCACCAGGCGTCGAGCGGTGGTCTTGTAGATGCGGGCGAGCAGATCGAGGACACGTGGTGAGGGGCGGCGCCTGCTCTGCGGCCAGGCCTCCAGGTCGTACAGCCGGGCGGTGCGCATCGAGGCCGTTCCCGCCGGGTCGAGGTCGTTGAATGCGGCCACGACCTGGGCGGCGGTGAGCCCATGGGCGTACCGGTGAAGAAGCAGCGGACTGTCGTGCAGGTCGAGGGCCAGGACGTCGGCGATCTGCTCGTACGTGAAACCCTTGGCGCGCAGCTCGCGCCCGCGCTCGCCGCAGGAGAGCAGGACACGGTGCCCTTCGGTCACGATCGGCCTCCTCACATCGCCACCGGCCCGAGCGGCCGCATGGCGGTAGCCCCGCACGGACCCCCGAACAGGCGTTCGCCACACCCCATACTTTACTCACTCTTCGCACTCAGATGGTCACTGTGGATGACGTCTGTGGGGTCATGGCCATCCGGGTCTGATGGTCCTTCCGCGCGTCGCGGAACGCGGACGAGCAGGTGGCGGATGTCGCCGGAGGAGTCGTCAGGCGTGACGGCGTGGGGGGCGGCGGCCGAGGTCGGCAGGACGACAGTACTTCTCGGCGCGGGAGGAGCCCGCGATCGAACGGAAGGAGCCGACCGCCATGACCGATCCCTTCGCCGGCGTCACGACCGCTTCCCCCGCCGTGAAGGCGGTCGTGGAGCCGACGGATCGCGCACAGTCGACCAGGCCGGACGACCGGCTCGTACCGAGTCGCACGATGGCATGGCGCCGCGCGTTCACCGGGGTGACCGAGGACGCGCCCAAGGCGCGTGCGTTCGTCCGCTGCCTGCTGGCCGGTACGCGGTGGGTGGAGGAGGTCGAGTTCGCCACGGCCGAGCTGGTGAACAACGCCTTGTTGCACAGTCGCTCCGGCCGTCCCGGCGGCTATTTCGTCGTCGAGGTCACCCGGCGTCCGCGACGGGTGCGCGTCGGCGTGTACGACCTGGGCGGAAGCGGTGCGCCGCGCCTCCCGGTGGCGTCCGGTGGCGCGGAGTACGGAGACCGGCTCGCGTTCGGGGACGACGATGCGGCGGAGCCGGGGGCCGGGTGCGATCTGCTGGAAAACGGACGCGGCCTGCTCGCCCTGTCCCGCATGGCCACGAGGATCGGCTACCGGGGCGACCCGGTCACCGGGCACCACGTATGGGCGCTGTTCACCGACTCCCGGACATGACCTGGTGCCGCGACCGGAGAGGTTCGCCGGATCCGCGCCGTAAGGGGGCGCCGGCAATCGCCGTACACCGTCCCGCCGACGCGGCGCCGACGGGAGAGCCAACCAGACGGACGAGAAAAGGACCGCGCACAGGTAAGCCCCACAACACCAGGAGAACCCGGTGCGTGCCGGAGCCGGGTCCGCACCGTAAGGCGGCGCCGGGATTCGCCGTACCCCGTCCCGCCGACGCGGCGCCGACGGGAGAGCCAACCAGACGGACGAGGAAAGGACCAGGCGCAGGTAGGCACCACAACGCCAGGAGAACCCGCAGCGCCAGGAGAACCCGGCGCCTGCCGGAGCCAAGCCCGCGCCGTAAGAAGGGCGCCGGGATTCGCCGTACACCCTCCCCGCCGACGCGGCGGAGGTGGGAGGGGCGACCGGACGGATGAGCGCTAGCGGCGGGTGAGGGTGCGGCGGATGAGCCAGATGGTGACGATGACGGCGGCCAGGGCGGCGACCGCGGGGGCGACGCGCTTGAGCACCGGGACGCCGGCGATCTCCAGCAGGTCGAGGGCCTCCTCCTCGGCCGTGCGGGACGTACGGAAGGTCCCGGCCGGGTGCATCTCGCGGCCTTCGGCCTTCTCGGCGTACTCGCGATCGTAAGCGTCCGGCACCGCTGTCAGGTGCCGCGTACCCGACCGCCGCTCCGAATCCTGCGACTCCTCCGCGACTTCCGGCTTCCCAGTGACCCCGGGCTCCCCCGCAACATCGGGCTTCCCCGCGACTTCGGGCTTCCCCGCGACTTCGGGCTTCCCCGCGACCCCGGGCTCCTCGGCGACCGCCGGCTCCTGAGGGACGGCGCGCTGCTCCGGGACGGGCACCTGAGCGGGGACGGTTGTCCGCTCGGACGCGGCCGGCTGCCCTGCGGTTTCCGGTTCCCCGCCTTCCACGGGGACGATCAGTTCGGCCGGCTCTTCCGCATCCGACCCGGCCAGGGATGGCTCGGGCTGGTTGAACGGGGTCGGGGCGGGCTCCTCCGCCAGCTCCGCCGAAGCTTCGACCGAGGCCACCGGTTCGACGGCAGGGGTGTCCGCTGGTTCCGCTGAAAGGGTGCCCACCGGCTCGGTAGCGGGGGTTCCCGCGGGTCCGGGCGGAAGGGGGCTTGCGGGCTGAGGGGTGGGGGTGGTTTTGGAAGCTGTGGTGGCATCGGTCGCCGGTTCGGCGGGGGTGGCGGGGGGTTCATGGAGGAGGGTGGCGAGGTTGGCGGCGAAGCGGTCGAGGAGTTTGGCGCCGACCTCGGCCATCACCCCGCGCCCGAACTGCGCGGGCCGGCCGGTCACGTTGAAGGAGGTCTCGACCTTGACCCGCGTCTGGGCGCCTTCCCCGGTCAAGGTGGCGGCCACGGTGGCGCTCGCCGTGCCGGTACCACGCGCCTCCTTGCCGGACGCCTTGAGGGTGAGCGTGTGCGCGTCCTTGTCGACCGATTCGAAGCTCGCCCGGCCTCGGTAGGTCACCGTGATCGGTCCGACCTTCACCTTCATCCGGCCGGTGAAGGCGTCGCCCTCGGCGCTGTCGAGCGCGGCGCCGGGCAGGCAGGGCGCCACCCGCTCGACGTCGAGGAGCACCGTCCAGGCCTGTTCGAGGGGGACGGGAACCGTGAACTCGTGCTCGAACCGCATCGCCATCGACCCGCTCCTCTTCCAGATGCCGTCTAGCCTCCGGTGCCGGCGAGACGGCACTTTGTCGCTCTCGCGCCATTATGACCGCGCACACCCCCATGACTACCCCGGTGATTAACCATGCATCGCCCGGTCCCACCCCTGCCCGAATCTCGACATCCACTACATCCGGCCCGTCTCGGGCGGGATGTAGTGGCGCACCGGTCACCCGGTGTTCGAGGGACGGCGGTCCGGGCAGGCCGGACGCGGCTCAGGGGCGTGTCCCGGGAGTCGACCGCTCTGTTCCCTTGCGTACGGAGGGGGTGACGGTCGTGGTCGGCGTCGGGAACGCGGGGGCGTCCAGGTCGGCTCGGTCGTAGATTCCGATGGCCCACCGTCCTGGCCGTGGCCCCAGTTCGGCGGCCAGCTTCTCCAGATACCCCGGCTTCAGCAGCACCGCGGGGAGGTACTCGCCGTCGCAGCGGCCGGTGGATTCGTCCGCCACCACGCAGCCGTCGTAAGAGCTGCCTGCCCTGCCCCTCCGGCCTTCGGCGATCGGTGTGTCGGCGGGGAACACCCAGACGTGCATCCGCTGTGGCCGGGTCAGCCAGTCGTCGACGATGGACAGCCTGTCGAACATCGTGGTGAACCCGCCAGGGCTGCACCTGGTCAGGCCGGCTCCGCCGTTCGGCGAGGTGACCGCGACCCAGGCCCGCGGGTCCGCGCAGACGACCGTGAGCGAGGTGAACGGGCTGACCGGCCGGAACGTGATCGTGGCTCCGGTCACCATGGTGTCGAACACCGCCGTCTTGATCAACGGAGCGTCCACCTCGTTCCTCGGCGGAAGCCCGCCCGGCGGCGCGATGGTCGCGTGCGTCGCCTGCGTCACCGGCCCTTGATCCAGCGTGGCCAGGTTCGCACCGGGTCCGGCGAGCAGCACGGCAGCGACCGCCACGGCGGTCACGGCGAGGGCGACCCCGGCGGTCCTGCGGCGCCGGATCCGCCGGCCGCGCCGGACGATGCCGGGCACGTCCGGGTGATCGGCTCGTACTCCCTCGGAGAGCGCCGCGCGGAGGTCCTCTTCGGTGAAGGTCATCGTCCTACTCCCTTCAGATGCGTTCCCGACTGCACACGAAGCCGCTTCAGAGCCCGGCTGAGCTGGGCCTTCACCGTGCCGACCGTGCAGCCGAGCACGTCGGCGCACTGGACGAGGGTGAGGTCCTCGAAGTAGTGCAGGACGATGACGGCCCGCTGCTGCCGGGTCAGGTCCTTCATCGCCGCGAGGAGCGCGTGCCTGCTGCCGACCTCGTCGGCGTGGTCGGCGGTGCCGGGGCGTTCGGGCAGATCGTCCGCCGGGACCTCCTGGTGGCGCCATTTCCTCCGCCACCAGGAGGCGTGGGTGTTGACGATGATCCGGCGCACGTACGGGTCGGGGTCGCCCTCGATGCGGCGCCAGGCCACCCATGCCTTGGCGAGCGCCGTCTGGACGAGGTCCTCGGCGCTCGCCCGGTCGCCGGTGAGGAGGTAGGCCGCGTGTCGCAGCCGCCCATAGCGCGCCGACACGTAGTCGTCGAATCCGCCCTGCATCCATGGTCTCCGTCCGGAAGGTCTCACTGTCCCTTACTCGGTGGGCCACCGATTCGGATGACGGGACCGATGGAGCCATTCCACGGCGAGGCGTTCGCGGTACTTCGTGGCGCAGCGCCGACCAGGTGGGGAGCACGGTCACGGCGAGGATGAGCACGGCGCCAACGCCGGCGGCCGTGGCCCCGAACTCGAGATCACGGCAGCCCTCAAGCGCCACCTCGACTCCTCGCGATGACCCCGGAGCGCGTGGCCGCCGTCGTCACCCGAGGATGCGACGTGGCTCGGTGACCGGGAAGGTTCGCCGGGGCCGCGCCGTAGGACGGCGCCGGTGTTCGCCGTACCCATCCCACCGACGCGGCGCCCACGGGAGGAGCCATCGGACGGGCGGAAGAAGCAACCCGGCCGCGCCGGAAGTTCGCCGCCTGAGTCGATGGCGGGATGGGCGAGGTCGGTCGCTGGTCCTTTCGCATTCGACCTGGTGCGATCGGACAAGACTTGGCCGGCGAATTTCCGGCGCAGGACACCAGCGGGACGGGGTAACGGGGCGGGCGATCCCTACCGTGTCACGGGGGACGGCGAGCGCCGGAACCGTCGGGGGTTCCGGCGAGCGCCGGGCGGGGGGTGGGTCAGGGGCGGTCGGTCTCCCAGGCGGTGGTGTCCTCCACGGTCATCTGGCGGGTGCGCATCAGGGCCGGGTCGAGGGGGCGCAGGTAGGTCTGCTGGACGCCGGGCACCCGGTCCTCGATGACGAAGGTGGCGCGGGTGTAGGCCTCGGAGCCGGGGACCTGGACCCGGGGGACCACCTTGAAGTCGGCGGTCATCCGATCGTGCTCGATCTTCGTCAGGACGTAGCCGCGCTGGTTGTTGTAGAACCTCAGGTGCGGGTTGATCGCGAGGAAGGGGTGGGTGGCCGGATCGGAGTCGGCGCCGTCGCCGCCGGTGCTGATCGAGGTGGCCACCAGCTCGGACCCGACCGTCGGGCCGGTCGGGTCGTCGTAGTCGAGCTTGAGGTCCGAGGCCCAGTGCGCGTGCACGTCGCCGGTCAGTACGACGGGGTTGCGCACCTCGGCGTCCACCCAGCCCTGGGTGATCCGCTGCCGGGAGGCGACGTAGCCGTCCCAGGCGTCCATGCTGGTGACCTTGGCCGGCCCGGCGTCGTTGTCACGCTGGGCGAAGAAGACCTGCTGGCCGAGGATGTCCCACTGGGCCCGGGAGTCGCGGAAGCCCTTCAGCAGCCACCGCTCCTGCTCGGCCCCGGTGATGGAGCGCGCCGGGTCCACGGCGGCCGGGCAGTCGCGGTAGCCGTCCCCGCATCCCTGGTCGTCGCGGTACTGCCGGGTGTCGAGCATGTGGAAGGTGGCCATGCGGCCCCAGCGAACGCGCCGGTAGAGCTGCATGTCGACGCCGCGCGGGATGGAGGTGCGGCGCAGCGGCATGTTCTCGTAGTAGGCGCGGAACGCGGCCTCGCGGCGGGCCGGGAAGTCCGGCTGCGGGATCTCCGGCTTCTCGGGCACCTCGCCGGCCCAGTTGTTGTCGAGCTCGTGGTCGTCCCAGACGACCAGCCAGGGCGCGGCGGCGTGCGCGGCCTGCAGATCGAGGTCGGCCTTGTACTGGGCGTGCCGCTGCCGGTAGCCGGCCAGCGTCTCGGTCTCGGGTCCCTCGTGGTCACGGACGTTGCCGCCGGGGATGGTGTAGGTGTTCTTGGTGTATTCGTACTGGTAGTCGCCGAGGTGCAGGATCAGGTCGGGCCGCTCCTCGGCGAGCCGGCCGTACGAGGTGAAGTAGCCGTGCTCGTACTGCGCGCAGGAGACGAACGCCATGGACAGCGCCCCGCCGTAGGACAGCAGGTGCGGCGCGGTCAGCGCCCGGCCGATCGGCGACACGTACGGGCCGACGCGGAAGCGGTACCAGTATTCGCGGGCCGAGGGCAGGCCGTCCACCTCGACGTGGACGCTGTGCCCCCACTCGGGGGCGGCCGTGGCGACGCCGGCGCGGACGACGCGGTGGCAGCGGTCGTCGGCGTAGACCTGCCACTGGACGGGGAACGGGCGGGCGGGCATGCCGCCCATGCCGTCCTCGGCGAGGGGCTGGACGGCCAGGCGGGTCCAGATCACGAAGCCGCTGTGGTCGGGGTCGCCGGAGGCCACGCCGAGGGTGAACGGGTCGGCGCGCAGCCCTCTGCTCGCGAGGCTCTGCGCGGTCTCGGCGGTGGGGTCGGGATCGGCGAGGGCGGCGGACGCCGGGATGGTGGCGACCGCGCCGGCGGCCAGGCCGGTCACGAGGAACGATCGTCGGTCGAGGTGCGGCATGGATGGCTCCCGAGGGGGATCATTGCGTGACCCCCGCAGCCTTGCTGAGGATCATGACTGCGCCGTTAACGGAAATCGACCCGAAGAGGGCCACATGCACCGTTAAATCTCGACATAGCTGACATGAGGGCCCGGCGTTGCCCGTCGTCTCCGGACGGGGCCGCGTCAAAGGTCGCGGCAAGGCCGGGTCAGCACTCCACCGCGTACGGCGGCTCGGACACCGGGTCGGGAATACCGGGTTCAGGGTCAACGCCGACTCGGGAGACCAAGCATGCAACCGGACGTCAGCGTCGTGCTCGTCACCGCCAGCGACTCCCGCCGACTCCCGCGCGCCATCGCGTCCGTGCTGGACCAGTCGCTGCGCAACCTCGAACTGATCGTCGTGGACGCGGGCGGCGCCGGAGACACCCCCGAGGTGGTCGCCCGCGCCCGGATGGACGACGCCCGGGTCAGGTACGTCCGCGCGGACGCCCCCAGAGCGGGCGGCGCGGAACACGGGAACGGCCGGCCCGGCGGGGACGGCAACGGTGGCGCGGGTCCTGGAGAGCGCGACGACGGCCCGGGGTACGGGGGTGGCCAGGAACGGGGCGAGGGGGTGACGCGCGGGAGGGCGCGCAACATCGGGCTGGACGCCGTCCGCGCCTCGCACGTGATGTTCCTCAACGACGGGGACGAGCTGACCAGGCACGCCTGCCGGAGCCTGCTGCTGGAGGTGGCCGAGACCGGCGCCGACTTCGCGGCCGGGCAGCTCGCGCGGCGCCGTGACGACACCGGCCGCACCCAGCGATACCGTTCCGAGCTGTTCCGGCTCCGCCGGGTGGTCGAGGGCATCCGCGCCGAGCCCCGGCTGTTCCTCGACGGGTTCGCCACCGGCAAGCTGTACCGGACGGCGTTCCTGCGCGAACAGGGCCTGCGCTTCGCCGAGAACCTGCGCTACGAGGACGTGGTCTTCACCACCGCCCTGTACTGCGCGGCCCGGCGCTTCGCGGTCGTCCCCTGGGTCGTCCACCTCGCGCACCAGGCCGCCACCGGTCCGTGTGGCGACGACATGGACGACCTGCGCGACCGGGTGCGGGCGGCGCAGGTCGGCGACGCGATCCTGCGGGACGGCGGCTACTCGGACCTGGTGGCCGACCGGCAGGGCCGCTTCCTGGCCCAGGACCTGCGCGTCCACCTGGCCAGGCTGCCGCGCCGCGACAAGGCGCGGGTCAAGGAGTTCACCGCGGCGGTGCGGCCGTACCTGGAGGAGTTGCGTCCCGGCGCGCTGAACCGGGCCGATCCGATGATCCGGGTGTGCTGCCACCTGATCAAGGCAGGCCGCTCCGAGGACCTGCTGGTGGCGGCGCGGTCGCTGACCGGCCGCAAGGCCCCGCCCCGGCACGCGCTGCGGGTGGACGGCCGGACATACTGGGGGACGCGCGCCGACCCCGGCCTGGACATCACCGCGCTCCGGCTGGCCGAGCTGCCGTTCGCCGCGAGCCGCATCCGGCACGAGGTGACCGAGATCTCCTGCGAGGGGACGGTCCTGTCGCTGACCCTGCGCACCTATGACCCGTTCGCCGTGCTGCGCCGCTGGCAGTGCGCGGCCGAACTGGTGGTGAAGGGGCTGCGCGTGCCGCTCACGCCGCTGCGGCAACCGGACGGCGGCTACCTGACCCGGGTGGAGGCGGACCTGGCGGAGGCCGGGCTCGACCGGTCCGGGTCCGGCGGACGGCGGGAGGTGCGCGTGGAGTACGTCCGCCCGGACGGGCACCGCACCCGCGACGCGCTGCTGGTCGATCCGCGGACGCCGCCGCTGGTCGTCACCGTGGGCGGGCACCGGGTCACCGTGGCCCCGCACGGCGACAGCGCCGTGCTCGGCGTCTCCTGGCGGCCGGCCCGGACGGTACGCCGGGGAGCGTGGCCGCTGCGCGCGCCGGCCGGGCACGCCGCGCTCAAACGGCTGGTGTACCGGGGCCTGGTGCGCGTGGTGCCCCGCCGCCGTGACCTGGCGCTGTTCCAGTCCGGCGGCGGCGCCGGGTACACCGGCGACCCGCGGTACATCTACGAGGAGATCCGCCGCCGCGGCCTGCCGCTGGAGGTGCGCTGGTCGGCGCGCCCCGGAGCGACCGGCTTCCCCGCGGACGTGCCGCTCGTCCACCCGATGAGCTGGCGGTACCTGTGGACCCTGGCCAGGGCGGGCTACTGGGTGGACGACCACGGGCTGCCACCCGAGCTGCCCAAGCCCAAGGGGACGCGTTACCTGCAGACCTGGCACGGGCAGCCGCTCAAGACGGTCGGGCTGGACTCCCCCGCCCTGCGCGGCGACGCGCCGCGGGCACGCGAACGGTGGCGGGCCACCGTGGCCCGCTGGGACGCGCTCGTCTCCTCCGGCCCGGAGTTCGAACGGGTCTTCGTACCCGCCGCCGAGTACACCGGCAGCGTCCTCGGCTTCGGCTCGCCCCGCTGTGACGTGCTGGTCAACGGCGACCCGTCGGCCGGCCCGAGGGTGCGCGCGGCGCTGGAGATCCCCGACGACCGCCGGGTGCTGCTGTACGCGCCCACCTACCGCGACCTGTCCGCGGGCACCGGCGCGTCGGTGCGCGCCGACCTGGCCGCGCTGGCCGAGGCGGTCGCCGACCGGTGGGTGGTGGTGCTGCGCACCCATCCCGCCGAGAGCTTCACCGTGCCCGAGCCGGTGCGGCACCTGGTGCGGGACGCCGGCGCGTACCCCGAGGTCAACGATCTCATCCTGGCCTCCGACGCCCTGCTCAGCGACTACTCCTCGATCATCTGCGACTACGCCTGCACCGGCCGGCCCATCCTGCTGTACGCCGACGACCTCGACGAGTACGCGCGGGTGGAGCGCGGGCTGTACCACGACCTGCGGGAGATCGCCCCGGGACCGCTCCTGACGACCACCGCCGAACTCGCCGCCGCGCTGCGCGACCTGGACGCGGTCGCCGCCGAGCACGCCGAGCGGTACGCCGACTTCGCGCGGCGCTTCTGCGGGGAGGAGACCGGCAAGGCGGCGGCACGGGTGGTCGAGGCGTTCTTCCCGCACGCGTCCTGCGGCGTGCTGCTCGACGCGCCAGAGGACGCCGCGAGCGGCGCGGGCACGTGAGCAGGGTCGTGTTCGCCTGCGTGGACGCCGACACGCTCGGCGGCGTCCAGCAGGTGACCCACACGCTCGCCCAGGGCCTCGCCCTGCGCGGGCACGAGGTCCACCTGGTCGGCCTGAACCAGACGGCCGAGCCGTTCAGATACGTCCAGCGGCCGCTGTACGAGCGCCACGTCCTGCGGCGACGCCCGCTCGGGGACGGGCCGGGGACGACGCGCCGGCGGGCCGGCCGGCTGCTGTCCGCCATCGGCCCCGAGTACGCGGTGCTGACCTGCCCGGCGACGGTGTCCCTGCTGGCCGGGCTGCTGCCGCCCGGATCGCGGTCCATCGGCCAGTACCACGGCTCGTACGAGCACGCCCGCGGGCACGGTGGCCTCGCCGCCGTGGCCCGCGACTACGCCGCCCTGGACCAGGCCGTGTTCCCCAGCCCGCAGGACGCCCGCCGGTTCGCCGAGGAGGCGCTGCTGCCCAACACCGCCCACCTGCCCAGCCCGCTGCGCGCCTGGCCGGACACGCCGTCCTTCCTGGACGTGCCCCGGGTGCTCGGCGTGGGCCGGCTGGTGCCGGTCAAGCGGTTCGACCGGCTCATCACCGCCTTCGCGCGCGCCGGGCGGACCCGCGGCCGCTGGGAGCTGCACCTGATCGGGGAGGGTCCCGAGCGGGACCGGCTGCGCGCCCACGCCGCCTCGCTCGGCGTGGCCGGCCGCGTGGTGTTCCGCGGCCGGGTGACCGTCGCCGAGATGGGCCGGGAGTACCTCAACGGGGCGATCCTCGGCCTGACCGGCGAACACGAGGGCTTTCCGCTGCCGGTGGCCGAGGCCGCCTCGTACGGCATGCCGTCGGTCGCCTTCGACGTCTCCGCCGGGGTGCGGGCGCTGGTGCTCGACGGCCTCACCGGGGCGCTGGTGCCGCCCGCCGACGTCGACGCGTTCACCGCGGCGCTCAGTGGGCTGATGGCCGACCACGCCCGGCGCCGCCGCCTGGGCGCCGCGGCGCGGGCGCACGCCGCGGCGTACCGGGCCGAGAACGTCCTGGACCGCTGGGAGACGCTGTTCGCGCAGGTGTGCCGCTGACCACCGCGGCGGCCCGCCCGTCAACGGTCCACGAGAGCTGCGGACGGGGCGCGCGGTGGCGGGACGGTGACCGACGCGAGCTGCCCGGAGGTCAGCATGGCCTCCAGCGGGCCCGGCTCGCGCAGGCGGCTGATCCGGTCGCGGGCGACGCGCTTGCGCCAGGCCAGCCACCGCCGGGTCGCCACCCGGTGGTAGGCGAGCAGGTGCTCCGCCGACGGCCGCTCGCACTCCTCGACCTGGTAGCCCCAGGACCGCAGCCGATCGCCCAGCACCCACTCGCACAGCGCGATCTCCCAGGGGGCCAGCCGGGTGGCCCAGCTCCCCACCCGCGCCTGGGTGATCTCCCGGTGGGTGTTGCTGTGCCACACCTTGTGCGCGGGCACCGCCACCGTCGCCACCTGCCGGGGCTCGCACATCGCCGGGTCGAAGTCCTCCCGGAGAAAGCCGCACAGCCGCGCGAGCTCTGCTTCCGGGTCGGCGGTCAGGTCCTCGTACCGCAGCTCGTAGTAGGTGCCCGCGGGCAGCCGGGCGGCGAACCAGCGGCCGAGGTCGATCGTCTCGCGCCAGGTGGAGATCGCGTGGAAGACGTCGTGGGGGTACCAGGGCATCTCCTTGAGCGAGGCGACGCAGTCCCGCCCGTCCCGCACCAGATGGACGAACTGCGCGTCGGGGAACAACCGCAGCATCACCTCCAGGTGCTTGATGTAGCTGGGCCGCTTGTCGCCCCAGCGCGGCTTGCCGAACCGCTGGGCGTACTCGCGGAACGCCTCGCCGATCACCGACCCCAGCGAACCGGGACCCTCGACGGCCTTGCGGACATAGGCGGCGCGGTCCAGGTGAAGCTCGCGGAACTTCGTGGTCTTGTCGGTGGCGATCCACTCGGCCAGCCTGCGGCGGTTCTCCACCACGCGCATGTCGCCGTGCAGCCGCCGGTGGTAGTACGCCGACAGCAGGAACCGCGTCTCCGGCGGCACCGCGATCCGCTCGTGCGCGTGCAGCATGAGCTGCAGCATCGTGGTACCGGAACGCGGGCAGCCGATGACGAAGATGGGCCGGTCAGGACGCATGCTCTCCACTCTGTTCACCATCGTCTACACCCCTGTGAAGAACGGATCGGTCCGCACGTGCCGCTCGCCGTCCGGGCCCGAGGCGGCGTGCGCCGGGTCCGGCGCGACCGCCCGGGTGGACTGCCACATGCGGTAGACCAGGAAGATCTCGTTGAGGACGAGCAGCAGGCCGGCGCCGACGGTCACCGGCAGCAGCGCGGCGGGCCCGAGCAGCGGGCCCGCGACGAACACGGCCGCGTGGAACTCGATGCCGCTCATCAGGTGCGTGCGCACCCGATGGCGGGTGAGGCACAGGACCAGACGCCGCCGCAGGCCGATCGGCGGCGCCTCCGCCTCCGGGGGCTGCGGCACCAGGTGCAGGCGCGGCACGTGGCGGCGGTACGCCGGGCCGAAGGGGCCGTCCCCGTCATGGGGCGCGGCCTTGTCGAAGGAACCGGCCGGAGGCTGCGCGGCGGCCCGGCCGTACGGGGCGGGGCGGCCGAGCGGTGTCGCCTGGTCGAACAGCGCCACCTGGTCGAAGGGGGCCGTGCGGTCGAAGGAGTCCGGCTCGTCGAAGGCGGCCGGCCGGTCGAACGGAGCCGTCTGGTTCTGGTCGAAAGGAGCCCCGGAGTCGTAGAGGTAGGCCCGGTCGTATTCGCTGGACGGCGAGGCCTGCCGGGGGATCAGCGGGGCGCCGTACGGCTCCGCGAGCCGGTCACCGGATCCGCCATCCGCCCCATAGCCGTCTTCCGGCCCGGTCTCGTATCCGCTTCCCGCCGCCGTCCCGGACCCGCTTTCCGAGCCCGTCCCGTATCCGTCCTGCGTGCCGGAGCCCGGGACTTTCGCGCCACCGCCTGAGCCCGCCGGCCCCGGTGCCGGGTCGGGGCCGGGCGAGGCCGCCGCGCGGCGGCAGGCCCCGGACGGCGGCGTCTCCTCGAAGAGGTCGGCCATCTGGTCGTACGGATCGCAGGGGTCATAGGGGTCGGGGACATCGTGCGGATCATCAGGGCCATGAGCATCGCGGGGGACGTGGCAGGCCCGGACGAGCGGCTCACCCGGAGCCGCGGCGATCCCGTAGGAGGCGGCGTACCCGGCCTCCTGGGTCAGCGACTCCACGGCCATGGCGTCGCGCACCGCCGCGAGCTCCTCCCTGCGGGCGGCGCGCCTGCGGGCCTTCACCGTCTGCCGCACCCGCTTCATCTGCGGGCCGTTGACGTACCGGAACAGGTCCAGGACGGCTATCCCCGCGCCCAGCAGCACGTACGCCATCCGTCCCGTGACCGTGTACTGCCCGTAGGCCAGGCCCGCCGCGCAGCAGACCACGCGGATGCGGTCGCCCACGTAGTCCAGCCACAGTCCGAACGGGGTTCCGGTGCCCTTCAGCCGCGCGATCTTGCCGTCCACGCAGTCGATCATGAAGCTCAGGTAGAACAGCCCCGCGCCGAGCACGAGGTGGTTGGCCGCGAAACAGGCCGCGGAGACCATGCCGAGGACCAGCGAGCAGCGCGTCAGCGCGTTCGGGGTGATCTCAGTGCGATTCGCTACGAACAGTGCCACCCGGCAGGCCACCGGGTCGACCATGAACACCGTCCACCATGAGTCTCTGCGTTTGCGCGTCGCGAGGACGTCATCGAGCGAATAGGACCTCATGGCTGCCAGCATGGTCACGTCGGGCCAGCGAAAACTCACCCTCTGTAACTAACATGAGATCTCTGGATGCTTTCTTGACCGCTATGCGCGACTGCCCCCGGCGCCTTGACCCGGCCGCGCGGGAAGCCGTATCGCGTCTCGCCCGCCGCCTTTCCCGGAGCGCGGCACTTCGCCCACCCCATACCGATATTGCACGGCTTATCCGGTTATTAGTGGGGCTGGTATATGGTGTCGCGGCGCCGAGATGAGGAGAAGAACGGTGGGACGAGCGGTTCAGAAGTGGATCCCGGTGGTCATCGCGGGCGCCGTGGCGCTGGCGGCCACGCCGAGCGCGACGGCGGCCACCGCGGGCCAGGCCACCGGCACCGCCGGGCGCGAGCACGCGGCACCCGCCGCGTCCATCCCCTCCGCCGCGCAGCGGTCCGCGTCCGCCGGGAAGGTGAACTGCGCGAAGGTGAAGTGCATCGCGCTGACCTTCGACGACGGCCCCGGCCCGTACACCGGCAAGCTGCTCGACCTGCTGCGCCGGCACCGGACGAAGGTCACGTTCTTCCTGATGGGCGAGCGGGTCGCCACGTCACCCTCCGTCGTCCGCAGGATGGCACGCGACGGACACGAGATCGGCGACCACACCTACGACCACCCGCACCTGCCCTCGCTCCCGGACGACGACATCCGGGACCAGCTGACCCGCACGCAGGACGTCATCCGCAAGGTCACCGGCAGGGAGCCCGGCCTCATGCGCCCGCCGTACGGCGACACCGACGAGCGGGTGAGCGGCATCGCGGCCGAGCTGGGCCTGTCGCAGATCGTGTGGAACGGCACCAGCCGCGACTGGGAGCTGCGCGACACCGCCGCCATCACCAAGAAGGTCCTCGGCCTGGCCAAGCGCGACCGCGTCGTCCTCATGCACGACATCTGGCCCCAGACGGTCAAGGCGATGCCGAAGATCTTGACGACGCTGGAGAAGAAGGGCTACCACGTCGTCCCGGTCACCTCCCTGCTCCGCGGCCGCTCCCTCGCCGCCGGCGAGATCTACCCGGTGGGCGGCTGGAACTGACCCTGCGCACCGGGCCGCGGCGGCGTCGCGAGACACGCGGCAACCAGGCCGGCGTCGCGGGTTCGACGGACACACGCTGCCGCGAGTGCCGGACAGGGCCGCGCGATGGACCGTTCTAGCCCGCGCCGCAAGGGGTCCCCAGCAGGGGGGCACTGGGGCACCCCTGCCTGCCGCCGAAGGCCGGTCCTCCCGCACTGACGGCTGCTAACGTTTCCCGCGTTGTCCTTACCCATGCCCGATGGAGGCTCCGCGGAGATGAGTGACGCGCACGAGAAGGCCGAGCTGTACGCGATGGACATCTCGGACGTGAGCTGGCTCAGCGCACCCGGCAGCACGTCCGACGACCGGATCGAGATCGCCTACCTTTCCGGTGGCGCCGTCGCGCTCCGCAACCCCGGAGACCCCAACGGCACCGTCCTGCGATTCACTCCGGCCGAGTGGAACGCCTTCGTCCTCGGCGTCCGCGACGGCGAGTTCGACGACTGACCGCGCCCCTGCCTCACCGGCCGCGCGGCGTGGATCGGTCCGATCCGGCCGCCGCCCGGCCCGGTCAGCGGGGGACCACGTTCACCACGGCCGCGTTGCCCTGGTCGTCGATCTTGAGTACCGCCGCCGCGCGGTTCGCCCTGAGCTCGCGCTCGACCTGCCGTGCCCGGTCCTCCGGGAGGAACAGGCTGTCGATGCCGCAGCTCAGCGTCCCGTAACCGCTCGTCCAGCAGGCGAGGTAGGGCGGTGCCGCCGGGCGGCGCGGCTCGATGGAGGCGCCCTTCCACAGTGCGCCGTCCCGGACGAGCGGCACGAAGACCTCCCCCGGCGGCAGGTCCTTCGCCGTGGGCAACCCTGGGTAGCCGAGCATGACGTACGCGCCCCGGAACGGGTCGACCGGGTCCACGGGCGCGGTGGCGAGCCGGTAGTCCGCGCCGCCGATGCGGGCCGACAGTTGCGGGCGCAGCACGATGGCGAGCAGCGCCAGTTGCACGAGCACCGCGGCCGCGACCAGAAGCAGGGCACGGCGGGCAGGTGACCGGCGGCCCCGTCCGGACGCCGCTGGGGTGGGCGGTTCGGTCATCTGCGCACCCCCAGGAGGCGGCGGCGTCCGTACTCGGCCAGCGCGCCGGTGACGATGAAGATCACGCCGAGGGCCAGGAACAGCGCGGCGCCCGACAGCAGTGGCTGGAACACCGCGAAACTCTGCGCCGTGACGAAGACCACCAGCGCGGCCGTGGCGATGGCGACCAGGGAGGAGACGTCCCGGCGGGCACCGGACGCGGCGAACCAGCTCGCCGCGAGGATGTAGATCAAGGTGCCGGTCAGCGCCCGGGCCGTCTGTGCGCCGGTGAGCCCGGCCTCGGGGCCATGGAGATCACCGGGCGACCACGAGACCAGGCCGGCCGTGGCGATGATCAGAACGAGCGCCACGAGCACCTCGCGGCGGGCGCCCGGGTCACCGAGCGACAGCGCGGCGCCGGCGGCCACGATCGCGGCGGCGACGCCCGTCCAGATGGCGGGCGAGCCGGACAGGTCGGCGCGTCCGACGCCGGGGAAGGCCGCGACGAACAGCCCGCTCAGGGCGAGCAGGAATCCGGCGCACCGCCACACGGCGGCGAACCGTCCGGACCACCCCGCCCGCGCTATGGGCCCCCCACCCCACCAGGCCGTTCGCCCGCCCCCACCGCGCCCCGTCCCACCGGCCGCCGCACCGCCGGCCTCAGCAGCACCGCCTCCTCCCCCACCGGCCGCCGCGACGGCGACCCCGGCACCGTCTCCCGCCCCACCGGCCGTACCAGCGGTCGCCGCGTCTCCGGCGTCAGCGGTCGCCGGTCTGCCCTCGTGGACGATGGCCAGGCAGACCGCGGCAGCCGCGGCGGCGACCAGGGACAGCGCGACGCCGGCGGCGCCCGCCTGGTCGCCCGCCCACCAGCCGTACCAGAACGATCCGATCGCGAGCGCCGCGACCAGCGGCCCCGCGGCGCGGGTCGCGTACGCGTACGCCAGCGCGCCACCGGCCCAGACGCCCAGCAGGCCGGAGGAGTACGCCGGGACGTGCAGGCTCTGCGCCGCCTGGAAGATCACACCGCCGGCGGCCAGGACCGCGACCAGCCGGGCCGCCGACCTGGCCGCCGGCCCGGTGAGGATCTCACCGAGGACGACGGCGGCCAGCCACACCAGCGTGATCCCCGCGAACCGGGTCACCGGCGACAGCCGGTCCAGGTTGGCCGCGACGATCCAGATGAGCCCCACACCGAGGAAACCGCCGCCGAGCAGCAGGACGAGGCGTTCCAGGCCCAGCCGCCGTCCGGCCGCGTACCGGTCGGCGATCCGCCGTGCCGCGTCCGCGTCGAGCAGGTCCTCCGCCTGCCAGCGGACCAGCTCGCCGTGTAACCAGGCCAGTCGCCGGGCCGGAACCCGCACCTTCACCCGCGTCGGCTCCACCATGCCTAGCCCTTTCCCCCCCATCACCCGGCACCCCAGCGCACCGCCGGACCGGCACCCCGCCGGACCGGCACTCCGGAGGATCGGCACCCGCCCGACCGGTGGCCCTGGCGGACCGATGGCCGCGGCGCGCCGGCCACAGACCGGGTCGCGCGGCCGGTCTCGATCAGATCGAGCCGCCCTGATCGCCGCGGTCCCGCTCAGCATGCCGGGAAACCCGCACCGATGAAAAGGGCCTCGTGACTCCTCCGCTCCCTGAAGGGAGCGGCTTCTCGCTAAGCCGCTCCCGCAGCGTCGCGAAGGGCAAGCCCTGCCCTATGGCACCCTGTCCATCGCCGCGGTCGCCCACTCCCGGCATGCCCGTGCGCCGGGGTCGAGGTCAGGGCTTCACCGGGGCCGGGGAGGTCACTCCCACTCGATGGTGCCCGGCGGCTTGCTGGTGACGTCCAGGACGACGCGGTTGACCTCGCGGACCTCGTTGGTGATGCGGGTGGAGATGCGGGCCAGCACGTCGTACGGGACGCGGGACCAGTCGGCGGTCATGGCGTCCTCGCTGGTCACCGGGCGCAGCACGACGGGATGCCCGTAGGTGCGGCCGTCGCCCTGGACGCCGACCGAGCGGACGTCGGCGAGCAGCACGACCGGGCACTGCCAGATCTCACGGTCGAGACCGGCGCGCGACAGCTCTTCGCGGGCGATGGAGTCGGCCTCGCGCAGGATCGTCAGGCGATCGTGGGTGACCTCGCCGACGATGCGGATGCCGAGGCCGGGGCCGGGGAACGGCTGGCGCCAGACCATGGCGGACGGCAGCCCGAGCTCCTCGCCCGCGCGGCGGACCTCGTCCTTGAAGAGGGTGCGCAGCGGCTCGACCAGCGTGAACCGCAGATCGTCGGGCAGCCCGCCCACGTTGTGGTGGGACTTGATGTTCGCCGTCCCGGTGCCGCCGCCCGACTCGACCACGTCGGGGTAGAGCGTGCCCTGGACGAGGAAGTCGACCGGCCCGTCGGCCAGGATGGCGCGCTGCTCGTCCTCGAAGACCCGGATGAACTCCCGGCCGATGATCTTGCGCTTCTCCTCGGGGTCGGACACCCCGGACAGGGCCTTGAGGAAGCGCTCGGCGGCGTCCACCACCCGGAGCTTCACCCCGGTCGCGGCGACGAAGTCACGCTCGACCTGCTCGGCCTCGCCCTTGCGCAGCAGCCCGTGGTCGACGAACACACAGGTCAGCCGGTCACCGATGGCCCGCTGGACGATCGCGGCGGCCACGGCGGAGTCGACGCCGCCCGACAACCCGCAGATCGCCCGCCCCTCGGGCCCGACCTGCGCGCGGACGGCCTCGATCGCGTCCTCGACGATGTTGAGCATGGTCCAGGTCGGGCGGCAGCCCGCGGCGTCCAGGAAGTGCTTCATCACCGTCTGGCCGTGCTCGGAGTGCAGCACCTCGGGGTGGAACTGCACGCCGTACAGGCCGCGCGAGGGGTCCTCCATGGCGGCGACCGGCGTGTCGGGCGTCCAGGCCGTGACCTGGAAGCCGTCGGGGGCGGCGGCGACGCTGTCGCCGTGCGACATCCACACCGACTGGACGGCGGGCAGCCCGGCGAACAGCACGCCCTCGCTGCCCACGGTCAGCGGTGTGCCGCCGTACTCGGCGGTGCCGGTGCGCGCGACGTCACCGCCGAGGACCCTGGCCATCTCCTGGAAGCCGTAGCAGATGCCCAAGGTGGGCACTCCGGTCTCGAACAGACCCTCCGGGGCGGCCGGCGCGCCCTCGGCGTACACCGAGGCCGGGCCGCCGGACAGGATGATCGCCTTGGGGTTCTTGGCGAGCATCTCGCTCACCGGCATGGTCGAGGGCACGATCTCGGAGTACACATGGCACTCACGGACCCTGCGCGCGATCAGCTGCGCGTACTGTGCGCCGAAGTCGACGACCAGGACCGTGTCGAACTCAGACAACGGAAAGACCCCCAAGGAGAGAAGCGGCGGTGACCACAGTCTATCGATGCCGTCCTCCGCAGGTACGCCCCAGCCGCCCCGGCCTGTGGACGACACGCCCGGCCACCGGCCGGCCTGTGGACAACCGCTCCACGGACCCCGGACCGGTCGCCTTGGCCCGTTCCTGAACCGCGCCTCGCCGCGATGCGTCGTACGGGCATGAAGACTTCGATCGGCACGGCCGCGGCCGTCGCGCTCGCCACCGGGCTCCTGGCGGCGGCGTGCACGGGAGGCGGCCGAGCGGCTCTCCCGGCGGCGGCGCCGGTGCCGCTGGGCGAGATCAAGCTGGTCGCCTACAGCGGATGTGACGACCTGCTGAGCGGTCTGCGCGATGCGACGGCCAGGAACGTCACCCCCTGGGGACTGGACGGCACGATGCTGTTCACCGCGGTCGACCGGGCCGACGCGAGCGGCCGGGCCGCCGCCGACGCGAGCACCGCCGCACCGAGCCACTCCACGACCAACGTCCACGAGGCGGGCGTCGACGAGCCGGACCTGATCAAGACCGATGGCAGGCGCATCGTCACCTACGCCCGTGGCGTGCTGCGCGTGGTGGACGCGGAGACCAAGAAGGAGACCGGCAGCCTGCGACTCGTCCCGGCCGGACAGGGCTGGGCGGGCGCGGACCTGCTGATCCACGGCGACCGCGCGCTCGTGCTGGCCGCCCAGGGCGGGATGGTGCCGTTCGGCGGCCGGGCCGTACGGGCCTCGGCCATCACCGGGCCGCAGTACAAGCTCGTCGACCTGAAGGAGATGAAGCTCCTCGGCTCGCTGACCGTCGACGGGTCGCACGTGGACGCCCGCATGGTGGGCTCCACCGTCCGCATCGTGGTCCGGTCGCAGCCGCGGATCACCTTCCCGGTGCAGGGCCCGGAGCAGAAGGAGGACGAACTGCTGCGGCGCAACCGGGAGATCGTGCGGGCCGCCCCGGCCGACGCCTGGCTGCCCGCGTACGAGATCGCCGGGCCGGACGGCGAGGGCCGACAGCGCAAGGTGGCCTGCGAGCGGGTCAGCCATCCCCGCGACTACACCGGGACCTCGATGCTCACCGTGCACACCGTCGACCTCGCGGCCGGGCTGGACGGGGACGAGACGATCAGCGTCGCCGCCGACGGCGACACCGTGTACGCCACCCCCACCAGCCTGTACGTCACCAGCAACCCGCGCTGGTGGTTCCGGCGCGGCATGATCGACGACACGGTCCGGCCCAGGACGGACCCGGCGCCCGGCGCGGCCGAGGCGACCGTCGCGCCCAGGGACCCGGCGAGCACGCCGCCCGCCGAGAAGGTCGAGCCGACGGGCGACCCATCCATGCCCTCGCTACTGCCCAAGCCGACCGGGACGGTGACGCCGCCCGCGTCCTCCCCCGTCGCGACGCCGAGTGACGGCCCGGAGGCGAGCACGTCCCCCTCTCCTGACCCGACCACGTCCCAGGAGCCGCCCGAGCAGACCGAGATCCACCGGTTCGACATCAGCGGGCCGGGCGCCCCCGGCTACACCGCCTCCGGCGCGGTGCCCGGACGGCTGCTGAACCAGTACTCGCTGTCGGAGTACGAGGGGAACCTGCGGGTCGCCACGACCTCGTCCGGAACGGGCGGCTCGGACTCCGCCGGCGGTTCGAGCGGCGTCTACGTCCTGGACGCGGGCACGCTGGTCAAGAAGGGCGAGGTCACCGGCCTGGGCCGTGGCGAGCGGATCTACTCGGTGCGCTTCATCGGCCCGGTCGGCTACGTGGTGACCTTCCGCCAGGTGGACCCGCTGTACACCCTGGACCTGCGCGACCCGGCCGCCCCGAAGGTCACCGGCGAGCTGAAGATCACCGGGTTCTCGGCCTACCTGCATCCGGCCGGCGACGGGCGGCTGCTCGGCATCGGGCAGGAGGCGAGCGAGGAGGGCAGGACGCAGGGCACCCAGATCTCCCTGTTCGACGTGAGCGACCCGGGTAAGCCCGCGCGGCTGGCGCGGTACCACCAGAAGAACTCCGGCTCCGCGGCCGAGTGGGACCCGCACGCGTTCCTGTACTGGCCCGCGACCGGGCTCGCCGTGGTGCCGCTGAGCAGCTGGGGCGGCAGGACCGACGACTTCCAGACCTCCGCCCTGGTGCTGCGGGTGGGCACCGACTCGATCGGAACCCGCGGGACGATCACCCATCCGAAGGCGAAGGGCCGGGAGGGCTTCGCGCCGGACACCCCGACGATCCAGCGGTGCCTGGTCATCGGGGACACCCTGTGGACGCTGTCCGACGCGGGACTCAAGGCCAGCGACGCCACGACCTTGACCGACCAGGGCTGGATCCCGTTCGAGAAGTGACCAACCCGAGCCGGAGGCCCTGGGCAGCGATCACCCGGGTTCCGGCCACCGGGGGAACAGGCTTCCGGGCCGCACCGCGCAGTGCGGCCCGGAAGACGGGCCGCGCGGCCACGGCAGGCGGGAGCCGGGCCGCGCGGCCCCCACGAACCCGGCCCCATCACACCAGGGCGGGCGAATGACGGCCGAGACGAGGGGTCAGACGGGTTTGGTGTCGGGCTCGGCTACGGGGACGATGTCGGGGGCGCCCAGGCGGATCGCGTCGGCCTCCTGGTCGGTGTCCTGTTCCTGCGAGGCACGCTCGGCCTCAACGCGCTTGGCGTAGTACTCGACCTCGCGCTTGACCTGCTCGGTGTCCCAGCCCAGCGGCCCGGCCAGCAGTTCGGCGGCCTCCTGGGCGACGGCGGTGCCCCGGTGGAAGGTCTCGATCGAGATGCGCGTGCGGCGGGCGAGCACGTCGTTCAGGTGGCGCGCACCCTCGTGGGTGGCCGCGTACACCACCTCGGCCCGCAGGTAGTCGTCGGCGCCGGCCAGCGGGCGCCCCAGCGACGGGTCGGCCTCGATCAGCGCGAGCAGCTCGTCGATCATGGACCCGTGCCGCTGCAGCAGGTGCTCGATGCGCGCGACGTGCAGCCCCGAGGACCGCGCGAGCCGGTGGCGCTGGTTCCACAGCGCCTGGTAGCCGACGGCCCCCACCAGCGGGACCCGGTCGGTGCAGGACGGCGGCACCCGGTGGTCGAGGGCGTGCGCGACCGCGTCCACCGCGTCCTTGGCCATCACGCGGTACGTGGTGTACTTCCCGCCCGCGATCATCAGCAGGCCGGGGACCGGGTGGGTCACGACGTGCTCGCGCGACAGCTTGGAGGTCTCCTCCGACTCCCCGGCGAGCAGCGGGCGCAGGCCCGCGTACACCCCTTCGACGTCGTCGCGGGTCAGCGGCACCGACAGCACCTCGTTGACGTGGTCGAGCACGTAGTCGATGTCCTGGCGCGAGGCCGCCGGGTGGGCCTTGTCCAGCGACCAGTGGGTGTCGGTCGTGCCGACGATCCAGTGCCGTCCCCAGGGGATCACGAACAGCACCGACTTCTCGGTGCGCAGGATGATGCCGGTCAGCGAGTGGATGCGGTCGCGCGGAACGACCAGGTGGATGCCCTTGGACGCCCGCACGTGGATCTGGCCGCGCCCGCCCACCATCTCCTGGATCTCGTCGGTCCACACGCCGGTCGCGTTGACCACCTGCCGCGCCCGGATGTTCAGCTCGGCGCCGCCCTCCAGGTCGCGCACCCGCACCCCGGTGACCCGCTCCCCCTCGCGCAGGAAACCGATCACCGCGGTACGGGAGGCCACCTGCGCCCCGTAGGAGACGGCGGTGCGCAGCAGCGACGTGACGTACCGCGCGTCGTCCACCTGGGCGTCCCAATATTGCACCGCGCCGGTGAGCGAGGTCTTGCGCAGGGCCGGGGCCAGCCTGAGCGCGCGGCGCCGCGACAGGTGCCGGTGGCCGGGGATGCCGCGGTTCAGGCCGCTGGAGAAGCCCAGCGTGTCGTACAGGGTCAGGCCGGCGCCGACGTAGGGCCGCTCCCACACGTGGTGGGTCAGCGGGAACAGGAACGGCACGGGACGCACCAGGTGCGGGGCGATGCGCTGCAGGAGCAGCCCTCGTTCCTGCAGCGCCTCGCGCACGAGGTCGAAGTTCAGCTGCTCCAGGTAGCGCACGCCGCCGTGGATCAGCTTGGAGGAGCGGGAGGAGGTGCCGGAGGCGAAGTCGCGCGCCTCGACCAGGCCGACGGTGAGCCCGCGGGTCGCGGCGTCCAGCGCGACGCCCGCGCCGACCACGCCGCCGCCGACGACGAACACGTCCAGCTCGTGCCCGGGATCGGACATCCAGGCCAGCGCCGCCGCGCGTTCGGCCGGGCCCATGCGCGCCGAGTGCATCCCCCCGACGCCGAACGGCCCTGCGCTCGCATCCTTGACCGCCTCGGCCCGGCCCGCTGTCTGCGCTGTCATCTGCGACCCCCTGGGGTACGGCTCGTCGCGTCGTGTCCCATATCTACCCGTGAGTAGATACCAGCATGCGATCGCCGGACCGCACCGGGGTCGGCGTAACCGGCCCGGCGGCCCGGCTCACCGGTCCACCTGCCGCTCAGGGATCACTTCCGCCCCAACCGGTACCACGTAGATTTTTTCGCCGGTGCCCGCCCGCCAGGCCCGCTCGTCAAGTCCCTCACCCGTCATCGGCCTGCCTCCCCGATGACGGTCCGGGCGCCCGGTTCTCGGTTTCGGTGGCTCGCCGAGACCGGCGCCGTCGCTTCGAACGGCCGACTCAGGGCGTGCCGCACCGCCGTCAGACGCGCAGCACCTGCAGACCGGCGTTCATGAAGCCCTCGGCATCGGCGTCGGGGAGGCTCGCGTCGGTGATGAGCGTGTCGATGCGGTCGATGTCGCAGATCTTGGCGAACACCCGGCGGCCGATCTTCGAGGCGTCGGCGACGGCCACCACGCGGGCGGCCCGGCCGATCAGCAGGTTGTTGACGCTCGCCTCACCCTCGTGGTGCGCGGAGGCGCCCGCCGCGACGTCGATCCCGTCGACGCCGAGGAAGGCGATGTCCAGGGTGACCTGCTGCAGCACCCCGGAGGAGAGCGGGCCGATCAGCTCGTACGACTGGGGACGGGCCACCCCGCCGGTGAGGACGATCTTGATGTTCTGGCGGACGGTCAGCTCGGCGGCGATGTTGAGCGCGTTGGTGACCACGGTGATCCGCGCGCTCTGCGGGGTCCGCGCGGCGATGGTGCGCGCGACCTCCGAGGTGGTCGTCCCGCCGTTCATGCCGACCACGGCACCGGGCTGGACCAGGGCGGCCGCCGCCTGGGCGATGCGCTGCTTCTCCCCGGCGCGCCTGGCCGTCTTGTACCGCAGCGGCAGGTCGTAGCTGACGCTCTGGGCCACGGCGCCGCCGCGCGTGCGCATGAGCATCTGCTGCTGGGACAGCTCGTCGAAGTCACGCCGGATCGTCGCGGTGGACACCTGGAGGGTGCCGGCGGCCTCCTCGACCGTCAGGCGTCCGTGCCGGGCGAGCAGCTCCAGCAGGGCGTTCCAGCGTTCGTACCGGCTCATGGCCCCACAGCGTGGCACACCGGGCGGCCACAATCATCTCACTCGCCCGTCTTAACTGCGTGATCCTGCATGATCGTGCGATACAACGTGCAGAAGGGAGCAAAACCGAGGAGTGGCCCGTGACAACGCACACCGAGACCGAGATCGCCTCGCAGCCCGAGTGCTGGCGCCGGGGCATCGCGATGGCCGCCGGCGCTCCGCTCCCCCGGCCCGGCGAGCGGGTGGCGGTGGTCGGCTGCGGCACCTCCTGGTACATCGCCCAGGCGTACGCGGTGCTGCGTGAGCGGGCCGGGCACGGCGAGACCGACGCCTTCCCCGCCTCCGAGGCCCCGATCTTCGCCTCTTCCACCACCCGGGAGCCCGCTCACGGGCCCCTTCCCGCCGAGCCCACGGAGTCCGGCACCCGTACCGCGTCACCGGCCGCGCCCGCCGCCTCGTCCGGGCCGCCGCCGACCGACCGCCCGTCCCCAGTTCGGGGACGGGCCTATGACCGGGTGCTCGCGCTGACCAGGTCCGGGACGACCACCGAGGTCCTCACCCTGCTGCGCCACCTCGACGGCACCCCGGTCACCGTCATCACCGCCGACCCCGACGCGCCGGTCATCGGCCTCGCCGACGAGGCCGTCGTGCTGGACTTCGCCGACGAGCGGTCCGTCGTCCAGACGCGCTTCGCCACCACGCAGCTCGCCCTGCTCCGCGCCCACCTCGGCGAAGATCTCTCCCGGGCCCTGGACGACGCCGGCCGCGCGATCCGCGAGCCGGTCGAGGCGACCCTGCGGGCCGCCGAGCAGTTCACCTTCCTCGGCCGGGGGTGGACCTGCGGGCTCGCGCACGAGGCCGCGCTGAAGATGCGCGAGGCGTCCCGCGCCTGGACCGAGGCCTACCCCGCCATGGAGTACCGCCACGGCCCGATCAGCATCGCCGGTCCGAGGAGGGTCACGTGGATGCTGGGCGCCGCCCCGAAAGGGCTGGCCGCGGAGGTGCGCGCGACGGGCGGCGCCTTCGTCGGCGGGGACGACGACCCGATGGCCGAGCTGGTGCGCGTCCAGCGGGTCGCGGTCGCCCGGGCGCTGGCGCTCGGACTGGACCCCGACCGGCCGCTCCACCTGACCCGGTCTGTGATCCTGTCGGCATGAGCATCACACTCGCCGACGCCCGCGTCGTCACCCCCGCCGGCGTCCACGACGGCTGGATCACCATCGAGGACGGGCGCATCACCCATGTCGGCCGCGGCCAGGCCCCGCGCGGGGACGGGCACGGCCTGGGCGGGCGGTACGTCGTCCCCGGGTTCGTCGACATCCACACGCATGGCGGGGCCGGCGGGTCCTTCCCGTCCGGGGACCAGGAGGAGGCCCGGCGGGTCGCCGGCTTCCACGCCGCACACGGCACGACGACGATCGTGGCCAGCCTGGTCACCGCCGCACCACCCGACCTCGCGCGCGCCACGGCGGCACTGGCCGAGCTGTGCGACGACGGGGTGCTGGCCGGAATCCACTTCGAGGGGCCGTACATCGCCCGGTCGCGCTGCGGGGCCCACGACCCGGCGCTGCTGCGCGACCCGTCCCCCAGAGAGCTGGCCGAGCTGCTCAAGGCCGGGCACGGGCACGTCCGCATGGTCACCATAGCCCCCGAGCTGCCCGGCGGCCTGGACACGGTGCGGGCCGCGGTCTCCGAGGGCGTCATCGCGGCCCTCGGGCACAGCGACGCGAGCTATGAGCAGGCCATCGCGGGCATCGAGGCCGGCTGCACCGTGGCCACCCACCTGTTCAACGCCCTGCCGTCGCTGCACCACCGGGAGCCGGGCCCGGTGGCCGCGCTGCTGGAGGACGAGCGGGTGACCGTGGAGCTGATCAACGATGGCCTGCACGTGCACCCGGCGATGCTCCGGCTGGCGGCGCGCGCGGCCGGCACCGGACGCGCGGTGCTGATCACCGACGCGATGGCGGCCGCCGGCATGGGGGACGGCGCCTACCGGCTCGGCTCGATGGAGGTCGAGGTGTCCGGCGGCGCGGCCCGGCTGGTCGAGGGCGGCGCCATCGCCGGCAGCACGCTGACGATGGACCTCGCCTTCCGCCGCACCGTCCAGGAGGTCGGGCTGACGGTGGCCGAGGCCGCCGTGCTGGCCTCGCTCACCCCGGCCCGCGTGCTCGGCGTGGACGACCGCGTCGGGTCGATCGCCGTCGGCAAGGACGCCGACCTCGTCGTCCTCGACGACGACCTGACGGTGCACCGCGTGATGCGCCACGGCGCCTGGCTCAGCACCACCTGACGTTCCGCCGCGACCGACACGGTCCCGCGCGCGACACCACGCGGGACCGGGTGGCGGACGACAGGGTCAGGGGCTGTGCGGGGCGACGACGACCTCGACGCGCTGGAACTCCTTCAGGTCGGAGTAGCCCGCGGTGGCCATCGTGCGGCGCAGGGCGCCCATGAGGTTCATCGAGCCGTCGGCGACGGAGGACGGCCCGTGCAGGATCTGCTCCAGCGTGCCGATGGTGCCGACCTCGACGCGGGCGCCGCGCGGCAGCTCACCGTGGTGCGCCTCCGAGCCCCAGTGGTGGCCCCGGCCGGGAGCCTCGCTGGCGCGGGCCAAGGGCGAGCCGACCATGACGGCGTCGGAGCCGCAGGCGATGGCCTTGGCGATGTCACCGGAGCTGGTCATGCCACCGTCGGCGATCACGTGGACGTACCGGCCGCCCGACTCGTCGAGGTAGTCGCGGCGCGCGGCGGCGACGTCGCCGATCGCGGTGGCCATGGGCACCGCCACGCCGAGCACCGTGCGGGTGGTGTGCCCGGAGCCGCCGCCGAACCCGACGAGCACCCCGGCCGCGCCGGTGCGCATCAGGTGGAGGGCAGCGGTGTAGGTGGCACAGCCGCCGACGATCACCGGCACGTCGAGCTCGTAGATGAACTGCTTGAGGTTGAGCGGCTCGGCGCGGCCGGAGACGTGCTCGGCCGAGACGGTGGTGCCGCGGATGACGAAGATGTCGACCCCGGCGTCGATGACCGCCTTGTAGTGCTGGGCGGTGCGCTGCGGCGACAGCCGCGCGGCGGTGGTCACGCCCGCGGACCGGATCTCCTCGATGCGGCGGCCGATGAGCTCGTCGCTGATCGGCGCCGAGTAGATCTCCTGGAGCCGCCGGGTCGCGGCCTCGCCGCGCAGCTCGGCGACCTCCGACAGCAGCGGGGCGGGGTCCTCGTAGCGGGTCCACAGGCCTTCGAGGTCGAGGACGGCGAGCCCGCCGAGGTGCCCGATCTGGATGGCGGTCTGCGGCGAGACGACGCTGTCCATCGGGCTGACCACGATGGGCAGGTCGAAACGGTAGGCGTCGATCTGCCAGGCGATGGAAACCTCTTCGGGGTCACGGGTGCGCCGCGACGGCACGATGCCGATCTCGTCCAGCGCGTACGCGCGGCGCCCGCTCTTGCCACGCCCGATCTCTACCTGAGTCATGATCTCGCCGTTCCCGTCCTTCGAAGAAGCCGCTGTGCTCGTTGGTCAATACCCTGGCCCACCGCATTATCCGCAATCACCGGGCGCGGCCGGCCCCCCACCCCACGCCCGGAGCCTCCGCCCGGCCGGACGACGCCCTCGGCCGCCGGACCGATCGGGGGGCGCCGCCCCGGACGCGCCTCCCGGCGGTGCGGTGGCACGACGCCGCACGCCTCTGATGGGGCGCCGTGCGGAGCCACAGGGCCGGCTCAGCGGCCGTGGTAGTTGGGGGCCTCGACGGTCATCTGGATGTCGTGCGGGTGGCTCTCGGTGAGGCCGGCCGCGGTGATCGGCATCAGCATGGCCTTCTCGTGCAGGTCGGCGATGGTGCGCGCCCCGGTGTACCACATGCCCTGGCGCAGGCCGCCGACCAGCTGGTGGGCCACCGCCGCCACGGGGCCACGGTAGGGCACCTGGCCCTCGATGCCCTCGGGGATGAACTTGTCCTCGCTGGCGACGCTCTCCTGGGAGTAGCGGTCCTTGCTGTAGGAGCCGCCGCGCTCGCGGTTGCGGACGGCGCCCAGCGACCCCATGCCGCGGTAGGACTTGAACTGCTTGCCGTTGATGAAGATCAGCTCGCCCGGCGACTCTTCGCAGCCGGCGAGCAGGGAGCCCAGCATGACGGTGTTGGCGCCGGCGGCGAGGGCCTTGGCGATGTCGCCGGAGTACTGCAGGCCGCCGTCGCCGATCACCGGCACCCCGGCGGGCCCGCAGGCGAGCGACGCCTCGTGGATGGCGGTCACCTGCGGCGCGCCCACGCCGGCCACGACGCGGGTGGTGCAGATGGAGCCGGGGCCGACCCCGACCTTGACCGCGTCGGCGCCGGCGTCGATGAGCGCCTGGGCGCCGGCCCGGGTCGCGACGTTGCCGCCGACGACGTCCACCCGGCCGTTCGCCTTGATCTTGGCGACCATGTCGCACACGCCTCGGGAGTGACCGTGGGCGGTGTCCACGATGATCACGTCCACCCCGGCGTCGATGAGCGCCATCGCGCGCTGCTCGGCGTCACCGGCGACGCCCACGGCCGCGCCCACGACCAGCCGGCCGTCGGCGTCCTTGGTCGCGAGAGGATATTGCTCGCTCTTGGTGAAGTCTTTGACCGTGATGAGGCCGCGCAGCCGGCCGTCGGGGTCGACGAGGGGGAGCTTCTCCACCTTGTTCTGCCGCAGGAGGCGGAACGCCTCGTCGCGGGACACGCCGACCGGCGCGGTGACCAGCGGCATGGGGGTCATGACCTGGCGCACCGGGCGGCTGTGGTCGGTCTCGAACCGCATGTCGCGGTTGGTGACGATGCCGACCAGGACGCCGTGCTCGTCGGTGACCGGCAGGCCGGAGATGCGGTAGGTGGCGCACAGCCGCTCGACGTCGGCCAGGGTGTCCTCGGGCGAACAGGTCACGGGGTTGGTGACCATGCCGGCCTCGGAGCGCTTGACCAGGTCGGCCTGCTGGGCCTGCTCCTCGATCGACAGGTTGCGGTGCAGGATGCCGATGCCGCCCTGACGGGCCATCGCCACGGCCATGCGCGCCTCGGTGACGGTGTCCATGGCGGCGGAGACCAGGGGGATGCGCAAGGTGATCGAGCGCGACAGGAGCGTGGTGGTATCGGCCTCGCCCGGCTGCAGATCGGAATACGCGGGGACCAGCAGCACGTCGTCGAACGTGAGCCCGGTCTCGGTGAACTTGGCCATCTGCAATCCTCCTGCCATGGCGCTCTCAAGATGGGGAAAGGCGCCGGCCCCCTGCGGTCAGTTTAGTGGTCCGGTCATCACCGGTTCCGCGCTCCTGTGGACAACCGGGCCCACGGCCCGCCGCCCTGTGGACGACGTGCTGTGGACTCCGCCAGAACCCCGAGCCCTTCGGCCCCCCGCGGACACCGGCGCGAAACGACGGCCGCCCGAGCGGATCATCCGGACCGGGCCCTGGTGGCCGGTGACAGGCGTACCTGTGCGGTGATGTGCACAACGCGGCACCCGCCGCCGGGCTTCCCTGCGGCGGGAAAGCACTCGACGCGCCGCGACCGGGGACGATCGTGGACCGGTCCCGCTTCACGTGGCTCATGGGACTCAACTGCATATCAGTGACAGATGGGACGCGGGTGCATCCCCGCCACTTGCCCTCATCAGGGTAGGTGAGGGTCATAAGGTGGAATGCGTGCTGGAAGAAGTCCCCCGCGACCCCTTCGCGGAAGACCCCGACGACCCTGCCGCGGTGCTCGGCCACCTCGACGACTCCGAGCCGCTGACCATGGCCGAACGCGATGAAGCGCTCACCGACCTCGCCGATGTGGAGGTGTTCCGCTCGCTCCTGGAGCCCCAGGGAGTCCTCGGGCTCGTCCTCGACTGTCCCGAGTGCAGCGAACGCCACTACTTCGACTGGGATCTGCTGCGCGGCAACCTGCGGCAGATGATCGACCACGGCCGCCCGCAGATCCATGAGCCGGCCTTCGCCCCCGACCCGTCCGACTACGTGACGTGGGAGTACGCCCGGGGCTACGTGGACGGTGTGATCGACACCGAGGAGAGCCGCTGATCGACGTCGGCCGTGAGCGCCTGCAGCAGGCGCACCGCCGGGTCGTCGTGCTCATCGCCCACCGGCCGCCGGGCCGCGAGCGCGTCGATGAGCGCATCCGTCCTGAGCACGTCCGGGTCGGCGTCCGGCCCCCGTTTTCGGATCGAACGCGCGGGGTGGACCGCGGTCAAGCGATCGACTCCATGTCGGCCATCTGCCGGAGCCTGGCCAGCGCCCGATGCTGGGCGACACGAACCGCACCTGGTGACATACCCAGTACGTTACCGGTCTCCTCCGCCGACAGTCCCGACACCACCCGCAGGATGATCAGCTCTCGCTGGTTGTCCGGCAGGCGCGACAGCAGCGCGCGGGCGTGCTCGGCCTCGATGTAGCGCACCACGGTCTCCTCCGGGCCCGGCCCCTGGTCAGGGCCGTCCGGCAGGTCCTGCGTCGGCACGGCGGAGCGCACCGAACTGCGCAGCGCGTCCGCGACCTTGTGCGAGGCGATGCCGAACACAAATGAGGCGAACGGCCGCCCCATGTCGCGATAGCGCGGCAGCGCGGCCAGCACCGCGATGCACACTTCCTGGGCCACGTCGTCGGCTATGTGGTAGTGGCCGGACACCCGGCCCAGACGAGCACGGCAATAACGGACCACCATCGGGCGCAGTTGCCCGAGCAGTGATTCGATCGCGGTGCGATCCCCCTGTACGGCAAGGCTCGTCAGATCCCTGAGGTCGGACTCGTCCGATCTCGTCGCAAGCCGTACCCCAGTCTTGGCGTCGGCGACGCATCCCTCGGTCACGTTACGCATGATGCCCGCCACGATCCCGCATGTCGTCATGGTGAACGGATACGGATTGGTCACATTGACGCGACGATAACCGAGAGTAATCAAGCGAACACAGTAGTGTTTGCTTATTTCACTCCCGAACCGAATTCGCGGGATTTTCAGCAAGATGTCACACCAGTTCGCAGGGCGCGCGCAGCGGGGTGTCCGACGCGTCGCGGCACCGGTTGGTTTACCGTGGCGGTCAAATCCGGGACCCTTTGAAACGATTCGATGCGAAAAAAAGCACGGCCCCCGCCGCCTGGCGGGAGCCGTGCCGTCGCCGAATGCCCGGCGGGTGCTCGGTCAGTGGCCGTGACCGTGGCCGTGACCCTGGCCCGCGGCGGCCGGAGCCTCCTCCTCGGGCTTGTCGACCACGAGGGCCTCGGTCGTGAGCAGCATGCCGGCGATGGACGCGGCGTTCTGCACGGCCGAGCGGGTGACCTTGACCGGGTCGATGACGCCCTGGGCGATCAGGTCGCCGTACTCGCCGGTCGCGGCGTTGAGGCCGTGGCCGACCGGCAGCTCGCCCACCTTGGCCGTGACGACGTAGCCCTCAAGGCCGGCGTTCTCGGCGATCCAGCGGGCCGGCTCGACGAGCGCGCGGCGGACGATGGAGACACCGGTCGCCTCGTCGCCGGGCAGACCGAGGTCGTCGAGCTCCTTGGCGATGTGCACGAGCGCGGAGCCACCGCCGGAGACGATGCCCTCCTCGATCGCGGCGCGGGTCGCGGAGATGGCGTCCTCAAGGCGGTGCTTCTTCTCCTTGAGCTCCACCTCGGTGGCCGCGCCGACGCGCAGGATGCAGATGCCGCCCGACAGCTTGGCCAGACGCTCCTGGAGCTTCTCGCGGTCCCAGTCGGAGTCGGTCTGCTCGATCGCGTGCTGGATCTCGCGGACGCGGTCCTGGATGGCCTGCGGGTCGCCGGCACCGTCGACGATGGTCGCGGTGTCCTTGGTGACGACGATGCGGCGGGCGGTGCCGAGCACCTCGACGCCGGCGTTGTCGAGCTTGAGACCGATCTCCTCGGAGACCAGCTGGCCCCCGGTGAGGATCGCCATGTCCTGCAGCATCGCCTTGCGGCGGTCACCGAAGCCGGGCGCCTTGACCGCGACCGAGGTGAAGGTGCCGCGGATCTTGTTGGTGACCAGGACGGCCAGGGCCTCGCCCTCGACGTCCTCGGCGACCACGAACAGCGGCTTCTTGGTCTGGGCGACCTTCTCGAGCAGCGGCAGGAACTCCGCGATCGAGGAGACCTTGCCCTGGGTGAGCAGAACGTAGGCGTCCTCGAGGACCGCCTCCATGCGCTCGGGGTCGGTCACCATGTAGGGCGAAAGGTAACCCTTGTCGAACTGGAGACCCTCGGTGAACTCGAGCTCCAGGCCCATGGTGTTGGACTCTTCGACGGTGATGACACCGTCCTTGCCGACCTTGTCGAACGCCTCGGCGATCAGCTCGCCGATCTTGGCGTCCTGCGCGGAGATCGTCGCGACGTTCGCGATCTCCTTCTTGTCCTCGACGTGACGGGCGCTCTCGAGCAGGCGGTCGCTGACCGCGCGCGCGGCCAGGTCGATGCCGCGCTTGAGCGACAGCGGCGAGGCGCCGGCGGCGACGTTGCGCAGGCCCTCGCGGACCATCGCCTGGGCGAGCACGGTGGCGGTGGTGGTGCCGTCACCCGCGATGTCGTTGGTCTTGGTCGCCACTTCCTTGGCGAGCTGAGCGCCGAGGTTCTCGTACGGCTTCTCGAGCTCGACCTCACGGGCGATGGTGACGCCGTCGTTGGTGATGGTCGGCGCACCGAACTTCTTGTCGATGACGACGTTGCGGCCGCGCGGCCCGAGGGTCACCTTGACGGCGTCCGCGAGGGCGTTCACGCCACGCTCAAGAGCGCGCCGCGCGTCCTCCTCGAACTCCAAGATCTTGGGCATTTAAAGGTCCTCCCAGCATCAAGGCCCCGGGCCGCCGTGAAGCGCCCGGGGCTTGACACACTTTTCGTAAGGCTCCGTACAGGATGTCGCTTGCGCGTCCGGGGCTTTACTTCTCGATGATCGCGAGAACGTCGCGGGCGGAGAGCACGAGGTACTCCTCGCCGCCGTACTTGACCTCGGTACCGCCGTACTTGCTGTAGAGGACGACGTCCCCTTCCTTGACGTCGAGCGGGATGCGCTTCTCGCCGTCCTCGTCCCAGTTGCCGGGGCCCACCGCGAGGACCTTGCCCTCTTGCGGCTTCTCCTTGGCGGTGTCCGGGATGACCAGACCGGAAGCGGTCGTCTGCTCGGCCTCAAGCGGCTGGACCACGATGCGGTCGCCGAGCGGCTTAACGGGAACCTTGGTGGCGGTCGTCACGATCGGACCTCCCCTTCAGATTGTGGTGATGAGCTGAAGAGGCGACCAGCGGCCTGCCGTCGCGGGTGTCAGACCTGCCTCGTCGCATTTAATGGCTGGCACTCTCACTAGCCGAGTGCCAACACTGAACAGTATGCAAGGCCGCCGACACAGTCAACACGGACAGGCCGCCCCAGGTCAGTGCACCCATCGCGCGTCGCGCGACTCGCCCTGATTTGTCCGCCTATGCGGGTCGGATCGGCCCGGGTACCCGGCGCCGCGCGATAGCGTCGGGAGACGTGGACCTCGACGCCTTCCGCGCGCTGCTGACCCCGCACGGGCGAAAGGCCCTCGCCGAGGCCGTGGACGTCGTGGCCGGCGGCGCCGACCCGCTCGCGGCCGCCGGACGGCTGCGCAAGACCTACGACGCCTCGCTCACCGCCGCCGCGCTCACCCAGGCGCGACTGCGGGCGCGGGCCGTCGCGAAGTTCGGCGAGGACGCCGCGCGCATGTACTTCACCCCGGACGGGCTGGAGCAGGCGACCCGCACCGAGGTGGCCGCGCACCGCGCCCGCAGGTTCGCCGACGGCACACGGGTCGCCGACGCGTGCTGCGGCATCGGCGGCGACCTGGTCGCCCTGGCCCGGGCCGGTTGCGAGGTCGACGCGGTGGACCTCGACCCGCTCACCGCCGAGGTCGCGCGGGCGAACGCCGAGGCGCTCGGCCTGACCGGCCGCGTCACCGTACGCGCCGCCGACGCCGCCGACCTGGATCCGGGAGCCTACGACGCGCTGTTCGCCGACCCCGCCAGGCGCTCCACCGGCAGGCGGGTCTTCGACCCGATGGCCTACTCACCGCCGTGGCCGGCCGTCCTCGGCATGGTGGACCGGGCACGCGCCACCTGCCTGAAGGTCGCGCCGGGCATCCCGTACGAGTTCATCCCGCCGGGCGCCGAGACCGAGTGGGTCTCCTACAAGGGCGAGGTCAAGGAGGCCGTCCTGTGGACCGGCGCCCTGGCCCGCGGCGTGCACCCCGCCGGCGAGGGGGCGGCGCCGCGCAGGGCCACGCTGCTGCCGTCCGGGGACACCCTGACCGCCGATCCGGCCCTCGGCGACCCCGAGCACGGGCCGGTGGGGCGCTATCTGTACGAACCGGACGGCGCGGCGATCAGGGCGCACCTGGTCGCCGAGGTCGCCGCCCAGGTCGCGGGCCGGCTGATCGACCCGCGCATCGCCTACATCACCGCCGACGCGCCCGCCGCCACGCCGTGGGCGTCGAGGTACGAGGTCCTGGAAGTGCTGCCGTTCTCGGTGAAACGCCTGCGAGCGGCGCTGAGAGAGCGCCGGGTCGGCACCGTGACGCTCAAGAAACGGGGCTCCGCGCTCGATCTGGAGCAGCTGCGCCGCGATTTGCGGCTTTCCGGGGATAATTCGTGCGTGGTGGCACTTACCCGGATCGGCGCACGTCCTTTCGCACTCATCTGCGACCCATCCTGACCTGCGCCGATGCCGCAATAACCAGCAAATCCGGGCAATACAGCGACAATCACGATCTTTTAAAGTCGGCCCCGAAATTCTGCCGCCGAAGCACTACAGTTGGCCAGCGCGTGGGATTTCCGCCTGATCGATGGTCACCCGCCCTGATCTCCGCGCGAAACGACCGACCCCACCGCCGAGCGGCCGACCGCCCGCGAGTGAAGGAGCTTTCGGTGGACCACTCCAACCACACCCTCCTCCAGGCTGGCAGCCAGACCGCCATCTCCGACCGCATGCGCGAGCTGCTCGCCCGGGCGGCGCAGGATCACGTCTACGAGCAGCGCACCCAGGGCGCCGTCCTGGACGAGATCCGGCAACGCCTGGAAGGCATGGAGTGGCTGCTGCGCGAGGTCCGCGAGCGCGAGCTCGGCGGGTTGAGCGGCGTGCTGGACGGGGTCAGCGGCAGGCTCGGCGAGCTGGTCACCCGTCCCCCGGCCTGGGCCGAGGGCCTGGCCCAGCACGTCGAGATCGTCCGCGACCGGGTGGACGGGGTCGGCAACCGTGTCGCCGGGCTCGGCGACCGCATCGAGGCGGTCGGCGACCGCGTCAAACCCATCACCGAGCTGCCCAGCCTGTGGACCGACCTCGCCACCGTGCGCGAGGGGGTCGCCGAGGCCCTCAAACGCATCCAGGCGGTCCTGGACGGCGCCCAGGGCATGCCCGATCAGCTGGCCGAGCTCACCAGGCGCCTGGCCCAGCTCACCTCCAGCATGGAGGCCGCGGGCGGGCGCTTCACCCGGGTGGACAAGGCGCTGCTCGACCTCACCCAGCGCACCGAGCGGGTCGAGGGCGGCGTCCTGGACCTCAGCGAGAGTCTGGACGAGACGTTCTCGACGGTGCTCCAGCGCCTCACCGGCTCGGTCGAGCAGCTCGCCGGCAAGATCGACGGGCTCACCTCCCGCGTCACGGACGCCGAGAGCGCCATCGGCACCCGGCTCACAGGGGTCGAGGAACGCCTGGAAGGCGTCGACGGGCGCCTGGACGCCGTGGCCGACCGGCTGACCGGGTTCGACGGGCGGGTGGCCGGCGTGGAGGGCAGCCTGACCAGCATCGCGGCCCGCTTCGACGGCGTCGACGGCCGGCTGGACGACGTCACCGGGCGGCTCGACGAGGTCGTCTCGGCGCGGTTCGACGGGGTGGACAGCCACATCGGCGCGGTGGAGGGCCGGCTGGAGACGCTCGACGTGCGGCTGCAGAGCATCGACGGGCGCATCGAGACCGCCCAGGCGTGCATCAGCGGCCTCGACGGGCATGTCATGGGCGTCCAGCAGGGGCTCACCGACGCCGACGGCCGCCTCACCGCCCTCGACGGGCGCGTGACCGGCATGGACGCCGGGCTCGCGCAGGTGGCCGACCGGCTCGGCACGATGGACGGCACGCTCGCGCAGGTGGACATCCGGCTGGGGAAGCAGGACGAGCGGCTCGGCGCGATCGACGCGAACTTCGAGGACGTCAACGAGCGGCTCGACATGGTGGACGACCGGGTCGAGGCCGTCAACCAGCGGGTCGGGCAGCTTCCGGCCCTGCTGGAGGTCGGCGAGGTCCCCAAGCGCGTCGGGGAGCTGATCAACGCCCAGAGCGGCGACCAGGGCAGGCGCTTCGACGCACTCGACGACCGGCTCACCGAGACCGTCGCCGCCCTGCCGTCCCTGGCCGAGCTGGTGGAGCTCGTGCGCGCCCGCCCCGACCGCGACCAGCTGTCGCAGACCGTCGACCAGATCGTCCAGCCCACCCACAGCGACCTCACCCGCAGGCTCGGCGCCCTGGAAGAGACCATGCTCGCCCTCGCCGAGGCCCTCCTGCGCCCCACCCGCGCCGCCAAGGACTGAGCCGGGCCCGCCTGAGGGCGAGCCGGCACCGCTCGCGCGTCAGACGTTGACGGCGGTGATGGGCAGGGAGGAGTCGGCGGGGATCTCCAGAGACGAGGGGCTCACACCGGAGGAGACCAGCTCGGAGCCCAGGGCCGCGATCATCGCCCCGTTGTCGGTGCACAGGCCCGGCCGCGGCACGCGCAGCCGCACCCCCGCCGCGTCGCACCGCTCCTGCGCGAGCGCGCGCAGCCGGGAGTTGGCGGCGACACCACCCCCGATGAGCAGATCCTTGACGTCGTACCGCTCACAGGCCTGCAGCGCCTTGCGGGTCAGCACGTCCACCACGGCCTCCTGGAAGGACGCGGCGACGTCCGCCACCGGCACCGGCTCCCCCGCGCGCTCCTTGGCCTCCACCCAGCGCGCCACGGCCGTCTTGAGGCCGGAGAAGGAGAAGTCGAGCGTGCCGTCGTCGTACTTGCCCCGCGGGAACGCCACGGCCGACCCCGACCCGGCGCCGGCGGCCCGGTCGATGTGCGGCCCGCCGGGGAACGGCAGCCCGAGCACCCGGGCCACCTTGTCGAACGCCTCACCCGCCGCGTCGTCGACCGTCGAGCCCAGGGAGATCACGTCCCTGGCGACGTCCGGCACCAGCAGCAGCGAGGAATGGCCGCCCGAGACCAGCAACGCGATGGACGGCTTCGGCAGCGGGCCGTGTTCGAGCTGGTCGACCGCGACGTGCGCGGCCAGGTGGTTGACGCCGTACAGCGGCACGCCGAGCCCGAGCGCGTAGGCCTTCGCCGCGGCCACCCCGACCAGCAGCGCGCCCGCGAGGCCCGGGCCGGCCGTGACCGCCACGGCGTCGATGTCGGAGAAGCGCAGACCCGCCTGCTCCAGAGCCCGCTCGACCGTCGGGGTCATGGCCTCCAGATGGGCGCGCGAGGCCACCTCGGGCACCACGCCGCCGAACCGCGCGTGCTCCTCCACGCTGGAGGCGACCGCGTTGGCCAGCAGCGTCTGCCCGCGGACGATGCCGATGCCGGTCTCGTCGCAGGAGGTCTCGATGCCGAGGACCAGAGGTTCGTCAGCCATCAGCTTTCCACCCCGTCCATCTTCTTCATCATCATGATCGCGTCGGTCCCGTCGTCGTAGTACTCGCGGCGCAGCCCGATGCGCTCGAAGCCGAACCGCTCGTACATCGTCTGGGCTGGAGGGTTGTCCGCCCGGACCTCCAGGAACACCGCCGTCGCGCCGCGGCGCACGGCCTCCTCCAGCAGCGCGCGCAGCATCGCGCCGCCGATGCCGGACCGCTGACGGTGGGCGCTCACGGCGATCGTCTGCACGTCCGCCTGGTCGCCCGCGGCGGCCAGCCCGGCGTACCCGACGACCTCGTCGTCGAGCACCGCGACGATGTAGTGCCGGGTGCGCGGCTGGTCGGCCAGCTCGCCCCGCAGCATGCCCTCGCTCCAGGCGTCGAACGGGAACGTCGCGCGCTCGATCGCCACGACCGCCGGCAGGTCGGCCTCGGTCATCTGGCGCAGCGTCGCCGGTGTCATGTGGTGACCTTCTTCGGCGGCCCGGGCACCGTGGCGTCCGGCCGGCGCAGGTAGATCGGGCGCGGCGCCGTCAGCACCGGGTCGTCCGGCGTCACGCCCGCGGCGAGACGCTCGGCGGCCAGCGCGGCGAGCGCGCCCGCCGAGGGATACTCAGGAGCGCCCGGCACCAGCCGCTCCTCCCCCAGGACACCGGCGTACATCAGCGCGCCCGCGCCGACCAGCGGCAGCCCACCGGGCACGTCGCCCGGACGGTCCACCGCGGGCCCGGCCAGGCGGGTGCGCATGTCGGCGTAGTGCGCCCAGAAGACCTCCTTGCGGCGGGCGTCGGTCGCCACCAGGAAGGGCTCGGACAGACCGCTCGCATAGGCCAGCACGTCCAGCGTGCACACGGCGTAGGCCGGAGCGCCCGTCGTCGTGGCGAACGCCTGGGCGGTCATCAGCCCCACACGCAGGCCGGTGTACGGCCCGGGGCCCGCCCCGGCGACGATCGCCGTGACATCGCGCAGCGACGCGCCCGCCTGGCGCAGCACCTCGCGCACGGACGGAACCAGCAGCTCACCGTGGCGGCGGGCGTCGATCGTCGTGGACTCGGCGAGCACCCGCTCGCCGTCGTGCAACGCCGCCGTGACGGCCGGAGTCGCGGTATCGAAGGCCAAGACCAGCACGAACATCAAGCCTAGTGCGTATCCGATCGCACTCGTTCCCTGCCCATGGCGCTCGCCCCGCTCGCGCGGTGTTCGGGCGCGAGCAGGGGCAGAGGCGCGAGCACGGGCTGGGGCTGGGGCTGGAGGGCTCACAGGCTGTGAGCGGAGAGCTTGGTCAGGCGCGGGAGGCGTAGACGATGATGTTGTCCAGGTATTCGTGGGACCTGCGGTCGAAGGTGCCGCCGCAGGTGACGAGGCGCAGACCGTCCTCGACGTAGACGCGCTCGGCGGGAAAGTGGTCCTTGGCCACCTGCTCCACCGTGTCGACCTTGTAGGTGGCGGTCCTGCCATCACTGCGGAGGATCTTCACGACGGCGCCCTTCTTGACCTCGCGCAGCCGGTAGAAGACCGCGGGGGCCGTCTTGGTGTCCACATGACCGATGATCACCGAAGCGCCCTCCTCCCCCGGGACGACGCTCTCCTCGAACCACCCGGCCGTCGCGGGCTTCTCGAACGGCGGCAGCTCGACCTCGCCATCGGACTGGAGGCCGAGCTTCATCAGCGGCGCCTTGAGGTTCAGCGACGGGATGTCCAGCCGCTTGGGGACGGCCACGGTGGCCTTGCGGGGCGTGGAGTCGTCCTTGTCCCGGTTGTTGAGCGCGAACATGACCGTGCCGGCGAGGAAGCCGACCGCCACGACCTTGAGCCATTTGGGGGAATCAGCCATCGGGGGTGCGCGGGTGTTCCCGGTCAGCCGGCCTTGGACCTGCGGCGGGCCACGGCGATGCCTCCGGCGGCGACCGCGACGAGCCCGGCCGCGATCACGACCCCCGGGATGCCGGAAGGCTCCTCGGCGGGCCCGCCGGCCGCCGTGCCGCCGCCGCCCGCCCGGGGCGCGCGGGTGGGCACCACGCGGGTGCGGGTGGCGGTCGCGGTGGCCTTGGGCCGGGCGACCACAGTGAGGGTGGCCTTGCCGATGTCGTTGGTGCCCTCGCACTTGACCTCGACCTGGAAACGCCCCGGCTTGGCGTCCTCGTCCACGATCGCGAACCCGTGCACCTCCGGCGGCGGCGCGGCCGCGGTCACCGGAGTCGAGGACGCGGCCGGGGTGGCCGGTGCGGGCTGAGTGAGGGTGACCAGGCCGGTGAACGCGTCCGAGCGCGCGGTGGCGCGGTAGGCGGTGCCGCCCTGCGGGACGGGGCAGAAGGCGCGGACCCGGATGGAGCGGGTCGCCCCGTCCTGCACGCGCTCAGGAGTGAGCTGGACCCGGATGTCCTGCCTGCTCACCGTAGGGGTCGGGGTGGCCGACGGGGAGCTCTGCGCCTCCGCCGTGCAGGCGACGCCGCCCAAGAGTAAGAATGCTCCAGCAACCGCGACCTGCCCGAACCTGTGCACCGTCGCACTCCACTTCGCCTGCGATCCGACCCCGCCCGACGCACCCATGCCCAGACGTTCCCCCACCTGCATACCCAGAAAAATCAGGGCAATCCATTGGAACGATCTTCATTCCGATGATCCATAGCAAGATGGGCACCCGTCAAGGCACGCCAGATTACCGGTCTAGATCAGAAAAAGCCGGTCAAACGCCGGAGCCGGCCAGGCCGCTCCATCGCGCGCCGACGCCGCGCAGCCGTACCAGCCGCTCGTCACCCTCGCCGGCCCGCTCGATCGCGATCTCCAGCCGGTCGTCGGTCAGGCCCTCGACCAGGCCCTCGCCCCACTCGACCACCGTCACCGAGTCGTCCAGCGAAGCGTCCAGGTCGAGGTCGTCGACCTCCAGCGCACCGCCGAGGCGGTAGGCGTCGGCATGGACGAGCGCGGGACCGCCGGTCAGGGACGGGTGGACCCGGGCGATCACGAACGTCGGCGAGGTGATCGGGCCGCGGACCTTCAGCCCCTCGGCGATGCCCTGCACCAGGGTGGTCTTACCGGCGCCCAGCGGCCCGGAGAGCACCACGAGGTCTCCGGGGCGCAGCAGGCGGGCGATCTGCTCACCCAGCGCCCACATGTCCTCGGTCGTCGCCGCGCGCCTCATCAGTGGCCCTCCACCCTGTACCTGGTCAGAATCGTCCTTCGAACCCCGCCCGGCTCGCGAAACGCCGGGGAAGGCCCGGCGAACCGGGAAGTCCGGCAGAACGGCGGGGACGCGGCAGCGGCCGGACGCGCCGTCACGACGCCCCCTCCGTCGCCGCGGTGTCATTCTCCCCGCTCGCGGCCGTCCCGGTGGCCTTGTCGGCCTGCTCCGCCTTCCCGGGGCGCTCGATTTTGCCGGCCTTCTCGGCCCGGCGACCCGCCTTCGCGCTGCCGTCGACCTTCCCCGCGGCGTGTGTCTTCGCGGCGCCGTCGGCCTTTCCGGGGTGCGTCCTCGCGGTGCCGGTCGCCTTCGCCGTCCCCGCGGCCTTCGCCGAGCCGTTGCGCTCGGCCGGGCCGACGTCCTTCGGCCCGGCCGCGGGGGCCGCCTGCGGTGCGGACCCGACGGACGGCCCGGCCGCCGTGGTGGCCTCGGCCCGCTCGACCTCTTCGACCTCCTCGACCCGCGCGAGCAGGTCGTCGATCACCTGGTTGATGATCACCGGTTTCTCCAGCAGCACCAGGTGCGAGGTGTCGGGGACCTCGGTCAGCCGGGCGGAGGCCACGGTGGCCGTGATGGCCTTGCTGTGCTCGGGAGGGGTTAGCCAGTCCTTCTCACCCACGATGACCTCGACCGGTACCTTGCCCACCACGTCGAGGGCGGCCAGCTTGTCGTGGGACATCAGCGCCGGGTAGAAGTCGGCGATCACGTCGGTGGGCGTGGAGCGGATCATCGACTCGGCGAAGTCGACCACGGTCGGGCTGACCTTGGCGGGGTCGCCGAACGCCAGGTAACGCAGGGCGAGGAACGACACGTCGTTGCCGGCCTGCCTGCCACGGTCGATCAGCGCGGCGCGCCGGCCGAGCACCGACACCGCCGGCGGGGCCGCCCAGTGGACGAGCTTGGAGACCAGCGAGGGAAGGCCGAGCGTGATCTCGGCGAGCCGGCCGGCCGAGGTGGAGATGAGGGCGACGCCGCGCACCTTGTCACCGAAAAGCTCGGGATGGCTGTCGGCGAGGGCCATGACGGTCATGCCGCCCATGGAGTGCCCGACCAGGACGCACGGCCCGGGGACCAGCGCCTTGATGACCTCGGCCGCGTCGTCGCCCAGCCGGTCGATGGTGCAGTCGTCGGCCGAGGTGCGGGCCGAGCGCCCGTGACAGCGCTGGTCCCAGAAGACCAGGCGATAACGGTCGCGCAGGTCACGCCGCTGGTAGTGCCAGGAGTCGAGGTTCAGGGTGTACCCGTGGCAGAAGACGACGGTGAGCGGAGCGTCCTCCGGCCCGTCCACCTCGGCGTACAGCTCCGCGCCGTCGGAGGTGGTGACCGTGGTGCGGCGCCCGCGCAGCTCGCCGAAGGGCTCGCTGGCCTCCAGGTCCGGACGCAGACGGATGCGCCCGACGACGTACCGCTTGGCCAGAGCGGTCGCCGCGAGGCCCGCCGACGCCGTCCCGAAGACGGCTCCGGCGATCCCGACCCTGCGCCGTGTGGACATTCACGACCTCCTATCAGTGGTGAACGCGCGGCACGCGTGAACCAATCCTGGTCACGATCTCATGAGTGATCGTGCCGAGGGAATCGGCCCACTCCTGCGCGGTCGGCTCACCCTCCGTGCCCGGACCGAACAGGACGACCTCGTCGCCCACGCTCGCCGGGTCGTCGCCGAGGTCGATCACGAACTGGTCCATGCAGATGCGGCCGGCCACCGTGCGGCGCCGCCCGGCCGCCCACACCTGCGCACGGTTGGTGCCCGCGCGCATCACCCCGTCGGCATAGCCCAGGGGGACGAGCCCGAGCGTCGTCTCGCGGTCGGTGACGTACAGGTGGCCGTAGGACACTCCGGAGTCCCGCGGCACCCGCTTGACCATGGCCAGGCGGGCGGTGAGCGTCATGGCGGGCCGCAGCCCGAAGTCGCCCAGCTCGGGGATCGGGCTGAGCCCGTACACCGCGATGCCGGGACGCACCATGTCGTAGTGGGCCTGCGGGAGCGCCACCGTGGCGGCCGAGTTGGCGATGTGGCGCAGGACGCCGGGCCCGGTCACCCCGGCCTTCTCGGCGACGGCGAGGGCGTCCTCGAAGGCGGCGAGCTGGGCCTCGATCGCGGGATGCCCGGGGATGTCCGCGCAGGCGAGGTGGGACCACAGCCCGGCGATGCGGATGGCGCCCTCGGCCTGGGCCGCCAGTGCCCGTTCGAGCAGCGCGGGCCACTCGCCGGCGGTGGCGCCGCCGCGCGACATCCCGGTGTCGATCTTGAGATGCACGCCCGCCGGGCGGCCGGCCCGCCGGGCCGCGGCGGCGATGTCGTCCAGCAGCCAGGCCGCGGCGGCGGACAGCTCGACGTCCGCGGCCACGGCCTCCTCCAGCGGCTCGCCGGGAGTGATGATCCAGGTCAGGATGGGCGCCGTCACCCCCGCGGCGCGCAGGTCGAGGGCTTCGCGCAGCACCGCGGTGCCGAGCCGCGAGGCCCCGGCGGCCAGCGCGGCGCGCGCGACCGGGACCAGACCGTGGCCGTAGGCGTCGGCCTTGACCACGGCCATCAGCTCGGCCGTGGGAGCGTGCCTGCGCAGCAGGGTGATGTTGTGCGCGATCGCCGCGAGGTCCACCCGGGCCTGGCCGGGTGTCGCCGGGGAAGCGTCCGTCGGGAGACTCACTCTCTCAGTCTCGCAGGGGATCGGGCCGGTCAGGCACTCGCCATGAGAGCACGGACGGCCGCCGGGACGTGCAGGGCCACATCGAGGGCCGCGATCGGCGCCTGGCCCGCCCCCGGCTCGCCCGCCGCGAGACGGCCCGCCAGGCCGTGCAGATGCGCGGCGCACGAAGCGGCGTCATAGCAGCTCATGCCCCCGGCGAGGAAGGCTCCCGCGATGCCGGCGAGCACGTCGCCGGTGCCGCCGGTGGCCAGCCAGGGGGTGCCCGTGACGTTCACCCGTACCGGCCTGCCCTCCTCGGCGACCAAGGTGGTCGACCCCTTGAGCAGGACGGTCACGCCGAGCTCGCGGGCCGCGCGCCGGACGTGATGCAGGCGGCGGGCCTCGATCTCGGCGCGCGGGACGCCGAGCAGGCGGCCGAGCTCGCCGGCGTGCGGTGTGATCAGCGTGGGAGCCGGACGGCGCAGCAGCCCGGGGTCACGGGAGGCCAGGGTGAGCCCGTCGGCGTCGAGCAGCACCGGGACATCGGTGTCGAGGACCGAGCGGGCCGGCGCGTGGGCGTCGTCGCCGGTGCCCATGCCGGGCCCGAGCACCCACGCCTGCACCCGGCCGACCTCGCCGACCCCCTCGCCCGGCGCGAGGATCGTGGTCACGGCCTCCGGCCACCTGGCCCGCACCTGGGCGACCGGCTCGGCGGCGCTCGCGAACCGCACCAGCCCGGCCCCGGCCCGTACGGCGCCGCCCACCGACAGCACGGCGGCCCCGGTGAAGCGGTCGCTGCCCGCGACCACCCCGACCACGCCCCTGCGGTACTTGTCGGACTCCGCGCCGGGCCGGGGCAGCCGGTCGGCGACGTCCGGGCCGGTGAGCGCGGTGACGCCGGGGTCGGGCAGGTACGGCCCGAGGCCGATGTCCGCCGGGTGCAGGGTGCCGACGCGGCCGGCGCCGGGGTCGATCAGCAGGCCGGCCTTGACCGCGCCGAAGGTCACGGTCAGCTGGGCGCTCACCGCCTCGCCCGCGACCTCCCCGGTGCTCGCGTCCACTCCACTCGGCACGTCGACCGCGACCACCACGCCGGGCAGCCCTGCCGTCAGCCGGGCCAGCGTCGCGTACGGCTCGCGCAGCGGGCCGGTGCCGCCGATGCCCACCAGCCCGTCGAGGACGACGTCGGCGCGGCCGAGCAGGGCGGCGAGCGCCGGGTCGGCCGCGGCGGCCTCGTCCCGCGCGGGCACGGTGCGGCCTCCGGCGCGCAGCAACTCGGCCAGGCCGCCCTCGTGCGTCTTCCGGCCCGCCAGGACGGCGTGGACGCGGGCGCCGCGGCGGGCGAGGTCGGCCCCCGCGTACAGCGCGTCGCCGCCGTTGTCGCCGCTGCCCACCAGCAGGACGACGTGGGAGCCGTACACGCGGGGCATGACGTTCACACAGGCGACGGCGAGGGCCGTGGCCGCGCGTCGCATCAGGGTGCCCTCGGGCAGGCGGGCCATCAGCTCGCGCTCGGCCGCCCTGATCTCGTCGGAGGTGTACGCGGTCAGCATCTCACCGAATGTAGTCCGCCCCGATCACCCCCGCGAAGCGCACCCGCCGCGCGCCCGCCCCCGCGAAATCCCACCGGGCCGTCGGGCCGTCAGCCTTCGGCGATCACGTAGGCGATGGCGTAGCCGCCGTCGTGGCTCAGGGAGACGTGCCAGCGCCGCACGCCGAGCCGGTCGGCGACCTCGGCGACCCGGCCGCTCACCCCGAGGACCGGGCGGCCGTGCTCGGCGACGGTGACCTCGGCCTCCCGGTGGCCGAGCCCCGGCGGCGCGCCCAGCGCCTTGGCCACCGCCTCCTTCGCGGCGAAGCGGGCGGCCAGCGACGCGACCGGCAGCCCTTTCTCGGCGTCGGTGAAGACGCGGTCGAGCAGCGCCGGAGTGCGCTCCAGGGCGGCGCCCAGGCGCCCGATGTCCACGAGGTCCACCCCGATGCCCACGATCACGGCCCCATCTTGCCGCAGCCCGGCCCCCATCTCTCCCCGCCGCACCACCTTGGGAGGCGCCCGGCGGGGCGGGGCGGAGGAGATCGAACCGGGGGGCGTCAGTAGAGTTTGCGCCCATGGAGGCACCGAACCCCTACGTCGAGCTCACCCGCGAGCAGTGGCGAGGGCTGCGCAAGAACACGCCTCTCACGCTGACCGCGCAGGAGCTCGAGTCACTGCGGGGCGTCGACGACCCGATCGACCTGACCGAGGTCACCGACATCTACCTTCCGCTCACCCGCCTGCTGAACCTGCACTTCACCGGGGCCCGGCAGCGCAGCGCGGCCGTCAACACCTTCCTCGGCGACGACCACGAGCCGACGACGTACATCCTCGGCGTGGCGGGCAGCGTCGCGGTCGGCAAGTCGACCACGGCCCGGCTGCTGCACACCCTGCTCGCCCGCTGGCCCGAGCACTCGCGGGTCGACCTGATCACCACCGACGCGTTCCTGTACCCGAACAAGGTGCTGGAGGAGCGCGGCATCCCGCACCGCAAGGGCTTCCCCGAGAGCTACGACCGCCGGGCGCTGGTGAACTTCGTCGCCGACGTCAAGGCCGGGGTGCCGGAGGTCAGCGCCCCCGTCTACAGCCACCTGGAGTACGACATCGTCCCAGGTGCCGTGCAGACCGTGCGGCGGCCCGACATCCTGATCGTCGAGGGCCTCAACGTGCTGCAGCCGGCCCCGCCCACGGCGCTCGCGGTGAACGACTACTTCGACTTCTCCATCTACGTGGACGCCGAGGTGGCCGACATCCGCTCCTGGTACGTGGACCGGTTCCACAAGCTGCGCCGCACGGCCTTCTCCGACCCCAAGTCGTACTTCTCCTACCTCGCGGAGCTGTCGGAACAGGAGGCGACGGCGTTCGCCAAGGACGTGTGGCGGGACGTCAACGAGCGCAACCTGATCGAGAACATCGCCCCGACCCGCGGGCGCGCCGGCCTGATCCTGCACAAGGGGGCCGACCACTCGGTACGCCGCGTCCAGCTCCGCCGCGCCTGATCCCGCACGTACCACCCGGGCGGCGTACCTAGGCTTTGCTCGTGCTGCACTTGCGGGTGATCTCCCCGGCCGACCGGACCACCGACGTCCTCGGCCTGCTCGACGGCGCCGGCGGCGTCACGAACATCGTCGTACTGCCCGGCGCCGGGCACCGTCCCAAGGGCGACGTGGTCCTGTTCGACGCCGCGCGGGAGGCGACCAACGAGGTCATCGAGCGACTGAAGGAGTTGCGGCTGCCCGAGGACGGGTCGATCGCGGTCGAGCGGGTCGACCTGTCGCTGTCGGAGGCGGCCGACACCGCCGAAGCCGAGGCGCCGGGCGCTCCGGAGGACGCCGTGGTGTGGGAGGAGTTCGCCCGCCAGGTCGCGGGCGACTGCCGGATCACCTGGGCGTTCCTGGCGTTCCTCACGATCGCCACCCTGCTCGCGGCGATCGGCGTGCTCCTGCCGTCCATCATCCTGATCGTCGGCGCGATGGTCCTCGGCCCGGAGTTCGGCGCCGTGGCGGCGATCTCGTTCGGCCTGCTGCGCCGCGACCGCAGGCTCATCACCTCCGCCGTCCGGGCGCTGGCCTCGGGGTTCGCGGTGGCCATCGCCGTCACCTGCGTGTGCGCGCTGCTGTTCGCCGCGGTGGGCTGGATCGGCCCGCAGAGCCTCAACGGGCACGACGAGGTGGAGTTCATCGTCAAGCCCGACAAGTGGTCGCTGGTCGTCGCGCTGCTCGCCGGCGGCGCGGGGGTGCTGTCGGTCACCGCCGGCAAGTCCTCGGCCCTGGTCGGGGTGTTCATCTCGGTCACCACGGTGCCGGCCGCGGGGTACGCCGCGGTCGCGGTCGCGCTCGGCAGGTGGAGCGACGTGGGCGGGTCGGTGACCCAGCTCGCGGTCAACATCGTGGGCATGGTGATCGCGGGCACGGTGACGCTGCTGGTGCAGCACTACTTCTGGTCGCGGTACGGCCTGCGCATCGCCCGCGCTCCGCGATCTCCCCGCTCAGCGGGCGCCTGGCGCCCCTAGCCGTACCGGGTCATGGCGCCTTCGGCGGACGGCGCGCCTCGTCCCCATGGCCGGATGCGGCCCGTCCCGGGGAGGAGGCGGGGTTCCTCCGTGTGAGGGAGGCTCGGTGGCCTGAGCTTTGGATAGTGTCCTCAGCATGACCATCCTCGCCACCGAGGGGCTCACCAAGCGCTTTCCCCGGGTGACGGCGCTCGACCGGCTCACCGTCACCGCGGAGACGGGCGTCACCGGCCTCGTCGGCGCCAACGGCGCGGGCAAGTCGACGCTCATCAAGATCCTCCTCGGGCTGCTGGCCCCCACCGAGGGCCGCGCGACGGTCCTCGGCCTCGACCCCGCCTCGCAGGCGCTCGACATCCGCCGCGTCGTCGGATACATGCCCGAGCACGACTGCCTGCCGCCCGACATGTCGGCGACCGAGTTCACCGTGCACATGGCCCAGATGTCCGGCCTGCCGCGCAGCGCCGCCCGCGAGCGCGCCGCCGACACCCTGCGGCACGTCGGCCTGTACGAGGAGCGCTACCGGCCCATCGGCGGCTACTCCACGGGCATGCGGCAGCGGGTCAAGCTGGCCCAGGCCCTCGTCCACGACCCGCGGCTGCTGTTCCTGGACGAGCCCACCAACGGCCTCGATCCGCAGGGCCGCGACGACATGCTCGGGCTGATCCGGCGCATCGGCGGCGAGTTCGGCATCAGCGTCGTGGTCACCTCCCACCTGCTCGGCGAGCTCGAACGGGTCTGCGACCACGTCATCGTCATCGACGGCGGGCGGCTGCTGCGCTCCTCGGCCATCGGGGAGTTCACCCAGGCCACCCAGTCGATCATCGTCGAGGTGGAGGAGGGCGCCGACCGGCTGGCCGCGCGGCTGACCGAGGCGGGGCGGCGGGTCACCCCGCACGGCCGCACGCTCGCCGTCGAGGTCGAGACCGGCTCGCCCGCCGCCTTCGACCTCGTCCGGGACGCCGTGTGCGACCTCGACCTCAACCTGGTCCGGCTGGAGCAGGGCCGCCACCGCATCGAGGACGTCTTCCGGGAGGAGGCCGCCCATGTCTGAGGCCGTCCCCGCGCCCGCCCCGGCGCAGCCCATCGGGGTCATCCACGACATCGGCTACCGGCACTACGAGGGCGCGCGGCTCGGCCGCGGCCACGCCTTCGCCGCACTCACGCTGCACAGCCTGCGCGGCGTCTTCGGCCTGGGCCGCACCGCCCGCGCCAAGATCATGCCGTTCGTGCTGTTCGGGGTGATGATGCTGCCGGCCGCCGTCTCGATCGCCGCGATGGCGCTGATCCAGCGGCAGGCGATGACCTATCCGTCGTACGCCGTGGTGATGCAGCCGGTGCTCGCGGTGTTCCTCGCCGCGCAGTCCCCCTATCTGGTGGCCCCCGACCTGCGCTTCCGGGTGCTCCCGCTGTACCTTTCCCGGCCGATCGCCACGGCCGACTATGTGGCGGCCAAGCTCGCCGCCATGGCCGCCGCGCTGTTCCTGCTGATCGCGGTGCCGCTGACCACGCTGTACATCGGCGAGCTGCTGGTGGACCTGCCCGGCCCGCCGCACTCCGGGGAGTACTTCGCCGCGCTTGCGACCTCGGTCGTCTTCGCCGTGCTGCTGGCCTGCGCCGGAGTCGCGCTGGCGTCGTTCACCCCGCGGCGCGGGCTCGGTGTGGCCGCGGTCATCGCCGTGTACCTCCTGGCGTCGGCGATCTCCGGCGTGCTGGTCGGCGTGTTCGAGTCGATCAGCCGGGACGAGGCCGCCGCGTGGGCCTGGCTGATCAACCCGTTCTTCCTGGTGGACGCCGTACAGGTGTGGCTGTTCGGCACCCCGCCCAACAACGACGGCGGCTACCCGCCCGGAGTGGGCGGCCCGGTCGCCGCCGCCGGCGTGCTCGCGATCATCGCCCTGTCGGTGGCCGCGCTCCTGCTCCGCTACCGCAAGGCGGCCTCATCGTGAACATCGAGCTGACCCAGGTCTCCCGCTGGTACGGCAACGTCGTGGCCGTCAACGACGTCACGATGACCATCGGCCCCGGCGTCACCGGCCTGCTCGGCCCGAACGGCGCGGGCAAGTCCACCCTGCTGCACATGATGGCCGGGTTCCTGGCCCCCTCCACCGGCACCGCGACGCTGGAAGGGCGGCCCATCTGGCGCAACCACCAGATCTACCGGTCGATCGGCCTGGTGCCCGAGCGGGAGGCCGTCTACGGCTTCCTCACCGGCTGGCAGTTCGTCCTCTCCAGCGCCCGCCTGCACCGCCTGCCCTCCCCCGAGGACGCCGCCGCCAAGGCGCTCGCCATGGTCGAGATGGAGGGCGCGAAGGACCGCCGCATCGAGACCTACTCCAAGGGCATGCGCCAGCGGGTCAAGGTGGCCGCGGCGCTGGTGCACGAGCCGCAGGTGCTGCTGCTGGACGAGCCGTTCAACGGCATGGACCCCCGCCAGCGCCTGCACCTGATGGACCTCGTCACCGAGCTCGGCGCCGCGGGGCGCACCATCCTGTTCAGCTCGCACATCCTGGAGGAGGTCGAGCGGGTCGCCCAGCAGATCGAGGTGCTGGTCGCCGGCCGGCACGCCGCCTCCGGGGACTTCCGCGAGATCCGCCGCCGCATGACCGACCGGCCCCACCTGTTCCGCGTGCGCTCCAGCGACGACCGCCGGCTGGCCGCCGCGCTGATCGCCGACGCCTCCTCGGGGGCGGTGTCGCTGTCCGAGGCGGGCCTGGAGGTCCAGGCCGTGGACTTCCGCCGGTTCACCTGGCTGCTTCCCCGGGTCGCCCGCGACGCCGGGGTCACCGTCTGGCAGCTCTCCCCCGCGGACGAAGACCTGGAGAGCGTCTTCTCCTACCTGATCTCCCGGAGCACCCGATGACCGCCCCGTACCGCCCACGCCACCCCGCCCTCGCGGCCTCTCATGACGTCCTCAGGAGCCGGCGATGAACGCGGTCGTCGCCGGCATCACCTATCGCGCCGTGCTGGGACGCCGCCGGGTCCTGCTGCTGATCCTGCTCCCGCTCGTGCTGCTCGGCCTGGCCGTGCTGCTGCGCGCCGTGGGCAGCACCGACGAGCGCGCCGTGGTCACCCTCATGCAGGTCTACGCGATCGGCACCATGCTGCCGCTGCTCGGCCTGATCGCGGGCACCGGCACGATCGCCCCCGAGATCGACGACGGCACGATCATGCATCTGCTGTCCAAGCCGATCTCCCGCCCGGTGATCGCCGTCACCAAGTTCGCGGTGTCCGCCTCGCTGCTCGCGGTGTTCGCCGCCGTCCCGACGTTCGTCGCCGGCTACCTACTCCTGCGTGGCGAGGCCGGCATCGCGGCCGGTTTCGCGCTGGGCGCGCTGATCGGCGGCATCGCCTACTCGGCGGTGTTCCTGCTGCTCGGCGTCATCACGCGGCACGCGGTGACGATCGGCGTGGTCTACGCCGTCGTCTGGGAGAGCCTGGTCGGCGGCCTGGTGCCGGGGGCACGCAACTTCTCCATCCAGCAGTGGGCGCAGACCTTCGCGGGCCAGCTCACCTCCACCGACTTCTTCAAGCCCACGGTCACCATGGGCTTCGCCGTCCCCGCCGTCCTGATCGTCACCATCGGCGCCGTCGTCTGGGCCGGGCAGCGGCTGCGGGTGTTGTCCCTCACCGGCGACGAGTGATCGTGGCCGCGTAAGTTTCACGCAGCACGCCACGGCGACCTGCGCGGACCCCTCCCGGGTCCGCGCACCGCTACCGCGTCCCCGGCCGGAGGCCTACCGTGATCGCCGCTGGCATCCGTTCCCGGAGGCGCGTGATGATCTACCGGTTGCTCTCCCGCCCGCTGCGCGTCCTGCTGGTGCTGGCCTGTGCCGTGGCACTCGTCGCCACCGGCGCCGCCCGGCGGGCGTACGCGGTGCCCGACACCTCCGGGCCGGTGACCGGCAACTCCACCTACTTCGACGCGCTCGGCGCGCCGTACGGCGGGTGCGGTCTGCCCCAGACGGAACTGGACAGCCGGCATTTCGTCGCGCTGAACGTCTACAACACCCCCGGCGACTACGCCTACTACCCGCGGCCCATCCCGCCGTCGCAGGCGGCGCGCATCGGCCTGTGGGACAACGGACGCAACTGCGGGCGCTTCGTCCAGGTGACGGTCGGCGACTTCTGCACCGGAGTGAACGACGGGGCGGCCGGGCAGGCGTTCTGCCGGGGCGGCTCGTGGGTCTCGGACGCCTACAACGGCGCCACCCTCACCATGGTGGTCGCCGACAGCTGCGGGGACTCCAACGCGTGGTGCAGGGACGATCCCTACCACCTGGACCTGTCCAAGCACTCGCTCAACGAGTTCGTCAAGAACGGCTCCGCGGTGGGGAACCTGCTGCCGGACCACTTCAACAACCGGCGGATGACCTGGTCGTTCGTCCCCGCGCCCGACTACACCGGCGACATCCGCGTCGGGTTCCTGCAGGGGTCGCAGCGGTACTGGACGGCCATCGCGGTGTCGCACCTGGCCAACGGCATCCACGGGCTGGAGTACTTCGCGAACGGGACGTGGCAGCAGGCCGAGATGAACCGCGACATGGGGCAGTCGTTCCTCATCTCGCCGACCGCGCAGGCGGGGACCGACTACCGCATCCGGGTGCGCGACATCACCGACCAACTGATCAACGGCGGGCGGGAGTACGCGTTCTCGCTGCCGGCCTCCTGCGGGAACCAGTGCTCGGCGGCCTACACGGCGGCCACCTACACCACCAGCGGCGGCTCGTCCTCCCCCACGCCCACCCCGAGTGCCACACCGACCCCATCGCCCACCCCGAGCCCGACACCCACCCCCACCCCGACGCCGACTCCCACTCCCACTCCCACGCCTACCCCCACGCCGACGCCGAGCGGGCAGTGCCGGGTGGCGTACTCGGCCAACGACTGGGGCGGCGGCTTCAGCGGAAACATCACCATCACCAACACCGGACCCGCCATCAACGCGTGGACGCTGCGGTTCGTCTACCCGACCACGCAGATCAAGGTGTCCCAAGGCTGGTCGGCGAACTGGTCGCAGAGCGGCACCACGGTCACCGCCACCAACGTGTCGTGGAACGGGTCACTGGCCACGGGCGCCTCCACCGGGATCGGATTCAACGGCACCTACACCGGCACCCTCGCCCGCCCCACGACCTTCACCCTCAACAACACCCCCTGCACGATCACCTGAGCATCGGTCAGGCGCGGACGAGGACGATCACTTCGTTGGCGGGGAGGCGGCCCTCGAAGCGTTCCTGCAGGCCGGCCAGCCCGGCCAGCGCCTCGGCCAGCAGTTCGGCCGCCTCCGCCCCCGCCACTGCCTCGGCCACCCCGACGACCGATAACGGGGCCATCTCCTCGTCGCGGCCACCGGCCCGTCCCGCTTTGGGGGACAACAGGGCCGCGGCGGCGAGCAGGCGCAGGCGCGCGTGGGCGAAGTCGAGCATGTCGTAGGGAGCGCCCGCCGAGAGCACCGGAGCGATCAGGTCGTCGGCTTCGAGGGCCAGGCGATGGGCTACGGCGAGGTCGTCGGTTCGCGACGCCGCGGGACGGTAATGGCCGACCGGCTTCTGGCGGACATCCGACGGCCACGGAACCTTCGGGGCGGGATGAAGCATGCGGATGGCCCTGCGCAGGGCGACGAGCGGATTGCCGCGATGGCGCAGTGTGAAGGACAGCCCACCGGTGAACTCGGTGAGAACGCGATCGAAGTCGGCGAGGGCATCTTCGTCACGGTCCCGGCTCACCGGCTTACGCCAAAGGGTGAGCAGAGTACGCAGTGCGATCATGGTCCCCTCGGACCGGTCGTCGTCGAGCACGAGGGCCAGACCGAGCGCCCGCCGCAGCTCCGTTCCGCCGCTGGGGACCTCCTCGTCCTCGTACGATGCCAGAAGCTGCGACAGGACGGGACGCAGGTGGGCCAGCGGCTCCGCCGAGCCGGAGAGGCGGGCCAGGACTCCGGCAGGGCCGAACTCCAAGCCGATTCCGCTCGACATGGGGAGGAGCCGGTCGGCACCTCTACGGTCGGCGGCGGCACGGTTGACGGCGTGTGCCAGGCACGGCGCCAAAGCGCCCTCCCGTTCCAGCACCGCGTCCACCCGGCTCGATTCGAGGTGCCCGCTCATCTGCAGGTGTCGGCCGATCCGCCGAGGGAGGTCCAGCAGGTGCTGTGAGCCGGTGAAGTCCTCCACATCACCCAGGCGAACAGCCGGCTTCAGGCTGGTGACCTGTGCCGGCCCGGAACGCGCCGCTCTCTCCTGGGCGAGGTACGCGGCGATACCACGGTCGGCGGCGAGGTTCAGGCCGAGGGCCCGGCCCAGCCGCATGACCTCGGCCAGGGCCATGGCACGCCGCGCACGGGAGGCTCTGTCGGTACGCGTCACCCGAGGCTGCAACCGGTCGAGGTTCAGGTACAGCGCCAGGGTGAGGACGAGGAGGAAATCGCCGCGGTCGTGGTCGGGCCATGTCTCCGCGGCGCGCCTCAGCGCCTCGGAGAAGACAGGCGCCTGTGCCAAGATCTCGGCGGACAGCTCCGCGCCCAGTACCAGCCGTATGTAGTCGCCGCACAGGGCCGCGTCGTACGCAGGGTGCTGCAGAAGGTGCTCGATCCGGGGCGCATACGGTGAGGGGACCCCGGCCGGCTGATGAAGGACGATATTGATGCCGCCGGAGCCGGGGGCCAGCACCACGGAAAGATCGAAGTCGCTCACCCAGACGGTGCGGCCGGTCAGGCCGGCGACCAGGTGGACCGCGGGGTCGGCGATCTCTTCCTGGGTCGGCAGGCGGTAGGCGGTCTCGCCGTCGGAGAGGGCGTTGAGCCAGGTGACGAAGCGTTCGGCGTGCCCGGCCAGGATGCCCACCGCCGCCTCGTCACCGGCGGCGGACGGGGCTTCGTCCTGGCCTGCGTACCAGGTGTGCCCGTCGATGCCGGTGTCGCGGAGGAACATGTCGTACAGGTCGCGGGACACCGGGCGGGCGCAGACGGCGGTGTTCTCGTCGAGCCAGATGACCTCGCGCAGCGTGCGCTCGGCCATGACCCCGGCGAGCAGCCGGCGGCGGCCGGGGTCCTCCTCGGCGTCGCCGGACGCCAGCAGTGCCTCCAGCCGTTCCCGGACGTCCGGGTCCACCTGGAGTGCCTGCTCCGCGCAGTCGAACGCCAGCGCCAGGGCCCGCACGGTGCCCGAGGCCATGCACGCCTCGATGACCGGCGTCGCGTCGGCGTTGGCGGCCCACAGCAGTGTGGTCTCCCGCCACCAGGGGTCGTCCACGTGCCCGGGGAGCGGACCGGCGTCCTGCTGGCCGATCTGTGCGGCGGCGAGGTACTCCTGCAGGGTGAGGTGGGCGAACGCGTACACGCCCTGCTCGCGTTCGACGAGCAACCCGCTCTTGCGGGCCTCCTCCAGGAACACCTCGGGCGCGACCCTGCCGGGGACCTGGCGCAAAGCCCGCCTGATCGCTTTGGCCGCCTCTGCGGCGGGCAGGTCGCGTACCTTGGCGCGCATCATGGCCAGCGCCAGGTGCCGGACGACACGTTCCTTCTGTGGGCCGAGCAGGCCGGTGGCGTCGGCGAGGTTGCGGGCCTCCTGGCGGCGGTGCAGCAGTACGTCGCACATCTCGGCGTACAACGCGGCCCGGCTGCCGGGGAGCCGGCCGCGGTAACGGTGCACGTTGGCGATCATGGTGAGCAGCAGTGGGTTGGCCGCCAGGTCGTACAGCCCGGGCGTGGCCCGCAGCCGGGCGAGCAGGTCGTCGGCCTTCTCCTCGGCGATCTTCCTGATCCCCGGGCCGGTCGCGTCGGCGGCGCGGCACTCGATGGCGTAGTACCAGCCGTGCAGGTAGCGCGAGATCTGCTCGTGGGTGAACCGCCGCACCTGCAGCACCTCTGCGTTGGGCAGCGGGTTGGACAGGTAACCGTGCGGCCGGGAGGTGAGAACGTACTGGTTGCCCGGATGACGGGCGATCTGCCGGCCGATCCAGGCCACCACGCGGGCGCGGTCGCCCTCGTCGGCGACCTCGTCCAGCCCGTCCAGCAGGACGACGCAGCCACCGCGGTCCAGCCGCCGCTCCAGCCAGGCGGCGGACACCCGCCCGTCCAGCCAGCTCGCCGAGACGGCCACCGCGGCCAGCCCCGGCGGCTCGCCGACCAGCAGCGCGGCGGCGTGGTCGCGCAGGTACAGCAGGACGGGCAGTGGCCGGCGCCGGAGCCACCGGCGTCCGCACAGGTCGAGGGTGGTGTTGCGGACCAGCGTCGTCTTGCCCGACCCCGGGCCGCCGATGACCGCCAGCACCCGGCCACGATCGTCACCGCCGAGGAACGACTCCAGCGTCCGGCGCTCGCCCGGCACCGCGGCGGCCCGCACCGCGCCGACGTACGGCTCCCGCGCGGTGGCGTGCGACGGCCGGGGCACCAGGCTGACGTCGACGTAGACCTGTCGCATGCGCAGCACGTACTCGCTCTGCGTGGCGATGCCGAGGGTCTCCATGTACCCGACGCTCGCCCGCAACTGCCGCAGGTAGAGCCCGAGGCCGCCGTGCGGCGGCCGGTGCACCGGGCCGGGAGGCGCGGGTGGCTGCTCGGTGAGCAGCTCTCTGGACAGGTCCGCGAGCAGGGCCACGGCGAGCGCGGCGTACGCCCAGTTCCAGCTCAGCTCGCCGTCATCGAGCACCTGGTTCGTGGCGACCCCGGCGGCGACCAGGCCGGTCGCGCCGGCCAGCACCCGCAGGAGGACTTTGAGGCCTCTCACCCATCCCCTCCCGGCGTCTTCGGAACACCTCTGAGGGCACGCGCCGCGACTGCGGCCGGAACGTGCCCGTCGTCTCCACTGAACCCGGCCGAGGAGCGCGGCGGACATCCTTTGTCCGATCCGATACCGACAAGTCGTACGACAGCCGCCGTGTGCGCGTTCGCGGACGTCGCCCGTGCGACGGCGAGAGGGCGTTCACGGATCCTCCGGAGGTCGTTCGCGGCTCAGCGGCGGAACATGAGACGGACGCAGACGCCGATGGCGACGCACCCCACCGAGAAGACCAGCAGCAGGGCCGAGACCGTGAAACCGACCGCCCACAGACCCGAGTCGCCGTCCGGCCGCGGGTTCATCCCCTGCCAGAGCGCCAGCAGCGGCTGAGGGAGGGAGAAGGGAACCAGGAGGGCCAGGGCGGTGCGGACGGGCACCGCCGCGCCGAGGATCACTCCGGCCAGCAGGACCGCCGCGCACGTCCATGGGTAGAGCAGCGAGCGGAAGAAGTCGCCGTCGGTGCCGGTGGCCGCGAGCATCCAGGTCACGAGCACGCCGCAGGCGAGAGAAATGACCACCGTCAACCGCCGCCCGCGTCCTCGCCCCACGACGAGCAACCCTAGTTCACCTCCGGAGCGGAAAACGATTGGAGTCTCCACCTACTGGAGGGTGAAGTCTTGTCTCTTGTCAGGATCCCGCACAGCGGTCCATCCACGAGATGACTGAGGAGACCACAATCATGAGTGATCTGACGGAGCCGTCGGCACAGGAGCGGCAGCGCGTGATCGACGAGTTCGTCGACCAGGCGTTCGCGGGCGTCGACGCCGACGCGCCCGGGGCGGGCATCGCCCAGATGATGCGGCAACTGCCCGCCGATCTGCCGGACCGGCCGGAGGCGGAGCTGCGCGAGGCGTGGGCCGAGCTGACCGGCCTGATCTCCGACGAGGGGTTCCGGCGGCGGGTGCGGCAGATGGCCGTGGCCGGCGCCCAGGGCGGCGGGCAGGACCAGGAGTTCGACTCGGGGCGGGTGCTGGAGCACGCCGGCGCCGCCGTGGCGGCGGGCGTCGCC
>NZ_BMNT01000009.1:146670-210521 GCF_014646695.1 Sphaerisporangium melleum
CCCGATTCCGCCGAGGGCGGGCAGGTGCTGGACCGCATCGTCGGACCGGACCTGACCTCCACCGAGCGGATCGAGCTGGCCGAGCGGGTGGAGGGCTTCACCGACCGGCGGGTCGAGCGGTACTGGAAGCTGATGGGCGTGCTCAACGGCCGTGACCCGTTCCCGTCCCAGGCTCCCGCCTTCGAATGGTTCGCCGCGGCCCTGCGCGCCCACGCCTGACCACGCGCACACCGATCCCAGGCCGGCTGCGACGCGGCCTGCCACCGCCCCGCCTGGCCGCACGTGTCCCTGCCGGCCGAGTAGGGCTCGGGCTCCCGCCCCTGCCGGGCCCACGGGCGACGCCCGTACCCCGGTCAATGGGGGGAGCCGGGGTGTGCACATGGAACGGCCCCGCGACCGGGGATACCGGCCGCGGGGCCGAACGTGCGTCGTTCCGCTCCCGCGCGTGAGCGCGGCGGTCAGGCGCAGGTGGTGCGGACGACCTCGGCCAGCTTGGCGGCGATGGTCTCCGCCTCGTCCTGCGACTCGGCCTCCACCATCACCCGCACCATGGGCTCGGTGCCGCTCGGCCGGATGAGCACCCGGCCGCCGTCGCCGAGCGCGCGCTCGGCGTCGGCCACCGCGGCGGCGAGCTCCTGGGAGGTGGCCGCCTTGGCCTTGGAGACGTCGCGGACGTTGACCAGCACCTGCGGCAGCCGGGTCATGACCGAGGCCAGCTCCGCGAGGGAGCGACCCGACCTGGCCACCTCGGCGAGCAGGTGCAGCGAGGTCAGCAGGCCGTCACCGGTGGTGGCGTGGTCGAGCATCACGACGTGGCCCGACTGCTCGCCGCCCAGGTTGTACCCGCCGGCCTTCATGGCGGACAGGACGTACCGGTCGCCGACCGCCGTCTCCACCATCTGCAGCCCGGCCTTGGTCAGGGCCTGCTTGAAGCCCAGGTTGGACATGATGGTGGCGACCACGGTGTCCTGGGCGAGAGTGCCGGCGGAGTGCATGGCCAGGGCCAGCACGACCATGATCTGGTCTCCGTCGATGACCTCGCCCGAGGCCGTCACGGCCAGGCAGCGGTCGGCGTCGCCGTCGTAGGCGATGCCCGCGTCGGCGCCGCGCTCGACGACCGCCGCGCGCAACGCGTCCAGATGGGTGGACCCGACGCCCTCGTTGATGTTGAGGCCGTCAGGCGCCGCGCCGATGGTCTCGACGACCGCGCCCGCGCGCAGCAGCGCCTCCGGCGCCACCATGTGCGCCGCGCCGTGCGCGCAGTCGACGATCACCCGCAGGCCGTCCAGGCGTCCCGGCAGCGTTTCCAGCAGGTGGGAGACGTACCGGTCGGCCTCGCCGTACGCGTCGCGCACGCGCCCGACGGCCGCGCCCACCGGGCGGATCCACTTCTCGTCCAGCCGCTGCTCGATGTCGTTCTCGACCTCGTCGGGCAGTTTGTACCCGCCGCGGGCGAAGAACTTGATCCCGTTGTCCGGGGCCGGGTTGTGCGAAGCGGAGATCATGACCCCGAGGTCGGCTCCGAGAGCCGAGGTCAGATACGCGACGGCCGGGGTGGGCAGCACGCCGAGGCGCAGCACGTCCACTCCGGACGACGCGAGGCCGGCGACCACGGCGGCCTCGAGGAACTCCCCCGAGGCACGCGGGTCCCGGCCCACGACGGCGACCGGGCGGCCACGCCGCCCGACGCTCGACTCGAACGCGCCGGCATCGCCGAGGACGTGAGCCGCCGCGACCGACAGGTCCATGGCGAGCTCGGCCGTGAGGTCGCGACCCGCGACCCCACGAACCCCGTCGGTGCCGAAAAGGCGGCCCGTCAACGCTTGCTGTACTGAGGAGCCTTACGGGCCTTCTTCAGACCGGCCTTCTTCCGCTCCGTCTCACGGGCGTCGCGGGTGAGGAAGCCGGCCTTCTTCAGCGGCGAACGGTTGACCTCGGTGTCCAGCGCGGTGAGCGCGCGGGCGAGACCCATGCGCACGGCGCCGGCCTGACCGGTCACGCCGCCACCGTCGATGCGGACGAAGACGTCGAACTGGTCCTCGGCACCGAGCGTCACGAAGGGCTCGTTGACGATCTGCTGGTGGACCTTGTTCGGGAAGTAGTTCTCCAGCGAGCGGCCCTCGATGGTCCACTTGCCGGTGCCCGGCATGATGCGAACCCGGGCGATGGCCTCCTTGCGGCGGCCAGTGCCGTAAGAGTTGCCCGTGGTGATGGGCTTACGTGCGACTTCGCTGCTGGGAGCGGACTCGCTGGTGTACTCGGACGGGAACTCCTCAGAGTTGTCCGCAATGTCCAGCTCGCCCTCGAGGGGCGTCTCGACACCGGTGGGCTCGGCCACGGTTCTCCTCTAACTTTCGATCTCGGCGTCAGCCGTCGGCCAACGGTGTGCGACTACTGGGCGACCTGGGTGATCTCGAACGGCACCGGCCGCTGGGCCGTGTGCGGGTGCTCGGAACCGGCGTAGACCTTGAGCTTCTTGACCATCTTCCGGCCGAGGGAGTTCTTGGGGAGCATGCCCTTGACGGCCTTCTCCACGGCCCGGTCGGGCCGCTTCTCGAGCAGCTCGCTGTAGGAGACCGACCGCAGACCACCCGGGTAGCCCGAGTGGCGGTACGCCTTCTTCTGCTCCAGCTTGTTGCCGGTCAGAGCCACCTTGTCGGCGTTGATGATGATGACGAAGTCACCGGTGTCGACGTGCGGCGCGAAGATCGGCTTGTGCTTACCGCGAAGCAGCGTCGCGACCTGGGTGGCCAGCCGACCCAGCACGACGTCGGTGGCGTCGATGACGTACCACTGACGCTCTACGTCTGTGGCCTTAGGGGTGAACGTGCGCACGGTGGTAAGCCTTCTGTCGGGTTGGCGTCTTAGACGTTTGGGGTCATGGGCGGGGCGCACGACAGCCCAGACCTTCCGTCTCCACGAGCAGGGAGATGACGCCGGACGCGCCGCGCACCGGTCACGACGGACCAGTTCGCACACAACAAAGCTGCAGACTACCGCTTGTGACGGGCAGGGGTCAAAACGGCGATGCCGCCCCCAGCCCGCAGAAGAGCAGGTCTGCACCTTCGAGTGTACTGAGAGACCTGACCGGTAAGGCCACGAAAACCGGTCCCTTACGTCTCTTCTTTAACATGAGCTGACCTCTCTATATTTGACAGCGCAATGTGCCAGCGTCCTCACCTAGGGCACACCCAGCGGCCGCCGCGACGGCGAGCCGGCCTGGGCCTGTTGGCATGCCTGACGCTGGTCCTGGTAGCCGGCGCCATCGCGGTACGGCTCGGCGTCCCCGAGGGCACCGACACCGTCTACCTGAGCACCTCGCCCCCGTCACCGAGCCCGAGCCGGCTGCTCGCCGAGCCCAGGCGCACCGGGAAGCCGTCCGGGTCGTCCGCCCGCGCGCCGCTCGGGCACGTCGCGCGTCCCTACGTCTCCCCCACGGCCGTGCCGCGCTCGCGTCCCACACCGACGACGGCCCGGGAACGCGACAGCATCGACGGCACGGGAGGGCAGCTCCCCGCCGGTACGAGCGTCGGCGCGGCCGGCGGCCAGGGCCTGGAGGTGGGCACCGACACCGCGCCGCCCGACGGCGCCCTCCCCGTCGGGCAACTGGAGACCGCGGCCGTCCGCCTGACCAACCGCGAGCGCACTCTGCGCGGATGCGCCCCGCTGCGCATCGACGCGCGCCTCACCCGCTCGGCCCGCGCGCACAGCCGCGACATGGCGTCGAGGAACTACTTCGGCCACAACTCGCCGGGCGGATCCGGCCCCTGGGATCGCATGGCACGGGCCGGCTACGCCAACAGCGCCGCCGAGAACATCGCCCGCGGCTACGAGACGGCCGAGGAGGCCGTGCGCGGCTGGATGTCCAACAGCGGACACCGCCGCAACATCCTGAACTGCCGGATCACCACGGTCGGCGTCGGCGTCGCCTACGGTTCCGGCGACATCTGGTGGACCCAGGACTTCGGCTATTCCTGACCTGTTATGTCGCGCCGCCGGGCTAGTCTCGGCGCATGGGTTACCCCGGGGATCGACAGCCACGCCGCCAGCCGTACCAGCCGTACGAGTCGCCGCGCGAGCCCGGCGACCTGCGGCCCGAGGCCGAGTCGCGCGAGGACGCCCGGGAGTCGGCGTCCTGGCCGGTCCTGCCCGAGCAGGGCTCCGACCGGCGCGCGTGGTCACGCGGCGAGGGGCGGGAGGCGGGCCCCGGCGAGGCCTTCGGAACCACGCGCGGCGGCTCCGAGAGCGACCCGTTGTTCGGCGTCGGCCGCACGTACGGCACCCCCCGCAGATCTGTCGCACCCGAGAGCGGAGGGCATGAGTCCCCGACCTCCGGAGGCTTCCCATCCCCGGCGCCCTCAGAGGGGTTCTCGTCCCCGGGGACTTCAGGGAGCTTCTCGTCCCCGGCGTCCTCAGGAGGCTTTCCCTCCCCAGCGGCTTCGGGAGGCTTTCCCTCCTCGGGGAGTTCGGGGGGTTTTCCGTCCCCGGGAGCCGCTGAAGGCTTCGGGTCCTCTTCGACGCCGGGCGGCCCTTACTTCTCACGGGGAGACGGCACGTTCGGCCCGTCGCAGGGCACGGGCGGCCCCGGCGACGCGATGCCCGGCGGCGGCTTCGGCGGAGCCGGGGGTGGCGTCGGTGGGTACGGCGAGGCCGGCGGCGGATTCGCCGGAGCCGGGGGCGGGTTCGGCGAGACCGGGGGCGGCCGGAGGTTCGAGGAGCCCCGAGGCGAGGCGGCGTCCGGTGGGACGACCTGGAGCGGAGCCTTCACCCCCCCGCCGGTGAACGGATTCCCCGGCGGGGCCCCCGAGCCGGGCTCCGCAGGTCCCTCCTTCGGCGGCGCGCCGAGCGGCGAGACGGCGAACGGTTCCGGGTACGGCTCGGTCGGCGGTGGCGGCACTGCTGGTGACGGCACGGCGCACGGTGCCGCGCACGGCGGGACGCGAAGCGGTCCCCCCTTCGGTGCGACACATGACAGCGGATCCTTCGGCGCAGCGCACGGCGACGGACCCTTCGGCCCAGCGCACGGCGACGGGTCCTTCGGCGGAGCACAGGGCAGCGGGTCCTTCGGTGACACTCGCGGCGGTTCCTTCGAGCAGCGCGAGGGCGGAGCGCTCTCCGGCCGGCGGGCCCGGTCGCGTCCCTTCGAAGACCTCGGACGAGGCCCGGCCGGCGATCCGGCCCGCCGTCCGTTCGAGACGCCCGCCGAGAGCCAGGGCACCGGCTCGTTCCAGCCCGGCGCCTCCGGGCCGCGCACCGGCCCCTTCGAGCAGGCCGGCACGGGCACCGGCTCCTTCGAGCGGGCGGCACACGCGGAACAGGCGCCGGGCACGGGGCCGTTCGAACGCGCCGGGCGTTCAGGGCCGGCGAGCGGCTCGTTCGAGCGAGCCGGGGAGTCCACCGGCGGCCTGGGCGAGGCCGCGAACGGAGGCCGGGGCGACGGGGCGACGCCACCGCCGCCCAAGCAGGCGAAGCGCAGCGAGCCCGACCAGGTTCCGCCCACCTCGCGGGCCCCGCTCTTCCTGGCGGGCGGCGTCCTGGCCCTGATCGGGGTGATCGTCGCGACCGTCGTGGTGCTGAGCAACAGCGACAGTCCGGTCACCACGGCCGCGCCCTCGCCGAGCGGGCCGACCGCGCAGGCGCCCGACATGGGCAACGTCGGCGGCGGCAAGTACGGTTTCGCCGCCTCCCGGAAGACCGACTCCCAGCCCCTCGCACTGAAGGAGGTCTTCGGCCGCAAGAAGGTCACGGCGCACAAGCGTTCGTACTTCATGATGGTCCGGCGGCTGGACAAGAAGTGCAAGGATGCCGTGCACGGCACGAACATGCAGAAGGTCCTCACCTCGGGGAAGTGCACCCAGCTGTTGCGGGCCAGCTTCCGCGACCGTCCGGGCAAGCTCATCGGCACGGTCGGCATCGCCAACCTGAGCACCGCCGCCGCGGCCAAGAAGGCCGCCAAGGCGGGCACCGGCGGTGAGCTGGAGAACTACGTCAAGCCGCTCCCCGGGAAGGACACCGCCACCAAGGCACTGGGCGGAGGCGGCGAGTCGTACGCCGCCGCCTGGCCGCAGGGTCACTACCTGATCCTGCTGTGGTTCCAGTACAAGGACGGTCACAAGCCGTCCAAGACGGAGCTGAAGGCGCTCAACCAGGCGGCGATGGACATCACCGAAGGGACGGTCTTCTCCGCCCTGGACACCCGAGCGCTCACCGGTGCCCGAGCCAACTGACCGGCAAATCACCCCATAGCACTATTTATCGGGACGGAACGGGTGTCGAGCTAGACCAGGAAACGCCCATAGCGGTATGCCGATCTCTGACTGTGGATACGCTTCCGCGTATGCGTGGCCAGGATTCCGGATCCGAGCACGAACGCGGGACCGAGAGCTCGGGGGCTCCGGCAATGCCACCCCCGAGCTTCGGGCAGGTACGCCCGCACGTGCCACGGACCGACCAGAGCGTGACGGACCCCGAGTCGACCCAGGACGTGCGATCCTCCGCCCTCCGCGAGGTCAGGGGGCTCGCCTCGGCACAGCCGACGCCCACCCCACCCCCCGGCACCACCCCGGCCCCGGGCCCTGGAACCGTGGGCACCACCGCGACCCCGAGCACGCCGGCACCGAGCACCCCGACCTGGGGCCCCGGAACGGGCACCCCGGCCCCGGGCACCGCAGCCCCCGGCACCACCGCCCCGGGCAGTCCGAACTCGGGCGTCACCGCGACTCCGAGCATCCCGCCCGCGGGCACCTCGCCCTCGGACACCACCCCGGCCAGTGGCGCCGGAACCCCGGGCACCACCGCGGCCTCGGGCAACCAAACCTCGGGCACCACCGCGACCCCGGACATCCCGACCTGGAGCGCTGGAACGGGCACCCCGACTCCGGGCACCGCAACCCCCGGTACCACCGCCCCGGGCAACCAGACCCCGGGCACCACCACGACGCCGGACACTCCCACTTGGGGCACCGGAACGGGCACCGCAGCTTCGGGTACCACTGCCCCGGGCAGTCCGGCTCCGGGCCTCCCTGCCTGGGACAACGCGACTTCGGGCACCGGAAGCTCGGGCACTCCGGCTTCCGGCACCACCCCGGCTTCGGCGCAACCGTGGCGACCGGCCGATCGCCTTCCGCTCGAATACGAGTGGTTCGACCCCGATCAGCCGTCCCAGACCAACTACCGATCCATCCCCTCGCCCAACTCACCGGCCGGCCTCGCCCCGAACGTCCCGTCCGATCCCGCCACGGCCGACCGGCGCGGCACCGGCACCGGCACCGGCACCGGCACCGGCACCGGCACGAACCCTCCCACCGCTGGACCGGAGGGGTGGCAGACGCCCCCTTCGTACGCGTCCGCCACGAATCTCGCGCCCGCCCCTCACCAGCCGGCGAATACCCCGCACGACCCGTCAGCGCCCCGATCGTGGGCCCCGGCTCAGCCGCAGGACGCGACCCCGCAAGCACAGGGCCAAGGGCAGAGTCCGGCGCAGGCCGCGCCGGGCACGTTTCCGCCGTACGCCGCCACACAGGGAGCACCCCCGCCGTACGCCGCCGCACAGGGCGCGAGTCCGCAGGATTCGTCACCGAACAGCCAAGGGCCGGTGCAGAGTCCGACGACGCGACCACCGGCGCAGAGCCCGCAGGGCCTGACTCCGCAGGACGTGGCTCCGCCGGCCCCGGTCCCGCAGGGATGGGGCACGCCACAACACGGCGCGACGCCACCACCCGCCCAGGGCTGGACGGCGCCACCACAGGGCATGAACGTGGCCTCGTACGGCCCGCAGACCACGGCTCCGGCGGCTCCGCCTGCGGGCGTCTCCTCTCCCGGCACGGGTGGCTCCTGGAACGCGCCCACCCCCCAGGACGCCCCCTGGGCTCCCCCATCTCCGCAGCAGCCCGCGCCCTCCGCCGTGTCGGCCGCACCTGCCGCGTCCACGTCCCCGCCTCCCGCATCGTCCGGACCAGCCGGCACGACCGGACCCGCGGCAGACGCGCTGTGGGCTCCGCCGGCCCCGCAGGACCGTCCTTGGACGCCACCGGCGGCTAACGACGCGCCATGGGCGCCGCCCACCCCGCAGAACGCGCCGCCCACCCCGCAGAACGGGCCGGGCGCGGCCTTCGGCCAGAGCACCTCATGGGCGGCTCCCACCCCTCAGGACGCCCCACCTGCGCCGCCCTCGCCACAGCAGCCGCTGAGCAACTCGCTCGAGCACAGTGGTCCCTGGGCGGCTCCCACCCCCCAGGCCGCCCCACCGGCACCCCTCGGTACCTACACCTCCTCCGACACGGCCCCTGGCCTGCACTGGACGGCTCCCGCCTCCCAAGATGCCCCGCCGACGCCGCCGCAGAATGCCCGAGGCGCCGCCTACGCCCCCTCCGACACGGCCCCTGGCCTGCACTGGACGGCTCCCGTCCCCCAGGACGCCCCGCCTGCGCCGCCCTCGCCGCCAGGTGTCACCGGCAACATGCCGTGGGGTGCTCCCGTACCGACGGACGCTCCGCCGGCACCCCCGGCCCAGCAGAACGCGCTCAACGGGCCCTCGGCCGGGGGGGCGTCCTGGGCGCCTCCCGCACCACAGGACGCTCCGCCGGCACCGTCAGCGTCACCGGCCTTCAACCCGGACGCGGCACAGAGTGCGCCGTGGTCACCGGCCTCCCGACCGCAGGACCGGCCCCAGGACGCCCCATGGCGGGGGCATGACGCCTCGCCTGCCGGCGGCGACACGTCATCCCGGCCGCAGGACGCAGCACCGTCCCCGCAGAACGCGCCGCGGGCATATCCCGGCACGCCGCAGAACACCGGGCCCCGCTCCGGCGATGGCGCGTGGCGGCCGCAGACCCCGCAGTATCCCGACATCCCGGTGTGGCCGCCGCCCGAGATGGCAGCGACCGGCTCGGCGGCGGCGGCGACCGGCCAAGACCCATCGGCCACCGGAGCCGGCGGCCACGCGCGTCCCGGCGAGCCGGGAGCCTCAGCCATGCCCAGTGGCACCGGTACGCACGGCGCTCCGGCCACACCCGCCGGTACGGCGACCACAACACCGCCCACCGCAACCAGCGGACACGGCGCCCCCGCCACACCCAGTGGCACCGGTACGCACGGCGCTCCGGCCACACCCCCCGGTACGGCGACCACAACACCGCCCACCGCAACCAGCGGACACGGCGCCCCCGCCACACCCAGCGGATCTCATGCGCCTGATCAGCCGGTCGCAGCCGGCGTAGCGGGTGGCAGTGATGTCCCTGGGGGCACGCCGCCGCCGCAGCCGCCGCCGATCCCCTCGCCCGCACCGGACCCGAGGCCGTCGCCCACCGTTCCCGCGCCGTCGCCTCCTCCGATGCCGGCCCCGCCCATCCCGGCACCGCGTCCTCCCTCGCCCGCGACCGCCCCGCAGGCCGAGCCGCCGGCGCCCGGAACGACGGAGATCCCCGGAGCGGGCGGACGGCCCCTGCCCGCCCTTCCCCGCTCGCAGGCCGGGCCTCCGCCGAGAACCGGCCTGCCTCCGGCGCGTCCGCCCGGCACTCCGCTACCTCCCGCGCCGATGTCGCTCACCCCGCTGGACCAGCCTCCCGCGGGGGCGGCCGGCGACACCCGGCCGGGCGGTCTCTCTGCTCCCGGCCGGCCCACGGGGCAGGGGGATGGTGCGGAGAGGACCGGGAGCACCACCGTGCCGGCTCGCGTGCCCGGTACGCCCCTCCCGCCCGCGCCGATGACCAGTGACGCGCTTCCGATCAGGTCCAGGAATCCGTTCTCCCGCAAGTCGTCGGGAAGGGCCGGGCGAAGCGGCCGCAAGGGAGACCCGACGCCGAGTACGTCGCCGGCCCCGGCGCCGCATGCCCTATCGCCGGCCGAGGGCGCTCCTGGCATGGAACGCCCGGCCCCGGTGGCCGGCTCCCCGGCCGCCAGTGGCACTTCGTCGCCCCTCCCCGGCACGGGCGTGCACGGCGGGGCCGCCACCGGCCTAGCGGACGGGCGGCGTACGCCCGGTGACGACCGACCCGGCCAGAGCGCACCGGCCGCGGACGGCGTGGTCCAGGCGACGAGCCAGGCCGGCGGGGTCACCTCGGCCGCTCCCCCCGTGAGCGGCGGCCCCGGCACGGGCACGCCCACCGCGGGCGGCGGCCTCAGCGGCGCGCCGGGCCCCGGCTCCTCTGGAGCTCCCGCGGCGCATCGCCGTACCTCCGACGCGGCGGGCCCAGCGGCCGGCGGCGTCTCTGATGCGACCAACCCCCGGATCGCAAGCGGCGCCGTCCCAGGTACGACCAGTGCGGCCGGCCTCAAGACCGACGCCGCTTCCGCCCCTGCGGGCGACGGCAGGGCCGGCACCAACGCGACGAGCGCGACCGCCGAAGCACACGGGCCACGGTCCGGTACGGCATCGGCGGGCACGATCATTGGGTCCTCGGCCGGAAATATGCCGATGAATGCCTCGTCCGAGGCAGGAAGCACGTCGGCGAGCGCGGCAGCCGGCACCCCGGCGGGAGACGCGCCGACGACCGGCACGAGCACGACCGCGAACGCAGACGGTGCCGAGAAGCCGGTCCAGGGTGTCGCCACCGCCTCAGCGGCCGGTGCGGCCACCCAGAACACCGCCGGCACCACGTCAGGCACTTCCACCAGCGCCGGTGCCACGGTCGCGATGGGGGCGGGCGGCCTGTCGTCGACGCCGGCCCCGGCCTTCGGCGGCGACAGGGAACGTCCGTCGGCCGCGGACGTCGCGGTGGAGCGCCCGCCGTTCGTCCCCCCAGGGGTCACGCCGCCCGAACCACCCGCCGGGCCCGGCCCGGCCCAGCCGTCGCCCCGATCTAGCAAGAAGATCGTGCTGGCCGCCGGAGTCGGCGTGGCGGTGGCCGCCATCGGCACGGCCGCGTTCTTCGGCTACCAGAACTACAGCGCCGGAACGCCGGTCACGATGCCTGCCCCGTTGCCGTCCGTGGACGTGCAGATCCCGATGGAGGAGCCGACCGAGACCGCGTCGCCGGAGCCCTCGCCCGCCGTCACCGCCATGCTGGACTCGGCGAAGACCGACCCTGGGCAGATCACGCTCAAGGACGCCTTCGCGCGGCGGCGGATCACCATCGGCGGGCGCACCTACGTGCGGGCCAAGGTGGACATCACGCCGCGGTGCGACAAGGTGGCCGTGGGCGGCTTCGCCACGGCGCTGAAGCGGCAGAAGTGCACCCGCGTCCTGCGGGCCACGTACGTCGACGGCAAGCGGCGGTACGCGGTGACCACGGGCATCGCGGTGTTCCCCACCAAGCAGGCGGCGGTCGCGGCGGACCGGCGCAAGGACCTGGCCAAGACCGTGTGGTTCCGCGGTCTGGCGGGCAGCCCGGGGAGCGGCACCGACAAGGCCGACATCTCCGGTGGGTACGCCGCGGGCCTCGTCTGGGGGCGCTACATCGTCTTCAGCTTCGCCACCTACAGCGACGGCCACACCCCGAGCGGCCAGGAGAAGGACCTGGGCCCGGTCAGCGGCGCCTTCCGCGACCACACCGCCCGAGTGATCGAGAAGCGGGTCACCGGCTGACCGTCAGCGGTCGAGGGTGCGCAGGCGCCGGGTCTGCCGGGCCCGGCGCAGGAGGTCGGCGTCGGCGGGATAACCGACCTCCTCCAGGCACAGGCCGTGCGCGGGAGCGACGTTCACCCCGGAGTCGCGTACGGCGCGAAGCAGGACGTCCGCGGGCCACTCCACCGGCCGCTGTCCTTCGCCCACGGCGAGGAGCGAGCCCACCAGAGCGCGCACCATGGAGTGGCAGAACGCGTCGGCGATGACGGTGGCCTCCAGCAGACCACCGTCATCGCGAGCCCAGTCCAGCCGCTGGAGTTCGCGGATGGTGGTCGCGCCGTCCCTTCGCTTGCAGAAGGCCGCGAAGTCGTGCTCACCCAGCAGATGCGCGGCGGCGGCGTTCATGCGATCGGCGTCCAGCGGGCGCGGGTACCAGAGGACCTCGCGCCTGCGCAGCGGGTCACCGCCGCCGAGCGCATCGCAGACCCGGTAGACGTACCGGCGGGAGAGCGCGGAGAAGCGCGCGTCGAAGCCCTCAGGAGCCACGCTGACGGCGTACACCCGCACGTCCGGCGGCAGTACACCGGCCAGCCGCCGGGTGAGCGCCGTGAGACGCTCAGCGAGGCCGAGCGGGCCGGTGGCGCCCTTGCGACGTCCTTCGACCGCACGGAGGGCATCGGCCGGAAGGTCGACATGAGCGACCTGACCGCGCGCGTGGACGCCCGCGTCGGTGCGACCGGCCACGGTCAGGGAAGGGGCGGGATCGAGACGCAGGACGCGGCCCAGCGCGGTCTCCAGCTCGCCCTGGACGGTCCGCAGCCCCGGCTGGCGGGCCCATCCGGAGAACTCCGTCCCGTCGTAGCCGAGATCCAGCCGCAGGCGCAGGAGAACCTCCACAGCGTCGCCGGAGGCCGCGGAATCGGTGACATCCGCAGCCGGCACCCCGCGCTCGTCCAGAACCGGCACCCCTTGTACGCCCCGGGCCGATCTCTCCTGCTCCTCCAAGCCCGGCGCCCCTCGTACCCCCAGGGCCGACCTCTCCTGCTCCGCCAGGGCCGGAGTCCCTCGCTCGTCGAGGGCCGGTCGCGCGGAGGCCTCGGACGCCGTCACGCCGTCTTCCGGCCGCGCACGGACCGGCCTCGTCCCGGTCGTCCCGCCGGTCGGAACGCCATCGGACGCGGCCGTCCCGCCCATAGGAGGCACGGCCGCGTCAACGCCCGGCGTGGGTCCGGGCGTTATTGGTGATGTGGTCGGCACCATGGCTCCCTAGTGCAACGTCTTCAGCGCCTGCTTCACACCTGCCGCCCCAGGCCCGTGTCCGGCTCGCGGCACCCTGCTCACGCCTCGCCTGGCCGGCCTGACTCAGCACTGCTCGGCCCGCCTTGGCGCGGCTCCACCTCGCCCGGCCCGAACCATGCTCACGTCTCGCGCCGGTCGCGCTCGGCCCTGCCTCGGTACGGCGCCCCGTCGCGGTCCGTGCCGCTCGGGGGGACCGAGATCAGCACGCGCTCGCCTCGGTTCGCTGCTCAGGAGCCGGCCGTCGACGCGGTCATCACGTCAGCGGTCGAGATGTGGCCCGTTGCCGGTGGCGGTGGGCGGCAATGGCGAAGGGCCCAGCGCACCGGGTCGGTGTGCTGGGCCCGTTCGAATTCGCCCTCTTGCCGACAGGCGTGCCACCTTGGCACCGGCGGCCCAGGGAAGTCATCCCGAAGACTGCGGCCGGTGGCGGCGCGCCCTGGCGGCGTGCGGCCGGAAGGTCAGGCCTCGTCCTTCTTGGACTCGGTCTTCTCGTCGGCCGGAGCCGCGTCCGCGGGAGCCTCGTCGGCCGGCGTGGCCTCGGCGGTGGCGGTGTCGTTCTCGGGGAGCTCGACGACCTCCTCCGCGGGCGTGGCGGCCGGGGTCGTACGGGTGGTGGTCACCGCGTTCAGCGGCTCGCTGACCAGTTCGATCATCGCCATGGGGGCGCTGTCGCCCTTGCGCGGGCCGAGCTTGGTGATGCGGGTGTAGCCGCCGGGACGCTCCGCGAAGGTCGGCGCGATCTCGGTGAACAGGTGGTGCACGACGCCCTTGTCCTTGACCACGGTCAGAACCTGGCGGCGGTTGTGGATGTCGCCCTTCTTGGCCTTGGTGATGAGCCGCTCGGCCAGCGGGCGGAGGCGCTTGGCCTTGGTCTCGGTGGTGCGGATGCGGCCGTGCTGGAACAGCTGGGTGGCGAGGTTCGCCAGGATCAGCCGCTCGTGAGCCGGGCTGCCGCCGAGACGAGCACCCTTGGCGGGCTTGGGCATTGTCGTTCTCCTTCGGGATGACCCGCCCCGGCCGTATGAGGTACCGGGGTCGGGCCGGAAGCCCGGTTCATCATGAACAGGGTCTTCCGTAGACAGGAAATCCGGGCCGGGGACCCCCGCCCCCGGAGGGGGCGGGGGTCCCGTCGCCGGGAAACGCGGTGACGCGGGTCACCGGCCGGGGCCGGCGGGCCGGAGCTCCCGAAGGAGGGAAGGCCCGCCGCGGCCGGTCAGTACTGCTCGGTCTCGACGTAACGCGCGTCGTCGTCGTCGTAGTCGCCACCCGCGACGGCCGTCGGGTCGAACCCGGGCGGGGAGTCCTTGAGGGCCAGCGACATCTCGTGCAGCTTCTGCTTGACCTCTTCGATCGACTTGGCACCGAAGTTGCGGATGTCGAGGAGGTCCTGCTCGCTGCGCGCGACGAGCTCACCCACGGTGTGGATGCCCTCGCGCTTGAGGCAGTTGTAGGAGCGGACGGTGAGGTTCAGCTCCTCGATCGGCAGCGCCAGGTCGGCGGCGAGCGCGGCGTCCGTCGGGGACGGGCCGATGTCGATGCCCTCGGCCTCGACGTTGAGCTCGCGTGCCAGGCCGAACAGCTCGACCAGGGTCTTGCCGGCGGAGGCCACCGCGTCGCGGGGCTTCATCGACGGCTTGGTCTCGACGTCCAGGATCAGACGGTCGAAGTCCGTGCGCTGCTCGACTCGGGTCGCCTCGACCTTGTAGGTGACCTTGAGGACCGGCGAGTAGATCGAGTCGACCGGGACCCGGCCGATCTCCTGGCCGGGCTGCTTGTTCTGGGCGGCGGAGACGTAGCCGCGACCGCGCTCGACGGTGAGCTCCATCTCCAGCTTGGCCTTGCCGTTCAGCGTGGCGATGTGCAGGTCGGGGTTGTGCACCTCGACACCGGCCGGCGGCGCGATGTCGGCGGCGGTGACCTCACCCGGGCCCTGCTTACGCAGGTACATCACCACGGGCTCGTCGTGCTCGGAGGACACGACCAGCGCCTTGAGGTTCAGGATGATGTCGGTGACGTCTTCCTTGACCCCCGGCACGGTCGAGAACTCGTGCAGGACGCCCTCGATGCGGATGCTCGTGACGGCCGCCCCCGGGATGGAGGACAGCAGCGTCCGGCGCAGCGAGTTGCCGATGGTGTAACCGAAACCCGGCTCCAGCGGCTCGATGACGAACCTGGAGCGGTTCTCCTCGATGGTCTCCTCGAGGAGGGAGGGGCGCTGTGCGATCAGCATGTGGGATCTCCCCTGGTTCCGCGGGGCCCGCTATTTGACCTCCGCGACTGTGGTGTTCACTGCCCGCGCCGCGCGGCCCGAACCCGGACCGCGCGGCACTTTGGCAGGTTGTACGCGAGCTCTTACTTGGAGTAGAGCTCGACGATCAGCTGCTCCTGGACCTGCGTGTCGATCTGCTGGCGAACCGGGAGCTGGTGCACGAGAACGCGCAGCCGGTCCGGCACGACGCCGAGCCACGCCGGCACCGTCCTGTCGCCGACGGTGGCGCGGGCCACCTCGTACGGCATCAGGTTGCGGGCCTTCTCGCGGACCTCGATGATGTCGTGCTCGCGGACGCGGTAGGACGGGATGTCGACCTTCTTGCCGTTGACCAGGATGTGGCCGTGGCGCACCTGCTGGCGGGCGGCGTCACGGGACACGGCCAGGCCGGCGCGGAAGACGACGTTGTCGAGCCGGCTCTCCAGGATCTGGAGGAGGTTCTCACCCGTCTTGCCGGTCTTGCGGTTGGCTTCCTCGTAGTAGTTGCGGAACTGCTTCTCGAGGATGCCGTAGATGCGGCGGGTCTTCTGCTTCTCGCGGAGCTGGAGCTGGTACTCCGACTCCTTGGGACGGCCGCGGCCGTGCTCACCCGGCGGGTAAGGACGGATCTCGATGGGGCACTTGGGGGACTCACACTTGGCGCCCTTGAGGAAGAGCTTGGTCTTCTCACGGCGGCAGAGCTTGCAGTCCGCTCCGGTGTAACGAGCCATTTCTCTGTTTCTCCTGGGCCTCAGACGCGGCGGCGCTTGGGCGGACGGCAGCCGTTGTGCGGAACCGGGGTGACGTCCTGGATGGACCCCACCTCCAGGCCGGTGGCCTGGAGCGACCGGATGGCGGTCTCACGACCGGACCCGGGGCCCTTCACGAAGACGTCGACCTTGCGCATGCCGTGCTCCATGGCGCGGCGGGCGGCGTTCTCGGCGGCCATCTGCGCGGCGAACGGCGTGGACTTGCGGGAGCCCTTGAAGCCGACGTGGCCGGCGCTGGCCCAGGAGATCACGTTCCCGCTGGGGTCGGTGATCGAAACGATCGTGTTGTTGAACGTGCTCTTGATGTGGGCGTGCCCGTGAGCGACGTTCTTCTTTTCCTTGCGGCGCACCTTCTTCGGTGCGCCCTGGCGGCTCTTCGGAGGCATGTAGCGCTATCTCCTGAGGTGGTCGGTCCTGCTGCGTGGACGGCGGCGCGGCATCGGGCCGTCTCCCGGCCCGGCTCTGCGCCCCGTCGCGGACTACTTCTTGCCGGGCTTCTTCTTGCCGGCCACGGTCTTCTTCTTGCCCTTACGGGTGCGTGCGTTGGTCTGCGTGCGCTGACCGTGCACGGGAAGGCCGCGGCGGTGCCGGATGCCCTGGTAGCAGCCGATTTCGATCTTGCGACGGATGTCGGCCTGAACCTCACGGCGCAGGTCACCCTCGATCTTGAAGGTGGCCTCGATGTAGTCGCGCAGCGGGACCAGCTCGGAGTCGGAGAGCTGGTGCACCCGCAGGTCGCCGCTGACGCCGGTCGCCTTCAGGATCTCCTGGGCGCGGCTGCGGCCGATTCCGTAGATGTAGGTGAGAGCGATCTCCAGCCGCTTGTCGCGGGGGAGGTCGACGCCAACCAGGCGAGCCATGGTCGGGCATTCTCCTTCAGTGTGGCGGAGGTCTTACGCAACACTGCCCCTCCCCATGCCCGGGGTGAGGGCCCCGGCCTCCGACCGGGGGTCTCCCGCGCGGTTCGGCCCTGCGGCCGCCTGTGCGGGTGTGCTACGCGAATGACGTTGTCCCGGGCCAGGCCGGCCTTCCCCTCTTCGAGGGTAGGCCGCCCGTCCCGGGTCGCGATCAGCCCTGGCGCTGCTTGTGGCGCGGGCTGTTGTCGCAGATCACCATGACGCGACCGTGCCGGCGGATCACCTTGCACCTGTCGCAGATCTTCTTGACGCTCGGCTTGACCTTCATAGTCCTGTTCCTCAGACGGCCCGCCCGCCGGTCCTGCCGGTCGACCCCGTCGCACGCCGTGCGTTAACGCGCACGGTGATGACGTGGTTCTTCCTTGCCGCCGGGACGGGGGGCTTACTTGTATCGGTAGACGATCCGCCCACGACCGAGGTCGTAGGGGCTCAGTTCCACGACGACCCTGTCGTCGGGGAGAATCCGGATGTAGTGCATCCGCATCCGTCCGCTGATGTGGGCCAGGACCTTATGGCCGTTGTCGAGTTGCACCCGGAACATCGCGTTCGGGAGCGACTCCACCACAGTGCCCTCGATCTCGATGGCGCCGTCCTTCTTGGCCATGTCCCTCGCGTTTCACTGATCGGTCGTCTGAGGTTTCGGCACACTAAGCAGCCGCGACCACGAGCGCGTATGAGAGGGCGGCGATAGCTGACCGCCGACGCGCAATGGTCATAGTGAGCCGACAAAGGAGTGTACGACAATCGGCGAGGAATTGCGAAACGCCTGACGCCTGTCCGGACACAACCGACCATCAGTCTACCTCAACGCCACGTCGATCGACGGAGCCGGACGCGCCCACCCGGCCGCGCGGTACCGCCGATACCGGGCCTGGGTGGGCGCGTGCTCCGGGCGCGGCGCTTCGCTGCGTGCACGCAAAAGATCACCTACCCGCCGACATCTCGGGAAAGTGCCGTGATCGGTAAAGCCTGCGTCCAATGCCCGTGAGCGCTCCATTGCCCAGGAAGACGGCAATGCCGGAAAGAGCGCAGCCGTCCCGGCCATCCCCGGGCACGCGAGAAGCGGGCGCCCCCGAAGGGAGCGCCCGCCGTGTTGATCCCCCGCCTCCGATCCCCCTCACTGGAACCGGAGGGTGCGCCCGAGCGGGCGCGCGATCTCAAAAGCCGTACCGGTGCCAGCCGCTCCAGTCGTAGTCGCTGGTCGACCCCTCGCCCACGCGGAAGCGGAACCCGTCGACGCCCCGGCCGAAGAAGATCTTCCGCTCGAAGTGGCCGAAGGTGCGGTAGCGCTTGAACAGGTGCCAGCCGCCGCGGTCGTGGTAGTAGACGTCCAGCCACGCGTACTGCCGGTCGCGGTCCTGGTCGAACAGGTCGAAGTCGAGGTAGTAGCGGCCGCCCGACTTGCCCCAGAAGCCCTTGACGTACGCGCGGTCGGAGCGGTCCTCGCCGCGCCCGAAGTCCGAGTAGAACGGGCCGAAGCCGTGGCGGGACAGGGCCTGGGAGGCCGAGGTGGCGGCGGTGGCGCTCGCCGTCGACGCCGAGGCGGCGGGGGCGGCGGCGACGCCCGCCGCCAGAGCACCGGCGAGGGCGGTGCCGACGAGCAGGTTGCGGATCTTGCGCACGGTTTCCTCCTGTGAGCGATCGCCCTCGGGATGAGGACGGATTCCCCGTGCCGGTCGAGCCTTCTGCGTGCCGCTCTTCCGGACAACGCTCACGTTATGGAGGTATGCCGTCCCGTTCTGCGTAGGAATCCACACAGGCCGCCGAACGTGTATTACTCCACACAGCGGACCAGGACGGGACGTCTCAGCCCTGCTTCCCCTTCTTGCCCTTGCGCTTGCCCTCCTGCGGAGCCGAGCCGGAGAGGGTGCTGACCAGCAGGATCACTCCCCAGGGTCCGCCGACCCACATCGGCCAGAAATATCCGCCGAAGTCGGTCATGGCGTAGATGACGGAGCAGACACCGAACGCACTGGCCCACGACGTCCAGGCCGCCTTCAACCCGGGATGCATCTTCGCGACGCGGCGCTGCTCCGGTGCCTGCGCCGCGGGCAGGGTGTTCAGGTCGATGTCGGGCAGGTCGGCGGTGAGCTTCTGCAGATCGCCGTACGTGCGCCCGGCGTACACCAGCTCCAGGCGCTCGTTGAACTCCTCCATGGTGAGCCGGCCCTGGGCACAGTGCTCACGCAGCACGGCAGCGACCCGATCCCTGTCGCCGTCGGACGCCCTCATGTCCGGTGTCGCCGCCATCACCATCAACTCCCGCGCAGAGGTCGGTCAACGAACCGTTCACGAGCGGGTGAAGGAAGAGCCGCACTCCGTCTAGCCGTCGGTCGCGGCCTTCTCTCCCCGAAGCTCGCCAAGGCGTGCTTCGCCCCCGTCCAGGGCGGTGAGCACCCAAGGACCATTATCGGTCACGGCGACGCTGTGTTCGAAGTGCGCGGACGGCTTTCCGTCGATGGTGACGACGGTCCAGTCGTCGGAGAGCACCCGCGTGCGGTCGGTGCCCAGGTTGACCATCGGCTCGATGGCGAGGCACATGCCGCTCTCGAAACGCGGGCCCCGCCCGGGCCTGCCGTGGTTGGCCACCCACGGGTCCATGTGCATCTCGGTGCCGATGCCGTGGCCGCCGTACTCCTGGGGGATGCCGTAACGACCCTGAGAACGCACGTACCGCTCGACCTCGTGCCCGACGTCGGACAGGTGCCGCCCGACGGTCAGCGCGGCGATGCCGCGCCACATGGCCTCCTCGGTCACCCGCATCAGCTCGGTCAGCCGAGGGTCGACCTCGCCGACCGGGATGGTGACCGCCGAGTCGCCGTGCCAGCCGTCCAGGATGGCGCCGCAGTCGATGGAGATGATGTCCCCCTCGCGCAGCGCCCGCCGGTCCGTCGGGATGCCGTGGACCACCTCGTCGTTGACCGAGGCGCAGATCGTGGCGGGATATCCCTGGTAGCCCTTGAACGAGGGGATGGCGCCCTCGTCGCGGATGGCCTTCTCCGCGATGGCGTCCAGGTCGAGCGGCGTCATCCCGGGCCGCACGGACTCGCGCAGAAGCTGGAGCGTGCGCCCGACCACGAGGCCGGCCGCGCGCATCTTGTCGAGCTGCTCAGGTGTCTTGACCTGGATTCCGTGCTTGTTCTTCTTGAACACTTACTGGCACCCCCTGGGGTGAGTCAACGGGCCGCTCGGCATGCCAATTCCCCCGATTGTCCCCCGGATTGTCCCATTACACGCCGAACGCCACCCCCGGGGGCAACCCAAAGGTGGCGTCGGTGACGGGTGAGGAATCAGTCGGCGAAGCCGCGCAGCTCCGCCATCGCCCGTGCGGTGATCTCTTCAACCGGACCGGTGGCCTCCACACCCCGCAGGATGCCCTCGTCGGCGTAGAAGGAGATCAGCGGAGCCGTCTGCTGCTGGTAGACCTCCAGCCGGTGACGGATGGTCTCCTCGCGGTCGTCGTCCCGCTGGAACAGGGCGCCACCGCACGCGTCGCAGACACCCTCCTTGGTCGGCGGGTCGAACACCACGTGCCACACCTTGCCGCAGGAGCGGCAGGTGCGGCGGCCGGCCAGACGGCGCACGACCTCCTCGTCGTCCACGACCAACTCGAGCACGACGTCGAGGTGGGTGCCGAACTCGGCCAGCATCTTGTTCAAGATCTGCGCCTGCGGCACGTTGCGTGGGAAGCCGTCGAGCAGGAACCCCTCCTGCGCGTCCGGCTCCGAGAGACGGTCGCGGACCATGGCGACGGTCACCTCGTCGGGTACGAGGTCACCACGGTCCATGTACTCCTTGGCAAGCTTGCCGAGTTCCGTGCCGCCCGACACGTTGGCACGGAAGATGTCCCCTGTCGAGATCTTCGGGATGGACAGGTTCGATGCGATGAACTGGGCCTGTGTCCCCTTGCCCGCTCCGGGGGGCCCGACCAGGACGACGCGCACTACTTGAGGAAGCCCTCGTAGTTCCGCTGCTGAAGCTGGCTTTCGATCTGCTTGACGGTGTCCAGCCCCACACCAACCATGATCAGAATGCTCGTGCCTCCGAACGGGAAGTTCTGGCTCGCACCGGCGACCACCAGCGCGATGATCGGCACCATGGAGATCAACCCCAGGTACAACGAGCCGGGGGCGGTCAACCGCATGAGCACATAGTTGAGGTACTCGGCGGTCGGCCGGCCCGGGCGGATGCCCGGAATGAATCCACCGTACTTCTTCATGTTGTCCGCCACCTCGACAGGGTTGAAGGTGATGGACACGTAGAAGTACGTGAAGAAGATGATCAGCACGAAGAAGGTGACCATGTAGACCGGGTGGTCACCTCGGACGAAGTTCTGCGCCAGCCACTGCACGATCGGCCCGGGGTTCTCACTGTTGCCGAAAAGCGACACCAGGAGCTGCGGCAGATAGAGCAGCGAGGAGGCGAAGATGACCGGGATGATGCCGGCCTGGTTGACCTTCAGCGGAATGTAGGTCGAGGTGCCGCCGTACATCCGCCGGCCCACCATGCGCTTGGCGTACTGCACCGGGACGCGGCGCTGAGCCTGCTCGACGAACACCACGGCCGCGATCATGAACACGCCCACCAGCATCACGATGACGAAGGTGAAGGCGTTCTGCCGGAAGATGTTGAGCAGCTCCGACGGGAAGACCGCGATGACCTGGGTGAAAATCAGGATGGACATGCCGTTGCCGACGCCGCGGTCGGTCACCAGCTCGCCCAGCCACATGATGACCGAGGTGCCGGCGGTCATGACGACCACCATGGTGACGACGGTGAAGACGTCGTTGTTGACCAGCAGCGGCTGGCGGCAGTTCGGGAACAGCTGGCCGGTGCGCGCGAGCGCCACGAACGCGGTCGACTGCAGGACCGCGAGACCGATGGTCAGATAACGCGTGTACTGCGTGATCTTCGCGGTGCCGGACTGGCCCTCCTTCTTGAGTGCCTCAAGGCGGGGGATCACCACCGTCAGGAGCTGGAGGATGATGCTCGAGGTGATGTACGGCATGATGCCCAGTGCGAACACTGAAAGTTTCAGCAGCGCGCCGCCGCTGAACAACTGCACCATTCCGTAGATGTTGGCGGCGTCGCCCGCCTGCGCCTCTTTGAGACACTGCTGGACGTTGACCGTGTTGACCCCGGGGGTGGGCAGCACGGAGCCCAGCCGGAACAGCACGATGATGCCCAGTGTGAACAGGAGTTTGTTGCGCAGGTCGGGCGTACGGAACGCCCGGGTAATCGCGGTCAGCACGGTCCCTCCTGCGCGCCTCTAGGGCGGTATCGGTCAGCGAAGGTCTGCAAGTGATCCATCGGCACGTCTCTGATCAACGAGGCCTGAACAGCCTTCTGTCCAGCGCACTCTAACGCACTACGGGCGCGGCGGCTCCCATGGAGCCCCCGCGCCTCGTACTGCTTGCCCTTACAGCTCGGTGACGGCGCCACCGGCCGCGGCGATCTTCTCCTTCGCGGAGGCGGAGAAGGCGTGCGCCTGCACGTTCAACGCCACCGTGATCTCACCGGTTCCCAGCACCTTGACGAGCTGGCCCTTGCGGACCGCGCCCCGCTCGACCAGCGTGTCCACCGTGACGTCTCCGCCCTCGGGGAACAGCTCGCCGAGCCTGTCCAGGTTGACGACCTGGTAGGTCGTCTTGAACAGGGCGTTGGAGAAGCCCTTCCGCTTCGGCAGCCGACGCTGTAGCGGCACCTGGCCGCCCTCGAAGCCGAGAGGGACCTTGAAACGGGCCTTGGTGCCCTTGGTGCCACGACCGGCCGTCTTGCCCTTGGACGCCTCGCCACGGCCCTTGCGGACCTTCGGCTTGTTGGCGCCCGGGGCGGGACGCAGGTCATGGATGCCCAGCGGCCTCGCGCCGCCCTGGTTCTCTGCGTTGGCCATGACTAGTCGACCTCTTCCACCTCGACGAGGTGCGTCACCACGGAGACCATCCCCCGGATCTCCGGGCGGTCCTCCTTGACGACGACGTCGCCGATCCGCTTCAGGCCCAGCGAGCGCAGCGAGTCACGCTGGTTCTGCTTGCCACCGATCTTCGACCGGACTTGGGTGATCTTCAGGCGAGCCATCGGCTAGCTCACCGCCTTCGCCGCCGCGGCGGCCTCGGCGATGCCCTCGGCACGGGCCTTGAGCATGCGCACCGGGGCGACGTGCTCGATCGGAAGTCCACGACGGGCCGCGATCTCCTCGGGCCTGCTGAGGCCCTTCAGCGCCGCGACGGTCGCGTGGACGATGTTGATCGGGTTGTCCGAGCCGAGCGACTTGGACAGCACGTCGTGAATGCCGGCGCACTCCAGCACCGCGCGCACCGGACCACCCGCGATGACACCGGTACCGGCCGAGGCCGGGCGCAGCAGGACGACGCCGGCGGCGTCCTCACCCTGCACGGTGTGCGGGATGGTGCCCTGGATGCGCGGCACCTTGAAGAAGTGCTTCTTGGCCTCTTCGACGCCCTTGGCGATCGCCGCGGGCACCTCCTTGGCCTTGCCGTAGCCGACGCCGACCAGGCCGTTGCCGTCGCCGACGACGACCAGCGCGGTGAAGCTGAAGCGCCGGCCGCCCTTGACGACCTTGGCCACTCGGTTGATCTTCACAACGCGCTCGATGTACGAGACGCCCTTCTCGGCAGCGCCGCCGCGGCGATCGTCGCGACGGTCACGCCGCTCACCACCGCCGCCGGCACCGCGACGCGGAGCTGCAGCCATCAGTGGTTCCTCTCCTCGTTGCTCTTGATTGCGATCCTGGCTGGAGACATCAGAACTCCAGCCCGCCTTCACGGGCGCTGTCCGCCAGAGCCGCGATGCGGCCCGCGTAGCGGTTGCCGCCGCGGTCGAACACGACGGCGGTGATCCCGGCGGCCTTGGCCCGCTGAGCGAGGAGCTCGCCGACCTTCTTCGCCTTGTCGGTCTTGGTGCCCTCGGCCGTGCGCAGCGAGGCGTCCAGGGTGGAGGCGCTCACCAGCGTGTGGCCGGCCAGGTCGTCCACGATCTGCACGAACAGGTGCCGCGCGGAGCGGTTGACCACCAGGCGCGGACGGGAGGGAGAGCCGACGACCTTCTTGCGGACACGGCGGTGACGACGCGCACGTGACAGGGCGCGATCTGCCCTGTGCTTGTGAATCTTGGTGAAGGCCATGACTACTTACCAGCCTTTCCGACCTTGCGGCGGACGACTTCGCCCTGGTAGCGCACGCCCTTGCCCTTGTACGGGTCCGGCTTGCGCAGCTTGCGAATGTTCGCGGCGACCTCGCCGACCTTCTGCTTGTCGATGCCGTCCACGTGGAACAGGGTCGGCCGCTCGACGCGGAAGGAGACGCCCTCGGGAGCGTCCACGATGACCGGGTGGCTGAAGCCCAGCGAGAACTCCAGCTGCGTCGGGCCCTTGGCCGCGACGCGGTAACCGACGCCGACGATCTCCAGCGTCTTGCTGTATCCCTTGGTCACGCCGTCCACCATGTTGGAGATCAGCGTGCGGGAGAGCCCGTGCAGCGCACGGACCTTCTGCTCGTCGTTGGGGCGGGTGACGGCGATCGCGCCGTTGTCGCCCCGCTCGACCACGATCGGCTCAGCGACCGTGTGCGAGAGTGTGCCCTTAGGGCCCTTGACCGTGACATCCCGGCCGTCGATGGTGATGTCCACACCATTCGGTACGGGGATGGGCAGCCGTCCAATTCGCGACATGCTGGGTTCCTCCCCTCGTTACCAAACGTAGGCGAGGACTTCCCCGCCCACACCACGCTTGCCGGCCTGCTTGTCGGTCATGAGGCCACCGGACGTCGAGATGATCGCGACGCCCAGGCCACCCAGAACCTTGGGCAGGTTGTCCTTCTTTGCATAGACCCGCAGGCCGGGCTTGGAAACCCGGCGCAGGCCCGCGATTGACCGTTCACGCGTGGGCCCGAACTTGAGCTCCACCACGAGGTTCTTTCCGACCTTGGCGTCTTCGACGGTCCAGGCCTGGATGTAACCCTCCTGCTGGAGGATCTCGGCGATGTGCGCCTTGATCTTCGAGTACGGCATGGCCACGGTGTCGTGGTACGCCGAGTTCGCGTTACGCAGACGCGTCAGCATGTCTGCGATCGGGTCGGTCATCGTCATGGCCGGTGGCCCTCCTCACCGCGGTTTCCCGTGAACGGGACCTACGGTGTGGTCATGGACGCCGTCGAGCGGCGCCCGGTTGATATGACTTGTCTGGTGCGGCAGGCGCCGTGCGGGCCCCTCCCTGAGGGATGTCCCTCGGGAAGCCCCTCGAAGAGGAGCCCGCACGGGTGCTACCAGCTGGACTTGGTGATGCCGGGCAGCTCGCCGCGGTGCGCCATCTCACGGAAGCACACGCGGCAGAGGCCGAACTTGCGGTAGACGGCGCGGGGCCGCCCGCAGCGCGAGCACCGAGTGTACGCCCGCACGCCGAACTTCGGCTTGCGCTCAGCCTTGGCGATCAGAGACTTCTTGGCCATCAGGCCTCCTTGAAGGGGAAGCCGAGAAGCTTCAGCAGCGCCCGGCCCTGGTCGTCGTTCGTGGCCGTGGTCACGACCGTGATGTCCATGCCCCGCTGGCGGTCGACCTTGTCCGGGTCCACCTCGTGGAACATGACCTGCTCGGTCAGGCCGAAGGTGTAGTTCCCGTTGCCGTCGAACTGCTTGGGCGACAGGCCGCGGAAGTCCCTGATGCGCGGGAGCGCGAGGGAGAGCAGCCGGTCGAGGAACTCCCACATGCGGTCGCCGCGGAGCGTCACGTGCGCGCCGATCGGCATGCCCTCGCGCAGCTTGAACTGCGCGATCGACTTGCGGGCGTGGGCGACGGCCGGCTTCTGGCCGGTGATGGCGGTGAGATCGCGCACCGCGCCCTCGATGAGCTTGGAGTCACGAGCGGCCTCGCCGACGCCCATGTTCACCTTGATCTTGGTGAGCCGGGGGATCTGCATGGCGTTCTCGATGCCGAACTGCTCGCGCAGCTTGGCCGCGATTTCCTCGTGGTAGCGCTGCTTGAGGCGAGGCGTGGAGCGCTCGGTCTCGGTGGTGGTGGCGGTCATCAGTTGTCCTCACCCGATTCGTCGGCCTTCTCGGCCTTCTTGGCGGGCTTGTCGTCCTTCTTCGCCTCATCCTTGAGCTTCTTGACGTTGCTCACGTGGATGGGGGCCTCCTTGGTCGTCACGCCGCCTTCCTTGGCGCCGCGCGGACCCTGGTGGGTGACCTTGGAGTGCTTGGTGATCATGTTGACGCCCTCGACCACCACGCGGTCCTCGCGCGGCAGCGCGATGAGCACGCGCCCCTTGGCACCCTTGTCCTTACCGGCGATGACCTGGACGAGGTCACCCTTCTTCACATGCAGCTTCGGCATTTACAACACCTCCGGCGCGAGCGAGATGATGCGCATGAACTTCTTCTCGCGCAGCTCTCGACCCACCGGACCGAAGATACGCGTGCCCCGAGGGTCACCGCTGTCCTTGATGATGACCGCGGCGTTCTCGTCGAAGCGGATGTAGGAGCCGTCGGGGCGGCGGCGCTCCTTAGTGGTGCGCACCACGACAGCCTTGACCACATCACCCTTTTTGACACCCGCGGCGGGAAGGGCGTCCTTCACCGTCGCGACGATGATGTCGCCGATACCCGCGTAGCGCCGACCCGAGCCACCGAGCACCCGGATGCACAAGATCTCCTTGGCACCCGTGTTGTCGGCGACCTTGAGCCGCGACTCCTGCTGGATCACGTCAACTCCCGTGTGTCACGCCGGTTCTCATTCGCTGAGCCTGGCGGAACTAGATTCGGTCTAATGCACCCTCGGCACCGGCCCGGCCGGCACCGAGGGGGGACGCCCGCGCGGGAGACCCCCTTCCAGAGGGGTCTCCCGCAGAGCGACTTACTTGGCCCGCTCGAGGATCTCCACGACCCGCCAGCGCTTGCTGGCGGACAGCGGCCGGGTCTCCATCAGGAGGACACGGTCGCCGACGCCGCAGGAGTTGGCCTCGTCGTGAGCCTTGTACTTGGTCGTACGGCGGATGACCTTGCCGTACAGCGGGTGCTTGACGCGGTCTTCGACGGCGACGACGACGGTCTTGTCCATCTTGTCGCTGACGACCAGGCCCTCGCGGGTCTTGCGGTAGTTCCGCGCCGTGGTCTCGGTGTTCTCAGTCGTCTCAGCCATCGCTCGGCTCCTTCTCGACCGTGACGATGCCGAGCTCCCGCTCGCGCATCACGGTGTAGATACGGGCGATCTCGCGGCGGACGGCGCGCAGCCGCCCGTGGCTCTCCAACTGACCGGTCGCCGCCTGGAAGCGGAGGTTGAACAGCTCCTCCTTGGCCTCCTTGAGCTTCTGGACCAGCTCGTCCTGGTCAGAAGTCCGCAGCTCACCGGCGGTCAGGCCCTTAGCCATCACGCCTCACCCACTTCACGCTTAACAAACCGGCACTTCATCGGGAGCTTGTGCATCGCACGCCGGAGGGCCTCGCGGGCCACCGGCTCGGCGACACCCGAGAGCTCGAACATGACGCGGCCGGGCTTGACGTTGGCGATCCACCACTCCGGCGAACCCTTACCGGAACCCATGCGGGTCTCGGCGGGCTTCTTGGTCAGCGGACGGTCCGGGTAGATGTTGATCCACACCTTGCCGCCACGGCGGATGTGCCGGGTCATGGCGATACGCGCGGCCTCGATCTGGCGGTTGGTCACGTAGTGGTGCTCAAGCGCCTGGATGCCGTACTCGCCGAACACGACCTTGGTGCCGCCCTTGGCGGCTCCGCTGCGGTCAGGCCGGTGCTGCTTACGGTGCTTGACCCTGCGCGGGATCAGCATGGTCAGCTCCCTTCAGCACCCGGCTGCTCCGCCGGGCCGGTCTCGGGCGCCCCTGCGGGCGCAGTGGATTCGGTCTTCGGACCACGGCCGCCACGGGGGGCGCCGTCACGGCCACGACCGCCGCCGCCGCCCGCGCCGCGGCCACGCTGCGGCCGGTCGGTGCGGTCGCGACGCTGGCCGGCCCGGGCGCCCGCAGCGGCCGCCTCGCGCTCGGCGCGGCTGGTCGGAGCCTCGCCCTTGTAGATCCACACCTTCACGCCGATGCGGCCGAAGGTGGTGCGGGCCTCGTAGAAGCCGTAGTCGATGTCCGCGCGAAGGGTGTGCAGCGGCACGCGGCCCTCGCGGTAGAACTCCGACCGCGACATCTCGGCGCCGCCGAGACGGCCGGAGCACTGGACACGGATGCCCTTGGCGCCGCTCTTCATCGCCGACTGCATGGCCTTGCGCATCGCACGCCGGAAGGAGACCCGGCTGGACAGCTGCTCGGCCACGCCCTGGGCGACGAGCTGGGCGTCCACCTCGGGGTTCTTGACCTCGAGGATGTTCAGCTGGACCTGCTTCTTGGTCAGCTTCTCGAGGTCGCCACGGATGCGGTCGGCCTCGGCGCCGCGGCGGCCGATGACGATGCCCGGCCGGGCGGTGTGGATGTCGACCTGGACGCGGTCGGTCGTGCGCTCGATCTCGACCTTGGAGATGCCGGCCCGCTCCATGCCCTTCTGCAGCATGCGGCGGATCGCGACGTCTTCGGCGACGTACGACTTGTACAGCTTGTCGGCGTACCACCGGCTCTTGAAGTCGGTCGTGATGCCGAGCCGGAACCCGTGCGGGTTAACCTTCTGGCCCACTAGCGGGTCCTTCCCTTCGGCCTGCCCTGGCCTTCAGGCCGGGCTTCGACGATCACAGTGATGTGGCTCGTCCGCTTGTTGATCCGATAGGCACGGCCCTGGGCACGGGGACGGAACCTCTTCAGCGTCGGGCCCTCGTCGACCCACGCCCGGCTCACGACCAGCGTCTCGCGGTCGAGCTTGAAGTTGTGCTCGGCGTTCGCCATCGCGCTCGTGAGCACCTTGAAGATCGGCTCGCTCGCCGCCTGGGGGGCGAACTGCAGCACGGCCTGCGCCTCCGAAGCGGGCAGCCCGCGAATGAGGTCCACCACGCGGCGGGCCTTCTGGGGCGTGACGCGGACGAACCGCGCCTGAGCCCTGGCTTCCATCGCTTACTCCTCGTTTCCTAAGGCGCTTACCGCCGGCTACGCCGGTCTTCCTTGACGTGACTGCGGAAGGTTCGCGTCGGCGCGAACTCGCCCAGCTTGTGACCGATCATCGCTTCGGTAACGAACACCGGGACGTGCTTGCGCCCGTCGTGCACGGCGATCGTGTGGCCCAGCATGTCCGGCACGATCATGGAGCGCCGCGACCACGTCTTGATGACGTTCTTGGTGCCCTTTTCGTTCTGCGTATCCACCTTCTTCATCAGGTGGCCGTCAACGAAAGGGCCCTTCTTAAGGCTACGTGGCATTTAGGCTGCTCCTACCGCTTCTTCCTCTTGCTCCGCCGACGAATGATCAGTCGGTCGCTGGCCTTGTTGGCCTGACGGGTACGGCCCTCGGGCTTGCCGTTGGGGTTCACCGGGTGGCGACCGCCGGAGGTCTTGCCCTCACCACCACCGTGCGGGTGGTCGACCGGGTTCATGGCGACACCGCGGACGGTCGGGCGCTTGCCCTTCCAGCGGTTACGGCCGGCCTTGCCGATGTTGATGTTGGCCTGCTCGGCGTTGCCGACCTGGCCGACCGAAGCGCGGCAGCGCACGTCCACCTGGCGCATTTCGCCCGAGGGCATACGCAGCGTGGCGTACTGCCCTTCCTTGGCCAGGAGCTGGATCTGCGCGCCGGCCGAGCGGCCGAGCTTGGCACCGCCACCGGGCTTCAGCTCCACGGCGTGGATGAAGGTACCGGTCGGGATGTTGCGCAGCGGCAGGCAGTTGCCCGGCTTGATGTCGGCCGCGGGGCCGTTCTCAATGAGGTCGCCCTGCTTGATGCCCGTGGGAGCGAGGATGTAGCGCTTCTCGCCGTCCGCGTAGTGCAGCAGCGCGATGCGCGAGGTCCGGTTCGGGTCGTACTCGATGTGCGCGACCTTGGCCGGGATGCCGTCCTTGTCGTGGCGCCGGAAGTCGATGATCCGGTACGCGCGCTTGTGCCCGCCGCCCTGGTGACGCGCGGTCACCCGGCCGTGGACGTTGCGTCCACCCTTGCTGTGCAGGGGAGCAAGCAGCGACTTCTCCGGCGTGCTGCGCGTGATCTCGGCGAAGTCCGAGACGCTCGCGCCGCGACGACCCGGAGTCGTCGGCTTGTACTTACGGATGCCCATCTTTTTCGTTCATCCTTCGTCGGTGTTGCTTGGCAGTCGCGGAGATCAGCTGATCTGACCGAAGATGTCGATCCGGTCGCCCTCCACCAGGCTCACGATCGCCCGCTTGGTGCTGGGACGCTGGCCGTAGCCGAAACGCGTCCGCTTGCGCTTGCCCTGGCGGTTGATCGTGTTGACGCTGGTGACCTTGACGCCGAAGATCTGCTCTACAGCGATCTTCACCTGCGTCTTGTTGGCCGTCTTGCGCACCAAGAACGTGTACTTGTTGTGCTCATCGATCAGGCCGTAGCTCTTCTCGGAGACGATCGGCTTGATGATGATGTCGCGCGGGTCGGCGATCTTCTGCATCAGGCGTCTTCCTTCCCGCTGCTGCCCAGCCGAGCCACGACCTGGTCGTACGCCTCACGGGTGAAGACCACGTCGTCGTAGCAGAGCACGTCATAGGTGTTCAGCTGGCCCGCGTCCAGGAGGTGGACCTCCGGGGCGTTGCGCAGGCTCAGCCAGGTGATCTCGTCGTCGGCGTCGACCACGACGAGAACGCTCCGCGCCTTGGAGATGTTGCGCAGCGCGGCGAGAGCCGACTTGGTCTTGGGGGTGTCCCCGGTGACCAGGCCGTCCACGATGTGAACCCGGCCGCCGGACGCCCGGTCGCTGAGGGCTCCGCGCAGGGCGGCGGCCTTCATCTTCTTCGGGGTCCGCTGGGAGTAGTCACGCGGCTGGGGGCCGTGCACGACGCCACCGCCGGTGAACTGCGGGGCGCGGGTCGAACCCTGACGGGCCCGGCCGGTGCCCTTCTGGCGGTAGGGCTTCTTGCCGCCACCGCTGACCTCGCCGCGGGTCTTGGTCTTGTGCGTGCCCTGCCGGGCGGCCGCGAGCTGGGCCACCACGACCTGGTGGATCAGCGGGATGTTGACCTTGGCGCCGAAGATGTCCTCAGGCAGGTCGACGGTCCCGGTCTTCGCGCCGGCCGCGTCGAGGATGTCAATGGTGGTGCTCACTTGGCAGCCCCCTTCTTGGCAGCGGTGCGAATGAGAACCAGGCTGCCGTTGGCGCCGGGGACCGCACCCTTGATCAGGATGAGGTTCTTCTCGACGTCCACGGCGTGGACCTTGAGGTTCTGGACGGTGGTCCGGACGTTACCCATCCGGCCCGCCATGCGCAGACCCTTGAAGACGCGGCCCGGAGTGGCGCAGCCGCCGATGGAGCCGGGCGAGCGGTGCTTGCGCTGGGTACCGTGCGAGGCGCTCAGGCCGCGGAAGCCGTGGCGCTTCATGACACCCGCGAAGCCCTTGCCCTTGCTCTTACCGGTGACGTCGACGTGCTGGCCGGCCTCGAAGGTGTCGGCGAGCACTTCCTGACCGATCGTGTACTCGGAGGCGTCGGAGGTGCGCACCTCGGTGAAGTAGCGGCGCGGGGTGATGTCGTGCTTGCGCAGATAGTCACCCAGCGGCTTGTTCACTTTGCGCGGGTCCACCTGCCCGAAGCCGAGCTGAACGGCGGAGTAGCCGTCCTTCTCCTCGCTGCGGACACGGGTCACCACGCACGGACCGGCCTCGACCACGGTCACCGGGACGATCCGGTTGCCCTCGTCGAAGACCTGGGTCATGCCGAGCTTCTTGCCCAGGACGCCCTTGATCTGCTTAGCCATGTCAGTGCGTTCCCTCAGAGCTTGATCGAGATGTCGACGCCGGCCGGAAGGTCGAGACGCATGAGCGAGTCGACGGTCTTCGGCGTCGGATCGATGATGTCAATCAGCCGCTTGTGCGTGCGCATTTCGAAGTGCTCACGGCTGTCCTTGTACTTGTGCGGCGAGCGGATGACGCAGTACACGTTCTTCTCGGTCGGCAACGGCACCGGGCCCGCGACCTTCGCGCCAGTCCGCGTCACCGTCTCGACGATCTTCTTGGCCGAGCTGTCGATGACCTCGTGGTCATAGGCCTTAAGCCGGATGCGGATCTTCTGTCCCGCCATAGTGGCCTCGGTGTCCTTCGCTGTCGTCCTGCAAAAGTTTCGTGCGGCCTTTTGCCGCTATGGGTGTCCCACCTGTCGTGCACCCGTGACCCGTGTCTTCTTCCGTGATCTTGCAGTCATCTCGGTCACGACGACCGAGACGGCTGCGAGATCACGGCCCTGATCGGGCCGGGAGCTCGCCGTGGGCTCCGGGGCCGCTATGTGCGGCCCCTTCGTGGTGCGGCGGCCGGTCCCTGGCGTCAGGGTCCGGCCGCCGACCCGCGGTCGTGCTACTTGACGATCTTCGTGACGCGGCCGGCACCGACGGTGCGACCACCCTCACGGATGGCGAACTTGAGGCCCTCTTCCATGGCGATCGGCTGGATGAGCTGGACGCTCATCTCGGTGTTGTCGCCCGGCATGACCATCTCGGTGCCCTCGGGGAGGGTCACGACGCCGGTCACGTCCGTGGTGCGGAAGTAGAACTGCGGGCGGTAGTTGTTGAAGAACGGCGTGTGCCGGCCACCCTCGTCCTTCGACAGGATGTAGACCTGGCCCTCGAACTCGGTGTGCGGGGTGGTCGTGCCCGGCTTGATGATGCACTGGCCGCGCTCGACGTCCTCGCGCTTGATGCCGCGCAGGAGCAGACCGACGTTGTCACCGGCCCGGCCCTCGTCAAGGAGCTTGCGGAACATCTCGACACCGGTGACGGTGGTCGTGGTGCTCTTCTCCTTGATGCCGATGATGTCGACGGTCTCGTTGACCTTGACGATGCCGCGCTCGATACGGCCGGTCACGACGGTGCCGCGGCCGGTGATCGAGAAGACGTCCTCGATCGGCATGAGGAAGGGCTTGTCGGTGTCACGAACGGGCTCGGGGACGTTCTCGTCCACGGCGTTCATGAGCTCGATGATGGAGTCGCCCCACTTCTCATCGCCCTCGAGGGCCTTGAGCGCGGAGACACGCACGACCGGCAGGTCGTCGCCCGGGAACTCCTGGGCGGACAGCAGCTCGCGGACCTCGAGCTCGACGAGCTCCAGGATCTCCTCGTCGTCCACCATGTCGGCCTTGTTCAGGGCGACGACGATGTAGGGGACGCCGACCTGGCGGGCCAGGAGCACGTGCTCCTTGGTCTGCGGCATCGGGCCGTCGGTGGCGGCGACCACGAGGATCGCGCCGTCCATCTGAGCGGCACCGGTGATCATGTTCTTCACGTAGTCGGCGTGACCGGGGCAGTCCACGTGGGCGTAGTGGCGCTTCTCGGTCTGGTACTCGACGTGCGCGATGGAGATGGTGATGCCGCGGGCCTTCTCCTCGGGCGCCTTGTCGATCTTGTCGAACGGGGTCGCCTCGTTGAGGTGCGGGAAACGGTCGTGGAGCACCTTGGTGATCGCCGCGGTCAGAGTGGTCTTGCCGTGGTCGATGTGCCCAATGGTGCCGATGTTCACGTGCGGCTTGGTCCGCTCGAACTTGGCCTTGGCCACTGCTCTGTCTCCTTAGAGATTCTGACGTGACTTGCTAGTCTCACTCGGGCTCGGAGCCCGATCCCCGGGGGCGCAGCGCGCCACCCGGGTGCCGGCTGGGGTCGTGGACCTGGCGTCCGATCCCGTGCCGGCGGGGGCGGAGAACCTCCTGCCGCCCCCGGCCTGCGGGAACCGGAGCTACTCGCCCCGAGCCTTCGCGACGATCTCCTTGGCGATGCCCGGAGGCACCTCCGCGTAGGAGCTGAACTGCATGCTGTAGACAGCCCGGCCCTGGGTCTTGCTGCGCAGGTCGCCCACGTAACCGAACATCTCTGACAGCGGAACCAGGGCGTTGATGACCTTCGCCCCGGTCCGGTCTTCCATCGCCTGGATCTGCCCGCGGCGACCGTTGAGGTCACCGATGACGTCACCCATGTAATCCTCGGGCGTGGTGACCTCGACGGCCATCATCGGCTCCAGGATCACGGCGTCCGCACGGCGCGCGGCCTCCTTGAAGGCCATCGAACCGGCGATCTTGAAAGCCATTTCGGAGGAGTCGACCTCGTGGTAGGTACCGTCCTGGAGGGTGACCTTCACACCCACCATCGGGTAACCGGCCAGCACGCCGAACTCCGCGGCCTCCTGGGCGCCCGCGTCCACCGACGGGATGTACTCCCGGGGGATGCGGCCACCGGTGACCTTGTTGGCGAACTCGTAGCCGTCGTTGCCCTCGCCCAGCGGCTCCAGGTCGATGATCACGCGCGCGAACTGGCCGGAACCACCGGTCTGCTTCTTGTGCGTGTACTCGACCTTCTCCACCTTGCGGCGGATGGTCTCGCGGTAGGCGACCTGCGGGCGGCCGACGTTGGCCTCGACCTTGAACTCGCGGCGCATGCGGTCGACGAGGATCTCCAGGTGGAGCTCGCCCATGCCCCAGATGACCGTCTGCCCGGTCTCCTCGTCCCGGCGGACCTGGAAGGAGGGGTCCTCCTCGGCCAGGCGCTGGATCGCGGTGCTGAGCTTCTCCTGGTCACCCTTGGTCTTGGGCTCGATGGCCACGTTGATGACCGGCGCCGGGAAGGTCATCGACTCCAGCACGACCGGGTTGGCCGGGTCGCACAGGGTGTCACCGGTGGTGGTGTCCTTCAGACCCATCACCGCGACGATCTGACCGGCGTTCGCCGACGGGCGCTCTTCGCGCTTGTTGGCGTGCATCTGGTAGATCTTGCCGATGCGTTCCTTCTTGCCCTTGCCCGAGTTGATGACGCTGCTGCCCGACTCGAGCGTGCCCGAGTAGATGCGGATGTAGGTCAGCTTGCCCAGGTGCTGGTCGCTCATGATCTTGAACGCCAGGGCCGCGAAGGGCTCCGTCGGGTCGGCGTGGCGCTCGATGACCTCGTCCTCCTTGCCGACCGCGTGCCCCTTGAAGGCGGGGATGTCGGTCGGGGCGGGGAGGTAGGCGACGATCGCGTCGAGCAGGGGCTGCACGCCCTTGTTCTTGAACGCGGTGCCGCACAGCACCGGGTTGAGCGCACTGGCGAGCGTGGCGCGGCGGATGGCGGCGACGAGCTGCTCCTCGGTGGGCTCGACGCCCTCCAGGTAGAGCTCCATGAGCTGGTCGTCGTTCTCCGCGACCGTCTCGATGAGCTTGTCACGCCACTCGCGAGCCGTCTCGGCGTGGTCGGCCGGGATGTCGACGACGTCGTACATCTCGCCCTTGGCCGCCTCGGCGCTCCAGATCAGGCCCTTCATCTTCACGAGGTCGATGACGCCCTTGAAGTCGGCCTCGACGCCCCACGGGAGCTGAATGACCAGCGGCGTGGCACCGAGACGCGACACGATCATGTCGACGCAGCGGTGGAACTCGGCGCCGACGCGGTCCATCTTGTTGACGAAGCAGATGCGCGGGACGCCGTAGCGGTCCGCCTGCCGCCAGACCGTCTCGGACTGCGGCTCGACGCCGGCCACGGCGTCGAAGACCGCCACCGCACCGTCGAGAACGCGCAGCGAGCGCTCGACCTCGACCGTGAAGTCGACGTGGCCGGGCGTGTCGATGATGTTGATCGTGTGATCAAGCCACTCGCAGGTGGTCGCGGCCGAAGTGATCGTGATGCCGCGTTCTTGCTCCTGCTCCATCCAGTCCATCGTGGCTGCGCCCTCGTGGACTTCACCGATCTTGTAGTTGATACCGGTGTAGAACAGGATGCGCTCGGTCGTGGTGGTCTTGCCCGCGTCGATGTGGGCCATGATCCCGATGTTGCGGACCTTGGCCAGGTCAAGAGCGGTCGATGTCGCCACTTCTCTCGCGTCCTCGTCGTCTCGTCGTCGCCGCTGGGGTTACCAGCGGTAGTGGGCGAAGGCCTTGTTGGACTCGGCCATCTTGTGCGTGTCCTCGCGCCGCTTCACGCTGGCGCCAAGGCCGTTGCTCGCGTCGAGCAGCTCGTTCATGAGCCGCTCGGTCATGGTCTTCTCACGGCGGGCGCGGGAGTACTGCACCAGCCAGCGGAGGGCCAGGGTGGTGCTGCGCGCGGCGCGCACCTCCACCGGCACCTGGTAGGTGGCGCCACCGACACGGCGGCTGCGCACCTCGAGGGTGGGCTTGACGTTGTCGAGCGCGCGCTTGAGCGTGACGACGGGGTCGTTGCCCGACTTGTCGCGGCAACCCTCCAGGGCGTCGTACACGATCTTCTGGGCGAGCGAACGCTTGCCACTCAGCAGCACCTTGTTGATGAGCGCGGTGACCAGCGGCGAGTTGAACACCGGGTCTGCGATCAGCTGTCGGCGCCCGGCGGGACCCTTGCGCGGCATGTCAGCCCTTCTCCTTCTTCGCGCCGTAGCGGCTGCGGGCCTGCTTGCGGTTGCGGACACCCTGGGTGTCCAGCGCACCGCGGACGATCTTGTAACGGACACCCGGCAGGTCCTTCACACGACCACCGCGCACGAGCACGATCGAGTGCTCCTGGAGGTTGTGCCCGACGCCCGGAATGTAGGCCGTGACCTCGATGCCACTGCTCAGGCGGACACGGGCCACCTTGCGCAGAGCCGAGTTCGGCTTCTTCGGGGTCGTGGTGTAGACGCGCACGCAGTTGCCACGCAGCTGGGGGCTTCCCTTGAGTGCCGGGGTCTTGGTCTTAGTGACCTTGTCCTGTCGGCCCTTTCGGACCAACTGCTGAATAGTGGGCACTACTTCTCCGTTTCGCGTCCTGGCCGGTGATACGTCGTTGTGCATATTCGCAGGTGCTGCCGGTGTCATGACCTGCTGGTTTACCTCTCACTCCGACCCCCGCGCTCGGGCGTGTCGCGCTCGGATCGCACTATGCACCTGGTGCGAACGAGCTTGTGGAGGTGCCGCCGCGTGCGCCTCGAAGTCGAGGACACGCCAGCGAGTGCCTACGAGACCGCAGGCACGAGACCCAAGGCTACCCAGCCCGCCACGGCTCGTCAAAACGACGGGACAGCGTGTCCGCGGCGGTCCGAAAGCATCCCTGGTCTGCGGGGACCAGGGTAGCGCCCGGCCCGCGGGCGCGCAGGGCGGTGCGGGTTTTTCACCGCCCATCGGCGGCGCCCCCACCAGTGGGCGGCTCTGCAGGCCCTCGTGGACCGGAAGCCGACGGCGTCCGATCCAGGCGATCGTTCAATGTATCACGATCCGGCCCGCGCCGACGACGGGCGGGCCGGATCGCCGCCGGCCGGCCGATCTACGGCAGATCCCCGCTCTCGACGAGGTCCGCCACGTGCCGCAGGAAGCCGCCCGCGACGTCGCCGTCGCACACACGGTGGTCGAAGGTGAGCGAAAGCTGGACGATCGCGCGCGGGCGCACCGCCCCGTCCACCACCCAGGGGCGTTCCAGCACGCGTCCCATGGCGAGCATCGCGACCTCCGGGTGGTTGACGATCGGCGTGGAGCCGTCCACCCCGAACCCGCCGAAGTTGTTGACGGTGAAGGTGCCCGGCTCCCTCAGGTGGCCGCCGCGCCCGGCACGGGCGGCCTCGACCGTCCGGCGCACCGCATCGGCCAACTCCCCCGCCCGCAGGGTGTGGGCGTCGGGCAGCACAGGGACGTCCAGGCCGTGCCCGGCCTGGACGACCAGACCCAGGTGGACGGCCGCCGACTCCACGATCTCCTCCCGATCGGGGTCGACCCACCCGTTCAGGACGGGGAAGCGCCGCAGGCCGTCCAGAGCGAACCAGGAGAGCAGCGCGAGCAGGCCGGGGCGGGGCGCGCCGGGATCGGACGCCACGGCACGGCGGGCCGCCAGCAGGCCGGTGGCGTCCGCGTCGACCCACACGGTCACGGCGGGGATCTCGCGGTGGGCGGCCGCGACCTTGCGCGCGACGGCGCCGCGCCACCCATCCAGCGGCCTGCGGCGGACCACCGGCCCGCCAGCACGGCCGTCCGCCGGAGCGGCGTCGCCAGGGGCCGCCGGACCGGGGCCCGGATCGGGGGCGTGCGCCAGGGCGCCGGTCATGCCCGTGTCGCCGGCCGGGATGAAGAGAGTTGGAGCGGTGCCCGTCATGCCCGTGCCGCCGGCCGAGGCGGAGGGGGCCGGATCGGTGCCGGCCATGGCCGGCTCGCCCGGCGGGCCGGAGGAAGGCGCGGCGGCGTCCGGCCCGCCCGGCGGGTGGAAGGAGAGCAGCGGCGCTCCGACGGCCACCACGTCGCCCGGCCGCCCGTGCAGGACGGCCACGCGTCCGCGATGAGGGCTGGGCAGCTCCACCACGGTCTTGGCCGTCTCGACCTCCACGACCGGGGTGTCCACCTCGACCGGCTCGCCCGGGGCGACCAGCCACCGGACGATCTCGGCTTCGACCAGTCCCTCGCCGAGGTCCGGCAGCAGGAACCGCCGGACCGGTCCGGCGGAGATAGGCGGCACCACAGGGCCCGCAGTGGCGGAGGGCTCGAGGACGGCCGGAGAAGCCGGAACGGGGACCACCTCAGCCGGGAACGCCTCGGTGGAGGACTCCGGCACGGGAGACATCCGCGCCGGAGAGGCCGGGGCGAGGGCCGGCGGCACGGAGGGCACCGGAGCCGGAGAGGCCTGAACCGGGGGCATCGGGGCCGGAGAGGCCGGGGCGTGAGGACTCTCGGCAGGGAACGTCAGGACGGTGCCCGCTCGCTCGCCGTACCCGTGCAGGTCGGCGAGCGCGGCCAGGATGCGCTCGGCGGTGGGCAGGTGGAAGCGCTCCAGCCGCGGCGGCGGGTAGGGGACGTCCAGGCCGGTGACCCGGCGCACCGGCGCTCTGAGCAGCCCGAAACAGCGCTCCCCGATCAGGGCCGCGAGCTCGGCGCCGACGCCGCCGAACCCCTGGGCCTCGTGCACGACGAGCACGCGCCCGGTGCGCGCCGCGCCGGCCACGATGGTGTCCTCGTCCAGCGGCACCAGGGTGCGCAGATCGATCACCTCGACGTCCCAGCCGTGTTCGGCGGCCCGGTCGGCGGCGGCGAGGGCGGCGCCGACCACCGGCCCGTAGCAGATGACGGTCGCGGTGGTGCCCCGGCGGCGGACGGCGGCGCTGCCGAACGCCGCCGGGTCGCCGGCGGGCACCGTGCCGGGCGCGGCCCAGTACAGCTTCTTCGGCTCCAGGAAGATCACGGGGTCGTCGGAGGCGATGGCGGCGCGCAACAGGGAGTAGGCGTCCTCGGGGCAGGAGGGGACGGCGACGTGCAGGCCGGGGGTGTGGGCGTAGTAGGCCTCGGAGGAGTCGCTGTGGTGCTCCACGGCGCCGATGCCGCCGCCGAAGGGAATCCTGATCACCAGGGGCAGGGGCATCGCCCCGCGCGTCCGCGAGCGCATCTTGGCCACGTGGCTGACGATCTGTTCGAAGGCGGGGTAGGCGAAGGCGTCGAACTGCAGCTCGACGACCGGGCGGTAGCCGTACATGGCCATGCCGACGGCGGTGCCGACGATGCCCGACTCGGCCAGCGGGGTGTCGAAGCATCGGTCGTCGCCGAACGCCGCCGCGAGGCCGTCGGTGACCCGGAAGACCCCGCCGAGCGGGCCGACGTCCTCGCCGAAGACCACGACGCGCTCGTCCTCTGCCATGGCGTCCCGCAGCGCCGCGTTGATCGCGCGGGCGACCGTCATGCCGGCCGGCATGGCTCTCCGTCCGCCGGGCGTGCGCCGTCCAGCTCGCGCCGCAGTTCCTCGGCCTGGCGCCGCAGCCGGGGGGTCGGCTCGGCGAAGACGTGGGCGAACAGCTCGCCGGGTTCGGGGGCCTCGTCGTGCTCCATGCGGCGGCGCAGGTCGGCGGCGAGACGTTCGGCCTCCTCGCCGACGCGCGCCTCCCCGGCGTCGTCGAGCAGGCCGCGGCCGCGCAGGTGGGTGCGCAGCCGGGCGAGGGGGTCGCGGCGCCGCCAGGGCTCGACCTCCTCCTCGGTGCGATATCTGGCGGGGTCGTCGGAGTTGGTGTGCGGGCCGACGCGGTAGGTCAGCGCCTCGATCAGGCACGGGCCTTGGCCGGCGCGGGCGGCCGTGAGTGCTTCGGCGACGACCGCGGCGACCGCGACGGCGTCGTTGCCGTCGACCACGTGGGCGGCCATGCCGTAGCCGATGGCCTTGTCGGCGAGCCGCTTGGCCGCGGTCTGCCGGGACAGGGGCACGCTGATCGCGTACTGGTTGTTCTGGATGAGGAACACCACGGGCGAGCGGAACACCGCGGCGAAGTTGCACGCCTCGTGGAAGTCGCCCTCGCTGGTGGCGCCGTCGCCGATCAGGGCGAGGGCCACGGTGCTGTCGCCGCGCAGGCGGGCGGCGTGGGCCAGGCCCGCGGCGTGGACGGCCTGGGTGGCGAGCGGGGTGGTCTGCGGGGCGACGCGGTGCAGGTAGGGGTCGTATCCGCAGTGCCGGTCGCCCCGCATCAGGGTGAGCGCCTCCACCGGGTCCACGCCTCTGGCCATGACCGCGACGCAGTCCCGGTAGGTGGGGAACAGCCAGTCGCCGGGGCTCAGCGGGACGACGGCGCCGATCTGGCACGCCTCCTGTCCCTGGGAGGAGGGGTAGACGGTGAGCCGGCCCTGCTTGGCCAGGGCGGTGGCCTGCTGGTCGAGGCGGCGGCCGGCCACCATGCGCCGGTACAGCTCCAGGCACAGCTCGGCGGCGGGCGCGGCGGCGCCGGGGCGGGCGAGCCGGCCCGTGGGGCCGATCACGCGGCGGACCCGGGGGTCGTCGCCGGCGATCAGGCCGAGCTCGTGGACGGTGGCCTCGGTGGTCATCGCACCTCCTGGACGGAGGGGGCCGGGAGTGCGGAGGCGGGCGCGGGTGCGGAGTAGGGGTCGAGCGCGTCGTCGGGGTGGTACTCGATCCGCACCCGGGACCCGGCCCCCACCTCGTCCGCGGCCTCCAGCAGGACGTCCAGCGCGATGTGGTCCTCCAGGGCGAAGCCGGTGGAGTCGAAGACCGTCAGCCTGCCGCGCAGCCCGGCCGCCGCCTCGGGGGCGGCGCACAGCTCGCCGAGGCTCGGCCCGACCACCTCCTCCATGGCGGGGCGGCCGACGAGTTGCTGGCACTCCCCCTCCAGGAGCGCCTGCGCCGGGTGGTCGGGGGTCACGAAGGCTTTGAGCAGCAGGCTCAGCGGCAGCTCGGTCTTGCCGACCAGATCGGAGCCGACGGCGTTCACGTGCAGGTGCGGCTTGTGCGGGCCGTACGGCACCACGGGGTCGGCGCCGGCGGCGACCGAGGTGACGGTGCACATGACGTCGGCCCGGGCGAGGATCGCCTCGGGCGGGGTCACCTCGGTGGGCAGGCCGAGGAAGGCCGTCCGGTCGGCCAGGCCGGCGGCGTGCCGGGGGTTCACGTCCCACACGAGCACGCGTTCGAGGGGCAGCACCCGCGACAGGGCGTGCACCTGGGTGACCGCCTGTGCGCCGGCGCCGATGACGCCCAGGACGGCGCTGCCGGGGTCGGCCAGCAGGCGGGAGGCCACCGCGGAGGCGGCGCCGGTGCGCATCGCGGTGAGCAGCACGCCGTCGGCGATGGCCACCAGCCGCCCGGTGGTGCTGTCGTAGCGGGCCATGTTCCCCAGGATGGTGGGCAGGCCGTAGCGCTGGGGGTTCATCGGGCTGTAGGCGACGGTCTTGATCGTGATGCTGTCGCCGGATACGTGGTGCGGCATCCATTCCAGGACGCCGGGGGTGGGGTAGTCGCGGACGAAGCCGTCGCGGGCCGGGGAGAGTTCCCCTTTGTCCCTGCCCAGTTCGGTGAGGCCCTCGGCGAGCCGCTCGATGACGCGGTCCATGAGGGTGGTGCGGCCTAGGGCGCGGACGATGCGGGCGACGTCGCCCTGGCTGATCAGTCGCGTGTCCATGGTGTCTCGGTGATCCCCTCGGTCCGGAGTTGTTGTCGCACGGGGTGGCGCCGTCACGCGGACCGGCGTGCTCTGCCGATCCACATCCGCTCGAGGTTGGCGATCAGCTCGGGGCTGTACAGCAGCCGTGACTGCTCCAGGGCGTAACCCGACATGTACTCACGGAACAGGTCGAGCGGCTCCTCGGCGAGGCGCAGCATCCGCCGGTTGGCGACGGCGGCCGGGCCGCGCAGCCGGGCGGCGGCCTGGTCCACGGCGGCGTCCATGCCGGCCGGGGTGACCACCTCGTCGCACACCAGCGGTCCGTCGGGGCCAGCGGCCTCGATCCTGCGGTCGCCGAACATCGCCTGCCGCGAGTGGCGGGTGCCGAGGACGCGGTGCAGCCGGAGGTTGGCCGCGCCCGGGATGATGCCCTCGCGCATGGCGGGCAGGCTGAAGTAGGCGTCGTCGGTGGCCACGACCCAGTCGAGTACCAGGGTGATCTGCATGCCGCCGCCGATGGCGAAGGTGTCCACGGCGCCGATCCACGGCTTCTCGTGGCCGTAGGGGGCGTCCGGCAGGTCGAGGCCTCGGACGATCTTGCCGAGGTAGCCGACCTCGCGGCGCAGCAGGAAGTCCAGGAACGAGATCTTGCCCTGGTACAGGTGGGTCAGGTTGATGCCGGCGTTGAAGACCCGACGGCCCGCGTACCGGGGGTGGGTCATGGCGCCGCCGCGCAGGACGCCGACCTGGACACCGTCGTCGAGCAGCGCCAGGTCGACGGCGGTCTCCAGGTCGCCCACCACGGCGTCGTCCTCGGCGTTGAGGAAGCGCTCGTTGCGCACGGTGATGTGGCCGACGCCGTCGCGGCGCTCCAGCGTGACCGTGGCGAGCTCGGCCTTGCCGCTGCCGGCGAACTCGGCGGCGAGTTCGGTGGCGGCGCGGGTGGGGCGCAGCATGGCGCGCAGCAGGTGGCGGCCGGCTTCGGGGGCGCCGAACATCGCCCAGAACAGGATGCCCTGGTCCAGTTCCCAACCGTGTTTGCCGGCCTGGTCCCGCGCGCGGTCGGCGGCGATCTGCTCGCGGGTGGGCGCCAGGCCGGGGTACCGCTCGGCGGCGGCGTAGGCCAGCTCGTCCAGCCGCAGGTGCCTGCGCCGGCCGTCGGTGAGCTCGTCGTAGACGCTCTGGGCGTGCGCGGCCAGGAAGCGGGTGCGGACCGCGCGGCAGGACCGCTGGACGGCCGCCCGGTCGGAGTCGCCCATGGCGGCCGGCAGGGCGTGCGCCGCGGCCAGGTGGGCGGCGGCGCGCGTCCAGTCGAGTCGCGGGTCGCCGGTCATCTCGGGCGCGGCGTCGGGCAGCCGGTCGAGCGGGCCGGGACGGTACGCCGGGGTGGCGTGCTTCGGCTGGGGCGGGCGCCGATCGGTGTCGGGGTGCGCCAACGTTCCTGTCCTTTCTCTCGCGCCCGGTCAGGCGCGGCGAACCGAGAGGGACGTACCTTTGATCCCGAGCACGCCGGGTGTGGTGTGGAACACGGGGTCGACGCACGAGATCTCGCCGTACCGGGTGAACAGCAGGTCCAGCGCGACCTTCGCCTCGATCCGGCCGAGCAGCGCGCCCAGGCAGTAGTGCACTCCGTGCCCCCAGCTCAGGTGGGGGTTGGGCGTCCGGTCCACGTGGAAGGCGTCGGGGTCGGCGAACTGCGCGGGGTCGCGGTTGGCGGACATGATCCAGGTGACCACGGCGTTGCCGGGGGCGATCGGCGTGTCCTGGAGCGTGGCGCCCGGTTTGACCAGGCGGTGGGCCAGCATCACCGGCGGCCGGTAGCGGAGCACCTCCTCCACCGCCCGCGGGATGAGCGAGCGGTCCGCCCGCATGGCCGCCTCGGCCCGCGGCTCCTCCTGGAAGGTGTAGAGGGCCGTGCCGAGGGTCACCGTGGAGCTGATCTGGCCGCCCATGAGGATCGCCGAGGCCATGCCGTACGCCTCGGTGTCGCTCAGCCGGTCGCCGTCCACCTCGGCGGCGAGCAGCCGGCTGATCAGGTCGTCGCGCGGCTGCTTCCTGCGCTGGGTGACCTGGTCGAGCATGTACTCCTGCAGCGCGCGCAGGTTCTCGACGACCACGTCGGCCACCTGCACGTCCGACAGGTCGCCGATGGGGTTGTCGAAGGAGTTGAACGCGTCCTCCATCCACTTGCGGAACATCGGCTGGTCCTCGTAGGGGACGCCGAGCAGTTCGGCGACGACCAGCGCGGGCAGCGGGTTGGACAGGGTGTCGACCAGGTCGAACTCGTCCTGGTCGGCGACCGCGTCGAGCAGCCGTTCGGCGATCTGGCGCACCCGCGGCTCCAGCGCGGCGACCTCTTTCTGGGGGAACGCCTGGTTGACCAGGGTGCGCAGCCGGCGGTGCGCGGGCGGGTCCACCGTCCCCAGGTTGACGTACTCCGGCATGTCGTCCTGCGGGGGCGCGATCGAGCTCCAGTCGGAGGAGAAGTGGGCGTGGTCGTACATCACGGCCTTCGACTCGGCGTATCCGAAGACGTGGTGGGCGCCGGTGCGCTCGTCCACCCAGACGGGGGCGCGGTCCCGCATGCCTTTCAACCAGGACGCCAGCTTGGCCCCGCCGTCCTCGGCACTCGGTATCTCGGCGCTGTCGAAGGTCAGGAACTGCATGGGTGTGCTCCCATCGTGGGGTGGTACGTGCGAGGGTCCGCGCCGGTCAGTGCCGCGCGGCGGCCCCCACCCGGGCGCCGCGCCGCAGGCGGGGCCGGACGGGCAGCCTGGTCAGGCCGTTGATGAAGTTGGAGGCCAGGTGCTGTACCTCGCCCGCGGGCTCGAACTCCTCGAAGTCGGCGGCCAGTTCCTCGACCATGACGTTCAGCACGGCGCGGGCGGCGGGGCCGCCGATGCAGTAGTGCGGGCCGATGGAGAACGCCAGGTGCGGGTTGGGCTTGCGGTCGGGCCGGAACTCGTAGGGGTCGGTGAAGACGTCCTCGTCGCGGTTGGCCGAGGCCAGCCAGGCGCAGACGATCTCGCCTTCGCCGATGCGCACGCCGTCGATCTCCACCTCCTGGGTGGTCTTGCGCATGAGGTGGTTGGTGGGCGTGGCCCAGCGCAGCGCCTCCTCCACGCAGGAGGGCGCCAGGGAGGGGTCGTCGCGCACCATCCGCCAGGCGTCGGGCCGCTCTGCCATGGCCAGGAGCAGGTGGGAGGCGACGTAGGGCGTGGTGGTGTTGGCGCCCATGACCATGGAGTAGCAGTTGAGCAGCACCTCGCGGTCCTCCAGGCCGCGCCCGCCGAAGTCCAGGCCGACCAGGACGCTGATCAGGTCGTCCCTGGGGTTGCGGCGCCGGTCGGCGATCACCTCGGAGAACATGGCGAACAGCTGGTAGTGGGCCTTGCGCAGGGTGCGCTCGGTCGTCCCGGCCGTGTAGACCGGGTCCTCGGGGGCGACGCCGGACATGGTCCAGGCGGGGATGTCCGGCCACGCCGACTCGGGGATGCCGAGGATCTCGCCGACGGCCAGCATCGGCAGGTGGAGCATGATGTCGGCGATGTCGACGACGCCGCCGTCGTAGCAGGGCGCCAGCATCCGGCGGATGCGGGCCCTGATGTCCTCCTCCCGGCGCCGCACGACGAGGGTGGACATGGTGCGGATGGACGGCCCGCGCAGCCAGCCGTGGCCGGGCGGGTCCATCAGCGGCATGGTCTGCCCGCCGGCGCTGTCCCCGCCGTCGGCCACGTCCAGTACGTTGCCGTGCTCGGAGGAGAACCGGTCGACGTCCTTGATCATCGCTTTCACCGCGTCGTAGCGGGTCACCGACCAGAACGCGGGCTGGCCGGGGCGCTCCTGACGCCAGACCGGGGCCTGCGCGCGCAGGGTGGCCCAGTCGAGGTGCTGGGGGTGGGTGCGGTAGCGGTGCGGGTCGAACAGGTCTATCGAGTCCAGGGCTACGCGCTGGTCGCCCTGCGGGCCCGTCATCAACATGGTCGCTCTCCTCGGTTCGCTTCCGGGGCGGTCCGCCGGTCAGGCGTCTGGGGTGAAGCGCATGGGCAGGCTGGTGATCCCGTTGATCCAGTTGGAGTACAGGTGGCGGACCTCCCCCGCGACCTCGAAGCGGACGCGGCGCCGGGCGAGCTCCTCGAAGATGACCGACAGCGCGTAGCGCGAGGCCGGGGCGCCGATGCAGTAGTGCGCTCCGGCGCCGAAGCCCAGGTGGGGGTTGGGGGCGCGCCGCAGGTCGAAGGCGTAGGGGTCGTCGAACACCTGCTCGTCGCGGTTGGCCGAGGCCACCCACGCGCACACCCAGTCGCCCGCCGCCATCCGGACGCCGCCGAGTTCGGTGTCGGCGGTGACGCGGCGGATGAGGTGGTGGGTCGGGGAGGTCCAGCGCGCCCCCTCCTCCACGAGGGCGGGGATCAGCGCGGGGTCCGCCATGACGGCCCGCCAGATCTCCGGCCGTTCGGCCAGGGCGAGCAGGGTGTGGCAGGCGACGTGCGGGGTGGTGGAGTTGGCGCCGAGGGCGACGCTGTAGCAGTTGAGCATGACCCGCCGGTCGTCGATGGGCCGCCCGCCGATCTCCAGGCCGAGGAGCGCGGTGACCACGTCCTCGCCGGGGTCGCGCCGCCGGGTCTCGATCGTCTCGGCGAAGACGGCGAACAGCCGGTGGTGGACGCGCCGCAGGGTGTCGCCGACGTCGCGGCCGACGGCGTACTCGGGGTCCTCCGGGGCGATGCTGGCGGTGGTGTTGAAGGCGACGGTCTCCCAGTGCTGCTCGGGGATGCCGAGCAGGTCACCGGCCGCGACCATCGGCAGCAGCCGCATCAGGCGTGCGATGTCGTGCTCGCCCCCGGCCAGCAGCGGGTCGATCAGGCGCAGCACCTTCGCCCGGACGGCGTCGGCGCGGCGCCGCACCACCGACTGCCGCATGGTGCGCATGAGCGGGCGGCGGATCGCGCTGTGGTCGGGCGGGTCCATGAGCGTGATGGTCTGCCCGCCGGCCGAGTCGCCCACGCCGACCGAGGCCAGGATGGTGCCGTCCTCGGAGCTGTACGTCGCCGTGTCCTTGACGATCTTGTCGCAGTCGGCGTACGTGGCGAAGGACCAGTACGGGGTGCCGTCGGGCATGTGGTCGCGGCCGACCGGGCGGTGCCGCCGCAGGGACAGCCACACGTCGTGCCGGCAGCCGGCCACGTAGGTCGCCGGGTCGTGGAGCCGTAGCCCGTCGAGGGAGTCGAGGGGTTTGGGCTCGCCGAAGTCGATGCGCATCGTGCCTCTCCTCGCGTTGCGGCCGTCACCTCGTGGTCGTGGCGCTTCCCGTCACGGCGCCCGCGGGCCAGGCGGGTTCCTCCGGGCCGCCCTCCGCCCGGCCGGCGGCCTCGACGGCGGCGGACAGCTCGGCGATGGTCTGGTAGTCGAACAGGTCGTCGGCGAGGACCTTGACGTTCTGGTCCTGCAGGCGCTTGAGCAGCATCACGCTGCGCAGCGAGTCGCCGCCGAGCTGGAAGAAGTTGTCGTCCACGCCGATGGTGTCCAGCCCGAGCACCTCGGTCCACACGGTGGCCATCGTGCGCTCCAGCGGTGTGCGCGGCTCGGCGTACTCCTCCTCCAGGCCGAGGTCGGCCCGCCGCTTCCACGGGTAGGGCAGCGCGCGGCGGTCGGTCTTGCCGTTGGGGTCGCGCGGCATGTCGGCCAGGATGATCATGCCGAGCGGCTGCATGTACGCGGGCAGGCGCTCGCCGAGGTAGCGGTACAGGTCGCCGGTGGTGACCTTGGCGCCTTCGGCGGGCACCACGAACGCGGCCAGCCGCTTGAGGTCGGGGCCGTCGTCGAACACCTCGGCCGCGCCGGAGGAGACCAGCGGGTGGGAGTTGAGCACGGCCTCGATCTCGCCCAGCTCGACCCGGTAGCCGCGGATCTTGACCTGCCGGTCCACCCGGCCGTGGAAGTCGAACTCGCCGCCGGGCAGCTCGCGGGCCAGGTCACCGGTGCGGTACATGCGCGCGCCGCCGGCGGCGAACGGGTCGGCGAGGAACCGTTCCGCGGTGATCCCCGGACGGTCGAGGTAGCCGCGGGCGACGCCGTACCCGGAGACGTACAGCTCGCCCACCGTCCCCGGCGGCACCGGCCGCAGCCGCTCGTCGAGCACCCGCAGCGTCATGCCGTGCAGCGGGGCGCCGATCGGCACCCGCTCCGGCTCGGGCGCTGCCGGGTCGACCGGGTGCAGCGAGGCGAAGACGGTCGTCTCGGTGGGGCCGTAGGCGGCGTAGGTGCGGCGGCGGGTGACGGCGGCGCTCGCCCGCACGGCCTGCGGCGACAGCACGTCCCCGCCGGTGATCAGCGTGCCGACGTGGGACAGGGCCTGCGGGTCCTGGTCGACCAGCACCTGGAACAGGCCGGAGGTGAGGAACATCCAGTCCGGCTCGACCTCGCGCAGTTGCTCGCCCAGGCCCGCGGCCGACTGCTGGGGGTTGTCCAGCAGCGCCACCCGGCCGCCGCGGCACAGCGCCGACCAGATCTCGAAGACCGACGCGTCGAAGGAGAACGGGGCGAGCTGGGCCACGACCTCGCCGGGGCGCACGTCCAGCCGGGGGTCGCCGATCAGCCGTACGACGTCGGCGTGCTGCACCATCACGCCTTTGGGCACGCCGGTGGAGCCGGAGGTGTAGACGATGTAGGCGAGGTTCCCCGGGCCGGCCCCAGGTCCGCTCTCGCCGGCAGGCTCCCCGGCGAGCGCCTCCTCGTAGGTGAGGACGTCGGGCGCCGCGCCGCCGTCCCGCTCCCCCGGCGTCCCGGCGGCCAGGTCGCCGGCCCGCTCGGCGTCGGTCAGCACGGTGGCCGCGGCCGAGTCGCGCAGCAGGAAGTCACGGCGCTCGGCCGGGTAGGCGACGTCCACCGGCACGTACGCCCCGCCGGCCTTGAGCACGCCGAGCATCGCCACGACCAGCCTCGGAGACCGCGCCATCACGATGCCGACCCGGTCGTCGGGCCCGACGCCGCGGGCGCGCAGGCTCCCGGCGAGACGGTCCGACAGCTCGTCCAGCTCGGCGTAGGTGAGCGTCTCCCCGCCGGAGGAGACGGCCGGCGCGGCGGGGGCAGAACGCGCCCACCACCGCACGAGGTCGTGCACGCGGGCGTCCTCGGTCACTGGCATCTCTCGTCCGTCCATTCCACACCCATCCACTCGGTCTCGAAGGTCGTGCGCACCGCGTCGCGGCGCCGGGATCACCGGCACCTCTCGATGCCGCGCAGGACCGGCGCCAGCGTCTCGTCAAGCAGGTTGTGCAGGAAGAAGTGGTCGCCGGGCAGGACCACGAACTCGAAGGGGCCGCTGGTCTCCTCGCCCCAGGGCCGCATCTTCTCCGGCGGCGCGATCACGTCCTTCTCGCCCGCGATGGCGAGCAGGGGGACGCCGGGCAGCGGCCGGGGGTAGCTGAGCAGGGCGGTCTCCGACAGCTCCAGGTCGCAGCGGATCACCGGCAGCATCAGCTCCAGCAGCGCCGGGGAGTCCAGCACCTCGGGCGGGATGCCGCCGAGGTCGATCAGGTGCTCGATCAGCTCGTCCTGCGGCAGGTGGTGGGCGTGCTTCCACTCGGTGACGCTCGGCGCGGGGGTGCCCGACACCACCAGCAGCTCCGGCAGGGGAAGCCCCCTGGCCTCCAGCTCGTGGGTCAGCGCGAACGACACCCGGGCGCCCATGCTGTGCCCGAACAGCAGGTACGGCGGGCACAGCACGGGGGTCAGCTCGTCGGCCAGCGCCTGGACCAGCGGCCGCATGGTGCGGTACGGCGGCTCGCGGAAGCGGTTCTCCCGGCCGGGGAGCTGGACCAGCCGCAGGTCCACCCAGTCGGGGATCCGGCCGACCCATGGCTGGAAGGCCGAGGCCCCGCCTCCGGCGTAGTGGAGGCAGACCAGTTGCACCTCCGGCGCCGCGCTCCGCGGCGGGCGGCGTAGCCACTTGTTCACCGTGACGCCCACCTGCTCACCCCTCTCCGGTTCCCGTCTCGTCTCGCGGCCCCGTCTCCTCCGGTCACAGCGCTCACACCCATCGCACCCTCAGCGGGACCTTCCTGATCAGCGAGTGGGAGCCGAAGTACTCGACCCCCGACAGCACCTCGATGGACGGCATGCGGGCCAGCATCCGGCCGAGCGCGACCCGGGCCTCCAGGCGGCCGAGCGGCGCGCCGAGGCAGAAGTGGACGCCCTGCCCGAAGCCGAGATGCCGGTTGGGCGTCCGGGTGACGTCGAAGCGGTCGGGTTCGGTGAACGCCGCCGGGTCGCGGTTCGCGCTGCCGGTCCACAGCAGGACGCGGGCCCCGGCCGGGATGGCGCGACCGGCGAGCTCGACGTCGCGGGTGGCCGTGCGCACCAGGCGGTCGGCCGAGTTGCGGTAGCGCAGCGTCTCCTCGATGGCGCCGGGCAGCAGGCCCTCGGGGTCGGCGCGCACCCGGGCGGCCGCCTCGGGATGGCCGTCCAGGCACAGCACGGTGTTGGCGACCAGCATGGTGGCCATCAGGTGCCCGGCGATCAGCAGCAGGCTGACGATGCCGACCAGCTCGTCGTCGGCCAGCCGGTCCCCGTCCACCTCGGCCTGGACGAGCCGGCTCACCAGGTCGTCGCCGGGCGCCCGGCGGCGGCCGGCGACGACCTCCAGCAGGTAGGCGTTCATCTCGCGCAGCGACGACGCCGGGTCGGCGGGGGCGGCCCCCGCGGTGATGTCCACCCCGGTGAGCACCTTGGCCCAGGTGAACAGGGTCGGCCGGTCGGCGCGGGGCAGCCCGAGCAGGTCGGCGAGGACGAACACCGGCATCGGGTGGGCGAGCGCGGTGACCAGGTCGATCTCCTCGGCGCCCTTCACCTCGTCGAGCAGGTCGTCGACGATCGCGGTCACCAGCGGTTCGAGCCGTTCCATGGCCCGCCTGCCGAAGGCGGCGCTGACCAGGCCGCGGAGCCGGCGGTGGTCGGGCGGGTCCATCACCATGAAGTTGCCGCGGGTGAACGGCTGGAACTCCGGCATCGCCGCCATGGCGGCCCGCGAGTCGGAGGAGAAGGTGGCGTGGTCGGTCAGGGCGGCCTCGACGTCCGCGTGCCGGAAGACGTGCCACATGCCGAACCGCTCGTCGTGCCAGACCGGCTCCCGGCGCCGCATGAGCGCGAACCAGGGGGCGGGGTCCGAGGTGTCGACCAGCGAGCGGTCGACCGTGACGCCGCCGGGCTCGTCGTCGGGCTCTGTCATGGCGCACCTCCCAGGTGCCGTGGATGCGGTCGGGTACGGAGAAGGGGGCCGGGGTGGCGGAGCGCCGCCCCGGCGGCCGGGCTAGGACGTGCCCTCGGCCTCCATGGCCGCGATGAGGCTCTTCGGCCGCATGTCCACCCAGTGCTCCTCGACGTAGGCCAGGGCGGCATCGCGCGGGCCGGGGCCGAACACGGTCTGCCAGCCGGCCGGGACGTCGGCGAAGACCGGCCACAGCGAGTGCTGGCCCTCGTCGTTGACGAGCACGAGGAAGGTGCCTTCCGGGTCCTCGAACGGGTTCGTCATTGTCCGCTTCCTTTCGTCGGGTTCTTGGGGGAACAGCGGGGGTCAGGGCCGGGGGGCGTCGAGCCGGTCGCGCAGCACGCGGCCGATCTCGGCGATGTGCTCGGGCCAGGTCATCCGGTGGTGGGCGCAGGCGATGTCGTGCACGTCGATCGATCCGTCCAGGAAGGGCGCCCAGGAGTCCGGCAGGGGCGTGCCCTCGACGCGGTCCACGGTGGCCATGAAGAACAGCAGGTCGCCGCGGAAGCGGCCCGGGACGTACCGGTCGGTGATCCTGCTGGTGTTGGCGTAGACCTCGACCATGGCCTGGACGTCGTCCTCGGTGAGGCCGGCCAGGGCGCTGCCCTCGGAGCGGAACAGTTCGGCGACCCGGGCGAAGTCCGGCGGGCCGTCCAGCAGGTGCCGCTGGCCGAAGCCCATGGCCTCGATCAGCGCCATGAGCATGCCCTCCTTGCTGAACGCCCGGCGCAGCAGGTCGCCCGCCTCGCTCTTCAGCCCGTCCGCCAGGGCCGGGAGGGCGGTGGGCGGGTAGGCGTCCATGATCGACAGCAGTCCTACCTGCTCGCCGGCCGCCTGGAGCTGGACGGCCATCTCGTAGGCGACCGGGCCGCCGGAGGACCAGCCGATCAGGTGGTAGGGCCCGTGCGGCTGCACCTGGCGCACGTGGGCGAGGTAGTCGGCCGCCATCTCCTCGATGCTGTCCGGGCGCGGCTCGGGACGGGCCAGGCCGCGCGCCTGCAGGCCGTAGATCGGCCGGTCGGCGCCGAGGTGCCTGATCAGGCCGGAGTACGACCAGCTGATCCCCCAGCCGGCGTGGACGCAGAACAGCGGCGGCCGCTCGCCGCGCGGGCGCAGCGGCAGCAGCACGTCCAGCGAGGAGCCGGACGCGCCGGTCCCGAGCCGTTCGGCCAAGCCCGCCACGGTCGGCGCCTCGAACAGCACGCGGATGGCCAGTTCGGCGCCGATCGTGGCCCGTACGCGGCTGACCAGCCGGGCGGCCAGCAGCGAGTGCCCGCCGAGGGTGAAGAAGTCGTCGTCGACGCCGACCCGCTCGACGCCGAGCACCTCGGCGAACAGCTCGCACAGCAGTTCCTCGTCCAGGGTGCGCGGCGCGCGTCCGGCCGTGGCGCCGGTCTCGGGGGCGGGCAGCGCGCGGCGGTCGAGTTTGCCGCGCGGGGTGAGCGGCAGCTCCTGCAGCGGGACCACCACCGAGGGCACCATGTACTCGGGCAGGCGTTCCTTGAGGTAGGCGCGGAGCCGGCCGACCAGCGCGGTGTGCCCCCGGGCGCCGGCCGGGCTGGTGACGTGGCGCAGCGGGCCGGCGGCGTCCTCGCCCGCCCGGTACACGCCGGTCAGCGGCGGGACGCGCGAGGTGGTGGCGCGCGGGACGAAGACCGCGTCCATCGTGTCCACGGCCTCGGGGCAAAAGGAGACGGCGACGCGGTGGCCGAGGCGTTCCCCGAGCGCGTGCAGGTCCTCGGGGTCCACGCCGTCGTGCCGGTCGAGCGCATCGCGGACCTCCGGCCACGGCAGGCCCTCCTCCAGGGCCGCCGCCGCTGCCGCCTCCCCGGTCAGGCGCACATTGGGCACGCCGGTCACCCGCAGCGGCGCGGTGCGGGCGGTGCCGAGCAGGGCGGCCAGGCCGGACAGGTCGGCGACGTCGCGGCCGTAGGTCACACGCTCGGCGGCGGCCAGGTCGGCGGGGGCGCCCGGGCCCTTGTGCAGGACGACCTCGTAACGGTGCCGGGTCAGCTCGTTGTGCGGCGCGCCCCGCTTGAGGCGCACGTCCACCCCGGCGAGCCCGGGGACCTCCTGGCGAAGGGCGGTGAAGAACTCGGGGTCGACCAGCAGTTCCTTCTCCAGCATCACGGCGTGCTCGACGGCCCGGCGCACGGCGGCCGGATCGCCCTCGCCGCGGGTGCGGCCGACCCGGACGGCCGACAGCAGGGTGCGGTGCGACCGCCGGTGGCGCACGTCGCCGACGTACACCGCCCCGCCCGGTCTGAGCAGCTCGAAGGCCCGGCGCAGCACGGTGAGCAGGTATTCGCCGCTCGGGAAGTACTGGACGACGGAGTTGAGCACGACCACGTCGAAGTGCCCGGCGGGCAGGCCGGTGAGGTCGTCGGCGGGCTGGGCGCGCAGGACGACCCGCCCGGCGAGGCCGGGGTCGGCCTCGACCTCGTGCCGCAGCCGGGTGATCGCCTCGGCGGAGAAGTCGGTGCCCCAGTAGGCCGTGCAGTGCGGGGCCAGCTTCGCGAGCAGCAGGCCGGAGCCGACGCCGAGCTCGATGATCCGTTCCGGGGACAGCTCACGGATGCGGGCGACGGCGGCGGCGCGCCAGTCGCGCATCTCCGGCAGCGGCAGCGGGGCGCCCTCGTCGTAGCTGCTGTTCCAGCCGGAGAAGTCCTCGCCGAAGGGGGCGCCGCCTCCCGTCTCGTACCCCGAGTCGAAGATCTGCCGCCACTCGCCGACCTGTTCGGCGGCCTGCTCGGCCAGCGCCGCGCCGTCCTCGACGGCGGGCACGACGTACGCGACCAGCCGCTGGTCGCCCGGGCGGTCCTCGCGGACGAGGACCGCGGCCCGCGCCACGCCCTCGTGCCGGGTGAGCACCGATTCGATCTCGCCCGGCTCGATGCGGAAACCGCGCAGTTTGACCTGGTCGTCGCCCCGGCCGAGGTACTCGAGGTCGCCGCCCGCGTTCCAGCGGACCAGGTCGCCGGTGCGGTACATGCGCGCCCCGGGCGGGCCGTACGGGTCGGGGACGAAGCGGCCGGCGGTCAGCCCGGGCCGCCGGACGTAGCCCCGGGCGACGCCGCGCCCGGCGACGTACAGCTCACCGGCCACGCCGCGCGGCACCGGGTTGAGGCCGCCGTCCAGCACGCGAACCTCGGCGTTGCGGACGGCGCGGCCGATGGGCGCGCCGCCGTCGCCGCCGAGCGGGCGGCTGGTGGTGGCGACGATGGTGCTCTCGGTCGGGCCGTAGGCGTTGAACACCCGGCGCCCGGCGGCCAGGCGTGCGATCAGCTCGGGGGCGCACGCCTCGCCGGCCGTCACCACGCACGCCAGGTCGGGCAGGTCCAGGTCGGGCAGCGTGGTCAGCACGGCGGGCGGGGCGACCATGTGGGTGACCCGGCGGCCGGTCAGGACGGCGGCCAGTTCGTCGCCGAGCACCTGGCCCCGCGACTCGGGCAGCACCAGCGTGCCGCCGCCCAGCAGGCCGAGCAGCAGGTCGCCCACCGCCATGTCGAACGAGGTGGACACCACCTGCAGCACCCGGCGGCCGGGGCTCACGCCGAACCGCGTGGTCTGGTCGAGCGCGACGTTGACCAGGGCCCGGTGGTCGAGGGTGACCCCCTTGGGACGGCCGGTGGACCCGGAGGTGTAGATCACGAAGGCGGCGTGCTCCGGCAGCGGCCGCCGGCCGGAGGCGGCGGGGTCGGTGCGGGGGTGGCGGTCCAGCGTGTGGTGACCGAACGGGTCGTCCAGGAAGAAGAACGGCAGCGCGGGCGTCGCCGGGACCTCGGCGCCGAGCTCGACGTGCCGCAGGACGAACACCGGATCGACGTCGGCGAACATCGCGGCCACCCGGCTCACCGGCGTGCCGGAGTCCAGTGGCAGGCACACGCCGCCCGCCTTCAGCACCGCGAGCGCGCTCACCACGTAGTCGGCCGAGCGGGGGGCGGCGACCGCGACGACGCGCTCGGGGCCGGCACCGGCCGCGATGAGATGGTGGGCGAGCCGGTTGGCCTTGGCGTTCAGCTCGGCGTAGGTGAGGGTCGTCTCGCCGTCGGTGAGGGCCGGGGCGTCCGGGGTGCGGGCGGCCCAGCGTTCGAACAGCTCGGGCACGGTCGCGGGCGGATCCTCGGCCCGCGGGCCGGTGCCCAGGGCGACGAGTTCGCGGCGCTCCCCCGCGTCCAGGATGGGCACCCGCTCGATGGGGAGCGCGGGGTCGGCGGCGACGGCGGCCAGGAACCGCCGGTACCACTCGACGACCCGCTCGATGGTGGCCCGGTGGAAGATGTCGGTGTTGTACTCGGCGAAGCCGTAGAACCCGCCGGGCCGGCCGGCCTCGTCGCGGCGCTCGCTCAGGCTGAGGAAGATGTCGTCGCGCGCGGTGCCGATGGCCGCCTGGACGTACTCGATCTCCAGCCCGGCCAGGTGGAAGCGCACCTCCGGGGTGTTCTGCAGGACGAGCGAGACCTGGTAGAGCGGGCTGCGGGCCATCGAGCGCGCCGGGTTCAGCACCTCCACCAGCAGCTCGAACGGCACGTCCTGGTTGGCGTAGGCGGCGAGGGCGGTCTCGCGCACCCGGTCGAGCAGCACGCGGAAGGCCGGGTTGCCCGAGGTGTCGGCGCGCAGCACGAGGGTGTTGACGAAGAAGCCCACCAGGTCGTCCAAGGCCTGGTCCGTGCGGCCGGCGATGCCGCTGCCGATGGGGATGTCGGTGCCCGCGCCGAGCCGGGTGAGCAGCGCCGCGAGGCCCGCCTGCATGACCATGAACAGGCTGGCGCCCGACTCGTGGGCGAGCCCGGCCAGCCGCCGGTGCAGGTCGGCGTCGAGTTCGAAGGCCAGCACCTCGCCCCGGTGGGTGACCTGGGCGGGCCGGGGCCGGTCGGCGGGCAGCCGGATCTCGGGCGGCAGGTCGGCCAGCTCGCGCTTCCAGTGGGCGAGCTGGCGGCCGAGGACGCTCTCCGGGTCGTCGGCGTCGCCGAGCAGCTCGTGCTGCCAGAGCGTGTAGTCGGCGTACTGGACCGGCAGCTCGGGCAGGTGCGCCTCCTCGCCGCGGCGCCGCGCCTCGTAGCAGGACATCAGGTCGCGGGCCAGCGGCGAGAACGACCAGCCGTCTCCGGCGATGTGGTGGAACAGCAGCAGCAGCGCGTGCTCGCCGGGTCCCGTGGCGAACAGCCGCGCCCGCACCGGGATCTCGTTCCGCAGGTCGAAGCCGTACCGGGCGGCCTCGTCCAGCGCGGCCCGCAGCCGTTCCTCGTCCTGGAGCGCCGTCGCGCCGCGGGGGGCGGCGAGCGCGGTGACCTCCAGCTCGGGGACCGCCTCGGCCGGGTCTAGGACGTGCTGGTAGGGCTCGCCGTCCACCTCGGGGAACACGGTGCGCAGCGACTCGTGCCGGGCCACCACGTCGGCCAGCGCGCCGCGCAGCGCGGCCACGTCCAGCGGGCCGCGCATGCGGATCACCCACGGCATGTTGTAGGTCGCGCTCGGCCCCTCCAGCCGGTGCAGGAACCACAGCCGGCGCTGGGCGAACGACAGCGGCACCCGAGGCGGGCGGCGGCGGGCCAGCAGCGGGGGCCGGGCCGAGACGTCCAGCCGCTGGGCCAGCTCGGCGACCGTGGGCGCCTCGAACAGCGCCCTGATCGCCACCTCGACGCCGAGCACGCGCCGGGCGCGCGAGGCGAGACGGGTCGCCAGCAGCGAGTGGCCGCCGAGGTCGAAGAAGTCGTCGTCGATGCCGACGTCGGCGACGCCCAGCACCTCGGCGAACAGGTCGCACAGGATCTGCTCGCGCGGGGAGCGCGGCCGCCGCCCGCCGCCGTCCCAGCGGGGCGCGGGCAGCGCCGCCCGGTCCACCTTGCCGTTGGCGGTGAGCGGCAGCCGGTCCAGGACGACGACCGCGGCGGGGACCATGAACTCCGGCAGCCGGGCCCCGGCGAACGCGCGCAGCTCGCGCGACAGCGCGCCCCGGTCGCGCGAGGCCAGCGGGTCGCTGGCGCAGGCGCGCGGGTCGCGCCCGTCCGCGGTGGGCCCGGTGCCGGTCAGTGCGATCTCGGGGCCTGCCCGCGTGGTGAACACGGCGTCGAACCGGTCGGCGGCCTCCGGTGACCAGGTGACCGCGACCCGGTATCCGAGCCGCTCGCCGAGGGTGTGGCAGTCCTCCGGGTCCACCCCGGCGGGGGCGTGCAGCCGGGCCAGCACGTCGGGCAGGGGCAGGCCGGCGTCCAGGGCCGCGGCGGCGGCGACCTCGTGCGCGACCCGGGCGTTGAGGATGCCGGTCACCCGCACGGCCGGGGGGCGCGCGTCGCGCAGGTGCGCGGCCAGCCGGTCGAAGGCGTCCGGCTCGGCGCCGAAGGCCAGCCGCGGCGCGCTCGCCACGTCCAGCAGCTCGCGCCCGCTCCGGTACAGCACGGCCTCGTACCGGTGCCGGGTCAGCTCGTTGTGGTAGGCGCCGCGCTTGAGCCGGACGTCCACCCCGGCCAGGCCGGGCAGCACTCCGCGCAGCGCGGGGAAGAACGCCGGGTCGAGGACGAGTTCCTTCTCCAGCGCCACGGCCTGGTCGACGGCGGTGCGCACGCGCCGGGCGGCGTCCGTCCCGGCGTCGCCGCCCTCCGCGCCGGTCAGCTCGACGGCGGTGCGGAAGGCGCGCAGCAGTCTGCGGTCGCGGACGTCGCCGACGAGCACGGCGCCGCCGGGGGCCAGGGCGCGCATCGCGCCGGCGAGCACGTCGATCAGGTAGTCGGCGCCGGGGAAGTACTGCACGACGCTGTTGAGCACGACGGCGTCGAAGTGGTTCTCGGGGATGCCGGAGAAGTCGTCGGCGGCCCGGGCGCGCAGCACGACCTTGTCCGCCAGGCCGGGCCGGCGGGCGACCTCGGCGGCGAGGTCGCGGACGACCTCCTCCGACAGGTCGGTCGCCCAGTACTCCTCGGCGGCGGGGGCGAGCCGGGAGAGCAGCAGGCCGGTGCCCGCGCCGATCTCCAGGACGCGGCGCGGGCGCAGCTCGGCGACCCGCTCGACCACGGCGTCGCGCCACCGGGCCATCTGGCCGAGCGGGATGGGGTCGCCGTCGTAGCTGCTGTTCCAGCCCGCGAAGTTCTCGCCGAACGGGACGGGCGCGGCGCCGGTGTAGGCGGTGTCGAAGATCTGCCGCCACTCCTCGACCTGCTCGCCCGCGGCGTCGTCGCCGGCGGTGGCGGGGACGACGTAGGCGACCAGGCGCCTGTCCCCGGGAACGTCCTCCCGGGCGATCACCAGGGCGTGTTCCACCGCCTGGTGCGAGGTGAGCACCGCCTCCACCTCGCCCGGCTCCACCCGGAACCCGCGGATCTTCACCTGTCCGTCCACCCGGCCGGCGAACTCCACGACCCCGCCCGGAGCCCACCGCACCAGATCTCCCGTGCGGTACATCCGGGACCCGGCCGGCCCGTACGGATCGGCCACGAACCGCTCCGCGCTCAACCCCGTGCGTCCCAGATACCCGCGTGCCACCCCCACACCGGCCACATAGAGCTCTCCCACGACGCCCGCCGGCACCGGCCGCAGGAACTCGTCCAGCACGTACGCCCGCATCCCGTCCAGCGGACGCCCCACCGGCACCACGACCGCGTCGGCGGCCAGCTCATCGACCGGATGGCACAACGCGAACGTCGTCGTCTCGGTCGGCCCGTATCCGTTCACCACCCGCAGACCGGGGCACGCCGCCAGCACCCGGCGCACCGCCTGCGGAGACACCACGTCCCCGCCCGTCCACACCTCGCGCACCCGCGCGAAACACCCCGGGAACTCCTCGGCCAGCACCGCGAACAGCCCCGCGGTGGCCCACAGCGCCGTCACCCCGCCCGAGGCGATCACCCGGGCCAGCACCGCCACGTCGAGCTCGCCCGCCGGCGCGACCACCACCTCGCCCCCCGACAGCAAGGGGGCCCAGAGTTCGAACGTCGAGGCGTCGAACGCGACCGGGGAGTGGAACAGGACCCGTCCCCCGGCGCCGGCCCGGCGGGTCGAGCCGAGCGCGAGGCCGGCCACGTCCCGCTGGGTGACCGCGACGCCCTTGGGCGTGCCGGTGGAGCCGGAGGTGTACATGACGTAGGCGAGGCCGGCCCCGGTGGCCCGGAAGGTGCCGGAGACCTCGGCGCCGCCGGTCTCCCCGGCGGTGGTGGGCTCGTCGAGGTGGAGGACGCGCAGGCCGGCGGGTACGCGGGAGGTCAGCGCGGGGTCGGCGATGGCGACCGGCGCACCGGTCTCGGCGGCCATGGCCGCCACCCGGGCGGCCGGGAAGCGCGGGTCCACCGGCACGTACGCTCCGCCGGCCTGGATCACGCCCAGGATCGCGGCCACGAGGTCCGCCGAGCGTTCCATCACCAGCAGCACCGCCGACTCCGGCCGCACGCCCAGCTCGCGCAAGCGTTCGGCGACCGCCGACGCCCGTGCGTCCAGCTCGGCGTACGTCACCTCTTCTCTGGGTCCGTCCGGCAGGCCCGAGGACACCGCCACCGCGTCCGGCGTCCGCGCCACCTGGGCCGCGAACAGCTCCGCCAGGCCCGGCGAGCGGGCGGCGCCGGAGAGATCGCCGACGACGGCCGGGTCGAGGGCGGCGCCGCGGCCGGTGGCCATCAGCTCGGCGCGCTCGTCCTCGGCGAGCACCTCGACGCGGCCGAGCCGCACGTCCGGGTCGGCGGCCACGGCGCGCAGCACCCGCTCGTACCGCTCGACCAGGCCGGCGACGGTCCGGCGGTCGAACAGGTCGGTGTCGAACTCGACGAAGCCGAGCAGCCCGCCGTCGGTGGTGTCGAGCGGCTGCTCGGTGAGGTTCCAGTAGAGGTCCATCCGGGCGGTCCCGGTGGTGACCCATTCGGGGGTGATCTCCAGGCCGCTGGTGGCGAGCACGCCAGCCGGCGCGTTCTGCAGCGCGAGGATGACCTGGAACAGCGGCTGGTGGGCCGCGGACCTGGCCGGGTTGAGCACCTCCACCAGGTGCTCGAACGGCACGTCCTGGTTGGCGTAGGCGGCGAGCGCGGTCTCGCGCACCTGCCCCAGCAGGTCGCGGAAGGCCGGGTCGCCGGAGGTGTCCACCCGGATGACCATGGAGTTCACGAAGAACCCGACCAGCTCGTTGAGCGCCCGGTCGGTGCGGCCGGCGATCGGGGAGCCGATGGGCACGTCGGTGCCGGCGCCGAGCCGGGTGAGCAGTGCGGCGAGCCCGGCCTGCAGCACCATGGCGAGGCTCGCGCCGCACTCGCGGGCCAGGGCGAGCAGGTCCCGGTGCAGGCCGGCGTCCCAGGCGAAGGTGAGCACGTCGCCGCGGGTCGAGGCGACGGCCGGGCGCGGCCGGTCGGCGGGGAGCCTGATCTGCTCGGGCAGCCCGGCGAGGCGGTCGCGCCAGTAGGCGGTCTGCCGGGCGATCACACTGGCCGGGTCGCCGGGATCACCCAGCAGATCACGCTGCCAGAGCGTGTAGTCCACGTACTGCACCGGCAGCTCCGGCAGCTCCGCCGCCCGGCCCGCGCGCCGCGCCTCGTAACAGGCCATCAGGTCCCGCGACAGCGGAGCTGCCGACCAGCCGTCGCACACGATGTGGTGCATCAGCAGCATCAGCACATGCTCGTCCGGGCCGAGCGCGAACAGGTGCGCCCGCACCAGCAGTTCCTCGGCCAGGTCGAAGCCGTGCCGGGCGGTCCGCTCCAGCAGCGCGGGCAGTTCCGCCTCGGTGGCGTCGGTCACCTCCAGCATCGGCTTGGCCTCGTCCGGGGCCAGGATCCGCTGGTACGGCTCGCCGTCCCGCTCGGGGAAGACGGTGCGCAGCGCCTCGTGCCGCTCGACCACGTCGGCCAGTGCCGCGCGCAACGCCTCGACGTCCAGCGCGCCGCGCAGCCGGAGCGCCCACGGCACGTTGTAGGTGGCGCTCGGACCTTCCAGCCGGTGGACGAACCACAGCCGCCGCTGGGCGAAGGAAAGGGGGATCATCGGCTACGCCACTCCTTCCGGACGGGGCCTGCGCACCAGCGGTGGGCGCGTCTCGACCGGGGCGTCCAGCCGGCCGGCCAGTTCGGCGACGGTCGGGGACTCGAACAGGTGCCTGATGGGGACCTCGGCGTGCAGTTCCTCGCGGATCTCGCTGATCAGCCGGGTGGCCAGCAGCGAGTGACCGCCCAGGTCGAAGAAGTCGTCATCGATGCCGACCCGCTCGATGCCGAGGACCTGCGCGAACAGCCCGCACAACACCTCCTCACGGGCATCACGCGGACCACGCCCGCCACCGCCCTCCCACACCGGAACCGGCAACGCCGCCCGATCCAGCTTCCCGTTCGGCGTCAACGGCAACCGATCGACCACCACCACCGCCGACGGCACCATGAACTCCGGCAACCGCTCCCGGGCGAAGCCGCGCAGCGACCGGCCGTCGTCGGCCATCTCCTCGCGCGGCACCACGTAGGCGACCAGCCGGTCGTCACCGCCGTTCGCCCGCCAGGGGACGACCACGGCCCGGTGCACGGCCGGGTGCGAGGCGAGGGTGGCGGCGATCTCGCCGGGCTCGACGCGGAACCCGCGGATCTTGATCTGGTCGTCGGCCCGGCCGAGGTAGTCGAGCGCCCCGGCGGCGTTCCACCGCACCAGGTCGCCGGTCCGGTACATACGGGCCCCGGCGGGACCGAAGGGGTCGGCGACGAACCGTTCGGCGGTGAGCCCGGCCCGGCCGGCGTACCCGCGGGCCACGCCGGTCCCGGCCACGTACAGCTCGCCGATCGCGCCGGGCGGCACCGGGGCGAGCCCGGCGTCCAGCACGTACGCCCGGGTGTTGGCGATGGGCCGGCCGATCGGGGGCGGGCCGGCGGCCAGAGGATCGCTGGTGGTGGCGCACACCGTGGTCTCGGTGGGGCCGTAGGCGTTGAACATCCGGGCGCGGGTGGCGAACCGCGCGACGATCTCGGGGGTGCACGCCTCGCCGGCTGCGACGACGCACCGCGGGCCCGGGCCGTCCCGCTCGGGCAGGGACGCCAGCACGGCGGGCGGCACGACCATGTGGGTGACCCCGGTGCCGGCGATCACGTCGGCGAGGTCGGCGCCGACGGCGCGGTCCTCGGGCGGCAGCACGAGGGTGGCGCCGCTCAACAGGGCCATCACCAGGTCGCCGACGGCCATGTCGAACCCGGTGGCGGCGAACTGCAGCACGCGGGCGTCCGCACCGACGCCGAACCGGGCGATCTGGTCCATCGCCACGTTGACCAGCCCGGCGTGGGTCACGGTCACGCCCTTGGGCCGTCCGGAGGACCCGGAGGTGAAGATGACGTAGGCGGGCGAATCCGGGTGGACGGGCACCGGGCCGCCGGGCGTCCGGTCCTCGGCGTCCACGGCGTCCGGACGGTCGATGACGAGCCGGGGCACGGCCGGGCCGTCCCGGCGCAGCGCCGCGTCCCCCTTCTCGTCGGTGAGGACGAGCACCGGGCCGGCGTCGGCGGTCATCTGCGCCAGCCGGAACATCGGGATGGCCGGGTCCACGGTCAGGCAGGCGCCACCCGCCTTGAGCACGGCGAGCACCCCGGCGACCAGGTCCGCCGAGCGCGGCAGCAGCAGGGCGGCCACCCGCTCGGGGCCGACCCCCCGTGCGGCCAGCGCCCGGGCCAGCCGGTCCGACCGGGCGTCCAGCTCGGCGTAGGTCAGCGAGGCGTCCCTGGACATGACCGCGGTCGCGCCCGGTGTGCGGGCGGCCTGGGCCGCGAACAGCTCGGCCAGCCCGGCGTGCGGCCGTTCGGCCCTGGTGTCGTTGCGGGTGACGAGCAGCTCGTGGCGTTCGGCCAGGGTGAGCAGGTCGATGGCGCCGATCCGCCGTCCGGGGTCGGCCGCGGCCGCGCGCAGCAGCCGGGCCCAGCGGCCGACCAGCGTGGCGATGGTCCGCTCGTCGAACAGGTCGGTGCTGTACTCGACGGCGATGTCCAGCCCGCGCGGCGTGCCGTCGGCATCGCGCACCTCGACGAGGCTGAAGAACGCGTCCATCTTGGCGGTGCCGGTGTGCGGGATGCCCGCGGCGGCGACGGCCAGTCCGGGCGCGGCGAGGTCGTCCTCGGGGGTGTTCTGCAGGGCCATCGACACCTGGAACAGCGGGTGACCGGCCATCGACCTGACCGGGTTGAGCACCTCCACCAGCCGTTCGAACGGGATGTCCTGGTTGGCGTACGCCGCGAGCGCGGTGTCGCGGACCCGGCCGAGCAGCTCGGCGAAGGTCGGCTCGCCAGAGGTGTCGGTGCGGATGACGAGGTTGTTGACGAAGAAGCCCACCAGGTCGTCCAGGGCCTCGTCGGTGCGCCCGGCGATGGGGGCGCCGATCGGGATGTCGGTGCCGGCGCCGAGCCGGGTGAGCAGTGCGGCGAGTCCGGCGTGCAGCACCATGAACAGGCTCGCGCCGGAGGTGCGGGCCAGCCGGAGCAGGGCCTCGTGCAGTTCGGCGTCCCACTGGTAGGTGACCAGGTCGCCGCGGTGCGTGGCGATGGGAGGACGGGGACGGTCCGTGGGGAGCCGGAGCTGCTCGGGCAACCCGGCGAGTTGCCCGCGCCAGTAGGCGAGCTGGCGGGCGTACCGGCTGTCCGGCTGCCGCTCGTCGCCGAGCAGTTCGCGCTGCCAGAGCGCGTAGTCGGCGTACTGCACCGGCAGCTCCGCCCAGCTCGGGGCGTGCCCGGCGAGCCGGGCCCGGTAGGCGGTGGTCAGGTCGCGGGACAGCGGGGCGAACGACCAGGCGTCGGTGACGATGTGGTGGAACACCACGACCAGGACGTGTTCCTCGGGGCCGAGGCGCCACAGCCGTCCCCACAGCGGGATGTCGGTGGCCAGGTCGAACACGTGCCGGGCCGCCTCGTCCAGGGCGGCCGGCAGGCCGGGTTCGGTGAGCGGGGCGGGGTCGCCGCCGGCGAGGACGGCGGGCACCGCGTCCGGGTCGAGGACGCGCTGGTAGGGCGTGCCCTCGTGCTCGGCGAACACCGTACGCAGCGACTCGTGCCG
>NZ_BMNT01000010.1:0-52879 GCF_014646695.1 Sphaerisporangium melleum
GTGAGCGCGTCGCGAGCGCGGCCGGCCACGGCGGCGTCGTACTCGATCGAGGTGACGGCCCTGTCGCCGAGCCGGTGGCATATCAGCGCGGTTGAATAGCCGGTGCCGGTGCCGACCTCCAGCACCTTGTCTCCGCCTGCGATCTGCGCCGCCGCCAGCATCAGCACCACCAGGCCGGGCGACGTCGAGGAGGATGTCGGCGCTCCCTGAACAGTGCCGCACGCACCCTCGACCGAGTCCCCGTCGATCTGCGTCACCCAGGTCTGGTCGCGGTACGCCAGCTCCAGCCATTCGTCCTCGGTGACCTCCTTGCGGTGGATCACCTTCCACCGGTCGCCGTACTCGGTGGCCTCGGCGACCACCGAGCCGAGAAAGCGTTCTCGGGCCACGGACTCGACCGCATCCCGCCAGCCGGGGTCGTGCAGCAACCCGGCCTGGGCGAGCCGGTCGGCAAGCGCGCGTCGGAGCCGTACGGCCTTATGAACGGTCACGTCGGCTCCTCCAAGAGCAGGTCGGCGATGGCGGCGGCGATGGGTGACCCGGTGGCGTCTGCCAACCAGGCCCACTGGCCGTTGGGATTGCACTCCAGGAATATCGGAACACCGTCCCTGGTGAGCGCGAAATCAAAGGCGCCGAAGCGCAGGCCCAGCGCGTCGAGGTAGGCGAGACAGCCCTCGGCGAGGCCGGCCGGAGGCTCGATCACCGTGTACGAGAGCCGGTCGTAGTCCTGCCGCCGGTCGAGCAGAGCCCCGGCTCCTCACCGTCCGTCCGGGACACGGCCACCGGCGTCCTCCTCCGGCGGCCAGATCCGGGCGTCACGCGTCCTTTCGTCCCCTCGGCGCTGCTCCTCGAAGCCGAGGATCATGGCCAGCGCCGCGTGAGCGTTCATCCTGATCAATACGCTCGCATCGCCGGCCGGGTCGACGAACGGCGACACGGCCAGGGCCGCGGGAACGCCACGGCGGCCGAGCCAGTCCTGCATGCGCCTGCGCAGCTCGGCGGCCAGGCGGAGCGCCTGGCGGTCGCGATCGGTGAGGTGACACATCCGGCCGCCTCCGTTCAGCTCTCGCCGACGAGCAGCAGGTCCACCCACGTCTCGGGCAGCTTCTCGTCCACGTCGAACCACACGGCCATCCCGTCGCCGCGCCGCCGGGTGATCCCCCACTGCTTGGCCAGCGCGTCGACCAGGCGCATGCCCCGCCCGCTCTCGGCGCCCTGGTCGTCCCGCAGCAGCCGCGGCAGGCCGTTGTTCCCCTCGTCCATGACCTTGATGTGCAGGTCCTCCGTGAACGTACGGACGATCGCCAGGGTGAAGAAAGACGACCCGCTGTACCGGACGGAGTTCGACGTCAGCTCGGACACCAGCAGCACCGCGATCTCCGCGGCCGGGTGATCGAGCAGCGTCTGTTGCGTGACCTGCCGCGCGCAGGACACCTGATCCCCGGTGGCCCGGAAGGTCTCCCGCCGGAAGGTACGCACCCGCAGCGCCTCCCCGGCCACCGGCGGGTTCGGCACCAGACTCCACCCACTCGGCGCCCCGCTGAGCTCCCCTACCGAGACGTGCCCCGTTGCGGACTCCGCCTGGTCCATGGTCATCGTCCAGTCACCTCCAGATGCTCCGATTCCCTGCGCTCACAGCAGGTTCGATGGCAAGCTCTACCGAGCGTGACTGGTTGACTACTAATCTGCAACCGGAATCGAGATTCCATAGAAAATTGCAATAGATCTTGATGCTGGATTGCATGCCGAGTCGGCCGGCCGATGAGGAAGTTTGCCGGGTTCATCCCATCCAGCACCGACCAGCTAAAGCGACAAGAAGGGACAATCTCCGAGATGGCATCAGCAAGCCCCACCATCCGGCAGCGTCGGCTCGCCACGGAATTGCAGCGCCTCAGGGAGGCGGCCGGCTTCACTCGGGAGGACGTCGCAGCGCGCCTCGAATGGCACGCCACGAAGGTGTGGCGGATGGAGAACGCCCGATCCAGCGTCACAACGGCCGATCTACGCCACCTTCTCGATCTCTACGAGGCCAACGAGCCGCATCGCGAAGCTCTCATCGCGTTCGCCCGACAGGCAAGGCAGAAGGGCTGGTGGAGCGAGTATCGCGACGTCCTGACCGGTTCGTACAACGACCTCGAAGCACAGGCTTCGATGCTCAGGAACTTCGAACCACTGCTGATCCCGGGCCTCCTGCAGACAGAGGCGTACGCGCGGACGGTGATCCGCGCCGCGCCCGTCGTTGACCCCAAGGAGGTCAAACGCCGTACGGACGCTCGCATGGCCCGCCAGCAGCGCCTCATCCACCAGGACGAAGGCCCTCAACTGTGGGTCGTCATCGACGAGGCGGCGATCCGCCGCCCAGTGGGTGGCGCCGACGTCATGTGCGAGCAGTTGGAACACCTGGTGCGGCTCAGCGACGAGCCCCGCATCACGATCCAGGTCATCAGGAACTCGGCCGGCGCCCATCCGGGCCTGACCGGCCCCTTCGTGATCCTCGACTTCCCGAACCCGGCCTTCTTCGCGCCCGTCGTCTACCTCGAGCTCGCGCCAGACGGCATGTATTTGGAGGAGACGGAGCAGATCATGCGATATACGCTGATGTTCGACCACCTCCGAGCGATCGCCCTTGGACCCGCCGAGTCGATCAAGTTCATCAGAGCCACCATGGACGGACTCGGCCATGACGAGTGAATCGAGGCGAGAGATGAGCAGCAACGTCGAGCTGGACCTGTCACACGCCACCTGGCAGAAGAGCAGCTACAGCCAGGGTCAGGGCAACAACTGCATAGAGGTCGCCAAGGTCCAGTGCCACATCGCAGTACGCGACTCCAAAGTCCCGGAGGGCACCGTCCTGATTATCCAACGACCAGAATGGAGGGCTTTCCTTACGCAGATCAAGCGAGGATAGTGTCCCTCGTCTGCATGTTTGACAGGTAGGGCGACTCGATGATGCGAGCCGAGGCCTGTCGCGCGTAATGACGGCCACTTCTGCCTGTGCCTCCGCCGAGGGCAAATCCACCGTGAGCTGATTACCAAATCCGCCGAGCGTAGTTGCGAACCCGTCCGCCGCCACTCCAAGAACATCAGGCAGCTACGTCGCTTAAGCCATTAAAGCTCTTTGGCCACCTTGCGCCCTCGGCCTCTACTGGTACTGGCCCAGCCCGTCGGGGATACCTTCACCTGAAACTTGGGCGCTGGAGGTGATTGTCCGATGCGCCAGGCACTTACCTCAACCGCGAAGAACCGATGACGCGCCTCGGCGTACTGGTTCAGCCACTGAATGGCGTCGACATGCTCGGTCTCGAATGCCTTGGCTACCCAAATAACAGTCGCGGGATTTGTTCCGGCCGTGTATGTGATCAGTTGACCTAGATGACGATGGTCCCCTGTCTCCAACTGGTTCTCGACAATCACCACACCACCAGTTAGCCGGTCTGAGCCAATCAGATCCAGTGCGTATCGGCCCACACCGTACTCTCTACGATCCCACGCCAAGTCCATGCCGAGAGCGCGGCCCAACTCTTCTGGGTGGCGCCATAGCCAGGGCGTGAAGTCCCTGGCTTCATGCGCCCACAGGTGCCGAAGCGGAACCTCCTCCAGTCGCCCTATGGAGGACTTGTCACTGGCCTCGTCCCCGCACCCAGCCCATGTCACAGGCAACCTCCCAAGCATTCCAGTTGACGAATGGGGCGAAGAGCAAAGATATCGCGCCTCGGCGGAAATGGCTAGTCGAACCGGGCGATACGACAAGTAAGTCATGGGCCAGTGGCAACCGGCAAGCATGGAGGGGAATCGGTAGAGATCGGGAAGGATCGGGAAGGATCGGGAAAATTCGCAGCTGACACTGGACCGGCATAGCACTCGGCGGGGAGATCCCCTTTTAGGGACACATCAGACATTCGAGTTAAAATGGCATATATCACATGCTCAGCACCATTCTCCACCAGCGCCCGCCCGCCATCGACAGATGCCCACTACCATCTACCTACGGAAACGAGGGTAATGTCACTCAAGCCCCGAATGCGTGTTATTGTCGCGTCACGCTGGCGACGATCAGCCCAATCAGCGCCTGCTCACACATACGACAGAGGGGGCTCAACTTTCCGTGCCCAGAAAAGAGCAAGACGACCGTTCACATCTCGTCGTTGCGGAAAGACAGAGGATTCGCACTGCGTGCGGTGGACCCAAGTACGAGGCCATCTGCAAGATCGCATCCGACTCGCCTCTAGGCGTCGGTAGTCACAAGCACGGCAAGCCGTCCCTGACCAAGACCACAGTGGGCAACTTCTTCAACGGAGTGCAGGCGCAACCCGGCTGGGACGTCGCAGGACCGATACTTTGGGCCTGCTACCAGTACGCTAAGGACACTGGCCTGATGCCCGAGGTGGATCCTGCCCTCGAGGCGCGCACATCGTGGGAAGTACTGACGAAGCTGAGCTTCTCCCAACAGCCTGAGCAGAACATAAACTCCACCGACATAACACAGCCCCCGCCTGCTGCGGATGTCATCGCGAAGCCGTCAAAGCCGGAGGGGAGGGCAGTCATCCCTCCAGCTCGGCCTGGGGATGAGTTTTCAGCCGAACATCGCTGGTATCTGAACACCTATGGACAACTGGGGGCTGACCTGCACAGGGCGGCGGCAACCGGCGACAGCGAGGCGGCCTACTGCCTGGGCTCTGTTCTGGCTGCGGACCGGCAGCCACACCGAGCCATCCCTTGGCTTGCCGCGGCAACCGAGTCTCAGCATCTAGCAGCTTCCCAGCTCCTGACGGGAGACGTTACGACCAAAGCAGGCCTAGCCCTGGCCGTCGAGCATACCTATCGACTGGGGTACACCGCACACCACGGGATAGGAGACCTAGGACGGGCAGAATTTTACTATACGTACGCAGCGAATCGTGGCCATTCTGATGCCGCGTACCATCTTGCACACCTATTCCTAAGCCGCGGCGAGAACGGAACCGCGGCCCGCTGGCTTACCGTTGCGAGTGCGGGCGATAATCGAGACGCCAAGCGCCAACTACAGAAGCTAATGCAGAGAGTGAATAAAAACGTTCACCGAGCCCATACCCTGAGCTACCACACTTCCGAATAATACGTACAACTTACGGGTCTACGACTCAAGAGAGAACTTGAGGTGATCCGCTATGGCCTTACGCGCCTCTACCGGGAAGCGACGATACTCCGACCATATCCGTTCAACGGTGGTCGGCCGCCGACGTCCGGCCGCCACCCATATGGCCAAGGTCTCCCGCTCAGCAGCGTCCAGGACAGAGATACTGTCTATCAATTCAGGAAGACTAGCCCCCCTGTTGACCGACGCACCCGACTTGCATCGCCGGCACTCAGTCACGTATTGGACGGCAGACTCTCCGTCTGCCCCCTCCACTGTCCGACGTGTTACCGTCAACTGGGCCGTCTCATGACTAGACTCCGCGTACGTCTCGCCACCTGCGATCCCGCAGACGACACACATGAAATCGTCGCCGGCGAAGACTGCCATGCGCTGCTTATTCGACAATGCGTCCCCTACGGGACTGGACTTCTGGGGGTCCCAGACTTCCTCGCCGGCCTTGAGAAAGCGCAGCTCGTTGGAGCTGAGCGAAGCATCCTCCTTGTTGGTCATGATCTGCCAGCCGTGCGGCCGGAGGTCACGCATCCGACGATCGACCTGCTCTACCCCTGGGAACGCGTCTCGCAGCTGGGCCTTCGTGAACAGGTTCCCCTCTCCGACCACCGAGACCAGCCAGAGCGCAACTCGGATCTTGGTCCCGTACTTGGCGCTAGTGTCGTCCCAGGCAGGAAGATCCATCCCGGATCCCTTCGTCGAAACGTAACTCGTCCCGAAGGCTCACACCTACGGCAATCCCTACGATGATACGTACCATCCGACACACGAGGTCACCCTTAGGAGATCATCAATGGCCCTGCCGGAACCCCCTGGCGGCAACGATGTCAGGACATTGGTAGCGCGGCGGCTGGCCGAAGTCCAGAGAGGTCAGGGCGCGCGGGAGTCCGTCACCATCGAGTGGCGGAGTCGCCCGCTGAGCATCGACGTTATTGACGTGCCCGTGGAGATGCTGTATTACAACCCGGAGACCCATCGGATCCGCGCACAGCGCGAGCATGATCCTGCTCGGGACGCGTATCTGACCTCTGATCCATGGAGCCAGGAAAGTCAAGACTACCTGCACGACCTTCTCAAGGCCAATCCCGCGGACCCCGATCGGGAAGACCCCGAATTTGCCGGGCTTCGGGATGATCTAAAAGAATATGGCCAGAAAGACCCTGGAATAATCACTCCGAGTGGCATTCTAGTCAACGGCAACACTCGACGTGCGGCTCTCAAGGATCTTGGCTCTCCTAATATTCGCGTCGGCGTACTACCCAGCGACTGGTCCTGGCAGGACATCGGCGCTGTGGAGTTGGAGCTTCAGCTTCGCAAGGAGCACAGACGTGACTACTCGTACATAAACTGGCTCCTCGCCATCGACGAGGAGGAGACGAACGGCCGAGGCGTAGCAGAAATCGCCAAGAGCTTCCGCATCCATCAGAAGACCGTCCAGCAAGCCAGATGGATCCTAAGCTTTATCCGTGAGGCGATTGACCGGAGCCGCATCAAGCTTTCGGACGGCAGCACTGTAAGCATGCGATTGGTCGATTTCGAGCAGGACCAAGAGAAGCTCAAAGAGTTGCACCGCGTGTACACAAACATTAAGGATCAGGAGAAGGCAGACGCCCTAAAGGAAGCGAGACTACTGGCGATTATCCTAGGTAAGAGCAAGACGGACGTGCGCCTTATCGAGGAGAACTTCCTTGAGAGGTACCTTGAGCCCAGGCTGGCTCCCGAACTCAAGTCCGAGGGGATAAGAGGATCGGACACGGTCAAGGTTCCGGGTCTAGACATCAACGTCCGCGATACTTCGACCAAAATCAAACAGGCACGCGCAACTACGGACATGGTTCTCAGAGCGACAGCTCAGACGACAGCCGCGGCCCGGCTGACCCCAAAGGAAAGCTCTGAGGCCAATAGGATCATCTCAGCAGCCGAAAACGCAGTGGAGTCCGGGCTAACGACAGCCGGCCGTGACATCAGGTTGCGAAAGCGCAAGCTGGCTGCGCCGGAGAGACTCAGTGACGTGAACGACCTGCTGCTCTTGTGTATTGACGACATTGTCCAGGCACGCAGCCAGGGTCTTTTCGACCACGAAGCCCTCGATGACGCAATTCTAGGCCTGCGGGATACACTTCGGAAGCTTGCGCAGCAAGCATCGCGAGGTGTCAGCGATCCAGGCGAGGGGCTTATCTGGATCCAGAACGCTACCGCGGACCGGAGGTAGCGCAAGCGTGACAAGCCTCCTACTCGAACTTGAGGCATCCGGGACCGCCGTTCTCCTGAAGGCTTCAGAGCTTTACTTGGTCGAGCTGCGCCAGCTCACGCCACGGTTTCGTACGGCAGTACAAAGAGGGCCGGGTATTGTCGAGCTGGAACTCGATGACCTTCTTGTTAATCTCCGGGAACTCAGTCACTGGCCCACGGAAGATGTGGAGTGGCAGCCCGAGCTAGCCGCGCTGGTAAAAGACAGCTTGCAGGCAGCAGTTGAGGCAGAGGCTCAACTCGAAGACAGGGCCAACGCCCGGGAACCTATGTCGGACGAAGAGCTCCGGCAAGCCCTAGGTGCTGACTGGACAGGAGAACTTACCGCCTTCCAGTCCCGGGACATCATCAAGCTGCTGTCACTCCGACACGGCGCCAACTTCAGCGTGCCGGGGGCCGGCAAGACCAGAGTTGGCTTGGCGACGTTTCAGGCGCTCCGTACCAGAGGAGAAGTTCAGCGCCTTCTAGTGGTCTGCCCAAAGGCGGCGTATGAAAGCTGGCAGTTCGAGAACAGGACGTGCTTCTCGCGACCACTTCGCTTGCAAATTTTGGACGGTAAAGCCGATCCGAACGCCGAATTAATTCTTGTAAACTACGAAAGGCTATCAGTCAACGAGACTGCGCTGGCAAAATGGCTATCAGCCGAGCCGTCCGTGATGATCTTGGATGAAGCTCACCGAATGAAGCGCGGCACTTCGGGAGTTTACGGCGCCGCGTGTCTCGCGCTGGGACCACGAGCCAAAAGGCGTCTGATCCTCACCGGGACTCCCGCACCCAACGGCGTACAAGATATCCAAAACCTTTTTGCTTTCGTGCTGCCTGGGCAGGGCCGCCAAGCTGTCAGTCGGGCCGTTGCTGGCGGAGATCTCCGATATGCCAGCCAAACACTCAGACCTTTTTTCGCCCGCACCACTAAGAAGGAGCTCGATCTCCCGCCTGTCACAACCCGTGTACGGCGAGTAGAACTCCCACCACTCCATCGCGAGATCTACTCGGCTCTCACCGGCATAATGAGTGTCCGCGCAGCAGAAAATCAGAGCAACTTCGACGCTCTAGGACGAGTGGTGATGTATCTGCTCATGGCAGCGACTAGCCCCGCACTCATTACGTTGGGAACAACCAAATACGAGCCCTTGAGCTATCGAGTTCCCCCTATCGAAGTACCGGCGGGCGCCACACTCTACCAGCTGCTTCGAGATCTTCCTGACCACGAGATGTCTCCGAAATATAAAGAAGCGTTGTCCATAGTGGCCAGCAACGCCGAATCTGGACGTAAGACTATCGTGTGGTCGACGTTCGTCCGAAGCCTCACTACCATGTCTGCTATGTTCGCCCGATTTCAGCCAGCTACGGTGCACGGCGGGACCCCTGATCGAGAAGATCAGATCAAGCGCTTTCGAGAAGATCCTGACTGCCTGGTCCTACTTTCCAATCCTGCGACTCTGGGCGAGGGCATCAGCTTGCATCAGGTTTGCCACGACGCTGTCTACGTGGATCGCGACTTCGCTGCTGGACGTTACCTTCAGAGTTTGGACCGCATTCACAGGCTAGGTTTGCAGAGGAAGACCACCACCAACGTCACGATCCTCGCATCTGAGGGTACTATCGATGAGCTTGTTGAGCAGCGATTGGAGACCAAGCTACGCTTTATGGGCTCAATTCTTGATGACCCAGAGGTCGAGCAGTTGGCTGACCTAGAAGAAGAGCCGGCCGTAGGCGGCGTCATGGACATGGCAGATATTCGCGCCTTGCTGGGATATCTCGATGACCCCATTAACCCCTGAGCCGGTATTGCTAGCTTCGGCACGCTGGCTGAACCATCTGCGACACTCATCCATAGCCCGTTCGCAGGCCGTATTCGCGTCCCATGCTGATTACACGGACCTCACCATGACACAGTATGGGGCTGCCTTGGACTGGTTGCGCCGTACTGGCCTAGTGACTAACGAGGGTAGATTAACTGCCGTTCACAGCAAGATAGAGTTGACTATCCTCCAAACCGCGATCGCCAGAGCCGATCCGCTCTGGCTTCGCGATGCCGATCAACTGATCTTCAACTCCGACGACCTACCGGAGGATGCCGCCTCAGCCGGCGAAACTCTGGGACTGAGCCCTCAGGAAACTCTGGCGGCAGTTCGAGCAGCTTGGGGCAAGGTTGACACCAGCATCAGGGAGAACATCGGTTCAGCCGGAGAGCAGGCTCTCGTGCGCCTTCTGCGAGATCTCAATAGCCTCAGTGTCACATATGTCGCAGAGTACGCTGACGGATTGGGCTATGACGTAGCAGTGGCGGGCGACGGCATTCGCCTCAACCTTGAAGTCAAAGCGACCACACGCCGCGGACGCCTCACCGTGTACGTCTCACGCAACGAATTCGAAGTCATGCTCAGCGATCCGCACTGGCGTCTGGTAGTTGTCCTTGTGGGGCAGGAGCGCAAGGCAGAGGCCATCGGAACGGTCCGCGCCGACTGGATCATGCAGCATGTACCGCGTGACGCGTCTAGCCTCGGCCGCTGGGAGTCTACGCGCTTCGACATCCCCCCAACCGCAGTACATAAGGGCATCGTCGAACTGGCTGAACACTTCGGCGAAGGTCACTTGTTGCGCGGCGGAACCACCGAAGCTCGTCCGGTGTGGCTGATGGCCTAGCTCATCAGTCTGTCCCTGCGGCCAGTGTCATACGGCTCCAGGGTTAGGCATCACCGACTGGACTTGATACCGTCTGCACCATGGGTTTCACCTGCCAGCATCTCAGCGATGAACACGACCCCAGGTTGACGAGCCTCGTGGCGGCGGAGGTTCTCCACCGGCTTCGCGCCATGAGCGGTCGAATTCGCTAAGCGTCGGCCTGAGGACTAGATTCGACAACATGTTCGAGCAGTTCGGGTCGTACTGCTGCTACCACAGCCACAATCGCAGACGTGAGCGGTTCGTGCTCCCACAGACGAACCACATGCCATCCGGCAGCGTCAAGAGCCGCGTTTACCCTGCGATCTCGGTCTATGTTCCGTCGCAGCTTCGGCGTCCAGTACCACTCGTTGACTGTTGGCTCGCGCCCATGTTGTGGACAGACGTGCCAGAAGCAGCCGTCAACGAACACAGCCACCTTGCGTGCCGTAAAGACGATGTCGGGTCGGACCCTGAGCCCCTCCACATCCAACCTGAAGTCCTTCCGGTAACGGAAGCCCAAGCGGTGGAGAGCAGACCGCAACAGGACCTCAGGCTTGGTATTGGCTCTCTTGTTCGCCTGCATGTTGCGCGAACGTCCACTGTTCAGCGGCGCGGGGTAGAGGCCCTTAGCATGCGCCTCTTCACGGGCCTGCTCCCTACCTTTCTTCACTATAGCCTCACCAGTTCCGGTTTTCTTCGACAAGATATATGGCGTTCCAGCCATGCGGTATAGCACATGCGAAAGGACCTACCGTGGGCGAGCAGCAGCTTCGCGTCATCGAGATCTGCGCTGGCGCGGGCGGCCAAGCCCTCGGCCTAGAGAAGGCCGGCTTCGAGCACGAGCTTGCTATCGAACTGGACTCTAACGCCGTCAGGACGCTCCGGCGCAACCGGCCTGCCTGGAAGGTTGTGCAAGGCGATGTAGCCGATCCCAATGTATGGGATCCAGCCGACTACGCGCCGGGCGACGAGAACCCCGACCGTGATCCGATTGATCTACTCGCTGGCGGCGTTCCCTGTCCACCGTTCACAGTCGCCGGCAAGCAGCTCGGAGCCAACGACGAACGTGATCTGTTTGCGTGGGCAGTGGAACAGGTAGGTATTCTAAAGCCTCGGGCTGTCATGCTCGAAAACGTTCGTGGCCTCAGCCATCGACGCTTTGCCGCCTACCGCCAGCATGTGCTGAACAAGTTCCTCAATCTCGGCTATGTCGCTGAGTGGCAGTTGTTGCAGGCATCCGATTTCGGAGTTCCGCAGCTACGCCCACGCTTCGTACTTGTCGCTCTGCAGAAGGAGGATGCCCCGTACTTCTACTGGCCTAAGCCTGTGGGCACCCCTCCGACGGTAGGAGAGACTCTCCGTGACCTAATGGCCTCCTGCGGATGGGAAGGAGCTGATGCTTGGGCAGAGAAGGCGAGCAAGGTAGCTCCCACCATCGTGGGCGGTTCAAAGAAGCACGGAGGGGCCGATCTTGGCCCCACGCGGGCAAAGGCAGCATGGAAATTGCTGGGCGTTGATGCTCTTGGCATCGCTAATGAGCCACCTCAGCCTGGCAGCCGATATGATTTCGGCCCAAAACTGACTTGTGAGATGGTGGCGCTCCTCCAGGGGTGGAAGCCGGAAGATAGGTGGCATTTCGAAGGCGGTAAGACCTCAGTGTACCGCCAGATTGGGAATGCATTCCCGCCGCCGGTTGCCGAGGCACTTGGCAGATCAATCAAGGCAGCACTTTACCGCGAGGTGGAGCCATACCAACGCACCCAGTCGGTGCACGATCCGGTTTATGAGGTACTTCGAGACGCCGATACCTACCTCTCGCTCTCGCAGATCGCGAGGGCCACCGGACTACCTATGACTCCCAAGGACATAGAACTGCATATCAACCATCTGGCCCTTGATTTCGAGATCGATATCGCGGAATCGCCGCGAAGCCGCAAGTACAAGCTCGGCGAATTTAGGGCTTTCCGCGGCCAAGACGACCACCTGCGTCATGAGCAATTCCTAAAGTACCGCTCTAGAATAAGTTAACGGACCGGGTGCCTGGCGCGCCATCCCCGAACGCTACGGTCCCTGGCAGACCTGCTACGCGCGGTTCCAAGCGCTGGGACATCAACGGCACCTGGGTGCACCTGCTGAAGTAGATGTAGATGTAGGACAACTCAGTCGGCAACGTGGAGTTGGCCTTCGGCATCGACCACCATCTCCCGCGCCTCCTGCGCCCGTCATAACACCGTCGGCACCGGAAAGGGCGACGACAGATGGTGGTCAACGCGAATTAGTCGCAAAAGCAGCAGGCGCTCGACCGCCCTGGGGAGGATTTGCCACCAAACTCCAACTGATCACCGAACCCGCAGCCTGTCATAGCGCTGCACCAGACAGCAGGCAGGATGGTGGACTGCACCGCCTTCTAGGCGATCGTGAGCTACTCCTCCAAGAAGATCCCGACCCACCTGCGTCGGCTTGGCATCCTGGCGGTCCTCCCGAACGCAAGGACCAGATCGCCGACCGCAAGCGCAGCCATGGTGGCCGCCCCTATGCCTTCGATGCTGAGACCTACAAGCAGCGCAACCTGGTGGAACGTTGCTTCGGCAAGCACGAGCAGTGGTAAGCCGTTGCATTGCCACCTGCTACTTCGCTGGCGCCACCATCGACTGCCTGACGCCCTGGCTCCGCCACTTCGAATTGTCAGACACTTTCTAGGCCGCACGCCGGTATGTTCATCCGTCCTAGGGGACCATCTAAGCCCCAGAACGTCTCGGTTCCGCCTATAAGGGCTGAATACCTTCTACGTCGGTGGATCAGTGTGTAAGCTTGCGCCACCCTAGACCGAGACAGTGGAGCGTGTCAGTGCTCAGGACGTCAGCGGATGCCATGATCAAGTTCTGGGACAGCATGCGGGAGCACGGTGATCTGATGGGTCCTGGAACTGCCGCGGCGGTACGGAACGCATGCGTCAAAGTGCTTGAATCGTATGACTACTGGACCAGGATCGATCTTCGCACTTTCAATATTGATGAAGCTATCCGGAAATTTCATGCTGGGCCGGGTCGCGACCTTGCTCCGAACACCAGAGATCAGTACGAGCGGTATTTCAGAAAAGCCGTACCTTCTTTCTTGCAATATCTTGAGGATCCAGCAGGATGGGAACCTCCGGTCGCCAGTCGCCGCCCAGTGGCATCACAGAGCCGTAAGCAAACATCGGAGCAGGAGGCTCCAGGAGAAGTGCGGGGCGATTCGCAGATATCTAGTAAGTATCATATAGAAATAGCTATTCCGTCGTCATCTCGCGTAGTCCATCTGGAACTTCCACGAGGGCTTACCCAATCTGAAGCACAGTTTCTTGCTGAAGTGCTTCCTGCATACATACGTGCCACTGTCTCCAATTAGCAGATCCCGGCATACTGGAGGCTACGCCAAAGCGGCGGTGAGGGAGCGGCTCATCGCCCTTGCTCTAGCGCGGCGGTGCCTACGCCGTGCGCAACGTGCTCACACACCCAGCTTGCGCAGCGCGCCTGACCGATACTCGAGGGAGTCGGTGTGGGCCTCAAGGCTCGGTCAAGGCATCATGCCCGCCGATGTTCATGCGGACATCCGCAAGTGCGTTCAATCAATGTGCAGCGCCGTAGCAGCAGAACCCGCCATCACAGGCGGGTGGCCGCCGACGGGCCGGGGCGTGCGGGGATAGCGTGGGCGAGGTGACCCGGTCCTACCTGCCGCCGACCGAGTGGTACGCCAGCCTGCCGACGGTTCATGTTTCGGCTTGCATGCTGCTCACTGACGACGCTGATCGCGTTCTGCTGGTCAAGCCCAACTACCGCAGCTACTGGGCGGTGCCCGGCGGGATGGTGGAGGACGGTGAGCCGCCCCATGTGTGTGCCGCGCGCGAGGTGGGCGAGGAACTGGGCCTGGAGGTCCGGTCCGGCGCGTTGCTCGTGGTCGATTGGGTGCCGGCGATGGGCGATCGGCAGCGGCCGATCATGAACTTCATCTTCGATGGCGGCACCGTCACCGATCCCGCCCGGATCCGGCTGCAGGACGACGAGCTCGACGCCGCCCGGTTCTGGCCGTGGGAGGAGGCGGCCACCAAGCTGCCCGCTGCTGTCCTGTCTCGTTGAACTTCAGGTATGAGGCCTTCGTGAGGTGCGGCGCCTCAGAATGGATGAGACAAATCAATGCGGTCGCATCTCATTGATCATGAGGCAGATCTGTGGGTGTCTCGGTCCGCAAGAAGGTGTCCCTGATTCCCTCCGAAGCTCTGGCGGTCGCGGCGGCGTGTTCGTCGGCGGTCATGCCGAGGTTGGGGTCGTACCGGTTGAGGTCGTGCTGGTCGTCAACCCATTGCTGGTAGTCCCGTCGGACGGTGAGCTCATCGGAGTCGATAATGCGGGCGATATCGGCCCAGGTGACTCCGGCCAGCAACGCGTGGTGGACGTTGGCGGGATGGCGCACGGTGCGTGCGATGCACTCTGCCAGGGCTAGCAGTTCGATGTGCTCGGCTGCGGTAAGTGGAGGCCGGTCATCAGCTCCATGTCGGGCGGGGTCATAGATCCCTCGGTCCACCAGCTCAATCCGGGCGCGAGCCGATGTGTGCTTGGCCGCTAGCTCGTTGTAGCGCTCCAACTGTTGGCTCACAGGCATGTCGAAGCGAGCGTCGCGCCAGGTCGGGATGTGCTCAGGCATTGTCATGACGGTTGCTCCAGGGCGGTCGGGTGTTGGCTGCAAGGGGCCCGGTAGGTGGTTCGGATGAGGCCCAAAGGCGTTCGCGAAGACCAGGAGAGTAGCGATCACGCCTCAGGTCTGTGAGACAAATAGCCGGATACCTCAGATCACTGGGACTGCCTCACGTCCAACGAGACAGGACAACTGCGACCGCCGCCCGCATCCTGGCGGCCCGCATCGCTCGAAAGAACCGGGAGACGATCTTCCTACCGACCGAGCGTGACGCGTGATGATCAGATCACCTGATACCCGTTCCCCTGTGAGGCCAACCGACTGCACTGCGACGCTCGCACCCCACCAACTCCGTGATCAAGCAATGGTCATCGGGCGATTGCGGCTGTGATGGACGGGCCTTGCTGCTGCATCCACGCTTCGGCACGCGGTAGCCGATCCTTCGCACCCTCGATCCAGAAGCGCCGGAATACCGGGTCTCGGTCGGCTGCGGTGCGCATGTTGGTGTGGAAGCGGCCGATCATCGTGGTGGCTGCGGGGACCAGGACGCGGCGCTGCTCCGGGGTCATGCCGTAAGCGTCGGCGAACAGCGCGACGCGGTGTGGGATGTCAAGGTCGCGGAAGGCGGGGGCCCGGTCCTCGGGGTGGATCAGCGGTGCCCAGTAGTACAGGGCGTTGGCGATGTCGTCGACCCGCGTGGTGGGCTTGGCCAGGTCGAAGTCGATGAGGGCTGCGGGCAGGCCGTCGCGGAAGACGACGTTGCCGGGGCAGTAGTCGCGGTGGCTCACCAGCAGCGGCTCACCGTCCGGGGTTGCGTCGCCGGCTCGCATTCCGGGGATCCCGCTCCAGGCCGCGTCCTCGGGCGGGACCCAGCCCTCGGCGGCGTCGTGCAGTCGCCGGATCAGTTGTGCCAGTGCGACCAGCACATCGTCCCTCGCCGTCTCCGGCGGGAGCGGGTCACGGGGGACGTCACCCGGAACGAAGGACAACACTTCGCGGCCCTGCTCGTCGAGCCCGAGCGGGACCGGCGCCCCGGAGAAGCCCGCAGCGTGCAGGTGCGCCAAGTACGCCTGGATTGTCAGCGTGAAGGGCCGGACCGGGCGGCGTACGGTGTCGCCGACCCGCACGATGCCTTGGGTGACGCCGTCACCGACCAGCGGTTCCTCCTCTGACTGGTCGATGCCACGACTCGGATGGGTCACAGGGTCTCCAGTGTGTTGGGTCCACGGCGTCCGGTTCGGTGGACGGATCATGCTCTGGCGATCGGCTCGCCGCCTCAGTCACCCATGTTTGTGCTGCCGTACGCGGATGCCCGGAAAAGGAAGGACGCCCAGGAACGGTAGGGCCGCCAGGCGTCGGCCACCTTGCGGTACGCGGACGGGGGCGCGTCCTCCGGCAGGTCGTAGGCCTCGCGGAGGATCGCGAACAGGCGCGGCTCGTCGCCCGGGAACGCGTCCGGCGCGCCCGCGCCGCGGATCAGGATCAACCCGGCGGAGAACGGCCCCACGCCCGGCAGGGCGCGCAGCTCGGCCAGGGCCTCCTTCGGGGCGAGCCCGCGCAGGTGCTCAGTGGTGAGCGTGCCGTCGAGCGCGGCGCGGGCCAGGCCGCGCAGCCACTCCTCCTTCTGTGCCGGCAGGCCGAGCCCACCGGCGTCCAGCAGCGTCACGGGCGGCGGGAAGGCGGTGTACGAGCGCCCGTCCACGTCCACTCGCGCGCCGTACCGCTCGGCGATGCGCTGCTTGAGCCGGGCGGCGACCAGCATCGACGAGCGCTGCACGATGACGGCCCAGCACGCCGCCTCCCATGGGCTCCAGAAGCACACCGGCCGCAGCCCCGGGCTGCGCCGCTGAAGCTCGCCGAGCACCGGATCGGCCTCGCCGACCTTGGCGAAGCCGCTGCCGTCCACGTCGAGGGAGAGGATGCGCGCGATCTCCCCCCGAATGGCGGGACCGGCGGCGCGGGTCGTGGCGACGGCGACCCCGCCCGGCGCGGCTGTCACGGTCACGCCGATCGGCAGCCAGTCGGACTCCGCGCAGTAGGCGAACCGCAGCGCCCGCCCGTCGGACGGCAGCGCACTGGTGGCCGGCCAGCCCTCGACGAACCGCAGCGCGGAGCCGAAGTCGAACGGGCCCTCCGAGGTGATCGTGAATCGGTGTGTGGCCATGGGGCGTACGCTACGCGTCCTCGCCGACAGCCGACGCCTGCGAGCAGGGGATGCGCATCCGCCGCGGCCTACGACGGCGGGCGGCGGAGGTTCGGCCGGCGACTACTCCCCGCCGTCATCGCCGTCATCGTTACCTGCATCGGCGTTGGTCCCGACAGGCATTCGACGGGGAAAGCTCAAGGTGAGCAAGTCGCTGGTGTTCTCCATATCTTTCGGTACAGCGGCTACCGTCCCGGTCCTCCGGATCTGGTCGCGTAGTTGGCGGATGCTGCGGTTCAGCCCCAGTTCTTTGTTCAGCCCGGCTCCGTCTACCAGGTCCCGCAGGAGCAGCGACTGCTCATCCGCAGGGACCTCTGCGCTGTTGACGGCCCGGAGCCAGTCGATCAGCATGGTGCGCAGAGCGGCGTCCGGATAGTGACGTTCTTCATGTTCTGGGCGAAAGCCCGGACTGTAGAACAGCAGGCCACGTTCGATCATTGCCTCCCGGTGCAGGAGGAACGCTCGATCGCCGCGCAGCCGAAGCCACCTCTGCAGGAGTATCGGCCTGCTCGGGGATGCCGTTCGAGTCGGGTCGGAGGCCGGGTGGCCTTCAGGAGCCGAGAGACGGCCCAGCTCGGTGAGAAGGTCATCGGCCCAGCCGATGCCGGTGGGAGTGAGGTCGAGCACGTGGATCTCGGCGGTTGTGAAGAAACACGTGATCCCCCAAAAGTTGATCATCCAATGAGGGGCGAGCCGCAGTCTGCGGCGCAACGCCAGTTCGCCGAGTTCCGCAGCCGCGCACCCGACCACGCTCCGGTCGTGGTCATGGACATTCCCGTGTCGGCCGTGAGACAGGAGGAGGAACTCTTCCGGCAGGGACATCCGTGGGGCGTCCACGGCCGCCGTTCTGCTCGACGATGCCGTCTCACGCCCGTCGGTCCGCGGGGTGGACACGGCCACTGTTCTGCCCGACGGTGCCGTCTCATGCTTGTCGGTCCGCGTCTCGGCATCGCCGCCGGCGTTCCAGAAATCGCGCAGCGGGCCCCAGCAGTACCATCCAAGCCAGCCGACCACCAGGAAAGCACTAGCGGCTTCTGGAATCTTGCCCTGGAAGAGCGAACTCATCCCGACGAAGAATACGATCAGTATCCCTGGAACGAAGATGCAGAGGACGAGCACGACCATGACGCGAGCCATGACGATCAGGGCGCTCTTGGCGGCCTTCCCCGCCTCCTGCATGACATCGAGATAGTCCGTTCGCACCGCGGGCGGGGGCGTGCCGGTGTCGAGCGGCTTCTGGTCCGGGGAGACGATAGGGGAGGAAAGGGCATCAGGCGAGCCCGGTGACCACGGCGGATTTGTCGGTGTCTGAGGCATGCCGGGCCGAGTGGGCAGGGGTGACTGCGGAGCGGTCCGCGAGGGCGTGATCCTGCCCGCGAAAGCCGCGAAAGCCTTCCAGACGAGTACCGCCGCCGCGGGCCACAACGCGAGCCATGCGATCAGTGCGTTCGCGCTCGGTTCCCAAGCTATCCAGACGACGATCCCGGCCAGCGCGAGGAGAACCAGGCCAAGGGAGATCCGGAATTTCCGCATATCCACCTCTCGCGCCATCAGGAACCTCAGCGGTCACGGATAGAGGCTGCCCCCTGGCTGTGGAACTGCGACGACAGGCGTCCGGCCCCCACTTCGATTCTGCCAAACGACAGCGCGATGAGGTTTCAGCGAACGCTTCGCATCTCCGGACGGTGAGCCGGAGATCGCAGCTGATCGATTTATGAGTGGTCAGCTCACCACGTAGAAGAACCCCTGCTAGACGGACTGATCGCCATAATCGATCCGTCAGTAATCAGGGGTTTTGGATGCCGTTTTACCGAGCCGCCGGCGATTTGTCCTTTTCGACGCTGAATTACCGGGCCGGACCGGTCCGCTGCCACCGCAGGACGATCGGCTCGCCCCGGCGGCGGCTCGACCGCGCCCAGCCGGTCCTGCTCGCACTGGTCCACCCGGCCCGGAACTGCGACCCTGCGCAGGCCGGGCCAGGCCTCGTTCAGCCTTACGGGACGGTGATCTGGCCGGTGGCGATCTTTTGTTCTGCTTCGTCCAGGCGAGGTGTGATGTCGTCGATGTGGTGGCCGGTGGTGGTGTAGGCGAAGGCGTGGGCCTTGAGGCCGTAGGTGGTGGCGCCGGGTTTGGTGGAGCCGGCGGCGAAGTCCTTGAGGTAGTCGAAGACGACCGTGTCGACGCGCTTGATGATGGAGGTCAGGACGACGTCGCGCGTCGCGTCGTCCGCGGTGCGGGCCTCGTCGCCTTCGGCGCCGATGACGTGCCCGCCGGCCGCCTTGGCGGCCCGCATAATGCCCACGTTCGAGCCGCCCGCCGCCTGGAAGAGCACGTCGGCCCCCGCTCGGAACAGGTTCGCGGCGACGGTCTCGCCCTGGTCGGGGTCGTTGAAGCCGCCGAAGTCCGGGTAGCGGGTCACGTACTTCACGTCGATCTTGATGTTCGGCTTGACCGACCGGGCGCCGACGATGAAGCCGGTGGCGGCCTTGTCGACCGGTCCGCCGTCGTTGACCGCTCCGACGAAGCCCACGTGCCCCTTTTCCGACTTCAGGGCTGCTGCCACGCCGGCGAGGAAGCCGCCTTCCTGCTCGGCGAAGACCAGGTTGGAGACGTTGCCGCCCCTCGCCTCCACGCTGTCGACGATCGCGAACGTGGTGTCCGGGAACTCGGTCGCGACGGTGGCGAGCGGCAAGGAGTAGGCGTAGCCGATGGCGATGATCGGGTTGTACCCGCTCTTGGCGAGCCCTCTCAGTCGCTGCGCCTTCTGGTCCTCCGTCTCGTCGGCCTCCGCCGCCAGTTCCTTGACCTCGCGTGCGCCGAGCTCTCGCTTGGCGCGTTCGATGCCCTGGACGGCCGAGTCGTTGAACCACATGTCGCCCCGGCCGCCGATGTCCAGGGCGATGCCGACCTTGCCCAGCTTCCCGGCGACGCCAACAGTGGAGGCGCTGGCTCGGCCGGAGGGAGCGGGAGTGGTGTTCGGGCCGGCGGAATCGATGGGGTGGTCGCCAGGCGATTTCCACAGCCAGATGCCGGCCGTGACCGCGAGGGCGAGCAGCACGCTCAGCACGGGGACCATCGTGCGCCGCTTGACGCGGCGAGAGCGTCCGGTCTGGGATGGATCGGCCTCCGTGGCCGCCGTCCCTGCCTTCGCCGTCGTCGCCGTCGCTGCGGACGGCAGGGTCTCATGCGGTGAATGCGTCGAGAACGGAGAGACGGCGGCGGTGGAGGGTGGGACACGGGCCGGCTCGGCGGCCGTCGCCCCAGATGACGGAGCCGCGCTGTGACCGACCAGGTGGAGCATGATGTCGGCGGCGGTGGGCCTGGCCTGCGGGTCCTTGGCCAGGCAGCGGCCGAGCAGCGGGCGCAGCGACTCGGGCACGTCGGTGAGGTCGGGTTCGGCGCTGAGGACGGCGTGCAGGACGGCCGGGATGCTCGCGCCGCCGAAGGCACGACGGCCGGTGGCCGCGTAGATCATGGTCACCGCCCAGGCGAACACGTCGGCCGGCGGGCCGACCTGCTCGCCGGCGATCTGTTCGGGCGCCATGTACGTCGGGGTGCCGGCGACGCCGCTGGCGGTGGCCGTGACGGAGTCAAGGGCGCGAGCGATGCCGAAGTCGATCACCCGCGGCCCGTCGGGGCCGAGGAGCACGTTGCTCGGCTTGAAGTCGCGGTGCACGACGCCCGCCTGGTGGATCGCGGCCAGGGCGCCGGCCGTGCCGAGCGCCAGGCGTACCAGCTCGTCGCCGGTGAGCGGCCCGCGGTCCCGGACGCGTTGCTCCAGCGAGGCGCCCTCGACGTACTCGCTGACGATGTACGGCTGCCCGTTCGCCGAACCTACCTCGATGACCCGTGCCGTGGAGAACGTCGCCACCCGCCGCGCGGTGGCGACCTCGCGCAGGAACCTGCGCTCGGCGTCCTGGTCCATCGCCTGGTGGGCGTGCAGCACCTTGACGGCGACCCGCTCTCCCGCGGGCGACTCGGCCAGGTACACCGTTCCCTGGCCGCCTTGGCCGATGCGGCCTAGCACCCGGTAGTCGCCGATGTGGCCGGGCTCGCCGGCCGGTAATGGGGGCAGGTCGGACATGTACGCCTCCAGCGTGTCGGTCCGACACTAGGGGTTCCGGTGCTCCCTCGCGCGAGAAAGCGACAGCACACCGGCTCGGGCCTGCTGGTACATGCGACATGGGCTGGTGCGGGAGTGCTCTCGTTCGGTCACCATAAGTTTTATAAGCACAGCTATAATAGCTGGGACTATCCATGATGGAGGTGTTCATGGACAAGCCCAGCGGGATGTTCGACCGGGACTTCGAGTGGGCGGAGCTGAGTCGCTTCGCCACCTACTCGGCGCCCGAGGCGACCCTGGGCGTGGTCTCCGGGCGCCTCCGCCAGGGCAAGACCTTCCTGCTCGATGCGCTCACCACCGCGACCGGCGGCTTCATGTTCACCGGCACCGAGACCACCGAGGCGGACGCGCTGCGGCAGTTCGGCGACGCGCTGGCCGCGTACGTCGGCGAGCCCACTCCGTTCCGCTTCGTCAACTGGGAAGAGGCCATTGCCCGGCTCCTGCGCATCGCCACCACCGGGCCGACGGTCGCGGTGATCGACGAGTTCCCGTTCCTCGCCAAGGCCTCCCCCGCCCTGCCGTCCATCATCCAACGCGCGCTGGATCCCACCGCCCAGCGTGGCAACACCCCCGTCCGCCTGCTGTTGTGCGGATCCGCCCTGTCCTTCATGGGACGCATCCTGTCCGGCAACGCCCCGCTGCGCGGCCGCGCCGGACTCGAACTGGTCGTACCTACCCTGGACTTCCGCCTCGCCGCCCGGTTCTGGGAGCTCGACGACCCGCGCACCGCCGCGCTGACCAACGCCGTCGTGGGCGGCACTCCCGCCTACCGCCGGGAGTTCGCCCAAGGGGACACGCCCGCCGGGGCCGACGACTTCGACTCCTGGATCATCCGTGCCGTCCTCAACCCCGGCCGCCCGCTCTTCCGCGAAGGCCGCTACCTGCTGGCCGAAGAACCCGAGCTTCATGACACAACGCTCTACCACTCTGTGTTGGCCGCGATCGCCGACGGCAATCACAACCGCGGCGGCATCGCCTCCTACCTCGGCCGCAAGTCGACCGACCTGGCGCACCCACTCGCCGTCCTCCAGGACGTCGGCATGATCACCCACGAGCAGGACGCCTTCCGCCGCAACCGCTCCGCCTACCGGATCGCCGAACCCCTTCTCGCCTTCTACCACGCCGTCATGCGACCCGCCTGGGGCGAACTGGAACGCCCCGGCCGCGCGCCGAACGTCTGGCGCCGCCTGCAACCCACCTTCCGCAGCAAGGTCGTCGGGCCTCACTTCGAGCGCATCTGCCGCGAGTGGACCCGCTGGTACTGCGAGCCCGGCACCCTGGACGGCCACCCCTCGACCGTGGCCGGCGGCACCGTCCCCGACCCCGCCAACCGGACCGCTCACGAGATCGATGTCGCGGCCTTCGGCCATGACGAGACCGGCCGCGAGCAACTCCTCGCCATCGGCGAATGCAAGTGGAACGACATCATGGGCCTTGGACATCTGCAGCGGCTCGACCGGATCCGTGACCTGCTCCGCGCCCGCGAAGGCGTCAACGCCCAGAGCACACGACTGCTCCTGTTCAGTGGCACCGGCTTCAGTGACGATCTCTGCGCCGTGGCCCGGCGCGACCCGACCGTTCAACTTGTCGATCTGAGCCGGCTTTACACCGGCGCATGAAGCACCCGAGGGGCGATCGGTGATGATCGGACGCCTTGCCCTGAGGCACCGGCTCGCGAGTCTCCTGGCCGGCCCGGTCGAACGGCTGACCGGTGGGGCGCGGATCGACCCGCGCGTGCCCCGCTGCCGGGCCTCGTAGCAGCGGTCGAGCCAAGGCGAGTGCGGGGGTCAGCGCTTGACGGCGCGCAGGACGACGAACTTGGGGTCGCTGGCGGCTACTTCGCAGTTGCCGAACAGGCGGCGGAGTTTGGCGTGGTAGCCGAGGTGGCGGTTGCCGACCACCCACAGCTCGCCGCCGCGGCGGAGGGCGGCGCGGGAGCCGTTGAACATGCGCCAGGCCGTCTCGTCGGTCGTCGCGCGGTGCGCGTGGAACGGCGGGTTGTTCAGTACCAGATCGACCGTGCCGGCGGGGACGCCGGACATGCCGTCGGCCGCCAGGAACGTCGCGGTGGTGCCCTCGGGCACGTTCGCCCGGAAGGTCGCCTCCGCCGACGCCAGCGCCTGGTAGGACTCGTCGATGAACGTCACCTGGGCCTCGCTGTTGGACAGTGCCGCGGCGAGCCCGAGCACGCCGTTGCCGCAGCCCAGGTCCACGACGTGTTCGGGGCCGCTGCGCTCCGGCAGGTGCTGGAGGAAGAAGCGGGTGCCGATGTCGAGGCGGTCGGCGCAGAAGATGCCCGCGTGGCTGGTGACCGTCAGGACCGAGACGGCTCCGACGCCGGCGGGCAGCGCGTAGCCGAGCGGCCAGGGGTTGTCGCCCGGGTGCAGCGCGGGGTCGGGTGTGCAGAAGATGAGCCGGGCCTTCTTCGCGGCCAGCGATGTCTTGGTCGGCCCGAGGATCCGTTCGAACAGCTTCAGCGTCGAGGTGTGGATCTCGGTGACCATCCCGGCGCCGATGACCACGGTGCCCGGGTGGACGTGGGGTGCGAGGCGGTGCAGCTGGTCCTCAAGGAGCGCGAGGCTCTTCGGCACCCGGATGAGCAGCACGTCGATGCGGTCCGGGGGCGCGTCCGCGGTCGTGGTGAGCCGCACCGTGCCGGTGGGGACGCCGCCCCGCGCGAGGTTGGCCAGGGTGGCCTGCTGGGTGAGGAAGGAGTCGGTGATCTGTACGGGACGGTGGTCGGCGAGCGCGGTGACCAGGGCGCCCCACCGGTCACCCAGCACGACCACGGTGCCCGACAGGTCCGTCGGTTCGCCGTCGATCCCCGCGAGCCACCGCAGCAGGTATTCGTCGGCGGCGTCCCAGGCGCGAAGCTGATCACGGGGGTTCTCGGGGAATCGGGTGAGGTCGAACTCACCTCTCGGCGTCGCGAAACGGTTCATCGCGGCCAAGGCTAGCGAGTCGCGTGGCATGCCCGGCACATCCCGGGCGCCATGGCGTCCGCCCGCCTGTCGGGGCCACAGGCGGGCGGACGATCTCGGGGCGGCCGGGGTCAGGAGAGGGCGGGGGTGGTGTAGGTGAGGAGGGTGGACTGGCTGTCGTCGGGGACGGCGGTGAGCTGGAGGGCGTTGCCCTTGGCCTCGATCCAGGTCGGGTTGCGGGTGATCGAGTTGCCCGCGGCGCTGAGCGCGGTCACCGGGACGGTGTTGATCGCGGTCAGCGAGTCGAGGTCGAGCAGGGAGATGCCGCCGAGCTGGAACGACTGGCCGCCGACGTTCAGGCTCGCGACGCCGGTGCAGGCGGCCTTGCCCTCAGCGAGGTAGTCGCAGTCCTGGAAGTCGGTGAACTGCTCGGGGTTCTTCGCGGTCCGCTTGAGCCTGCCGTCCATGTTCCAGGTGTAGAAGGTGCGCGAGCCCCAGCTGATGCCGACCAGGCGGTTGTTCTTCTGGTCGTGGACGACGCCGCCGATGTGGTCGTCGACGCGTAGCACCTCGGTGGCGCGGAACTTCGCGAGGTCCACCTTGTAGACGATCGCCTTGCTGTTCGGGCGGTACTCGGCGACCGGGATCCACAGGTACCGGCCGTCGTAGTCGATGCCGCCGGGGTGGTAGGCGTTGCCGTCCTTGAACGTCAGGTCGCGCAGCAGGTTGCCGGCCTGGTCGTACTCGAAGAGGTGGCCGAGGCCCTCGCCCGGGGTGCGGTCGTAGCCGTCGCAGGCCGGGTTGCACGGGGTGGTCGGCTTGATGATCTCGACGGACGACATGTAGTACCGGTCGCCGACCCGGAGCATGCCCTGCGGGTGGTAGGTCTCGAAGTTCAGCTTCAGCGGGGCCGCGCTCTGCGTCCAGGAGGTGCCGCGGGCCACCTTGGTGAGGAGCTGCGCGGTGGCGCCGTCCCGTGCGGGATGCCCGTTGTCGTGCCGGTCGTCGGCCGCGGAGGCGATCGCCGAGGTGCCGGCGATGACGGCGGCGGCGAGGGACAGCGACAGCAGCAGCCGCCGCTTCATACCCAGACGCATGGTTGCCCTTTCCGGGAGTCGAGGGTGTGGCGGGAGGCGCCGATGATCGTGCGGACGCCGCCGGCAAGTACAACAGGCGCGGATGAATGCCCAACCAAGCACGAATTGCTCTCTAGTCCACATTTAGTGGACAAACGGGATATAGACGGCGTCGTCCGGCAGGAAGCCGTTGTCCGTCTCGCCGTGCCTCAGATCACGGGCGGTGCGTCGCGGTCACAGGGGTCGATGTGTCCGATCACTGCTTCGGGACGTCGATCCGGCCGTTGGCGATCTTCTGTTCCACCTCGTCCAGGCGGGCCGTGATGTCGCCGATCTGATCGCCGGTCGTGGTGTAGGCGAAGCCGTGGGCCTGGAGGCCGTAGACGATGCGGCCGGGCTTGGTGGAGCCGGTGGCGAAGTCTTCGAGGTAGTCGAAGACGACCATGTCGATGCGCTTGATGATCGAGGTGAGGACGACATCGCGCATCGCGCCGTCCGCGGTGTGGGCCTCGTCACCATCGGCGCCGATGACGTGCCCGCCGGCCGCCTCGGCGGCTCGCATCACGCCGAGGTTGGAGTCGCCCGCCGCCTGGAAGAGCACATCGGCCTGCGCGCGGAACAGGCCGGCCGCGACGGTCTCGCCCTGGTCGGGGTCGTTGAAGCCGCCGAAGTCCGGGGAGCGGGTCACGTACTTCACGTCGATCTTGATGTCCGGCTTGACCGACCGGGCGCCCGCGACGAAGCCTGCGGCGGCCCGTTCGATCGGTCCCTCGTCGTTGACCGCTCCGACGAAGCCCACGTGCCCGTTCTTCGACTTCAGGGCCGCCGCCACGCCGGCGAGGTAGCCGCCTTCCTGGTCGGCGAAGACCAGGTTGGAGATGTTGCCGCCCTTCGCCTCCTCGCTGTCGACGATCGCGAAGGTGGTGCCGGGGAACTCGGTCGCGACGGCCTTGACCGCCTCGGAGTAGGCGTAGCCGATGGCGATGATCGGGTCGTACCCGCTCTTGGCGAGTCCTCTCAGCCGCTGCGCCTTCTGCTCCTCGGTCTCACCGGCCTTCGCCGCCAGTTCCTTGATCTCGCGTGCGCCGAGTTCCCGCTTGGCGCGTTCGAGGCCCTGGACGGCCGAGTCGTTGAACCACATGTCGCCCCGGCCGCCGATGTCCAGGGCGACACCGACCTTGTCCAGCTTGCCGGCGACGGCGGCGACGGCGGACGAGGAGGCGGTGGCTCGGCGGGAGGCAGCGGGAGTGGCGGCGGGACCGGCGGAGTCGACGGGGTGGCCGCCGGGCGAATTCCACAGCCAGACGCCGGCCATGACCGCGAGGGCGAACAGCGCACTCAGCACGGGGACCGTCGCGCGCGGCCTGACGCGGCGGTGTCGTCCGGTCTGGGGTGGACCGACCGTGGGCCCCGCCGGCGAAGCCGGTGACGCGGCGCCGTTGGTGGCGGGCGAGACGCCGGCCGCGACGCCCGGCGGCGGGGCCGCGTCGTGGCCGACCAACTGGAGCATGATCTCGGCCGCCGTCGGCCTGGCCTGCGGGTCCTTGGCGAGGCAGCGGCCGAGGAGCGGACGCAGCGCCCCGGGTAGCTCGGTGAGGTCGGGTTCGGCGGTGAGGACGGCCTGCAGGACGGCCGGCACGCTGGTGCCGCCGAAGGCACGACGGCCGGTGGCCGCGAAGACCATGGTCACCGCCCAGGCGAACACGTCGGCCGGTGGGCCGACCTGCTCACCGGCGATCTGTTCCGGCGCCATGTACATCGGGGTACCGGCGACGCCGCCGCCGCTGCCGGTGACCGTGACCGAGTCCAGGGCGCGGGCGACGCCGAAGTCGATCACCCGCGGCCCGTCCGGGCCGAGCAGCACATTGCTCGGCTTGAAGTCACGGTGGACGACACCCGCCTGATGGATCGCGGCCAGCGCGCCGGCCGTGCCCAACGCCAGCCGAACCAGCTCGTCACCGGTCAGCGGCCCACGTCCGCGGACCCGCTGCTCCAGCGAGACGCCCTCGACGTACTCACTGACGATGTACGGCTGGTGGTTCGCCGTACCGACCTCGATGACCCGCGCCGTGGAGAACGTCGCCACCCGCCGCGCGGTGGCGACCTCCCGCAGGAATCTACGCTCGGCGTCCTGGTCCATCGCCTGGTGCGGGTGCAGCACCTTGATGGCGACCCGGTCCCCCGCGGGCGACTCGGCCAGATACACCGTTCCCTGCCCACCCTGACCGATGCGGCCGAGCACCCGGTAGTCACCGACATGGCCCGGCTCACCGGCACGTAACGGGGACAGGTCGGACATCCACCCCTCCAGCGTGTCGGTCCGACAATAGGGGATCATGCGCTTCCCAGGTGCGAAATCGCCGACACGCCGGCGTACCAGGGGTGATCGGCTCCGTGCGGCCGCGTACGAGCCCGCGAACGCCCCGCCGACCAGGCGGTGGGCGACGACGGCCTGGGGGCCGGCACCCATGCGATGGACGGGATGAGGGTCGGTGGGATTTGCTTGGCGGCATGACTGAGACCATTCCCACCGAGCTGGAAGTGCTGGACGAACGGTTCGCCTCGGTGGGCGGTGACAAGCAGGTCGAGCGCATCGCGCAGGGCTGCCGCTGGGCCGAGGGGCCGGTGTACGTGCCGTCCGGGCGATATCTGGTGTGGAGCGACATTCCGAACGACCGGATGCTGCGCTGGGACGAGTTGACCGGGCACGTGGGCCCGTTCCGGGTCCCCGCCGGGTACACCAACGGACACACCCTGGACGCGCAGGGCCGGCTCATCTCGTGTGAGCACGGGCGGCGCCGGGTGACCCGTACCGAGCACGACGGCTCGGTCACCGTCATCGCGGACCGCTGGGAGGGCAAGCGGTTCAACAGCCCGAACGACGTGGTGGTGAAGTCGGACGGCTCCGTGTGGTTCACCGATCCGTCGTACGGGATCGTCAGCGACTACGAGGGCCACCAGGCCGACAGCGAGATCGGCGCGGATCAGGTCTACCGCGTGGACCCGGCCACCGGCGAGGTGCGCGTCGTCGCGGCCGACTTCGACCGGCCGAACGGGCTGGCGTTCTCGCTGGACGAGCGGCTGCTGTACGTCGTCGACACCCCGCGCAGGCACCTGCGGGTGTTCGACGTGCACGGCGATGGCACGCTGTCCGGCGGCAAGGTGCTCGCCGAGTGCACGGCGGGGGTGTTCGACGGCATCCGGCTGGACGACACCGGACGCATCTGGGCCGCCACCCACGAAGGCGTGCACTGCTTCGCCCCGGACGGCACACTGATCGGCAAGCTGCTCCTGCCGGAGAAGACCTCGAACCTGGTCTTCGGCGGCCTCAAGCGCAACTGGCTGTTCATGACCGCCACCACCTCGGTGTACGCGATCATGCTGAACGTCCGCGGCGCCCGCCCCGCCTACGCCCGCCCCTGAGCGGGACCGCTGCTCTGCTCAACGTTGACGTGGCGCGGCGAGAGGAGCGTCATCAGCCGTCCGGCGTGAGCAGGCCGCACGCCGGGCATGGGGACGGCCACCGGCCGTCGGGGACCGTTCAGTGCGGGACGACTTGTGCCCGCACCCCGGGCAGATCATCGAATGCGGCGGAGGAGTCCATCGTTACGATCGTTCTGGCAGTCGCCGCGGCTGTCGCGGCGATCAGCAGATCGTACGCTCCCCGCGTCTTTCCCACTCGTCGGACGTGCGCCATGAGGCGGGCATGAACCCGTGCGACGTCGGTTGTGTACTCCTCGACCGGAATCAAGGCAAGGACGTCATCCACGAATGCCTGCCGGTTAGGACGGCGGGCCGCATCAGCCATCTCTACCCCGACGAGCAACTCCGCCACGGTTATCGCCGCGATCGCGACATCGTCAGCGTCACCGATCACCGTGTCCACCGAAGCCCTGCCTCGCTCAGCGGCGATGAGCACACCTGTGTCCAGGATCAAGCGTCGGGCCACAGGCTCCTCATCTCGTCGTCAACCGCTTCCCTGGCCTCCGCGATGTCAGCGGCGAAGTCGGCGTCCAATGTTCCCGCGCTTCTGGCGAGAAACGCCTTGACCATACGCCCAGGCGCCGTTGGCGCGGGGCCGATGACCGCTATCTGCCTTCCGCCCCGGGTCACCACGATCGTCTCGCCTCGCTCGGCTTCGTCGAGAACCGCCGCAAAGCTCCGAGATGCCTCGGTCGCTGTCATCACCTTCATGAAATCAGATTATCTGATAACCCTCTCCGCTCATGACACGGCATCGCGGGCCAGGGGGTGGCTGTCAATGCGATCGGTGATGCGATGTGGCTTGGTGCAGGCGGTCGCTTCGCCGTCCAGGCCGGATGCGTCGTCGCCGGAGCCGGGTGATGAGCAGCGTGGCCACCGCCAGAACCAGCGAGGCGGCAGCCACATGGAGGCCGGTGCGGAGGCCGGGTGGGGTGAAGGTGCAGGTCAGAGTGGTGGACGTGCCGTCGAGGGGGACGGCGAGCAGGCCGAGGTGGTGTCGGAGCGGGCGGTGACGGCCGGGGCCCAGGGCGCAGGTCCAGCCGCGGATGGCCGGGACCGCCACGATCGCCGTGCCCGTGCTGCCCGGCGGCAGCGTGGCACTGAGGGTGTGGCCGGAGACGCGCACCTTGGTGGCGCCGGTGTCGCGCAGGCGGTGTACGGCCTTGGCCAGGCGGGCGGGGTCCAGGCAGCCGATCGCCTGGCGGGGCACGCTGCCGGGCAGGCTCGGGCGCAGCTTGACTTTCAGCCGTCCCGTCTTGGGCACCACGCCGAGCCGCTGGACCGGCGCGCGTCGCTGCCCGGCGACGCCGCCGAACGGCACCGGCTCGTTGCCGGCCAGCGTCGCCACGCCCGCGAGCTCGGGGGCGTTGAGGTACACCTCGAGGCCAGGGCGGCAGGTCGCGCGCAGGACGTAGGGGTAGGAGCGGCTCGGGACGAGGTCGGGCGTCATCGCCAGCGCCCCCTGCGCGTCCGGCGGTAGCTCGGTGCGGTCGTGGGCGAGGTAGCGCACGTCCGGGACGTCGTAGACCGGGCTCCCCAGCAGCAGTTCCTGGTTGTGGAACGGCGACGCCCCGTACGCGGGGACGGGGTGGGACGGCGGGCGGACCGTGACCAGGGGCGCGGCGGGCCGCCGTACGAGGGTGACCGCGGCGTCCCGGGGCGACGCACCGATCGTGCGCGTGGGCCGAGCGGTGCCCTCGGCCACGGTCATGGGCGACGGCGTTCCGGTCGTGGCCAGAGGGCCGGGTCGTACTCGCGTCATGGCCTGCGACAGCGTTCGCCACACCTCCGCCGGCCAGGACGGCGCTGCTCCTCTGTCCGTAAGCGGCGGCGCGGGAACGGAGTGGGCGCGGGCGGCGATGCCGAGGGCGGCGTCGGTGACCGGATTGTCCAGGCTCGCAGGAGCACGGCCGCGCGACGCCCAGCCGAAGCCGAGGCGGTGCAGGGTGTCGATCAGCACGGCGGAGGTCATGCTGCTGTAGTACTGAGCGCCTTCGCCGCCGACGAGCTGCGGGGCGTTGGCGCTCACCTGCGCCCGGCCCGGGTCGGTGCGATACGCGGGCCAGCCGTCCGCCGCGGCGACCGCCGTCCGCAGCTTCGCGTGCCACGGCCCCCAGGCGGCGTGCTCGTCCAGGTGGACGGCGCGCTTGACGTCGACCGACGCGACGTTCGCCGCGGCCTCGACGGTCTGCACGGCGGCGAGCCCCGCCAGCGCGGCGAGTGCCACGCCGCGCCGCACCCGTTCCCCGCGGCGGCGGGCGAGCACGAGCATGCCGTACAGCACGGCCCCGGCCACGGCGACGGCGGCGACCCGCTCGATCATCCGCGGCGTGGTCTGCTCCCAGCCCGACGCGGTCCACACGACGCCCGCGAGCAGCGCCGCGGCTCCGGCCAGCGCGGGCGGGCGCGGGAGGCCGCGCGAAAGCGACGTCCAGCCGGCGACGACCAGCAGGCCGCACAGGACGAACGCCTCGCGGTAGAAGCTGCCGTTCGGGTTGGTGAACGCGTACCAGAACCGGACGGCCGGCTGCCACAGCATCGACGCCAGCACCAGGCCGATCGCCGCCGTCCAGGCCGCGCGGGCGCGCAACGGCACGGCGCGGTTGAACGGCAGCGTGAGCGCGGCGAACAGCGCGAAAGTGCCGACGAACAGCGCGGGCGAGCTGAACTGGTAACCGCCCGGCAGCAGCCGGCCGAGCAGCGTGCCGGCCTCAGGCGGGACGAACGGCCGCGGCGCGACCGGCCAGGCGTCCTTGGCCGCCGCGTAGACGACCAGGACGACCGGTGCGGCGGTGCCCATGCCGAACGCCGCGTACAGCGCGGCCCGGGCGCAGCCGCGCAGCCGGGCGGGCAGCGACGCGGGTTCGGCCACCAGTCGGACGAGCAGGACGACGGCTGCGCCGAGCGTCGCGAAGTAGGCGGTGTAGAAGTCGCAGATCCAGACGAAGGCCACCGACGCCACGCCGAGCACGGCGAGGCGTTCGGTCAGCGCCCACTCGACGACCAGGCAGAGCAGCGGGAACGCGATGAGGCCGTCCAGCCACATCGGGTTGTAGACGGCGTCGGTCACCGCCCAGCCGCACAAGCCGTACGCGGCGCCGAAGACGGCCGCCACGCCGGAGCCGAACCGCAGCGGCCGGGACGAGATGCGGCGCAGGTACCAGGCCATGACGCCCGCCGCGGTCGCGATCTTGGCCACCGTGACGACGTAGACGGCCAGGTCCACCTGCTCGCGCGGGAACAGCGCGACCAGCAGTGAGAACGGGCTGGCCAGGTAGTAGAACAGGTCGGGGAGGTAGCTGGAGCCGAGGCCGGAGGCCCAGTTGACGAACAGGTCGCCACGGGCCCGGCCGTGCAGGACGTCCCAGTAGTACGCGTAGAAGGGCACGTACTGGTTGCCCAGGTCGCTGACACTGCGGGAGATCCCGCCGAACGGGAAGAACCCGGCGATGGCGTCCCCGGCGGTCAGTCCGGCGACGGCCAGCAGCGCCGCCATGATCGCCGCCCCGGCACGGGCGCGGACGGCCCGCGCGCCGGGCCGGACGCGGCCGGCGAGGACGTGGCCCAGAACGTCCACCGGTACGGCATCCCCGTGCGGGTGCGACGACTCACCGGCGGGCGGCTGGAGTTCCTGCGTGGTCAAGCGTCCTCATGGGCTCAAAGGGATGCGGCCGGTCACGGTGACCGGCCACGGGCAGAGCGGACCCTAGCCGATCTTCGTCCGCCCGGCGGGCGGCGTCCGCCAACGTTCACCCCTTAGACGATCACCGTCCGCCTTCCTCTCTCGCACCACCGGCCCACCCGGTCCGGAACGGGTGGGCCGGCTGCGGCGGGGAAGCCGGTCAGTGGGTGAGGACGCGCTGGTGGAGTTCGGTGACGGTCTTGCGGGCGGACTCCAGGGCGCCGGCCTGCCAGGCGATCATGTGGCTGAGCCAGTCCCCGGCGAAGTGGACGTGCCCGGCCGGGCGGTTGAGGAGCTGGTAGGCGCCGGTGCGGGACGGCCAGCCGACCCAGGCGCCCTCGATGTACGGCTGGCGCCGCCAGGAGACCGACACCGAGGTGGCCAGCTCGTCGCGGTACTTCGGGCCGTGGATCTTCATGCCCTGCTCGACGGCGCGCTTCTCCCGCTGCGCGTGCGGCAGCGCGGCGTAGGAGTCCTGGTTCGACCCGTTGTTGTAGTACCCGATGATCAGGCCGCGCCGCCCGCCGTACCCGTAGGAGGGGTACCAGACGACGGACAGGTCGAGGTCGGTGTTGGTGATGCCGCCGTAGATGTTCTCGTCGGTCTCCCACCAGCGGCTGCGGTACTCCAGGCCGATCTTGCCGGAGGAGGTCACGGTGGGGGTGGCGAGGGCGGCCTGTACGTCGGGGCCGAGGTTGTGCGGGGTCTTGGCCAGGATGTGCGGCGGCATGGCGGCCACGCAGAAGTCCGCTTTGACGCTCCGGGTCTTGCCGTTCTTGTCCTGGTATTCGACCTCCACGCCGTCCGGCAGGTCGGTGATCCTGGTGACGTTCGACCGCAGCATGATCTTGTGCCGGCCGATGGCGGCGGCGAACGCCTTGGGGATCGCGTCCATGCCGCCGACCGGCTGGAACATCAGCATCGCCTGGTCATAGCCCAGCTCGAACGAGAAGCGCTGGCCGACGCCGCTGGCGAGCACCTCCGACAGGGACGGGACCGGGCCGAGGACGGTGCCGGGCTGCTCCCCCGCCCCCGGATCGACGCTGTACCCGCGGCGCTCACCGCCGGTGTAGGCGTACCCGTTGGCCTTGGTGCCGATGGCGCCGAACCCGCGCAGGAAGGTGAGGAGCCGCTCCTTGTCCTGCGCGGCGAGCTTGGCGTCGAGCGCGCCGCCGTCGGTGGCGGTGGCGAGCAGCTCGGAGATGTAGCCGTAGACGTCGGCCTTGGCGGTACGCCAGGTGACCGGCCTGGTCATCCCGGCGGCGGCGTTGAAGATGTAGGCCTGCGCGTTGGAGTTGGTGAACACCTCCAGCTCGACGCCCAGCTCGCGGCAGTAGTCCATGGTGACCATCCACTGCGCGAGCCGGGCCGGGCCGGCGTTCATGTAGATGCCGTCGGAGAACCGGGTGACCTGCGTCGAGCCGTCCAGCTCGGTGATCCGGTCGCCTCCCCTGATCGTCCAGTTGCGCCCGCCGACGCGGTCGAGCGCTTCGAGGATCGTGCAGTCGTACCCGGCCTTGCCGAGCTCGTACGCGGTGGCCAGGCCCGCGACGCCCGCGCCCAGGATGACGACCTTCTTCGTGGCCCGGCCGGTGAGGGTGAAATCGGATGGTTGCGGGGGGATGAACTTGGTACGGCTCGCCGCCTCGGCGGTCGGTGCGAGGCCCAGCGCGCCCATTGTGGCCATGAGCGCGCCGGCGCCTCCGGAGGCCCCGACCGCGGTGAGGAATCCACGCCTGCTGTACTCCACAGACACCTCCAAGATCTTTGGAGGCAAGTGTGTGCGTGATCTGTTTCGGCCATCCGGCGATCAAGTTTCCGGTCAATTACGTCAAAAGCCGCGTATATTGACATTTCTCCTGTACGCCACCGGAGCAGGCGAAATACGCCAGGCGGCTTAGCGGGTCGCGTACCGCCCCGCCGACGACGACTCGAACCGATCAGCGAGGCCAGCTAACCCTGTCGGCGGGTGGACCGGACCGCGGCTCAGGTGAGGAGCAGCGCGAGTCCGGCCAGCAGGGCCAGCGCGGCCAGCACGGCGACCACGATCACCGCGGTACGACCGAACCGCCGGCGGATCAGACGTGCGTTATGCACCATTCTCGTGCTCCTTTTCACTGTCGCTGCTTACTCATCGAGTCGTCTCGTCGAGCGTTCACTTCGTCACGTGCCAAGCCGGTCCTGCCTCGAGCACCGTGGCGAGCCGGGTTCGTGCCCCGTCACGATGTCCGGTCGCCGGTCGCGCGCTGGTCGAGCAGTTCGCGTCTGCGGCGCAGCAGCGCCGCACGGGTGCGGTGGGCTCGCACGGTGAGCGTGGCAGCGAGGGCGACGAACAGTGCGCCGAGCAGCACCGCGGCGAGCACGCCGGTACCGCGCTGGACGGTGAGGGCCACGGTGAGTGCCATGGTCAGGGTCGAAGCGACCAGGGCCAGCCGGCCCGCGTACACCTGGTCGGCGGCGAACAGCGGCACCCGCCGGGTGACCAGCCAGCCCCCATAACCGGCCCAGGCCAGGCAGAACACGGCGAGCCCGGCGAAGGCCAGCCGGGTGCCGACCGGCAGCGGGCCCGGCTCGGTCGCCCAGAGCGACCCGATGAAGACCGCTCCGGCCACCCCGGCCAGCAGGGCGACGGCACCGCGGATCCGCTGCCACGGGGACAGCACCCCCGACAGCCGTCCGATCATCTCCTCGGCACTGAGCCAGGGCTCGTCCGGCTTCTTCGGTCCGTTCGGTTCGGGTGTCATCGGCTGTACCCCTTCTCCGCCAGCTGCTCGCGGAGCAGGCGGCGAGCACGATTCAGACGGGACTTGACCGTGCCGGACGGGATGGCGCAGACCTCGGCACAGTCCTCGATCGACAGGTCCTCCAGGTAGAACAGGACGAGGATCTCCCGCTCCGTCACCGGCAGCCCGGACAGCGCGGCCAGCAGTTCCGCCCGCTCCACCAGGGCCTCCACGACGTCCACCACGTCCGCCTGCTCACCGGGCGCCTGCTCACCCAGCTCCGGCGTCGCCGCCGTCTCGGCCCTGCGGTACTCCTCGCGCAGGTGGTCGGCGACCGCGCGTCTGGCGATCGTGAACAGCCACGGCGCGAACCGCGCGGGCTCCTTCAGCCGGGGAAGCCCTCGGAGGACGGCCAGCCACACCTCCTGCGCCACGTCGTCGGCACGCGCGGCGTCGAGCATGCCGCGCACGTACGTCCAGACGGGCGCGTGCCAGGCCCGCACCAGCTCGGCCAGCGCCTCGCGCTCCCCGAGGCGGCACCGCAGCACCAGCAACTCGTCTGCCATCTGCCCCTCCTCCCGCCACCATCACGATCACAGTCGCCAGAACGCCCCCCAAGGTTCACGACCGCATCCCCGCGTGCGTTCGGCGCCGGCACCCGGTGAGCCCTGCTTCCCCGAGCAGGGCTGTTGCAGCTCGCCGGATGGTCGTATAGCCATAGAGCTGGACTTTCCTCCAGATAATTCTGGATGTGCTACATATCTGCAATTCATGTCAGCGGCCCCCAGGTACATACGCCCTTCGTACGTTGACGCATTTCGGTGCTGGTGCGACGCTGATGGCAGTCAGGCGTGGGGTGCCGGATGTCAGGTGCAGCCGGCTGGTAGGGCGCGCCGGGAAGGGGAGCCGATGGAAACACCTTGGGAAGCCGAGACGACGACCCAGTTCAACCGCAGACTGGGCAAGTCGATGCGCGAACTGGGCAGAACCGCCAACACCGATGGCTGTCCTGACATATGGGAGATGAGAAACGGGGACATCGTGGTGGTCGGCAGGGACGTCACCGAGAGCTACGCGGGCAGGCATCCCGATGACTTGACCGTACGCGCCGACGAGCGCCTCGTAATGATTCCCAGGCACCTCCTCATTGCCGCTAAGCCGGACATCCCAGATGCTTGACCAGCTTCCTCGCCTACCCGCGCAAGAGTTGACCCTTGATGATTACAGGGCCGACTTTCTCCAGAATTTCTGGAAGTCTGATATCACCTGGAAGCTGGAACGGCAGGTGACCTTCAAGGAGCCCGCCTCCGCCAGTTGGGTGGCCATGGCCGAGGGCGACTGGGACAAGTCGCTCCGGTTGGCCGAGGAACTGCGAGCCGGCAGGCACGAGCACCAGCGGGAACTCGACCGTAAGGGCATCACGCAGCGCCGCGTCCGGTTCGTGTGCGACCCCCCGACGCCGTACCTGCAGTGGGAGTTGCACCTGCTCGTGATCTGGGCTCAACTCGGCGAGCAGATCAGGGTCCTGCCCACCGCCGCCGCCTCTCCTCGGGAAACCCAGGGCACTTTGCCCGAGGTCCTGGTCCTCGGACACGACTCCGCGAACCCGGTGATGTACGACATTCAGTACGAGAACGGCGTCCTAGCCGGCGCGCGCAAGTTCACCGAACCCGATCTCATCAAGATCTGCCGACACGAGATCATGACGTACTGGGAACAGGGAGAAGACCTGCTCCGATACTTCCCCCAAAAGATCGCCCACCTTCCCCCTCCCGCTCCCCAAGGGGTATGAAAGGCGGTATGACAGCCCAGAATCCTCCGCGTGTCCCCACGTTCAAGTTTCGTCCGTCTTCGGCACGTCACCTGGTTCCCTTCCTGACGTTCGCCCTCGTCCTGATGGCGGTCGGTCTGGTGGTGCTTTCGCCACTCGCTCTCGACGCGTTGGATGACGGTGGCGGTTGGTCGCGGAGAAGTGAGATCGGGCAGACCTATGGGGCAGCCGCCGCTCTCATCTCCGTTTTCGCCCTGGCCGCCATCACCGTTTCCCTGGTATTGCAGGCCCGGGAGACCAAGTTGGCCCGGGAACAGGCGTCACGGACGACGCACAACGAACTTATGACGATGGCGCTGGAGAACGATGTCTATCGCGAGTGCTGGGGAGTTTTCAGCGCGGAGACCGACGAGCGAACGATCCGGCAGCAGATGTACACGAATCTGATCGTCTCCTACTGGCAGACCAGATTCGAACTCGGCACCTTCTCCGAAACCCATCTCAGACACGGCGCGTCGGCCATATTCAGCGCCCGGCCCGGCAGAATTTTCTGGCGGGACGCCCGCAAAGCGCGGATCAGGACCTCTCAGACCCGGAAGGCGCGACGGTTCCACGCGATCCTCGATGAGGAGTACAACAAGTCGGTGACCGCGACCCCTGTGCTCGGCAGTCCTGCGAAGAGCAGGAACGCACGGATGGCCATGGCGTTACGCAGGCTCGCCGAGCGGTTGGAGACGCCGTAGGAAGGGCGACCGCGGATGCTGGTGGGATGGGGTCAGGATGTGGCGGAGGAGAGGAGGGCGGCGGCGGGGAGGGAGACGCGGCCGTCGGGGGTGCGGTACGGGGTGAGCAGGTCGAGGTAGGCGGCCCGGACGCGTTCGAGGGTGGCGGGGTTCTGGCGGGCGATGACGGCGGCGGTGCGCGCGGTGCCGGTGAGGACGGCCGTCCACCAGGCGTCGGGGTCCACGTCGTGCCGCCACTCCACGATCTCGGTGCGGGCGCCGGTGAGCCCGGCGTCCGTGAGCAGGGCGGTGAACGTCTCGGGGTGGCCGTACGGCTGGAAGGGGCTGGTCGCCGGGACGTCGGCGGGCCTCGGCACGCCCACCGCGGCGACCGCCTCGTCGAAGACGACGGTGGCGCGCATCTTCGGGTAGAACCACGAGGTCAGCGCCACCCGGCCGCCTGGGCGGACCACCCGGCGCAGTTCGCGTACGGCGGCGGGCGGCTCGCCGACGTGGTTGATGACGAGGTTGCCGACGACCGCGTCGAACTCGCCGTCCGCGAACGGGAGGACGGGCAGGATCGCGTGGTGGACGCGGACCTCGGGCAGCCGCCGGGCGGTGGCGGCGACCATCTCGGGCTCGGCGTCCGCGGCGGTGACGTGCGCGCCGCGCGCCAGGGCCGCCGCGCTCACCCCGCCGGGGCCGCAGCCGACGTCCAGGACGCGGGTGCCGGATTCGACGCGCGCCGCGTCGAGCAGCGGTTCGACGAGATGGGTGGTCAGCGGGGCCATTCCGCGCTCGTACGCCTCACTGCGCCCCCGCCACCCGGCCCGCTCGAACGCGTCGAAGTCGACCGCAAGCCGCTCTTGTCCCATGCCGCCAGTATCGCCCGTGGCTGCCGTCCCCGCCTTCCGCACGCATGCGCACGTGTGACCACCTCGGCCCCACAGCTGAACGTCACGAACATCGAGCGCTCGGTGTGGCCGGGCCAGACGTCGGGTGAACAGCGAGAGGCCCCCGGCCAGGTGCCGGGTCCTCTCGCTGCTCACGTGCCGCGTCAGTGGCTGCCGGCGAGTTCGCCGGTGAGCTTGCCGTGCAGATCGGCACTCGGGTCGTTCAGCCCGGTGATCTCGACGGTCTTGCCGCGCTGGGCGTACTTCGTCTCGATCGCGTCCAGGGCGGCCACCGAAGAGGCGTCCCAGACGTGTGCGGCGGACAGGTCGATGACGACTCTGTCGGGGTCGGTGGCGTAGTTGAACTGCCCGACGAGGTCGTTGGAGGAGGCGAAGAACAACTCGCCGGTGACCCGGTAGACCACCGTCTTGCCGTCGGGGTCGACCACGGCGGTGACCTCGGCCAGGTGGGCCACACGCTTGGCGAAGACGATCATGGCGGTGATCGAGCCCACGACGACGCCGACGGCGAGGTTATGGGTGGCGACCACACAGGCGACGGTGATCACCATGACGGCGATCTCTCCGGTGGGCATCCGCTTCAGCGTCTTGGGAGCGATGGAGTGCCAGTCGAAGGTCGCGAAGGACACCATGACCATGACGGCGACTAGAGCCGCCATAGGGATGTCGGAGACGACAGGGCCGAAGACGATGCACAGCACCATCAGGAACGCGCCGGCCAGGAAGGTCGACAGACGGGTGCGGGCACCGGACACCTTCACGTTGATCATCGTCTGGCCGATCATGGCGCAGCCGCCCATGCCGCCGAAGAAGCCGGTGACGATGTTGGCGATGCCCTGGCCGATCGACTCGCGGGTCTTGTTGGAGTGAGTGTCGGTGATGTCATCGACCAGCTTGGCGGTCATCAGCGACTCCATCAGGCCGACCAGCGCCATCGCGAACGCGTACGGGACGATCGTCGTCAGCGTGTCCAGAGTGAACGGCACGTCCGGCAGGCCCGGCACGGGCAGGAAGGACGGCAGGTCGCCCTTGTCGCCCACGGTCGGCACCGCGATGCCGGCCGCCAGGGTGATGACGGTCAGGACGACGATCGAGACGAGCGGGGCGGGGATCACCTTGGTGATCTTGGGGAAGAACACCATCAGTGCCAGGCCACCGATGATCAGCGGGTACACGGCCCACGGGACGCCCGTCATCTCGGGAATCTGGGCCATGAAGATCAGGATGGCCAGCGCGTTGACGAAGCCGACCATCACCGAGCGCGGGATGAACCGCATCAGCTTCGCCACCCCGAGCGCGCCCAGGACGACCTGGAAGACGCCGGCCAGAATGACGGCGGCGACCAGGTAGCCCAGGCCGTGCTCACGGTTGAGCGGGGCGATCACGAGGGCGACGGCGCCGGTCGCGGCGGAGATCATCGCCCGCCGGCCGCCGACGATCGAGATGACGACGGCCATGGTGAAGGAGGCGAACAAGCCGATCGCCGGGTCGACGCCCGCGATGATCGAGAACGAGATCGCTTCGGGGATCAAGGCCAGGGCGACGACCAGGCCCGCCAGGACCTCGGTGCGCCAGACCTTCGGATTGCTCAGCCAGTCGGGCTTGAGGCCGCGCAGGCGCACGGCGGGAGTCGCGGCAGCAGAAGACAAGGAGATGCGTACCTGTCGTGCTCGGGCACGCGCCGTCGGCAGGCCGGGGCGTGCGGGAAGGTCTTCGCCGGGGGCGCCATATGCCCCGGAACGGCGGTAACAGGGCAGCCGGGCGCCCTCGCCGTCGGCAACTCTACCTCCCGCGCGTGGTATTTCTCCCTGCTCGGGTCTCCGGTAAGCAGGTGATCGTGCGACTTCCCGAGACTCCCTGTGCGGGTGCCGCGCCGGCGCCACGGAGAAACTCTTGGGGCTGCCAAGGTATTCGCGGGGTGGTGCCATTTCTCCGTCACCTGCCGTTGATCTGGGCAAACGTGCGCCGATATCCGGCGTGGCCGGTTGATCGGAGACGGACCGGTCCAGATGATCGCCTGGAGCCGCGCCCCTCGTCGCGGCGGAAGGTCCGTCAGTCAGGTCGCCGGCGACATGGAGTGTGGCCATGCGTGAACAGGGTCGCGTACGGTGGAGACGCTTCGGGTTGATCTTCGTGCCCGCGGCGGCGGCGGCGACGTTCCTGGTGGGCGCGGCCGTGCAGGGCGCGATCGGCGCGTCGTTCGTCGTCGCGGGCACCCCGATCAAGACGTCGGCCGAACTGGTCAAATCGTACGGCGCCGCGGAGTTCGGCAGCTTCGTGGAGACCAAGGACGGACGGGAGATCCCTGTCTATGTCGTAGCGAACCGGCGGGTCGAGAGCTACAACCTCTGCCAGAGCTACCTGCTGCCGAGCCCGGTCGGGCCGGTGACGATCCGGATCGTCGCCGGCACGGAGGGGCGGCCGGTCGTCTCCCAGCACCAGGTCACCAAGGCAACGATGCTCGAGGCGGGCCACGCCACCTACACCGACTTCGAATTCGGCCGGGACGCGAGCACGCTGGACCAGGTGCCGGGCATCAGTGGACCGGCCGGCGTGCCCGGCGTGCAGGCGACCGCCGTGGTGGCGCGCAACGCCCGGCAGGTCTTCCTGGCGACGAGCTCGGCGCGACTCGACCTGCCGGACCTCCGGCTGCGCGTCCTGCTCGGAGTCCACGAATGCTTCTAGTCTCCGACGAGCCGAACCCGCGTCCGAAGCGGGGATCCGGACCTGGCCAGGAGCCCGAGGGTGGCCACGTACCGGGGCGGTCCGTGCCCAGCGCCCGGGACAGCGCGGAGACCCAGGCCAGTGCCCTGCCGGGCGATGGCGCGAACGGGCGGGAGGAGTCGCGGGCCGCCGCGGACGCACCGAATCGGCCGGACGCGCCGGACCTGCCTGAGGCGCCGGATCCGGATGACGCGGCCACCGGGGCGGGCGCAGACCGGTGGTATGCGGGGCGGCTGAGCGACGTACCTGACCGAGCGGATACACCAGACAAAGCGAATATGCCGAGCGGGGCGGATACGGCGAGCGAAGCCGATACGGAGAGCAGAGCGGACACGCCTGACGGAGCGGACACGCCGAGCGGACGGCGCCGGGCGGGGCGGCGCGCGGAGCGGGCACGCAGAAGGGCGAAACGGGCGGCCAGGAGAGGGGAGGGAACCGGGACCATGAAGGAGTGGCGGCGTTCGCGGCCGTTCTGGGGTGGTTCGCTCACGCTGCTGGCCGGGGCGGAGCTGTTGAGCTTCCCCTTCTCCACGGACGCGCTGCCGCTGATCATCCACTCGATCGAGGCGGGGCTCGCGTACCTGCTCTCCATCATGATGATCATCATCGGACTGCTGACCCTGTGCCAGCCGGCGCAGCGCGTGTTCCTCGGCGTGGCGGCCATCCTGTTGTCCATCGCGTCGATCCTCTACGCCAACATCGGCGGGTTCCTGCTCGGCGCGGTGCTCGGCCTGTTCGGCGGGGCGCTGACCGCCGCGTGGACGCCGCTGCCCGCGCCCGCGTCCCCGCCCGGCGAACAGACCGCGACCGGGGACGACACCGTCGCGACCAGGGACGACACCACCTCGCCCATGGACGCGACCACCGCGACCGGCAAGGGGACGTCCTAGGGCGCTTGCGTCCCTCGCACCACCGGGGCATCGCGGAGATCGACCCGCGCGGGGTGCGGGTCGCGCCGCGTGGGTATTGAACGGCAATGTCGCCCGACAAACTGGATACGTACCGGAGCAAGCGCGACGCCGCACGCACCCCCGAGCCGGTTCCCGAGCCAGGCCCCCTGCCCACCGGGCACAACGACACCTTCGTCATCCAGGAGCACCACGCCCGCCGTCTGCACTGGGATCTGCGGCTGGAACGGGACGGCGTGCTGGTGTCCTGGGCGATCCCCAAGTGCCTGCCGCTCGACCGGAAGACCAACCACCTCGCCGTGCACACCGAGGACCACCCGCTGGAGTACGCGACGTTCGAGGGGGAGATCGCACAGGGCGAGTACGGCGGAGGGCTGATGCTCATCTGGGATCGCGGCACCTACGAGACCGAGAAGTGGACCGACCGCGAGGTCAAGTTCGTCCTGCACGGCTCGCGGTCCTCGGGCCGGTACGTGCTGTTCCCGACCGACGGCAAGAACTGGATGATCCACCGGATGGACCCGCCGCCGGAGAACGGCCTGCCGCCCGCCGCGGAGCTGCGTCCCATGGCGGCCGAGGAACGCAAGCGGCTGCCCCGCGACCAGGAGGCGTACGGCTTCGAGTTCGACCTCGGCGGTACGCGGGCGCTGGCGATCCTCGGCGAGGGGAAGGTGCGCTTCATCGGCGCCGACGGCACGCCGCTCACTCCGGAGTCCACGCCCGGGCTCGACCGGCTCGACGGCCTCGGCAAGGCCGCCTGGGGACTGCCCGCCGTGCTGGACGGCCGGATCGCCGACATCGGCGGCAGCACCGTGTACATGATCTCCGACGTGCTGCGGCTGAACACCGGTGACCTGCTCGGCAGGTCCTATCGCGACCGGCGCAGGACGCTCGACCACCTGTCCCTGCGCGACCGCCACTGGCAGCCGACCCCGTGGTTCCCCGGCGACGGCAAGGCCGTGCTGCAGGTGGCGAAGGACCAGGGCCTCCCGGCCGTCCTCGCCAAGCGCCTGGACAGCCCCTACCTCCCCGGCGTCCGCTCCTCCGCCTGGCTCCGCGTGCCCCTCAATCCCGGCGGCTGACCACGTCAGCGGCGAGTGATGGGGTCCCAGCCGGGGCGGGGGGCACGGGTGCCGGCGGTCTTCGCGTCGCGGCTGCGGTAGACGATGTACGGGCGGGTGAGGTAGCCGATCGGCGCGGTGAGCATGTGGACGAGCCGGGTGAACGGCCACACCGCGAACAGCACCATGGCACTGGCCGCGTGCAGCTGGAACAGCACGGGCACCCGGGCCATCAACGCCGGCTCGGGCTGGAGGATGAAGATGGAGCGGAACCACGGTGAGACGGTGGTCCGGTAGTCGTACCCGCCGCCCAGGACGTTGGCCACCAGGGTGGCGGCCAGGCCGAGCACGATGGTGAGCGCGAGCAGGGCGTACATCAGCTTGTCGTTGCGGGTGGTGGCGGTGAAGACCGGCCCGACGGTACGGCGGCGGTAGATGAGGATCGCCAGGCCCGCGATGGTGCAGACGCCCGCGATCGTGCCGAGCACGACCGCGCCCAGGTGGTAGGCCTCCTCGCCGATCCCGGCCGCCTCGGTCCACGTCTTGGGGATCACCAGGCCGCCGACGTGGCCGAGCAGGACGACGAGGATGCCGAAGTGGAACAGCGGGCTGCCGATGCGCAGCAGCCGTGACTCGTACATCTGGGACGAACGGGTGGTCCAGCCGAACTTGTCGTAGCGGTAGCGCCAGACGTGGCCGAGGACGAACACCGTGAGGGCCAGGTAGGGCGCGACCACCCACAGCAGCGTGTCGAGGGCGTTCATCGGCGTGCTCCTCCTGGTAGCCGGCCTTCCGCCGGATGTCCTGGCGGACGTCCGGTCGCGGGGGGCGCGAGCCGGTGGTCGGCGAGAGTGTCGAAGGGTTCCAGGCCGACCTCCTCCTCCGGTGGGCCCTGCGCGGCCAGCCGGGCCGCGGCGGCGCGTTCCCGCGCGGTGGGTTCGGGGAGGGTGGCGAGCACCGCGGCGACGACGTGCGCGTACGGCGAGCCCTCCTCCAGCAGTGCCTGCCGGAGCACCTCCAGGCCGGGGCGGTGCTCGCGCAGCAGCCGCGTCGCCTGGCCGGTGCCGCCCCGGCCGGACAGCTCGCAGACCACGGCCAGGTGGTCGGGCAGTTCGTCGTCGGCGGGCTCGAACCCGGCGGTGCGGTAGGCGTGCTTGAAGCGCAGCAGCGCGGCGCCGCGTTTGCGGGTGTCGCCGTAGGCGTAGTAGGTGAGGTACGGGCAGCAGCGCCGCTTGAGGTCGAAGGTCGCCACGTAGTGCGCGGCCAGGTCGGCGAGCGGGGTGGCGGCCACGTGGTCCAGGAAGGCGGCCAGCCGGGTCGCGGCCTCGCCCCGGGGCAGCGCGGCCACGGTGGCGGCGAGCGCGGGCAGCGCCTCGGCCAGCCGTTCGCCGGGGTAGTCGAGCATGATCGACGCCGCCATGTGCACCGTCCGCACGGCCGCCTCTCCCCGTCCGGGCATCCCACGCGGGTTTCCGTGGTCGTTCATCGCTTCTCCTTGCGGCTGGGGAACAGGCCTTCGGGGATGCCCTTGCCGTCCCAGTTGAGCAGGTTGACCCGTCCGCGCAGCTCGTCGGCCCGCTCCGGTTCGTCGGCGGTCTGGCGTTCGCGCAGTGCGTGGAAGCTCTCGACGGCGACCGGCGCGGGCATCCCGGAGGCCTCGCCGAAGGGCCCCGCCATCCCAGGCCCGCCCTCGTAGTCGAGGCTGCACCCGGTGACCGACTCCTCCAGCGCCTCGGCCCGCTCGGCGTGCGCCGTGGGGATCACGTACCGCTCGTCGTAGGCGGCGATGGCGAGCAGCCGGTACATCTCCTCGACCTGGTCGCCGGTCATGCCGACGGCGGTGGCGATGGACTCGTCCCGGGGGCGGCCGAGGTTGACCTCGCGCATGTACGACCGCATGGCCGCCAGGCGCCGCAGCACGGCCCGGACCGGTTCGGGGTCGCCGGCGGTGAACAGCTCGGCCAGGTACGCAACCGGGATGCGCAGGGTGTCGATGGCGCCGAACAGGTTGCCGGCCGCCTCGCCGTCGTGGCCGGTGCCGGCGAGCACGTCGACGACCGGGGACAGCGGCGGGATGTACCAGACCATCGGCATGGTGCGGTACTCCGGGTGCAGTGGCAGGGCGACGCCGTACTCGAAGATCAGCTTGTGGATCGGCGAGCGCTGGGCGGCCTCCAGCCAGTCCTCGGGGATGCCGGACGCGCGGGCGGCGGCGATCACCTCGGGGTCGTGGGGGTCGAGCATGACGCTCTTCTGCGCCTCGTACAGCGCCTTCTCGTCGGGGACGGACGCGGCCTGCGCGACCCGGTCGACGTCGTAGAGGATCAGGCCGAGGTAGCGCAGCCGGCCGACGCAGGTCTCCGAGCACACGGTGGGGAGGCCCACCTCGACGCGCGGGTAGCAGAAGGTGCACTTCTCGGCCTTGCCGGTGCGGTGGTTGAAGTACACCTTCTTGTACGGGCAGCCGGTGACGCACATGCGCCAGCCGCGGCAGCGGTCCTGGTCGACCAGGACGATGCCGTCCTCGCTGCGCTTGTACATCGCGCCGGACGGGCACGACGCCACGCACGAGGGGTTGAGGCAGTGCTCGCAGATGCGCGGCAGGTAGAACATGAACGCCTGCTCGAACTCCAGCTTGACCTGGTCGGACACCTTGGCGAGCACGGGGTCGGCGGCGGTGAGCTTCGGCGCGCCGGCCAGGTTGTCGTCCCAGTTGGCGCTCCAGGTGATCTTCGTGGGTTCGCCGGTGATGAGCGACCTCGGCCGGGCGACCGGCGTGTCCTGCTGCGCGGGGGCGGAGAAGAGCCGGTCGTAGTCGTAGGTCCAGGGCTCGTAGTAGTCCTGGATGGACGGCATGAGCGGGTTGGCGAAGATCGTGGCCAGCTTGCGGAGCCGTCCGCCGGCCTTCAGCCGCAGCCGGCCGCGCCTGCTCAGCTCCCAGCCGCCGCGCCATTTCTCCTGGTTCTGGTAGGTGCGCGGGTACCCCTGCCCGGGGCGGGTCTCGACGTTGTTGAACCAGACGTACTCGACGCCGGACCGGTTGGTCCACGCCTGCTTGCACGTCACCGAGCAGGTGTGGCAGCCGATGCACTTGTCGAGGTTCATCACCATGGCGAGCTGGGCCATCACGCGCATCAGTAGTCCACCTCCTGCGAGCGCCGCCGGATGACGGTGATCTCGTCGCGCTGGTTGCCGGTGGGGCCGAGGTAGTTGAAGGCGAAGGAGAGCTGGGCGTACCCGCCGATGAGGTGGGTCGGTTTGATCAGCAGGCGGGTGAGCGAGTTGTGGATGCCGCCGCGCCGGCCGGAGGTCTCGCTGATCGGCACGTCCACCACCCGTTCCTGCGCGTGGTACATGTACACGGTCCCTTCCGGCATGCGGTGCGAGACGACGGCCCGCGCGACGACGACGCCGTTGCGGTTGACCGCCTCCACCCAGTCGTTGTCGTCGACACCGGCCTTCGCGGCGTCGGCGGGGCTCATCCAGATGGTCGGCCCGCCGCGCGACAGGGTGAGCATGAGCAGGTTGTCCTGGTACTCGGAGTGGATGGACCACTTGGAGTGCGGGGTGAGGTAGCGCACGGTGATCCCTTGCTCCGGCCCGCCCTCGCCGATGGCCGGCTCGCCGAACAGGGCCGTCATGTTCAGCGGCGGCCGGTACAGCGGTAGCGCCTCCCCCGCCTCGTGCATCCAGTCGTGGTCCAGGTAGAAGTGCTGGCGGCCGGTGAGGGTGTGCCAGGGCTTGGCGTGCTCGACGTTGGTGGTGAACGCCGAGTACCGCCGCCCGCCGGTCTCGCTGCCCGACCACTCCGGCGAGGTGATCACCGGCACCGGCCGGGCCTTGGTGTCGGCGAAGGTGATCCGGCGGTGCTCGTCGGCGAGCCCATCGAAGGACGTGCCGGTACGGCGGCCCAGCGTGGCGAACCCCTGAGCGGCGAGCCGGCCGTTGGTCGTCCCCGACAGGGCGAGGATCGCCTCGCACGCGTCGGTGTCGCGGGCCAGGGACGGCCGGCCGGCGGCGACGCCGCCTCGTACGACGCCGTTGGTGCGCCGCAGCAGGTCGATCTCGGCCGCGACGTCGAAGGTCACACCCTTGGTGGTGGCGCCGAGCCGGTCGGCGAGCGGGCCGAGCGCGGCCATCTTCTCGGCGATCGCCCCGTAGTCCCGCTCGACCAGGACGATCTTGGGGAAGTTGCGGCCGGGCACCGGGGTTTCGCCCGTCTCGCGCCAGTCGTCGGCGCGGCCGTGCGGACTGGCCAGCTCGTCGGGGGTGTCGTGCAGCAGCGGCACGGCGACCGCGTCCCGGCGGACGCCGAGGTGGGTGCGGGCCAGCGCGCTGAACGCCGCCGCGATGGCATGGAAGGCGGCGAAGTCGGTGCGGGTCTGCCATGGCGGGTCGATGGCCGGGGTGAAGGCGTGCACGAACGGGTGCATGTCGGTGGAGGACAGGTCGTGCTTCTCGTACCAGGTGGCCGCGGGCAGCACGATGTCGGAGAACAGCGTGGTGGAGGTCATCCGGAAGTCCAGCGACAGCAGCAGGTCGAGCTTGCCGTCCGGCGCCTCCTCCCGCCAGTGCACGCCGGCCGGGCGGTCCTGCGGGCCCGCCTCCCGGGCCCGCACCGAGTGGTCGGTGCCGAGCAGGTGGCGCAGGAAGTACTCATCGCCCTTGGCCGAGGAGCCGAGCAGGTTGGCCCGCCAGACGGTGAGCACGCGCGGCCAGTTGCGCGGGTCGTCGGGGTCCTCACAGGCGAACCGCAGGTCCCCCGCGGCCACCCGCTCGGCCACGTACGCGGCCTCGTCCCCCTCCCCCGCCGACGCGGCCTCGTCGGCGAGGTCGAGGGGGTTGCGGTCGAAGGTCGGGTAGGACGGCATCCAGCCCAGCCGGGCCGACTGGGCGAGCAGGTCGGCGGTGGCCCGGCCGGCGAACGCGCCGGTGCCGAGCGGCGAGGAGACGACATCGGCGCGGTAGGTGTCGTAGCGCCACTGGTCGGTGTGCAGGTACCAGTAGGCGGTGCTGATCATCTGCCGGGGCGGGCGCGACCAGTCGAGGGCGGAGGCGAGCTGCGCCCAGCCGGTGACCGGGCGGCATTTCTCCTGGCCGACGTAGTGCGCCCAGCCGCCGCCGTTGACGCCCTGGCAGCCGGTGAGGGTGACCAGGGCGAGGAACGACCGGTACATGGTGTCGGAGTGGAACCAGTGGTTCGTCCCCGCACCCAGGATGATCATGGACCGGCCGTTCGACTCCTCGGCGTTGCGGGCGAACTCGCGGGCGATCCGGGCGGCCCTGGCCGCCGGCACGCCGGTGAGCGCCTCCTGCCAGGCCGGGGTGTACGGCTCGGCCGCGTCGTCGTAGCCGGCCGGCCAGGCGCCGGGCAGGCCGTCGCGGGCCACCCCGTACTGGGCGAGCATGAGGTCGAACACGGTGGTGACCAGGTGCCCGCCGACGCGGCGGGCGGGGACGCCGCGGTACAGCACCTCGCCGCCGCCGGCCTGGTCGAAGCGGGGCAGCGCGACCATCACCATCTCGGCCGCGCCCGGCAGGCCCGCCACCTGGCCGAGGCCATGTCCGCCCGGCCCACCATCGCCGTCTGCCACGCCGCCACCGGGCGCCGCGCCGTACAGGGTCAGGGCCGGGTCCACCTCGCCCAGGTCCAGGTTCCAGCGGCCCTCGCCCTCGGGCGCGTAGCGGAAGCCGAGCGAGCCGCCGGGCACCACCGGCGCGCCGGTCCGCCGGTCCAGCAGCACGGTCTTGAACGCCGCCTCCCGCCCGGCCTCGCCCAGGTCGGCCGCGGTGAGGAACTTGCCGGGCACGTACGCCCGCCCGAGCTGCCCAGTCTCCGCGTTCCCCCGGGGCCCGGGGTGCTCGGTCAGGCGGACCAGGAACGGCAGGTCGGTGAACCGCCGGACGTAGTCCAGGAAGTAGGGGACCGGCCGGTCCAAGAAGAACTCCTTGAGGATGACGTGGCCCATCGCCATGGCCAGCGCCCCGTCGGTGCCCGGACGCGGCGCCAGCCACTCGTCAGCGAACTTCGCCGCGTCGTTGTAGTCGGGGGCGACCACGACGACCTTCTGCCCCCGGTAGCGCGCCTCGGCCATCCAGTGCGCGTCGGGGGTACGGGTGACCGGGACGTTGGACCCCCACAGCATCAGGTAGGCCGCGTCCCACCAGTCGGCCGACTCGGGCACGTCGGTCTGGTCGCCGAACACCTGCGGCGAGGCCACCGGCAGGTCGGCGTACCAGTCGTAGAACGACAGCATGGAGCCGCCGATGAGCGAGATGAACCGCGCTCCGGCGGCGTGCGAGACCATCGACATGGCGGGAATGGGGGAGAAACCGGCCACCCGGTCGGGGCCGTAGGTCCTGATCGTGTGCACGTGGGCCGCCGCGACGATCTCGGTGGCCTCGTCCCAGGTGATCCGCACCAGGCCGCCCTTGCCGCGCGCGGACTGGTAGCGGCGGCGCCGGTCCGGGTCGGCGGTGATCTCGGCCCACGCCGCGACCGGGTCGCCCAGCCTCGCCCTGGCCTCGCGGTACATCTCGACCAGCACGCCCCGGGCGTACGGGTAGCGCACCCGGGTCGGCGAGTAGGTGTACCAGGAGAACGCCGCGCCGCGCGGGCAGCCCCGCGGCTCGTACTCCGGCCGGTCGCCGCCCGCGCTCGGGTAGTCGGTCTGCTGGGTCTCCCAGGTGATGATGCCGTCCTTGACGTACACCTTCCAGGAACAGGAGCCGGTGCAGTTCACGCCGTGCGTGGAGCGGACCACCTTGTCGTGGCTCCAGCGGTCCCGGTAGAACACATCACCCTGCCGGCCGCCGATCTGGTGCAGCGTCCGCAGGTCGGGGGCCACCTTTCCGGGGCGCAGGTGTTTCCCGAACCGGATCAGGGCGTCCTCGAACGGCCCGTCCATTACCGACATGAAGCTCCTCTTTCCCGGGATTTCGCGAGGCCGGAGATGTGGCGGGTGACTATGAGAGGTAGGCCCTACCCGGTCACGCGCATGATGAATCGGCAGTAGAGCAGCGCCACGACGGCCACCGCGGCGAGCATCAGGAGGCCGATGGTGTAGGTGCCGGTCGCCTGGTAGATCAGGCCCATCACGATCGGGGGCAGGAAGCCGCCGAGGCCGCCCGCCGCGCCGACCACGCCGGTCGCGCTGCCCACCGTGCCCGCTGGGACGGCCCGGCCGACGATCGCGAACACCGCGCCGGCCCCGCCGCCGAGGGCGGCGGCCATCAGCAGGAACGCCACCGTGGCCACCGGCATCGCCGGGGCGAAGGAGACGACGGCCGCGCACACGGCCACGCCGGCGAACGTGCCGGTCAGTACGGGAAGGCCGCCCACGCGGTCGGCGAGCCAGCCGCCGGCCGGGCGGGCCAGGACCGCGACGATGGTGAAGCCGGCCGACCGGGCGGCGGCGTCGGCGATGGTCAGCCCGTACACCGAGCGCAGGTACAGCGGCAGGTAGACGCCGAAGGCGACGAAGCCGCCGAAGCTCAGCGCGTACATGCCGGCGAGCTCCACCACGACCCGCCGCCGGGCGGCGGCCAGGAAGCGGGCCAGGAACGGCTCGGCGGCCGGCCGGACGCCCGGCGCGTCGCGGCCGGCGGCCAGGAACGTCACCCCGACCACCACCAGGGCGGCGGCGACCACGAGGAACGGGACGGGACGGCCGAAGCGGCCGGCCAGCCACGGGGTGACGAACCCGGAGATCGCGGTGCCCACGGTGCCCATGCCGAACAGGCCGAGGGCGAGGCCCCGGCGCTCGGGCGGGAACCAGGCGTTGACGTACGGCACGCCGATGGCGAAGGTGGCTCCGGCGACGCCGAGGACGAAGCCGCCGGCGATCAGGCCCGGGTAGTCGTCGGTGAAGGCGAGGAAGACGACCGGCACCACCCCGGCGAGGCTGGCGAGACCGAACATCAGCCGGCCGCCGTACCGGTCGGTCAGCGCGCCGAACACCATGCGGCCGAGCGATCCGACGATCACCGGCACGGCGACCAGGGCCGACACCTCCAGCGGGCTGAGGCGCAGCAGGTCCTTGTACACGGGGCCGAGCGGGCTGAGCAGCGCCCACGCCCAGAAGTTCACGGCGAACGCGACGGTGGCCAGGACCAGTGCCCTGACCCTCGCGCCCGTGGATACGGGCAGCACGTCAGGGGCGGAGGTGGTCGTCATCGCCGGTCACATCCTTCGGGCAGCGTTCACGTGCCTGAAGCATCTCTGGGCGGTCATGCTCGGGTTGAGGGTACTTAGTCCTTTGATCGAGGACCGAGGACCCGAGCGATCAGTGTCCCCCGGCCGGACCGTAATCTCATAGAGGTGGCACTCATCGGGATCACATCGGCTGACCAGCGCGATTATGTGAGCAAGGCCACCCTTCCCGCCCACCATTTCACATGGCGTTCATAATCGGGCAACAGGTCGGAAACGGCGAATTGGAAATCTCGGCGTTGCGGACACGAGTGGGGTCTGCCTTGCTGAAGGGATCGTCGTGACCTACAAGGCCGAGTACATCTGGACCGACGGCACCGAGCCGACCGCGCGGCTCAGGTCGAAGACCAGGATTCTCGCAGACGGAGCCGAGCCGCCGATCTGGGGCTTCGACGGCTCCAGCACGAACCAGGCACCGGGCAAGGCGTCCGACTGTGTACTCAAGCCGGTGTTCGTCTGCCCGGACCCGATCCGCGGCGGTGACAACGTCCTCGTCATGTGCGAGGTGCTGCTCACCGACATGACCCCGCACCCCACCAACACGCGGGCGCAGCTCGCCTCGGTCGCCGAGCGCTTCGCCGAGCAGGACTCCTGGTTCGGCATCGAGCAGGAGTACACCTTCTTCAAGGACGGCCGCCCGCTCGGCTTCCCGGTCGGCGGCTTCCCCGCGCCGCAGGGCTTCTACTACTGCGGCGTCGGCGCCGACGAGGTGTACGGCCGCGAGATCGTCGAGGCGCACCTCGACGCGTGCCTGACCGCGGGCCTGGCGATCTCCGGTATCAACGCCGAGGTCATGCCCGGCCAGTGGGAGTTCCAGGTCGGCCCGGCCGGCCCGCTCGAGGTGTCCGACCACCTCTGGGTGGCGCGCTGGCTGCTCTACCGCATCGCCGAGAACTACGGCGTCTCCGCCACGCTCGACCCCAAGCCGGTGCAGGGCGACTGGAACGGCGCGGGCGCGCACACCAACTTCTCCACCAAGGCCATGCGCGAGGGCTACGACGCCATCATCACCGCCTGCGAGGCCCTGGGCGAGAAGGCCCAGGAGCACATCGCCGGCTACGGCGCGGGCATCGAGAAGCGGCTCACCGGCATGCACGAGACCGCCCCGTGGAGCGAGTTCAGCTACGGCGTGTCCAACCGCGGCGCGTCGGTGCGCATCCCGTGGCAGGTCGAGGTGGACAAGCACGGCTACATCGAGGACCGCCGCCCGAACGCCAACGTCGACCCGTACGTGGTCACCCGCCTGATCGTGGGCACCTGCTGCGAGGCCCTGGAGAAGGCCGGCCAGGTCTGACGCGGACGCGGCCGGGCACCGTCCGGCCGCACCACGCGAGGCACGCGGACGGGGCCGGACGGCGCCGCGTCCCGCCGGGCCATCGAGCACACGCGGCGCCGCCCGCGGGGGTTCTCCCCGCGGACGGCGCCGTCGTTGTTCCCCTGCTCAGAAAGGCTCGGTGTTGGTCCAGGCCCAGACCGCGCCGTTCGAGGGGACGATGTCGAGGTAGTCGTCGCGGCCGTCGCCGTTGATGTCCGCGAAGTGGATCTGACCGCCCGGCGCCGTCATGGTGCCACCGCTGCCCGCGGGGACCCCGGCGGCGATCACTCCCTGGGGGTTCCAGGCCCAGCCGCTGGGCGAG
>NZ_BMNT01000010.1:52915-56764 GCF_014646695.1 Sphaerisporangium melleum
GAGGCGCTGGGACCCGCGTTCTGCCAGCCGCGTACCGAACTGTCGTCCTGCACGTCGAGGTAGTCCACGCGGCGGCTGGCCGCCGGTTCGCCTGGATAGATGTAGAGCCTGGCCAGCCGGATGTGGCTCGCCGGAGAGCCCACGCCGGGAGCGATCGGGCCGATGGGGTTCCAGTCCCAGTTGTCGCTGGGCGAGCCGGGGTGGTATCCGGCGTTGATCCAGGCGTTGATGGAGCCGTTGGCGGGGCCCATCACCAGGTAGTCGGCCTTCTTGTCGCCGTCGACGTCGGCCAGTTGGACCTGGCCGCCGGGGGCGCCGACGCCGGGGGCGATCCTGCCGTGCGGGTCCCAGGCCCAGCCGCTGGGCGAGGAGGCCGCGGGGCCGTGGTTGTACCACAGGGTCAAGGAGCCGGTCGTCGGGTTGACCACGACATAGTCGTCGTAGCCGTCGCCGTCCACGTCCGCGAACCGGACCTCACGGCCGGGGACTCCGACGCCGGGCGCTACCTGGCCCTTGTAGTACCACCAGTACTTGTCCGGCCCGCCGTTCAGCCAGGCGTAGACCGCCCCGTTGGCGGCGAGGTACACATAGTCGGCGAGCGGGTCGCCGTCGATGTTGGCGAACAGCACACGGCCGCGCTCCCCGTCGGCCACCGGCCCGAGCGGGTTCCAGTTCCAGTCGCCCGACCCGCCCGGCGGGCCGGCGTTCAGCCACATGTCCACCCTGCCGCTGACGTCGTCCATGACGAGGTAGTCCTCCCGGGCGTTGTCGTTGGGGGCGACCCGGCCGTGCAGGTGGGCGAACCGGACGCTGGACGCTGCCACCCCGACGCCGGGGGCGATGCGGCCTCTGGGGTCCCAGGCCCAGCCGCTGGGCGAGGTCGCGCTCGGTCCGCCGTTCTGCCACAGGGTGACCGAGCCGTTGCCGGTGCCGATCACGAGGTAGTCGTCGCGGCCGTCGCCGGTGACGTCCGCGAGCCGGACCTGGGCGCCGGGCACGCCGACTCCGGGCGCGACCGGGCCGGCCGGGGGCCAGGCCCAGCCGCTGGGCGAGCTCGAGGACGGCCCGGCGTTGAGCCAGGCCCGGAGCGAGCCGTCGGCCTCGCCGAGGATGAGGTAATCGTCGCGCCCGTCGCCGTTGATGTCGGCGAACCTGACCCGGTCCGCGGGGTAGCCGACTCCGGGGGCGACCTCCCCCTGGAAGTTCCACGCCCAGCCGTTGGACGCGGAGGCGTTCGGCCCGCCGTTGAGCCAGGCCAGGATCGAGCCGTTGGAGGCGCCGACCACCAGGTAGTCGTCGCGGCCGTCGCCGTTGATGTCGGCGAACACCACACTCTTGCTGGCCAGCAGAGTGCCGCCCACGACCCGGCCGAGATGGTTCCAGGTCGGTGATCCCGCGGGGTCGTTGCCGCCGTTGAGCCAGGCCGTCACATCCCCGTTGTCATCGACGATGAGGTAGTCGTCGCGGCCGTCGCCGTTGAGGTCGGCGAGGTGCTTGATGCTCGTGTCGCCATTGGGCCGGCCGCCGGGCTGGGGAGCGGGGTCGAGCTGGGCGCCGAAGCCGCTGGCGATGTTGCCGTGCGCGAACCAGTTGGGGGCACCGAGCTGTCCGCCGCCACCGCCGCCCGGCGGTGGTTTCACCCAGCCGGCCTCCTCGACCGCGCGGATGCCGTTGTAGAAGACGTGGCCCATCTTCCGGTATCCGGTGTCGCCCGGGTGCAGGACGTCGACCAGGTCCCCGACCGTGACGGCGTTCATGTCCACCAGCCACACGTGCTTTCCCGCGTTCTGCTTCTGGGCCACCACGTCCGGGATGGAGTTGTTGTAGGTGAAGATCCGGCCTTGCACGATCGGGTCGCTGGAGGGCACCAGCTTGGAGACCAGCAGGGTCACGTCGGGCGAGTCGCGGAAGATGCGGTCGATCAGACTGCCCAGCCTGGCCGGAGCGCCCCCCGGGTAGACATTGCGGTTCATGTCGTTGGTGCCGATGTGCAGCAGCACCACGTTCGGCTGATAGGTGGCCAGGGCGTTGTCGGTGATCCGATCGATGTCGTCGATCAGCCACCCGGGATGGCCCTCGTTGTCGTTGTCCGGGATCGGGCCCGAGTGCTGGGAGCCGACGAAGTTGACCGTGGTGCCGTTCTGGGCCTTCAGCTCCTCCCACAACTGGCCGCGGTAGCCGGCCCCGGTGGAGCTGCCCTCCCCGAAGGTGATCGAGTCGCCGAGCGGCATGATACGCAGGTCACCCGGCTGCGCCGCGGCCCGCATGGCACCGATGCCCACCGCGTAGTGGTCGGCCGAGGCGCCGGGCAAGGTGAGGACCGGCAGGTCCGGGACGTTCTCCGAGGACAGCGCGTAGTCGTACTCGCCGCCGCCTTGGTGGGTGGCGGTGCCCGGGTTGTAGCGGTAGGACCGGGCGGGCGCGGCGAAGGAACCGGGCTCCATGTTGAAATCGCCCATCATCGTCCACTGGCGTCCGCCCGCGCGGGCGGCGATCCGCTGGGACATGTCCGCGGAGTCGTTGTACGCCCCGCCCAGCGCCTGGCCGTGGAAGGTGAAGTACCAGTTGTCGTCGAAGCGGACACCCAGCGCCGCGCGGCCGCCGGGGTTCTGGACGACCGTGACCTCGTCCGCCGCGCGCTGGGTCACCAGCGCGACGTTCGTCCGGCCACCTGTCCAGGATCCGCCGTTGGCGTCGGTCTGCAGGAAATAGACCTCGTAGGACTCCTGCCCGACCCGCCACCGGTGGTGCTGCACGTAACCTGAGCGGCCAGGCGCGCCGGGATCGAAGACGATGGTGTTCACGAAGTCGCCGGGGGGTCCGCTGCCCGCTTCCTGCAACGCGACGATCTCGGCGGCACGCGCGTACCCTCCCACCGTCGTCGTCCATTTGCTGTCATTGCCCGACGTCGCGCCCTGCATGTTGTAGGTGATCAGCGGTGTGTGGCTCAGGGACGCCGCGAGCGCCGCCGTGGCGCCGCCGACCACCACCGAAGCGGTGGACAGCAGAGTCAGCACCACGGTGAGGGCTAATCGCCCGGTGATCCGGCCGCTCGCGGCACGGCGCGCGGGCGGGGAGGCCACGTCAGGAGGCATGGTCGTGTCCTGCTTTCAGGCGGGGGGGGAATGACGGACCGCCCGCCTCGCCCCGGTCGCGCGGACCGGTGCGGTCAGGACCCGCGGCACCGCGGTGAGCCCTGCGATGGGCGTTGCGCATCGTCGCGGCCTCCCCGGCGTGATCGCGGCGGCGGCGATCTTGAGGCCATGCTAGGAATCCGCGGACGTCGGCGCATCACTCGCACTGCGACAACCTGAGGTCGACATGCCGAGCAGGCCCGCGGGGTGTCCCGCGGGCCTGCTCGGGCTGGGGTCAGCGCACCAGGGCGGCGACGCGTTTGCGGTTGGCGAAGATGTCGTCGACCAGGCCGTACGCCCTGGCCTCCTCGGCGGTGAAGATCTTGTCGCGCTCGATGTCGGCGCGCACGCTCTCGGCCGTGCGGCCCGAGTGCCGGGCGAGGAGCTCCTCCTGCAGGGCGCGCATGCGCAGGATCTCGCGGGCCTGGATCTCCATGTCGCTGGACGGGCCGAAGCTGCCCTCCATGGACGGCTGGTGGAGCAGGACGCGCGACTGCGGCAGCGCCGCCCGCTTGCCCGGCGCGCCGGCCGCCAGCAGCACGGCCGCGGCGGAGGCCGCCTGGCCGATGCAGACGGTCTGGATCTCGGGCCGGACGAACTGCATGGTGTCGTAGATCGCCGTCATCGCGGTGAACGAGCCGCCGGGCGAGTTGATGTAGATGCTGATGTCGCGGTCGGGGTCGAGCGACTCCAGGGTCAGCAACTGGGCCATCAC
>NZ_BMNT01000010.1:56821-105465 GCF_014646695.1 Sphaerisporangium melleum
TGTCGTCGATCTGCACGCCGAGGAAGATGATGCGGTCCTCGAACAGCTTGTTGTACGGGCTCATCTCCTTGACGCCGTAGGTCGTGCGCTCGGTGAAGGACGGCACGACGTAGCGCGCGCTGATCGGGGGCGCGGCGGGGCGGTGCGGCATGGTGCTCCCTTCCTCGTCTTCGGTGGTGGTTGAGGTCAGGACACCGGGCCGGCGGAGGCGACCAGCGAGGCGCTGCCCACCACCTGGTCGACGAAGCCGTAGTCGCGGGCCTCGGCGGCGGTGAACCACCGGTCGTGGTCGGAGTCGCGCTCGACCTGCTCGACCGTCTGGCCGGTGTGGAAGGCGATGCGCTCGGCGAGCAGCTTCTTGGTGTAGATCATCTGCTCGGCCTGGATCTTGATGTCGGAGGCGGTGCCGCCGATGCCGCCGGAGGGCTGGTGCATCATGACCCGGGTGTGCGGCAGCGCGTACCGCTTGCCCGAGGTGCCGGCGCACAGCAGGAACTGCCCCATCGACGCGGCGAGGCCGATCGCGACGGTTGCCACATCATTTGGGACAAATTGCATGATGTCGTAAATGGCCATGCCGGCGGATACGGAACCGCCCGGGGAATTGATGTAAAGGAAGATATCGCGGTCGGCGTCCTCGGCGGACAGCAGCAGCAGCTCGCCGCAGATGCGGTTGGCTATCTCGTCGTCGACCTCCTTGCCGAGGAAGATGATGCGCTCCCGCAGCAGCCGCTGCTCCAGGGCGTCCACCGGCTGCTGCTGGGGCACCTCGACGGGCTTGGCCCGCATGACGTGCGGCGCGGAGAAGTCGAAGGGGCTCGCCGGGGAAAATGCCGGGTTCATCGTTCGCCACCTGCTCCCGTAATAGGTCGTCCACCCGCCGCGGCGGACGCGGCGGAATTCACGAACCCAACGGTGCCAGCTCCCGCTTCCCGTTCGACAGACTTTTCACTGTGGGCGTCCGCGACACCCGTTCGCTACGCTCCCGGCGAATCATTCCGGCCGATATTTCGCTCTGGACGAATTCCGCCGTCGCCCGTCATCTCCCCCATCCCTCGATCCGCTCGCCGGCCGGGGCGCCGGAGGAGGGAGCGGACGACTCGGGCGAAGGGCCGGGATTGTCGTAGGTGACGGCGATCCGGTCCCCCGGCGCGTCCACCCGGATGACCGCGCCGTCGCGCACGTCCCCGGCGACCAGGGCCCGCGCCACCCGGGTCTCGACCTCGCGGGCGATGAACCTGCGCAGCGGCCGGGCGCCGTACACCGGGTCGAAGCCCTGCTCGGCGATGGACCGCAGCGCCGCCCCGGTGACCTCCAACGTCATCAGCCGGTCGGCCAGCCGCGCCCTGAGGTCGTCGAACATCAGCGCGACGATCTGCTCGATCTCCGGCTCGGTCAGCGGCTTGAACAGCACCGTGTCGTCCACCCGGTTGAGGAACTCCGGCCGGAAGTGCGCGCGCAGCTCGCCCATGACCAGCTCGCGCGCCCGCGGCTCGATCTCGCCCCGCGCGGTCACGCCCTCCATCAGGTACTGCGACCCGATGTTGGACGTCATGATGATCACGGTGTTGCGGAAGTCGACGGTGCGGCCCTGGGCGTCGGTCAGCCGCCCGTCGTCGAGCACCTGGAGCAGGGTGTTGAACACGTCCGCGTGCGCCTTCTCCATCTCGTCGAACAGCACCACCGAGTACGGCTTGCGCCGCACGGCCTCGGTGAGCTGCCCGCCCTCCTCGTAGCCGACGTAGCCGGGCGGGGCGCCGACGAGCCGGCTGACGGTGTGCCGCTCCTGGTACTCGCTCATGTCGACCCGGACGATGTTCTCCTCGGTGTCGAACAGCGCCTGCGCCAGCGCCTTGGCCAGCTCGGTCTTCCCGACGCCGGTCGGGCCGAGGAAGATGAACGAGCCGATCGGCCGCCGCGGGTCCTTGATGCCGGAGCGGGCGCGGATGATCGCGTCGGCGACCACCCGTACCGCCTCGTCCTGGCCGATGACCCGCTCGTGCAGGATCTCGTCCAGCCGCAGCAGCTTCTCCCGCTCGCCCTCCTTCAGCCGCCGCACCGGGATGCCGGTCCAGCGGGAGACGATGCCGGCGATCTCGTCCTCGGTCACCACCTCGCGCAGCAGCCGGTGCTCGCCCTGCTTGGCCTCCAGTTGCTCCTCGGCCGCGCGCAGCCTGCGCTCCAGCTCCGGCAGCCGGCCGTGCGTCAGCTCGGCGGCCCGGTCGAGGTCGTACCGCCGCTCGGCCAGCTCGGCCTCGCGCCGCACCTCCTCCAGCTCTCGGCGCAGGTGCTGCACCTTGCGCAGCGCGTGCCGTTCGGCCTCCCACTGCGCCCGCGTGGCGTCGGCCTCGGCGCGCAGGTCGGCCAGGTCCCTGCGTAGGGCTTCCAGGCGCTGGACGCTCGCCGGGTCGCCCTCCTTGGCCAGCGCGGCCTCCTCGATCTCCAGCCGCATCACCCGGCGGGTCAGCTCGTCCAGCTCGGCGGGCATCGAGTCGATCTCGGTACGCAGCATCGCGCACGCCTCGTCCACCAGGTCGATCGCCTTGTCGGGCAGGAAGCGGTCTGCGATGTAGCGGTGGCCGAGCACGACGGCCGCGACGATCGCCGCGTCCTGGATCTTCACCCCGTGGAACACCTCCAGGCGCTCGCGCAGGCCGCGCAGGATCGACACGGCGTCCTCGACGGACGGCTCGTCCACGACCACCGGCTGGAAGCGCCGCTCCAGAGCGGCGTCCTTCTCGATGTGCTTGCGGTACTCCACGACGGTGGTCGCGCCGATCAGGTGCAGCTCGCCGCGGGCCAGCATCGGCTTGAGCATGTTGCCGGCGTCCATCGCGCCCTCGGTGGCCCCGGCGCCGACGACGTTGTGCAGCTCGTCGACGAACAGTAGGATGCGCCCCTCGGACGCCTTGACCTCGGTGAGCACGGCCTTCAGCCGCTCCTCGAACTCGCCGCGGTACTTCGCGCCCGCGATCAGCGCGCCCATGTCCAGACTGAAGATCGTCCGGTCCTTGAGCCCCTCGGGGACGTCACCCCGGGTGATGCGCTGGGCCAGCCCCTCGACGATCGCGGTCTTGCCGACCCCCGGGTCCCCGATGAGCACGGGGTTGTTCTTGGTCTTGCGGGAGAGGATCTGCACGACCCGGCGGATCTCGGCGTCCCGGCCGATCACCGGGTCCAGCTTGCCGGCCCTGGCCGCGGCGACCAGGTCCATGCCGTACTTCTCCAGCGCCTCGTAGGCCACCTCCGGGTGCGCGGAGGTCACCCGCTGGTGGCCGCGGATGCGGGTCAGCGCGTCCAGCAGCCGCTCGCGAGTCATGCCGTGCCCCTGCAGCAGCCGCCCCGCCGCGCTCTCCACCCCCTCCTCCAGCAGCGCGAGCAGCAGGTGCTCGACCGAGACGTACTCGTCCTTCAGCCGCCTGGCCTCCTGGTCGGCCCGGTCGAACAGGCTCGACAGGCGGCGGGTGACGTACACCTCGCCGGGGGCCGCGCCGGGGCCGGTGACCCTGGGCCTGCGCCCCAGCTCGGACTCCAGCTCCAGCACCAGCTTGTCCGGGTCGCCGCCCGCGGCCGACAGCAGCCGCGGGACCAGCCCCTCGGACTGGCCGAGCAGGGACAGCAGCAGGTGCTCGCCGTCCACCTCGGTGTGCCCGTGGCGGATCGCCTTGGTCTGCGCGTCGTGCAGGGCTTCCTGCGATCTCTGGGTCAGTCGGTTCGGGTCCACGGCGGCACTCCCGTCGGTCGCGAGTAGCGGCGCAGAGCCGACTCCAGCTCCGCGATGCGGTCGAGCAGGTCCAGCACCACGCCGAGCGCGGCGTAGTTGATGGACAGGCCCTCGTGCAGGCGTTCGATGCGGCCGAGCACGGCGAGCTGCGAGGGCGGGAAGCGCAGGTCCTCGTCGTGGCGGTCCAGCGGCTCCAGCAGGCCGAGGGCGACCAGCCTGCGCACGTGGTCGGGGTGCAGGCCGCCCGCCCGCGCGAACTCCTCCAGCGCGATGCCCGGCACCCGGATCAGCGCCGTCGTCACCCGGTCTCCCCTCACGCGCGCTCCCTCGGGTTGAAGTGGGACACCGCCGCCAGGCGTTCGAACGCCTCGCGCTCGGCGTCGGTCAGCGTGCGCGGCACCATGACCCGCGCCTCGGCGTACAGGTCGCCCGGTGTTCCCTTCGGGTCGGGCAGGCCGCGCCCGCGCAGCCGTAGCCGGCGGCCGGAGGAGGTGCCCGGCGGCACCTTGACCTTCGCCTCGCCGCCGGGGGTGTCGATCGGGACGGTCGCGCCGAGCGCGGCCTCCGAGGGCGTCAGCGGCAGCGGGACGTGGACGTCGCGCCCGTCGACCTGGTAGCGGGGGTCCACGATACGGACGATCAGGTACAGGTCGCCGGGCCGGCCGCCGTCGGTGCCGTGGCCGCCCTGGCCGGCGAGCCGGACGCGCTGCCCCTCGGTGACCCCGGCGGGGATCGTCACCTGCAACGTGCGCGTCCCGCCGGCCCCCTGGATGGTGATCGGGCGGCGCCCGCCGTGGTACGCCTCGCCGACGTCGAGGGTGATCTCGGCCTCCTGGTCGGCCCCGGGGACCGCGCCCCGGCGCCGCCGGCCCCGGCCGCCGCCGAACATGCCGCCCAGCAACTCCTCCAGGTCGATGTCCGCACCTGCCTGCTCCGAGGTGAAGCGGAAGCCCCGCCCCTCCCCCGCGGCCCCGGCTCCGGCGTGCTCCCAGGGGAAGCCACCGGCCGGCCGGCCGGCTCCGGCGCCCGCGCGGGCCCTGCGCCAGGCCTCGGGGTCCACGTCCTCGGGGACCGAGCGCCAGTCGGCGCCGAACGCGTCGTACCTGCGGCGTTTGGCCGGGTCGGACAGCACGTCGTAGGCCTCGGAGACGTCCTTGAACCTCTCCTCGGCGCCGGGGTCCTTGTTCACGTCCGGGTGGTAGGCGCGGGCGAGCTTGCGGTAGGCGCGCTGGATCTCGTCCTGGCCGGCCGTCCTCGGCACCCCCAGCACCTGGTAGAAGTCCCGCCCGGCCATCACCGCGCCGATCCGGGAGGCGCACCTCGCTCGTCCTGCTCGGCCGGCTCCGCCTCCTCGGCCTGCCGTTCGGCCTGCTCGGTCAACTCGCCCAGATCCGCTTGCTCGACCCGTTCGGCCTGCTCGCCCAGATCGGCCTGCTCGGTCAGCTCGCCGAGGTCGGCCTGCTCGACCCGTTCGACCGGCTCCACCGGCGCCTGTTCCGGGGTCATGGCGACGATCACCGCCGCCGGGCGGAGCTGGTGGTCGGCGTCGCCGTACCCCGGCCGCACCACCCCGGCCACGGTGCCCGCCGGGAGCTCCGGGTCGGCCACCGTGCCCACCGCCTCGTGGTGGACCGGGTCGAACGGCACGCCGAGCTCCTCGTGCCGGGGGAACCCCAGCCGGGCCAGCGTGGAAACCGCCTGGTCCCGCACCGCGCGCACCCCCTCGACCACACTGCCCGCCTCGGCGTCGGCGTGCCGCAGGGCGAGGTCCAGGTTGTCGACGACCGGCAGCACCTCCCGCACCGTTCGCGCCCGCTCGTCGGCGCGGATGCGCTCGGCGTCCCGCGCGACGCGCTTGCGCAGGTTGTCCAGCTCGGCCGCGGACCGCAGCCAGCGGTCCTCCAGCTCGGCGAGCTTCACCTCCATGTCCTGCACCGCGTCGTCGGCCTGCGGCCCGTACGACCCGTCGGCGGGCCCGGCCGATGGTGTGCCGCGTTCCTCGACCATGTCCCTCCTCCCGTTCGATCCGCCCCGGACCCCGGTGGCGGCCCGGCTCCCCCGGCCGGCCCGGCGTCCGTGCCGCCGGACCGCCGGACCGCCGGACCGCGTCCCCGCGGCCACCTGCCGGCCCACGTCGGGTTCCGCCGACCTGGGTTGCGGCCTCGTTCCGCGTACCGGGGTCCCGTCCGGTGCCGCCAGGGCGGACACCGTTCAGTCCGAGGTGGTGAACTCCGCGTCGATGACGTCCTCACCGCCCGCCTTGCGGCCCTGCCCGGCCCCCTGGGTGGCGGACGGCCCGGCGCCCGGTTCCGCGCCCGCCGGCTCCTGCCGCGCCGACACGCCGGCCAGGCCGTGGTAGACCTGCTGCAGCTCCGCGATCAGATCGCGCAGGCGCTCGACCGGGGCCTCCTCCCGGACCGCCCGCCGCGCGTCGCCGACGAGCTGCTCGGCCCGGGCCTTCTCGTGCACCGGCACCGCCTCGCCCAGCTCGCCGAGCCGGCGTTCGGCCTGGTAGGCGACCGCGTCCAGCTCGTTGCGCAGGTCGATCGTCTCGCGCACCCTGACGTCCTCGGCGCGGTGCCGCTCGGCGTCCTGCACCATGCGCTCGATCTCGCTCTTGTCCAGGTTGGAGCTCTCGCTGATCGTGATGCGCTGCTCGGCCTGGGTCTCCTTGTCCTTGGCGGTGACGTTCAGGATGCCGTTGGCGTCCACGTCGAAGGTCACCTCGATCTGCGGCACGCCGCGCGGCGCCGGGCGGATGTTCTCCAGCCGGAACCGGCCGAGGGCACGGTTGTCCGCCGCCCGCTCCCGCTCCCCCTGCAGCACCACCACGTCCACGGCGCTCTGCTCGTCCTCGGCCGTGCTGAAGGTCTCGGTGCGGCGGGCCGGGATGGTGGTGTTGCGCTCCAGCACCTTGGTCATCACCCCGCCCAGGGTCTCGATGCCCAGCGACAGCGGCGTGACGTCCAGCAGCAGTACGTCCCTGACCTCGCCCTTGAGCACACCGGCCTGGACCGCCGCCCCGTCGGCCACCACCTCGTCGGGGTTGACCGTCATGTTGGGCTCCTTGCCGCCGGTCAGGCGGCGCACCAGGCTCTGCACGGCCGGGATGCGCGTGGAACCGCCGACCAGGATGACCTCGTCCAGGTCGTCGGCCGACAGCTTGGCGTCCTCCATGGCGCGCCGCACCGGCTCCATCGTCCGCTCCACCAGGTCCCTGGTGATCTCGTCGAACGTGGAGCGCATCAGCGTGGTGTTCAGGTGCTTGGGCCCGTTGGCGTCGGCGGTGATGAACGGGAGGCTGACCGTCGTCTGGGTCACCGACGACAGCTCGACCTTGGCCTTCTCGGCGGCCTCGAACAGCCGCTGCAGGGCCTGCGGGTCGCGCCGCAGGTCGATGCCGGTCTGGTTCTGGAACTCCTCGGCCAGGTGGTCGACGATCCGGCGGTCGAAGTCGTCGCCGCCCAGGTGGGTGTCACCGGAGGTGGACCTGACCTCGATGACGCCCTCGCCGATGTCCAGGATGCTCACGTCGAAGGTGCCGCCACCGAGGTCGAACACCATCACCGTCTCGCTGCCCTTCTTGTCCAGGCCATAGGCGAGGGCGGCGGCGGTCGGCTCGTTGATGATCCGCATGACCTCGAGGCCCGCGATGCGTCCCGCGTCCCGGGTGGCGTGCCGCTGTGCGTCGTTGAAGTAGGCCGGCACGGTGATCACCGCCTCGGTGATCTTCTCGCCGAGGAACTTCGCGGCGTCCGCGACCAGCTTGCGCAGCACCAGGGCGGAGATCTCCTCCGGCGCGTACAGCTTGTCCCTGACCTTGAAGCGCACGGCGTCGTCCGGGCCGGGCACCACGTCGAACGACACGGCGTTGATCTCGCTCTGCACCTCGTCGTACCGGCGGCCGATGAACCGCTTCACGGAGTAGAGCGTGCCTTTGGGGTTGAGGATGGCCTGCCGCCGCGCGAGCTGCCCGACGAGCCGCTCCCCGGTGTCGGTGAAGGCGACCGCCGACGGGGTGGTCCGCTGCCCTTCGGCGTTCGGGATGACTACCGGCTGGCCGTCCTCGGTGGTGGCGATGACGGAGTTGGTCGTCCCGAGGTCGATGCCGACTGCCTTGGCCATTTCCGCCTCCCGGAGTCGCGGGCTGGCGGCGTGCACGCTGACGCGCCGATGCGCAGCGTGCACGCCCACACAACCGACCCTTTCCAGCCCGGCGGCGGTCCACATCCTCAATCCGGCTAGTTCGGGACGGGTCCTTGGAGGGGACGCCCCGGAATCACGTCCAGGCCCCTTGTGTACCGTGAAAAGAGGAAAAGCGCTGGTAGAGCAGGGTGAGGCGCGGGGCGTCGCGGGGGAGTGATGCGCGGACGCGAGCCCGAGTGGCACATCGTCAACCGGCTGCTGCGCGCGGCCGAGCACGGGGGCGGCGGCACGCTCCTGATCGAAGGCGAGCCGGGGGCGGGCAAGAGCCTGCTGCTCGCCGAGGCCGCCGCACAGGCCGCCAGGCAGGGTTTCCTGCTGGCCGTCGCCGGGGCGACCGGCGCCGCGACGCACCCCGAGCGGGACGAGACGCCCGGCGGTGACGCACGGCCCGAGGCCGCGGACCCCCGGGCGCGGGCGCTGCGCCGGCTGCGCGCCCGGTTGAGCCGCGGCACGGCGGACCACCCGGTGCTGGTGGGCCTGGACGACCTGCAGTGCGCCGACGCCGCCACCCTGGCCGCGCTGCGCACCCTGCACGCGCGGCTCGGCGCGTCCCGGGCGGTGTGGCTGCTGTCCCGGTCGGTCACCCCGGCCGGGTACACCTGCCGGACCGCTTCCGGTGCGGGGTGGCCGGCCCGGCGGCAGGCCGGGACCGGCGGCGGCTCGCCGTCCCGGACGTGGGCCGCCGAGGGCAGCGACCACCTGTTCCGCAGCCTGGAGCGGCAGGGCGCGGTCCGGTTGCCGCTGCGCCCCCTGGCCGAGGAGGCGGTGGCCGCGGTGGCCGCCGACGTGCTGGGCGCGGTGCCGAGGCCCGACCTGCTGGCCGGCGCGGCGGGCGCGGGCGGGAACCCGTTCCTGCTGGTGGAGCTGCTCAACGGGCTGCGCGAGGAGGGCGCGGTCGAGATCCACGGCGGCCGGGCCGGGCTCACCCGCCCGCCGGAGCCGCCGCGACGGGTGCGGGCCCTGGTGCGCTCGCGCCTTTGCGCGCTCAGCCGGGAGGCGCGGCAGCTCGTCGAGGTGTCCGCGGTGCTCGGCAGGCGGTTCTCCCCCGAGGACGCCGCCGAGCTGGTCGGCACGACCCCCGCGGCGCTGCTGCCCGCCGTCGAGGAGGCACTGGACGCCGGGCTGGTGACGGCCACCGACGACACCCTGGAGTTCCGGCACGAGCTGGTCTGGCGGGCCGTGGTCGCCGAACTGCCGCCGCCGATGCGGCACGCGCTGCACCATCAGATCGGCCGCATCCTGCTCGGCCGGGGCGGCGCCCCCGCGCGCGCCGCCGGGCACCTGATCGAGGGCACCCGGCCCGGCGACACCCGCACCCTGGCCGACCTCGACCACGCCATCACCGAGGTCCTCGCCACCACGCCGGACGCCGCCGCCGACCTCGCCGTCCTCGCCGTCGAGCTGAGCGACCCCGCCGACCCGGGACGGCCCGCGCGACTGCTCACCGCGGTCGAGGCCACCACGCGGGCCGGCCGGCTCGCCGAGGCCGAACGGCTGGCGCGCTCGGCACGCCCCCACTCACTGCCCGCCCCTCTCCTCGCCGAGCTGCACTGCGCGCTCTCCGGCGTCCTGCTGCTGCGCGGACGCGCCGCCGAGGCGGTCACCGCGGCGCGCGGCGCGCTGCGCGAGCCCGGCACACCGCCCCCGCCCCACCGCCCCGGCCCGCCCTCGCCGCCGTACCGGCCCGACTCGCGGGAGTCGTCACCCGGGTCGTCCGTGCCGTTGCGCGACCGTGCCACCGAGGCCCTGCTGTACGCCCTGGCGGCCCTTCCCGACCACGAAGCAGCCGAACGCGAGGCCCACCACGTACTGCGCACCTGCGGCATCGCCTCGGACGCCCGGCCGCGCGGCGAAACGGACGCCGGACGGCACAGCGGACCGGCGAGCGGCGAGCCGCAAGGCCGGACGAACACCGGACACCGCGACGAGCACGACACCGGAACACACCCCGGCGCGGGCGCCGGGACGGCCGTCGTCCGGCAGTTCGATGGGCTCGGCGCCGGGTACGGCGAGGTCGCGGTGAGCGCGGCGCTGGCGGTGCTCGGGGCGGTCGCCTGGAGCGGCGGGCGGCCGGACGAGGGGCTGCGGCGGGCCTGGGAGTCCGTACACCGGGCACCGGCCGGGCGCAGTGCGCGGCCCCGGCTCGCGCTGGCCGCGACGCTGCTCGACGCCGGGCGACCGGACGAGGCGCGGGCCGTACTGCGCGAGGCCGCGGAGGAGATCGAGGCGCTCGGCCACCTCGCGTGGGCGCCCGCCCCCGCCGTGCTGACCGCGCGGGCCGAGCTGGCCTGCGGACGGCTCGCGGAGGCGACGGGGCACGCACAGGCCGCGCTCGACCTCGCCGAGGCCACCGGCGCCCGGCTGTTCGTCCCGGACGCCGCGTCCGTGCTGGCGACCGCCGCCCTGCGCCGCGGCGACATCCGCTCGGCCGCCCGGCACGCCGAGACCGCCCTCGCCGCGGACTCCCCGTGCGGTCCCGGCGCGCCGGAGGATCCGCCGGGCCGGTCACCCCGGCGCCCCACCTCCGCGTCCGTACGGGCCGCGCTGGTGGCGGTCCAGGTGACCGAGGCGGCGGCCGGCCCGCACGCGGCCATGGCCCAGGCCGCCCCGCTGTACGCCGCACTGCGCGAGGGCGGCGCACGGGCGCGGGCCGTCCTGGCCGGTGAGCCCGGCGCCGCGCCATGGCTCCTGCGCCTGGCCCTGACGGCCGGGGACCGCCGCACCGCCGAGCTGGTGGCCGCCGCCGCCGAGGACCTCGCGAGGCTCGTCCCCGAGTCGCCCGCATCTCGGGCGGCGGCCGTGCACGCGCGCGGACTGCTGGACGGGGACGCCGCCGCGCTGGGCCTCGTCGCCGCGCGTGGCAGCGACCCCTGGGCGCGCGCGTCCGCCGCCGAGGACCTCGGGCAGGCGCCTGCGGCCGGGGACGACGGCCACCGGGCATGCGTACGGGCGCTGGAGGAGGCGCTGGCCGGCTACGAGCGCTGCGGGGCGGCCCGGGACGCCGGCCGGATACGCCACAGGCTGCGCCGGCTCGGGGTGCGGCACCGGCACTGGGCGACCGCCGACCGGCCGGCGTGCGGCTGGGCCAGCCTGACCGACACCGAGCGGACGGTCTCGCTGCTCGTCGCCCAGGGGCTGACCAACCGCCAGGTCGCCGGGCAGATGTTCCTCAGCGCGCACACGGTGGCCTTCCACCTTCGCCAGACCTTCCGCAAGCTGGGCATCGGCTCACGCGTGGAGCTCACCCGGCTCGTCCTGGAACGCCGTCACGACGCCACCCCGCCCGACGGCCGCCGAGACACATCGGACCGTCCAGGGATGTGAACGCCCACCGGGGCACGCCGACCTTGAGGCCGGAACGCCGTGCAAGGACGTCTGCACGAGGCGCCCGCCGGCCCACCCCTCCGATGATTGCCGTTTCCGGTGCTCAGTGAGGGCGTGCCGGCGTGCCCGGCGCGGGATCGCCCGGGAGAAGGCCGTCAGGCGGCCGGGGATTCGGGTGCCCGCCGGGGGGCCGGTGCGTTTCAATAGGGGTCACCGGGGACGCAGGGGTGACCGGGGACGCGGGCCGCACGGAGGCGGGCTTCAGGCGGAGGCGCGGGTCTGGTGGTAGGCCAGAGGGGTGGCGAAGGGAGCGGTGAAGGCGGCCCAGACGAGCTTGCCGTGGCCTTGGTTCACCCGCCAGCCCCACGAGCAGCTCAGGCTCTCCACCAGGTGCAGGCCACGGCCGCTCTCGGCGAAGTGGTCGGCCCGGGTGATCACGGGCGGCAGGTCATGCGGGTCGTAGACGGCGCAGACGAGATGGGAGGCGCGATGCAGCAGCCGGAGCCGGGTGGGCTCCCCCGCGTGCCGCATGGCGTTGGTCACCAGCTCGGAGACCACCACGCGGATCTCGTACGCCAGCTCGTCCAGGCCCCAGTTGTTCAGCGTGGCGACGGTGAAGTCCCGCGCGACCTTTACGGTCGCGCCGCTGTGACCGAGCCCGCCCAGTTCGGCGCCGAAGGGCTCCCAGGAGTCTCCCTCGACTGCGGGCAGCAGCCACCAGGGAGCCTCACCCCGGACTACGGACTGCCGGCCTACCTGGTGTGCGGTCATCGAGGTCCTCACTGTGTCGCGGCCGGTCAGACGGCCCTGACATGACGGGGCAAGTCAATCTTTCTTCACGACACGTTCCGATGCAAGTACGGATGCACGTGCAAATCCCACTTTTCTCAAGAAAGTCGGACTTATGACCACCAATGACCGTTTTTGACGAAAGCGACGGTCGAAAACCTCCGACCCCTTTCGCCCGGTGTACGAGCATGACTCAGGGATGAGACACTGTCGGCTGCTCATTCATCCGTGGCTCCAGGGAGCTCGCATGATCTCGGCCCTCGGACAAGACGACGAAGCACCTGATGGACATATCCTCGCGTACTCGCGAGGCGGCCCGACGGCCCTGCGCATCCTCCTCGGCGCGCACCTCCGCCGGCTGCGCACCGAAAAGGGCATCACGCGCGAGGCGGCGGGCGACGCCATCCGTGCCTCGCACGCCAAGATCAGCCGGTTGGAGCTCGGACGCGTCGGCTTCAAGACGCGCGACATCGCCGACCTGCTCACCCTCTACGGGGTGGTCACCCCCGAGGAGCGCGAGACGTTCCTCAAGCTGGCCCAGCAGGCCAACGCCCCCGGCTGGTGGCAGAAGTACAGCGACCTGCTGCCGAACTGGTTCGAGCTGTACGTCGGCCTGGAGGAGGCCGCCTCGGTCATCCGCACCTACGAGATCCAGTTCGTGCCGGGTCTCACCCAGACCGAGGACTACGCCCGCGCCGTGATCATGCTCGGCCACTCCGAGGCCCCGGCCGGGGAGATCGACCGGCGCGTCGCACTGCGCATGGCACGGCAGCAGCGCATCATCGGACCCGACGGCCCGAGGCTGTGGGCCCTGGTGGACGAGGCGGCGCTGCGGCGCCCGCTCGGCGGCAGGAACGTCATGCGCGCCCAGGTGGAGCGGCTCCTGGAGCTCACCGAGCTGCCGGCCATCACCCTCCAGGTGGTGCCGTTCGGCCAGGGCGGGCACGCGGCGGCCGGTGGGCCGTTCACCATCCTGCGCTTCACCGAGCGCGACCTGCCCGACGTCGTGTACATGGAGCAGCTCACCAGCGCCCTTTATCTGGACAAGCGCGAAGAGACCGACCCGTACATGAAGGTCATGGACCGCCTGTGCGTGGAGGCCGCCAACGTCGCCGAATCCCGGCGCTTCCTGGAGGCCCTGCGCAAGGAGCTGTGAGCCCTGGCGCTTCGCGGGTATATCCGGCCGAATGCCGGGCACGGGCTATCAGAAGGTAAACGCAGATCAGAGGAGGCATCATGCTCCAAGGCAAGACGATCGCCTTTCTGGTGGCCCCCGAGGGCATCGAGCAGATCGAGCTGACCGAGCCCTGGCGGGCCGTGGAACAGGCCGGCGGCACTCCGCGCCTGATCTCCACCCAGCACGGCAAGGCCCAGGCCTACAACCACCTCGACAAGGCTGACGCGTTCGACATCGACGCGACCGTGGACGAGGTCGGCGTGGACGACTTCGACGGGCTGGTCCTGCCCGGCGGCCTCGCCAACCCGGACAACCTGCGGATGCACGAGAACGCCGTGCGCTTCGCGCGCGGGTTCTTCGACGCGGGCAAGCCGGTGGCGGCCATCTGCCACGCGCCGTGGACCCTGGTCGAGGCGGGCGTCGTGGGCGACCGCGCGATGACGTCGTGGCCGAGCATCAAGACCGACCTGCACAACGCGGGCGCGTCCTGGGTCGACCAGGAGGTCGTGGTGTGCACCAACGGGCCGAACACCCTGATCACCAGCCGCAAGCCGGACGACCTCAAGGCGTTCTGCCAGGCCACGATCGACGCATTCGGCGGCTCCTGACCATGTCGCGGGCCGTCGCGGGCCAGGCCGGCTCGCGACGGCCCACGCCGAATCCGGCCATCTCGTTGTACGCGATATCGGTCTCTGCCATGCTTTCCGCCATCGGCGGCGGATCGGCATGCCGCCCGATCTGAAAGATCACCAGATGACCGAGGTATTCACGCTCGGCGAGGCGCTCGGCGTCGTCTCGGCCGACCGGCTCCGGCACGACTCCGAGGTGCGCCTCGACGTCGCCGGCGCCGAGTTCACCGCCGCCGTGGGCCTGGCCCGGCTGGGCCACGCCGTGACCTGGCTCGGCCGGGTCGGCGACGACGAGCTCGGCGCCCGCGTCATCACCGTGCTGCGCGGCGAGGGGGTGGACATCTCCTGCGCGCAGATCGACCCCGCCGCCCCCACCGGGCTGGTGGTCCGGCAGCGGCGCATCGGCCGGGTGGGGCACGTCGTCCACTACCGCGGCGGCTCGGCCGGCTCCAGGCTCGGCCCGGGCGACATCCCGGCGCGCGCCGTACAGGCGGCCAAGGTGCTGCACATCACCGGCGTCACGCCCGCGCTCAGCGGCACCGCGTGGAGCGCGGCCCACCATGCGATCAAGCTGGCCCGGGAGGCCGGCGTCACGGTCTCCGTGGACGTCAACCACCGTCCCCAGCTATGGGTGGACCGCCAGGAGGCCGTCGAGGCGCTCACCGAGCTGGCCACCGGCGCGGACGTCCTGTTCGCCAACCAGGACGAGCTGCAGCTCATCGAGCCGGCCATTGGAACGGTCCGCGAGCTGGTGGTCACCCGAGGCGGCAAGGGCGCGAGCGCGACCGTCAGCGGCATGCGCTACGACGCCCAGGCCGCCCCGGTGACCGTGGTCGACCCGGTGGGCGCGGGCGGCGCCTTCGTCGCGGGCTACCTCAGCGGGATGCTCGAAGAGCTGCATCCGACCGACCGGCTGCGCCGCGGCGCCGCCCTCGCGGCGTTCACCGTGGCCAGCCCCAGCCCCTGGCAAGGGCTGCCCACCCGCTCGGAACTCCCCCCGCTCACCTTCTGACCGGAAGGGCGGTCCTTGACGCACCGGGGGCGGGTCACCAGGCCAGGAAGACGCTGACCCCGGGCTGCGGCAGGAACGGGATGCCGGCTCCGGCGCCCACCCCGCCGATGATGGGGCCCGTGCAGCCGGCCGACCCGTACACGGCGGCGACCGCGGGGATGCCGGGCGAGCCGAAGGTGTTCTTGATCGACAAGATCGGGAACGGCGGCCGCACGCATCCCGATCCCGGCGACAGGTAGGTCATCGTGCCGGTGTAGTTGTAGCCGCTCCACGCGCAGATGGAGCCGGGCTTGCAGTCCTCCACGGCGGCCCGCGCCGTCTGGGGCGCGAGCGACAGCGCCGCCGCCCCCGCGAGCGCGGCGAGTGAGACCAGACGCGCGCCTCGGCGTACCGACATTTCCGATCACCCCTTCTTCGGATACCGATCGAACGGTGCCCGATCGCGTAGACCGTGCACCGCGTCATCCACCGGCCCCCGTCGGGACGTGCCGTGTCCGCGGCTGGCACCACGTACAGGGCGGCCCCCTCGCACGAGCGCCGTCGGGCCGGTGCGGCGCCGGAAATCGGCGGCCGGCGGGCGGGACGGCCGGGCGTGGCTCCGCCGTCCCGCCTGCGGGCTCCGCTCCCACGCGCAGCCGGTGTTCTTCCGCATCAACTCATCACGGCCCGGGCCGGTCAAGCTCCGCCACGCCGCTTCGCACGTCTCTGGTGGCAGCGGCGCCGACCGCCCTGGCCACGTGTGAAACTTTCCTTCGCAGGCGGCACTCGTGGAGCGGAATCGTTCCGCCGATCACGATCGATCATTGCGCCTCAGTCGGCCAGCTGCGTATATGCCTTGCCAGACATATACCGCATGCGGCATATTCGGTGATGTGCCCGATGTCGTGTGGTCCGTACTGATCGATTCGCACCGCCGCGCGATGCTCGACCTGCTGCGCGAACGCCCGCGCACCGTCGGCGAGTTGGCCGAAGGGCTGCGCCTGTCCCAGCCGGCCACCTCCAAGCACCTGCGCGTGCTGCGCGACGCCGGCCTCGTACGGGTCACACCGGACGCGCAGCGGCGGGTCTACCGCCTGGACCCCGCGCCGCTGGCCGGCCTCGACGCCTGGCTCGCCCCCTACCGGCGGCTGTGGAACGACCGCCTCGACGCGCTCGGGCACCACCTGGACACCACGAACGAGGAGACGTGATGGATCTCGGCACCTACATCGAGCACCAGGGCCGCCCGGCCGTCCGCTTCGAGCGCACCTACGACCACCCGATCGGCAAGGTCTGGACGGCCGTCGCGACGCCGGAAGGGCTGGCCCACTGGTTCCCCTCCGCCGTCGAGCTCGAACCCCACGCGGGCGGGAAGATCAGCTTCGCCGGCGATCCCCACATGGAGCCGTCGACCGGCACCATCGTGGCGTTCGAGCCGCCACGGCGCCTGGCCTTCACCTGGTTCGAGGACGAGTTGCACTTCGAGCTGGAGCCGCTCGGCGAAGGCCGGTGCCGGCTGACCCTGGTCAACGTGCTCGGCGAGGCCGACACCGCCGCGCGCAACGCGGCCGGCTGGAGCGTCTGCCTCAACGAACTGGACCGGCACGTCGCCGGAGCGCAGGCCGAGGGGCCGCACAGTGCCACCGCCGCCCCGTGGCGGCCGTACTACGACGCCTATCTGGCCGCCGGCCTGCCGTCCGGAGCTCCCGTCCCCGGGATGACCGACGACTCCCCGCCCGCGGCGGACTGACGAAACGCCAGGTCATGGCATCCGCATGATCGAACTCCCCGCGCACGCGCCGTGCCGGGGACCGGGACGGTCTCTCACGATCCGGGGAGGCGCCGTACGCGCGTGTTGCCCGGGTCGTAGACCGGCTCGGCGACGACCTGCGCGGCCACCCAGCCGCCGTTGACGCCGACCTCCACCGCGCCGAGGGCGTCCGGCCCGTCATCGGTCACCGGCAGGTAGGTGTAGGCGATCGAGCGGTCCACCCGGTGGCCGTACCCGCCGCTGGTGACCCGGGACGCGGGGACGCCGTCCACCCGCACCGGCTCCCCGCCCAGGCAGACCTGGCGGGGGTCGGCGAGCACGAGGCAGCGCAGCGTGCGTTTCGGGGGCGTCAGCGCGCTCCGGCCGAGGAAGTCCTTGCCCGCCGCGACCGCGAAGCCGAGCCCGGCCTCCAGCGGGGTCGTCTCGGGGGTGATGTCCAGCCCCCAGACGCGGTACCCCTTCTCCAGCCGGAGGCAGTCGAGCGCGCGGTAACCCGCCGGGCGCATGCCGTGCGGCGCGCCGGCCTCCATCAGCACGTCCCACAGCGTCAGGCCGTACTCCGACGGGCAGTACAGCTCCCAGCCGAACTCGCCGGCGAAGGTCACCCGCTGGGCGAGCACCGGCACGCCGGCGACCGCGATCTCCCTGGCCCGCAGGTAGCCGAAGGTCAGGTCGTCGTCGCTCAGCCCGCCGAGGATGTCCAGCGCCTTCGGCCCCCACAGGCAGTAGCAGGCGTAGGCCGAGGTGACGTCCCGCACGTCCAGGCCGTGGCGGCGCAGCCAGGCCGCGTCGTGCACGCCGAACGCCGTCCCGGTCACCATGCGGAACCGGTCGGCGCCCAGCCGGGTGACGGTCACGTCGGCCTCGATGCCGCCGCGCTCGTTGAGCATCTGGGTGTACACGACCGAGCCGACCGGCCGGTCCAGGTCGCCCGCGCACACCCGCTGGAGTCCCGCCAGCCCGGTGATCTCCAGTTTGGCGAAGGAGGTCTGGTCGAACAGGGCCGCGGCGTCACGGGTGGCCAGGCACTCGGCCCGGATCGCGGGCGACCAGAACCTCCCCGCCCACCCCACCGGCCGGAACTCCTCCCCCCAGCCCGCACTCGTACCGGAGGCCGCGCTCGTAGCTTCGTTGGTGGCGAACCAGTTGACGCGTTCCCAGCCGGACTTCTCGCCGAACGCGGCGCCGAGCCCGGCGTGCCGCACCCAGGCCGGTGAGCGGCGCAGCGGGCGGGCGGCGGTGCGTTCCTCGCCGGGGTACACCACGTCGTAGTACTTGCTGTAGGAGTCGAGCGCCTTGGCCCGGGCCCACCGCGCGCTGCGCGCGTGCGCGCCGAACCGGCGCACGTCCATGCCGAACACGTCGTACTCGGGCGTGCCGTCCACGATCCACTCGGCCATGACCTTGCCCACGCCGCCCGCCGCCGCGAGCCCGTGGACGCAGAAGCCGGCCGCGACCCACAGGCCCGCGACCGCGGTCTCGCCCAGCAGGAACTCACCGTCCGGGGTGAACGCCTCCGGGCCGTGCACGACCTTGGCGAACGCCGCCGGGTCCTCCCCGGCGGCCCCCTGCGGCCCTTCGCCGGTGACGTCCCGCAGCGCAGGGAGTCTGCGCACGGCCGACTGCCACGACTCGCGGAACTTCGCCATGTCCGGCGCGAACAGCGTGCGCGGCTCGGCCAGCGGCGCGGCGGCGTCCCACACCTGCGGGTCGCGGATGTACCCGCCGACGAGGATGCCGCCGTCCTGCTCCCGGAAGTAGACGATGTTGTCCGGGTCACGGACCGTCGGCGCCGAGGACGGCACCCCGAACGGCCGGGTGACGACGTACTGGTGCTTGATCGGCACGATGGGGACGTCCGCGCCGGCCAGCCGGCCGAGCCGCCCGGCCGCCGCGCCCGCCGCGTTCACCACGGTCTCGGTGGCGATGACCTGCTCGCCCACGAGCACCCCGCGCACCCGCCCGTCCCGTACGTCGAACCCGGTGACCTCGGCCCCGGTCACGATGCGCGCGCCGAGCTTCTCCGCGCCGGCGGCGAGGGCGCGGGCGAGGCTCGCCGGGTCCAGCCAGCCGTCGCCGGGCAGCCACAGCGCGGCGCGCACGTCGCCGACCTGCATCAACGGCAGCATGTCGCCGGCCTCGCGCGCCGAGACCAGCGCCATGTCCAGCCCGTACGTCTCGGCGGCGCCCGCCTGGCGCAGCAGTTCCTCCTGCCGCTCGGCGGTGGTGGCCAGCCGCAGGCCGCCCACTCCGTGCCAGCCCGGGTCCAGGCCGGTCAGCTCGCGCAGTTCCGGGTACAGCCCCGCCGAGTACATGATCATGCGGGTCTGGGTGACGGTGGACCTGAGCTGGCCGACGAATCCGGCCGAGTGCCACGTGGTGCCTTCCGTGAGGCCGTGCCGTTCGAGGAGGATGACATCGGTCCAGCCGAGTCGTGCCAGGTGGTAGGCCACGCTGCACCCGGCGACGCCACCACCGATGACCACCGCCCGTGCCTCGGCGGGAAGTTTCACCATTGGTACCCCCGTGTAACACCTGGCCCGGACAATCGGATCAATGGTCTGAAGGTAGACCAAAGGAGGCACGCGTGCCAGACCTCGGCTCGGCCCTCGAACTCGTCGCGGCCTGGGCGGGCCGGCCGATCACCCCTACCCAGATCAAGGGCGGGCTGAGCCACCGCATCGTGCGCGTCGAGGCCGAGACCGGCGAGCGCTGGCTGCTGCGCATCCTGGACCCGCGCGTCTCGGCCGCCGGGCTCGGCATCCCGCTGGACCTGGAGATCGTGAACACGACCCGGGCCGCGCAGACCGGGGTCGGCGCCCGGGTGCTGCTCCGGCTGCCCGGCGCGATCCTGCTGGAGTACATCGACGGCGTCACGCTGGACGCCGCGGCGGTGCGCGACCCGGAGATGGCCGGGCGCATCGCGACCGCCTGCCGCCGCCTGCACGCCGGGCCGCGCTTCGCCACCGACTTCTCGATCTTCCGGAAGCTGGAGGAGCTGCTGGGGCTCTGCCGCGCCCACGACCTGCCCATCCCGGACGGCTACCAGGACCGGCTGCCCGCCGTCGCCGCGATCGAGACCGCGCTGGCCGCGCGGCCGTTGCCGGACGTGCCGTGCCACAACGACCTGCTGCCGGAGAACTTCATCTTCGACGGCTCGCGGGTCCGCATCGTGGACTACCAGCTCTCCGGCAACAACGACCCGGCCTTCGAGCTCGGCGACATCGCCGCCGAGGCCGACTACGACCCGGACATGGTCGGGTGCTTGACGCGGGCCTATTTCGGGGACGAGACTCCCGCGGCAAGAGTCCGGCTCAATCTGATCATGTCCAACCTCACCTGGACGCTGTGGTTCAGCGTCCACCACGGCCTGCTCGCCGAGCACGCCGCGGCGGCCGACTTCGACTACGAGGCCGAGGCCGCCGACAAGTTCGCGCAGGCCGTCCGTGATCTCGACGATCCGGGGTTCGGCCGGCTCATCGACGACGTCCGGGGCGGGCGGCACCGGACGGGCGGGGCCGGCGCGCCCTTCGTCCGCATGCCGCCCGGCCCCGCCCCGCCCTCATCCCCTGCCTGATCCCGCGCCGGCCGCTCCCCCCGCTGCTCCTCCCCGATCCCGTCGCCTCTCCGTCCGTTCTCTCGTTCTCTCGGCTCACCCTCGTCGCATCGCACCACGGCACCACCCGCGCCATCCAAGGAGGCCAGATGGCCCAGCCCCATCTCGACGACGACGCCAGACGCCTCGCCGAGCTCGGATACAAGCAGGAGCTCTCGCGAAGCTGGAGCGGCTTCTCCAACTTCGCGATCTCGTTCTCGATCATCTCCATCCTGGCCGGCTGCTTCACGACCTTCAGCCAGGCGTGGAACAACGGCGGGCCGATCGCCATCTCGATCGGCTGGCCGCTGATCTCGGCGTTCATCCTCATCATCGGCTTGTGCATGTCCGAGCTGGTCTCGGCCTACCCGACGGCCGGCGGCATCTACTGGTGGGCCGCCAAGCTCGGCAGACCGGTCCACGGCTGGTTCACCGGCTGGCTTAACCTGATCGGGCTGATCGCGGTCACCGCGTCGGTGGACTACGGCTGCGCGACGTTCCTGAACATCACCATCGGCCGGTTCAGTGAGAGCTGGGCGAGCGGCGACCCGCTGCAGCAGACGTTCCTGCTGTTCGCGGTGGTCCTGGTGCTGCACGCGCTGATCAACATCTTCAGCCACCGGCTGATCTCGCTGCTGCAGAACATCTCGGTCTGGTGGCACGTGTTCGGCGCGGCGGCGGTCGTGCTGATCCTGATCTTCGGGCCGTCCGAGCACCAGAGCGTCGGATTCCTGTTCGAGCAGTTCAACAACTCCGGCTTCGGCTCGGGCACCTCGGGGCCGTCGTTCTGGCTGTACGTGCTGCCGCTGGGCTTCCTGCTCACCCAGTACACGATCACCGGGTTCGACGCGTGCGCCCACGTGTCGGAGGAGACGCACGGAGCCGCCATGTCGGCCGCCAAGGGACTGTGGCGGTCGATCTTCTACTCGGCCATCGGCGGCTGGGTGCTGCTGCTCGCCTTCCTGTTCGCCGCGACCGACGTGGACGCCGTGAACAAGGAGGCCGGATTCGTCGGGGCGATCTTCACCTCGTCGCTGACCCCGGGCCTGGCCACGGTGATCTTCGGCATCTCGACGATCGGGCAGTTCTTCTGCGGCATGAGCTGCGTGACCTCGATGTCCCGCATGACCTACGCCTTCTCGCGGGACGGCGCCGTCCCCGGCTGGCGCCTGTGGTCGCGCGTCGACCGCAACCGGACCCCGGTCAACGCGATCATCGCCGGCTGCGCCGTCGCCCTGCTGATCACCCTGCCCGCGCTGTACGCGCCGGCCGGGACCACCACCCCGGTGGCCTTCCTTGCCGTGGTGTCCATCGCGGTGATCGGGCTCTACCTGGCCTTCCTCATCCCGATCTGGCTGCGGCTGCGCATGGGCGCCGCCTTCCGGCCCGGCCCGTGGACGCTCGGCGGCAGGTACAAGCTGTTCGGCTGGATCGCGGTCATCGAGATCGCCATCATCTCGGTGTACTTCGTCATGCCGATCAGCCCGGCCGGCGTGCCGGGCTCGCCGGACTTCACCTGGACCTCGGTCAACTACGCCCCGATCGCGGTCGGCGCCGTCCTGCTGGGCATCGCCCTGTGGTGGACGCTGTCGGCCCGTCACTGGTTCACCGGCCCGCGCCGCACCGTCGACGAGGTCCCCCTCGACGAACCGGTCGTCTGACCCGGCGCCGCCTCGTTCCGGCCTGCGCGCCGGGGGCGAGGCGGCCCGTCACCCCCTGCCCATCCAGCCGCATCGGGCCCGTCCGGCGGCCACCGGGTCCGCCGATCGGGCCGGCCCGGTGGCTCGGATCAGGCGGGGGTGACCTCGAAGGCCTCGGCCACCACCCGGCGGACGTGCCCCATCGACGGCGGCTCGGCCAGCTCACGGGCCAGGGAGGTCATGTCGACGTCCGGCATGCCGCAGGCCACGGCGAAGTGCCAGGGGTCGAGGTCGCCGTCCACGTTCAGCGCGAAACCGTGGCTGGTCACACCCCGGCCGGCCCGCATGCCGATCGAGGCGATCTTGCGGCCGGTCTCGCGCGTCCAGACCCCGGTGAGCAGCTCCGAACCCGGCGGGGTCTCCCGTCGCTCGGCGGGCAGGCCGAGCTTCTCCAGCGCCTCGACCAGCCGCAGCTCGACCTCGCGGACGTAGTCCACCACGCCCTCGTCCGGGCGCAGCTTGACGATGAGGTAGCCGACGAGCTGGCCGGGCCCGTGGTAGGTCAGCTGGCCTCCGCGGCCGGTGAGCACGACGGGGATGCCGTGCGAGGGGTCGGGCAGATGCTCGGCGGCGGTGCGCTTGGTGGCCGTGAACACCTGCGGATGGCTGAGCAGCCACAGGGTGTCCGGCAGCTCGTCGCGCTGCCGCGCGGCGACCAGGTCGTTCATGCGGTCCATGGCCTGCTCGTAGTCGACGAGCTCATCGTGGATCAGGGCCAGCGGCCGCGCACGTACGGTTCGTTCGCTCACGACTCCGAGCATACGTCCCACAACGGGACGACCCGCATCCCGGAGCCGCCGCTGACCTGCCTGTCCGCCGGCACGCGGGCCGTCACGCTCATCAGCGGCGGCTCGCGTGGGGGCCGGAAAGAACGGACCGGCGCGTCCGGCGGGAACCGGGCGGCCGGGCCGCCGTCGGTCAGTAGTGTGCCGTAGAGGACCACTGGTCGTGGGCGGACGGCGCCTTCGGCACGATCGCCCACATGATGATGTAGATCACGAACTGCGGGCCGGGCAGGATGCACGACAGGATGAAGAGCAGGCGCACCAGGGTGGGCGGCACGCCCCACTTGTCCGCCAGGCCGCCACAGACGCCGGCGATGATCTTATGCTTCCTCGATCTGTACATGAGATCTCCTCCCCCGATCTTCGTTACTTGACCAACGATCGAGACTCCTGCCCGGTTCCGGGACCGGCATTCGTCACGCCACGGCCACGCACACGTTCCGCTGATCCGCCAGGCTTTAAGGTGGCAATCCCCTGACAATGGAGTAGCACCGTGGACCTCCCGACCCTGCAGGCCCAGCGCCGCCTGCTCGTTCGCCAGAAGATCACCATGATGGTGAACCGCTACGTGGTCCATATCGAGATGCCCGACGGGTCCGAGGGCCCCATGGTGGCCTTCGCCGAGCAGAAGCGCATGGCGTTCAAGGAACAGGTCACCCTGTACACCGACGATTCCCGGCAGTACGTCCTGGCCGGGTTCAAGGCCCGCAAGGTGCTCGACCTCGGCAGCGGGTACGACGTCGTCGACCACGCCGGCCAGCCGATCGGCTTCTTCCGCAAGGAGTTCGCCGCCTCGCTGCTGCGCTCCACCTGGCACTTCCAGCAGCCCGGCCTGCCGACGCTCACCGGGCAGGAGCGCAACGTGCTGGTCAGCATCCTGCGCCGGTTCGTCGACTCGCTGTCCTGGCTGCCCTACCACTTCGACTTCGGCGCGGGAGCGCAGATCGCGTTCTCGGTGGACCGCAAGTACGGCCTGCGCGACCGGTACATGGTGGACATCCAGGACCCTCGCCTGGACCGCCGGCTGATCATCGCCATGGCCGTCGCCCTGGACGCCCTCCAGGCCCGCTGACCTCCCGCGCCTCCCCGATGAGCACGGCCCACTACCAGATCAGGCGCTGAACCACCACGACGGCGGCCGCGTCCACTCCGCGCTGACGCGAGCCGCGGCCCGCCGAACGGTGTCCGGCACTCCACCGGGGTGCGGCACGCGCGACCGGCCGGTGCCCGGCACTCGGCGGGTGCGGCAAGCTCGATACATGACCGTGGAGGAGTCGCGCGCGGGCGACCTGCCCGTCCGCCAGGCACTGCCCGAGTTGCGCGCGGCGCTGGAGGCCGCCGGCGGCGCGGTGCTGGCCGCGCCGCCCGGCACCGGCAAGACGACCCTGGTGCCGCTCGCCCTGGCCGGCCTGGTGGACGGCGGGCCGCCGCGGCGGGTGATCGTGGCCGAGCCGAGGCGGGTCGCGACGCGGGCGGCGGCCCGGCGCATGGCCTGGCTGCTCGGCTCGCGGGTCGGCGAGGAGGTCGGGTTCACCGTCCGCGGCGAGCACCGGCCCGGCCGGCTGGTGCAGGTCATGACGACCGGCGTACTGCTCCAGCGGCTGCAACGCGACCCCGACCTGGACGGCGTCGACGCCGTGCTCGTCGACGAGTGCCACGAACGTCACCTGGACGCCGACACCGCGCTCGCGTTCCTGCTGGACGTCCGGGCCACCCTGCGGCCGGACCTTCGGCTGCTGGCCGCCTCGGCGACCGCCGACACCGGGCCCTGGTCCCGCCTGCTGTCGGACGCGCCCGTCGTCCGCGCCTCGGGCACCTCGCACCCCGTCCAGGTGGTGTGGGCGCCGCCGCAGCGCCCGGTGACCCCGCCGCACGGCATGCGCGTCGACCCGGCCCTGCTCGCCCACGTGGCCGCGGTGGTCCGCCGGGCCCTGGCCGAACGGGAAGGCGACGCGCTGTGCTTCCTGCCGGGCGTCGGCGAGATCGAGCGGGTGGCCGCCGCGCTGGCCGGGCACCTGCCCGCCGGAGTCGACCTGCTGCGCGCCCACGGGCGGGCCGAAGGGCTGGACGCCGTGCTGTCGGCCGGGCCGCGCCGGAGGGTCATCCTGGCCACCTCGGTGGCCGAGTCCAGCCTGACCGTCCCCGGAGTGCGGATCGTGGTCGACTCGGGGCTGGCACGCGAGCCGCGCACCGACCACGGACGCGGCCTGGGGGCGCTGACCACGGTGCGGGTGTCCAAGGCGTCCGCCGAGCAGCGGGCCGGGCGCGCGGGACGTGAAGCGCCGGGCACGGTGTACCGCTGCTGGCCGGAGGCCGAGCACGCGCGGCTGCCCGACCAGGCCCGGCCCGAGATCGCCCTGGCCGACCTGACCGCGTTCGCGCTGCAGGCCGCCTGCTGGGGGACGCCGGACGCCTCCGGGCTCGCGCTGCTCGACCCGCCGCCGGCCGCCTCCATGGCCGTGGCCCTGCGTACGCTGCACGCGCTCGGCGCGCTCGCCGACGGGCGCGTCACCGAGCGGGGACGCCGGATGGCCGAGGCCGGCGTCCACCCCCGGCTGGCCCGTGCCCTGCTGGACGGGCCGCCGCGAGCCGCCGAGGTGGTGGCCCTGCTGTCGGAGGACCTGCCGCGGTCCGCCTCGGACGACCTGGTGGCCGTGTGGCGCGAGGCCAGGCGCGGCGACGCCCCCGCCTGGCGCCGCGAGACCCGCCGCCTCGCCCAGTCCGCCGCCCGGGCAGACGCGCAAACGGCCGGCAAGGACCCCTCCCGCGCTAGCGCGAGCACACGCCCAGGCGCCGGACACCCGGCCACGGACACAGACGCCGAGCGCACGGGCACAGGACAAGGCACCGAGCGTACGGGCGCAGGACAAGGCACCGAGCGTACGGGCGCAGGCGCCGGCCGGACCGGCGGGCGGGCGATGGTCGTACGCGAGCCGGGCCGCCACCTGAGCGTGGCGGATGCGGATGACGCGGTGGCGGGGCTGGTGGTGGCGCTGGCCTACCCCGAGCGGGTGGCCAGGCGGCGTCCCGGCGGTGGGTACCTGATGGTGTCCGGGACCGCCGCCACGCTCCCGCCGGACTCCCGGCTCGGCGCGGCCGAGTGGCTGGCCATCGCGGTGGCCGACCGCCCGACCGGCTCGGCCTCGGCCCGGGTGCGCCAGGCCGTCGTGATCGACGAGGACGTGGCACGGCACGCCGCGGCGCCGTTCCACCGGGTCGAGGAGGAGGTCCGCTGGGAGGGGGACGTGGTGGCCCGGCGGGTCGAGCGGCTCGGCGCGGTCGAGCTGGCCGCCGTCCCGCTCCCGGACGCCGACGTCAGCGAGGCGATCGTGGCCGGCCTGCGCGCGGAGGGCCTGTCCCTGCTGCGCTGGACTCCGGAGGCCGTCGCGCTGCGCGAGCGCATGGCGTTCTGCCACCGGGTCCTCGGCGACCCCTGGCCGGACGTCTCCGACGCCGCCCTGGTCGAGGCCGCGCCCGCCTGGCTCGACCTCCCGCGCCTGCGCCGCCGGGCCGACCTCGCGCGGGTGGACGTGGCGGCGGCACTGCGACGGCTGCTGCCCTGGCACCTGCGCCTGGACGAGGTGGCCCCGGAGCGGGTCACCGTGCCAAGTGGGTCCCGCATCCGGGTGGACTACTCGGGCGACCGGCCGGTGCTGGCCGCCAAACTCCAGGAGCTGTTCGGCTGGCAGGCCGCGCCGCAGGTCGCCGGGGTGCCCCTCGTCGTCCACCTGCTCTCCCCGGCGGGCCGCCCGGCGGCGGTGACCGGCGACCTCGCGTCCTTCTGGCGCGAGGGCTACCGCGCCGTCCGCGCCGAACTACGCGGCCGCTACCCGAAACACCCCTGGCCCGAGGACCCGCTCACCGCCGCCCCCACCCGAAGGACCAACCGCCGCCCGCAACGCTGACCCGGGCGGGTGCGTCCAGGCGGCCCTGGCCGAGGAGGGCGGCACGTCCGGTGCCGCCATCCCCGGCCGAAGCTCCCTCTCCGAGGTCGTCCGGTGTCTCCGGAGGGCGGGGTCGCACGTTACGAACGTCCGGCGCCGCCTCCGGAGGGCGGGGGTCACACGCCGATGGGGTGCCAGACGGTTTTGGTCTCCAGGAAGGCGGTGAGGCGGGCGGTGCCGGGGTCGGCGAGCCAGTCGGGCTTGCCGGAGGGGCGGAAGACGCGCTTGAGGTTCTCGGCGGCGGCCTGCTCGCAGGAGAGCGCGAGGTCGTCGGGGCAGCCGGTCAGGTCCAGCGCGTTGACGTCCATGTGGGACGCCAGCCACGGCGCGAGCTCGCCGAGCCTGCCGGTGAGCAGGTTGACCACGCCGCCCGGCAGGTCGGAGGTCGCCAGCGCCTCGGCCAGGGTGACCGCGGGCAGCGGCGCCCGCTCGGAGGCCACGACCACGCAGGTGTTGCCGGTGACGATCACCGGCGCGATCACCGAGATCAGGCCGAGCAGCGGGCCCTCCGGCGGCGCGGCCACCGCGACCACCCCGACCGGCTCGGCGGTGGAGAGGTTGAGGTACGGCCCGGCCACCGGGTTCGCCGACCCCCGGATCGCCCCGATCTTGTCCGACCAGCCCGCGTACCAGACCAGCCGGTCCACGGCGGCGTCGACCAGCTCGCCGGCCTTGCGCGCCGACACCCCGTCGGCCGCGGCCACCTCGTCGGCGAACTGCGCGCGCCGCCCCTCCAGCATCTCGGCGATGCGGTAGAGGATCTGCCCGCGGTTGTAGGCGGTCGCGCCGGACCAGCCGGGGAACGCCTTGCGGGCGGCGATGACCGCGTCGCGGGCGTCCTTGCGCGAGGCCAGCGCGGCGTTGGCGAGGAAGTCGCCCTTGGAGGAGGTCACCGGGTAGGACCTTCCGCTCTCCGAACGCGGGAACGCCCCGCCGATGTACAGCTTGTACGTCTTGCGCACGGTGAGCCTGCCGGGCTCAGTCATCGCCTCTCCAGGTCATCTCTTCCTGCCACAGCCGCACCGGCAGGAGGACCTGCCGGCAGCGGCTCACTCCGCAGCGGTGGGCGAACCAGCCCTGGCGGGCGGTCGTGGTCGTACGGCCGGCGCGGGCGTGGGCGTGCCCGCGGGTGATCTGCGCGCGGCGGGCCCGGCGCGGCCGGCGGCGGTGCTCGCAGGGGTCAGACATCGAGGTACGCCTCCAATCCGTGCACTCCGCCCTCGCGACCGTAACCGGACTCCTTGTACCCGCCGAAGGGCGAGGTGGGGTCGAAGCGGTTGAAGGTGTTGGACCAGACCACTCCGGCCCGCAGCCGCTCGGCCATCCACAGGATGCGCGAGCCCTTCTCGGTCCACACCCCGGCGGACAGGCCGTAGGGGGTGTTGTTGGCCTTCTCCACCGCCTCGGCCGGCGTGCGGAAGGTGAGGACGGACAGCACCGGGCCGAAGATCTCCTCACGGGCGATGCGGTGCGACTGGGCGACGCCGGTGAACAGCGTCGGCGGGAACCAGAAGCCCTTGTCCGGGAGCGGGCAGGGCGGGGACCAGCGCTCGGCGCCCTCCTGCTCACCCGCCTCGCTCAGCTCCTTGATCTTGTCGAGCTGGGCGGCCGAGTTGATCGCGCCGATGTCGGTGTTCTTGTCCAGCGGGTCGCCGAGGCGCAGCGTGCCCAGGCGCCGCTTGAGGGCGGCGAGCAGCTCCTCCTCGATCGACTCCTGCACCAGCAGCCGGGAGCCCGCGCAGCAGACGTGGCCCTGGTTGAAGAAGATGCCGTTGACGATGCCCTCGACGGCCTGGTCGAGCGGGGCGTCGTCGAAGACGATGTTGGCCGCCTTGCCGCCGAGCTCCAGGGTGAGCTTCTTGCCGGTCCCGGCGACGGTGCGGGCGATCTGCCGTCCGACCTCGGTGGACCCGGTGAAGGCGACCTTGTTCACGTCCGGGTGGGCGACGAGCGCGGCCCCGGTGGCCCCGGCGCCGGTCACGATGTTCACCACGCCGGGCGGCAGGTCGGCCTGGCGGCAGATCTCGGCGAACGCCAGCGCGGTGAGCGGCGTGGTCTCGGCCGGCTTGAGCACCACGGTGTTACCGCAGGCCAGCGCGGGCGCGACCTTCCAGGCGAGCATCAGCAGCGGGAAGTTCCACGGGATGACCTGGGCGGCGACGCCGAGCGGGCGCGGGTCGGCGAAGCCCGCGCCGTCGGCGGTGCGGCGGCCGAACCCGGCGTAGGCCAGCTTGTCGGCCCAGCCGGCGTAGTAGAAGAAGTGCGCGGCGACCAGGGGAAGGTCGACGTCGCGGGACTCGCGGATCGGCTTGCCGTTGTCCAGGGACTCCAGCACGGCCAGTTCACGCGCCCGTTCCTGGATGATGCGGGCGATGCGGAACAGGTACTTGGCGCGCTCGCGGCCGGGGAGGCGTCCCCAGACCGACTCGTACGCCTTGCGGGCCGCGGCGACGGCACGGTCGACGTCGGCGTCGTCCGCCATGGCGAACTCGGCGAGGACCTCCTCGCTGGCCGGGTTGATGGTCTTGGCCCGCTCGTCCCCCAGGGAGTCGACCCATTCGCCGTTGACGAACAGGCCATAGGACGGGCGGATGTCCACGATGTCGCGCGACTCGGGCGCGGGTGCGTATTCGAACATGATCCGCCTGCCTCAGTCGAGGGTGAAGTAGTCGGGGCCGGCGTACCGCCCGGTGGTCATCTTCTGGCGCTGCATCAGCAGGTCGTTGAGCAGGCTGGACGCGCCGAGCCGGAACAGCGACGGGGTCAGCCAGTCGTCGCCCGCGGTCTCGTTGACCAGCACGAGGTGCTTGATGGCGTCCTTGGTGGTGCGGATGCCACCGGCGGGCTTCACGCCGACCACGCGCCCGGTCCGGTCGCGGAAGTCGCGCACGGCCTCCAGCATGACCATCGTGACCGGGAGGGTGGCGGCCGGGGAGACCTTGCCGGTGGAGGTCTTGATGAAGTCGGCGCCGGCCAGCATCGCGAGCCAGGAGGCGCGCCGGACGTTGTCGTAGGTCGCGAGCTCGCCGGTCTCCAGGATGACCTTCAGGTGGGCGTCCTCCCCGCCGGAGGCGGCGTCCCGGGCGCAGGCTTGTCTGATCGCGACGATCTCGTCGTACACCTTGCGGTAGTCACCGGCCAGGAACGCGCCGCGGTCGATCACCATGTCGATCTCGTCGGCGCCGGCCTGGACGGCCTGCCGGGTGTCGGCCACCTTGACGTCCAGGAACGATCGGCCGCTGGGGAACGCGGTGGCCACGCTCGCGACCTTCACTCCGGAGCCCGCGAGCGCGTCCACGGCGCGCTCGACCAGGTCGGGGTAGACGCACACCGCGGCGACCTTGGGGACAGAGGGGTCGCCGGGGTCGGGACGGACGGCCTTGGCGCACAGAGCGCGCACCTTGCCCGGGGTGTCGGCCCCCTCCAGCGTGGTCAGATCGACCATGGAGATGGCCAGGTCGATGGCCTGGGCCTTGGCGGTGGTCTTGATGGAACGGGTGCCGAGCATCGCGGCGCGCTGGTCGGCGCCCACGCGATCGACGCCGGGCAGGCCGTGCAGGAATGCCCGCAGGGACGCGTTCGACGACGCGATCTCCGCGGGCGAGGTCGTCAGTGTTGACACCTTCCCAGCATCGCCGACCGGCCTGATTGTTCCAAACCGGGAACTCCGGCCGGCGACCCCTGAATGGCGGCCTAAGGCGGGGCGGGCGGGCCTAAGGCGGGCGTAGGGGGCTTAGGCGCTCGCCGGGCCGCCCGGGGCGGAGAGATAAGGCTTTCGCCCGATGTGCCGGGGGCCGCCTTAGCCGGAATCTAGAGGTGTCGGAAAAGACCAGACACCAAAGGAGACGCCGAGATGGCTCCCGAACTTCACTACCAGCTCATCCAGCACCGCGTGGCCGAACTGCACGGCGAGGCCGACGAGCGCCGCCGCGTCCGTGAGGCCGCCTCCGGCCGGCAGACGGCCTCCGGACGCGACACCTCGCAGCACCGCCTGCGCGCCGCCTTCGGCAAGCTGCGCCTGTCGTGACCCGCCCCGGTCACGGCGGCGCCGGCCCGGCCCGGCCCCACGTGGGGTACGGAGGCGGACCGGAGCCACGCCACCACGCCAGGCTGAAACCCGTCCACCCGATGCCCGGCCGGAGCCTCCCTCCCGGCCGGGCATCGAAGCCACCGTGAGAAGCGACCTCGAAAAGCAGTACGAAAGATGTCAGAGGGCATGAAATGCTGGCGGACATGGTGGGCCGGATGGTGAGCCCCGTCTTCGTGGGGCGGAACGCGGAGCTGCGAACGCTGTCCGAGGCGTTCGAGCAGGCGCGTAAGCAGTCGGCGTCCGCCGTCCTGGTCGGCGGCGAGGCCGGCGGGGGCAAGACCCGCCTGGTCTGCCGCTTCACCGAGGAAGCCGCCTGCACCGGCGCGCACGTCCTGGCCGGCGGCTGCGTGGAGCTGTCCACCGAGGGCCTGGCCTACGCGCCGTTCACCGCGGCCCTGCGCCAGCTCGTCCGGGAGATGGGCGCGGCCGACGTCGCCGCCCTGCTCCCCGAGGGCGCCGCCCGCGATCTGGCCCGGCTGCTGCCCGAGTTCGGCGAGCCCAGCGGTGAACGCGAGACCGAGACCGGCCGGGCGCGGCTCTTCGAACAGTTCCTCACCCTGCTCGAACGCCTCGCGGAGCGGCGGCCGGTCATCCTGACCATCGAGGACATCCACTGGGCCGACCGGTCGACCCGCGACCTGATCGCCTTCCTCAGCCGCAACCTGCGGGCCGCGCCGGTACTGATCATCATGACGTACCGCTCGGACGAGCTGCACCGCCAGCACCCGCTGCGCCCGGTGCTCGCCGAGCTGAGCCGCCTGGAAGGGGTCGCCCGCGTCGAGTTGCCCCGCCTCAGCGAGAGCGAGGTCGCCGCGCAGATCGCCGGCATCCTCGGCGGTGAACCCGAGACGGCCCTGGTCCGCCGGGTCTACCAGCGCAGCGAGGGCATTCCGCTGTTCGTCGAGGCGCTGATGGAACGCGACGACGACTCCTCCGTCCCCGACTCGCTGCAGGATCTTATCCTCGGCTCGGTGGAACGGCTCCCCGAGGACACCCAGCGGGTCCTGCGCATCGCGTCGGCCGGCGGCAACCGCGTCGGCCACGAACTGCTCGCCGCGGTCACCGAGCTGTCCGACGTGGACCTGGAGAACGCCCTGCGCCCCGCGATCGCCGGCAACGTCATGCAGGTGGACGGACGGGCGTACGTCTTCCGGCACGCGCTGATCCGCGAGGCCGTCCACGAGGAGATGCTCCCCGGCGAACACAACCGGATCCACGCCCGATTCGCCGAGGTGATCGACCGCGACCGCGCTCTCGTCCCGCCCGGGCGGGCGGCCATCGAGATCGCCCACCACTGGTACTCCGCCCGCGACAGCCTCTGGGCGCTCATCTCCGCCTGGGAGGCCGCCGCCCAGGCCGCCTGCGCGTTCGCCTACACCGAGCAGGTGCAGCTCCTGGAGCGCGTGCTCTCCCTCTGGGACCGCGTCCCGGACGCCGCCGAGCGCATCGGCGCCGACCATGTCCGGGTGCTGGAGCTCGCCTCGGAGGCCGCCATCATCAGCGGCGAGACCGAGCGCAGCATGAAGTTCGTCAAGGGCGCCCTCGCCGAGCTGGACGAGACCACCGAGCCGGAACGGGTCGCGGCCCTGCTCGTGCGCAAAGCGCAGCTCACCCTCGACCGCGGCCGGCGCGGCGCGATGCCCGACCTGCGGTACGCCGAACGCCTCGTACCCGCGCCGGGTGCCGTCCGCGCCCAGGTGCTCGGGCGGCTCGGCATGTTCCTGATGTTCAGCAACGCGACCGCCGAGGGCACCGCGGTCACCGAGGAGGCGCTGCACATCGTCCGCGACCTCGGCGACTCCTGCATGGAGGCCGAGCTGCTCATCAACCTCGCCCTCGGCCAGTCGCTGGACGGCGACATGATCGGCGCGCTGCGCACGAACGATCGGGCCAAGGAGATCGCCGCCGGCGTCGGCGCGCAGCGCACCGTCCTGCGCGCGCTCGGCAACAAGGTCGACGCGCTGAACAACCTCGGCCGCTCCGAGGAGGCCGTGGCCCTCGCGCTGGAGGGGGAGACGCTGGCCAGGCAGTACGGCCGCTACCGGGTGAACGGCACGTTCATCGCCAACAACCGGGCCGAGGCGCTGGAGGCCCTCGGCCGCTGGGAGGAGGCCGTCGAGGTCATCGAGTCGGCTCTGGTCCTCGAGCCGATCCCGAAGGTCCGCGGCCACCTGCGCCGCCTGCGCGGGCAGATCGCCGCCGGGCGTGGTGAGGTGGAGCTGCTGGAGCGCATCATCGCCGAGGTCGGCGCCCTGCAGAACGAACGCGAAGAGTACGCCCAGGAGTGGCTGATCAACCTGCGGCTGCACGTCGAGCTGCACCTGCTGCGCGGCCGGCCGGCCAAGGCCCTCGACGAGGTCGAGACGATGCTGGGGGCGGCCGGCACGCCGCACTTCAGCAACGCGATGCTCGGCCGGCAGTTCATGGCACAGGCCCGGCTGGCCTGCGAGGTGGCCGCCGGGGGCGACCCCGAACGGGCGCGCGCGGTGTGGAGCCGGGCCGAGGAGCTGTTCGCCGTCATGCGGTCCGACGGGCCGGTGACCGACGCGTTCGGGCTGATGACCACCGGCGAGCACGACGCCGCCGCCGAGGCGTGGGAGCGCCTGGGACGCCCGTACCCCCGGGCCCGGTCGCTCACCCAGGCCGCCGCGGCCCGCGCCAAGGCCGGTGACCGGGAGGGGGCCGCGGCGCGGCTGCGTACGGCCCACCCGATCGCCCTCGCCCTCGGCGCCCGGCCGCTGCTCGGCGAGATCGAGGCACTGGCCCGCCGGGTCGGCGCGACGGTCACCGGCGCCCCCACCGAAGACCGCCCGGACGCCGCCGCCGACCTGACGCCCCGCGAGCTGGAGGTGCTCCGGCTGGTCACCCTCGGCCGGTCCAACCGCGACATCGCGGGCGAGCTGTTCATCTCGGCGAAGACCGTGAGCGTGCACGTCTCCAACATCCTCGGCAAACTCGGCGTCACCACCCGGGGCGAGGCCGCCGCGGCGGCCCACCGCCTCTCCCTGTTCGCCTGACGGGGGTGGAGGCGCACCCGGGGGCCTCGGGTAGGGTGGGGCGAACACCGAAGGGGAGTAGTCCCAACCGCGTGGTCGACATGCTGGCGTAAGCCCGGTCGCGCGGGCCTCGGTCCTCCGGGGCGGACGAGACCTTCGGCCCGTTGTCGTGTGCGAGCACGCGACCGGGCCGAAGCGTCGTGCCACGGAGATCCCCGGTGCCGCTTCCACCCCGGTCGCGCGGAGAGGGAAGGGCGACCCCCACGTGGAAGCATTCTGGATCAGTCTCGGCGTCATCTTCGTCGCCGAGCTGGGCGACAAGAGCCAGCTCATGGCCATGACGTTCGCCACCCGGTTCAAGCCGCTGCCGGTGCTGGCCGGCATCACCCTGGCGACCGCCGTGGTCCACCTGCTGAGCGTCGGGCTCGGCGGTCTCATCGGGGACGCGCTCCCCACCACCGCCATCGCGGTGGTGGCAGGTGTGGCGTTCCTCGGCTTCGCGCTGTGGACGCTGCGCGGTGACGAACTGAGCGAGGAGGAGTCCCGCAAGGCCGACCGCGCCACCCGCAGCGCGCTGATCGCGGTCACCGTGGCGTTCTTCCTGAGCGAGCTCGGCGACAAGACCATGCTCGCCACCATCACCCTGGCCACCCAGCACGGCTGGTTCGGCACCTGGATCGGCTCGACCGTCGGCATGGTGGCCGCCGACGCGCTGGCCATCGTCGTCGGCCGGATGCTCGGCCGGCACCTCCCCGAGAAGGTCATCCGCTACGGTGCCGCCGCCGCCTTCGCCGTCTTCGGCGTTCTCCTGCTCGCCGAAGCCCTCCTCTGACCGAACCGTCGCAGCCGGCCGGGTGCGTGATCGAACGCGCGCCCGGCCGCTCGAACGATCACGCACCCTGCCGAAGCCGGGTGTCTCAGAGGTGCAGGCCCACCAGGATGGGCTCGGTGACCAGGGTGACGCCGAACTTGGCCTCGACGCCGTCCCGGACCTCCCGGGCGAGCGCCAGCAGGTCGGCCGCCGTCGCCCCGTGGTGCGGCGCCCGGTGCGGTACGCCGAGCGCGACCTCCTCCGGGTCGGCGGGGAAGCCGGTCACCGCGTGGCCCCCGGGGTTGGTCAGCGCGAGCGTGTGCTTGGTGGAGATGCGGGCCGGGCCGCGCCCGTACCCCTTGGCGAAGCCCGCGTGCTCGATCAGCCACGCGGCCGGCACCTTGACCGCACCGTCCGGCATCTCATGCCGGGGGAACCCGGGGGCCCGGCGGTCCAGGTCGGCCGCCTGGCCGGCGTCCAGCACCGGGTTGGTGAAGAACGACCCGGCGCTGCAGGTGTCGGGGTCGGCGGCGTCCAGCACCATGCCCTTGCCGCGGCGCAGCTCCAGCACGGCGTGCCGGGCCTCGTGCAGGGTGACCCGGTCGCCGGGCTTGACGCCCAGCCTGCCCGCCAGCTCCTGGTAGGCGACCGGCCGGGACGTGCCGGACTTCTCCAGCGTGTAGGTGACGGCGAGCACCACATAACGCGCGAGATCGGCCTTGAAGGCGCTGTGCCGGTAGGCGAACCCGCACTCGGCGGCGTCCAGGTCGAGCACCTCGCCGGCGCGGCGGTCGTAGACGCGCACCCCGGTCACCGTCTGCGAGACGTCCTGCCCGTACGCGCCGACGTTCTGGATCGGGGTCGAGCCGACCAGGCCCGGGATGCCGGACAGGCACTCGACGCCCGACCAGCCCTCGGCGACGGCCCGGGTGACCAGCGCGTCCCAGTCCTCCCCCGCCTGGGCGGTGACCACGACGCGGTCGCCCTCGTCCCGGACGGCGACGCCGCGCGAGCCGACCCGCACCACCAGGCCGTCGAACCCCTCGTCGGAGATGAGCACGTTGCTCCCGCCGCCGAGGACCAGCACCGGCTCGCCGTCCCGGTCGGCCGCGGCCACCAGCGCGACGAGCTCGTCCGCGGTGGCGGCCTCGGCGAAGGCGCGGGCCCGCCCGCCCACTCTCAACGTCGTGAACGGCGCCAGCCGTACACCTGCCAGTCGGTCAGCCATGCGTCTTTTCCCCGGACCTGCCAAAGCGGCGCGCGCCGGCCGCGCGCCGGGCATCAGCCTAACGGCCACCCCCGCCCGCCCCACCACACCCGGCTGCCCCCCGGCCGCGCCGGCGCCGCAGAATCGGCACCCCCGCGCCGAGGTCGCTCATCTCGGGTGCGGGCCGAGGAACCAGGTCACCCGGCCCGGCATGGCCGATCACCCATGGGCCGGCCACCCTCGTGGACCGGGTCGGGATGGCCGGGCCGGTCAGGAGGCCGGGTGGGAACGCAGGAGGTTCAGGACCCGGTCGTAGGTGCGGCGGGACTCCCGGTCGCGGTAGTCGGGGTCCACGTCGTGGTAGCCGCGGTGCCGCTCCTGGTGGACGGGGAGCCGCTCGTGCGGGACGACCAGGGTGCCCGGCAGCGCCAGCGAGAACTCCAGATCGCCGTTGCGGTAGTAGCGCGCCTTGTCCGGGAAACCACCCGCCTCCAGCGCGGCGTCCCGCCGGACGGCGAACAGGTAGCCGAGCAGGCCGCGCACCTGGCCCGGGCCCGCCTCGTGCCAGTCGCGGCCCCCCTCGTCGGGATCGACGCCCTTCCATCCGGCCGCGACCACGTCGCCCTCGATCGCCGCGACCAGCGGCGTGATCGCGTCGCCGTCGAGGATCGTGGAGGTCTCCATGACGACGTGGACGTCCGCAGAGTCCAGCGCGAGCAGCTTGTTACGGGCGGCGCCCCACCCGGCCGGGCCGCCGCGCCAGTGCGGGGTCTCGGCGACGTGCCATGCCTCGATGCGCTCGGGGTGCCGCTCGGCCAGCTCGTGCAGCACGCTGCCGGCTCCCTCGACGTCGCCGAGGTCCAGCACGAGGATCTTGGCGGTGGTGTGCGCGATCAGCGCGTCCACGCACTTGCGCACGTCGGCCGGGCCGCCGTCGACGAGCAGGCCCACGCTCACCTGGCCCGAGGGGACCTCGGCGTGCTCCCCGGCGGCGGGAGCGGCGCTGATCGCCTCCTGCAGCCGGGACGTCGCGAGCGCGGCGTCCCACAGCACCTGCGAGGCGACCACGTTCTCGGTGCCGGGCTCACCCTCGGTGCCGTCGGCCACGTTGGGCGTCCGGGCCGCGCCACCGGCGGCCTGCTCACGCGCGGGCGAGTGCCTCTCCTCCACGGCCTCGGCGGCCCGCTCCCGGCCGGGCCGACCGCTCCCGGTGTCCCCGGCGCCGCCGGGGACGGGGATCGACGCGACCGTGGGCCAGATCGTGAACGGCGGCCTCACGGTCAGCGCGAAACCCTCGGCCACGTCGCGGATCAGCCAGCCCTCGTCCTCGATCTCCTGGCGCAGTTTGTCGGCCGCGGCGTAGTCGCGGGCCTCGCGGGCCTTGGCCCGCCGCTCGGCGAGTCCGGTCACGTGGTTCGGTGGCTCTGTCACGCTCGCCCCACTACCCACCTGCGGCGGAAGCATTCAGCCCCGCCCCGCCCGGCACGCCGGCTAGGCGAGGCGGACGGTCGCGCGGGCCTTGGAGAGCACGCGGGAGTCCCCGGACCGGGCGGTGAGCGCGAGGACCACGAGGTTGCCGTCGAGCTTCTCCTCGACCACCGCGCTGACCGTGATCACCGCGCCCTCGTCGTTGTCCGGGACGACCACCATGGAGGAGAACCGGACGCCGTAGTCGACCACGGCCCCGGGGTCGCCCGCCCAGTCGGTGACGAAGCGGCCGGCCTGCGCCATGGTGAACATGCCGTGCGCGATCACGTCGGGCAGGCCCACGGCCTTGGCGTGCCGCTCGTTCCAGTGGATCGGGTTGAAGTCACCGGACGCGCCGGCGTACTTCACCAGGTCCACGCGGTGGACGCGGTAGTCGACGGCCGGGATCTGCTGGCCGGCCTCGACCTCGTCGTACTTCACGGTCGCCGTCATGGGTTACGCCGCCCCTCCGCGCTCGATCAGCAGGTTGTGCGTCCGGCAGACCGGCTCGCCCTGCACGGTGGTCACATCGCTGGTCACGGTGACGAGCTCGTTGCGGCCGACCGAGCGGATCTCCGAGATGGTCGAGGTGCACTTCAGTTCGTCGCCCGCGTAGATCGGGCGGGTGTACTCGAAGCGCTGCTCGCCGTGCACGACCATGGCGAAGTTGAGACCGAACTCGGGGTCGGCGAGCGCCTCGGCGGCACCGGAGAGGGTGAACACGATGGGGAAGGTCGGCGGGGCGATGACGTCGGGGTGCCCGGCGGCCCGCGCGGCCTCGGGGTCGCGGTAGATCGGGTTGTCGTCGCCGATCGCGGCGGCGAACTCCTTGATCTTCACCCGGGCGACCTCGTAGGTGCCGGCGGCCGGATATGTCCGTCCGACGAAATCTCGGTTCAAAGCCATCGTGCCGGTGCCCTTTCGACGTGCGCGAAGCTGACCAGGACGGCGTCCGCGGGTGCCCCGGGCCGCCGCGAACCTCGGCGGGAGGCGACGCGGACGTCCACGTCAGGCCGACGGTAACAGAACAACCTTCGGCGAACCGGTCGCGGGGCGCGAGCCGTCCGCAGAAGTGTCCCAGGAAACGCCACCGGCCGAAGGCCCGGACATCCGCCGGTAGCACGGCCGCCTGCCGCACACGGCGGGAAGAATCGGTCGCCGGACGCGACAAAACCGGCGTTCTCTCATTGGAGAACGCCGGTCACGCGTGAAAGTACACGTGTGGTCGCGAAGGCCCCCCGCCCTCGCGGGCACCGTCCCAGGGCACGTCAGCGTGCGTGACGGTGGCGTCCGCCGCGGCCGTACGGCGCGGCGGGCGGTGTCGGTCTTAGCGCGTCTCGCGGTGCGGACGGTGCGTCTTGCAGTTGGGGCAGTACTTCTTCAGCTCAAGCCGGTCCGGGTCGTTGCGCCGGTTCTTCCGCGTGATGTAGTTGCGGTGCTTGCACTCCTGGCAGGCCAGCGTGATCTTCGGCCTAACGTCGGTGGCAGCCACGTGGGAGTGCCTTTCTACGTTCGGGACACATGGACAACCCGCACCAGGTCACCTTCGCAGGGAACCCGGCAGGGTAGTAGCGGAGGCCGGACTTGAACCGGCGACACAGCGATTATGAGCCGCTTGCTCTGCCTGACTGAGCTACTCCGCCTCACGACCGGCGAACTCGACCGGCCTCGAAAGGATACCCGACCAGCACGACGATCGCGCATGGCGGTCGCGTGTCCGATCTCGACCGGGTGTTCCCAGTATGCCGGAACACGGGACCCCTGCACTTCCCCTATTTCCGGCACGGAGTGAACACGGCCAGGTATCAACAAGCGAAAAGCCCCACCTGGATTCCCAGGAGAGGGCGTTTACGCTGCCGAGCCCCTTTACGGAATCGAACCGTAGACCTTCTCCTTACCATGGAGACGCTCTGCCGACTGAGCTAAAGGGGCCTGTCTCGCGTGCGTTTCGCGTTCCCGCTCCGCGCTTCGGACAGGTGTAACCATACACGCCCCCGCCGGGCTACGCGAATCAGAACCAGCCCCTGACTCCCCCGGCCGTCACACCTGCTCACCCCGCCCCCGGACGCCCACTTCCCCGAGCCTGCAGCGCCCCCGGCCGCACGTACTTCTACGGCCGGCGAGCCGGAGAACGACCTGCCTGCGGGCGTGGTGCGGCCTCGCTGCGCGCTTTCCGGGCTTGGGTCTGGACGGCTACGACAGCGCCTCGGTGCGGGGGCGCGCGGAACGGAGGCCGAACGGCACGGTGATGACCTCGCACAGGTCCGCGAGATCCACGTAATCCCGCAGCTCGTCCACGCTGGAACAGTCGGCCACCAGCTCGCCGTACCGCCGGAGGCGCAGCACCTGGTGGCCGCCGCGCGTGGCGGCGGTGATCTCGTACCCGTCCGGTCCGACCCAGCGCGTCTCCATAGCCGCACAGAGTATGCCTGATCACCTTTCGTTTCTTGAAGTATCGGCAATCGCTCTGCCACCAAAGTCAACCCCAGCCGCGCCTGCACCATGCGCCACCCAACCCCCTACCCCGGGAAGCGCAGCACCCGGACGGCCGCGGGCAGGTGGAATCAGCAGCCCGCCCCCGCCCGTCCGGTTTCGCGGCGGGGCTCAGGCCCGTTCGCGGGCCGGGACAGGCGACTGCGGGGGGACCTCGCCGACCGTGTAGGTGGCCGTGAGGTCGTTGAAGCGGGCGAGCATGTCGGCCAGCAGCCGCACGTCCTCCTTCGGCCAGGCGCCCAGCAGGGCGAAGAAGCGCTGCTGGCGGGCCCGGCGGGCGCGGTCGAGCCGGGCCTTGCCCTCCTCGGTGAGGGCGAGCAGCCAGGCGCGGCCGTCCAGCGGGTCGGACTGCCGGCCGATCAGGCCGAGCTCCTCCAGCACCTTGATCTGCCGGCTCATCGTGGCCTTGCCGACGCCGAAGTGCACCGCGAGGTCACTCGGCCGGGCGGGAGCGGCCTCGTTGATGCGGACGAGGAGGGTGTACGCGCCGGGCTCGAGGCCGGGGTGCACCGCGCGCCCCACCTCGGCGGACAGCGCCCGGGATCGTCGCAGCAGCAGCCCGAGCTGGGCCTCCAGCTCGCAGTAGGCGTCCGCGTCTTCGACAGGCGCGGGCGCCCCCGTCTCCGCCTTCATCTCGCCGCCCCCTTCACGCCCCCGTGCCTTCGGGCTCCGTGTCGCCCGCGAGATCATTGTCCCGTACCGCCTGTACGTCGAGCTCCACTTTCAGTGTCGCTCCTATCAGCGCGATGCCGGCCTGGACCACCTGGTTGTAGTTCATCGCGAAGTCCTCCCGGCGCAGTTCGGTTACCGCGCGGAAGGCCGCGCGCAGCCCGCCCCACAGATCGGGCCCGGTGCCGAGATAGGACAGCGCGAGATCCACCGGACGGGTGACCCCGGCGAGCGTGAGCAGGCCGTGCAGCGTCCAGCGGTCCGGGCCGGCGGCCGACAGCCCGGTGCTGCGGAACGAGATCACCGGGTGGGCGGCCACGTCGAGGAAGTCGGCCGAGCGCAGATGGTCGTCGCGCGTCCGGTTGCCGGTGCCGATCGACGCCGCGTCGATCTCGGCCACCACCGACGACGCCTCGGCCGTGACACCGATCTCTATGTGCCCGCTGAACTCCGAGAACCGTCCCTGCACGCTGGACAGTCCCAGGTGCTGGGCGGTGGCGGCGACCTTCGAGTGGGCCGGGTCGATCGTCCAGCGGCCGGGCGGCGGCAGTTCCACCCCGCCCTGCCGCGCGAGCACGATCACCCCGAGGTCGGCGCCACCGGACGCGGTCGCCACCGCGGTCGCCGCGGCGGGGGCGTACCCCACCGCGGTGACCACGACCGTGTGGACGCCGGGAGGCAGCGGCGGCGTCGCCGCCGCGCCCTCGGAGTCCACCTCGGCACGGGCGATCTGGCGCCCGGCGGCGTCGGTCACGGTGAGCACGGCGTGCCGGATCGCCCAGCCGTCCTTGCCCCGGACCACGGCGCGCAGGCCGGGTTCGGTCCCGGTGGCCGTGGCACCGGGACCGGCGATGCTCCGTTCGCCGCTCATTCGGGGTGACCGAGCCACACGTCGTGGGCGTCGTCGCCCTGACCGGTGAGGTTCACCGTGCTCGCGACCGGCGGGTACCCGGTGGCGATGACGGTGTACTGGCCGCCGGTCAGGTCGGCGAAGGCGTACTCGCCGTCCTCCCCGGTGGTCGCGGAGCCGACCACGTTGCCCGCGGCGTCGACCAGGGTGACCCGGGCGTCGGCCAGCGGCCGGTCGCCGCCCTTGACCCGTACGGTCCCCCGGACCCGGGCGCCGTTCAGCAGCACGACGTCCTGGGTGGTGAGGCCGGTCCCGACCGCGACCGGCACCGCGGCGGGGCGATACCCCTCGGCGCTGACCGCGAGCGTGTAGTCGCCCGCGACGACGCCGGTGAAGCCGAAGCCGCCGTCCTGGCCGGTGACGCCGGTGGTGACCACCTCGCCGCGTACGTCGGCCACGACGACCATGGCCTGCTGGACGGGGGCTCCGTCCATGTCGCGGACCGTGCCGGCCAGCCGTCCCGACCCGACGAGCACCAGGTCGAAGTCCAGCGGCCGCTCCCCGACGGCGAGCGTCGCCACCTGCGGGTCGTGCTCGCCGGCCGAGGCGATCAGCACGTAGGTGCCCGGCCCGGGCGTCCACAGGCTGTAGGCGCCGTCGGCCTGGGTGACCGCCCGGCCGAGCTGGTGGCCGCGCAGGTCGATCAGGGTGAGCGTGGCGTGCCCCACCGGGGCGCCGTCGCCGCCGCGGATCACGCCCTGGATCCCGCTCCCGTCCTGGGGAGCGCCGAAGGCCGTCCCGTCGACGGCGAAGGTGTCCGGGGCGTCGGACACGGCGGCGGGCGCGAAGGCGTCGAACGCGGTGGGTTCGGCGGCATGAGCACCCACTGTCAGGCCGGGCTGTGTGCCGGCCACCGGCGACGGCGCGGGCCGCTGCGCGTGCCGCCCGGTCCTGGACGACACACCGTTCCCGGCCGCCGCCACGCCGGCCATCGCGCCGTTCGCCGCGCTCGCGGTGGTCACCGCGCCGTTCGCGGCGAGGTCCGCCACCGCGCCGTTGGCGCCGCTCGCGGCCGTGGCCGGGGAGTCCGCCGGGGCCGGTGCGGCGCCCGCCGCGCGCAGCTCCTCGCCGCTCGCGGTGCGCAGCGGGACCTCCTTGATGAACAGGACGGCGATGAGCGCCAGCAGCGCGAACGGCGCCGCGTACAGGAACAGGTCGCCGATGCCGTGCCCGTAGGCGTCCTGCACGACCCTCCGCACGGGCGTGGGCAGGTCGGAGAGCCGGGGAATGGTGCCGCTGTCGAGGGCGGCGCCACCGGCGCCGATGCCCTTCAGGCCCTCGGCGAGGTAGTCAAGGATGCGGTGGCCGAGCACGGCTCCGAGCGCGCCGACACCGATGGCGCCGCCGAGGGTGCGGAAGAAGGCGACGACCGAGCTGGCCGCGCCGAGCTCCTGCGGCCGCACCTGGTTCTGCACCGACAGGACGAGGTTCTGCAGGGTCATGCCGACGCCCACGCCGATGAGGAACATGTAGGCGGCCATCAGCCAGTAGTCGGTGTCGTACCGCACCGTGCCCATGAGGGCCACTCCGGCGGTGAGCAACAGGGTGCCGATGACCAGGAAGACCTTCCACCGCCCGGTGCGGGTGATGATCTGCCCGGAGATGGTCGACGACAGCGCGAGGCCGAGGATCATGGGCAGCGTCATGACGCCCGCCATCGTCGGGGTCTCGCCCCGGGCGAGCTGGAAGTACTGGCTGAGGAAGGTCGTCGCGCCGAACAGCGCGATGCCGACGAACATGCTGCCGATCACCGCGAGGCTGATGGAGCCGTTGCGGAACAGGCGCAGCGGGACGACCGGCTCGGCCGCCCTGGACTCCACCAGCACGAACAGCAGCGCCAGCACCAGGGAACCGCCGACCATGGCGCCGGTCTGCCAGGACACCCAGTCGTAGTCGTGGCCGGCGAAGGAGACCCACACCAGCAGCAGCGACACCGCAGCGGTGATCAGGGTCGCGCCGAGCCAGTCGATGCGGACCTCACGCTTGTGCACCGGGATGCGCAGGGTCTTCTGCAGGACGAGCACCGCGATGAGGGCGAACGGCACGCCGACGTAGAAGCACCAGCGCCAGCCGAGCCACGAGGTGTCGACGATCACGCCGCCGATCAGCGGCCCGCCGATGGTGGCCAGCGCGAACACCGCGCCGAGGTAGCCGGAGTAGCGGCCACGCTCGCGCGGGGAGATGATCGCCGCCATGATCACCTGGACCAGGGCGGTGAGACCGCCGGCGCCGAGGCCCTGGATCACCCGGGCGCCGATCAGCGTGCCGGGGTTCGGCGCGAGGCCGGCCACGATGGAGCCGGCGATGTAGATCAGCAGGGAGAGCTGGACCAGGGTCTTCTTGCTGACCAGGTCGGCGAGCTTGCCCCAGATGGGGGTCGAGACGGTGGTGGCGAGCAGGGTGGCGGTGATCACCCAGGTGTAGGTGGTCTCGTCCGCGTGCAGATCGTTGATGATCGTGGGCAGCGCGTTGGACACGACCGTGGACGACAGGATCGCCACGAAGAGGCCGAGCAGCAGTCCCGACAGCGCTTCGAGAATCTGTCTGTGCGACATGGGCTCGGCCGGACCGGGGGCGGCCTCCCGTGTCTGTGCCGGTACTGCGGTGGTCATCGAATTCCCTTCAGTGTCTGAGAAGTACGGAGCGGTCGGGGGGAGCCGTCCTCGTCCGGCGGTGCCGGACCGTCGAGGTAGGGGTGGCCGGGACCGTCGCGGCGGGGATGGCCGGGACGGTCGTGATGGGGATGGCCTGGCCGGACGGGGCGGGCGTCGAAGCCGGCGCGCAGCCGGGCGAGCAGGCGGGACAGCTCGGTGACGTCCTGGTCGGTCCAGTCGTCCAGCGTCACGGCGAGGACCCGCCTGGCGTGGGCGGCCATCTCGTCGATCACGCGCTCGCCGTCCGCGGTGAGCCGCACGTACCAGGAGCGCCCGTCCCGGGGGTTGGGCACGCGCTCGGCCCAGCCGCGTTCCTGGAGGTCGGCGACGTGCCGGGTGATGACCGACTGGTCGACTCCCGAGCACTCGGCCAGCTCGCCCATGCGCAGGTCGCCCTGGCGGCGCAGCACCGCGAGCAGGCCGAGCCCGGCGCGCGGGCCGGTGAACGGCAGGTCGCGCTTGAGCGCCTTGAGCATCGGCACCACCTCGCCCAGCCGGGCGAGCAGCTCCTCGCAGTCGGCCTCCGACGCCATGACCCTTCCTCCATCTGGTTGCCTTAGGCAAATATATATGATTGCCCAGGGCAACCTTTCAAGGGATACAACTATTCCCCGGCGAGGGCCCGCGTCCGGGCTGAGGTGCCCCGACATGCGAAAACGGCGCCGTCCTCGCCCGTGGAGGGCGAGGACGGCGCCGTGTGCGGCACACCGAACAAGCGACCACCGGCACCGGACGGCCGGTGGGCCGGCCGGGCGGCCGACGGTCAGGGTGATCCAGGTCCCGGATCAGCGGACCGGTGGATCAGCGGGCCGGCGGACAGGTGACCGCCGGCCCGGGGGATCGGTGGATCGTGGATCCGGCGCCTCCGCGGGTGGCGGAGCCGCCGGCCGCGGCTCAGTGGTGCGGGTGGCCACCGTCGTGCGGGTGGTGGCCGCCGGCGTCGGACGGACGGCGCCACGGCCCGGTGATCGCGAACACGTAGCCCGGCGACTGGATGTTCGCGAACAGGATCTTGCCGTCCTGGCTGAACACCGGGCCGGTGAACTCGCTGTCGTTCATCTCGTTGCGCGCCATCGGGTACGGGGTGCCCTGCTTGGTCACACCGACCAGGTGGGAGACGCCCTCGCCGTCCTCGGCCAGGATCACGCCGCCGTACGGCGAGACGGTGATGTTGTCCGGGCCGTCATAGTTCGTGTCCGCCTCCGGGTCGGGGTTCACCCCGAAGATGGTCTTGAGGGTGACGGTCTCGGACCTGGGGTCGTAGAACCAGACCTGGCCGTCGTGCTCGTTGACGCTGCCGTCGTCGTTGCGGGCGTAGCTCGCGACGAAGTACGCACCGTCCTCGGCCCACCAGGCGCCCTCCAGCTTGCGGCTGCGGGTGATCTGGTCGTCGGTGAACTGCTTGCGCACCGAGGTGGTCGTGGCGTCGCGGTCGGGGACCTCGACCCACGTGACCTTGTACCGCGTGCCGGGCTGGGTGGCCTCGGACAGGTCGGCGATGTGCTTGCCGCCCTTGTAGCAGCTCATCGCCTCCAGCTTGCCCGCGGTGTCGCCGTTCGGGCCGAGGGCGAGCCTGCGCAGCGCACCCTTGCCGGCGCGGAAGCCGCGCGGCGGGGTCCAGCGGAAGTACAGGCCGTTCGGGCCGCTCGCGTCCTCGGTCAGGTAGATCGCCGCGGTGGCCGGGTCGACGGCGACGGCCTCGTGCGAGTAGCGGCCGAGGTACTTCAGCGGCACCGGGTTCTTGTTGGCCTCGCGGTCGAACGGGTCCACCTCGAAGACGTACCCGTGGTCCTTCTCGAAGGCGCCGCCCTTGCGCTGCTCGGTCTCCTCGCAGGTCAGCCAGGTGCCCCACGGCGTCACGCCACCGGCGCAGTTGTTGTGGGTGCCCGCCACGCTGACGTACTCGCGGACGCGGTTCCCGTTCTTGTCGACCTCGATGTTGGTCGTGCCGCCCCTGGCGCCCGGGTCGTAGGTGAGGCCGGCAAGCGCGGGCACGCCATAGGGCTCGGTGCCGCCGATCTCGTGGTTGTTCACCAGGACGAACCCGTGGGGGCCACGGAAGCACCCGGTGCCGTCGGCGTCGCTCGGGGTCGGCTCGCCGGTCTCCAGCAGGGTCTTGCCGGCCTCCGCCACGATCTTGTACGAGAAGCCACGCGGCAGCGCGAGGATGCCGGCCGGGTCGGCGACGACGGCGCCGTACCCCGCGGTGCCCTGGGCACCGGTCTGTGCGAAGGCCGCGGGGCCGGCGATCGTCTCAAGGCTTCCGGCGACGGCGATGCCGAGGCCGCCCACCGCTCCGGCGCGGAACAGGTCACGGCGGGACAGGCCGCGCTCCGAGGCCTCCGTCTCGGCGCCCGGCGTCTCGTGGCGAGACATCGAGGAGGTCATGAAAACACCTTTTCCAGTCACGTGGCGGGGTGGTCATAGTGGACCCAAGCCTCTAGATATGAACGCTTCCTCCCGCAATACGAACGTTGCGGTTAAGCCATCGCTAACGTCCCGTACACCCCTTTGGTCACAGCCGATGGGCGGGCCGGCGCTCTTCCATTCCAGCCAACCAGCGACACCCCCGCTCCTCAACCCCCCACACCGCCGCACACGCGGGGAGACCGCTTCCGCGACCCGAGGTCTCCTTGGAACGGGGGCACCTCGCGCAGAGATCACCTTCTCCATGCGAACTCCGCCGCGTCTTCCCGCGTCCAACGAAGCAACCTCGGCACCGGCCGATTCGTTCGCATGATCCACGACGGGGGTCCCATGAAGCATCGCCTGCCACTCGCGACGGTCAGCGCCGCGGTCCTTCTCGCGCCGCTCGCAGCCTCCGCGTCCGCCGACGCCGCCTCGGCGGCCACCGCCGTACCGGCCACGGCGCACGCCACCGCCCCGGCCGGCACGAGCGCCCGGCCGCTCACCGGCGTGGCCGTCTACGCCCGGTACGACCGCGGGTACGCCGTGACCCGCTACACCCCGGCGAAGGGCTTCACCCGGCTCGGCGTGGCGCCGGACACCGCGCAGTTCAGCGCGTCCCCGGACGGCGAGAAGGTCGCCTGGGTCACCGCCGGCGGCCAGGTGCAGGTGGCCGCCGGGGCCAAGCCCACCACCATCGCCAAGGGCGCCCCCGCCGGCATCCCGTGCCTCACCCCGGTCTGGTCCCCCGACTCCACCAAGATCGCGTTCCCGTCCCGCGGCACCGCCGACGCCCTGCCCGTGGTCATCGTGAACGCCCGCGGCACCGGCAAGCGCGTGGCCGGCAGCACCACCGGCACCTGCCACCTGGCCTGGTCCGCCAACGGGCGCTACCTGGCCGGATACGCCGGAACCACCGAAGGTGTCTTCCGCCTCGACCTCACGACCGGCCGCTCGGTCAAGGTCAAGGGCGTCAAGCTGAGCAACCACGTGCAGAGCCTGTCGCCCGACGGCAGGCGGGTCGTGGTGCGCACGCTGTCCCCCCGCGAGCCGGGAGGCGACGGCGCCTGGCCCACCTGGTACCGCCCGACGATCATCGACACGGCCACCGGCGCGCAGGTGCCCATCCCCGTCTCCGGCCGGCTCGTCGGCGCCCTCTACCTTCCCGACGGCCGCCTCGTGGTCCGCGTCGCCGGCGCCACCCACAACACGCTGGTCGTCCTCAGCGCGTCCGGCAAGCGACTCCAGCGCCTCGCCGAGCCCGCCGCCGCCCGCACCCAGGCCCTCCTGCACGTCGTCCGGTGAACCTCCGCATGGCCCTCAAGGCTCGGCGGCGTGAGCAGGAAGCCGTACGCGCAATCCCGCACCCGGCCGTGGCGGCCTGACCGCTGGGAGCGGGGGCGTTAGTGCACACGGGGTGGTCATTGTGGTGCGCGTACGCCGTCTGGTACGCGCTGCGCGTCTCCCATCCCCGACTGGCGCGGGCGGCGTGGCTCTTCCCGCTGGGCATGGTCGCGGTCGTGCTCACCACGGGCAACCACTACGTCCTCGACCTCGCCGGAAGCGCCACCTTGCTGATCGTCTCCATCACCGTCGCCTCAGCCTGGACCCACCTGACCGAGCGCCGCCGCGCCCGGAATCAGCATTCGCGGAGCTGGAGCACGAGAAGAACTCCCTGAGACCGGCGGCCAGGCGCCGGCGTTGGGCGGTCCGAGCCGGCCGTATCCCGCCGAGGGACTTCACCTTCCTTTCGCCGCCGATCAGCCGTTGCCGTCGTCTCGCCTGCCGGAGAAGAGCAGGGACAGGGGCAAGGTGGAGCACCCTGCCCCTGTCCCCGTCATCCGCCGAAAGCGCTGATCACAACGTGATCATGCCGGCCGCTCATTGACCGTCGAGCAGGTCACGTTCGCGCTCTCACGCTTGCCGTTCCGGTGCTTGAGCACCCAAATGCCCTCTTCGTTGAACCGGATCCATGCCTCGTCATCGTTGAGTCCTCGTATCCAACCGGCGGACACACCACCGAATATCCGCACGCCCTTGTCCTTGTCCAGGAACTGGATGTACCCCTGGCCATCGCGCGACCCGCGGACCTCGTGGGTGATCACGCTGTTCACGTCGGCCTTGTCGGCCGCCATGGTCCCCCACTCCTGGGTCCCATCTCGGTACACGTTCAGCCCTGCTTTAGGGAAGGTGATCTTCCCGTCGTCGGAGCTTCTCCCTTGCACCCATTCGGTGTTCACACCGTTGACGTCGGCCTTGTCGGCATGCACGGTTCCCCAAGCCCCGGACCCCTGACGAACGTCCAC
>NZ_BMNT01000010.1:105676-126702 GCF_014646695.1 Sphaerisporangium melleum
ATCCTTCGGGAAGGTCACCTTCCCATCATCGGCGCTTCTCCCCTGCACCCACTCGGTGTTCACACCATTGACGTCCGCCCTGTCGGCGAACACAGCACCCCAGGCATTGCCCGCCCCCTTGCGCACGTTGAGCCCTTCCTTGGGGAAGCTGATCCATCCGTCGTCGGCATGCCGGCCCTGCACCCATTCGGTGTTGACCCCGTTGAGGTCGGCCTTGTCCGCATGCACGGTTCCCCAGGCCCCCGTCCCCTGACGAACGTCCAACCCGTCCTTGGGGAAGGTGATCTTCCCGTCGTCGGAGCTTCTCCCCTGCACCCACTCGGTGTTCACACCATTGACGTCCGCCCTGTCAGCGACCAGGGTTCCCTTTCCACCGGAGTTGTTGGAGATCTCCACGCCGGTACCGGTGAAGGTGACGCGCCCTCTGGTCGCGTCCGCCGTTCCCTGGACCCAAGGGGTGTCGATGCCGACGGTGGCGGTGAGGGTCTCCAGGACGGGGTGACGCACCTGCACGGTCGTCGTGAGGAAATGCTCCTGCCGAGGCGTGGTGCGGGAGGTGGCGGCGAGAATGTAGGTGGTGGCCCGCCGCGGAGCCGTGGCCGGAGACCAGGTACGAGCGCCCGCGGGGATGTCCACCTGCCCACCGGGGAAAAGGACCCTGTAGTCGAAGTCGGCGGAGCCATCCCAGCTCAAGGTGAGGCTCTCCCCGGTGTCCAGCATGGCCTTGTCCGGTCGGAAGTCGCGCGGTACAGGAATCTCCTTGGGAGAGGTCTTCACCAATGGCACCGCCGCGTCACCGACCTGCCACCGCCCTCTCCTCGTGTCTCTGGTGGTCTCGGTCACCGTCAGCACTGCCAGTCCGGCGTTAGGGGCGACCGTGACGTTCTCCAGTGTCAGCACCATGTAATCACCGGGCGCGAAAGCTTCTATACGACCGCTCTGAGTGGTGATCTCAAAGACGTCGGTGCCCCGCGCCTGGACGATCACCGGCTGAGTGCTCGCCTGGGGGGCCGACTGGGTGTCGGTGTACTGGCCACTGGCGTTGATCGTGCCGATGTTCGGGGTCAGGTGGCCGGCGCCATCACCAACGGGAACCTTTAACTCGATCTTCAACCAGGGCACCTCCCTCCCGGTGTTGGTGACCATCAGATACACCGTCCCCGTGGACGGAGACCGCCCGTCCACCGACGCCTCCAGGGACGTCGGATCGGTGAGCATGCTGTAGGTCAGTGCAGCCATGGTCACGACTCCTTCTTTTGGCGGACAGCGCAGATCAATGCCCTTCGCACTACGAGAACCCGGCCGGGCAGAACGGGCAACGGCACGGGTGAGGCGTCTGCGATCCTCCGTTGCCGAAGCACCGCAAAGAGCACTCCCTAGATCCAAACGTCGGGATAGGAGCGCAACAAGAGCACTCATGGCGTCATAACAGAGCGCTTCGGCAATATGATCAGCGTCTTGACGGGCATGCGAACCATGTCTTACTGGAACCTGTGAATTCCCCGTCGACCGTGGCAAGCGCAGTGATCAACAGATCAGTCGTGACAACGGGCACACGTGCGCCGAGTAGGGCTCCGTGGAGACGGCCAGTGCTCCGACTCCGGTCAACGCCCGGCGACGGGTCGTCGTGTACGCGGATCCCGTCCCACAGATCGATCGCCGATCAGAGCCGGGTACCGGACGACTACTGCACTGCGCGTCCACGGATCCTTCCGTGGTCGTCAAGTACACCGATCTAGCCTGGCTCCGTCGTGCAGGTCACCCCACGCAGCATCCGCGTCGAGGAGCTCAAAAATGCCTACCCGAGTCAACCGGCAGACCGTTGACCTCTCCGCCTATCCAGACCTTCTGGTCCTGTACCTCGGCATGCGGGTGAACCGGCTGTACGGCATCCGTACCTTCTTCAGCTTCGGACGGAAGATCAACGAGTCGGTCGCCGGCAAGCCGGACGGGCTGCTGCTGCACGAGCCCGTCTACTACTCGTTCTTCCCGATGAACATGGGGATGCGCCAGTACTGGCGCGACCTGCCATCTCTGCTCGCGTTCGCCCAGTCGGAGCCGCATCGGCAATGGTGGCTCGACTTCCTCCGGGACTCCGGTGGCACCGGTTTCTGGCACGAGACGTACTCGATCAAGGGTGGCATGGAGGCCGTTTACGATGACGTGCCGAGGCCGCTCGGCTTCGGGCGGTTCGCCGGAACCCAACGCGCTCGCGGGCCCATGTTCGGCTCCGCGGCCCGGCTGCGGCGCTCCGAAGCCGGCAGCCCGGCCATCAGCGAGACGGACCTCTACAAGTCCTAGCCACGCCGTCCGTGCTCCGCGCCATGACGTACTTGCTCAGGCCGGGAATGCTCGGATGGGACTCCTGCTCCCCGGTCGCCTCGAAACCGAGCCGCCGATAAAGACGTTCCGCCGGGCCGTTGCCGGCGATGACCCATAACTCGACCGCCCCACTCCCCTGCTCCCTCGCCCAGGCCAGCACGTCCTCCGCGAGCATCGCCGCGACCCCCGCGCCCCGGAATTGCGGCTCGACCCACATCCCGTACAGCTCCACAGTCCCAGGCCGCTCTGGCCGCAGCCGCCCGGCAGCCACCCCCGCCCGTTCCTGCCCGCACAGTGCGACGCTCTTGACGCCGTCCAGGGTCCATCGGAGCCATTCCTGGTCCCCCAGAGCTCGCTCCTCCTCAAGGTCGCCGTGAAAGATGCCCGGCGCGTCAGCGAGCGCGGCGAGCCGGACATCTCTCCAGATACGCCAGTCCGCACCAGCCAGCCGGCGCAGCACGACACACTTCATGCCTGCATTCTCCGCCATCGCTCACAGGCTGAATCTCCTGCCATCACCATGGCCGACAGGACGCTCCGACGAAGGCCTCGGCATCGGATGACGGCCCGCGTGCCACGCGAGAGAGAAGCCTGATCATCCCGCCCGCCGCGCCCCAGGAATGTTCAGCAGGCCAACGAATCACGCCCGAGAGGCCGGCCGGCAGGAGCAATCGAGATCAGGGGATGTAGACCTCGTAGTAGTAACCCGCGGCGTACGGGCCACCTCCGCGGAACCAGTGGCAGTAGAGGAGCCCGGTGTACTGACCGTTCTGTGCAGCGTCCTGGTAGGCGAGGTCGCAGGCGGCCATGGTCGGGTAGGGGCCCTGCAGGTACCAGTCCCGCGTCGGCCAGCCCGCACCGGCCGCGGCCGCGCTCGTCTGAGGAGCGGCGAAGGCGGGGGCGGCACCGGCCAGGACGCCGGCGCCCAGCGCCACGGCGAGGATGGCGGCATGTAATCGGCGGATCTTCATCGTGGGTGCATCCTCACATTCGGGGAGAGAAACACCTTCAGATGAGCACCGGCTACGAGCAATCGTCAAGACCGACCAGAGGCCCCGGTGCGCTACCTGTCCCCTCCCCTGGTCATTACATGTCCGCCACGGCTGACCGCCCGACCGCGCGTCCGCACCTGCTACGAGGAACTCCACCACGCCGATCCCGCCGCCCCTGGTGACCACCATGCGCGAGCGCATTACAGCCAGCCCCTGAAGCCGCCGCAACCACCCGACCGACGCCGACGCGCATACGACGCGCGCCCCCATAGAGCGCCATTGACGACCATGCACAACCGGACACACACAAGAGGCCCGTCACCGCGTTTCCGCTGGTGACGAGCCTCTTCTGCTGGTATAGCAGATCCAGGGTTCGGTCGCTTCCGTCTGCCGTTGCCCGAGTTCAGCCAAGGCCGACTTCACGCCACCGACGATGACCGGCCCCGCTTCCTCCAGAACCGTCCCCTCGGGCGATGGACAGCAGGAACCATGAGGCGGCGAGCCGCACCGGGATGCCGGACGCGAGTAGGCGCCCACGACGAGCGAGGGCGTTCTCCTCGACGGCGCCGTAGCCCGCATGGCCGGCCTGATCCACCTCGCCGCCCACGTTGACGACGGCTGGCGCCACCCGATCAGCGCCGAGACCATGAACGCCGCCGCCACCCTCGGCGAGTACTTGACCGCTCACGCACTCGCCGCGTTCGATGCGATGGGCGCTGACCCCGAACTGGAATGCGCCCGCGCGGTCCACGCCTGGTTGGAACGCACACGACCCGAGCGCTTCACCGTCCGCGAGGCGTTCACCGCACTTCCCCGCAGCCGCTTCCGCAAGGTCGCCGACCTGGTCACGCCGCTCGACGTCCTCGAACAACTCGGCTGGATTCACCGCGAGCCCGAACCACCCTGCACCGGCCCCGGCCGCCGGCCGTCTCCCACGTACGCCGTTCACCCAAGCCTCTGCACCCAGCGATAGCGCCCGCAACGGAAGAAGCTGCCGTATGCCCTCGGCCACCAAGCCGAACGAGAAGCTCACCGTCCGCCAACTCTGCGAGGAGCTACAGATATCCCCATCGACCTTCTACGACTGGCGCCAGAAAGGCACCGCGCCGAAGTGCATCCGCATCCCGAACGGCGACATCCGTATCCGCAGATCCGACTTTGAGAAGTGGCTGGACGAGCACGAGGACGCCGCCTGATGGACAACATCACCTACAGCGTGCGCTTCTGGAAGACCAAGACCTACAAAGGCGCGAAGGTAACGACCCACACGGTTCGGTGGGTCGTCGGTGGCCGCGAATGGAAGGAACCCTTCCGGAACCTGGCACAAGCCGAGAGCTTCCGGGCGCGCCTGATGACCGCGGCGCGTGAAGGGGAAGCCTTCAACCTGCGAACGGGGCGCCCGATCTCATGGAAGCGCGAAGAGTCCGCGCTGAGCTGGTACGCCTTCACCCTGGCCTACGTCGATTCCAAATGGCCGTACGCCTCGCCGAACCACCGCCGAGGAATCGCCGAGGCCCTCACCGATGGAACCGAAGCGCTGCTGATCGGCGAGGCCGGCGCGCCCTCCCGAGACCTCCGGCGCGCCGCACTTCGCTGGGCCTACAGCACCCGCATTCGAGACAACGTGCTACCGCCCGCCGACCTGATTCACGTCATTCGGTGGCTGGAACAGCAAACAGTCCAGGTGGCCGCGTTCACTGAACCAGGCAAGGGCGCCACCCTGGCCCGTGCCGTACTCGACAGAGTCAGCCGCACCAAAGAGGGCGAATTGGCCGCGCCGAACACCGCCAACCGCAAGCGGATGGTTCTCAACAACGCAATGGAGCATGCCCGCGAGATGGGCCTACTACCGGCCAACCCCCTCAAGGCCGTGAAGTGGACGAAGCCTCGAACCCTTACGACGGTGGACCCCCGGACGGTCATCAACATTGAACAGGCCCGGCGACTCCTCACAGCGGTCCGCCGGCACGGCGAACGCGGCGCACGAATGCAGGCGTTCTTCGGCTGCATGTACTACGCCGCTCTACGACCGGAGAAGGCCGTTGACCTCCGGCGCGAACACCTCGTGAGCCTGCCGGACGACGGATGGGGAGAGCTGCGCCTCACCAACGCCGAACCCCGCGCTGGAAGCCGCTGGACTAACAACGGCCAGCCACGCGAGCGCCGCGCCCTCAAGCACCGCGCGGACGGCGAGACACGGCCGGTACCGATTCACCCCGAACTGGTGACCCTCCTGCGAGCGCACCTGAAGGAGTTCGGCACCGGCCCCGAGGGACGCGTGTTCATCGGCCCCCGCGGCGGACTGATGACCGACCGCGCTTACCTCAAGGTCTTCCACGAGGCCCGAGAGCATGCATTCACGCCCGAAGAAGCCACCTCAGCACTCACGGATGTGCCCTACAGCCTTCGGCATGCCGCCGTCTCAACGTGGCTCAACGCTGGCGTCCCCGCGCCCCAGGTCGCCGAGTGGGCAGGGCACAGCGTAGACGTGCTGTTGCGGGTTTACGCGAAATGCGTCCATGGGCAACAATCGGATGCCATGCGGCGAATCTGGGATGCCACAAGACCGTGAAGCTCCCTAACTCTAGGAATTACCGGGTTCAGCCTCTTTTGCCTTCTCATGCCAAGGTAGAACGCGATTGGTAATCTCACCAGGGTCGGGCCGCACGCCAAGCACTCTCATCGCCGTCACAGATTTGAGGCGGTCACGCAACTCCACATCTTTAACCTCGTTGATCAGATCAAGCGCTTGACTAAAAGCAAGGTCATCCTGAATATTTTCGTGAACGCGCTTTGCCTGGTCGGTTAAATGCTTGCGCGCCCGGTTCGAATGCACTGCGAAGGCTCCACCACACGCGGTAATAAGAACTCCACTCAGGCCGGTAAGTAGAGGCACATAGCTACGACCAACGACCCCAGCATTGTAGAGGGCCAGACCACCTCCAGCGAGGAGGATCGCCGCCCCAGCCGACATGAAGATCACACTTAAACGAAAAGTGGTTTCCGCTTGCCGAAGAGCTTGACGCAGGAAATCGAACAGAAATTCCTGCCGTAGTTCCGCCAGATCCGGCTTCGACTTAGCCGAACCCTGAAGCGGAGGGCCTACCCAGACGTTTTCGTAATTAACCTGGTTGCCAAAAACCTGTTGATATATGCGACCAGAGCCAAAAAACTGCACCTCGGACTCTTCAGGTGGTTGCTCTTGACTCGCCCCTGGATCAACCGATTCCATGATCTCTCCATCCGCCTCGCTACTCACCCATTGTGCTACCGAAGGTAGGCGCGTGGAAGGCAATGCTAGGAAATACGTGGTGATGCTCTCGTCTTATCCTTGATCCATTGCGGAAATGATCACTACATCGCCTCAACAGGTCACTGTCTTGTTGAGCGGGCACATCCAGGTAGATCAATCTTCGAAACACCCAGAGTCGGAGCAAGTCCCCCCAGCCGTCAACCCCGTCGCACACATACCCCAGCACCACGGCTCGGCGTGGCGTTGGCAACTTGGCCGCGTATTGGCCGCGGCGGGCCGTAGGGCGCCGGTGCCAGCCGTGGACGGCCGGACAGACAGCAAGAGGCCCGTCGCCGCGTTTCCGCTGGTGACGGGCCTCTTCTTGCTGGTGTGGCAGGTCCAGGGTTCGAACCTGGGTAGGCTGAGCCGACGGTTTTACAGACCGCTCCCTTTGGCCACTCGGGCAACCTGCCGTGTCTTCGCTCTCGCGGCGACAGGTAGAAGAATAGCGGACTTCCGGGGTGCACGTGACAACGGTCGCGCGCGTCCTGATCCCTACGTGACCCGGCTGGGGTCGCTAGGGTCGGAGGGGACGAGAGAGGACACCTATACCGATGGCCGACAGCAGTTTCGACGTGGTGAGCAAGATCGACCGGCAGGAGGTCGACAACGCGCTGAACCAGACGGTCAAGGAGGTCGGGCACCGCTTCGACTTCAGGGGCACGGGCGCGGGCATCGCCTGGTCGGGTCAGGACAACATCGAGATCAAGGCCAACAGCGAGGAGCGGGCCAACGCCGTTCTTGATGTGTTCAAGGAGAAGATCATCAAGCGGGGTCTGTCCCTGAAGGTGCTGGACGCGGGGGAGCCGAAGCTGTCCGGCAAGGAGTACCGCATGATGATCGCCCTCAAGGAGGGCATCGACCAGGAGCACGCCAAGAAGATCTCGAAGATCATCCGGGATGAGGGGCCCAAGGGCGTCAAGGCGCAGATCCAGGGTGAGGAGCTTCGGGTGAGCTCCAAGAAGAAGGACGACCTGCAGGAGATCATCGCGCTGCTCAAGGGCAAGGATCTGGACATCGCCCTGCAGTTCACGAACTACCGCTGAGCGGTCGATAGTAGGTCGGGTAGGCGATCACGGCCGGGGCGCGGAGGTCCCCGGCCGTTCGTCGCGGTGGCGCCGTCCGAAGAGACGGCTTGCCACACGCGTTCCGCGGCGGCCGTCGTGCCCGTTCGGAGGTACGGCTTGTCGTGCCAGGCACCGGGCATGGGGACGATGGCGAGCGGCCTTCGTTCGGCTTCAGGCCGGCGAGCGCGTCGGTCGCGCCGCCCCCGGGTGAGGGCCCCCACCGGTAACTGTGCGACCGCCAGGACCGGTCTTCCTATTTATGGGTTATGGCATTTTGTCCGCCGAGGATGCGCCGCAGGGACGACGCTGAATCGTGACTCAACCTTTCCGTGCTTCCTGGCATCTATTGGAGGTGACGAAAGGAACGGACATGAAGCGGACACGCACACTGGCCCTCCTCGCCATGGCCGCCATGGCCACGACCACCGCCCTGATGGGCCCCGTGGAGGCGTATACGGGAGCCGCCTCCACGGCCGCGGCGAAGACCGTCGCGCAGAAGGCGACGCAGACGGGAAAGACCACCGGCACCGCGAAGGCGGGCGCGGCCGTCAGGTACGCGTGGGTCCGGTCCTGCGAGAAGGGCGACTTCAGCGTCCCGTGCGGCGCGTGGACGCTGACCCTGCGCAACGGACGCACGGTGAAGCTGTCCGATGCCGTCGTGTACCCGCGCGACACGACCGGGGTGGACAAGGAGAGCAGCGCCCCGATCGCGGTGAGCGGCGACGGGTCCCGGCTGGTGTACTTCCGCAAGTCGGACGGCAAGCTGGTGTGGCGGAACGCGTCGGGCGGCGGCGCCCACAGCCTGCCCGGGGCGTCGGCGAAGCCGCCGAAGGGCCTGGGCATGTCCCAGGTCGACCCCTGGCTCTCCCCGGACGGTGACACCGTCGTGATCGACTACGGGGACGCGACCGGCAAGTGCCCCACGCTCGTCGTCCATCTGGGCTCCGGCGACATCGTCAGGCTGCCCGGCCGCGACACCGTCCAGGGGTTCAGCCCGGACGGCCGCAAGATCCTGCTGGCGCACGGCACCGAGGAGAACACCACCGAGTTCACGGTGTACGGCACGGACGGCGAGGCCGGCGAGAGCCGCGAGGTGCCGCAGGTCGTGTCGAACAACTCCCCCGTCGCGCTCGCGAACGACGGGGTCACCGTGGCCGTGGTGATCACCCCTTCCGCAGGTAAGCACCGCCTGCGCCAGTACGACCTGTCCACGGACGCGGTCTCGCCGGCGATCGACCTCGGCATGCCGTCCACCGAGATTCCGTACCGCATCGACTGGGACGACGACAACAGGCTCACGCTCTGGCGGCTGCACACCGACCGCGACGGGACGCCGACCCGGGCCATCGCGAGCAGGGTCGACCCGTCCACCGGCGGACTGCGGACGATCGACTCGTTCCCGATGCGGACCAAGATCTTCATCTGGTGGCTGCCCGGCGAGTGAGGGAGCGCCTCGGTAATCGACCCGAGAAGACGAGGCATGCCTTCCGTTACAGTCCTTTATAAGGGGCTAAAGGAGGGCAAATGGGCAAAGTCCATGACGTGCTCGACGACCGGCTGCGCGAGTTCATCTCCCAGCAGCCGGTCTATTTCGTCGCCACCGCACCCGAGCACGGCGGCCACGTCAACATGTCCCCCAAGGGACACAGCGACACCTTCGCCGTGCTGGACGACACCACCGTCGCCTACCTGGACCTCGGCGGCAGCGGCGTCGAGACCATCGCGCACATCCGCGAGAACGGACGGGTCACGATCATGTTCACCGCGTTCTCCGGGCCGCCGAACATCCTGCGCCTGTACGGCAGGGGCCGTGTCGTCACCGCCGGCGACCCGGACTTCCCCGGCCTGCTCCAGCGTTTCGGCCCGCACCCGGCGGTGCGCGCGGTCATCGTCGTGGAATGCGATCGCATCGCCGACTCCTGCGGGTACGGCGTGCCGTTGATGAGCCACGAAAAGGATCGCACGCTGCTCGCCGAGTGGGCGGAGCGCAGGAGCGAGCAGCAGCGGATCGACTACCGCGCCAAGAAGAACCGGCAGAGCATCGACGGCCTGCCCGGCCTCACGATCGAGGAGACGACGCTCGAGGCCGGAGCAGCCGACGCGCCGGACCTGGCACCCGAAGAGCCGGGGACGACCGGGACCGCGCCGAAGACGGAGGAGGCCGCACCGGAGTTCGAACTCTCCTGACTCTGCTCGGCACCCTCATCGGACAGGTCGTTCCTGGTGTTTCCTCGCGTCCTGTCCGCCATGCGACGCCGGGGCATGCCATGCGCTGAGGATTCGCGCGTTCGAGCACCGGTGACGAGGCACCGCGCCCGGGTGGTCCGGCTCCCCGGTCCTTCCCGGGCGTGGTCGCGGCCTGGCCGGCGCGTGCCGGGCCGGGAATTCCGGATCGGAGACAACCTGCCGCGCCCTCACCCTCGTTCGTGAGGGGTGAGAGGAGAGCGGATGGACTATTACGAGGGCTTTCGCGAGTTCGTGAACGCCCGGCAGCAGGTGCTGATGCGGACCGCGTACCTGCTCACCGGAGACGCGCATCTCGCCGAGGATCTGCTCCAGACCGTCCTGGCCAAGGTCGCCCGCCACTGGGCGAAGCTGGCGAAGGACGGCAACCCCGAGGCGTACACCCGCCGATGCCTGATCAACGAGTTCGTCTCGTGGCGCCGGCAACGCCGCTGGTACGTCGAGTCGCCCGACGCCCACCCGCCCGACGCCCAGCGGTCAGACCACGGTGAGAGCGACACCCTGCACCGCATCGCGCTCCGCGAGGCGCTGGCGAAGCTCGCGCCCCGCCAGCGTGCCGTCGTCGTGCTCCGCTTCTACGAGGACCGCACCGTCCAGGAGACCGCCGAGATGCTCGGGTGCTCGCCGGGCACGGTGAAGAGCCAGACCAGTCACGCCCTGGATCGGCTGCGCGCGCTGGCGCCTGAGCTGGCCGGGTTGCTGTCCGAGGTGGACCCGGCCCATGACGCCGGCTACGTCCCTGCCACCGGCCCCGGCCGCGAAGCCGAAGGCGACCGTGCGCGGGGTGCGGCCGAGCGGCGTGATCGTGCCGACCAACGGGATGCCGGCGATGCGGCCGGCCAGGTCCGGCGAGCGGCACTCGGAGAACATCCTGGCCTTCCCCGCCGGGCCGAACTCGCCTACCAGCCAGAAATCGCCCATGACGATGAACCTGCTCACCGGAGGTGAACCGATGACACGGCTCCATGACGCCCTCGGCGCGCTCGCCCAGGAGGCTCCCCCCGTCAACCTCGCCGAACGCGCCATCGGCACGGCGCGCAGGCGACGCGCCCGGATGCTCGCCTCCGCCGCCGCAGCGGTGCTGTTGGTGGGCGGAGGCGGCGCGACGACGCTGAACCTGTACGCCGCCAACGGCCGTGACAGCCAGGCGGCGATCGGTGGCGAGGCCGCGAACGCGAGACCGGAAGCCGCCGCGCCGCTCCCCGGCCGCGGCATCGGCCCCGCGCGCTTCGCCTACCTCGGCTGGTGCGGCCATGACCGGGCACCCGGTTTCGGCGCCTCCACGCTCGGCACGGAATGCGCCCAATGGCGGCTCATCACCAAGGATGGCAAGGAGTACCGGCTCCCGGAGGCGGTGGGGATCTTCGTCGAGCAGACCTCGCAGAACCGCGGGAACAACGCCGCCCCGCTGGCGATCAGTCAGGACGGCAGGCGCGTCGCGTACTACAGCGAGAAGGATCGTGCGTTCAAGGTCCGGGACCTGGCCGGCGGCCGGGTGTGGCGGCTACCGCTGAACGTCTCACGGGACTACCTGATGAAGTGGGGCGGGGCGGTCCGCCTCTCCCCGGACGGCAGGTACGCGGCGGCCAGCAGCGGACCTGACGATCCGGGGGTGCTCTTCGACGCCTCCGACGGCACGTCGAGGCCGATTCCGGCGGGCTGGTGGCCGGGGAACATCACGTGGAGCGGCAGCCTGCTGCTCACCTCCGGCGACCAGATGAGGATCATGTCCATCGCCGGGGTGGGGAGGCCGGTCGAGGTTCCAGTGGAGCACGCGCGGTCGGGGACCCTGAGCGTGGACGACCGGACCGTCGTGGCGTTCACGGTGCGCGAAGCCGAAAAACGGAGGTCCGGCCCGAACTCGAACGCGCGTCCGGTGGGCGTGGCGGTGCGGACCATCGACGCGGAGACCGGGCGGGTTCTCAGCTCGGTGCCGCTCCGCGGCGCGCCAGAGCACCTCCTGCCACCCCTGGGACCCGCGATCAAGTCCGGGGAGGACGAGTTGCTGGTCGGCCAGATGCGGCAGAAGATCAGGGCCAACGGCGTGCACGCACCCGCCGACCTGGTGGTGTACCTGGTGAACCTGCGCACCGGCAAGGTTCATGAGAACAGCAGGTACTCGTTCCGCGGCGACAACGCCGTCACGGTGCTCCCGGGTATGGGGGGAATATAGCGGGACGCCGCGGGGCCGCCTCACGTGCCACCCCCTCGGTCACCTCGCGCGCCCGGTGGGCGTGGCTCGGCGGACCGGCCCGCGCTCGGACGGGTCTGTCGCTCAGGGTCGGCACCAGATCGAGCCGTACGGACCAGGTGCCGTGCTCGTACCGAGGCCGGGGCCGTACCCGCAGGCCAAGAGCCGGGTGGTCCGCGAGCGGTGGCGGGCTGTGGGCGAAGGCTCGGAGGCTTGGGAAGGCCGGGAGGCCCGTAATGCCGGATGACGGGAGGCGGGTCAGCGGCGGTAGCCGGCCATGCGTTCCAGGCGGGCGACGCGGGCGGCGGTGGAGGGGTGGGTCGAGAACAGCCGGCCCACCCCGGCACCGCGGAACGGGTTGGCGATCATCAGGTGGGACGCGGAGGTCAGCCGGCTCTCCTCGGGGAGGGGCAGGTCGCGCGCGCCCAGCTCGATCTTGCGGAGCGCGGAGGCCAGCCCGAGCGGGTCGCCGGTGAGCAGCGCGGCCGACTCGTCGGCCTGGAACTCCCTGGACCGCGAGATGGCCATCTGGATCATGCCGGCGGCGACCGGGCCGAGGATCATCATGAGCAGCGCGCCGACGAACCCGGGGCCGTCCTCGTCGTCGGCCGAGCCGCCGAAGAAGACGGCGAGGTAGCTGCAGTACGTGATGATCGTGGCCAGCGCCGCCGCGATCGAGGAGATCAGGATGTCCCGGTTGTACACGTGGGAGAGCTCGTGCGCGATCACGCCTCGCAGCTCGCGCTCGTTCAGTAGGCGCATGGCCCCGTAGGTGAGGCAGACGGAGGCGTTGCGGGGGTTGCGGCCGGTGGCGAAGGCGTTGGGCTGCGGGGTCGGCGAGAGGTACAGCCGTGGCATCGGCTGGCGGGCGTCGGTCGACAGCTCGCGGACGATGCGGTAGAGGACGGGCTCCTCCACCTCGCCGACCGGTCGTGCGCGCATCGCCGACAGGGCGATGCGGTCGGAGAAGAAGTACGCCACCGCGTTGGTCCCCAGGGCGACGAGGACGGCGACCTGCACACCCGGCCCGCCGCCCAGCCATGATCCGACCAGCAGGATCAGAGCGGACAGGGCTCCCATGAGGACGGCGGTACGCAGGCCGTTGTTGTGCACGCTTCCCCCTCTCGGAACGCTGCGCTCACCAAGGCCAACGTTCGTGGCCTGCCCCATCGTTCCCACCCACCTGGTCAGGAACGGTAAGAGCCGGACGTACGCCTGCCAGGGGAACGCACCCCGCGACATGATCACATGGCGGGACACCCGGGGTTGTCCGCGCGCTTCAGCCGGCGATGGACAGTACGAGTTGGGGCGCGACCGAGAAGGCCACGGAGGCGACCAGGCCGAGGGTGATCGCGATGGTCAGCGCGGAAGCAGCGGGGCCGGACGCGGAACTCGGAGCCGGGGCCGAGGCCGGGGTGAACAGGCGGGCGGTCCAGGCGATGTAGTAGTAGAGCGCGATCACCGTGTTCACCGCCATGACCACGGCGAGCCAGCCGGCGCCGCCCGCGACGATCTCGCGGAACACCACGATCTTGGCGAACATCCCGGAGAGCCCGGGCGGCAGGCCCGCCAGGCAGACCAGGAAGAACGCGAGCGCCAGCGCGGGCACCGGCGCGCGGAACGCCAGCCCGCGGTAGTCGTCCAGTTCGTTGCGCCCGCCCTCGCGGCTCACCGCCGCCACCACCGCGAACGCGCCGATGTTCATGGCCGCGTAGATGACGAGATAGGCCACGGACGCGGGCACGGCCTGCTTCCCCGCCACGCCGAGCGGGGCCAGGATGTACCCGGACTGGGCGACCGAGGACCACGCGAGCAGCCGTACGGCGTGGCGCTGCCGCAGGGCCAGCAGGTTGCCGGCGGTCATGGTGAGCGCGGCGAGCACCGCCACGACCGGCCCCCACAGCCGGGCCTGTCCCGCGAGCGCGGTGGTGAGCACGAGGATCAGCCCGGCGAACCCCGCCGCCTTGGAGATCACCGAGAGCAGCGCGGCCACCGGGACCGGCGCCCCTTGGTACACGTCCCCGGCCCAGAAGTGGAACGGCACCGCCGCGATCTTGAACGCGAACCCGGCCAGCACCAGGACGACGGCCACGGTCAGCACACCGACCGGCACGGCCGGGGGGACGGAGGCGCCTGGCGCGACGGGGGCGGCCGCCAGGCGCGCCGCGATCGCGGAAAGGTGGACCGAGCCGGTCAGGCCGTACAGCAGCGAGACGCCGAAGAGCATGACCGCCGTGGAGACCACCGAGACCAGGAACATCTTCAGCGCGGCCTCGGAGCCCCGCGCGTCGTACCTCTTCAGCGCGGCCAGCGCGAACACCGGGAGCGACACCAGCTCCAGCGCGATCACCAGCATGATCAGGTCGCGGGACGCGGGCAGGGTGACCGCCCCGGCGAGAGTGCACAGCAGCAGGAAGTACCACTCGCCGGGCGGGATCGTGCTCTCGGCGAGCTGGGCCATGGACAGCAGCACCACGACGACCCCGGCGGCGAGCGCGACGGCGCCGAAGACCAGGGTGAGGTGGTCCACGACGAACGAGCAGGGCGGCGGGCCGGGGTCGCGGGAGAGGCCCGCCGGGACGCAGAACGTCCGCAGGCGCGCTCCGCTCAGGGCCTGGACGGCCGGCACGGCGAGTGCGGCGAGGACGCCCGCGAGCGTGACGAGGCCGAGCGTGGTGCGGGTGCGCCCGGTACGGGGCAGGAACGCGTCGAGCAGCAGCACGACCCCGGCCATCAGCGCGAGGACCAGCGGCGACGCGATGGCGGCGTAGTCGATGGACTGGATCATCGTGTCCCCAGGTACGCCTGGACGACGGGGTCGGTGAGGGAGAGCAGCGCCTTGGGCCATAGCCCGAGGACCACGGTGAGGACGACCAGTGGCGTCCAGGCGGCCAGTTCGTACGCGCTCACATCCAGCAGCGCGGCGCCTCGCGAGCCGCCGCCGATCGTCCCGGCCGGAGGGCGGCCGTGGGTGAGGTGGGAGAGCATGCGCAGGAAGTACGCGGCGGTCAGCACGGTTCCGACGCCGCCGACGGCCATGAAGACCAGGAACAGCGGCCGGGACAGCCCCGCGGCGGGCTGGAAGGCGCCGAGCAGCGCGAGCATCTCCCCCCAGAACCCGGCGAGCCCCGGCAGCCCGAGCGACGCCACGCACGCGAAGGTCAGCAGCGAGCCGAGGTACGGCAGGCGGGCCAGCATGCCCGTGCCCAGGCGGGGCAGCTCGGTCGTCCCGTACCGTTCCTTGATCCCTCCGGCGACGAAGAACAGCAGGCCGGTGATCAGGCCGTGGGCGATGTTGCCGAACAGGGCGGCGTTCATCCCCACCGGGGTCAGCGTCGCCAGGCCGAGCAGGACGAAACCCATATGCCCCACGGACGAGTAGGCGATCATGCGTTTGAGGTCGCGCTGGGCCAGGCAGGCCAGCGAGCCGTACACGATGCCGGCGACCGCGAACGCGCCCAGCCAGGGGGCGAGCGCGGCGGCCCCCTCGGGCAGCACGGGGATGGCGATGCGGGCGAACCCGTAGGTGCCCATCTTGAGCAGTACGCCCGCGAGCAGCACCGATCCGACGGTCGGCGCCTCGGTGTGCGCGGCGGGCAGCCAGGTGTGCAGCGGCCACATCGGGGCCTTCACGGCGAGACCGAGGCCGATGGCCAGGAATGCGATGATCTGCACCGCCCTGGACAGCCCCGCCCCCTGCGCCTGGGCGAGCCGGACCATGTCGAGCGTCCCGGCGTGCGCCCAGACCAGCAGCAGGCCGAGGAGCAGCAGTGCCGAGCCGAGCAGCGTGTACAGGATGAACTTCACCGCCGCCGCCCGGCGTCCCGCTCCGCCCCAGACGGCGATCACGAAGTACATCGGGACCAGCACGATCTCGAAGAAGACGAAGAACAGCAGCAGGTCGAGCGCGAGGAACGTACCGGTCATCCCGACCTCGAGCACCAGCAGCGCGATCACCAGGGCGCGGATGCGGCCCTGCTCCGGGCGGTGGCGGACCAGGTGGACGAAGCACAGGAAGGTCAGCAGCGCGGTCAGCACCACCAGTGGCAGCGAGATGCCGTCGATGCCGAGATGGAAGCGCAGGCCGAGGCCGGGGATCCACGGCACGTCGACGGTGAACTGCGGCCGGGCGGCGCGGGTGTGGTCGAACCGAACGGCCAGTGCCAGCGCGAGCACGAGCGTCACCCCGGAGACGGCCGCGCCGTACCAGGGGTGGCGGGCGGGGCCGGGGAAGACGACGAGTACGGCCGCCCCGAGCAGCGGGACGGCGAGCATCGCGATCATCACCGCGCTCAAAGCGGCACCCCTTCCCCCGCCGCCCACCGTGCCGTGAGCGCCGCCCGCCATGCCGTAGGTGCGGACTGCCGGACCGCCGGCGCCCATGCCACGGATACCGGCTCTCGCGCTGCCGGTGCCCCCGCTGCCGGCTTGCGCACCGCCGGCATCGACGCCCATCCTGCCGACAGCGCTGTCCGGGCCGAGGGCTCCGGTCCGCCCGTCGTGGCGCCACCGACCGGCTCGTCCCGTGCGCCGCCGGGCCGCTCGTTGCGGTAGCAGGCCGCCGGTCGCGGCGCGGGTGCGCTCATATCAGCACCACCGCGCCGATGACGATGATCAGGACACCGGCCAGGACGCCCGTCAGGTACACCTGCGCGTTGCCGGTCTGGGCGCGGCGCAGCAGGCCGGAGGCCGCGACCGCGAGCCGTCCCGACCCGCGGACCGCCCCGTCCACCACCGTGTCATCCGCCCGGCCGACGGCGCGGGCCAGCCACAGGACGGGAACGACGAACACCCGGTGGTAGGCCGCGTCCACGGAGAACGCGCGCTCACAGGGCGCCCGCAGCGGCCCGAGCACGCGCGCCGGGTCGGCGGCGGGGTCGGCGCGCCAGGACGCGTACACGACGCCCGCGCCCAGCAGGGCCAGGAGCAGGCTGATCACCGCTGAGGACCATTCGAGCAGCCCGGTCCCGGTGAAGCCGAGCAGCAGCGCGGGGACGGCGAGCAGGCCGATGGGCCACAGCATGGACGCGGGCGCCTCGCGGCCGTCCCAGACGTGCGCGACCCCCGGCTCCGGCTCCGGGAGGGGGACCTGGCGCACCCGGCTCTCGCCGAAGAACGTGCGTAGCCACGCGCGGGCCGCGTACGCGCCGGTCACCGCGACGGTGAGCAGGGCGCACGCGTACAGCAGCCACGCGGCGGCGTCGGTCAGCGGCCCGGCCCCGGTCGCCGCGTGCTCGATGGCGGCCAGCACGGCGTCCTTGCTGAAGAACCCGCTGGCGGGCGGCACCCCCATGAGCGCGGCGAACCCGATGGTCATGGCCGGGAAGGTGACGGTCATCGAACGCCGCAACCCGCCCATGTCGCTGAGCAGGTTGGAGCCGACGGCATGGATCACCGCGCCCGCGCAGAGGAACAGCAGCGCTTTGAACGCCCCGTGCGTGACCAGGTGGAAGATCGCGGCCTGGTCGGACCCTGCCGCGAGGGCGCCGGCCATGTACGCGAGCTGGCTGATCGTGGAGTAGGCCAGCACCCGTTTCAGGTCGTCCTGGGCGAGTGCGGCGAGCGCCGCGCCGAGCATGCCGAGGGCGGCCAGCACCGCGAGCAGGTCGAGCGACGGCCGGGCGCCCAGGAACGCGGGGTACAGCCGGGCCACGACGAAGACGCCCGCCGCGACCATCGTCGCGGCGTGGATGAGCGCGCTGATCGGGGTGGGGCCGGCCATCGCGTCCGGCAGCCAGGTGTGCAGCGGCACCTGGGCGCTCTTGCCCGCCACGCCGAACAGCAGGAGCAGCGTCGCGGCGACCAGCGTGCCGGTGGACATCTCGGGCACCCGGTCGAGCACCGTGGAGATGTGGAAGCTCCGGGCCGCGAGCCCGAGGGTGAACAGGCCGAACAGGAAGCCGACGTCACCGACGCGGGTGACCAGGAACGCCTTAACGGCCGCCCGCGAGTTCGCGCGGTCCTCCCACCAGTGGCCGATCAGCAGGTACGAGCACAGGCCCATGATCTCCCAGCCCACGTAAAGGACCAGCAGGTCCCCGGCGTAGACGACGAGCAGCATGGCGCTGGTGAACAGGCTGATGAACGCGCTGTAGGACGGGTAGCGGGGCTCGTCGCGCATGTACCCCGCCGAGTAGACCTGCACGGCGAGCGCCACGCAGCCCACCAGCACTCCGATGACGGCGGCCAGCTCGTCCACCCGCAGGCCGATCGTGATCGGGATGGCGCCGGTGCCGACCACCGTCAGCACGCCCTCCATGGCCCCGGCCGGCGGCCTGACCCCGCCCGACGGCGCCACGTAGGCGGAGAAACCGGGCGGGAGGTTGCCGAGGTACACCACCAGCAGCCACCCGGCCAGCACGGTGGACACCGCCGTGGGGAGGATCGCGTACCACGCCGCCCGCCGGTAGACCCCCCGGTCGACCGCGCCCGGCGGGCCACTGGCGCCACGGCCCAGGCGACGGGTGCCGAGCAGCCCAGCGGCCGCGCCGAGGAACGGCAGGAGCACGGCCACCGCCGCCATCTCGGCGGCCATGGCGATCACGACCCACCCCCACCCGCTCGCACCGCCGCGCCGGGACCACGTCCCGGAGCGCGGCCGGCCACAGGGCCTTCCGGACCCGGCCCCGAACCGGAACCGTCGCCGGGACCGGAACCGGAGACCGGGCCTGCACCAGGACCCACACCGGGACCATGACCAGGGCCGAGGTCAGAGCCGGGGTCATGGCCGGGGCCGGGGTCGTCGCCGGGGTCGGGGGTGGGGTCGGCCAGGTCGCGGAGGCGGTCGATCTCGACGGTCCGGCGGTTGCGGAACACCGCGAGGACGATCGCCAGGCCCACGCCCAGCTCGGCCGCGGCGATCACGATGACGAAGAGGGTCAGCACCTGCCCGCCGTGCAGCGCATCCCTGAGCCAGAAGTCGAAGGCGACGAGGTTGAGGTTCACGGCGTTGAGCATCAGCTCCACCGACATGAGCACGAGGATCGTGTTGCGCCGGGCCAGCACGCCGTACACGCCGATCGAGAACAGCACCGCGGCGAGCACGACGGGATAGACGACGTGCACGTCAGTCCCTTCCGTCGATGTCCGTACGAGCCCCTCCACCGCCGTCACCGGCGTCCCTGGCCCCGATCTGGGAGGTACGCGGGCCCACGTCCCCGCCGTCACCCGTCCCGGCGTCCCCGTCCCCGTGCCCGATCTGGGAAGTACGCGGGCCCGCATCCCCGCCGTCACCCGTGCCGGCGTCCCCGGAACCGCCGGGAGCCACGACTGCGGCCTCATCGGCGCCGATGGCGCCGGAACCGCCCGGACTCACGACCCCACCGCCACGGGGAGCGACGGCTTCGCCGGTGCCGGTGGCACCGCTGCTCGGGGTGCCATTTCCGATGGTGCCCTGACCGGCCTTGCCCGGGGCGGGCGCGGGGCCGGTGATGTCGGTGCGGGAGAGCACGATCGCGCCGATCAGCGCGGCGAGCAGCAGCACCGAGAGCGCCTCGAAGGGCAGCACCCAGGTGCGGAAGATGCTCGACCCGAGCGGCTTGGCGGCGCCCTGGCCCGCCTCCAGCGGGGCGTACGCCGTGCCGAACCCGTCGACCACGGTGACGACCAGGACGGCGGCGGTCGCCACGGCCACCATGGCGGCCACCATCTTGTTCCCCGAGTCCAGGTCGGCGGACGGTCCGATCGGCGCGCGGGTCAGCATGATGCCGAACAGCAGCAGCACCACGACCGCGCCGACGTAGATGAGCACCTGCACCCAGGCCACGAACTCGGCGGTGAGCAGCAGGTAGCACCCGGCGAGCGCGCCGAACGAGACGACCAGCCACAGGGCCGCGTGCACGATCTGGCGCGTCGTGACGACGAGCAGCGCCGCCCCGGCCGCCACCACCGCGAGCAACAGGAACACGATCTCCTGCCCCGTCGGTGGCCACAGGCCGGGCGGCGCGGCCGTCACGACTCCTCCACCGGCCCCTCGCCCGGGGCCGCGTCCCGCCGGCCGGGATCCTCGGTCCGCGGGCCGGAGCCGCCGGGCTCGGCGTCCGCGTCGTTCGCCCCTCGGCCGGGGGCACCGGAAGGATCTCCCCGTCGCCCCTCATCGGCTGCGGGTGGAGCAGGCGGGGCGGGCTTCTTCGGGAGCGCGCCGGGCGGCCTGATCGCCCGTACGGAGGCGTGCGACGTGCGCGCGGGCCTGCCGCGTTCCTGGTCGGGAGGGGCCGCCGGACCCTGCCGCCCCTCATCGACAGGCGGAGCAGGGGGAGCGTGCGGGGCCGACGGGGTCGGCGGGGCAGGCGGGGCGGGCGGGGCAGGCTTCTTCGGGAGCGCGCCGGGCGGTCTGATCGCCCGTACGGAGGCGTGCGAAGTGCGTCCGGGCCCGGCGGCGCCTGCTCGCGAGGCGGCGGAGCCGGTCGTCCCGCCCTCGGCCGCGCGCTCGCCGTGGTCGGGGACGCCGGAGGACCGGCTGCCGGGAGCACCTTCCGCCGGGCCGACACCACTGGGACCGGCGGGGCCGGAGGGAGTGCGCCGGGTGGAGGCGGGGCCTTCGGGAGCAGGGGCCGGGCCACCGGTGGCCGCGGCGGAGCTCTCGGGCGGAGTCGCGGAGCCACCGGCATCGGCGGTGGCCGGTTCGGCAACGGGCCGCGCACCGGACGCGGGCACAGGGCCGGCCCCGGCAGAGGCGGAGCCGGGAGCAGAGGCGGCGCCAGGAGCGGACGCAGAGGCGGCGCCAGGAGCGGACGCAGAGGCGGGGCCGGGGGCGAACGCAGAGGTAGGGGCGGGGGCGGAGCCGGGGGCGGGGGCGGGGCCGGGGGCAGAGGCTGAGCCGGCGGCGGGGCGGGTCGGGGCGGGGCGGGAGGTCACCCGGTCCGCGGCGGCGATCTCCTTGGGCGGTTCGGCGTTCGGCTCGTGCGCGGGCGGGATCG